>NZ_BONZ01000001.1 GCF_016862975.1 Rugosimonospora africana
TCGTGTCCAGGCGGACCAGCGGGTTGTACTTGTCGCGCCGCTGGGACGTGGGCTGGTCGTTGTCGCGGGTGGCGCGCACCGCGCCGGTGACCGCGTCGCCGCGCCGCAGCCCGTAGCGCTTGATCTGCGCCATGGACACGTACACGTCGTTGGGGCCGGCCAGGTAGCCGGAGGTCCGCACGAACGCGTAGTTGTCGAGCACGTCGACGATCCCGGCGACCGGCACGAGGACGTCGTCCTCGGTCACCTGCGGCTCGCCGCCCCGCTCGGGGCGGTCGCCGCCGCCTTCGCCACGGCCACGTCGACGGTCCCGGAACCGGCTGCGCCGGCCGCGCCGGCCGCCGCCCTCGCCGTCGTCGTCGTTGTCGGCCCGCTCGTTGCGGTCGCCGCGGTCCGCTCGCTCGACGCGCTCGGCACGGTCGTTGCGGTCGTTGCGGTCGTTGCGGTCGTTGCGCTCGCCGCGGTCACCGCGCTCCGCCCGGTTGTCCCGGCGGTTGTCGCGCTCGGCGCGCTCGCCACCGCTGTCGGGACGGGCGTTGTTGTCGCCCTCGCCCCGGGCCGGGCGCTCCGCCACGGTCACCTGGCCGCCCTCGGCGCGTTCCTCGACACGCGGCTCCGGCGGTCCGGCCGGGCGCGTGGCGCGCCGGGATGAGCGGGGGGTCGACGCGGTCGCGGTCTCCTCGCGCCGGTCGCCGTCGCGCACCTCAGCGCGTACCTCGCTGCGGGGTGTCTCCACACGGGCTGGTACTTCGCGGGGAGCGTCGTTGCCGCGCGGACCCGGTACCCGATTGTCGCCGGCCTGACGCTCCTGGATCACCGCGATTAGCTCGCCCTTACGCATGCGGGCCGTACCGGAGATTCCGAGCGACGAGGCCATGCTCTGCAGCTCAGGGAGCAGCATCGCCGCAAGGCCGCTGCCAGGACGCCGACGCCGGGCGGTGCCCGTCGCCTCCTCCGGCGCCTGGACGCTGGAGACATCCGACGTCACGTCGGTGGTGTCGCTCAATGGATTCCTTCCTTCGATGGGCCGGAGCCACCCGGGTGTCGATGGTGGCCGGGTGAGCCTCGGTTACACCCGCCTCGCCGCATGGCGGCGCGGGGATGATCTTTCAACAGCGCCACGACGAAAGACCGGTGCACCCGATATCTGTGGGTTCAGGCCAGTCGCCTGCGTCGATCCGCTGGGCGGTACGACGAGCCAACGTTGGCCAGATCTGCCACGGAAGTTTCGGGGGTGCGCCGCCCCGCACTGATCGCGCGCCTCGCGGCTGTTGTAAGTCTAAAGCCTAATCAACTCGCCCGACCTGCGGCAACAGGGTCCCGCTCGGCGTGTTGTAAGTCTACCTCCACCAGGGCTCCCCGCGCATCCACGTCCAGTGGCAACACCTGCCAGCCGGATGTGACCGGGGTCTCACTCTTGGCGATCTCGTCCATGGTGGCGAAGACCAGTACAGATGGTCCAGCGCCGGAGACCACCGCGGGTATTCCCGCCCGCCGGAAACCCCTTACCAACTGGGCGGACTCCGGCATGCCGGCCGCCCGGTAGTCCTGGTGCAGCCGGTCCTCGGTGGCCGCCAGGAGCAGTTGGGGCGCGCTGGTCAGGGCGTGTACCAGCAGGGCGGAACGTCCCGCGTTGAAGGCGGCGTCCGGATGCGGCACCTGGGCCGGCAGGGCCTCCCGGGCCCGGGCCGTCAGCCCCTGATCGGTCGGAATGACGACCGTCGTCCGTACGCCGGCGGCCGGCTCCAGGCGTACAGCGCGGGCCAGACCGCCCTCCAGCCACGCGATGGTCAGCCCTCCGAGCAGACAGGGCGCCACGTTGTCCGGGTGGCCTTCGATCTCCCCGGCGAGTTCCAGCACCGTGGCGTCGGGCAGCCGCTGCGGCCCGTCCTCCACCAGGGCACGGGCCGCCAGGATCCCGGCGACGATCGCGGCCGACGATGATCCGAGCCCGCGGGCCTGCGGAATGTTGTTGTGGCAGGCCAACTCCAGTCCTTCGGGCCGGCCGCCGAGCCGGTCGAAGGTGGCGAGCATGCACTTCGCGACCAGATGAGCGTCGTCGATGGGCAGCTCGCCGGCACCCTCCCCGTCGACGGTGAGCCGGATGCCGGTACCGGCGACCCGGGCAGTCACCTCGTCGTGGAGGTTGAGCGCCAGCCCGAGAGCGTCGAAGCCCGGGCCCAGATTGGCGCTGGTCGCCGGTACCCGTACCCGGACCGGCGCCGTCAGGAAGCGCACCATGGGCACATCGTAGATCCCGATGACCGGAGGCCGGCTCCGGCGGTGGTCAGTCCCCCTCGGGGCCGGGCCGGTCCGGCTCTGCCGGCTGCTCGGAGGCTGCCGACCGCTCCGGTCTCGGCGTGCGGCCGGCGCCCTTGAGCGCCAGCCGCAACGCGTACTCGATCTGGGCATTGACGCTGCGCAGATCGTCGGCGGCCCACTTGGCGATCGCGTCATAGACCCCGGGATCCAGGCGCAGCAACAACTTCTTGCGTTCAGCCATAGATGAGCACTCAGCTGTAGAGAGATCCGACGTTGACGATCGGCTGCACCGCGCGGTCTCCGCAGAGCACCACCATCAGGTTGGCGATCATCTGCGCCTTGCGCTCCTCGTCCAGTTCGACGACGCCTTGATCGCGCAGCCGCTGCAGAGCGTTCTCCACCATGCCGACCGCACCTTCGACGATCTTGTATCGCGCCGCGACGATCGCCGTCGCCTGCTGGCGGGCCAGCATCGCCTGGGCGATCTCCGGAGCGTAGGCCAGGTGAGTGATCCGCGATTCGAGTACCTCGACGCCGGCGAGTGCCACCCGGTCACGCAGCTCGGCGGTCAACCCCTCGCTGACCGCGTCGGAGTCGCGCAGGCTGGTACGCCCGTCGTCATGCGCGTCGTACGGGTGCGAGGTGGCCAGGTGCCGTACCGCCGTCTCGCTCTGTACCGCCACGTACGCCAGGTGGTCGTCCACGGCCAGCGTGGCCTTGGCCGTGTCGACCACCCGCCAGACCACCACGGCCGCGATCTCCACCGGGTTCCCGTCCGCGTCCGAGACCTTGAGCTTGGCCGACTCGAAGTTGCGCACTCGCAACGAAACCCGGCGCTTGACCGACAACGGGAGGGTCCACTGCAGGCCGGGCCGGTTGATCGTGCCGGCGTACCAGCCGAAGAACAGGATCACCCGCGCCTGGTTCGGGACCACCACGGTGAATCCCGAGGCCAGCAGGACGAACACCACGATGCCGGCGGCGATCACCCATCCGGCCGCGTCGCCGGTCAGCGCCCCGGCGATCAGGATGAACGCCGCGACCTCGGCGAGGGTGACGAGCAGCATCGGGAACCCCGGCAACCGGAACGCGCTCCGCTCCATGACTTCCTCCGTCTATCAAAGTGATATCACGAAGATAGCGCGGGTCCGCAAGAGACGGCAAGGCCACCCCGTCACCGGGGTGGCCTTGTGGAGATTTGTACTGGTCAGGCGAGGTCGAGGGTACGGGCCGCGGCCAGTACGTCGACCTCGATCGTGGTCGGCGCCGGCGCGGTGGAGATCGCCCACTCCGGGTCCTTGAGCCCGTGACCGGTCACTGTGCACACCACGGTGCTGCCCGGCGGCACCTTGCCCGCCTCGGCGGCCTGGAGCAGCCCGGCCACGCTCGCCGCGCTGCCCAACTCGACGAAGACGCCGACCTGGCGGGCCAGCAGCCGGTACGCGGCCAGGATCGCCCGGTCGGTGACCGCGTCGATCAGGCCGCCCGAGGAGTCCCGAGCATCCAGCGCCTTCGTCCAGGAGGCCGGGTTGCCGATCCGGATCGCGGTGGCGATCGTCGAGGGCTCCGCCACCACCTGGCCGGAGACGATCGGAGCCGCGCCGCTGGCCTGGAAGCCGTACATCTTCGGGGTACGGGTCGCGTTGCCGGCCGCGAGATCCTCCCGGTAGCCCATCCAGTAGGCGGAGATGTTGCCGGCGTTGCCGACCGGCAGGCAGTGGATGTCCGGAGCGTCGCCGAGCGCCTCGACGATCTCGAACGCCGCCGTCTTCTGGCCGTGCAGCCGGTCCGGGTTCACCGAGTTGACCAGGGCCACCGGGTAGTCCTGGGCGAGCTTCGAGGCAAGGTTGAGGCAGTCGTCGAAGTTGCCGCTGACCTGCAGCAGCCGGGCGCCGTGCACGAGTGCCTGGGCCAGCTTGCCGAGCGCGATCTTGCCCTGTGGTACCAGCACGGCACAGGTGAGCCCGGCACGGGCGGCGTACGCGGCCGCCGACGCCGACGTGTTGCCGGTGGACGCGCAGATGATCGCCTTGCTGCCGCTCTCGACCGCCTTCGACACCGCCACGGTCATGCCGCGGTCCTTGAACGATCCGGTCGGATTGGCGCCCTCGACCTTCAGGTACACGTCGCAGCCGGTCCGGGCGGACAGCGCGGGTGCCGGTACCAGCGGGGTGTTGCCCTCATGCAAAGTGATCACGGGAGTGGCGGCGGTGACCGGCAGTCGCTCCCGGTACGCCTCGATCAGTCCACGCCACATGGTTGGTCTCCCCTTGTTGCCAATGACGGTCGGTTTCCGATGACGGTCGGTGTCCGATGACGGTCGCCGACGGCGATCGAGCCGTCAGGAGTCTCCCTCAACCCGGAGCACGCTGACGATGGAACGCACGATGTCGAGTGAACGAAGTTCCTCGACCGTGGCGGCGAGGGCCGCGTCGGGGGCGACGTGCGTGACGATCACCAGCGTCGCGCCCGCGCCACGCCCGGACTGCCGGACCGTCGCGATGGACACGTCGTGCCGGGCGAAGACGCTGGCCACGCCGGCCAGTACGCCGGCCCGGTCGGCCACGTCGAGGCTGACGTGATAGCGGGTGAGCGCTTCGCCCATCGGCCGGATCCGCAGGTCGGCGTACACCGACTCGGGCGCGGAGCGGCTGCCGGTCAGCCGGTGCCGGGCCACCGCGACCAGGTCGCCGAGGACCGCGCTCGCGGTCGGCGCACCGCCGGCTCCCCGGCCGTAGAACATCAGCTGCCCGGCCGCCTCCGCCTCGACGAAGACCGCGTTGAACGCGTCGCCGACCCCGGCCAGCGGGTGGCTGCGCGGAATCATCGCGGGGTGCACCCGGACGCTGACCGCGTCGTTGTCGCGCTGGGCCAGGCACAGCAGCTTGATGGTGGCGCCCATCGCCTTGGCGCTGGCCACGTCCGCCGCGGTCACCTCGGTGATCCCCTCGCGGTATACGTCCTCGGCCCGGACCCGGGTGTGGAACGCCAGCGACGCCAGGATGGCCGCCTTGGCGGCCGCGTCGAAGCCCTCCACGTCGGCGGTCGGGTCGGCCTCCGCGTAGCCGAGGGCGGTCGCCTCCTCCAGCGCCTCGGCGAAGCCGGCACCGGAAGCGTCCATTGAGGACAGTATGAAATTGGTCGTGCCGTTGACGATCCCGGTCACCCGGGTGATCCGGTCGCCGTGCAGCGACTCGCGCAGCGGGCGCAGCAACGGGATCGCACCGGCCACCGCCGCCTCGAAGTAGAGGTCGGCTCCGCCCTCGGCGGCCGCGTCGTGCAGCGCGCCACCGTCCTCGGCGAGCAGCGCCTTGTTCGCGGTCACCACGCTCTTGCCGCTGCGCAGCGCCTCGACCAGCCAGCCGCGTACCGGCTCGATGCCGCCGATCACCTCGATCACCACGTCGACGTCGTCGCGCTTGATCAGCCCGAGCGCGTCCGTGGTGAACAGGTGTGCCGGTACCGGCAGCGGGCCGCGGTCGCGTCCCAGCCGGCGTACGGCGATGCCGACCAGCTCCAGCGGAGCCCCGACCCGCGCGGTCAGGTCCTCAGCCTGCTCATGCAACAGGCGCACCACTTCGCTGCCGACGGTGCCGCAGCCGAGCAGAGCGACCCTCACCGCACGCGCATCGCTGATCATTTATCCCACGTCCAATGCCAGTAGGTCGTCCTCGGTCTCCCGTCGGACGATCACCCGAGCTTCCCCGTCGCACACCGCGACAACCGGGGGTCGCGGCACGTGGTTGTAGTTGCTGGCCATGCTCCGGCAATAGGCGCCGGTTCCGGGTACCGCGAGAAGATCTCCGGGCTGCACGTCGGCGGGCAGGAATTCATCCTTCACGATGATGTCCCCGGACTCGCAATGCTTTCCCACCACCCGGGCCAAGATCGGCGCGGCCGGGCTGATCCGGCCTGCGAGCGTGGCGGAGTAGGACGCGCCGTACAGGGCGGTACGGATGTTGTCGCTCATGCCGCCATCGACGCTGACGTACGTGCGGATCCCGTCGACGTCCTTGACCGTCCCCACCTGGTACAGCGTGAACATCGACGGCCCGACGATCGCCCGGCCCGGCTCGACGGACAGTCGCGGCACGTCCAGCCCCATCGCGTCGCAGTCCACCTTGACGATGCGGCGCAGCGCGTCGGCCAGCTCGGCCGCCGACCGGGGGCTGTCCTGGCTCGTGTACGCGATGCCGAAGCCACCGCCCAGGTCCAGCTCGGGCAGCTGGACGCCGTGCCCGTCCCGGATGTCCGACTGCAGCCCGAGCACCCGGCGCGCGGCCAGCTCGAACGCGTCGGCCTCGAAGATCTGCGAGCCGATGTGCGAGTGCAGCCCGCGCAGCTCCAGCACCCCGTCGCCGATGATCCGGTCGACCGCCGCCCGGGCCGCTCCGCCGGCCAGCGAGAACCCGAACTTCTGGTCCTCGTGCGAGGTGGAGATGTACTCGTGGGTGTGCGCCTCGACGCCGACCGTCACGCGGAGCATGACCGCCGGCCGTACCCCCCGCTCACGGGCGATCGCGGTCAGCCGGTCGATCTCCTGGAACGAGTCGAGCACGATCCGACCGACCCCCGCGTCCACCGCGCGGGTCAGCTCCGAGGTCGACTTGTTGTTGCCGTGCAGCGCGATCCGCTCACCCGGCATGCCGCCGGCCAGCGCGACGGCCAGCTCGCCACCGGAACAGACGTCCAGCCGCATGCCCTCTTCGTCGAGGATGCGCACGACCGCCTTGCACAGGAACGCCTTGCCGGCGTAATACACGTCCGCGTCGCCGAAACTCTCCAGGAAATCCCGGCAGCGTGCCCGGAAATCGGCTTCGTCGAACAGGTACGCCGCGGTGCCGAAGTCGGCGGCCAGCTCGGTCACCGGAATCCCGCCGACGGTCAGGACGCCGGTGGCGTCCCGGGACACCGTCCGCGGCCACAGCTGCGGCAGCAGCGCGTTGACGTCGTCCGGACTGCGCAGCCATGCCGGTCCCCGATGACCGACCTCGGCGTGAAGCGCCCCGGCCTCATGAGCTCGCATTGCCTATCCTCGCTCGATCCAATTCCTCATCGCCGGTCCCCGCGGGTGCGGTTCATCGACTACATCCGTTCCGGCGCCGAGACGCCGAGCAGGCCGAGGCCGTTGGCGATGACGGTGCGGGCGGCGTCGTTGAGCCAGAGCCTGGCGCGCATCTGATCGGTCACCGGTTCATCGCCGCGCGGAAGAATACGGCAGTTGTCGTAGAAACGGTGGTACGCGCCGGACAGCTCCTCCAGGTATCGGGTCACCCGGTGCGGTTCGCGCAGCTCAGCGGCGGTGGCCACGGTTCCGGGGAAGTCGCCGAGCGACTTGAGCAGGTCCAGTTCCTTCTCGTGGGACAGCAGGGCCGGGTCGAACTCGTCGCCGCGGGTCAGCCCCAGGTCCGCCGCCATCCGGGACACCCCGGCGGTGCGGGCCGCGACGTACTGGACGTAGTAGATCGGGTTGTCGTTGCTGCGCTTGGTCCACAGGTCCAGGTCGACGTCGATGGGCGAGTCCACCGAGTACCGGGCCAGTGCGTACCGGGCCGCGTCCACGCCGACCGCGTCCACCAGGTCGTCCAGGGACACCACGGTGCCGGCGCGCTTGGACATCCGTACCGGCTGCCCGTCCTTGACCAGGTTGACCAGCTGGCCGATGAGGATCTCCAGGTTGCGGTCCGGGTCGTCGCCGAAGCAGGCGCACATGGCCCGGAGCCGGCCGATGTACCCGTGGTGGTCGGCGCCCAGCATGATCACGACCTTGTCGAAGCCGCGCTGGCGCTTGTCCAGGTAGTACGCGCAGTCCGCCGCGTAGTAGGTATAGGCGCCGTTGCTGCGCACGTACACCCGGTCCTTGTCGTCGCCGAAGTCCGTGGTGCGGATCCAGGTGGCGCCGTCGGCCTCGTACACCCGGCCCTGCTGGCGCAGCCGCTCCAGCGCGGAGGCCAGCTCGCCGCGGTCGTGCAGCTCCTTCTCGTTGAAGTACCGGTCGAAGTGCACGCCGAACTCCGTCAACTTCGACTTGACCTCGGCGAACATAAGCGCCACGCCCTCGACCCGGAAGACCTCCACCGCGTCGTCCTCGGGCCGCGCCAGGGCGTCCGGCTGCTTCTCGAGCACCGCCTGGGCGATCTCCCCGATGTACGTGCCGTGGTACCCGTCCTCCGGCACCGGGTCGCCCTTGGCCGTGGCGTACAGCGACCGGGCGAACCGGTCGATCTGGGAGCCGGCGTCGTTGAAGTAGTACTCGGTGCCGACGTCCGCGCCCACCGCGCGCAGCAGCCGGGCCAGCGCGTCGCCGACGGCCGCCCAGCGCACCCCGCCGATGTGGATCGGACCGGTCGGGTTGACCGAGACGAACTCAAGGTTGATCTTCTGCCCGCTCAGCAGCTGGGTGCGCCCGTACTCGGCGCCGGCCTCCACCACCGTCCGGGCCAGCTGGCCGGTGGCGGCCGGGTCGAGCCGGATGTTCAGGAAGCCCGGTCCGGCGACCTCGGCGCCGGCGACCCCGGCGATTTGTACGAGATTATCGGCGATCGCCTGGGCCAGCTCGCGCGGCTGAAGGCCGACCTTCTTGGCGACCTGCAGGGCGAGGTTCGTGGCGTAGTCGCCGTGCTCGGGGTTGCGGGGTCGCTCCACGGTCGCCGTCGGAGGCAGGAGGGCCGGGTCCAGGCCACGGCCGGTCAACGCCGTCCGGGCGGCGGCGATAACAACTTCGGAGAGCTGCTCGGGAGTCACCCGATCAATGCTAGCCGGGGTAGACTGCATGACTTGGCGGCGACCCGACGTACCGGTCACAATGCGGGACGCAACCCACTGGGACCACCCCCCTGACCCGTTACGACCGACGAGGGCCCGATGAGCATCAGTACTCCACAGGCGGGCGGCAACCGCCGGCCCTCCAAGGCCGTGGCAGGCGGAAAGCCCACCACCGGCGCCAAGGCGAAGTCGGACGCCTCCGCCGAGTCCGACGCCCCCGCCAAGACCGACGCCCCCACCAAGACCACCACCACGGCGAAGTCCGGCGGCAAGTCGGGCACCACCACGGCCGGCGGCGGCTCGAAGGCGCGCACCGCCCCGGGCGGCCGGCCGGGCACCCGGACCGGCGGCAGCGGCGGTGGCCGCCCCGGCGGCGGTAACCGGTCCGGCGGTGGCAACCGCCCACCGGTCGTCCCCGTCAAGGTCAACAGTGGTCGCCACTGGGGCCCGATCATCCTGTTCACCATCGTCGGCCTGGTGGCCGCCGGCATCGTCGGCTTCGGCGTCTACGAGGTGCAGAAAAACAACCAGGGCTGGCAGGACAAGGCGGACTCGATCAAGGGCGTCGTCGACTACCGGAAGACCGAGCCCAACCTGCTCAAGGCCGCGCAGCACGCATACGGCAAGGTCAACTATCCGCAGAGCCCACCGGTCGGCGGCGTGCACAACCCCAACTGGGAACGGTGCCAGGGCGACGTCTACCCGGACCAGATCCCGAACGAGAACGCGGTACACGCGCTCGAACACGGGTCCGTGTGGGTCACGTACAACCCGAGCCTGGCCAAGGACCAGGTCGACAAGCTGGCCAGCAAGGTGCGCGGAAACGACTTCATGCTGATGAGCCCGTACCCAGGGCTGGACAAGCCGATCTCGCTTCAGGCGTGGGGCTTCCAGCTCAAGCTGGACAGCGCGGACGACCCGCGGATCGACCAGTTCATCCAGGACCTGCGCGTGAACGCCAGCATGGAAACCGGGGCGACCTGCGGCCAGGACTCCCAGAACTACGTCACCAAGACCGGCACCGACCCGACGAACCTGGGTCAGAGCGCCGCTCCGACCGCCGCCTCCTGATCGATGTTCTCCGGTCTCTTCGCCACACAGCGACGACGCGCCACCGCAATCGGCGCGCTCGTCGCGGTGTTCGCGCTTCTCATCGGGTTCGGAGCGGGCTGGTTGACGCCGTCGCTGCGCGCTCCCGGCGACAACTCGCCGGAGGCGGGCTTCGCCCGGGACATGTCGACGCACCACGCCCAGGCGGTCACGATGGCCATGACGGTGTACCCGAGGGCGACCGACACCGAGGTGCGTCAACTGGCGTACGACATCGCCCTGACGCAGCAGAGCCAGATCGGCATCATGCAGACCTGGCTGAAGGACTGGCACCTGCAGCCCACCGGTACCCGCCCGAAGATGGCCTGGATGCCGAACGGCGCCCGGGAGCTGACTCCGGACGGCCTGATGCCGGGCATGGCGACGGACGCGCAGCTGCAGGAGTTGGACGCGGCGAAGGGCAAGCAGGTGGACATCCTGTTCTGCCAGTTGATGCTGCGCCACCACCTGGGCGGCATCCACATGATTGATGAACTGTTGCAGCTGAGCCACGACCAGGATGTCCGGGACCTGGCTCAGGGGATGAAGAACAACCAGCAGGGCGAGGTGGTTCAGTTCCAGACCATCCTGTCCCGGCTGGGAGCACAGCCACTGAGTTCGTAGGCGCGGCCGGCGCTCCCGCGGTGCCTCGGCGGCGGCCGAGCAACGCATGGGCGGCGGCCGGAGGGCGCTCCGCGCGGCGGGGTGGGCCGGAAGCGGTACGGTCCGGAAGCCTGCTACAGTTCTCTGGTCGCTGAGCCCCCGTAGCTCAGGGGATAGAGCACCGCCCTCCGGAGGCGGTGGCGCAGGTTCGAATCCTGCCGGGGGCACCTCACAGATCTGCAAAATCGGAACGCCATCGATCGACTACTGGTCGCGGCAGGGACCTTCCGAATCAGCTAGCGCCTTTCGAGCGGAGTCCTGAAATCAACCAGGGCACCGCCCGTTTCGGGGCTAAACATCCTTGAACAGAGCGGTTCGCCGCTTTCCGGGCGTGGCTCCGTGCCGGCTACTCACGGGTCACCTGCGCTGGTCGCCGAGTGATCTGGACGAGAACGGTCTGGAATCTGCGTAGGACGAGTCGGTCAGGGTGCGCGTGGGCAGTGCGGTATCGGTCAGGGTGTGCGCGGGCAGCGCCGTCAGGAAGGCCAGGTACGCGGCGACCGTCGAGACGGTTGGGTAGCCAGCGCGGTTCGGACGAAGACCAGAGCCTTGGCGGCCAGCACGGTGTAGCGGCGCGGCGGCGCAGTCCAGCCAGCGCGAGCTGAACGACGCCCACATGGGCCACGATCTGGCCTGCTCGATCCAGCGCGCAGCGACGCGGCCGAGCGGCGACCGAGGCAATCCGCGCGGCGTCGCGGGCTACAGCACTGGCGGATAGTGACCGCATCGATCGTGATCTGGCTCAAGGGGTACGGAGTCACGTGATTTGGTTTTGCCAATTACGTGGGTAAGATCTGGTTCATGGATCGCAGGGAAGCCAGCGATGAGGAGGCTAAGGCGCTGGCATCCGTACTACGGCTGCGGATCCTGCGCATCTGTCTCAGCGAGGCTCACACAAACAAGGAGATCGCGGAACTGCTCGGTCGTGACCCGGCGAGCATCCTGCACCACGTCAGGACGCTGGTCCGCACGGGCTTCCTCGAACCCCGGGAGAGGCGCACTCTCCCCGGCGGTGGCCGCGAGATTCCGTACCTGGCGACCGGGAAGTCCTGGCGGATCAGCACGCCGGCGCAGAACCACGCAATGCTTGACACGTTCATCGCGGAACTGGCGCTGGTCCCGGCCGAGGATGTGGACACCGCGCGGCTGGGCCTGCGCTTGTCGCCCGCCGACATGTCCGAGTTCCGGACTGCGCTTCGCGCGCTGCTAGACGACTTCGCCGACCGCCCGGTCGACCCATCGGCCGCAGCGTGGTCGGTGTTCGTCACGGTGCACCCCGATCCAAACCGGCCCTGACCCGAAGGCCGCGACGTTTGACCGCCGGTACCTGTCAGACCTAGGCGTGCTCCGACGGGCTCAACCGAGAAGTTGATGGTTCCAAGAAGCACTTGACGCACAACAGAAGTGTCGAACGAGGCAGTCAGGAGGTCCGCAGCGTGGATTTCATCGGTTGGCGGGAACGGTTCGAAGAACTCAGGCGTGCGCATGGAGTGCCGGGGGCGTCGTTGGCGGTACTGGCAGACGGGCGGGTACAGGCGTTGGCCACCGGGGTACTGAACACCGGGACCGGCGTGGAGGCGACGACCGATTCTCTGTTCCAAATCGGGTCGATCACGAAGGTCTACACGGCGACCGCCGTCATGCAGCTGGTGGAGCAGGGCCTGACGACGCTGGACACACCCGTTGTCGAGGTGCTGCCGGAGTTCCGAGTCGCCGACGCTGATGTCAGCGCTCGAGTCACCCTGCGGCACCTGCTGACGCACACCTCGGGGATCAACGGTGATCCGGTCATCGATGCCGGACGTGGTGATGACTGCCTGGCCCGATTCGTCGAGGGCTGCGCGGAGGTGACTCAGTGCCACCCGCTCGGCGACCGTTTCTCTTACTGCAACGCCGGATACAGCATCCTGGGCCGGGTCATCGAACGGCTCACCGGCAGCGTGTGGGATACGGCGTTGCGGGAGCTGGTGCTCGACCCGGCCGGGCTGGACCACTCCTGGACGTTACCGGAGGACGTGCTGCGGTTCCGCGCCGCGATGGGTCATCTGCGGCACGATGACCAGCAGCGCCCAGCGCCGTCATGGGGGCTGCCCCGGTCCGACGGCCCGGCTGGACTGCTCTGCGCCACCGCCAGCGACGTGGTGACGTTCGCCAAGCTGCACGCCGACGGAGCCCTGCCGGGCCTGGCCGAGATGCGACGGCCGCAAGTCGCCGTACCCAATACCGATGGCACTACGCCCGCATGGGGCCTGGGCTGGACCCTGTACGACTGGGGCAGACCGGTCCACGGCCATGACGGCGGCACCATCGGCCAGTCGGCGGTGTTGCGGGTGATCCCCGACGCTGGCGTCGCGGTGGCGTTGCTGGGCAACACCGACGTATTCGGCGCGTTCTACCGGCAAGTATTCGCCGAACTGCTCGAATCACTATGTGGTGTGACCACCCCAGCACCCCTGGCACCGCCCGACAGCCCGGTCGAGGTGGAGTTGGAGCGGCACGTCGGGGTATACGAGCGAATGGGCTTGCGGGCAGAGGTGTCCTTCCATGACGGGCGCCTGAAGACTCGGGTGGTGCGGACCGACGTGTACGCCGTCCTGCAACCCCCGTACGAAACCGACCTCGTGGCCGTCGCCGACGGCCGGTTCCTGGAGCAGGTCCCGGGAACGACCCGGTGGCAGCCCACAGCGTTCGTCACCGCGGCCGACGGCACCGACTACCTGTATCTGGGCTATCTCGCGCTCCGCAAGCTCGACGCCTGACGAACAAACCAACGCGCGGTGGGATCCTCTCTCGATGACTACACCTGCCGCCGGCGCGGCTATCAACTTTCTTCGCACTGCGCTCCGTTGAGAAGCCTTAGCTGATGAGTAGACCAACATGGTGCTCAGTGCCCTGTGTCTGACGAGGGTCGTGCTCGCAGCCGAAGCGCGGCCTCCAACCGGTCGCGGACTTCGGTCTGGGCGGCTATGCGTCCATTGAGGACGGCTAGCCGTTCCAACGCGACTCGCATGCCCTTATCCGACGCCCGTGCGGTAGCGAGGTCGCCGTCCAGACATGGCAAGAAGACACGCACGTCGTCCAGAGTAAGTCCGGCGGCCAGCAGGTAGCGGATGTTGCCCACCCGCACTATGGCCCGCTCGTGATAGTTGCGGTAGCCGTTGGAGGTCCGCTCGGAAGAGATCAACCCGGTCTGCTCGTAGTGTCGCAGGGCACGGGCGGTGGCCCCGGTCGCGTGCGCCAGTTCGCCGATCCGCACAGATCCCCCTGGATCTCCTATCACGCCACGACCGCTCCTCCGTCGACCGGAAGCACCACGCCGGTGATGAACGACGCGCTCGGCGCCGCGAGCTGAGTGATCGCCCAGGCTACCTCGTCGGGCCGACCGACCCGGCCCAGTGGGGTGTGCGCGAGTTGCCATTCCCGCACGGCGGCCATTCGCTCCGGCGTCAGGCCCTGATGCTCGCCGATGGGGGTGTCGATCGCGCCGGGGGCGACCGCGACCACCCGGATCCCACGGGGTGCCAGTTCGACCGCCCAACTCCGGGTCAACAACTCCATAGCGGTCTTGGTCGCGGCGTAGACCGCGCTACCCGGCCAGGCCCGTTGCCCTACCGACGTGCTGACATTGACTATTACCCCACCCGAATCCTCCAGAAGCGGCAACGCGGCTTGGGCCAGAAGGATGGGGGCTACGAGGTTGGTGGCGATTTGAGGCGCGATCGTCTCCGGTGCGAGGGTGGCGAGGGTACCGCCGCGCACGATGCCTGCGTTGTTCACCAGTACGTCCAGCCGGCCGTACTCCTCCAACGCTGTCCGTACGATCCGTTCGGGCTCGCCCTTCGCGGTGATGTCGGCGGCCAGAGGCGTGATCCAGTCGTGGCCGGAGGCGGTCTCGTTGAGCGGTTCGGCTCGCCGTCCGACCGCGAGCACGTGAGCGCCCTCGGCAGCGAAGGCCCGGGCGGTAGCCCGACCGATCCCGGTGCCGGCCCCAGTGACGGCGACGACCTTGCTGGTCTTCGATGCGGTGCTGCTATCCATGCCGGGCATCGTCCAACCCTGCCGCCAATGGCAAGGTCAAGTAGGCGCCCCGGGGTGACCACTCGTCCAACGGTTCGCCAGGCTCGCAGGATCCAGCCGCTACCGCCCGCATCGCGGCAAGATCCGACCATCGGCGGCCGTCCGCGGCAAATGCGCGGCCAAGTCTCCCGAAGCAGTCCCAGCCCCACGGCACCCGCATGGCGCGGTGCAACTCTCCAGCGACACAGGTTCGAAGCAATCCAGAGCCGCGCATCTATACTGCAAGGCTAGACTTTCAGCCTGTCGGGGAGACATATGCGAAGATTCTCGGCATTTTCGATTGTCATAAGCGCAACCATCACGGTCCTGCTCTTGCCAATCGCGACGAATGTCGCCACCGGCGTTCTTCCGAAAGCCTGGGTTCGATATCTATGGCTCACCTGGCCAATCGCAGGGGTTCTTGCGGCCTCTGCGATAACGCAAGAGGTGAGAGCGCGGTTGGCCGCCCACCGATCAGCCCTCGAACACAAATTTCCCCGCTCTGCGAGCAGAACCATGGCGGGGTTCCGCGTTGTTTCGGGAGCAGCGCCAACCGTCGCAACCTTGACGGAAAACGATCTCGGCGTGAAGCCAGCCCTGAAAGCGTCCGATGCCGAGCCCGCGCTGGTTCCGTACATCAGTCGCGACCGGGACAGCCAGCTGCAAGAGGCGGTTGACAACGGCGGCTTCATCCTCATCTTTGGTCCGTCCACGGCTGGTAAGACCCGCACCGCCTTCCAAGCGCTCAAAACACTTCCAGCCAACAGACTGGTCTTGATCCCTGAAAGGCCCGAAGCGCTCAGGGAGCTAGCAGAAACCAGTGACTTATCCGGCCCATATGTCGTCTGGCTCGACGACATCGAGCGGTTCCTGGGACCTGGCGGATTGGATCGCGCGGCCCTCGATCGGATATACGACCGCCAACGTTCCGATGTGCTCATTCTTGCGACCGTGAGAAGCGACGAACTCATGGAGCTTGAAGCGCCCACTGCCACCAGAGATTCTGAAGGGTCTCGGCCAGTGATGCGTGCAGGCGTCGACGTTCTGGCGCAGACTTCGCTTCGCGTAGAACTCCGGGCTAAGCTGTCGCCCGCGGAGAAGATGAATGCGCGGGATCACCTGACGGATTCTCGGGTAGCCGCGGCGCTGGCACACCCAGAGTACGGGCTCGGAGAATATCTTGCAGCCGGACCTCAAATGTTGCTCCGTTGGCACGCCGCCGGGAATTATGAGCTTAGCCCCGCGAGTGCCATCATTTCTGCAGCGGCTGACTTCCGGCGCGCTGGTTTCGGGAAGCCGATACCCGCAGGCGAGCTAGCAGAGGCACACGTATGCTACCTCGCGGAGCGCATACGACATTCGCCGGCGCTAAAACCGTTCCCCGAATGCCTTCGATGGGTGTGTGAGCCGGTCGCAGGCGCCAGCAGCTGCTTGTCCGCCATTCGTGACGAGTCGTATGCCGTATCGGATTATTTGTTCGAGCGAGCAGTTGCTGGCGATGGCCCCCGCGGCAAGGAACCGATACCTGATCAGATCTGGGATCAAGTCCTACGACTTTCGGCGGACGGTGACGTATTCTCGATCGGACTCGCCGCCCGTGCGCAACAACGCCCAGATGTCACCGAGATCGCCTTTCGCCGAGGTGCGGCTGCGACCGAACCTCAGTCGATGAATGGCCTCGGAGTCATCCTGCTTGAAGCGAAAAACCCCATCGAGGCTGAGCAATGGTTTCTACGAGCAGTCGACGCGGGGATGCCTGAGGCCAAGCACAATCTCGCGAACCTTTATTGGGAGAAAGGCGATCGAGACGCCGCGGAGTCGCTTTACCTTGAACTCGCAGATTCGCATGAGTTCGCACCTTCGATGGTCAACTTGGGTAACCTGGCCTCGCCGGACGGCGACCCGGATAAGCGCGAATATTGGTACAGACGCGCTGCGGAGGCCAACTTTCCACCGGCGATGCACAATCTCGCAATCTTGTTGGACAACGAGGGCGAGTTCGAGGAGTCAGGCCGTTGGTTCAGGAAAGCATACTCCGAGGGCCAACTGATCTCATTGGTTGCTCTCGCGGAGAGTTTGGCGAGGCGTGGCGAGACGGAAGAGGCAAAATCTGCGTTCCACGAAGCATATCGAGCAGGATCTCTGGACGCTGCGTGGGCTCTCGGGACAATGTGCCAACGCCATGAGGAGTTTGAGGAGGCGGAGTCGGCTTATCGCATCGCCGCTCTCGAAGGTCATCTCGCGGCCATTGTGAGCCTTGGTCTTCTCCTGGCACAGCTGGGCCGCTCAGACGAAGCGGAGAAGTGGCTATCACGTGGAGCCGCCGCAGGGTCGGCGTCCGCGATGAATACCCTCGGGATATTGAGGGCGCGCGAAGGGTCCACGGCCGAGGCGGACGAGTGGTACCGGAGATCAGCGAAGGCCGGCATGCCCGCTTCGTTGACTAACCGGGCGGCACTATTCAGGGCGGCCGACGATGAGGACGCTGCCGGCCGCTGGTTTTCGCCATACTTCGAGCCAGACGACGATGCTCCACATCGTCCGGACTAGGCGTCTGAGAGCTTCACCCATCCCAGAGCGCACTGTTGGCCGACGAGAAGCTCGTGAAACACTTCGAAGGTCAATCCATCGGAAGGATCGATAGCGGTAGTCACCGCCAACATCAGTCCCCCCTGTTGGCGGATCAGATCCGTGAAGTTCTGGTCCCCGTGACACAGCCATTGGCGAGCCAAAGTGTCGACGATTATGGCCTTCCGTCGAATCCGAAGGTTCGCATGATCGAGACTGCGACTGAGTTTTTCATCGGCCGGATCGCTGGCGAACCCCAGCGCCAGGTACAAGCCAAGGTCATTAGACACCCATCGGTCGCCGCCTGGGGCTAGGTGGAGGACTTCCAGAGAAGGATGCACGGCGAACCATACGGTCTCGGGAAATCCGGTGCGGGAGAGGCCGGGACCTATGAATGGTAGGCAATGGTAGGTGACCTGTTGATCCGTCGGAGCTATTGTAAGACCAGTATCGATCCATGCTGGGTCGCGACATTCCGGATGGTAAGCCGACGCCGTGGCGAGCTGCCCCGATTCGTCAACTACCACGGATACGATGCGTCGACTCAGCGGACGGCGGCACGAGAGACAGTCTCCCGGACCGAATCGTTCGCATAGTTGCTTCGCCCCAGCCTCACCCAGGTGCTCGTGCGTGCGTGAGTCGACGAGCACTTGATCGACGGGCATTCATTGATCCTAGACGCCGGCGCCTGGGCAAAGCGAGTACCGCTCACGTCGCCGGAGCGTCGAGGGCGCGCCGAGCATCTGGTACCTATCGGTCATTCGGGAACTCTGCCCGAGAGGGCGATTCCTTTCGCCGCTTGTGGTGGTCTTCATTGTTGGGCGGTAGACGACCTCAAGGAGCGTGCTCATGGCGGACCCGTCGAGGGACTTCGTGGAGAGTAGCGAGCCGTTCCGGCGCGAACTGCTTGCCCACTGCTACCGCATGCTCGGTGAGGCGGACGAAGCCGAGGATGTGGTTCAGGAAACGTACCTGCGCGCGTGGCGCTCTTACGACAGCTTCGAAGGCCGCTCATCGCTGCGCACCTGGCTCTACCGGATCGCCACCAACGCCTGCCTGTCCGCGATAGAGCAGCGCGGCAGGCGGGCGCTTCCTTCTGGCTTGGGCAGCCCCGCCGCGGATCCCGATGTGGGGCAGGTGGAGGCCGACTCCGATGTGGCGTGGCTCGGTCCGATCCCGGACGTTTGGGTGACGGCCGAGGCATACGATCCCGCGGCGATCGTCACGGCGCGCCAGAGCGTGCGGCTCGCGCTGATCGCGAGCTTGCAGTACCTCCCCGCTCGGCAGCGAGCCGTGCTTCTGCTCCGGGAGGTCCTCGGATTCAGCGCGAGCGAGGCCGCCAGCATGCTCGAGACCTCTGTCAGCGCGATCAAAAGCATGCTGCAACGAGCCCGGGCTCGTCTCGATGAGGTCGCTCCGACTCTCGATACCGTCGTGGAACCGTCCGAGCCCCGCGCTCGTGCCCTCCTCGACTTGTACATCGCCGGGTTTGAGAACTCCGATATCGCTGCTCTCGAGCGGGCACTGCGCACCGACGCCGCCATCGAACTGGTCGGCACGCGCGCCTGGTTCGCCGGCAAAGCGACGTGCCTGCGCTACCTCGCCCACGTGATCGGATCCCCTGGAGACTGGCGGATGCGGCCGACCACGGCCAACGGCCAACCCGCCGCTGCCACCTACTACACCGCCGGCGCGACCAGCCAGGCCCTGGGAATCGCCGTCCTCACGGCCACCTCCGCCGGCATCGCCCGCGTCACGGTCTTCCCCGGCGGCCCCGGCCTCGTAGCGAACTTCGACCTTCCCGAGGAGTGCTGAGATGGCAACACCGAGCAACGAAGAGTTCATCGCCTACAACAAGGGCATCATCGAAGAGTTCCGCGCACACGGCGGGACGGTCACCCGACCGGATTTCCCGATCCTGCTCCTGACCACCACTGGCGCCCGAACCGGCAGGCCGCACACGGTTCCGCTGGGATTTGGAGTCGACGGAGACCGAGTCTTCGTCGTGGCATCCAAAGCGGGCGCGCCGACACACCCGGACTGGTTCCACAACCTTCGCGCCGCGCCCTCGGTGACGGTCGAGCTCGGGACAAGCACGTTCCGCGCGACCGCCATCGTCACCGGAGACGCCGAGCGCGATCGTCTTTACCGGATCGTCACCGGCGACGCGCCCGGCCCGAACGCCTACGAACAGAACACCACGCGAGTGTTCCCCGTGGTCGTGCTCGACGGAGTCAGCGCGAGCGCATCGTCATCGGCAACGGCATCCGTGCGCTGACAAGCCGCTCGACCGCTGAGGAAGGCAGGCGGCATATCGTCGGCGTATCGAAAGCCGCATACGTGCTGGCAACACCACGCAGCCTTGACTGGCGGCATGACCCACAGCGAACCAACCTTGGCCGGCCCCCGCGCGGCCCGGGCATGATCCCGCTCAGCCTCGGCGAGATCGCCGCGGTCGTCGGCGGGACGGTCGAGGGCGACGGTGCCGTGACGGTGACCGCGCCGGCCGTACTGGACGGCCGGGAGGCCGAGCCGGGCGGCCTCTTCGTCGCCTTCGCCGGCGAGCACGTCGACGGCCACGACTATGCCGACCAGGCCGCCCGGGCAGGCGCGGTGGCCGTGCTCGGCTCCCGGCCCACGCCGCTGCCCACCGTCGTCGTGAAGGATGCCCAGGCCGCGCTGCAGGCGCTCGCCGCCCACGTCGTGGCCCGGCTGCGCGACGGGCTGACCGTCGTCGGGCTGACCGGCTCCCAGGGCAAGACCAGCACCAAGGACCTGCTGGCGGCCGTGCTGTCGAGCGTCGCGCCGACGAGCGCCACGATCGGATCGCTCAACAACGAGCTCGGCGTGCCGCTCACCATGCTGCGCGCCGACGCGGCCACCCGGTTCCTCGTCCTCGAGATGGGAGCCCGCCGCATCGGCGACATCGCCGAACTCGCCGGCCTGGTGGCGCCGGACATCGCTGTCGTCCTCAACGTCGGTCAGGCCCATCTCGGCTCGTTCGGGTCGCGCGAGGGCATCGCCAGGGCCAAGGGCGAGCTGGTACGGGGGCTGGCTCGTGGTGGCACCGCCGTCCTCAACGCCGACGATTCCCGGGTGGCCGCGATGCGTTCGCTCACCGACGGCCCGGTGCTGACCTTCGGTCGGGTGGAGCACGCCGACGTACGGCTGCTCGACCTGACGCTGGACCGGCTCGGCCGGCCGTCCTTCACGCTGCGGACCGCCGACGCGTCGGCTCCCGTCGCGCTGCCCCTCGTGGGCGCCCACCAGGCGCTCAACGCGGCGGCTGCCGCGGGGGCGGGGCTGGCGGCCGGCGTACGCCTTGACGTGGCCGCGGCGGCGCTGGCCACCGTCTCGCTGTCGAAGTGGCGCCTGGAACTGCGCGACCTCGCCAGCGGCGCGACGCTGCTCAACGACTCCTTCAACGCCAATCCCGACTCGACTCGCGCCGCGCTCGATGCGCTGGCGTCTATCGAGGGCGGACGCCGCATCGCCGTCCTCGGGGAGATGCGCGAGCTCGGCGACGACAGCGAGGCCGAGCACCGCGCCATCGGGGAGTACGCCGCCTCCCGGACCGACGTGGTGGTCGCGGTCGGCGAGGCCGCCCGGCCGATCGCCGATGGCGCGGGAGAGCGGGCGGTGGCGCTGGCCGACAACGACGCGGCCGTCGACTGGCTGCGCGGCCACCTCGCCGCCAGCGATGTGGTGCTCGTCAAGGCATCCCGCGACGAGCGCCTCGACGAGGTCGCCGCCGCACTCGCGTAGTTGGGCGGGTGCGAGCCAGAAGCTGCGTTGTCGGCGGTCGCGCCGTTTCAGCCGGTACCGATGATGCTCAGGTCTTGGAAGTTGTGCATGGCCGCCGAGGAACGGCCCAACACCGTGCGGTCGATCCAGTCCTGCCACCGCCGCTCTGGCGCGCTGTCGTGCCAGTCCAGCGGCTTGCTGTAATACTCCAGGTCGCCGCTGATCCCCCGCTCCCCGGCCACCTGGTCGCCGGCACGCACCAGCGCACCCGACACCGGCGTCGGTTCGTCGAGCGGCTGGGAGCCGTCGCGGGTGCGCGCCTGCTCGAAGTAGGTGATCCAGTCATGGTCGACCGGAAACACCTTGCCGGTCCGGCAGTCGTAGGAGGGGAGGATGACCAAATCCTTCTGGTACTGGATGGCAGAGGCGAGATTGGTGACGGTCGGGTACCGGCGGCGCAGGTGATCGGTGAGCACCGCGAAGAACTCGTCGAGGTGCAGGCACGCCTGCACGTAGAGCCAGCGGGCCGGGTGCAGCAGGTAGGGCAGGTTGGGCAGCTCGCGTACGGCGAGGAAGTCCATCGCCTCGTCGTCCTCGAGGAAGCCGCGATAGTGGTCGGACAGGGTCTGGGCCCACGAGCCGGTCAACTCCGCGGCCGGCATCGCCTCGTCGATGAGGTCGGCATAGAAGTCGAGGTATGAGATGCCGTGGGTCAGCCGCAGATACATCGCGATCCGCTGGGTGAGGCTGCAGTTGTGCAGCACCTTGACGAACGCGGAGTACGTCGAGATGCGTACCCAGTCTTCCCGGGTATAGGTCTTCGACGACACCACGATCCGGTCCGGCTTGCGGGCAACGCCGTCGCTCACCACCTGGACGTGGCGGGACGTCAGATCGTAGGTGATCCGGTCGATGGTGCCGACCTGCCACTCGTCAAGAAACGAACGCTCCGCGGCGGGGGCGTTGGGTAGCAGCCGGTAGGTCTGCATCAGGTAGTCCTCGTGGATGCCCCACTCCATCAGGTCGGCGAGACACCCCTGCCACAGGTCGTAGGTGTCGCCGGGGATGCCGAGGATCAGCTGAACCTCGACCGGTACCTTGGCGGCCATCATCGTCTTGACGACCTCGACCTGTCGCTGCGGCGAGATGTTGCTGCGGTTGGTCGCGGCGAGCACCGACGGCTTGGTGTGCTGGATGGAAAGCGCGTGGTTGGTGCAGATCCCGCTCTTGGCGAACTTCAGCGCGATTTCGGTCGCCCGGCGGGGGTTGTTCTTCGCCGCGCTGTAGAAGAAGAACTGGGGATAGTTGTCGTGCTGGCGGCGCGACTCGTTGAGCAGGTCCGCGATTTCCACGTCGCGGGGCAGGATGCCGAAGTTAGCGTCGGCCATCATGACCGTGTCGATGTGCATCCTCCCCATCCAGTCGATCTCGGCCTTGATCCGCTCCATCTCGAACCGGCGAACCTTGGACAGGGTGCTGGAACCCCAGTCGCAGTAGCTGCATCCGTATGGGCAGCCACGGGTCGTCTCGAAGATCATGCCGAACGACAGGTCGGGGTGGCTGCCTAGCAGGCGCTCGTAGTAGTCGGTCTGGTCGAGGTAGGGGCTGTGATCGAAGACGGTGGGTACGTCCGGCGGACCGGTGTAGCGGTGCCCGGCATCCGGGGCGCCGGGAAGGTAGAGGCCGGGTACGTCGCTGAGGTCGCGGTCGCCGCCGACCACCTTGGCGAGAATGCGCTGGAACGTGACCTCTCCGTCTTTGACCGCGATCGCGTCGATGTACGGGTGCTGGGCGAAGAACGTCGGATCCTTGTAGTCGGGCTCGGGGCCGCCGGCCACCACCAGACAGTCCGGGTGCTCGGCCTTCACGTGCGCCGCGACGAGGCACTGTGCCGCCCAGTTCCAGGTGTAGCAGCTCAGCCCGAGGACATCTATCTTCTTGCCGCCGTAGGGCGCGAGCATGACCTCCGGCTTGTCGTTCCACCAGATCGGGTCGAGCCACTCGATCGGCGCGTCGGGCGACCCGTGGCGCTCCCAGTATGACTTCAGCACCGACGAGACATACGGCAGGTACGGCCGGGAGTTGTCGAACTGCAGCGCACCCGTCGAGCCCTGGGGTTCGCTGATGAGGACGGTGGTTCCGACGACCTGCGACATGGGTGTCACCTTCGCCTAAGTTAACTATCTGTCAATAGATGCACGTCCAGTACGCTCAGCGTAGCAACCCGACACGCACAGCGGCAGGTCGTGTGGCCATCGGGATGTTCGTCGCGCCGTACTCGTCCACTGTGGACTCGCGAGGCGACGACCGGGGCGATGTGGCTGTTAACCTTTGCGTACGATATTCGTCGGGATGGTCCCCGAGCGTCGAGGAGGGCCCGTGCGGATCCTGGCGGCGACCACATCCGGCATCGGCCATTTCCGGCCGCTGCTGCCGTTCCTGGCCTCCTGCGCCACGGCCGGCCACGAGGTCCGGGTCATCGCACCCGGCTCGCTCGCCGCCCAGGTCGCTGGATCCGGGTTCGCCTTCGTGCCCGGCGAGGACGGTCCGGCCGAGGAGATGGACCGGCTGAACCACATCATCGCCAGCGCGCCGCCGAAGGAAAAGGCTCGCGCGGTACGGAAGATCCTCGCCGTGGTGTCGCCGTGCGCCCTGCTGCCCGCGATGCTGGAGACGATCGACGAGTACCGTCCGGATCTGATCCTGCGGGACATCGTGGAGCTCAGCTCGTGGGCCGCCGGACAGGCCCGCGGGGTGCCGCAGGTGGCGGTGAACTTCACGCTGCACAGGGCCTCCCGCCGGATGCTCCTCGGCCTGGCGACGATGGTGGACCCGCTGCGGACCCTGGCCGGCCTGCCGGGCTCGGACCTGGAGGAGACGAGGCTGCGCATCACCAGCGTCCCGGTCGTGAGTTGCCTGCCCGAGTCGCTCGACCCGGCGGAGCGGCTCCCGGTGACGCACCGCTTCCGACCGACCGGATCGGCACCGGCTCCCCGCGCGGAGGAGACGGCCGAGCCCGTGGTGTATGTCTCGTTCGGCACCGTCACGCCGGCCATGCCGGCCTCGGTGGCGAGACTGCGGGACGTGGTGGCGGCCGTCGCCGAGCTGCCGGTACGCCTGCTGGTCAGTGTCGGCCGCACCCTGGCCCCGGAGCAGTGGCCACCGGTCGGGCCACGGGTACGCGTCGAGCCCTGGGTCGACGAGCACCTGGTCCTGCCCACGGTGGCCGCCGTGGTGTGCCACGGCGGCGCGGGAACGACGCTGGAGGCGCTGCGCGCGGGCGCACCCCTGGTGGTGGTTCCCCAGTTCGGCGACCAGCCGGCTATCGCGATGGCGGTCGCCGACGCCGGAGCGGGCATCTGGCTGCGCCGCGACGAGCGGGGGAACCTGCCGACCGCCACGGAGGTGCGCGACGCGGTGGAGCGGCTGCTCGCCGAGCCGGCCTTCCGGACCCGTACCCGGTCGATCGCGGCGGAACTGGCCGCGATGCCCACCACCGACGCGGCCGTCGAACTGTTCGCCCAAGTCGCGAACGGCAGCGATCTCGGGGAATCAGAGCCGGTCAGGTCGGCGGGGCTGTAGCACCTACCGGAGGCGCTCCACGACGTCCACGAAGTGCTCCGCCGCGGCGGCGATCTCGTCGGGCTCGGACGATGGCCGGATGCCAAAGGACGCGCCGAGGTATGAGTCGCTGACCCCGACG
Organism: Rugosimonospora africana; assembly: GCF_016862975.1. Lineage (GTDB taxonomy): Bacteria > Actinomycetota > Actinomycetes > Mycobacteriales > Micromonosporaceae > Rugosimonospora > Rugosimonospora africana. The sequence goes on from NZ_BONZ01000001.1 coordinate 24,851, forward strand.
CTGAGCGTGATGGCGCGCGACAGCAGGTCGTCGGTGCGCGGCAACACACCGGCGGCGAACCGGCTCAGGTCGGGCTGGCGCACGCGCAGCGTCGGAGGCAACGCCTGGGCCCGTACCGGTCCCATGTTGACGTAGTTGTGCCGCCCGGAACCGCTGAGGGTGATGGTGCCCAGCTCCGCGGCGACCCGCTTGGCGTGTTCTTCCCGGTCGAACAGATATGTCAACGTGGTGCCGCAGTCTCCGGACGGGTCGGGGAGCCGCCGTTCCCGCACGCCGGCCGGCTCGCCGATCGCCGCGCGCAGCGCCGACTGCCGTGCGCGCAGCCGGTCGAGCAGGCCGGGCAGCTTGCGTACCTGGGCCAGCGCCACCGCACCGGTCAGCTCGTGCATGCGCAGGTTGAGACCGAGTAGCACGCCGGTGTCGCGCACACCGGCACGGTACGGCGCCGCACCGTGGTCGTGGATGGCGAATGCCCGCTCGAACAACTCGTCGTCGTCGGTCAGCAGCACGCCGCCGTCCCCCGCGGTGAACGTCTTGAAGACGTTGAGGCTGAACGCGCCGAAGGTGCCGAAACCGCCGACGTGCCGGCCCTTGTAGGTCGCGCCGCCGGCCTGTGCGCAGTCTTCGAACAGGTCCAGCCCGTGCTCGTCGCAAACGGTGCGCAGGGCGTCGAGGTCGGCCGGGGCTCCCAACATGTGGACCGCCATCACGCCGACCGTCCGGTCGGTGACCTTCCGGGCCACGTCGGCCGGGTCCAGGGTGAGGCTCTCGTCGACCTCCGCGAGCACCGGCGTCAGCCCGGCATAACCGATCGACGCGATGGAGGCGATGAAGGTGTATCCGGGCACGATGACTTCGGCGCCGGGCTCATACCGGCCGGCGAGCAGCCCGGCCAGCAGCGCGCTGGTGCAGCTGTTGGTGCCCAGGCAGTGTCGCACCCCGGTCAGCGCGGCCAGCTCCCGTTCGAAGGTGAGCACCTTGGACACGTCGGTGCCGTCGGCTCCGTCGTCGAAGCGGTACCGACTCAGTTCGCGATTGCGAAGTACTTCGACGATCTCCGCGATCTCTTCGTCGCCGACCAGCTCGAGCCCCGGACCCGGCATTCAGACCACCCCCGACCCGGCTGCCGCCGGCATTCTCCGCATGACGTCCTTGAGGATCTCATCGACCGCGCGGGCCGGCAAGCGGTCGGCAATGAAGTAATCCTTGGTGTACTATCCGACACGCTGAAGGACCGGGCGCACCAGGTGTGCGTCGCCCCCACCACCACCCCAGATCGGCGTGGCACCAACACCGGGAGGGCACATGCGGTTCCTGATTACGGGCATCACCGGGTTCGTTGGTCCGCACCTTGCGAACCTTCTGGTCCGGGACGGACATGAGGTCTACGGCCTGCTCCGTTCGTCCAACGGTCGCGAGGAAGACATCCGCGACGTGGTACCGGACGAGATCTACGGCGAGCTGCGATTCATCCACGGCGACCTGCGCGAGTTCGAGTCCTGCACCCAGGTGCTGAGCCGGGTCGACTTCGACGGCGTCTTCCACCTGGCCGCGCAGAGCCACCCGCCGACCAGCTTCCTCGACCCGCGCGGCACGTTCCTCACCAACGCCCTCGGCACGATAAACCTGGCCGAGGCGATCAGGACCACCACACCCGACTGCCGGCTGCTGTTCTGCTCGACCTCGGAGGTGTACGGCGCACCGCCGTCCGAGCGCGGCCCCATCAACGAGGACTTCCCGATCGCCCCGGTCAACCCGTACGGTGCGAGCAAGGCGGCGGCCGACTGCTACGTGCGGGAACGGGCCGCCTCGACCGAGATGGGCTTCTTCGTCACCCGCGCGTTCTCGCACACCGGTCCCCGCCGTGCCCGGTGCTTTTCCATCGCCTCCGACGCATACCAGATCGTCCGGATCCTGGACGGCCGGCAGGAGCCGGTGATCCGGGTCGGCGCCCTGTCGAGCCGTCGCACCGTCGCCGACGTGCGGGACATCGCCGCCGCGTACGCCGCGCTCATGCTGCGGGCCGAGCCGGCCACCGCGTACAACGTGGGCGGCGAGGAGACGTTCAGCATGGGCGAGTTGCTGGACCGGATGCTCGACGTGACCGGACTGGCCGGGCAGGTCGAGAAGCGGGTCGACCCGGCACTGGTGCGCCCGATCGACATCCCGGTCCAGGTCTGTGACAGCAGCCGCTGCCGCACCCTGACCGGATGGCAACCGGAGATCTCCATCGACCGGACCCTCACCGACCTTCTCGAATACCACACCCGCAAGATGGGCCAGCCGGTCGACGCGACCATGGCCCGGCTCCCCCTGCGGTAGGCGGTGACACGGCGCATGCTGCCGGACGACGAGCGACGGCACCGGATGCTGGTACGGGTGCACACCATCCTGCGTGCCGGCGACCGGGCCGTCTTCACCCGGCGCGCGGCCGGTCTGGCCGCCGGAGGGCGGTGGCAACTGCCGGGCGGTCACGTCGAGGAGGGCGAATCGGTGGTACAAGCCGCTATCCGGGAGGCGCTGGAGGAGGTGGGCGTGCGGATCGCGGCCGAGGACACCCGGTTCGTCCACCTCGTCAACCACCGGGTCGCGACTGGAGCCACCCGGTTGGCCTTGTTCTTCGAGGCGACGACGTGGACCGGGGATCCGCGCAACGCGGAGCCGGACACGTGCGACGGCATCGGGTTCTATCCGCTGGCCGAGCCGCCCGGGCCGCTGGTGCCGTACATCGCGGAGGGGCTGGCGGGTTATCGACTGGGTACCACGTTCGCGACGATGGGTTGGCGATGATGGGTGACTGTGCCGGTGCGGAGGTGGTCATCGTCGGCGGTGGGTTCGCCGGGCTGGCGGTGGCCGGGGAACTGGCCCGGCGCGACGGGCCGCGCCCGCTGGTGGTGGAGGCCGGACCGGACGCCGGCCACGCGCACTACCGCTGGGAACTGGACCGCGCGACGGCGGACTCACGATGGCTCGACCCACCGGCCGATCCGCACTTCTGGCGGCCGTACAGCGCGACGGGTGTGACCTTCACGGGCATGGCGGGGCTGCGCCGGCGCCTCGGTGGCCGGTCGCTCTACTGGCACGGCATGGCGCTGCCGATCGACCCGTGGGCGCTGCGCGAGCCGGACTGGCCGGCGGCGGTGGTCCGGGACCTGGCGACCGAGTGGGACGGCGGGGAGCCGCTGCTGACCCGGGTGCAACGCGACCTGGCCGCGTGGGTGGGCGCTCCGGGCGGCGGGCTGCGGCCGGACCAGGATCCGGTGAAGCTTGCCGGGTACCGGTTCGAAGCGGCCCCGCTCGCGGTGCGCCGCGCGCCGGACGGGCGGTGGAAGGCGTACTCCCCGCTGGAACACTGGTCCGAAACGACCCGGGTGCTCTGCGACGGGTACGTGACCGAGGTGCTCCTCGACCGGGGACGCGCACGCGGGGTACGGGTGCGCCACGCGGGTACCACCCGGGACATCGCGGCCGACGCGGTGGTCCTGGCGGCTAGCACCATCGAGAACAGCCGGCTCGCCATCCAGGCGCTGCGGTCGACCGGCGCGATCGATGAGCCACGGCTGGACGGCCTGGTGGACAAGGTGGCGCAGGGCTTTGTCGCCACGTTCGCCCCGGACCGGCTGCCGCCGGTGCTCGCCGGGGGCGCCGGGACCTACGTCGCGCCGGGCGGTGAGGGGTTGCGCTCCAACGTGTACCTCAACGTCTCGGTCAACCCGGCCGGCCTGGTGGTGGTCGACGGGTACCTCATCGGCGAGCAGCGACCCGGCCCCCACGGCTCGGTGCGGTGTGTGCCGGCACCGGACGCACCGTGGCAGTCCATTGTAGACTGCCGGCTCGGACCGGACGATGTCGAGCTGGTCGCCCGCCAGCGGGCCGAGCTGCAGCGGGTCTGCGACGAGCTGTACGGGGAGCACCACCCGCTGCCGTTCGAGGACTCCCCCGAGTTCGGTTCGCCGGACCTGGCCGACCGGCTCGTGACGGCGCAGGGATTCGATCGGCCCGGGCCGCCGTTCACCTATGCCTTCCCGCTGGGGTCGGAGCTGCACGAGGCGGGCACGCTGCCGTTGGGCCGGATGCTCGACGACCGCCACCAGCTGCACGCGATCCCTGGGCTGTTCGTCGCCGGCCCGGCCAGCTTCCCGCGCTCCGGTGCGGCCAACCCTGCGGTGACCATCCTGGCCCTCGGCGCCCGCCTGGGCGCCACGTTGGCCGGCTGAGCGGGCGGTCAACCGGGGCCGGTCCGACCCTTGCCTACGGTCAGACCTCGCCTGCGGTCAGACCTTGCCGCCCAGATGCACCATGAGCTGCTGCAGCCCGCGCATCGACCGGTTGCTGCGGTAGGTCGGCGCGGTCTCGGCCAGGGCCAGCCCCGGTACCCGGCGGAGCAGCGTACCCATGGCGATCTCGCCCTCCAGGCGGACCAGCGGCGCCCCGAGGCAGAAGTGGATGCCCAGCCCGAGCGCGATGTGCCGGACGTTGGGCCGGGTCACGTCGAGCCGCTCGGGATCCGGGAAGACGTCCGGATCACGGTTGGCCGAGCCGAGCATGAGCAACACCATGTCGCCCTTGCGGTAGGTCCGGCCGCGATGGTCCAGGTCTTCCAACGCGGCCCGGGACGCGATCTGCACCGGCGACTCGTACCGCAGCAGCTCGTCCACCCAGGACAGCTCCGCCGCGCGCTCCGACCGGACCATCGCGAGCTGGTCCGGGTGCCGCAGCAGGGCGTGGGTGCCCATGGTGATGAGGTTGACGGTGGTCTCGTGACCGGCGAAGAGCAGCAGCACGCAGGTAGCCTGCAGGTCGGGGTCGTCCAGCCGGTCGCCCTGGTCGCGGATCTCGATCAGCCGGCTGAGCAGGTCGTCTCCCGGCTTGCGGCGGCGCGCTTCGATGAGGCGGGCGAAGTACTCGCGGAACCGCATGCTGGCCCCCCGGCGGCGCCGCCGGTCCTCCTCGGTCAGCTCCTCGTCGTCGTCCTCGCCGCGGGCCAGGGCGGCGCTCCACCGGCCGAACCGGTCGCGGTCCTCGACCGGCACGCCGAGCAGCTCGCAGATGACCGTCACCGGCAGGAGATAGGCATACGCGCTGAGGAGGTCGACCTCGGTGTCCGGCTTCAGGTCGTCGAGCAGCTCGTCGGCGATCTGCTGGATGCGGGGACGCAGGGCGGCGACCACCGACGGCGAGAACGCCTTGGCCACCAGGCCGCGCAGCCGGGTGTGCTCGGGCGGATCCTGGCGCATGAACGAGTTGCGGAACCGCGAGCCCTCGCGTTCCGAGCGGCGCAGTCCCTCGCCCTTGCCCCACCGGGGATCCCGCAGGATGTCGGCGCAGTCCTGGTAGCGGTAATACTCGGTCATCCCCCGGGCGCCGATCCGCCAGCCGTCGCCGGAGCGCAGCTCCCGGAAGTCGGTGTAGAGGTCGGCGGTCATGCCGGTACGCCGAGGGACTTGAGGACCTGGAACTCGCGGAGCCCGTGCGGGCCCAGTTCGTACCCGTAGCCGGAGCGGCGACGGCCACCGAACGGCGCGCCCGGCCCGGGCCCGACCCCGTTGACCTCGATCCGCCCGACCCGGATGCGACCGGCGACGGCGAGGGCGCGTGGTACGTCGGCCGACCACACCGACCCGGCGAGGCCGAACGGCGTCCCGTTGGCGATGTCCACCGCCTCATCCTCGGTGTCGTAGGGCAGGACGCACAGCACCGGCCCGAAGACCTCCTCCTGAGCCAGTGACGCGCCGGGATCCTCGCTGACGAACACGGCCGGCGCCAGGTAATGCCCGCGCTCGGGCAACCGGTCGGGCGGCCCGCACGGTATCTCCCGCAGGCCCTCCTCCCGGGCCCGGGCGATGTGCCCGCGGACCCGGTCGCGATGGGCGCTGGAGACCAGCGGCCCGAGCTTGGTCTCCGGATCGGTGGGGTCGCCGATCCGGTAGTTCGCCATCAGCGCGGCGGCCTGCTCGGCCGCCTCCTGGCACCGCTTCCGGGGCACGACGAGCCGGCTGAGCGCGGTGCACGTCTGGCCCGCGTTGGCCATGCAACTGCGTACCGTGTTCAGGACCGCCGCGGGCAGGTCGCCGTCGGGCAGCACCACGGCGGCGGACTTGCCGCCCAGCTCCAGCGCGACCCGCTTCACGCCCTCGGCCGCAGCCGCGGCGATCCGCGTGCCGACCGCGGTGGACCCGGTGAACGACACCATGTCGACCTCGGGATGCCGGACCAGTGCGTCGCCGACCACCGGACCGGACCCGGTGACCAGGTTGACGACTCCGGCGGGCAGGTCGGCCTCCGCGAGCAGCCGGATGAACAGCTGGGCCGACAGGGGCGCCAACTCGCTCGGCTTGACCACCACGGTGCAGCCGGCCGCGATGGCCGCCATCACCTTGGCCACGACCTGGTTGAGCGGGTAGTTCCAGGGTGTGATGGCGGCGACTACGCCGACCGGCTCGGGGACGACCATCGAGTGGTCGAGCTGCTGCGGCTCCGTGCCCTCGGGCAGCGCGTCGATGAAGCTGCCGAGCGCGCGCAGCGCCATGCCGGCCTGGATCTTGTTTGCGAAGTTGGTCGGGGTGCCGATCTCGGCGGTGATGACGTCGGCCAGCTCGGCGCGCCGCTCCAGCATGTCCCGCCGGGTCCGGCGCATCAGGCAGATGCGGTCCTGGGCGGAACCCGACGACCAGGCGGGCAACGCGGCACGGGCGGCGGCGACCGCGGCGTCGACATCGGCCGCGTCGCAGTCCGGCACCTCCGCGATGATCTCCTCGGTGGCCGGGTTTTCCACGGGGATCCGGTCGGACGAGTGCGCCGCCCGCCAGGTCCCGTCGATGTAGATCGCCATGCTGTCCAACGGTCAGCCCACCCTCTCCGCCGTCACCGGCGGTCGCCCCGACTGGTCGTCTCCGGGGAACCCCGACTGGTCGTCCCCAGGGAGCCCCTGCTCGCCCCTGTGGCACCCCAATTGGTCGTCCTTGGGGAACCCCGACTGGTCGTCTCTGGGGAACAACGCGCGCTCCACCAGGCCGCACACGATGTGTCCCGCCGCCAGGTGGAGTTCCTGCACCTGTGCTGTGCCGCCGGCCGGCATCGCGACGACGAAGTCAGCGTCCGCCATCTCCCCGGGTTTCTCGCCGGTGAACGCGACCGTGGTGAGCCCGCCGGCCCGCGCGGCGGCCAGTGCCTCGATGACGTTGCGGGAGGCGCCCGACGTGGACAGGCCGAAAAGCACGTCGCCGGGCCGGCCCAGCGCGGCCACCTGGCGGGCGAAGACGTGATCGAAGCCGTAGTCGTTGCCGACCGCGGTGAGCACCGACGTGTCCGCGGTCAACGCGATGCCGGCGAGGGCACCGCGGTCGTAGTGTTGACGGCCGACGAGCTCGGCGGCGAGGTGCTGTGCGTCGCCGGCCGATCCACCGTTGCCGCAGAAGAGAACCCGACCGCCCGCGCGCAGCGCTCCGGCGGTGGCGTCGGCGACGGCGGTGAGTGCGGCGACGTGCTCGGCGGCCGCCAACCGGTCGACCGCGGCCGCCAGCTCGCGGAGCTCCTGGCGCACGAACGCGGCCGCGCCGTCACGCATCTGATGCCCCCGGGATCGTACATCGTTGTTAACTAGTTTGCGGCCCGCGCCCACCATAGTTGGCGCACCGCAGGTCTAGCAAGAGGGCTTGGTGCGCCGTAGGATTCGGGTTCATGCGGATCTCTGACGGGGACCTTTCGTTCTTCCTCGAACACGGTTATGTCGTCATCGAAGGCTTCCTTTCGCCGAGCGAACTCAAGGCTGCACAGGAGAATTTCCACCGGTACTATCCGACGGCCGAGGAATTCGAATACGCGGCACCGCACCGGTACAAGCATCTGCAGCAGTGGGGACACGACTGCGAGGCACCGGGTTTCTTCCTGGGCAACGCGCTCAACGACGTCGCGATGCACCCGGACCTGGTCGACTTCGCGCGGCGCGCGATCGGCACCGACGACGTGGTGCTGGAGCAGTCGCAGCTGATGGCGAAGTATGCCGGCAAGGCCGACTTCGACCAGCGGATGCACCTCGACTTCGGCGACCACACGCTGGTCTACCCGCGCGACGACAACACCTACCGCACGCTGCCCGTGATCCTCTACTACAGCGACGTCACCGAGGAGTTCGGCCCGACCGGTGTGCTGTCCCACACGGTCACCAAGGACGAGCGGCTGGACTACGACACGTGGACGTTCAGCGGTCACGACGAGACGAACAAGCGGCACCTCTACGCGCAGGAGCGCCGGGTGGTGGTTCCGGCCGGTTCGCTGCTGGTCTACGGGATGCTCAGCTGGCACCGGGGCACCGCGTTCCGCGCCACGAGCGGAGCGCGCTTCGCTCACTTCATCACCTACCGCGCGGCGACCCACGGCTGGCTGGGCAGGAAGGGCTGGGCCGGTGACGCGCCAGAGCGCGAGCTGACCGAGTTCATCACCCGGGCCACGCCCGAGCAGCGGTCCCTGATCGGGTTCCCCGCGCCGGGCGACCCGTACTGGACCGAGGAGATGGTGCAGCGGGTGTCCGAGCGGTACAGGGGAATGGACGTCGAGCCCTACCGCGCCGCCCTGGCCAAGTGATCGATCGACCGCGGGGGGAGTGACCGATGGCGGACGAATGGGTGTTGGGGCTCGGCGGGTCCTCACACGAATACTCGGCGGCACTGATGCACAACGGCGACATCAAGGTCGCCGTCGAGCAGGAACGGATCAGCCGCACCAAGCACGGCTACGTGTGGTGGCACCAGGACCCGATATCGTCCACTGTGGACTATTGCGTCTGGGCGGCCGGCATCGAGCGGTCCGCCATCACCCGGGTCGTCTCCAGCGACCTGCTGCCGCACCGCGCGATGGTCAGCCTCGCCGGCATCCCGACCGCGCTCTACAACCACCACCTGTGCCACGCCGCCTCCGGCGCGATGATGTTGCCTGCCGGGCAGAACGCCGCGGTGCTCGCGTACGACGGGATGGGCTCGATCCTGGAGGTCCAGCCCGGGGAACCGCCCACCGGGCTGCGCGAGACGTTCAGCTTCTACGCCTACCGGGACGGCCGCCTCGAGCAGGTCGGCGGCACCCGGGGCACGTCCATGCTGGAATACGACGGCGGCAACGCGGTGACCGCCTCGTTCGGCCTGCTCTACGAGATGATCACCGCGCTCATCGGGTTCCACCCGCACGACTCCGGCAAGACCATGGGCCTCGCCGCCTGGGGCGAACCGCGCTACCGGGACGAGCTGAACGAATTCGTCACCATCGGCAAGAGCATGGACGACGTGTTCCGGTTCGATCCGCGGGACGGTTCGTTCACGGCCCGGGTGACCCGATGGTTGCGCGACGGCGGCGTCGCGCCCGCCCGAGGGCCGGAGCCCACCTGGAGCGGCCGGGCCTTCCAGACCCGTGCCGACATCGCCGCCACCCTCCAGCAGGTCGCCGACGAACTGCTGCAACGGTGCTGGGAGCTGGTTGCCCCGCTCGGCTTCGACACGTTCGTGGTGACCGGTGGCTGCGGCCTCAACAGCGTCGCCAACGGCCAGCTGGTACGCGACGGTGGACCGAACCTGTTCGTACCCCCGCACGTGCACGACTCGGGCATGGCGGTCGGCGCGATGTGGGTGGACCGGGCGGTCCGCTCCCCCGAGGACACCCGGCCGATGACGTTCAACGGCAAGCCGCTGAACCCGTGGCTGTGCCGGCCCGGCCGGCTCTACGACGGCGTCGAGGTCGCCAAGGCGGCGGCCGGCGGCCACCCCAGGCTCTTCGAGGACACGACGATCCGGTCCCCGGAGCGGCTCGCCGCGTTCCTCGCCGAGGGCCGGGTGATCGGCCTGTTCAACGGGCGCTCGGAGATCGGGCCGCGGGCGCTCGGCGGCCGGAGCATCATCGGCGATCCGCGCAGCGCCGGGATGCGCGAGCGGATCAACCGGGAAATCAAGTTCCGGGAGCCGTTCCGGCCACTCGCGCCGGTCATCCTCGAAGAGGACTTTGACGACTACTTCACGCCGCCGGGCGGCCGGGACAGCTTCATGCTGCGCACCGCCTGGGCCACCGACCAGTGCCGGGACGCGGCGCCCGCGGTGGTGCACATCGACGGGACGGCCCGGGTGCAGGTGGTGGATCCTGAAATGGATCCCTTCCTGGCCCGGCTGCTGGCCGAGTTCAAGCGGCTCACCGGGTGCGCGGTCCTGCTCAACACCTCGATGAACCACCCGGGGGTACCCATCGTGGAGACGCCCGCGGATGCGGTGGAGCTGGCAGGCAGCCGGGACCTGGACGGCCTGTGGCTGCAGGACCGGTTCCTGCGGCCGTACGCCAAACCGGGCACGGAAACCCGGCGATCGGCGGCCGGTGCCGGGCACCGCTGACCGACCGGTGTCCGGCGGCCCGGTACGGGTGGCGGTGGTCGGTACCGGTTGGTGGGGTACCGAGCACGCCCGCGCGTACGCGGTGTCGCCGGACGCCGAGCTGGTCGCGATCGCCGGCCGGAACGGGGAAGTCACCCGGCGGTTGGCGGCTCAATTCGGCGTCCCGCCGTTCGAAGACCTCGACGCGATGCTGGACGCGACGGCGCCCGACCTGGTGTCGGTCGCCGTCGCCCCGCAGAGCCAGCACGCCGTGGTGTCCCACCTCCTGTCGCGCGGCCAGCCCGTGTTCGCCGAGAAGCCGTTGGGCGTCACCGTCGAGCAGGCACGCGACCTGGTGGACACCGCAAACCGGGCCGGCGTGTTCTTCGGCATCGACTTCAACCACCGGTACGCCCGGCCGGTCCAGCTGGCCCGTGCCGCGCTCGCGGACGGCCGCCTCGGCGGGCTGAGCCTCGCGGTGTGGCAGCTGAGCGGCGAATACACCCGGGGGTTGGAACACGGCAACCTGCTCGAAACCCAGTGCCACGGGTTCGACCTCATCGAGCACCTGTGCGGCTCGGCCGAGTCGGTGTCCGCCGAGCTGTCCGATGCCGGTACGCCGGGGCGGCCGGACACGGTGGCGGTGACCCTCCGGTTGCCCGGCGGCGTTCTCGGCTGTTTGCTGTCGACGGCCGCCACGAGCTACGCGCACTCGCTGACCCTCTACGGCACCGGTGGACGTGCCGTGGTGACGGACACGGTGCGGCAGTTTTCCTTCACCCCGACGGGCAGCGAGCACAGCGAGGTGTGGGAGGCGGGCTACTTCAACGATCGGGACCGGAGCTTCCTGTCCACGCTGGACCTGCACGTCGCCGAGCTGCTCGCGGCGTTGCGGGCCGGCGCCGCTCCCCCGGTGCCCGCCGCGGCCGGCCTGCGCGCGCTAGAACTGGGCTGGGCCGCGGTGACCGCGGCCCAGACCGGTAACCGGGTGGACGTCCACCCGGTCGGTTCACCGATATAGCCAGGCCGCCAGCTCGTCCACCCCGGCGCCGGACGCACCGGTCAGCTCGCGTAGCTTGCTGGCGACCACGTCCTCGGAGAAGCAGTACGCCGGCCGGGCCGCCTGCCGCATCGCGGCCACCCGCTCGCCCGCCTCCGCCACCGCGATCCGGTCGACCGCGACGCCGTGCAGCAGGCCGGCCAGCTCGGCCATCTCGGGCTCACCGAACCCGAGCTTGGTCGCCTCGTTGAGCCCCATCCGGATGCCCAGCCGCCCGGTGCTGGGCAACGGGTTGTAAGGATTGACGACGATCCCCGCGTCGAACAGGCGCTCCGAGATCCGGTGCGGGTCGCCAGCCGGCTCGTACCACACCTGGTGGGTACGGGTGAGGACCCCGCCCGCGTCCTGCACACCCGGCCCCGCGTCGGCGAGCGCGCGGGCGAACGCGGCCGCGTTGGCGAGCACGGCCTGCGCGTAGTCGACGCCCCCGCACTCGGCGAACTCCACCATCGCGATGGCCAGTGCCACCACGTCACTCACGTGGTGGTGGCTGACCAGGTTGACCGCGACCGAGGTGAGCTTGTCGGACACCGCGTCGTCGTTCGTGAGCAGCAGGGCCTTGTGCGGGCCGGCGAACGTCTTGTGGGTGGAGCCCCCGTAGCTGTCCGCGCCGAGGTCCAACGGCTGCCCGAACAGCCCCGACCAGACGAACGCGTTGATGTGGCTGGTGTCGGCGTGCACGTGAGTGCCCGGGGACACCTCTTTCACCGTGCGGATCACCCCGGCCAGGTCGAGCGGCACCAGCGCGGTGGCCTGGTCGACATACACCAACGCCGGGTCGGTGCGGGCCACCAGCTCGGCCAGCGCCGGCAGGTCGACCTCCCACCATGCCTCGTCGCGGAACGGCAGCGCCTCGGCGCGGTGGCCGAAGTGTCCGGCGACCACGGCGGTCGCCGGGTGCCCGCCGTGCCGCGGCGGCACGGTGATGGTCACCCGGTCACGCGCCCCGAACGCGGCCAGCGCCACGGTCATCGCGTTGAGTCCGCTGATGCCGCGCACGTCCACGTGCCGGGCGCCGGTGACCTTCTGCACCAACGGCACCAGCACCTCGCGCTGCACCTCGCCGACGATGCTGCCGCCCTGGAAGCTCCACTTCCCGAAGACCTCGCGCTCGTCGAAGAAGTAGCGGCTGTACGCGTCGGAGAGGTAGGCCAGCCGGGCAGCCGGAGTGAGCAGGTTCTCGCTGGGGATGAGGTTGACCGCGGAAGCCATCTTCCGCTCGTGGTCGCCCACGATCTCCAGCACGCGGTCCAGGTCAGATGATCCGGTCATTCCGGCGCTGCCTCCGGTGGGAGTGAGTTCAGGAACTCGGTGACGTGATCGACGCAAGCCTGGTACATCCGGATCATCAGGTCCGGGTCGTCGATGAAGTAGGCGCCGGCCACGATGCCGTCGTCGAGGTGCGCTCGCGCGGTGCGCGGGTTGAGCGGGAACAGCGGGAAGTCCGGGCCCGCCGGGGCCGGCTTGCTGCCGCCCGGCACCGGTCCGACCATCGTGAAGTCGAACGCCTCGTGCCAGCTGGCGTGCTCGGTGCGCGGCAGGTCAAGCCGGTGCTCCACTTCCTTGATGAGCGGGCCCATCCCGGTCCACGCGTTGACGTAGTGGACATTCAGCTGCGGCCGGTCGAGCTGCGCTTCAGATAGTACGCCAGTGATTACTTCATTGCCACCGTGTCCGGTAACGAACACCAGGCGGCGGAAGCCTTGCCGGTAAAGGCAGTCGATGACGTCCTCGAGCACGTGGCAGAGGGTCACCGTGCGCAGCGAGATCGAACCGGGGAACATCGTCGCGAACGCCGAGCAGCCGAACGGGAAGACCGGCGCGCGCAGCACGTCGGCATTGCGACAGGCCGCGTCGGTGACCCGGTCGACGAACAGGCTGTCGGTGAACAGGCTGAGATAACCGTGTTCCTCGGTGGCGCCCAGCGGAAGGACGATGCGGGTGTCCCCCCGCAGCCGCTCGTCCACCTGCTGCCACGTGTACTCCGCGAGATCAGGCATCGGTCTCCTCGACGAGTTGTGAACCATTGCGTACTATCTTGATGGCCAGAGTACCTGGCAATCGGCGACGAGAGGATGGCTCGATGACCGGTCCGCGGACGATGGTCGCCATCATCGGTGGCCGCGGCGTCAACGTGCGTGACCCGCGTACTCTCCGGCTCGCCGAGGCGGTGGGCGGGGAACTCGCGAGCCAGGGCTACGGCCTGGTCACCGGCGGGGACGACGGGGTGGGCGGGGCGGCCTGCCGCGGCGCCACCGAGGCCGGCGGCACCACCGTCGCGCTGCTCAAGGAGACGCACCCGGACAACTGCTCGGACCACGTCACCTGGGCGGTACCCACGGGAATGGACCTGGCCCGCAGCGTGTCGCTCAACTGGACCGGCGCGGCCATCATCGCGTTCGACGGCGGGTTCGGCACGCTGTTCGAGATCGCGCTCGCGCTGGACACGTCGCGCCCCATGGTGGTCACCGGCGAGCAGCCCCTGCTTCGGCTGGATCGGTTGGAACAGAAGACCTGGCGGCACGTGCCCGGCAACGATCCGGCCAACACGCCGGCGGTGATGGCGGCGCTGCGGGAGCTGGTCGGCCCGCCGCCGGCCGCACCCGACAGCGCCCGCTGACCAAGCGACGAACGGGGGAACGGCAGTGGACACGCGCGGCACTCCACCACCGGTGGGCATCTCCGGCACCGAGTTCGTGAAGGAACCGGACGGGCTGACCGGCCTGCTCGACGCGGCCCGGGCGGTCGGGGCGGAGAGCCTCGAGGTGTGGTACCCGGAGAATTTCGGGCCCGACCCGGACAGCGCGCTCGCCGCGCTGCGCGCCAGCGGCCTGCGGGTCGCGTGCGTGGCGTCCGGCAGCGAGCTGGGTCTCCCGGATCCCGAACCGCAGGCCGACCTACTTCGGGCGGCCATCACCGTGGCGCACCGGTTGGGCGCGCCGTTGGCCAACACGTACTTCGGGCCGCCCGGGCGGTACGACGACGCGGCCGCCATCGACCGGTACGCCAAGGCCATCGCCAGCTGCCTCGACCACGCCGCCGAACTCGGCGTCACCGTGGTGCTGGAAAACGAGTTCGACGCGTTCGGCCACGACCCGGAGCACGGCGACCCGACGCGGCGGCCGGAGAGCCTGCGGCGCTTGGTCGACACCGTCGGGCACCCGCACTTCGGGCTGAACTTCGACGCCGCCAACCTCGCCTGTGCCGGGGTCACCGACCTGGTCGGCGCCCTGGAGTTGCTCGAGGACGCCGTCCGGTACGCGCACGTGAAAGACGTGCTGCCGGTGAGCGGACCCGACGAGGCACCCGAGGGCTGGACCGCCTACCGGGACGGGGCCCGGTGGTACGCGACCTGCCCGCTGGGTACCGGCGTAGTCCCCTGGCCCGACCTCCTGCCCCGGCTCGCCCCGCAGGTCGTGGCCGCCACCCTCGAACCGCACGCCCAACCGGCCCTGCGCCGCACGGCCTTCGCGCAGGCGCTGTCCGCCTTCCGCCGGCTCGCCGCCGGCACCGCACTGGGAGTCGCCTCATGAGCACCGACCCGACGAGCACCGACCCGGTCACCCAGATCTTCGCGGCACCCGCGCGGCCCGCCTTCGAGTGGCCCCGGCGGCTGCGGGTCGGCCTGGTCGGCTGTGGCGGCCAGGCGCTGCGCAACCTGTTGCCCGCGTTGGGCTGGGCGCCGGCCGAGGTCGTGGCGACCTGTGACGTGATCCCCGAGCGGGCGGAGTCCTACGCCCGGCACGCCGGCGCGTCCCGCTGGTACAGCGACTACGAGAAGCTGCTCACCGACGACGAGGTGGAGGCCGTGCTGCTGTGCACCGGCTACCTCCCCGACGGCTCGCCCCGGTACCCCGACCAGGCCGTCGCCGCGGTCGAGGCGGGCCGGCACGTGTGGCTGGAAAAGCCGCCGGCGGCCCGTACCGCGGACATCGAACGGATGGCGGCGGCCGCACGCACGCACGACCGGCAGATCGCCGTGGGCCTCATGAAGATGTTCTCCACTGTGGCCACCACGGTGCGGGAGGTCATCCAGCGACCCGAGTTCGGCGCGCCCACCACGGTGACCCTGCGCGACCCGGAGATGCTGCCGACTCGCGCCGACATGGCGGACCTGAGCAAGCTGACGTATCTTCTCGACCACCTGGTCCACCCGGTCTCGCTGCTGCACCGGCTGTTCGGGCCGGTGCGCCGGGTCGCGGTGGAGCGGGCCCCGAACGGTGGCGCCGTGTTCCTGATGTCCTTCGCCAGCGGCCCGGTGGGCTCGCTGCACATGCCGTGGGGCCAGTCCGGCACGAGCCCGATGGAACGGCTCGAGGTGGTGGGCGAGGGAGCCAACGTAGTCGCCGAGGCGGGCCTGCACATCACGTACTACCGGCCCGGGCACCGGGGTGCCGGGCTGCCGTACGGGCAGGGCGCCGACTACAGCACGGCCGCCGGGGAGGCACCGCTGCGCTGGGCCCAGGACGGCTACAGCGGGCAGCCGTACAACATGAACCACTTCTATCAGGGGTACACGCCGGAACTCATCCACTTCACGCAGTCCATAGTGGAGGGCAGGCCGGTCGCGGTCGGTCACCTCGGCGACGCCTGGCACGTGGTCCGGTTCTTCGAAGCGTGCCGCCAGCTTGAGGACGGCTTCCTGGAGTTGGACCGGGTGGCCGATCCGGCCCGCTGCCCGCAGGCGCAGCCGGTTCTCGTCGGACCGGCCTGACGGGCTCCGCCGATGCGGCTGGCCCAGACGGAAGAGGTACTGCGCCGGGTCTGCGCCAACGGGGCGGCCGGCGCACAGGTGGCGGTCCGGGCGCCCGGTGGCGAGCGGACGGTGTTGTCGCACGGCCTGGCCGGACCGGAGCGACCGCTGGACGAGGAGACTGCGGTCGCCTGGCTGTGCGCCGGGAAGCCGACGCTGGGCGTGCTCTTCCTGCAACTCGCCGACGAGGGTCGGTTGGATCTGGACGCGCCGGTCACCGCCTACCTGCCAGCCGGTGGGTCGCGCGCCGACCAGGTGACGGTGCGCCACCTGCTCACCCACACGGCCGGCCTCGCCGAGCCCGAGACGGACGGCGGCGCGCCGGCCGGCTGGGACACCGAGTGGGACATCGCCGACGGCTTCGTACCCGGCTGGGACTGGCGGTACAGCCGGCGGCTGAACTGGTTGCTGCTCAACCGGATCGCCGCCGCGGTCCTGGGCGGCGACACCGAGGCGCCGCTGCGCGACCGGGTCCTCGCCCCGCTGGGGCTGAAGCAGGTCGAGGTGGCACCGGCACAGCCGGTACCGGTGCGGTCCGCGGGTGACTGGTTGCGTTACCGGGTACCGTCTCCCAGCGGCCGGGCCTGGGTGCCGCCGAGCCGGCTCCCGCTGCCCGCCGGGGACCCGTCGGCCCGGCTGGTCGGCCGGCTGGTCGACCTGCTTGACCTCTACGAGGGGCTGTTGCGCTGCCTCGACGGGCAGGCCGGCGTGCTGCCCGGCCCCACGTTGCGTCGGGCCATCAAGCTGACACCGCCCACCGGCTCGGGTGTCGAGGTGTGCTCGGAGGGCTTCGGCGTCGGGTTCATGGTCGGCATGCGGGGATACCTGGCCGGCCGGTACTGCTCGGCGTGGAGCTTCGGGCACGTCGCCGGGCTCAACGCGGCCACCATGCTGGCCGGGTACGCCGACCCGGTTGTCGATGTCGCGGTCGCGATCCTAGTCAACAACGTGGACGCCGGTACCGTGCACGCCGTGCGCAGCCTCGGCAGTGCGGTGTACCTCGACCTCGGGGTCGACGGGCGCGACTGACAGCCCGCGGTAGATCGTCAGGTGCCGCTCCGCGTATGCCGCCGTGGACGCCTCGGCACGCCAGAACGCGTGTCCCGCCTCGCCCAGCCGGCCCCGCAGCGCGGGATCGTCGAGGAGCCCACCCACCGTATCCGCGATCGCGGCCGAATCGCGTGCGGTGGCCAGCCCGCCGCCGCTCTCCCGCATCAGGTTGGCCAGTACCGGGATGTCGGAGACCACCACCGGTACCCGGTGCGCCCACGCCTCCAGCAGGCACAGGCCGTACGTCTCGTGCGCCGACGGCAGGCAGAGCACCTCGGCGCGGGACAGCCAGGCGTCGCGCTCGTCGTCCGTGACCACGCCGAGGTCGAGCGCTCCGGGCGCGTCTTCGGGCAGGCGCGGCCCTGGTCCGATGAACGCCACCCGCACCCCGGAACGGGTGGCCGCGAGCCGGGCCGCCGCATCCACCATGAGGTCGAAACCCTTGTACGCCTGCCGCCGGCCGAGGAACACCACGTACCGCTCGTCCGGCCGGTACCCGGGATGTGCGGGTACCCGGGGCGGAAGCGGCGCCGGTATCCCCTCGCCACCGATGTGTACCCGATCGGCCGGTACCCCGAGCGCACGGTAATGCGCGGCGTCCTCGGCGCGGTTGGCCACCGCGACGTCGGCCGTCTGGTAGGCGCGCTGGGACACGAGGTCGTCGCCCCAGGCGCGCGGGTGGACGAAACCGTTGACCGCGACCGGGCGGCCCGCGCGCCGGGCGGCCAGCACGCCGGCCAGCGCGAGGAACTCGTCGGCGAACACGTGCACCAGCTCGGCGCGCGCCGCGTGCGGCTCGATGGCCCGGATGAGCGCGGGCACCCAAATGGCCGCCAGCGCCAGGCGACCCCTGCCGTAGCAGAGCCGACGCAGCCCCGGGACGGTGCGGACGGCGAAGGGCAGGTACCGCACCGGCAGCCGGGGACGCGCGACGAGTTGCTCCACCGCCACACCACCGGCGACGAAGGGCGCGAACCGCGGGCTGGGCCACAGGTTCCCGTCCAGCGGCGAATCGCGGCGCGGGGCGGTGCGCATGGCGAGCACGGTCACCTCGTGCCGGCCGGCCAACTCTTCGGCCAGGCTGGCCACGTGCCGCTCCACTCCACCGAGCAGCGGCCGGTAGGTCTTGCACACGAACAGCAGCCGCACGGTCAGCCGCCGGCGTGTGGGTTGTGGAACTCGACCGGGTACCCGTCGGGGTCCAGCACCATCGCGATGCGCTCGCCGCCGATGGTGAACGGTTCCAGGTGCACCGGCGCACCCCGCGCCACCGCCGTCTGGAACGCGGCGTCGACATCGTCCGCCAAGAACGCGATGTGCACCAGCGACGGCGGCGGCGGACCCAGCCGCGGCTCGTGCCACAGCTCGATGCCGGGCAGCCGGCCGCCGACACCGACCTGGACGATGGTGTGGGTGGGCGTGTCGTAGCGGACGACGACATCCAGCCCCACGACCCGGCGGTAGAAGTCGACGGACCGGTCGAGATCGGCGACGTCCAGCCGCAGGTGGCTGAACTCGATGCCGTCCATCGTTACCCCCTCGCGTCGAACACCACGTGCTGCGGTCCGGGATGGCGCACCGGGGACAGGCCGGCGTCCGCGAAGTAACGCGCGTAGCGCTCGGCGAGGCTCGCGTGCACCACCGCCAGCAGCCGGCCGCTTCGAGCACGGGCCAGCAACCCGGTCATCAGCGCGGCGCTGCGGGCGGCATCGATGTGGGTGGGCACGTTGCACACGGTCAGCGGCGTGGGCGGGACGGCGCCGGGGTCGGCGGAACACTCGACGGACAGCGGTACCCCGTTGGCGTCCGCGTTGCGCAGGGCCAGCCACAGCGCGAGCGCGTCGATGTCGGTGCCCACCGCGCGCTCCGCGACGCCGTTGGCGACGATTCCGGTCGCCAGCGGGCCGTATCCGATGCCGATGTCCGCCACCACGGGTGCCGCGGGGCCGCGCAGCGCCACCTCGAGCAGCAGCCGGGTGCCCTCGTCGACGTGCCCCGGAGAGAACACCCCGAAGTCGGCCGCGAAGTCCAGGCGCCGGTCGCCCACCTCCGCCGAGAACGACTCAGGTTCGGGGGCCGCGATCGGGCCGGCCGGCTCACCGGTCAGCACGACGCCACGTCCCTCGCGGCCCGCGTCCAACCGCCAGCCGTGTTCGACGAGGAGCCTGCGTACCGAGTCGGGACCCTGGCGCTTGTCCAGGTGCCACGCGACCCTGACCCCGCCGCGGTGCAACCGGGCGGCCACCAGCCAGCCGAGCAGCAGCGCCAACCGCTTGCCCCGGTAGGCCGGCAGGAACACGTCCACCGTGGACCCGGCCGGTCGCGCGTCGCCAGCGACCACCTCATGGAAGGCCGCCGCGTGCACTCCCCGGCGCCCGGCCTCGGTCAGTTCTTCGGCAGTCAGCGCGACCACGCCGTCGCCCGCCGGATCGACCCCCGGCCACCGGTCGGCCGGCAGCGCGACGAGCCAACGCCCGGGCGATCCGGTCACAGCGACGAGTGTAGGACATCGCCGGCCGGTGCCCGGGTCGAGGCGCGCGGCCGCTCGGGCACCGCGAGCAGCTCGGCCATCAGCAGATCCACGCCGCGCCGGGCGCTACGCACCCGCTCCCGCACGGCCACCGCGACCGCCTCCCTCGCGGCGGCGGGGCAGTGCCAGGCCGCGTCGAGGGCGGACTGGAGCGACGGTATCTGGGCCTCCGGCCGATGCTCGGCGGGCAGGCCCAGCTCATCGGCCAGGCCGTCGAGCTTCTCCACGAGCGGCGGCACCACGATCGGTACCCCGGCGCTGGCGGCCAGCAACAGGAAGTGGAACCGCAGTCCCAGGGCCAGCCTCGTGTGCCGGAGAACCTGGAAGACATCGAGCGGGTCACCCGGCCGGCCCAGAACGGTGCACCCGCCCGGCACGCCGACCTGCTCGGCAACCCGGTGCGCGTGTTCGACATCGCCGTGTTCCATCGCCGCGAACACCACGTGGGCGTCGTACCGCCGGATGGCGTGCCGGATGCCGGCGGCCAGGTAGGTGTGGTAGTCGACGCTGAAGAGCACGGGCGCCGCCGGGCCGGGCTCGCGTACCGACACCGCGATGAGTTGACGGTCTTCTGGCAGGCCGAGCGCTTCGAGCGGTACCGGTGCCGGGGCGTGCGCGGGCAGCAGCCAGGCCGGGTCGGCGACCACCTCGACCGGCGACCCGACCCCGCAGTCCCGGAGCAGGCTGGCCGAGCGCCGGGACCTGACGCTCACGCTCGTCATCGCGCCCACGGCCTGACCCACCACCCAGCGCTCGGGCGGTTCGGCCAACGGTCCGGCGCCGACCGCCAGCGCGAGCGTCGGGATGCCCAACTCCTGGGCGATCTCCACCTCGCGCAGGAACGTCGTCGCCTCGCCGTCGAAGAGCACGCCCCCGCCGCCGAGGACCAGCGCGTCGAGCCGGGCCACCTCGGCGTGTGCGGCGGTCCGGTCGATCTCGCGCACCGCGACCACCCGTGCGGACGGGTAACGCTTCTGGGTGAAGTCCCGCTCCCGGGAGAAGATGACGTACTCGTCGCCCACGCCGCGCTGGCCCAGCTCCCCGAGGAGCACCGCGAGGATCGCCTCGTCGCCGAGGTTGAGCCCGCCGTAGGAGCCCGAGATGCCGATCCTCACGAGACGGTCCCGGTGCGCCGCGTGCCCCAGTCGGGATGGTTGGTGCCCGCGCTGCGCGGCCCGAACGCCGGATTGCGTTCCTCGTTGGAACGCAGCTTCCGCCACCGCAGCTCGGCGCCCAGCAATTCCGGCCGGCGACGGGGCGGGAAACTCTCCAGCAACGGCAACGCTCCCGCCTCGTGGAACGCGGTCAGCGTGTTGAGACACTTCACGCACCGGCCGCAGTTGTACCGGCCCTCGGTGTTGCGCCAGCAGACCCGGAGCCACCGCAACAACTCGGGACGCTGGGCCAGCACCAACGCCTTGCCCGGTCGGTGCCGCTCCGCGCCGTCGTGCACCAGGGCGACGGAGTCGTTGCCCCACCACGGATCCAGCACCGGGTGCGAGCCGTGCGGCTGCAGTGCCGCGCACCAGAACGTGGCCGGCAGGTAGAACGTCGCGTACCGGTTGGACAGCAGGTGAGCCGCCGCGGCCAGGACTCCGCCGTGCAGGGCCGTCCAGGGAGCGACCGACTCGAGCGGATCCCGGATGTTGGTGTCCAGCACGATCAGTGGCTTGCCGAGTGCCTTGGCCGCCGAGGCCACGCCGTCGCGGATGCTGGGCCCCATCTTGACGTCCCAGTGCGCCACGTCGAAGCCGTTGAGGAACACCAGAGCCTCGACCCTGTCCTCTTGCCTCACCGCCGTATAGCACGAGTCGACGCCGCCGGAGAAGAACGCGGCCGCGGGCCGGGGCGCGGGCGCCCGCCCGCCACCGGCGACCTCCGCCGCGTCGACCGTCACCGGCCGGTACCGCGGATCCCAACTGTGCACAGTGGACTGAACGACCGCGAGGTTGTCCAGCAGCCGCGCGGAAACCGGCGCCTCGATCCGGAGCCGCCGCGCGCGACGCATCGCCGGCAGCAGCAGCGCGGTCGCGAACGCGTCACCCGCCGCGTCGACCGCGAGATCGTCCCCCGCGAACCATACGTCCCAACGCTCCGCGCCGAACCGTACCGTCGTGGAGAGCCGGCCATCGCCCACGGTCGGTTCGCCAATGACGAACTCCTCCGCCAGCGCATGCCGGAGTTCCCGGCGGTAGATCCAACGCCGGTTCAGCCAGCTCATCGGCGGCGACCGTCAGCTGGCCGCGGGCTTGAGCCCGCGCAGCTCGGGAATCGACGTCGGCGGGGCCGTGCCGAGCAACTGCCGCACCCGTTCGGGCAACCGCTCCTTGACCTCCGGCCGGACCGCCCGGGTGTAGTCCATCATCGGTCGTAGCCACTTCCAGATCATCATCTGTTTGATGATCCAGCGAGTGTTGGCGCCGTTGTTGAAGCTGGTGCAGTGCCACAGGCGGGGATCGAACAGCACCACGTCTCCGGCCCGCACCACCACCTGCTCGGCATGCTCGGCAAGCACCTCGGTCGGCGGCTTGTCGAGCATGCACCGTTGGCTGCCCGGCACGATCCAGGTCGCCCCGGTCTCCGGACCCGCGTCGTCGAGGTAATAGAGGCAGGTCGCGCCGAACGTGCCGGTCGGCGGGTTGGCCGAGCGGTTGAACGGGCTCAGGTCGGTGTGGAAGTCCCACGGAAACCGGCTGCTGCCGGGCGGCAGGCCCAGCGCGTCGAACGCCGCGATGGACACCTCGCCGGCGACCCGGTCCACCACCGGGTAGATGGGCATGCTGTCGGCCAGTTCGGCGAAGACCTCGTGCCGGTCGGCCAGGTTGCGCAGGGCGCCCCGCTGGTCGATCCGGTCGAGCACGTCGGCCCCGATGGTGCGCTCCTCCTCGGCCACCAGGTCGGCGATCACCCCGCGGACCCGCCGCAGCAGGTCGGGCGCGATGGCCTGGCGGAAGTATGCATAGCCGAGCGTGCGCAGGCTGTAGACCTGCTCGTCGACGGTCATCGGCGGCTCGTCGCTCAGCTCCCGGCGACCGCTCGCGGGCTTGCTCACCGTGCTGCTCACCGGGCCACCTCCAACGCCACGTCGACCTGCCACAGCACGGCCTCCCGGAAGTCGGCGGCCTGGAACCTGGTCCAGCACCGGGCATCGACGAGCAGCCACTCGTCACCCCGCGGCGACAGGTCGCGGACCACGTGCCGCAGCCCGACCGGCGGTCGGCCCATGCCCTGTGAGCCGGGCACGAAATCCAGGGTGCCGCGGGCCGGACCCGCAACACCCAGCAGCGCGATCGGCGGCCCTACCGGCTCGTCAGCCAGCGCAGGCTGGGCCTGCCAGTCTCCGTCGCCCAATCCCTCCGGCGCCGCGCACCGCGCCGGACCCAGCAGTGCGCGCACCACTGCCTCCGGCTCGTCGGTCAGGCACCATCCACATAGCCGCAAGGAAATAGCGTCCGAGCGGTCGGCGGTCTGTACGGCAGGCACCTCGGCCCTCCCCCGTTCGAGCGGTCGCCGTCAATGCTGAACAGTAACAAGACTCGGTGCCTTCGTGCTAGCGGAGAATCCGGTCAGATCGTTAGCTCCGACGTACCACTTTGCTCACCGGTCACTCGCGTGGCGAGCCGCGCGTAATCCACCTTGCCTGAGCCGGTACGTGGGATGTTTTCCAGGCAGACGAGCCGCATCGCGGCCGCCGGGATGCACAGCGCGGCGGCCACGTCGCGCCGCCGCTCGCGGAGCAGATCGCAAGCGTTGGCGTAGCATTTGACACTTGCATGACACACGTCCACGGCGTCGGCGCCGGCACCCTGCAGCACGGCGACATCGATGCCCGGGACGGCGAACGCGCGTTCCACCTCGTCGAGGCTGATCCGCCGGCCGAGCACCTTGACCGTCCGGTCCCGGCGACCGTGCAGATACAGCAGGCCGTCCCGGAGCACGCCGAGATCCCCGGTGCGCAGCACGCCTCCGCACCGGTCGCCGTCGGCCAGGTCGGCGCGGCCGGTGGCGTACCCCTGCATGACGTTCGGGCCCTCGTATACCACCTCGCCGACGGCCCCCTCGGGCATCGCCCGGCCCGGCTCCTCCGGATCCTCCGTCCACAGGCGACCACCCGGGATCGCCTTGCCCACCGAACCGCACGCGGCCACCGTGAGCGACGGGTCCAGGCACGCGATCCGGGCGGTCGCCTCGGTCTGCCCGTACATCACGGCGAACCCGGCCCCGATGCCGGCCAGCTCACCGGCGAAATACCGAATGGTGTCCGGATCCAGCGCGCCGCCGGCCTGGTACAGCAGCCGGAGGTGGGCGTGGTCGGCGGCCCGCCAGCGTTGGGTGCGCAGCAGCCGGTACCCGGTCGGCACCAGGCCGAACTCGGTGACGCCGGCAGCCGCGATCCGGCGCCAGAACGCGTGGGCGGTGGGCCGGCGCGCCGACAGTTCCACGGACGCGCCGACGGCGAGGTGCGAGTTCACCATGGACAGCCCGAAGCTGTAGTCGACGGGCAGCGCGGTGACTCCCCGGTCGGCCGGAGTGAGGCGCAACGCGGCCCCGATCGCGGTGGCGTTCGCGGCGATCGCGCGGTAGCTCAGCCGGACCACCTTGGGCGTACCGAGCGAGCCGGAGGTGCGCAGCAGCAACCCGGTCTCGGGATGCACCGGCGCGAGTCCCCGGACGTCGTCGCGCACCCCGACCGGCACCGCGCGGCCGGCGAGCGACGCGGTCCCCGTGCGGTACCCGGACTCCGGCGCGTGGCCGAGCACGAGGTCCGGGCGGTACGCCGCGATCAGACCCTCGACCGTCTCGGCGGGAGCGTCCTCCACCAGCAACAGGCAGTGGCCCAGCTCAAGGCCGGCCAGGTAGGCGGTCAGGCCGGCCAGGTCCCGGGTCAGGCGCAGCAGCACGAGCTTCTTGCCCGATCCCGGCTCGTCGAACAACGGCGTGGCCGCCCGTACCAGGCCGGCCAGCTCGCCGTAGCTCAGCAGGCCATCCGCCTCGGTGCTCACCGCCGGCGCGGAGTCGGGCGCACCGGCCAACCCGGTCAGCGACAACGACCGCACGGCTAACCGCCCCGCCGCTGGAGCTTGCCGGCGGCGGTGCGGGGCAGCTCCGTCTCGAACCGCACCGTCGCCGGTACCTTGAACGGCGGCAGCGCCGCCCGGCAGTGCGCCTTGAGCCGCTGCTCGTACCCGTCGCGCCGGTCCCCGGGTACGGCGTCGCGCAGCACGACCCAGGCGTGCGGGCGGGCGCCGAACACCGGGTCGGGTTCGCCGACCACCATGGCGTCGATGACGTCCGGGTGCTCCAGCAGCACCTGCTCCACCTCGGCCGGGTAGACGTTTTCCCCACCGACGTTGATGAGGTCGAGTTCACGCGAGGCCAGGAACAGATATCCCTCCGGGTCCAGCCGACCCCGGTCGCCGACGCTTCGGAAGCCGTCCGGGGTCGCGACCACCGACGGGTTCAGGCCGGCCCACGGGTCGCGGCGCGCCGGCCGGCCGGTACGCATGAAGACGTCGCCGACCACGCCAGCGGGCACCGGGCGGCGGCGCTCGTCGAGGATCCGGATCTCGGTCCAGAACCCTCGGCCCACCGTGCCCGGCCGCGCCAGCCACTCGTCGCCGCGCGCCAGGGTCACACCGATGCCCTCGCTCGCCCCGTACATCTCGAAGACCGACTCGGCGCCCAGCCGGTCCAGCCAGAACCGCCGTACCCGCTCCGGGCACGGGGCCGCGGTGTGCAGCAGGCCGCGCACGCCGGCCAGCGCGTCGGGCCGCTGCGCCGCCGTCGCCGCCAGCCGACCCAGCTGATAGGGCGTGGTCTGCAGCCAGCGGACGTCCCAGCGCGCGGCGAGATCCACCGCGGCGTCCGGGTCGAACCGGCGCTGCACCACCAGCGGGTTGCCGTCGGCCAGCCCCTCCAGGAAGAACGTCAACGTCGCCGCGTGCTCCAGCGGCCCGGTGACCAGTTGCGCCCGCCCGGGCTGCCAGTTGAGCCGGTGCACCGGCCGGGTGCTCAGCGGGCGCAGCGGCCTCCGGCGCATCACCGTGTCGACCGTCCACTTGGGACGACCCGACGAGCCGCCGGAGCCGAGCACGAGGGCGTGCGGGGGCAGCCTGGCCGTGCCCCGCGCGGGCACCGGAGGCCCGGTGACCAGGTCGCGTCCGGCGGCGGCGACCGGCAACACCGCGATCCCCCGGTCGGTCAGGGCGCGCTCGGCGGCCGCGCGGTGCGCGTCAGTCCCGCGCCCGGTCGGCCGTACCCACAGCGGAAGCTCCGTGCGTGCCGCCGCCACCAGGGTCAGCACGCTGCCCATCGTGTTGTCCATGGCCAGCGCGGCGAGCCCGGGGTCGGCCGCCAGGAGCCGTTCCGCGAGAGCCGCTGTCACACTGTCCACCGTGGACCAGTCGAGCGCGACCGGTGCGCCGGGCCGTTCCTCGGCCACCAGCGCGGTGGCGGTACCGCGCCGGCGTGCGTGCTCCGCGATCGCCGCGTCAAACGAGTCCGGCACGCGTCTCCACCGCCATCAGCGACTGGTCCGGGTCGTCGCGCGGCGTCAGGCGCGCCGAGCCGGACAGGTCGGCCCGTGTCTCGTCGAGGGTGCGGTGGCCGGCGGCGCTCCCGCTGCCGGCGACGGCCGCCACCAGTCGCGTCACGTCCGCCAGGAGCACGCCGATCGCGGCGTCCGCGAACGACCACCGGTCGTATTCGGCGCACACCACCGGGCGCGGCTCGGCGATGAGCTTGACCCAGAGCTGCCCCGGCCGGACCGTCCAGGACGAGCTGCGGGACGGGTCGTACGGCATGCGGGCGCCCGCTGCCCGGGGCGCCTCGGGCGTGACGTTGACCGTCACGGCGGCCGGGGCGGGCGGGAGCCCGGGAAGCTGCGCGGCGAGCCTGGGCCAGGTCCACGGGGCCGCCGAGTGGGTGATCCCGGCACGCATCCGCGCGAACACCGCGGCGCACAGCGCAGCGAAGCGGTCCCCGGCTTCGGCGCGCACGCGCAGCGGTACGACCCGGTGCAGGCAGCCGATCAGCCGGGCCAGCTCGGGCCGGTCGCGGCCGTGGTGGAACCAGTTGAGATACACGTCATCGCGCTGGCGCGCGCCGGCGGCGAGTATGAAGGCCGACAGCCACACCGATGCCGGGCTGACCCGGACCGCCCGGGCCAGACGCCGCAGCCGCTCGCCCGCGTCGGCGACGGGTATCGCCGCGACCTGGAAACCACTGCGCGGCTCGGGCCGACCGGCCCCTTCGGTGGGCCGCAGCGCGGGAGGCACGGACGGCGGCAGCGGATCGGCGAGCACCCCGGCCCAGTGGGCGAGCTGCGCGGCCGGCAGCCGGTCACCCGCGTCCCGCTGAGCGGCAACGTACCGGCTCCAGGTGGTGCCGAGCGACGGATGTCCCGTCGTGCCCCACAGCTCCTCGTCGAACACCGCCTGGGAGAGCCCGTCGAAGGCGAGGTGGTGGATCGCGACGAGGAGCCGGTCCGGACCGTCGCGGCCGGGCAGCAGGGCCGCGCGTACCGGCCCCGTCCGGGTGAGGTCGAGGTCGGCGGCGAAGAAGTCGGCCAGCCCGGCCGGCCACTCCGGGACGGCCACGTCTTCCGGGGGCGGCGCGATGTCCTGCGTCCACCTGCCGTCGCGCTCCACCAGGCGCAGCCGCAGGGCCTCGTGCCGCCGGATCACCCGCGCCAGGGCACCGCCGAGCGCAGCGCGGTCGGTGCCGCCCGGAAGCGCGTAGACCAGCGGCTCCTTCCACGATCCCGGTATCCCGTCGGCGGTGAACGCGGCCTGCTCCAGTGCGAGCGGCAGCGGGCCCGGGTCGCCGACCCGGTCCTCCCGGCCTCCCGGAGCGGCCAGCGCGGCGGTCACCGGTGCGCCACACCCTCCCCGGTCCGGGCGGCGAACTCGGCCACCGTGGCCGTCTCGAACAACGCCTCCACCGGCAGCGCCTGCTCGGTACGTTGTTCCAGCTCACTGACCACTTCCAGGGCGAGTACGGAGTCGCCGCCGAGGTCGAGGAAGTTGTCCGTCATGCTGACCCGGCTCCGGCCGAGCACCTGGGCCACGACCTCGGCCACCAACTCGTCTCGCGGTGAGTCGGGGGCGACCCACGAGTACGCGTACGGCGAACCTTCCACCAGCTCGCGCAGGGCACCCTGGTCGCCGGCCGCCTCGGCGAAGCTCCCCGCGTCCGGAGCGACGACAACGACCGGCGGCCCGGCGGTGCCCAGCACGTCGAGTACGTCGTCGCGCACGTCCGCGCCGGCGCAGAAGTCTTCCGACCGGACCAGGATCACGGTCGTGGGACCGCCGGCCAGCTCGACGTCACACACCACCGCTTCGGCGACATCCTCGCGGGCGCGCAGGGCCCGCAGGATCACCTCGTCGCGTGCGACGTCTCCGGTGTGCTCCATCTCTCCTCCTTCTCCACGCGCGGATCGTCGGCCTTCTCCACGCGCTCCACCCGCAGGTCATCGGCCTTCTCCACGCGCTCCACCCGCAGCTCGTCGACCGCGGCGGCCACCTGCTCGGGGGTGACGCCGGAGCGGCACGGCGCCGGGCAGCCCCGGTAGAGCCGGGTGCATGTGCCGTCGCGCTTCATCGCCCGGCAGCGCAACGCGAGCGCGCTCTGCAGCGGGCGCACCCGCTCGCCCACCGGCCGCCAGACCCGGCCGTCGGTCGCCAGGTGCAGGCTCACCACCGGCGTGCCGATCGCGGCCGCCAGGTGGATCGCGGCGGTGTCGTTGCCCACCAGCGCGCCGAGCCCGGAGATCCAGTGCGCGAAGGCGTCGAGATCGCCGGCCGGCGCCACGGTCACGGCGGCACCCAGGTCGCGCGCCAACCGCCGCAACAGGGCCCGTTCCTCGGCGCCCGGCCCGGCCGCCAGCTCGACCGGCCAACCCCGGGCGCGCAGCAGGCCCACGGTCTCGATCCAGCGCTCGGCCTGCCACCGCTTGACTCCGCGGCTGGCCCCGACGAAACAGCCGACCGGCCCGGCTTCGCTGGCTGGCGTGCGAAGGTCGGCCAACCACCGGGTGCGCGGCGCGACCGGGAGCTCGCCGTGCCGGCGGAACAGCGCGACCGCGCGCTCGCCGCTGCTGCCGGCCTCCCACATGCCGTCTTCGTGCAGGTCCCAGCACTCGATGCCGCGCCGCTCGGCCTCCGCACGGAAAGCCAGATAGTCCCCATCCAGCTCGGGAATTTCTAAGCGGAGGTTAACGATCAGGTCGAGCCGCTCGGCGTCCACGTACGCGACGATCTCCGCCCAGTCGGCCGGCCGGAACCGCCGAACCAGCGGCGGCAACCCCGCCGTGCGCAAGCCCGGCAGGCGCACCCGATCGGCCAGTCCGAGCGGCAGGAACGGCTGGTAGCAGAGCACGTGATAGCTGGCGAAAAGGCCGGACGCGTCGGCGCTTTCCAGGAGGGGAGCGGCGATGACGTTGTTGCCGATGCCGGAGTTGAGCACGACGAGCGCCCGCCGGCGCGAGGGCGCATCCGCTCGAACCTCGTTGCCCAGCACGGCTTCCGCACCCTCCCCCCGTCGGGCCGCCGGCAAGCGCGCCGACACGGCCGATTGCCAGACCGAACCTACCGTCAGCGCGCGGTCGCCGCTAGCCCCAATGCCGCCTCGGTCAGATAAAGTGGTACGCAGATGTTTTCCATTTCGTGTACCCGTGGACGGATCCCCCACAGTACGATCGCCGAGATGGCCAAGGATGTTGTTCGCCCGACGATCGTCTTCGACGTGGGTTCCTATGGGTATGGCTCGGTGTCCATGGCGCTCGCGGTGGCCGCCGAAATCCTCGGCCGAACCGACAGCGTCCCGAACGACAGCGGCCCGAAAGACAGCGCCCCGGACGAGAGCGCCCCGGACGAGAGCGGCCGGAGCGAAAACGACCGAACCGACAGCGACCGGGAGCCGGCCGCCCACCTGGTCGCTCTGGGCCGCGGCGAGGCCGTCGCCCAGCTGCGCTCCAGCGGCCTGTTCCGGATCGTCGCCGACTGCTCCGACCCGGCCGCCGACCTCCGTGCCCTGCTTCCGGCCGAGCCGGACGCGTGGTGTGACTTCCAGACCGACGACCGCCGCAGCTGGCGGCTGGCCGCCGACACCGGCGTGCCCTACGTACACGTCAACATGTTCGCGTGGCGGGTGAAGGAAGCCCCGGCGGTGACTTTTCACGTCCCCCAGGCGCGCACCCTCTACGAGCGGTACCCCGGGTTCGAGGCGGACGCGGCACGTTTCGGTGCCGACCACGACGACTTCGTACCGCCCGCGGTCGGCCGGGTCACCGGGGCCGGACCGATGATCGAAGCCGCGCCCGAAACGGCCGCCGGCCGGGCGAAAGAAGAGGAGACCGGAGACGAGCCCGTGGCGATCGTGACGCTCGGCGGCGGCAGGGTGCCCGGGCTGTCCGATCCGCACGCCGGCACCCGCCTGCTCGCCACCGTGGCCGTCGCCGCCTTGCGCCGGGCCGCCCCCGGGCTGCCCGTACACCTCTGCTGCGGCCCCTCCGCCGCGACGGCACTCGGATCCACAGTGGACGGTGCACGGGTCCGCTCGCTACCCCGGGCCGAGTTCCTCGACCTGCTCGGCCGGGCGGCCGTCGCGGTGACCCAGCCGTCGCTGCACTCACCCTACGAAGCCATGCTGCGCGGTCGGCCCACCGTGCTGCTGCCGCCCCAGAACTTCACTCAGTGGTTCCATCTGCGTCACTGGGAACACGCCCGGCTCGCCGGAACGAGTCACACCCTCACGTGTCTGACACCGGAGCTCGACATGGACCCGTTCGGCCTGGAACACCCGCAGGACGTGGCGCTGGCCGGCGCGTACCGGCGGCTGCTCGACGAGCCGGCGGCGATCGAGACACTCGCCACGGAGGTCGCCGGCGCGGTACGGTCCGCGCTCACCGAGCCGGCCGCGGTCCGGGCCCACCAGGACAAGCTCTGCGCGGGCCTGGGCGGCGACGTGGGCGTCAGCTCGGTCGCCGACGTGCTGCTGGCGGCCGGCGGACGGCCCGTGGTGCGGAGCGGGCGGCCATGACGGTCGACGTGACGGTCGCCATCCCGACCTATGGCCGCCCGGAGTCGCTGGCCCAGACCATCGACAGCCTCGTCGAGAGCATCGATGACGACCTCGGCGTCGAGCTGCTCGTGGTGGACCAGAGCGACGGCCCGGTTGAGGAACACGCCGGGGCCCGCAAGCGGCTCTGCGACCGCTACCGGCACTTCCAGGTCGACCCGCCGTCGTTGACCGCGGCCCGCAACTTCGCGCTGGCCCACGCCACCGGCCCGATCATCGTGTTTCTCGACGACGACGTGCACGTCGGTCCGGGCCTGCTGCCCGGGTTCCGGGAGGCGTTCGCCGATTCCCGGGTCGGTGCGGTGGCCGGTCGGGTCGTCACACCCGGAGCGGGCCTCTCGGACGGCCCGTACCGGCTGCTGCCGTACGGCGCGAGCCGGGGCGGCTTCGACGTCGACGCGCCGGGGCCGGTCTACACGGTGCAGGGCTGCAACATGGCCCTGCGGTCGGCGGCGGTCCGGCAGGTTGGCGGGTTCGACACCGTCTACGCGGGCAACGCCCTGCGTGAGGAGACCGACCTGTGCCGGCGGCTGCACCGGGCCGGCTGGGAGCTCCGGTACACCCCGGAGGCTCAGGTGACCCACCTGCACGCGCCGTCCGGCGGCTGTCGCGGCGACCGCCCGCTGTCCGAGCAGGCCCAGCTGTACCACAACGAAGTCGTCTTCTTCCTGCGGCAGCGCCAGCGGGTCTGGCTCGCGCCGTTCCTCGGCTACCTGCTGGTGCACCACGTGCTGGACCCCGAGGCGGTGCGCGGCGGCCGGGCGCCGCACCGCGGCGCGGCATACCTCCGCGGGGTGGCCCGCGGGCTGGTCAACGCCTGGCGGCCTCCGCCGCCGACCGTGGCGCGGGTCCGCCAGTGACGGCCGCCGGCACTCGCCCGGTCGGTAAGCTCACCGTCGTGGGCAGCCAATACTTCGACGTTGAACCGACCACACCGATGCAGACCCGCACGGTGCCACTCACCGTCGACGGCCGCCAGCTCGAGCTGACCAGCGGTAGCGGTGTGTTCGGCTGGCAGCGGATCGACCTGGGCACCGAGATCTTGATCCGGTATGCGCCGCGCCCACCCGCCACCGGCGCCATTTTGGACCTCGGCTGCGGATATGGGCCGATAACCGTCGCCACGGCCCTGCGTGCCCCGGACGCGCGGATCGTCTCGGTCGACGTGAACCGGCGCGCCCTGGAGCTCACCCGGGGCAACGCGGCACGGCTCGGCCTCGGCAACGTCACCGCCTACGAGCCGGACGACGTTCCGGCCGATTTGTCCTTCGCCGCCATCTACTCCAACCCGCCCATCAAAGTGGGCAAGGAGAGCCTGCACGATCTGCTCGCCCGCTGGCTGCCCCGGATGCGGCCGGGGGCCAGGGCATACCTGGTCGTCAAGCGGAGCATGGGATCCGACACGCTGGACGACTGGTTGACCGCGTCGGGCTGGCCGGCCGAGCGGCTCCGTTCCAAGAGTGGTTACCGGATTCTCGAGGTGTCCGCCGGCCCGGGTGGGTCGGGCGGCGAAGACTGAGGAGGCGGCTGCACCGATGGACCGTGCGTCATTCGTATGGGAGCTTCGGCTCTGGTTGATCCTGTCGGCGGCCCGGCGGCGCCGCGTGGTGCACCACGTCGAGCTGGCCGAAGAGCTGGCTCCTTTGGTGGACCTGCCACCGGCCCGGGTCGAGGACCTGCTGCACGACGCGCTCGCCGAGATCGAGCGGTACGAGTCGGCCGCCGGCCGGCCGATGCTCACCTCGCTCGTGGTCAGCTCGATCAGCGGCGTCGTCACCGACGGGTACGTCGCCTGTGCCCGGTCGCTCGGCCACCAGGTCGACGACTCGCCGGAGGGCCGGGTCGCCTTCTGGGAATCGCAGTGCCAGCAGGTCTACGCGTGCTGGGCGGCGCCGGACGGCCCCGCGGTCACGGACGAGCCAGACGTAGCGGCAGCACCGGCACGCTGACCGCCGGCGACAGCTCGACGAGGGTCGCCACCGCGCGGGTGACGTCGGAGAGCCCGATGAGATCGGGCTCTCCGACCAACTCCTCGGTCGAGGCGACCCGGTCGGGACACAGCGCGGTCACCCGGATCCCCTGCGGCGCAAGCTCCGCGGCGAGCGACTCGGCCAGGCCGACGACGGCGAACTTGCTCGCCGCGTAGGCCGCGAGGTTGGCGGTGCCGGCCAGCCCGGCGGCCGAGCCGAGCAACAACACGAGCGGATTCTCCGCGGTACGCAGGAGCGGCAGGCCGTCCCGCACGAGCAGGAAGCCGGCCCGCACGTTCACCGCGAACAGGTCGTCCAGGGCTTCGGTGGCGAGTTCGGCTATCGGCCCAACGGTGAGCAGGCCGGCGCTGTGCACGAGGACGTCGATGCGGTCCCCGTACCGCGCGCGGTGTTGCCGCATGACGTCGGCCACACCGGCCGCGTCCCGCAGATCCGTCGCGATCGCCTGCACGTCGCGCCCGTCCGCGGTCAGCCGCGCGGCGGCGCGGTCGAGTTCGCCGTCCAGCCCGCGACCCACCATCGACACGCCGTACCCCGCCCCGGCGAGGTACCCGGCGATGCGCTCGCCGATCCCCCGCGACGCGCCCGTGACCAGTGCCGCCCGATCCACCACTGCTTCCTACCTCCCGATCAGCGCGCCGGCCCAGTGACCACGTCGAACCGGTCGAACAGCTGGCGTCCGTCCCGCCATCCGGCGGATTCTGGGTTGATCCACTCCACGGTGACTTCCTGCGCCCGCCGCTCCCGGTGGAACTCCACGAAGCCCTCGCGCTCCCGCTGCGCCTCCCGGTACCACGCCGAGAAGGAGCACCGGGTGCACAGCTCGCTGGTCCGGTTGCCGGCCCGGAACCCGGCCACCGCCGCGTCCCGCCAGATCTCCGCCAGCGTCCGCTCCCGGAGGTCGCCGAGCACCACGAGCCCGTCGTAGTCGTGCGCGCAGGGCACCACGCGGCCGTCCCACAGCACGGCGACGCTGCTCCACGGCAGCGAGCACGGCGCGGTGTATCCGGGCGCGTCCACGGTGCCGATCCGGTCGATGTAGTCCGGCTCGAAGTCCCACCGGCCGAGCCGGACGACGATGGCGCGGTCGACCCCGATCTCCTTGCAGTAGGCGAGGAACCGCTCGGCTTCGCTGTCGTTCGCGTCCATCCGGATCATCTGCGCCGTCACGGCCAGCTCGTACCCGCCGGCGTCCCGACGGCGGATCAGCTCGCGCAGGTTGCGGTCGGCCACGTCGAACCGGGCCGCGCGACCGCGGATCGACCGGTACGTGTCGGGATCCGTGGAGTCGAGCGACAGCACCATGTTGGCCAGGCCGGCGTCCAGCAGCTCCTGGGCCAGCGCGGGCCGCAGCGACGGCGGGTTGCAGGAGATGCCGGCGCGGACCCCCGCCTCGCGGCCGATCCGCACCGCCTCCGGCAGACCGCGGTGCAGCAACGACTCCCCGAAGTGGTGCAGCCCCAGGTAGCTCTGGTGCGGCGCGACCTCGTCGATGAGCCGGCGGAACAACGCGAGATCCAGGTCGCCGGTCTGCCGCGTCATGAAGTGGGTACGCGGACACATCTCGCACGTGTACGGGCAGCGGTTGGTCAGCTCCACCTGGTCGACCAGGGGCACCTCGCGCGACCGGGCCAGCCCGCTCACCAGCTCCGGCAACTCGTCGGCGCGGTCCAGCAGCAGGCCGAGCCGGCCGGGCGCGGTCGACTCGGGCGCCGGCCCGCCCCGGTAGGCCGCCTCAAGCTCGTCGAGCACCGCGCGAGGCACCCGCTCGCTGGCACCCTCGAGGTAGTTGTGCAGCACGATCTCGTCCCCGACCGGCCGCCAGCTCCAGAACGGCATCACGTACACGTCGGGCTCCCCAGCGTCAGGCTCGTGTTGCGGGTCACGGTCGAGGCGTAGGCCAGCTTGTACGCGTATCCGCCGCGCATGAGGTCGAGTTCGGCCAGCCCCGCCCGGTGGAAGTCGCGCAGCATCTCCTGCAGCAGCAGGTGACCCGGCGAGTATCGCCAGGCGTCGAGCCGGTACGTCGTGCGGTAGCCGCCATACCACCGGCCGTGCCGGAAGCCGAAGTACATGGCCAGCGGCTCGTCCCCGTGACTGAGAACGGTGAGCAGCACACCACCCTCGCGACCGCCGGCGGCACCGAAGGCGTGGAACGCCTCGTCCACCACGCCGCCGTCGAACGGCGCCACCGCATCCGCCCGGTCGGCCCACTGCGCGCGATGCATCTCGATGAACGCCGGCAGCAGGCGCGCGATGTCGTCCGGGTCCCCGAGTTGGGTGAGCCGGAGCTCGCCCAGCCGCGCCAGCCGGCGGCGCTTCATCGCGTACTCCCGGCGTCCGGTGACCCGTTGGAGGTGCGCCGCGTCCCGCAGGTTCACCGCGACCGTCTCGCTGTCCGGTGCCGCCGTCCAACCCAGCTTCCGCCCGGCCCGCGCGAGGAGCCCGTGCGGCCGAAGCTCGCGCAGCTCCACGGGATGATCCGCGCCGAGCCGGGTCAGCATGGTGGCGACCAGGTCGACACCGAGCGGCGAGTCGGGGCCGACCGCGTCGTGGTAGTCCGACCACGGCCAGCCCAGCGGACGGGCCACCGTGCCGCTGTCGGTGGCGTACAGACCGAAGCCGCAGCCGACGCGTACCCCGCCGGCCTCCGCGGTGAACACCACCGGCGTACACGACTCGGCGGCTGCCACCACTCGCACCCACGTGCGGTACCACCAGGCGCGCTGGAACGACGTGGCCCACGGGTTCGCCGCGACCAGCTCGTCCCAGCCGTCGGTGAACAGCGCCACGGACCGCTCGGCCTCGTAGGCGCGCACGTCGATGCTGGCCGACGCGGTCACGTCCCCTGCTGTTCCGGTTCGCTGCTGTACCAGTCGTCGCCGACCACCATGTCGCGCACCTCGTTTTCGTGGCAGTAGCGCGCCAGGTCGGACATCCGGTTGACGAAACCGTGCCCCTTGAGATTGAGCGAGGTGTTGCAGAGCACCCCGATCCCGGTCCGCTCGGCGAACGCGGTGAGCAGACCGTGCAGCACCGGCTCTTGTTCGGCGCTCACGGTCTGCGCGCGGGCCGACCCGTCAACGTGCGTGACGCCCGCCAGCCGGCTGTCCCGGACCCGCCGGAAATAGAGCATGTGCTCGTCTTCGAAATCCTCGATGAACGCGTCCGCGGCGTCCTCGATCCGCACGACCGGCGCGATCGGCCGGTAACCCTCGCGCTGCTTGATGTCGTTGAGCCGATCGCGGGTCGCGGTGCTGAACGGCTCGGCCAGCAACGAACGGTGCCCCAGCGCGCGCGGCCCGATCTCCCACCGGCCCTGCACCCAGGCGAACACCCGGCCGGCGGCCAGCGCCTCGGCGATGGCCGCGTCGTCGCGCCGCCGGTGCCGCCAGACCTCCGGGTTCGGCGCGCGGTTGTGCTCGAATTCGAGTCCACTGTAGACATTCCAGTCGAGGTGCCGGCGGCCCTCGTGAGCGACCATGGCGTCGATGGCGGTGCCGATGGCCGAACCGGAGTCGTTGGTGCACGGCGGGACGAACACCGACGAAAAGTGCCCCAGCGAACGCCACGCCGCGTTCCAGTCACAGTTCAGCCCGCAGCCGCCGGAGATGCGCAGCGGCGTGCCGGCCGGCAGCCGGTTCACCGCGACATCGGCGAAGCGCTCGAACAGCCGCTGGCTCAGCAGGGCCGCGGCCACCTTGCACGCCTGCGACTGCACGCCCGCGTTGTAGAGCGGGGTGTCCCGGAACTCGTGCTTGGGCGCCATGAAGAGGTGAGGCAGCGCGAGGATCCGGTCAACGGTCGCGGTGATGTCCTTGTCCGCGTCCTTCGGGTCGCCGTACGCCGCCAGGGCCATCAGCTTTCCGCTGCCCTCCGGCCGCGGTGCCCGGCCGCGGTCGGGGAAGGTGGGATCGGCCAGCGAGAAGAGGAACGAATAACGCTCGCCCGGTGCGTTCAACACGGGCTCGGAGCGGACCACCCGCCAGTCGCGGTCGACCACATAGAACGCGCCGGTGATGCCCTCCCACACCAGCACGGTCTCCAGCTCGTGTTCCTCGGGTGGCGCCATGCCGAGCGCCATCATGATGTGCGAGCGCTCGTGCGTGGAGCTGAAGTATTCCACCTGGCTGCCGAAGAAGCTCATCGGGCGGCGCTGCACGGTGTGCTCGCCGATGTAGCCGGCCGCGATCTTGCCGATGCCCTGGTCTTTCGACCAGCCGCCGAGTGCGACCACGTCGGGCATCCGGGGCAGCCGCTCGGCGACGTGCAGCAGGGTGCTCGGGGTCAACCGGGAGTACCGCGGAAAGGTGTCCTTCTCCGACTCCAGGCACCACAGCAGGCGGCCGTCCTCGACCACCGCGATCGACCCGTCGTGCCCAGGCTTGATCGCCATCACCAGCATCGGCGTCCTCCCCGATTATAAGCCAATGCGTACTAGTGACTGTACCGGATCGCGCCGTCGCCCCGATAGAGCGACAGAACGGTACGCTTCAGCGTAGCTTGTCAACGGCCGCGCACCGCCCGCTCGATCAGCGACGTGGTCGACCGCCCGTCCAGGTAGGGCACCAGGACCACGTGACCCCCCGAGCCCTCGACCACTCCGAGCTCCGCCAGATCCCCGATCGCGTAGTCGCCACCCTTCACCCAGATGTCCGGGCGCAACCGGGACAGGATCTCGACGGGCGTGTCCTCCTCGAACGTCGCCACCGCGTCCACGCACGCCAGAGCGCGCAGCACCGCCGCCCGGTCCTCCTCGGTCACCAGCGGGCGCCCCTCGCCCTTGCGCCGCCGCACGGACGCATCGCTGTTCAGGCACACGATGAGGCAGTCGCCCAGTCGCCGGGCATGCTCCAGCAGCAGGATGTGACCGCGGTGCAGCAGATCGAAGCAGCCGCCGGTGGCCACCACCGTGCCGCCGGCACGGCGCACCCGGTCGGCGAGCGCCATCGCCTCGGCCGGCCCGTGCGTCCACACCCGGGCGGCCTCGCGGCCCGCCACGTGGGCGGTCGCGGCGTTCACGCCCTCGGCGAGCGCGGCCGACACCGTGGCCCCCGAGCCGAGTCGGGCCGCGGTGGTGGCCGCCAGCCGGTCGCCGGCTCCCCGTACGTCGCCCCGGACGGCCTCCGGCGGTGGGATGACGAGCGGCGGGACCTGATCGTCGCCGACCAGCACCGCGCCGTCCGCGCCCCTGGTCAC
This sequence comes from Rugosimonospora africana, assembly GCF_016862975.1. Classification (GTDB taxonomy): domain Bacteria; phylum Actinomycetota; class Actinomycetes; order Mycobacteriales; family Micromonosporaceae; genus Rugosimonospora; species Rugosimonospora africana. The sequence continues at coordinate 62,859 of NZ_BONZ01000001.1, forward strand.
GGCGACGTAGCCCACGCCCCACCGTTGCCGCAACCAGCGGCCCCGGGCGGTGTCGCCGGCCAGATCGGTCTCGCCACCCGGCGCGAAGTGGGCCGCCTCGCGACTGTTCGGAGTGACCACCGTGAGTCCCTCCACCGGCGCCGGGCCGCGCGGGTGCGGATCCCAGACCACGGGCAGCCGACCCACCACCGCGCCCACGGCGCCTCGCACGTCGTCGGCGGCGGCGACGCCCCGGCCGTAGTCGGAGACCAACACGGCCTGCGCGGACCGCAGGGCGACCCGGCCGGCCTCCGGTAACGGTCCCGGCACCGCCGGCGGCTCCGCCTCGTCGAGCATGACGACCGTCTGGTCACCGGCCCGGACCCGGGTCTTCACCGGGGTGCGTCCCGCGGCGCCCAGATCGACCACGGCCACCCCGGCGGCGCACAGCGCGGCGAGCACCTCGCGTGCCTCGTCGTCGCGGGCGAGCGCGGTCACCAGAGTGACCCGGTGCCCTTCCCGAGCGGCGAGCATGGCGGTCAGTCCGGCGCCACCTGGCGACAACTCACGCCGCAGGTCACCCACGACCACGACCGGGGCCTCGGGCGAGACGCGCTGGGCAGCGCCGAGCACGTCGCGATCCAGCAGCGTGTCGCCCACCACGGTCAGGTGTACCGCGCGCCGCTCAGCGGTCACCGTCACACCGCCGACCCGTTGGGCGTCGCGTACGCCGACGGCGGCGCCGGCAAGGGGACGCCGAGCGCGCCTGCGCCCGAGTCGACCGGCTCCGGCACGCACCCGGCCAGCTCGCTCACGGAGCGGCCGGCTCCGCCGTCGAGCACCGCCGCAACGATCGCCGGCATGCCGTTCAGGCACGCACCGACCGTCGAGTCGGGGAAATACCGCTGGTCATACTCGGCGAAGCTGGTCGGTGCGGGACCCAGCGTCAGCTGCAACCACAACTGCCCCAGCCGCGGGGTCCACGCCTGTTCGGAGGGCGGATCGTAGGACACGAACGCGGCCAGGTCACCGGCCGGGCCCGTCCCCTCCGCCGAGTCGTCGAGCTGGATGTTGACCGTGATCCGGGACATTCGTTCCCGCCGCTGTCCGGGAGCCTTCGGCCCAGACAGGTGGGCGGCGAGCCGCTGGATGCTCCACGGCGCGCGTGACTCGCGTACCGCCGCCTGAACCTGGCCGAGGACCCTGGCACAGAACCGGTCGAACCGCTCGCCGGGATCCATCGCCAGGCGCAGCGGCACGCTGCGGTTGAAGAACCCGACGAGGTCGCGTAGTTCGGCGCGGTCGCGGCCGTGGTGCACCCAGTAGACCGACACGTGGCTGCCCCGCCCCGATTGGTCGGTCCCCCACAGTGCGACCAGGGCGCTGGCCAGCCACACTACCGGCGGGGTGACCCGGACGGCGCGGGCCAGCATGCGGACGCGTCCGGCTATCGCCGGGTCCGGCACCGATCCGGTGATCCGCCGGCTCCACTCCACGGGACTGGCCGAGGGGGGCGGCTCGAAGTCGGGCAGCCGCCAGCCGGCGAAGACCTCTTCCCAGTAGGCGGCCTGCGTGGGGGTGAGCCGGGGTCCGGCGGCACGTTGCGCCAGCACGTGGTCCGAGTAGCTGATCTGCGGTACGGGCAGCCGCGACTCCCCGCAGGCACGCAGGTTGCGGTAGGCCGCCCACAGGTCGTGGGTGAACGGCGCGCTGGACATGCCGTCCCACGCCAGGTGGTGCACGGCGAGCAGCAGCCGGGACCGACCGCCGGGCCGCCGCACGAGCGCGGCGCGCAGCGGGCCGTCGGCGGCGAGGTCGAAACTCTCGGCGAAGAAGTCGGCGAGTGTGGACGGCCCGTCGTCGAGTTGAGCGATCGGGAAGGTGTCCACCGGCGGCGCGATCCGTTGTCCCGGCGCGGACCGGTCGGCGATGAGCCGCAGCCGCAAGGGTTCGTGCCGGTTGACCACGGCGGCCAGCGCCAAACCCAGCAGGTCGACGTCGACGTCCGGGGCGATCTCGTAAGTAATGGGGTACTTCCAGCTGCGGATCGTGTGTGGCCGCACCGCCGAAATTTGCTCAAGTGACAGCGGAATCAGCGGACCCAGCGCCCCGTGCGTCACCCTGAGATCATACACAGATGCGAAGTGTTCTGGCGAGCCTCACTGCTCCGGCCACCGTCTAGTAGGCCGTGGACGCCAGCCGGAAGCCTCGGTGCAGCCGCTCCGCTTCGGCCATGATGTCGCCGGGGGCGACCCGCGACCGGTCCGGCAGCGCGGCGTCCAGCCGGCCGTTGTCGGCGCACGTCCAGTACTGGTACGCCGCGGCATTCGGGTTGTTCACGAGCCGCACGTCGAGCTTTCCGTCACCGAACCGGGCGCACCACTCGACGACTGTCGCGAACGTGACGGCGTGGCCGGATCCGAGGTTGTAGACGCCGGACTCGACCGCCTCCGGCGCCTCGACCAGGCGCCGTACCGCGTCGGCCACCACGGCCGCGGGTACGTAGTCGCGCGCCGCGGTCAACGAGTCGGCGAACAGGGTCAGCCGCTCCCCGGACGCGGTCGCGCGGACGAGTTGGGTCAGGATGCACGCCATCCGGCCCTTGGGAAGCTCGCCATCGCCGAACACGTTGGTGTACCGCAGGCCCGCCCACGCCAGCGTCGACCCGAACCCGTCGGCCATCCGCTCGTCGAGCAGCAGCTTCGACCGCGCGTACGGGTTGAGCGGCCCGGAACAGAGCGCGGTGTCGTACACGTCGTGCTCCGCCACCGGTACCCGTCGGCGCACCGTCCCGTACACGCTGTGGGAGGAGGCGTAGACGAAGCGGGCACCCGCCCTGGCACAGGCCCTCGCCAGCGCGAGCGCGCCATCCACGTTGACGGACCGCAGCCGCGCCCAGTCCGACTCCAGGGTGTCTGTGATCGCCGCCTGGTGCACCACGGCGGCGTACCGGCCGGCCGCGACCTCGGCCAGCACCCGCGGATCGGCGGCGTCCGCCGTCACGTGCCGCACTCCCTCGACGGTGCCGGCCGGCGGCACCAAGTCCACGCCCGTCACCAGCCAACCACCGGCGGCGAGCCCCGCCGCGACATGCTGGCCGACAAAGCCGCTCGATCCGGTGACCAGCACCTCGTTCACCACGACCCCGCGCCCCCGTCGGTCGGCCTGCCTCGGCAGGTTTGACACAGTGTCGCCGGTCACGTCTTGTCCCTCAGCGGCCCCATCAACTCGTCGACGAACCGCTGCCGGGCCGCCCGCTCGAACCGGGGCACCGGGCCGATGATGTGGAACCGGTCCACCCCCAGATCGGCCAGCTCCACCAGCCGGTCCAGGCAGTACGGCGCCGGCCCGAGCACCGCGAACCGCTCGGCGAACCCCAGCGTCAACCGCTCGTTCTGCGTGCCGTGGCGGCCGTGCCGGGTCATCTGGAAGTCGGCGGTCAACGCGGCGAAGACCGCGCGCTGCGAGTCGGAAGCCGGCCCGTTCACGGTGCCGTGCATGGTGGAGAACCGCGCGAAGGTGGCGATCCGGCCGCTGGCCATGCTCAGCGCGGCCGCCCGGTCCTCGTGCACCACGACGTTGACGAAGAGACCGATCTTGACATCCGGCCGGACCGCACGGGCGAGCCCGATGCCCCAGCGCACCCGCTCCGGGTCGGCACCGACCGCGAGCATGACCCGGTCGGCGTGCTCGGCGGCGACCCGGATCGCGCGCGGGCCGCTGGCCGCCACGAAGACCGGCACCTTCGGAACCGGCGGCCCCTTGCGCAGCCAGAGCAGTTGGCTGACCGTGGGGGTGTCGGCCAGCGGGAGCCGGTCGTCGATGACCTGGGTCGCGTCGCCCCGTGCCTCCGCCATGCTGACCGCCTCGCCGCGCAGGTAGGTCTGGACCGACCGGACGTAGCCGCGAAGCGTGTCGACGGACGCCGGACGCAGTCCGAGAAAGGCCAGGGCACTGTCGCCCCGGCCGATGCCCAGCGACATCCGGCCGCCGGACTCGACCTGGATCGAGGCGGCCGCGCAGGCGGTGACGGCGGCGTGCCGGGTCTGCGGGTTGGTCACCCCCACCGCGAGCTGGATGCGCGAGGTGGTCAACGCGGCGACGGTCAGCGCCACGTACGAGTCGCCGGCCCTGTTCTGGGAGTCGGTGTACGCGACTCCGTCCCACCCCATCCGCTCGAACTCCTCGGCCTTGCGTGCCAGCGGGCTCGCCTGGGTAGACAGCCACAGCTGCACGCTCACCCGGCAACTCCACCGGGCCGCGCGGCCGGCCCGTCCGGCAGCCCTATCGCCTTCGCCACCTGGTACTCGCGGAGTCCGAATCGGCCCAGTTCGTGGCCGTAGCCCGACAGTCCCCGGCCGCCGAACGGCGCGGCGGGGTTGAACGGCGCCCCGTTGATGTCCACCCGGCCGACCCGCATGCCCCTGGCGAAGGCGACGGCGTGATCCCGGTCGGTCGACCACACGGCGCCGGCCAGGCCGAAGCGCGAGTTGTTGGTGATGGCCAGCGCTTCTTCCTCGGTGTCGTAGGGCAGCAGGCACAGCGCCGGCCCGAAGATCTCGTCCTGAACGATCGGCAGGTCCGGGTCGTCGGTCACGAACAGCGACGGCGCCAGATAGTAGCCGCGCTCGGGCAGCGGACGGTCGCCGAGCGGATCGATCCGGTCGACCCCCTCCGCGGCCGCGTCGGCGAACACCCGGCGGACCCGGTCGCGGTGATCGGCAGTGACCAACGGTCCCAGGAGAGTGCCCGGGTCGGTCGGGTCTCCCGGCACATACTGGGCGGCGAACTCGGTGCACCGCTGCCGCGCCTCATCGAGATCTTTGCGAGGTACCAGCATCCGGCTCAGGGCGGTGCACGTCTGGCCCGAGTTGGCCAGCGCGCGGGTCACGCCGTATTCCAGGGCGGCGGGCAGATCGGCGTCGGGCAGCACGACGTTGGCCGACTTGCCGCCCAGTTCGAGGATCAGCGGCCGGACCAGGGCACCGGCCCGGGCCGCCACCAGGGCGCCCACCGCGGCCGAGCCGGTGAAGGACACCAGGTCGACACCCGGGTGCCCGACCAGCGCGTCGCCGGTGGCGACCCCGCCGGTGACCAGGTTCACCACGCCGGCCGGAAGGTCGACCTCGTGCAGCACGCGCGTCAGCAGCATGGCCGACAGCGGAGCCAGCTCACTCGGCTTGAGCACCACGGTGCAGCCGACCGCGATCGCGGCGGCCAGCTTCGCCACCACCTGGTGCAGCGGATAGTTCCACGGGGTCAGCGCCGCCACCACACCGACCGGCTCGTGCAGCACCACGGAGTTGCCTAGCCGCTCCGGTGTGCTCACCTCGGTCAGCGCGTCGAGCAGCCCGCCCAGCGCGCGCAGTGGCAGGCCGGTCTGCACGTGCCGGGACAGGGCGATGGGCGCGCCCATCTCGGCGGTGACGGTGGCCGCGAACTCCTCGCGCCGTGCCAGGAGTTCCCGGCGCATCAGGCGCAGGAAGGCGGCCCGCTCCTCGGCCGGCCGCGCGGACCACTCCGGCAGTGCCGCCCGGGCCGCCGCGACCGCGTCGTCCACATCCGCGCCCGACCCGTCCGCGACCACGGCAAGTTCTTCCTCGGTCGCCGGGTTGACCACCGCGATCCGGCCCGCGCCGCGCGGTGGACGCCATTCACCGGCGACGTAGACGACCTCGCTGTCCAACTGCTCCGCCTCTCTGCTCAGCCGCCCGCGTCATCCGTCTACAGTGGACGGGCCGAGACCTTCCGGCGCCGCCTGGGCCGCCCGCGCCGCCTGGGCCTCACGTTCCTGCCGTGCCGCACGGGCCCGGATCCGGCGCCGCTTGCCCCGCTGCACCAACGCCACCTGCTGAACCGTCGACGCCACCGCGAGATACAGCATGGCGGTGGCCGACTCGGCGCCGGCCGGGCCGCCCACCACGTGGTTGAGCACCCCGGCCCCGATGTGCAGGGCGACGGAGACCAGCCACAGGGAAATGCTCAACGCTCCGCCCTTGCGCATCAGCCGCTGGCCGTCCCACCACAACTTGACGGTGTGGGCACGCGCGACGGCCAGCGTCGCGCCGACCACGAAGCTGGCCAGGAGGATGCCCAGCGCGGCACCGGACAACTTGCCGTGCCCGGACAGCAGGGGAACCGCGAGCATGAGGCCCACGATGAGGAACAGGCCCTGCTGCTGCAGGCGTGGCTCGCGGGGAACCGGCCGGGCCTGCACCTGCCGGTACAGCAGGTAGCCGAAGAACAGGACGCCGAAGATCGCGCCGACATCCAGCTGACCGAGACCGTTACCGCCCGCGGCGAACGCCGTACCCAACATGCCCACCATGTTCCACGGCGGCGCGGCTGATCTCAATGGGTCGGTGCGCGGTAGTTTGCTGTTGCGTACGATTTTTGATGTGGCCACTTCGACCGCCGCGAGCGGTACCCGTGCCAGATGAACGCTTGGTGAGCATGTGAGTCACACTTCCGACGGCGACTCCGTACCCTTGTCCTACGCATTTGCTTTCGATATGTTGGCGGCTGGAAGCGACGGGGTTCGATCCGGGGACGGGGACCTGTGAACGACATTGCGCCCGAGACGTTGGATTTCGCCAGCGACAACCGGTACAGCAGATTTCACCAGCGAGGCACCCCGGTCAGTTGGTGGGATTACCACAACGGCCGGTGGATGGTTTCCGGTTACGACGAAGTTACCGCCGCCGCACGCGACACCGAAACCTTCTCGTCACGCCACGACATGCCGAACGGCACGAGCCCGTACGCGGGCGTGATGGTGCCGCCGACACCGATCCGCGCGGTACCCATCGAGATGGACCCGCCCGGCTACATCGACTACCGGCGGATGCTCCAGAGCCGGTTCTCGCCGACGGTGGTGCGCGTCATGCGGTCGCGGGTGCTGGAGTTCGTCACCTGGTGCCTCGACCGGCGCATCGAGTCGGGGCAGATCGACCTGTTCCACGACCTGACCAAGCTGGTACCGGCGATGGTCACCATGCAGCTCATCGGCCTGCCGGTCGAGCACTCCGAGATCATCGCGGACGCGGTGCACAACCGCAGCGAGGAGCGGTTCAACCTCAACGCGGCCTGGTCGCTGCTGATGAAGCTGACCACCGAGGCGATCGCGAAGCGCAAGAAGGAGCGCGCCGACGATCTGATCTCGTACCTGCTCGACGCCGAGGTCGACGGCCACCGGTTCGCGGATCACGAGATCATGGAGATCTGCTTCACCATGGTGATCGGCGGCATGGCCACCACCGCCAGGCTGGCCCTGGGTGGGCTGTCCTTCTTCGCGGTGCATCCGGACGAGCGCGACCGGGTCAAGGACGATCCGGACCTGATGGCCAGCGCCATCGAGGAGTTCCTGCGCTACTACAGCCCGGTGCCGTTCCTGTCCCGCACGGCGGTGACCGACACCTGTCTCGGCGGTCAGGACATCAAGGCGGGCGACCGGGTGGTGCTCGGCTACGCGGCGGCCAACCGTGACCCGAAGGTCTTCGAGCGGCCGGACGACATCCTCATCGACCGCAGCCCCAACCGGCATCTCGCGCTCGGCCACGGCGTGCACTTCTGTCTCGGCGCGAACCTCGGCCGGATGGAGGCGACCGTGATGATCGAGCAGGTGCTCGCCCGCATGCCGGACTACCAACTGGTACGCGACGCGTCACCGGTGGCCGAGGCCGATCACGGCTCGGCGGGCAAGGGTTCGGCCAGCGGCGGTTCGAGCGGCATCTCGGCCAACGGCAACGGCGGCTCGGGGATCAAGGACTGGACCATCGAGGAGGCCATGCGGGCCGCGGCCGCCGGCTGCCCGGTGATGCACACGGCTGTCGAGGAGCGGGCCACGGACGGCGGTCCCACCACCGCCGGTGCGGCACAGGGCAACCTGCCCTGGGAGGAGCGCACCCAGCGCGGCCTGCAGGTCCGGTTCACGCCGGGTGAGCGCAGCGGGCAACAGTTCGACTTCGACCTTCCGGAGAGGTACCGCTGACGTGGAGTTCCTATCGGAAGAGTGGATGGTGCAGAGGTTCCGCCTCGCCACCTCGGCGCGCTGGCTCCCGGACACGGACATCCGCATCCAGCACGTGGTGACCGAGGGACCGCGCGGCACCGTCCACTACTACGACGACGTCCGCGAGGGCATACTCGTCCGGTCCGGCCTCGGCAGCATCGACGAGCCCGACGTCACCATCACCAACCTGTGGGCCGACGAACTCGCCGTCATGCGCGGTGAGGCCGACATGTTCGACGTGCTGATGACCGGCCGGGTCGACGTGGCCGGCGACCACGGCCGGCTGTTCATCCTGATACCCACGCTGACCTCGCCCGAGGTCCGGTTGCTCGCCCGGGCCCTGGTTTCTGACGACGCGACGCTGCTCGACGAGGCGGTGGCGCCGGACGGCGCCCTGGCCGGCCCCTCGTCGGTCTGACCAACACACTCCCCCACAGACAGGTCGGGCACGGATGACCGTGCCCGACCTGTCTGGTCGGGACTATCGCGCTCCCGCCGGGGCCAGCAGGCATTCGCACAGCTCGCCCAGCATCTTCTTGGCCGGCGTGTCCGGCGTGTGCCGTAGCGTCTCCTGCGCCCGGGCCACCTGAGCCGTCAGGTCCTCGACGACCAGCGCATCCACTCCGTGCTGGCGGGCCAGCTCGATGGTGGCCGGCTGCCCCGCCGCCACACGCCGCAGATAGCGCGCGGCAAGCGCGTCGTCGGCCAGCGCCGTGGTGTCGGGCTGGTCGGAGTCCGACAGGCGGGCCAACTCCTCCGCGATCCGGTGAGCCACCCCGATTTCCTCGCCGAACCGCAGCATCGCGTCGATGACCTGGCGGTCGCTCCCACCGGCCAGCGCGCCGAGCCCGGCACAGGTGGCGGTCAGCGCGCCGGTCTTGTCCGCGACCACGGACAGGTAGTGGGTGACCGGGTCGTCGTCGGGCGTCGGCTCCAACTCCTCGCGCAACTGGCCGGTCACCAGCCGGGCCGCCGTGCGCGCCTGCAACTCGACCGCCTCGATGCCCAATCCGTTTGCCAGCCGGGCGGCCGCGGTGAACAGGAAGTCCCCGGTCAGGATCGCGACCCAGTTGGCCCAGCGAGCCGGCTCAGGCTCGGCCAACTCGGCGATCTCCGGCTCGTTCACGATGCGGTCGTGGTGCACCGTCGCGAGATGGTTCAGCTCGCAGGCGACCGCCGCGGTGATCACCCCGTCGTGTCCGGCCCGGCCGTAGCGGGCCGCCAGCAGCACCAGGAGGTACCGCAGCTCCCGGCCGGCGGTCTCCTGCCGGTGCCCGGTCGCGTCGTCGATGAGCCCATACCCGCTGCGCGCCGCCGCGTCCAGCGCCGCGTCGGCCGCGGACAGCTCCGCCACCAATTGCTCGGCGACGTCGATGTCGTCGATGTTCAACCCGACCCGCGTACCCACCAGCATGACGCTCTCCCCCGATCGTCGTGGCGCCTGCGTCACTTCAGCCGGACCGGCAACCGTTGCAGACCTCGCATGATGATGTTCGGCTTGTACGTAAGGGGCTCCGGAGTCAACGCCATCGCGGGCGCGCGACGCAGCAGCGTCCGGATGGCGATCTCACCCTCCAGGCGGGCGAGCTGCGCGCCGAGACAGAAGTGGATGCCCAGCCCGAAGGCGAGGTGCCGGCTGTTCGGCCGCGCCACGTCCAGCCGCTCCGGATCGTCGAACGCCTCCGGATCCCGGTTGGCGGCGGCCAGGATCAGCAGCACATGCTCACCCTTCGCGAACCGCCGGCCGTCGTGCTCCAGCTCCTGCAGGGCGGTGCGGGACACGAATTGCACCGGGGCGTCGTAGCGCACCAGCTCGTCGATGAACGAGGACTGCTCGGGCAGGTCGTTGTCCCGCACCCGGGCCAACTGATCGGGGTTGCGCAGCAGGGCCAGGATGCCGTTGCTGATCAGGCTCACCGTGGTCTCGTGCCCGGCGAACAGGAGCAGCACGCAGGTCGCCAACAGATCCGCGTCGCTGAGCGAGTCACCCGCCTCGCGCGCCTCGATGAGCCGACCCAGCAGGTCGGTCGTGGACTCGGCGCGGCGCTTGGCGATCAGCTCCCGGAAGTATTCGCGGAAGTTGCGGATGGCGCCGTTGCGCCGGCGGGCCTCGTCCGGAGTCAACACCTCCTCCGGGTCCTGCCCGCGGGCCAGGAACCGGGCCCACCTGGAGAACGTCACCTGATCCTCCGCGGGGACGCCCAGCATCTCGCAGATGACCGTCACCGGGATCCGGTACGCATACTGGGCCAGCAGCTCGACCTCGCCGCCGGTGGCGAACATGTCGTCAATCAGACCCTCGGCGAGCTGCTCGATGCGGGGGCGCATGGCCGCGATCACCTGGGGCGAGAACGCCTTGGCCACCAGGCCACGCAGCCGGGTGTGCTCCGGAGGGTCCTGACGTACGAACGAACGCCGGTTGCCCTTGTCCTCCGCGCCGCGCAACCGGTCGCTGCCCGAGCCCCGCCCCCACCGGCCGTCCCGAAGGATCGCCGCACAGTCCGCGTACCGCAGGTAGGCGGGCACCCCGAACATGGTGTCGTGCGCCGTGGCAGCCTCGCGCATCCGGCGGTAGATCGGATACGGATCCTCGCGCGCCTCGGCCGCGAACGGGTTGTCCACCGGGCCTCCACCTTCCGGGCCGACGATCGGGTCGATGGTGAAACAGGCCGGCACCCAAATGCCGCGCAATATCGTCAGCATCAGCGGTGTAAATCGGAGACCAGGCTAACCGACGCCGTAGATCTCGGCAAGCTCGATGACTAGGTGTAACGCGCTCGACAGCGTGTAGGGTTCGATATCGATGTATGTGTGACAATCGTCAACTCGTTCGCGGAAGTTTACTTTCTCACTTGCGACGAAACTCTTTTCGTAGCCGCCGCTTCCGGCTACCGTGGCACCAGGCAACGCGGGGGCTCCATTCGACAGCGACGAGCCGAGGATGGCTGATGCCAGAGCAGACCAACACGACGACGGCGACTGTCACCCCGAGCGCGGTTGGTGCCGCGTTCGGTTCCGAGGTCGCCGCCCTTGCGCGGCAAGAGAAGGCCGCGGCCGCCGCGGCGACCACCTTCGGCCTGCGCATCGAAAACCGGGAGATGTCGGCCTCGCTGGTCAAGGGCATGGGCGCCGTCGACCAGGTGCTGCACGCCGCGGCCGGCAACGTCTACCCGGACATCGACGTTCGGGCCCGATACCTCATCAAGGCCGGCGGCAAGCGGTTCCGGCCGCTGCTCACGCTGCTCGCCGCCCAGTTCGGCGACCCGGCCCGGACCGAGGTCACCACCGCGGCGGCGGCTTGTGAGCTGACCCATATCGCGACGCTCTATCACGACGACGTGATGGACGAGGCGACCGTCCGCCGCAACGTGCCGTCGGCGAACGTCCGGTATGGCAACTCCGCCGCGGTGCTCTGCGGCGACCTGCTGTTCACCGCGGCGGCCCAGCTGATGGCCACGCTCGGTCTTCGCGCGGTGAAACTGCAGACGGAGACCGCGCACCGGCTGGTGATGGGGCAGACGCTGGAGACCGTCGGGCCGCGGCCCGACGACGACCCGGTCGAGCACTACCTCGCGGTCATCCGGGACAAGACCGGGTCGCTGACCGCGGCGTGTGCCGGCCTCGGCGCGATAACCGCCGGGTGCCCCGACTGGATGGTGGACACCCTGCTGCGATATGGCGAGCTGGTCGGCATCGCGTTCCAGATCTCCGACGACCTGCTGGACATCACCGAGCCGCAGGGGCGCACCGGCAAGGCACCCGGCACGGACCTGCGCGAGGGCGTGGAGACGCTGCCGGTCCTGCACGTCCGGGCCAACCCGCGGCCGCAGGACGCGCGCCTTTTGGAGCTGCTCGACGGCGACCTCAACGACCCGGCTGCGCTGCAGGAGACGCTGGAACTGCTGCGGGTTCACCCCGCGCTGGACCTGGCGCGCGCTGACCTGCGCCGGTATGTCGACGAGACCCGGGCATGCCTGCCGGTCCTGCCCGAGGTGCCGGCCCGGGGTGCCCTGGAACTGCTCGCGGACGTCGTCGGCAACCGAAGGCGATGACGGTGCCCGAAGACGCACCGGAGTGGTCGCCGCTGTCCGGCTCGGTGGTCGGCTTCGACCTCGACCTGACGCTGCTCGACACCCGCGAGGCGGCGCTGGTCGCCTTGCGCGCCATCGATCCCGAACTGCCCGCGGCGGTGGATCTGGGCCGCTGCCTGACATCCGCCGCCGAGCTACGCGCCGAGCTGAGCCGGCACCTGCCGGAGCGGCGGATCGAGGAGGCACTGCTCCGGTACCGCGCGGCGGCCGATGCCGAGGGTGTGGCCGAGGCGCAGCCCATGCCCGGCGCGGCCGAGGCGCTGGCCCGGGTGCGCGGGCACGGGGGCCGGGCCGTGGTCATCACCGGCCGGCGACCGGAGACCGCCGCGGCCTACCTGCGCGCCGCCGGCCTGACCGTCGACCTGCTGGTAGGCGGCGCGGCCGGGCCCGAGAAGGTCAGCCACCTGCGGCGGCACGGGGTGGAGGTGTATCTCGGCGACCATCCGCTGGACATGACCGCGGCCGCGGCGGCGGGTGTCTTCGGAGTCGGCGTCACGACCGGATACGCGACCGCCGACCGGCTCCGGGCGGCCGGCGCACGGATGATCGTGTCGTCGCTGTCGACGCTGGTCGCGGGCCCCGAGCCGGCACCGCATCCGGCCAGGTAGCGAGGCGGGAGAGGGATGGCCGTGCCGGTACGGGGGTCGACAGATTCGCACGCGTTGGTTTACTGTTTCTACCTGTCGACGCTTGACGATCATGTGACAGACAAGCGTCTTCTTCGGTTCGGGGGCCGTGATGTTAGAACGCATCTGCGTAATACTTTCTCCGGATGGGCGGCGCGCGTGACGAGCCCGTTCGACAGCCCTGACTCGCGATATGTCGCTCTGGTAAACGGCGAGGGTCAATACTCGCTCTGGCCGGCCGAGGTCAACGTGCCGGACGGATGGCGGGTCGCGCACGGCGCGGACAGCCGCGACGGCTGCCTCGACCACATCGAGCGGACCTGGACCGACCTGCGGCCGGCGAGCCTGGTGCGCCAGCCGGCCGGTGCGGCCGAGGGTCCCGACGTGACCGACCGAGGCTGACGACCTGACGAGGGAGCCGTTGATGCCCGCCGACGACCACTACGTACGTCTCATTCTCACCGCCCTGGACCGCAACCCCGAACGGGTCGCCGTCTGGTGGGGCGACCGACCGGTCACGGCCGGCACGCTGGCCGATTCCGTACGGGTGGCGGCCGGTGCCATGGTCGCGCAGAGCGTCGGTATCGGGTCGGTGGTCGGCGTGCTGGCCGAGGCCAACAGTCCGGCCACGCTGATCCTGCGATACGCGGCAAACCTGTTGGGCGCCACGGTGGTTCACCCCGGGGCGACCAACGCGGTGAACCCTGCCGACTCGCTTTCCGCCGACGACCAGGTCGAGATGCTCAGCACCGCCGGCCTGACCATGCTCATCGTGGATCGCGCGCACCTGTCCCGGGGCCGGGATCTGTGCGCCCGGGTCGACCGGCCGGTCCAGCTCGCCGGCTTCGACCTCGCCGGCACGGCGGACATCCCCGACCTCGCCACCGGCGAGCCGTTCGACGAGGCGAAGGCCGCGTGCGGCGACCTCGCCGTGGTGACATACACCAGCGGTTCCACCGGCAAGCCGCTCGGGGTGAGCTGGTCGTTTCCGGTGAAGAACCAGATGGTCGCGCGCACCCCGCGCTCGCCCCGGCCGCAGACCCTGCTGGTGACCGCGCCGCTGACCCACTCGACCGGGAAGATGGCGGACAACTTCCTGGCGGTCGGCGGCACCGTGGTGCTGCACGACGGGTTCGACGCCGGCCGGGTGCTGACAGACGTGGGCACTCGCCGGATCAACCGGGTGTTCCTGTCCGCCCCCCAGCTGTACGCGTTGACCGACCACCCCGACCGGTTCTCTGCCGACCTGTCCAGCCTGCTGTCTCTGATGTATACGGGCTGCGCGCCGTCACCCTCGCGCCTCGCCAGCGCCGCCGAGGCGTTCGGTCCCCGGTTGTTCCAGCTCTACGGCAGCAGCGAGTGCGGGCAGATCAGCTGGCTCAACCCGGCCGAGCACGACCGGATGGAACTGCGCGACACGGCCGGCCGACCGGTACCGCCAGTGACCGTGTCGATCCGCGAGCCCGACGGCGACCGCGAGGTGCCGGCGGGCGAGCCGGGCGAGGTGTGTGTGCGCACCCCGTGGGGGATGGCCGGGTACTGGCACGAACCCGAGGCGACCGCGCGGGTGCTGCGGGACGGCTGGATCCGCACCGGGGACCTCGGACGGCTGGACGCCAGCGGATACCTCCGCCTGGACGGCCGGCTCGGCGAGGTCATCAAGGCCAACGGCATCAAGGTCTACCCGTCCGCGGTCGAGCAGGTGCTGCTCGACCACCCCGACGTGGCACAGGTCGCGGTGTTCGGCGTCGAGGACGCGGACCGGATCGAGCGCATCCATGCCGTGGTCGTTCCCCGCGAGCGGACGTCGCTGACCGGCGATCAGGTGCGTGCGCTCGTGACGACCCGGCTGTCGGCCAACCACGCGCCAGCCCGGGTGGAGATCCGCGGGGACATGCCGCTTGCCGGTCTCGACAAGCTCGACAAGAAGCGGCTGCGCGCGGCGGCGCAGGCCCTGCTAGCCACGACCGATCCTCAGTGAGTCGATCCCAGTGACCGGAAGGGCTCTGCTATGCCGACATTGGAGGCTGCGGACACCGAGCCGCGTTCCCGCCCGTACCCGCCGGACCCACCGGCTCGGGTAGCGCCGGCCACGCTGCCGCAACTGTTCGAGTGCCAGGTGGCCCGGACACCGGACGGCGACGCGCTGGCCGACGGCACGGGCACGCTGACCTACCGCGAGCTGAACCGGCGGGCAAACCGGCTGGCACGGCTGCTGATCCGGCGCGGGATCGGGCCGGAGCGGTTGGTGGCGCTGCGCCTGCCCCGGTCGGTCGACATGGTGGTGGCGATGCTGGCGGTGGTCAAGGCGGGCGGAGGATACCTGCCCGTCGACCCGGCGTACCCGGCCGCCCATGTCGAGTACGTACTGGCTGACGCGGCACCCGACCTGATCCTCGACACGCTGGACTCCGCCGAACTGGGCGACGCACCGGCCGAGCTGTCGGACACCGACCCGACCGACCGGGACCGCACCGCGTCGCTGCGCCTGGCCAACACCGCCTACGTCATCTACACGTCCGGCTCGACCGGCCGGCCGAAGGGCACCGTCATCACCCACGCCGGCCTGGCCGGTCTCGCTGCGGCGAAGGTCGACAGGCTGGCGCTGTCGGCGGGCGACCGGATGGCCCAGCTCTCCTCGCCCAGCTTCGACGCCTCGATCACGGAGATCTGGGCGGCGTTCACCGCCGGCGCCACGCTGGTGGTCCCGCCGCCCGGGCCGCTCGCCGGCGACGAGTTGGGCGACGCGCTGCGCGCCGGCCGGGTCACCCACGCGGTCATCCCGCCATCGGCGCTCGGCAGCCTGTCCGGGGTCGACCTGCCGGACCTGCGGACGATCGTGGTCGCCGGCGAGGAGTGCCCGGCCGAGCTCGCCGCGCGGTGGGCGCCGGGCCGGCGGCTCATCAACGCGTACGGGCCGACCGAGGCGACGGTGTGCGCCACCATGACCGACCCGTTGTCCGGCAACGGGATCCCGCCGATCGGCCAGCCGATTCCGGGCGTGGCGACCTACGTGCTGGACGGTGCGCTGCGACCGGCCGCTCCCGGCGAGACCGGTGAGCTGTACCTCGCCGGGCCGGGGCTGGCCCGCGGATACCTGCGCCGGCCCGGCCTGACCGCACAGCGGTTCGTGGCCGACCCGTTCGGGGAGCCCGGTTCCCGGATGTACCGCACCGGAGACCTGGTGCGCCGCACCGAGACCGGCGACCTGGTGTTCGCCGGCCGGCTCGACGACCAGACGAAGATTCGGGGATACCGGGTGGAGCTGGGCGAGGTGGCCGCGATCCTGCGTAGCCATCCGTCGGTGAGCGAGGCGGTCGCCGTGGTGCGTCCCGACCCGGCGGGCAACCCGCGGCTGGTCGGCTACGTGGTGCCTCATCGGGGTAGCGCGCCGACGCCGGCCGAGGTTCGCGAGCACGCCCGGTCCCGGGTACCCGAATACCTGGTACCGGCCGTCGTGGCGGTCCTCGACGAGCTGCCGCGCACCCCGTCCGGCAAGGTCGACCGGGGCGCCCTGCCGGCACCGGCCGGCCCGGAGGCGGCCGGCGAGTCGCCGCGCACCGACCCGGAACGCACGCTCTGCGCACTGTTCGGCCACGTGCTCGGAGTGTCCGATGTGGACCTCGACAGCCACTTCTTCGAGCTGGGCGGCGACAGCATGCTCGCGGTGAACCTGATCCGCGGCGCCCGCGAGGCGGGGCTGTCGTTCACGCCGCGCGAGTTGTACGCGCAGCCGACCGTACGGGGGCTGGCTGCGGTGGCCGCCGCCCGGACGGGGGGCGCCACCCGACCGACCGGAGGCTCGGACACCGACACGCGGACCGGCGAAGGGCCCCGGCGATGACCGCCACGACAGTCGCTCCCGAGTCGCTGGACACCATCGACCTCGCGGACCCTAAGTTGCACGCCGAGCACGACCTGTCCGAGATCTGGCGGCACCTGCGGGCCACCCGGCCGGTGTATTGGCAGCCGCTGCGCGGGACGCAGCCGGGGTTCTGGGCCATCACCCGGTACGCCGACGCGTTGTCCGTGTACCGCGACTCGGATCGGTTCACCACCGAGCGCGGCAACGCCCTCGGTACCATCCTGCACGGTGGCGACTCCGCGGCCGGCGTCATGCTCGCGGTCACTGACGGCACCCGGCACCACGAGATCCGGGCGATTCTTCAGCGGGCCTTCTCCGCCCGCGCCCTGGCGGCGATCGGGGAAAGCCTGCGCCGCACCGTGGACCGGCTGCTCACCGAGGCCATCGACAAGGGCGAGTGCGACTTTGCCCGGGACGTGGCCGGCAACGTTCCCCTCGGTGCCATCTGCGACCTGCTCGATGTTCCTCAGGACGACCGCCGGTACCTGCTCAGCCTCACCGCGCACGCGTGGAGCTCCGATCACGCCGACGCCCCGCCCATCGACAGTTGGTCGGCACGCAACGAGATCCTGCTGTACTTCGCCGACCTGTCCAAGGTGCGGCAGCGCAGCAGCCGCACCGACGTGGTCAGCTTGCTGACCAACGCCACCATCGGCGGGGACAACCTGCGCGACGCCGAACTCGTGGCCAACTGCTACGGCCTGATGATCGGCGGCGACGAGACCGGCCGGCACGCGATCAGCGGTGGCTTACAGGCTCTCCTCGACCACCCGGACGAGTGGCGGCGCCTCAAGGACGGTGAGGCCGGCCTGGCCTCGGGAGCCGAGGAGGTGCTCCGGTGGACCACACCGTCCATCCACAGTGGACGGGCGGCGACGGTCGACGTCACGGTGGGCGGCGAGCAGATCCACGCGGGCGACGCGGTCAGCGTCTGGATCTCCTCGGCCAACCGCGACGAGACGGTCTTCCCGGACCCTGACCGGTTCGACCTCAACCGCGATCCCAACAAGCACCTGACGTTCGCGCTTGGCTCACACTTCTGCCTGGGCCACCTGCTCGGCCGGATGGAGGTCGAGGCGGTACTGGAGGGGTTGCGTCGCCGGGTGCGCTCGGTGCGCCAGACCGGTCCGGCGCAACGGATCTACTCAAGTGTCCTCAGTGGACTCAGCTCTTTGCCGGTGGTACTCGAGCCCGAGCCGGCTCGCTCATGACGCACGACAGGGAGGACCCGATGGAGCAGTACGACGTGGTGGTGGTTGGCGGCGGCCCGGGAGGCTCCACGGTGGCGTCGTTCGTCGCCATGCGGGGACACCGGGTGCTGCTGCTGGAGCGCGAGGAGTTCCCGCGGTACCAGATCGGCGAGTCCCTGCTGCCGGCCACGACGCAGTGGATCTGCGGGCTGCTCGGGGTGACCGAGGAGCTGGCGGCGGCCTCGTTCACGAGAAAGTCCGGTGGCACCTTCCTGTGGGGCACCAGTTCCGAGCCGTGGTCGTTCAACTTCACTACGGCCTCGCACGGTGAGCGCTACGCCTACCAGGTCGAGCGGATGAAATTCGACCAGATCCTGCTGAACAACGCGCGCCGGCACGGCGTCGAGGTCCGGGAGCGCTGCGCGGTCCAGGAGGCGTACGACGACGGGGACCGGGTCCGCGGGGTGCGGTACGTCGACGCGGACGGCCAGCGGCATGAGGTGGCCGCCAGGTTCGTGGTGGACGCGTCCGGCAACCAGAGCCGGCTCTACACCGCGGCCGGTGCCACCCGCGTCAACTCCGACTTCTTCCGCAACATCGCGCTGTTCGGATACTTCGAGGGCGGCGCCCGGATGCCCCAGCCCCGCAGCGGGAACATCGTCTGCGCGGCGTTCCGGGACGGCTGGTTCTGGTACATCCCGCTGAGCGACACGCTCACCAGCGTGGGCGCGGTCGTCCCGTCCAGCATGGCGGACAAGGTGCGCGGCGACCGGGAGCAGGCGCTCGCCGGGCTGATCGAGGAGTGCCCGCTCATCAGCGGGCTGCTGACAAACGCGCACCGGGTCACCGAGGGCACATACGGGGAGATCCGGGTACGCAAGGACTACTCGTACCACACGACACGGTTCTGGCGGCCGGGCATCGCACTCGTTGGCGACGCCGCCTGCTTCGTCGACCCGCTGTTCTCCACCGGGGTATACCTGGCGACCTACAGCGCGCTGCTCGCCGCCCGGTCCATCAACACGGTGCTGGCCGACCGGCTGGACGAGGCGACCGTGTTCGCCGAGTCGGAGTTCCGCCACCGCCGCGAGTACCAGCTGTACCACGAGTTCCTGCGGATGATGTACCACGCGCACGTGGACGAGGGGTCATACTTCTGGACGGCCCGGAAGCTCACCGACAGCCCCGTGTCGGACGCGGACGCTTTCAGTGAGCTGACCGCGGGACTCGGTGCCGGCGAGTTCAACCTGCCGGAGCTGGACGGCCCGGCCCGGCAGCGGACCGCGGGTACGGGCAGCGGCGGCGTGGGGCTCGCGACCCGGCCGGCGGTGCACACGGACGAGGACGAGGCGATGAACCGGCAGTGGCGCGGTCGCACCCGTGCCCGCCTTCAGGGCCCGGACCAGGAGCGGCTCCTGGCCAGCATCGAGACCAGTTGGCGCGACCGCCCGGGCCGGCTGGTCGCGTCCGCGGACAGCCTGCACTGGGAGCTGCCCGACTGATCCGGCATCGGCTGGTCAGCGCACGATCACCGTGGGCTGACCAGCCGCGGTCCTCAGACGCCGCGAGCGTTCGGGTCAAGCGACATACAGCACCTGACCCGACAGGCCGGACGCATCGGGCCCGGCAAGCATGGACACCGCCCGGACCGCCGCGGCGAACGGATCGCCGCCCGGTGCCGTAGGCGCGGGGTTCGGTACGGACAGCTCCACGGGTACCGCCGGCAGGTGACTGGCGACCGCGTTCACCGCGATGCCGAACGGCTCACATTCCAGGGCGAGGGTACGGGTCAGGCCCAGCAACGCCTCGGTGGTCGTCGGCGCGGTGCCCACGGCCACCGTGACGATCCGGCCCCACCATTCCCGCATCATGTACTCGCTGGCCGCGCGGCTGGCCGCGAAGGCGCCATAGAGGACGGTTTCCACCCGCGCGGCCCAGTCCGCCAGCGCCCAGCCCGACAGGGCCGGTCCGGCCTCCGGACACACGGCGTTCACCAGTACCGTGGGCTCGCCCAGCCGCTCCGCGACCCGGTGCAGCGCGGCATCCCACCCGTCGCCGGTGCCCGTAGCGACCGCCCGCCGCCCCAGCCGACTCACTGCCTCCACAGTCGGGCCGCACGCGGCGTCGTCTTCGTCCACCACCGCGATGTCGAGGCCCGCCGCGGCCAAGCCGACCGCGACCGCCGCGCCCACGCCACGGGCCGCTCCGGTCACCACCGCCACACGCGTCACCAAAGCTCCCCCGCCCCAGACGCCGACCTGGATCCGGAGTCAAAATGCCCGAGGCCAGATAGAAAGTCAACGCGTACGATCTGGGCAAGCGGGCCGGCAAGGCCCAAAACAGGCCGTCCCCTAGCGGGTCAACGGTCGTCCGCCGGCTTGTACTCGGCGAGAATCTCCAGCAACGGCGCCACCACTCGCAGCATCTGCCGCTCGCTCGGCGCCAGGGCTTCCTGCATCGCCCCGGCGAGCCACGCTTCTCGCCGGGCACTGTCCCGACGGAGCAACTTTCGGCCCGCGGTGGTCAGCTCGAGCAGCGACTGCCTCCCATCGGACGGGTCCGGGCGCCGGGACAACAGGCCCTGATGTTCCAGCGAGGCGAGCACCCTGGTGAGCGTCTGCGGTGCGACGTTCTCCGCCCGGGCGAGAGCCTTCGGGGTCAACCGGGGCTCTCGGCGGACCCGAATGAGGACCGAGATGCCCAACGGGCTCACCCCGGTCTCCTGCCGCTCCGCGCGCAGCCGTCGCGCCAGCGAGATCACGGCAATCCGCAACTGGCGAGCCGTGTCCAGTAGTTCGAGGTCCACCGTTGATGCCATGGCAGCACCATAGTCCGTCGAACCTGTGACTGGATCGACTGGTCACGAACCGGTGGTGTCGTGTTCCAAGATCTCAATCGCACCCGACGGGCAGCCGTGGGCGGCGAACCGGACATCCGCGTGGGTGTGGGCGGGCGGCTCCGCGAGCAGCAGTCGCACGACACCGTCGTCGGGATCCTGGTCGAACACCTCTGGTGAGGACTGCGAGCAGAGACCGGACGAGCAGCAGAGATTTGGGTCAACGACCACGCGCATGGCATCCCCCGCGACGACGAGTACCGAGCCATCGTCCTACGTGGCGCCGGATCGCGCCAGCCCCGCCAAGGACCGGAACGAACAGTTACCAAATGCTAACCATTGCGGTCATCCGATTGACTCGGGAGAGGTTCGGTGCACCACGGGATGCACCCCCTCCCGGCCAACCACTGGCAGCCGCATCTGCCGCGACCCGGACGACCCGGCGGACTCGCTGTCCGTCCCATCCGGGCGCAGGAATCGGGCGTACCGTCCGGCCAGCGCCACCAGGTCGGCGTGCGTCCCCCGCTCGACGATCTGACCGTGTTCCAACACCACGATCTGGTCGGCCCGCTCGACGGTGGCCAACCGGTGCGCGATGACGATGGTGGTCCGTCCCTCCGCCAACCGGTCCAGCGCCTCCTGCACGGCCCGCTCGGTACGCGTGTCCAGCGCGCTGGTCGCCTCGTCGAGCACCAGTACCGGCGGGTTGCGCAGCAACACCCGGGCGATCGCGAGACGCTGCCGTTCGCCGCCGGAGAACCGGTTTCCCCGGTCCCCGACCACGGTGTCGTACCCGTCGGGCAGCGCCACGATGAGGTCGTGCACCTGCGCCGCCCGGGCCGCGGCCTCCAGCTCCTCCTGGCTCGCGGACGGCTTGGCCAGCAGCAGGTTCTCCCGGATCGTCGCGTGCAACAGGTACGTTTCCTGAGCCACCAACCCGACCGCGTCTGCGACCGATGCCCGCGTCGCGCCCGCGACATCCACGCCGTCGATCGTGACCGTCCCCGTCTGCGGTTCGTACAGCCGGGCTACCAGATAGGCCAACGTGGTCTTACCGGAGCCGGTCGCCCCCACGATCGCGGTGATCGAGCCCGGCCGGCAGACCAGGTCCACGTCCCGCAGGATCGGCTCGGCCCCGGCCCTCTCCTCGTATCCGAAGGTGACCCCGTGCAGCGCGACCTCGCCCCGAGTCACCCGCAACGGCATGGCGTCCGGCCGATCCATCACCTGTACCGGAAGGTCGAGCACCTCGAAGATGCGCGCGAACAGCGCCATCGAGGTCTGCACGGTCTGCCCGACGCCCTGCACCGTGGCGGCCGGCCCAGTCAGCCGGTTCACCATGCTGGTGAACGCCACGACTGTGCCGATGCTGGCCAGCGACGCCCCGTTCGCCACTTCGATCCCGGCCAGCCAGTAGATGACCGCCGGCACGATGGTCAGTGCCATCCGCCGGCTCGCGGTGCGCCACCGGCCGGCCATCGTCTGCGCGAGTTCGAGCCTGGAAATCTCTCGCGACTCCTCCGCGAACCGCCGGCGGAACTCGTCGCGTAGCCCCATGGTGCGCACGAGCAACACGCCCGAGACCGACAGCGACTCCTGGATGAGCGAGGTGAGCCTGGCCAGCCGGCGCTGCCGGCCGCGCGCCAGGCTACGCAGTTGCCGGCCGAGCCGGAACGTGACCAGGAGGAACGCCGGCACCACCAACAGTGCCAGCAGGGCGAGCCGCCAGTCCATGATGAGCATGGCGGCGGCGATCGCCGTGGCCGACGTGGCGCTCTGCACGGTCGAGGTGGCCGTGGTGGTGAGCACGGTGTCCACCCCGCCGATGTCGTTGATGACCCGGGACAGCAGGTCGCCGCCCCGGGCGCGGGTGAAGAAGCCGAGCGACATACCGTGCAGGTGGTCGTACACGGCAACGCGCAGATCGTTCATGACCCGCTGACCGATCACGTTGGCCAGCCGAGAGCTCGTGACCCCGAGGACGCCGGCGGTCACCGCGGAGGCCACCATGCCCAGAGCCAGCCAGGAAATCATCCAGGCATCGCGCTCCGGCAGGCCGTGGTCGATAATCCCGCGCAGCAGGAAGGGACCGACCATCGCCGCGGCGGACTGCGCCACAACGAACGAGAGCAACAGGAGCATGAGCCAGCGGTACGGGCGGAACAGGCCGATAATCCGGCGCGCCGATACCGTCGGCTCGGTCTCCGTTGCCAGAGTCATACACTGCAGCGTAGTACTTGACCCGACAGTAAGCCAATTTCGCAATCAATTTAGTTCGCGTTTGCGTACTGTCCTGGTATGACAGAACCTCGGAAAAAGCTGGGAACCGCCTGGATCGCACCACACGCGACCTCGGGTAGGTCTCAACGCAAGCGGTTCACCTGACCTCGCAATCGTCCGTTCGTGCCACCGGAACCAGCCTCGACGCGGGGCCCCTGCCCTTCTGTCGCACGGTGTGCGGGTCAATCGTCAAGGCGCACAAGCCCGTCGTCCTCCGTCGCCCGCGAGCGCTCAGTCGCGCCGGCCTCGCGGCGGGTAGAGGGCAGGAACGCCAGGGCGATCGCGACCCCGGCCACCGCCGTGCCGAGCGAGACCAGCAGGGACATGTCGACGCCGCCGACGAACGCCGTGCGGACCGACCGCGCGAGCGCGGCCGAGCCCGACTGGCGGGCGACCGCGACGCCCTGGTACACGCTCTGGCGGGCGAGCGCCGCGGTGGTCTCGGGGAGGCCGCCGAGCCCGAGGCGGGACCGATAGCCGGCAGTCAGCACGCTGCCGACGATGGCCGTGCCGAGAGGTCCCGCGGTCTTCTGGAACGCCTGCACGACGGCGGAGCCGATCCCGCTGCGGTCCGGCGACAGCCGGGACAGCGCCGCGGCGGTGGACGCGGTCAGGACCAGGCCCGTGCCGGCGCACAGAAGGAACATCCAGACCGCGACGAAAGCCGTGCTCGACTCCGCACGGGTCGCCATGCCGAGCGCCGCGCCCAGGCCGAGCAGGACGAAGCCGAGGGCGACGGTGAGCTTCGGCCCCAGCCGCTTGGCCAGCGCGCCGGCGGGCAGGGCACCGACGATGAGCCCAGCCACCAAGGGCAGCAGTCGCAGGCCCGAACCCAGGGAGTCGACGCCGCGGATCGCCTGGAAGTACTGCGGCATGACGAACAACAGGCCGATCATGCCCAGGCCGGCCACGCCGCTCAGCACCGCGGGAACCGTGAACGAGGCGGAGCGGAGCAGTCCCGGGTCGATCATGGGATGTCCTCCGCGGGCGCCGAGCCGGCGTTCCCAGAGCGCGAAGCCGCCGAGCATGAGCAAGCCCGCGATCATGAGCGTCACGGCCGCGACGTCGCCCCAGCCGTTCTTGCCGGCCTCGATCAGCCCGTAGGTCAGCGCGACCAGGCCGGCCACCGAAGCCACGGCGCCGACCAGGTCCAGCTCGGGACGCTGCTCGGCCCGGGACTCGGGGACGAGGACCATTCCGATGATCAGGCCGAGCACCACGACCGGCACGTTGAGCAGGAAGACCCAGCCCCACCAGAACCGGGAGAGCATCCAGCCACCGAGGATCGGCCCGAGCGGGAGCGACAGGAAGGTGGCCGCCTCGTAGACGCCCACAGCCCTGGGCCGTTCCCGGTCGTCGAACAGCACGGTCAGTGCGGAGAGCGCCATGACCGTGCTGCCGGCCCCGGCCAGACCCATCATCAGCCGGGCGGCCAGGAACACCGAGGGGGTGGGAGCCTCGGCGCACAGCACCGACCCCAGCCCGAAGACGGCCAGGGAGCCCAGGAACAGCCTCTTCCGGCCGAACCGGTCGCCGATCAGACCGGCCGGGATCGCGCCGGCGGCCAGCAACAGCAGGTATCCGGCCTGGAACCACTCCAGGTCGGATGCCGACGCGTCCAGCGCCCTGCCGAGCGTCGGTAGGGCAACGGACAGGACGGTGCCGTCGAGGCCGATGGCGAGGACGTTCAGGCAGACGGCGCCGAGGGCCCACCACTTGAGCGACGGGGCGCGCGCGGATGAAAGTGATACAGCGTCTCGCATGCGAGACACTGTATCGGTTCGTGGTTTTCTGCGCCAGGCCGGATGCTCCGGGTACGATCCCGACCTGATGCCGCGTCGATCTGCGCTTCCGGCCGAGGACGGATCCACAGCCGAAACCCCGGAGCCGAGCCTGGTATGGACACGCCCGGCGACCACGCGCCGGGCGGCGCTGACGCGCGAGGCGATCGTGGCGGCCGCCATCCGCGTGGCCGACGCCGAGGGCCTCGCGGCCGTCTCGGTCCGCCGCCTGGCCATCGAACTCGACGCGAGACCGATGAGCATCTACTCGTACGCGCGAATCGAGTCCAAGGAAGAGCTGTTCGACCTCATGGTCGACGAGGTCTGCGCCGAGATGCTGGTCCCCGACCTGCCCGATCCGTGGCGGCCGGCCCTGCGGGCCGTGGCCACCCGGACCCGGGCGGCGCTGCTCGCGCACCCCTGGTGGGTCGAGCTGATCGGCCGGAACGTCCTCCTCGGTCCGCACGGGACCCGCTACCAGGAGCAGCTGCTGGCCGCGGTCAGGACGCTCGACGCCGACCCGAAGACCAAGCAGGCGGTGGGCGTCACGGTGGAGACGTACGTGGTCGGCCAGATCACCTTCGCCCTGGACGAGCAGGGCTCGGCCGAGACGGAGCACCGATCCACGACACGGTCGCGGCAGGCGGTCAGCCAGTACCAGCGGGACCTGATCGCCACCGGGGAGTTCCCGCAGCTGTCCAGCGTCGGCCCGCCGGAGCCCTCGTCCGCGGCCGATCGCGACCGGTACTTCAACCTCGGGCTCGACTGGCTCCTGGCGGGCATCGGTGCCAGCCTCGAGCCGGACGCCGGACCGCACCGGGCCGACTGAGCCCGGCTCGGGTATTCAGGAGCCGGCGACCTGCTTGGCCACCAGCCGCCGCTGCCTCCGGCGCAGGATCAGGTGCCGCACCACGCCACGCAGGATCAGGAGAACCCCGACGGCGAACGGTCGCAGCACGGCGAACGACGGAGGCCAGGTGATCGCGGCGGCGATCGCCTACCCCGCCATCAGGAGCGCGCCCGTGGCGTAGGAGACCTTCGGCCGGTTGAGGAACCGCACGGTCACTATGCGACTGGGTGCCTTCCCGACCCCGCGCGCTGGTCGTCGGGTCGAGCGCGCCTGGAATCAACCGGCATGACAGCAGGTTAGCTCAGACCAGCGGTCGATACGATGCGGCGAGAGTGACGCCGAGTCCAGAGAAGGGGGCGGAGCCGTGCGTCTTCACGTGGGGTGTGCGATGTGGACG
The DNA here is from genome assembly GCF_016862975.1 of Rugosimonospora africana. Taxonomy (GTDB): domain Bacteria; phylum Actinomycetota; class Actinomycetes; order Mycobacteriales; family Micromonosporaceae; genus Rugosimonospora; species Rugosimonospora africana. The sequence goes on from NZ_BONZ01000001.1 coordinate 88,765, forward strand.
CACAAGGCGTGGCAGGGCCGCTTCCTGGCGCACCCGCTGCCGTCCGATGAGCGCCTGCGCCACTATGCCCACTGGTGCAACGCGGTCGAGGGGAACACCACGTTCTACGCGACCCCGGCCCGGGACACCGTGGCCTCGTGGGCGCGGCAGACCGACCCCGACTTCCGGTTCGTCATCAAGCTGCCCAAGCTCATCACGCACGAGCGCCGCCTGACCGGCGTCGACGACGCGCTTCGCGCGTTCCTGGACGCGGTCGAGCCGCTCGGCCCGCGGGCGGACGCGCTCTGGATCCAGTTGCCGGGCTCATTCGGCCCGACCGACGTCCCCACGCTGGCCCGTTTCCTGCGCGGCCTTAGCCGGTCCCACCGGTACGCCGTGGAGGTCCGCGACGCTGCCTTCTTCGAGGACCCTCGCGCGACCCGGGCGCTCGAAGAGGCGCTCGCCGCCGCGACCGCCGAATGGATCCCGTTCGACACCACCGCGTTCTTCCGGAGCCCACCGACCAGCGACGCCGAGCGGGACGCGTGGACGAAGAAACCACACATGCCGTTCCGGTCGCTGGCGCGCACCGACCGGCCGATCGTCCGGTACCTCGGACGGGACGCCGTCGCGCAGACGGTCGAGGGCTGGCGGCGCTGGGTCGACATCGTCGTCGAGTGGCTGCGTGAGGGTCGCTCGCCCACCGTCTTCATCCACACCCCGGACAACGCCGAGGCGCCCATGCTCGCCCGTCGCTTTCACGACGAGGTACGGGCACGGGTACCGGAACTCGACGCGTTGCCGGAGCCGATCGCGGACGAACCGTTGACTCTGTTCTGACCGCAAACCGGCGGCGGGGGCACGGGTCCCGTACCCACCGTCGCCGGCATGCGGTCAGTGGTGCCCCGGGCCGTCGTCGCCGCCGTGACCGTGGCCGCCTCCGTGAACGTCGTCGCCGCCGTGCCCGTGGTCGTCGCCCGCATCGTGCGTCGCCGGGTCGTCGTTGGCCCGATCGCCGCGGTCGTCGTTCCGGCTGGGAGCCCCGCCGGCCCGGCCCGGGGCGTCGCCGTCGAGGCGTACGGCACCTGACCGGGCGTCGACCTTCACCTCGAGCACACCGTCCGATGTGGACAGATGCACATTCCACACGGTACGGCCGTTGTCGGTGTCCAGCCGGGTCTCGATGACCGTGCTGCCCGGTACCGCGGCCACTGCGGCCCGTTCGGCGTCGCTCCGGCTGATCCCGACGGAGGCGGTGGGGGTGGTGGCGGCCTGCCGGGTCGGGTGCGACTCGGCCGAACCGGCGGTGGCCGCGTTGGCCACGCCGATTCCCGCGGCGGCGAGGATCGCGGCGGTGGCGATTCCGGCCGGGACGATAAGCAGTTTGCGCATGATGCCCTCCGCTGAGGATTGACCCGCGTCGTGTGCGGCTGACTTCGACAGTGCGGGTACGGCGGCTATCGGCGGGCAGTGCGCGCGATAAGGAACGGCAAAGACGTCAGGTGCGGGGGTCCGGTGGCGGGCCGTACTCGACCACGACGCGGGCGCCCCCGCCACCACCGGTACCGATCGCCAGGCTCCCTCCGCTGGCGACGGCCGTACGCCGGGCGATGTCCAGGCCCAGTCCGGTCGAGCCGGCACCGCTCGCGCCGCGCCGCACGGCGTCGATCGCGGGAAATCCCGGCCCGGTGTCCTCGACCACCACCCGCGCACCACCGCCGGATCGCGCGGTGACCGAGACGGTGTACCCGATGCCCTGCGGTGTGTGAGAGAAAACGTTGCCCAGCAAGGCATCGAGGCTGGCGCGCAGGTCGGTCTCGGTGACACCGACCGGCAGCCGTTGCCCGGGCACCGCGACCCGCGACGGGCGCCGCTGGTCTTCGGCCAGCGCGTGCCAGAACGCGCACCTGGCCGCCACGACCTCGGCGGCGTCGCACACGGCCGGGGGTGGCGTACCCGTCCGCCGGGCCTGCTCGATGACCCGGGTGACCGCGGCCTCCAGCGTCACGACGTGTTCGGCGATCGCGGCGGTACCCGGAGTGGCGTCCACCTCCAACCGCAGGGCCGTCAGCGGCGTCCGCAGTTGGTGTGACAGGTCGGCGACCGACTCGCGTTCCTGGCGCAGCAGGTCCTGGATGCGCCCGGCGAGGTGGTTGAGCCCGGCGGCCACCGCCTGGATCTCGGCCGGTCCGTGCACGGGTGAGCGCGCGTCCAACTGGCCGGCGGCGAGCCGGTGAGAGACGTCGGCCAGTTCGCGGATCGGGCGCACGGTGGCGCGGGTCAGCCGATCCCCGGCCAGTACCGAGAGAACCAGCGCACCGAATCCGAGCAGGGCGAGGATGAGCCAGGACCGGTGCACACCCCGGGTGAGTTCGGCGTCGCTCACGAACACCCGCACCACGACCGCGCCGTGGTAGCTGCTGGCGGCGACCGCCGCGACCACCTCCCAGCCGCCGCGCCCCGCGGCGGTGAAGCTGGATCCGCGGGAGGCGAGTTCCACCGCGGGGGTACGCGGTGCCGGAGCGCCGAGCGCCACGCCACCGGGCAGGTACACCGTGGCGGGGTATCGGGGCACGTCGCTGTTGGCCTGCGTCACCGCCACGTCGAGGTCGGCCCGTCCCAACGTGGCCACCAGGAACTCCAGGTTGCGCGCCTTGTCGGTGGCGGCACCCACGGCACGGTCGGGCGCCGAGACCTGGACCAGGCGGGCCAGCGGCACCAGCAGCGCCGCCAGCACCAGGGTCATCGCCGCGACCAGCAGTGCGGCCTCCCTCAGCCTCATGGCTGGTCGGCCGGGGCGGACAGCCGGATGCCGACCCGGCGCACCGTGTGCAGGTACCTGGGTTCCAGCGCGGTCTCGCCGAGCTTGCGACGCAGCCAGGACAGGTGCACGTCGACGGTCTTGTCGGCGCTCGCGTACGGGATCTGCCACACGTGGGTCAGCAACTCGCCCTTGGCGACCACCTGGTCGTGGCGCAGCGCCAGGTAGTGCAGCATGTCGAACTCGCGGGGCGTGAGATCCAGATCCCGGCCGTTCAGCGTCGCCCGCCGCGCCCGGGCATCCAGCCAGAGCCCGCCGACCGTGACCGTCGCGTCCCGCTCGTCGGTGCCGACCCGGCGCAGCACCGCACGGATGCGCGCGTCCAGTTGCTGTGCCCCGAACGGCTTCACGATGTAGTCGTCGGCACCGGCGTCCAGTGCCCGTACCATTTCCGCCTCCGCGCCGGCGGCGGTCACCACGATGACCGGCACCGGGCTGACCGCCCGCAGCATCCGCAGCACCTCGCGGCCGTCCAGATCGGGCAGGCCCAGATCGAGCAGCACGATCTCGGGACGTTCGGCGACCGCGAGCTGCAACCCGGTCAAGGCATTGGCGGCGGTGGCCACGGCGTGCCCGCGTTCGCTCAGTGCCCGGACCACACCGGTACGGATCGCCGGATCGTCCTCCACGATCAACACCTTCGCCACGCACTCACGCTAACCGCCCGACCCTCCCCCGACTATGGCCCGCACGCCTGGTCAGGGCGCCCAGCGGCGTTCTTTCCGCATTGCTAGCCCGCTCTTATCCGTTTCTTAGCGTTCGCGGGCGGACACTGGACCGGTGCGTCGAGGGATTGTCATCGCGGCCGTCTGGGTCGCCGCCCTGGCCGGGGCGACCATCGCCGGCGTGGCCAGCGTCAGCACGCTCGGCGGCACCGGTGGCGAGCCGCTGAGTCAGCACGACGTCGAAAACCGGCTCGCCCGAACCTCACCGTCGCCGGACGAGCAAGCCAGCCCGGCGCGGTCCGGCGCACCGCCGTCCGCGTCAGGCCCGGCCGCCTCCAGCCCGGTCCGGCGGTACTTCCCGACCACGGGCGGGAGCCTGTGGGCCACCTGCGGCGGCGGCACGGCGACTCTGGACACCATGACCCCACGATCCGGATACCGGCTCGACGGATCCAGCGCCGGCCCGGCCGAGACGGCGTGGGTGCGCTTCAAAGTCGACGTCGAACACGGCCACGCCGACGAGTACCGGGTCACCGTGGTCTGCCGGGACGGCGTACCGCAGGCGACGGAGACCCCCGACCGCTGACGGTCACCGGAGCCCCCGAGTGTGACCAAGCTCACTGCTTCGACCCCGACTGGGTCGACGGATTCCCCTCCGGCCGCTGGTCTCGATGGGGACCGAATCCGACGACCACCCGGAGAGCCCGATGTCCATTTCCTTTTCCACCGCCGTCGTGACCGGCGCCAGCCGCGGTTTCGGGCACGCGATCGCCGCCGCGCTCGTCGCGAGGGGCACCGGCGTTGTCGGCATCGCCCGCGACGAGGCACGGCTGGGTGCCGTACGGGACGAACTCGGCGAGGGCTTCATCCCCGTCGCCGCCGATGCCACCGACGAGGCCGTCGCCGAAGACGTGATCCGTGAGTACCGTCCCGGGCTGCTGGTCCTCAACGCCGGGGCCACCCCGCACATGGCGCCGGTGCACGAGCAGACCTGGGAGACCTTCAGCCGCAACTGGCACACCGACACCCGGCACGTCTTCGCCTGGACCCGGGCCGCGCTCCGGGAGCCGCTGGCACCGGGCAGCGTGGTCGTCGCGATGTCCAGCGGTGCCGCGCTGGCCGGTTCCCCGCTCAGCGGCGGGTACGCCAGCGCCAAGGCCGCCATCCGCTACCTCCGCGGGTACGCCGCCGACGAGTCGGCGCGGGCCGGCCTGGACATCCGGTTCCTCGCGCTGCTTCCGCAGCTGACCCCGGCCACCGACCTCGGCTCGGCCGGGGTGGCCGGCTACGCGGCGCGCCAGGGCGTCGAGCGGGACGCCTTCGTCGAGGGCATGCAACCGATCCTCACCCCGGATCAGGTCGCCAAGGCGGTCGTGGACCTCGCCACCGACCCCGACAGCGCTCCGGAGTACCGGATCGCCGGCGACGGAACGCGTCCGGTCGCCTAGAAGAGTCGCCGCCTACAGTGGACATCACCGTACCCGGAGAGAAGCCGTGCCCCCGAAGACCGAGTTCGCCGCGTTGGCCGAGCCGTTCCGGCCGGAGTTGCTCGCGCACTGCTACCGGATGCTCGGCTCTATCCACGACGCCGAGGACCTCGTGCAGGAGACCTACCTGCGCGCGTGGCGCGCGTACGACCGGTTCGAGGGCCGCTCCTCGGTGCGGCGGTGGCTCTACGCCATCGCCACCGCGAACTGCCTGACCGCGCTGAAGAGTCGCGCCCGGCGGCCGCTCCCCTCGGGGCTGGGCGCCCCCTCGGACGATCACCGGGAGGTCGTGACCGTCCGCGAGCCGTCGGTACCGTGGCTGCAGCCGGCCCCCGACGCGGCGTTCGGTGCCGGCGATCCGGCTGCGGTCGTCGCCGGGCGGAACGGGCTGCGGCTCGCCTTCATCGCCGCGCTCCAGTTCCTGTCCGCCCGGCAACGCGCCGTGCTGACGCTGCGCGACGTACTGGCGTTCCGGACGGCCGAGGTCGCCGAGATGCTGGGCATGACGACCGCGGCCGTCGACAGCGCGCTGCGCCGCGCCCGGGCCCGGATGGCCGAGGCCGGACCCGCCGAGGGCGAGCTGGCCGAGCCGGACAACGAGACTCGCCGGGCTCTGCTCGACCGCTATGTCGACGCGTTCACCCGGGCCGACCCCGACGCGCTGGTTCGCCTGCTGCGGGCCGACGTCGAACTGGAGATGCCGCCGATCCGCACCTGGTTCACCGGCCGGGAGGCGGTCGTCGGGTTCCTGGCCAGCCGGGTGCTCCGCGGGAACGTGTGGCGGATGGTGCCCACCAGCGCCAACGGCCAGCCGGCGGCCGTCGTGTACCGGCGTGGTGACGACGGCCGGTTCGCGGCGTACGGCGTCCAGGTCCTGACCCTGGCCGGACCCGGGATCGGCCGCATCACCTCGTTCAACGACCCGAGCCTGGTACCCGTGTTCGGCATCGCGCCCACACTCGCGACCTGAACGGCGAGGCGCGACAACGCGAACGGCGGACCGGCCTCAGAACGGTCGGATCGGACCTTCCTGGCGCCTCTCGCGCCTCTGGCCGGAGCGTGCGCGGCGGCGCAGTACCGCGGCCGCGATGGCGCCGGGCTGCTCATGGTGGTCGACGCCCTCGGTCTCCACGACCAGCCGTAGCCACCGGTTCGTGGTGAAGGCCCGCCAGAGTCCGATCAGGAAGCTCCCGGCGTACTCCACCCGGATCCGGACCCCCGAGCCCTCCGGCGCCTGGAACTCGAGCCTGCGGCTGCCGACCAGCGTGCCTCTGCCGCCCTTCACGAACGCCTGGGCGACGTGGTATCCGGGGCTGATCGGGACGCTGCGGGTCTCGTTGCGCTCCAGCAACGCGACGACCTCGCCGTCGAGCCGGACGCCGTACGTCCGCTGGTATGAGCGGCCTTCGCCCCGATAGAAGATGGCTCGCGTGTGGTGAACACTCATCGGCTGCCCCTCACCCAGTGGTGAGGCATAGCGTAGGTGGACCGAGCAAGGCGCGTTCCGCGCCGCGGGCGGTGTGCCGGCCATCACGCTCCGTTCCCGGCCCGGGAACCCGCACGCTCAGTAGTGTTGAGCTGTTGTCGACGGTGCGCGGGTGGCCGGAGGTACGGCATGGACGGGCAGGCGCTGGAGCGGATCGATCTGGGCGAGGTGCCGTACACCGAGGCGATCGCGGACATGACCGAGTGGGTACGGCAGCGGCAGGCCGGCCTGATCACAGACCGCCTCGTCCTGCTGAACCACCCCGCCGTCATCACGTACGGCAGCCGGACTCCCCAGTACGAGCTGCCCACGCACACCTCGATCCCGCTGGTGGAGGTGGACCGGGGCGGCCAGGCGACATACCACGGCCCGGGACAGCTCATCGGCTACCTGGTCATGAACCTGCGCGAACGTGGGCCGGCGGACGTCGTGCGCTGGCTGGAAAACGGCCTCATCCGCGCGGTCGACGCCCTCGGATTCCCGACGATCCGCCGGGACACCCCGCCCCGGGCGCAGAGCCTCGTCGGCGTGTGGACGGCGGACCACCGCAAGCTCGCCTCCATCGGCATGCGCATCCGCGGCGGCGTGACCAGTCACGGCTTCGCCCTGAACATCGCGCCGGACCTGCGGGCGTTCTCCGAGTTCACCGCGTGCGGCCTGCCCGACGTGGCGATGACGTCGCTGGCCGAGCTGGCGGCGGAGCGCGGGCGGCCGGTTCCGGCCGAGAACGAGGTGCGCGACGCCGTGGCTGCCGCTCTGGGCAGCACCGCCCTGGGCAGCACCGACGCTGTGGACGGGTCCGCTCTGGGCAGGTCCACCGTCGCCAAGATCCGCTGATCACCCGTTTTCGGCGATCGTACTTTCGGTCAGCCACCCATCGGGTGTATGGTCACAGTGCTCGGTTGATCGCTTGGTCGTGAGGTTCCTCCGACCGGGGCCCGGGCGAACGACCCTGCCGGGTTGTTGGTGGCGCTCAAGGCGTGGGCGCCCCTGCCGTATACGACCTTCGTGTCGTGTCCATCCGTGACTTACCCTCAGCGGATCGCTGCGCGGGTGGAATCGACGTGGGATGGGTGTGAAAGGAACACCATGACCGCGCTGACCGCAACCCAGTCCATCGCTCGCCACGACGAGCACCCGACCGACGCCCACTTCGACCGCCCAGCGGCGCGGGACACCCGCAAGCCGCCCGTCGATGTCAAGGCCGTCGCCCTGCTGAAGGACCTCGCCGCGCTGCCGGCCGACGACGCGCGCCGGGCAACGGTGCGCGACCGGGCCATCCAGGCGTGGCTGCCGCTGGCCAGGCATCTGGCCCAACGCTTCAATGGTCGCGGCGAACCGCTGGACGACCTGGTGCAGATCGCGACCGTCGGGCTCATCAAGGCGATCGACCGGTTCAACCCGGAGTACGGCAACGACTTCGCCGCGTACGCGGTACCCACGGTCGTCGGCGAGATCAAGCGGCACTTCCGGGACCGTACCTGGGACGTCCGGGTACCCCGCCGGCTGCAGGAGTTGAAGCTCGACATCAACGAGGCGACCAGTACCCTGTCGCAGCGGCTCGGCCGGTCCCCCACCGTGGCCGACATCGCCGAGCACCTCAAGCGCAGCGAGGACGAGGTCCTCGAAGGACTCGAGGGTGCCCGCGCCTACAGCGCGGTGTCCCTGCAGAGCCTGGTCGGCAACGGCGAGGACGGCACCGAACTGGGCGACCTGTTCGGCGTCGAGGACCACGAGTTGGCGCTGGCCGAGCACCGTGCGTCGCTGGGTCCGGCGCTGGAGGCGCTGAGCCCGCGCGAGCAGAAGATCGTCATCCTGCGGTTCTTCGGCAACCTCACACAGACCCAGATCGCGGAGCGGGTCGGCATCTCCCAGATGCACGTGTCCCGGATGCTGGCCAAGTCTCTGGCCACCATGCGCGACCACCTGGCCAATCCGGCCTGAGCGCGGCGAACGTGAGCGCGGCCCGGCGAGCCGGGCCGCGCTCACGCGTGTCAGAGCGGGCCGGGCCCACAACGCGGGCGAGGCTCAGGTGTCCGGCAGGAGCGGGGGTAGCGGCTCGCGCCGCCGCAGCCACGCCGCCGGAGTGCCGGCGACTCTCGTGCCGGCGACCGTGGCGCGGGCCGATTCCTCGCCGGTGTACGCGGCGACGATGCCGCCGACGATCGCCGCCGTGGTGTCGACGTCCCCGCCTGCCTCGACGCAGGCGAGGATCGCCGCGCGGTAATCGCCGATGCGCGTCGCGGCGACCCACAGCGCGAACGGCACGGTGTCCTGCGCGAGTACACCGGACCCGTTGCCCAGTACGTAGGCCGCTTCCGCCACGCTCGCGCCGATCAGCCGCCGGGCACGCTCGACGCCTGTCCTCACCCGACTGTCGACCAGGTACGGCAGGATCCCGTCGAGGAATTCGGCGGGCTCGGGCCGGTCTCCGATCAGGCGTGCCCAGCCCGCCTCGGCGGCGGCGACCGCCACGGCCACCGCACCGAGGATGCCCTCCGCGTGAGCGTGCGTGACTTCCGCCGACGCCATCGCCTCCAGCGCCGCGGTGCGGGAGTCGCCCGCGTGGAACGCGCCCAGCGGCGCGACCCGCATGGCGGCTCCGTTGCCCATCGATCCCTGGCCGCCGAACGCCGCCCGGGAGGCGTCGCGCCACGGTACGCCGTCCCGGATCCGGCGCAGCAGCATCACAGCGCCGCCACCGTAGCCTCGGTACGGTTCGAACCGTCGCGCGAACGCGGCGGCCAGCCGGTCCTGATCGATCCGTTCGCGGGCACGCAGTTCCCCGACGATCGAACAAGCCATCTCGGTGTCGTCGGTCCAGGGCCAGGGTTGTGCGGGCTCGTGGTCGCCGTCGACGTCCGCTACGCAGGTTCCGGGTACGAAGAACTGGGCGCCCACCGCGTCGCCCACGGACAGCCCGTTCAAACTGTCGAAGCAGAGTCGCCAAGTGGTCATGTCGACCGCGATCCTGCCACTCCGCCGGCCCGGTCGGGTACCCGACGGACAGTTCGAGATCACCGACGTACGCTCCGTCACGGATGACGGTTCCGACCGGGCCGACCCGCGTCCCGATCTCCCGGACTGGTGATGGGTCCTACCAAGCCGCTGTTGACTGCCCCGCCACAGGCGGGCGCCCGCCCCGTGTCGCACCACGGGACCAGAGCGTCGCGCCACGCCGCCATCGGAGTCGGGGTGGCGGTCGCGACCGGAGCGATCATCGTGCCCGCGACCGGACTGGGCCGTGACACCTGGCTGGACAGCGCCTGGATCGCCGGTGTCTGCGCGCTGCTGGCCGGGGACGCGTTCCGCCTCCACGACGACCATCCCCCGCGGTACCTGCGGTGGTTGGCCTGGTCCATGCCGGTCGCCGCGACGTCGCAGGCGATCTGGTGGCACGGCCTGGACCCCCGGCGTTGGGACACGATGTGGGTGTCCGCCTGGCTCGCCGTCGCCGTGGCCTGGTCGCTGGTCCGCGGCACCCCGCTGAAGATGCGCCGGATGCTGGGGCGGCTCGACGACCGGCACACCATCGACGGCGCGCCGGGCGACGCGGCGCGGAGGTTGTCGGCCGATCTCGAGCGGGTCGCGCGGCACTGGGCCGCGGTCGGCGGCGGGGTCATCCTCCTGGCGTTCGCCGTGTCCGGGCCGTGGATCGGCATCGAGACGGTGAGCGGCATGAGCCTGCGGCACGCCGGCCTGCTCGCCGGATACTTCGTACCGGCGCTGCTGGCCGCCCTCGTCACCGGTGCCTGGATCGGGCGGATGGCCGCGCACGGACGCCTCGGCAATCAGTTGCGCCGGCACCGGCTGAGGCTGCGGGTCATCCCGGATCACCCGGACGGCGCGGGCGGGCTGCGACCCCTCGGGGCGTTCTACATGTACCAGTCGCTCGTCGGTGCGGTACCCGCCGCCTTCTTCGTCGTCTGGCTCTTCCTCATCGCCATCTCCGGAGACCACGGGTTGGGCGCCAGGTACGGCTCGTACGTGCCGCAGTACCGGTGGCTGTTCGGGGCGGCGGTGGCGACCGAGGTGCTGGCGTTCGTGGCTCCGATGCGGTCCATTCACGAGATCATGCGCGCCGAGAAGGAGGGCGAACTGTGGCGCGAATCGGATCGGCTGTCCCGGCAGATCGAGGACATCCGCGGCCGGCTCAAGGACGCCCACGTCCCTGACCGCAAGGACCAGGAGGGGCAACTCGCCGCGTTGGTCAGCCGCTTCGAGGCGCTGGAAGCGACCCCGACCTGGCCGGTCGACGCCACCATCCGGCGGCGGTTCACCCTGCGCAATCTCAGCCTGCTCCTGCCGTTCGCCGGATACGCCGTTGGCGAAACCTCGTTCTGGGAGCGGTTGTCGAATCTGTTCGGCGGCCTGCAATGAGTAGGTTGAGGGGCGTGACGGATTTGTGGGAGCCCACCGAGGCGGGTGTGTTGCGACTGCCCTCGGGCCGGTTGATTCGCGGCCGGGGGCTCGGCCGGCCCGAACCCGCCGGGGCGGCGCCCGAGTTCGGGCTCTATCTGCTGGGCCAGGAACCTCCGCCGGTCGCGTGGGAGACCCGCTGGGTGCGCTGGCCCGACTTCCGGTTGCCGGCCGACCGCAAGGACGCCCGGGATGCGCTGCGCGAGGCGTGGGAGCGCGCCGCGACCCAGCGCGTCGAGGTCGCCTGCCACGGTGGGCGCGGGCGCACCGGCACCGCGCTGGCCTGCCTCGCCGTGCTCGACGGAGTGCCCAACCGGGAAGCGGTCGCCTATGTGCGTGAGCACTATTCGGCGCACGCCGTGGAGACGCCCTGGCAGCGCTGGTACGTGACCCGGTTCCGGTAGCCGCCGACCGCCGCGGGACTCACAGCGGCTGCAGGAACTCCAGGCGGTTGCCGTGGTCGTCCGCCGAGTACAGGCGGCGGTGCCCGGGAAAGTGCGGGTCCCACTGGACCGGGCGGCCCGCCGCCTCCAGGCGCTGCGCGAGCGCGTCCAGATCGTCGACGAGTACGCCGGGGTGCGCCTTACGCGCCGGTACGAACTCCTGCTCGACGCCCAGGTGGATTTCCCACCCGCCGGCGGCGAACCAGCAGCCGCCGCGGGCCGCCAGCACCGCCGGCTTGGGCAGCTCCGTCATCCCGAGGACGTCGCCGTAGAACCCGCGGGCTACCTCCTCACCACCGGGCGGGATAGCCAGCTGCACGTGGTGGATCCGGGTGAACACAAAGGCCATGCCGGCGAATATACCCGGCCCGCGACCCATGACGTCCACAGTGGACGGTCAGTCGGACACCTCGGGCTTCTGGGCGACGAACTGCACCCGATCGTCGACCCGCACGGTGATCCGCGCGAAGCCCAGCGTCTGCAGCCGCACCAGCAGAACACTCGGCTCGATCGGGTTGTACGTGTCGCCCTCGTGGAAATGGTGCAGGCGGTCGCTGGCGAGGCTGTCCGAACCGATGAGCACGCCGCCGGGTCGCAGGACCCGCAGTGCCTCGGAGAGCAGCGCGTTCTGCAAGGCCGCCGTGGGCACGTGGTGCAGCATCGTGAATGAGCCGACCGAGTCGAAGGCCCCGTCGGCGTACCGCAGGTCGGTCGCGTCACCGTGGACGACCTCGACGTTGCTTCCCGCGTACCGCGCGGTCAGCGCGTCGGCGGCCGGCCGCTCGGCCTCCACGGCCACGAGCCGCTTGACCCGGTGCCGCAGCCAGTCGGTGGCCGCACCCGGTCCCGGCCCGATCTCCAGCATTCCCTGCCCCAGGTCCACACCGGACACCAGCCACGGCAGGACCTCGGTCTGCAGGTACTCCGCCCACTCCGGGCTGGAACAGCGCTTCGCGTGGTTCTCGTTCATGGCTCAACGCTAGGAAGTGCGCCGCCCTGGTTCCAGGACGTAGGCTTCCAAATCATGTCGCGAGACGGACACGCACCCAAGGCGTCCGCCGCGATCCTGGTCAAGACGCGCGGCCTGGCGCCGGGCAACCGGATCGATCGGCACACGCACGGCGAACACCAGCTCGCCTGGGCCCGCAGCGGGGTGTTGAGCGTGGCGGCCGAGGCGGGCACCTGGGTACTGCCGCCGACCCGCGCGCTCTGGATACCGGCCGGCGTACCGCACGAGGTCATGGCGTCAGGCCGGGCCACCATGAGGTCGCTGTACCTGCGGCCGGAGTCCTGCCCGGTCACCTGGCCGGCACCTCAGCCGCTGTCCGCCGGACCGCTGCTGGCCGGGCTGATCGACCACCTGGCCGACACCAACCTGAATCCGCAGCGCCGCGCGCGTGCCGAGGCGGTTCTCATCGACGTCCTGGAACCGGTCAACCGGGCCACAATCGACGCACCGATGCCCACCGACGAACGGGCCCGCGACGTGGCCCGCGCACTGCGCGCCGATCCGACCGACGCGCGCAGCCTCGCGCAGTGGGGCAGCCACGTCGGGGCGAGCGCGCGCACCTTGGCCCGCGCGTTCCGTGCCGACACCGGCATCCCGTTCGGCCGGTGGCGCACCGCGGTCCGGCTCCAGGCCGCCCTGCCCCACCTCGCCGCCGGTGAGTCCGTCGCGAGGGTCGCCCGGCGGGTCGGGTACGGCACGCCGAGCGCCTTCGTCGCGGCGTTCCACCGGGAGACGGGACTCACCCCCGGCGGTTACTTCCGGAACCCTGAGTAGGCCGTGTCCCGAAGTGGTCGGTCCAGCACTTCGAGACACGGCCTCCGGGCCGCTACTCGCCGGCTGGCCTCCGGTCGAGCACCGCCCGGGCGAACGCGATGGAGTCGTCCAGGTGCTTCTGTTTCGCGGTGGTGCCCGAACCGGCGTGTCCGCCATCCGTCCAGCTGACCGTGTGCTCCACACCGAGTTCGGTGAGCCGCTCGACGAACGCGGCGAGCTGGGCCGGCGGGGTGCGGGAGTCGTACCGCGCCTGCCTGATCAGGACGGGGCCACGGATCGCCGCGGCGTGGGTGAGCGGTGAACGGTCACGGTACAGCTCGGGCCGTTGGTCGGGCGAGCCACCGAACCAGATCCGCATGGCCGCCTTCAGCGCGTCGGCGGCGTCGCGGTAGGACAGCGTCCAGTCGGCCACCGCGACCGACGCGATGGCGCCGGCCCAGAGTTCCGGCAGGCGCGCGGCGGCGTAGAGCGTCAGGTAGCCGCCGTACGAGGCGCCGGAGATGAAGATCTGGCCGGGATCGGCGATGCCCTCCTCGACCAGGTACCGGTGCGCCGCGGCGATGTCCTCCAACTCCAGCCGCCCGACGTCGCCCCAGATCTGCTCGGCGAATTGCCGGCCGCGCCCGGTCGAGCCGCGGTAGTTGACGTTCAGGTGCGCGAAGCCGGCCGCCGACCATGCCTGGGCGCTCGTGCTGTACGCGTCGGAGGTGTAGACGTGCGGGCCGCCGTGCACCTCGATGACGGCCGGGCCGCGGGCCGCCGCGTCCGGCGCGGCCAGCGCCTCGGGTGTGGTGAGCGTGCCGGGTGTGGTGAGCGCCTCGGGTGTGGTGAGCCATGCCTGGATCCGCGCGCCGCCGCCGGATCTGAACGTCACGTGGCGAGCCGGCCGCCCGCCGGACGAGCCGAGCGCCAGGACCGGGTGCGCCACATGCCCCGGCCGCCACCGCCACACCCGCAACGGCTCGGCGGTGGTCTCCCGGCAGGCCAGCACGTCGCCGTCCGCGTCGAAGCAGGAGGTCCGCCCCAGCTCGCTCCAGAAACTGCCATCGGGTACCTCCACCCGATGCGTCTGGCCGGTCGCCAGGGAGTGGACGTGGAGCCGCTGGCGGCCGGTGTCCTGCTCGCCGAGCAGCAGCCAACCGGACTCGTGCCAGTCGAGCCCGATCAGCTGTCCCTCCGGCCAGTCGGTCGAGGCGGCCGGGATCTCCACCACCGAGCCGGTGCGCGGGTCCCAGACGATCGGGCGCGAGCGCTCCGCGTCGCCGGCCTGCTCGCTGAGCAGGAGCCGGTCGTCGCCCGGTACCGGCGAGAACCGCACCGACGTCACGGTGCCGCCGGCAGCCGCCCGCCGTACGCCGATGACGGCACCGGTGGCGGCGTCGACGACGGTGACGGCGTACCGCCGGTACCCCGGGTTGTGGTCGGTGGTGTCGACGGCGGCCAGCGTCCCGTCCGCGGAGATGCGCCCGTACCACGCCTCGGACCGGCTGTGGTACGCGACCACCGGCTCGCTCCCGTCCGCCCGCAGTACCAGCAGGAAGAACCCGTCCGCGTTCACCACCGCGACGGCGTGCCGGTCGCTCGCCACGCTGGCCTCACCGCCACGTACCACGTAGCGGGACCAGCCCGGCGTCAGGTCCCGGCTTCCGGCCGGATCGTCCAGCGGGACGTGGTGGATGTGCCCCAGCTCGTCGCCCTTGTCGTCGACCAGCCGCAGGATCGCGGTCCCGTCGCTGGAGACCCAGCTGGATTGACCGAACCCGTCGGTGCCGATACCGGTGAACCGGATGTCTTCCGACCGGCCGTCCCAGGTCGCGAACTCGTACCCGTCCGACCGCAGCACGGTGAGCGCGAACCGGTCGAGCCGCCCCGGCGCCGGCCGGACGGCGGCGATCCGTTCCGGCACCGGGCTCGTGGGGGCGGTCACCGCGCCACCGTCCCGGCCAGCTCCGACAGCACGGCCATCGAGATGGCGATGCCGTCGAGGTACCGGCTCACCTCCAGGTTCTCGTTGGGCCCGTGGTTGTTCTCGTCCACGTTCGCGAACGGGATGCCCAGCGCAGGAACGCCGAGCACCTGGTTCCACACGTACACCGGCAGCGTGCCGCCCATCGCGGGGACGAGCAGCGGCGGCTGGCCGGTGACCGCCGCCATCGCGCGGGCGATCCGCGGCGTGAACGGGTTGTCGATCGGGGTACGCGCCGGCGGTACCCCCATCTCCTGAGTCATCACCACGTCCGGGGCGTGCCGGGCCAGGTGCGCGCGGACCCGTTCCAGCACGGCCTCCGGCCGCTGGCCGTCCACCAGCCGGATGTCGATGCGTGCCCGGGCCTCGTGCGGAATGATGGTGCGCTGCGGGTCGCCGCTGTGCAGCCCGTTGATGGTCAGCGTCGGCAGCGCGGCCAGGCGCTCCTGGAACGAGAGGTCGCCGTACGCCGGGTCCATCTCGGCCACACCGAAGTCGGCGAGCGTACTGTCGTCCGGCGGCAGGCCGCGCAACGCTTCCCGGTCGGCCTCACCCAGCGGTACGACGTCGTCGTAGAAGCCGTCGATGAGTACCTTGCCGTCGTCGTCGCGCATCGAGGCCAGCGCCCGCACGAGTGTCCATGCCGGATTCGGTACCACGTTGCCGAAGTTGCCCGAGTGCACCGCACGGTCGGCGTACCGCACGTGCAGCCCGATGCCGAGCACGCCGCGTACGCCGTGCTTCACGCACCACTGCCCGGAGTTGTCCACCGGCCCGTCACTGTAGATGACCACATCCGCCGCGAGCGCGTCCCGCTGCCGGCTGACCAGCTCCTCCAGGTTCGGGCTGCCGACCTCCTCCTCACCGTCCAATATGATCTTGACGGTGACCGGCAGGCCCCCGCGCGCCTCGCGCAGCAGCCGGACGGCCTGCAGGTGCGCGTAGTGCTGGCCCTTGTTGTCGCCCGACCCGCGCGCCCAGATCCGCCCGGCGTCGATGACCGGCTCGAAGGGCGTGGTGCGCCACAGGTCCGACGGCCCGACCGGCTGCACGTCGTAGTGGCCGTAGATGAGAACCGTGGGCGCACCCGGCGGGCCGTCGGCCCGGCCGAACACGCACGGCCGGCCGGCCGTCTCCCACACCTCGGCACGCAACCCGGCCAGCTCCAGCTCCCGCATCGCGCGCTGGGTGGCGGCCGGGAAACCCTCACCGGTCGCGCTGACGCTGGGCTGCCGCAGGTAGTCGATGAGCAGGTCGAGCAGTTCGCCCTGACGGCCGTACACGGTATCCCGCATACCGGCCGTTTCGGTGACATCCACGTCGTTCCCCCTCCTGAGCCGATCCGATCCTCTCCTCAAGAGCTATCGCATCGGGCGCAGGTGTCAAGGGCCCCGGCCCGCTCAGGTGATCACGACGCGGTCCGGAACTCGCAGGTTCGCCGACGGGTCGAGGTCCACCCCGGCCTCGATGAGCTGGTGATTCCGTACCGCGTCCACGACGCCGACCGCGAGCGCGAACGCGTGCCCGCTGCCCGGGCACGGCCGCAGCCCCTCGCCGAACGTCAGGTGCCGGGCCCGTTCCGGGCGCGCCGGGTCGAAGTGATCCGGGTCGCGGAACACGTCCGGGTCGCGGTTGGCGGCGGCGATGTCCAGCCGTACCGCTGTGCCCGCCGGTACCTGCCGGCCGTCGATCCACGCCGGAGCCAGCGCCACCCGGCTCATCGCCCGTACCGGCGGGTCGTACCGCAGGGTCTCGGCGACCACGGCGTCGGTCGGATCCGGGTACCGGTGCCGGGACAGCGCCAGCACGGTGTTGCCGATGAGTCCTGCCGTCGCGTCACACGCCTGGACGAGCAGGCCGATGCGGGCCGCGGTCGCCTCGTCGGCGACACCGCCGAACGACGCGACGAGCCGGGCGACGGCGGCGTCCACCAACGGGCCGGCGTCGCTGCCCGGGAAGTACGCACCAGACACGAGCGCCACGTCCGCGGTGACCGACTGGTCCGGGTCGTCGCGCGGCGCCAGACGCGCCGAGCCAGACTTGTCGGCCGACTGGTCTGGGTCGTCGCGCGGCGCCAGACGCGCCGAGCCAGACTGGTCGGAATCGGTGACGCCCAGCGCCTCGGCGAGCACCCCGACCGGTACCGTGCGGGCCACCGTGGCCATCAGGTCGACCGGTACGCCGGTCGCCGCCAGTACGGCCGCGGTCCGCTGTGCGGCTCGCTGGCGCAGGGTGCCGGTACCGATCCGGACCAGCTCGTCGATTGCCAGGGCGCGCCGCCGCTCATGGTCGGCGCCGGCGCTGAACCGGGAGACGTGCGCCCGGAGCCAGGCGATCCCGGAGGTGGCCGCGGTGCGCGGGACTGGCGGTACCCCGAACCGGGGGTCGAGCAGCACGGCCCGGACCTCTGCGTGCCGGCGGACGGTGATGCGGGTGGCGACGGGCATGCGGCGACTCTAGGGCGCCGTCGCTTCGGCCGGCGCCGAAAGGACGCCTGGAACAATGGTGAGATGACCTTTCGGCAGGAGGGAGCCGTGATCTCCCGGTTCAGCGGCTCGACCTCCCTGGGCGGCGGCCCGGACTCCCCCGGCGCCGCCTCGATCTCCCCGAGCGGCGCCTCGACCCCCCTGGGCGCCGACCCGACCCCTCTCGGCGGCGGCCCGGCCTCCCCGGGCGACGGCTCGGCCGACCGAGGCGGCAGTCACCTGGCCCGCCTGGCCAGGCTGCTCGCCGACGACACCAGGGCCACGTTCTGCCTCGCCCTGCTCAACGGTCAGGCGTGGACCGCCGGCGAGCTGGCCCGGTACGCGGGAGTCGCCCCGTCCACCGCCACCGAGCACATCAACCGGCTCATCGACGGCGGCCTGCTCGTCGAGGCGCGGCAGGGTCGGCACCGGTACGTCCAGCTGGCGAGCCCGGACGTCGCGCAGCTGCTGGAGGAGCTGACCGCGCACCTCGACCCGCCCCGACCGCCGGCCCGGTCACTGCGCCAGGCGACCGCGTCGGCCGCCCTCGCCCGCGGCCGCACCTGCTATGACCATCTGGCCGGCCGTCTCGGCGTCGAGATCACCGGCGCGATGACCCGCACCGGCCTGCTGCAGCAGCGCACCGGGTTCGCACTGACCGACGCCGGGCTGGCCTGGCTGACGGAGACGCTGGACATCCCCGCGGCGGAGCTGCGCGAGTCCCGCCGGCCGCTGGCCCGTGCGTGCCTGGACTGGACCGAGCGCCGGCCGCACCTGGCCGGCGTCGCGGGCGCGCGGATCTGCCGGTACCTGATGGAGCACCGCTGGGTGGACCGGATCGGCAGCGGCCGGGCAGTCCGGGTCACCCGGGCCGGCGAGGTCGCGCTGGCGGACCTGCTCGGCATCGACCCCGCCGCCATCGCCTGAACGCCACCATCGAGCACCGGAATTGTCAGTGGTCGGCCGTAGTCTCTCCTCATCGACCTGCCCGGGCAGTGGGCTGGCAGAAGAGGCAGACGCATGAGCATGACCCAGCAGATCCTGACCGGTGAGCGCGCCGATCTCCTGGCGTCCCTCGGGAGGCATCGCGGTTTTCTCCGCTACACGGTGCGCGACCTGACCGATGAGCAGGCGGCACAGCGCACCACGATCAGCGCTCTGACCCTGGGCGGTCTGGTCAAACACGTGGCGGCCACGGAGGCGGCGTGGCTGGGTTTCGCGGTCGGCGGCGCCGAGGCCATGCAGGCCAGGTCGGCCGAGTTCGGCGACTGGGCCGATCTGTTCCGCATGCTCGAAGGCGAGACGCTGGCCGGCCTGCTCGACTCATACGACAAGGTCGCCCGGGAGACCGACGAGTTGGTCGCGACGCTGCCCGACCTCGACGCGTCCCACCCGCTTCCGCAGGCGCCGTGGTTCGAGCCGGGCGCCAGCTGGTCGGTGCGCCGGGTGCTGCTGCACGTCATCGCGGAGACCGCGCAGCACGCCGGCCACGCCGACATCATCCGTGAGGCCATCGACGGCCAGAAGACCATGGGCTGACCGCTCGTTCGTCCATCATGGACAGACGCGGCCGGGCGTCCGAACCCGGACACCCGGCCGTCGTCAGGCCGTCACGCGTCAGGCCGTCAGGCGTCAGGCCGTTACGCATCAGACCGTCACGCATCGGGCCGCTGCGCGTCAGGCTGGCACGCGTCAGGCCGGCATGCGTCGGGCCGCCGCGGGTCAGGCGGCCATGGCCGCCGAGTCCCGGTTCAGCGCGCGGACCGCGAGCTGCGCGTGCAGCAACGCACCGTCCGGCATGACCGAGTCGGCGAACGTGGCCAGTGGGCTGTGGTTGTCGGGAGCCGTCTCGTACCCGTCGGCCGGACCGGCGCCCAGGAAGGTGTAGCAGCCGGGGACCTCCGCGAGCACCCGGGAGAAGTCCTCCGCACCGGTGACCGGGAACGCCAACGGTTCCGAGCGCTCCGCGCCGAACACGTCGGCGGCCACTGTGTCCACGAACGCCGCGTGCTCCGCGTTGTTGACGGTCATCGGGTACTCCGCCTCGTACCGCACGTCCACCTCCAGCCCGTGGGCGGCGGCGATACTCTGGCACAGCCGCACCGTCTCCTCCATCAAGCGCTCCTGCGCCCGCGGGGAGAAGCTGCGCACGGTCGCCTCGAACATGGCGTCGTCCGGGATGATGTTGCGACGGGTACCGGCGTGGAACTGACCCACCGTGATCACCACGGGGTCGAACACGTCGAACCGCCGGGTGACCAACGTCTGCAACGCGCTCACCATCGCCACCGCGGCCGTCACCGGGTCCTTGGCCATGTGCGGCGCGGAGCCGTGCCCACCAGCGCCCCGGACCGTCACGAACAGCCCGTCACTGGCAGCCATCAAGGTGCCCGGCCGGGTGGTGAACACGCCCGGCTTGATCTCATTCGCCATGACGTGGATGCCGTACGCCGATTTCACCCGGGTACCGGCGGCGTCCAGCACGCCCTCCTTGAGCATCGCGCCCGCGCCGTCCCAGCCCTCCTCACCGGGCTGGAACATGAACACCACGTCGCCGGCCAACGACTCTCGGTGAGCGGCAAGCACCCGGGCCGCGCCGACCAGCATCGCCGTGTGCAGATCGTGTCCGCACGCGTGCATGGCACCGTCGACCGTGCTCGCGTACTCCAGCCCGGTCTTCTCAGCCAGCGGAAGGGCGTCCATGTCGCCGCGCAGCAGCACGGCGGGAACCGGTCCCTGCCGCTGGTCGGCACGCCCGCCGCGCAGCACCGCGGTGATCGAGGAAACCGACTTGCCGAGCGTGACTTCCAGACCCAGGTCGTCGATGGCGGACAGGACCGTCTGCTGGGTGATCGGCAGATCGAGCCCGATCTCGGGATGCTGGTGCAGCCGGTGGCGCAGGTCAGTCAGTTCCCGCGCGATTTCCCGTGTGTCATTCCGCATGGCCTCGTCAAGCGACATTGGCACCTTCCCACCATGTACCGAGTGGATTCGGTCCACCCACGTCCGGCATCCCGGCGCTCGCCGGGGTCGCCGCCGCAGGTCCGGGATGCCATCCCAACGTAGCCTAGGGCTGGCGGTGCTGATCGAGGCCGGCCGGCGTGCTGATCAAGGCCGGACGCCGGGAGGGCAGGGGTGCCATGAGAATCGCGTACGGGGCCGACGACGAAAACGACACGACCCGGGCCGTCCGGGCGTACCTGACCGGGCAGGGCCACGAAGTGGTCAACGCGACGGCGTCGGACAAATGGCCCGACATCGGGGCAGCGGTGGGTCGCGCGGTTGCCGGCGGCGAGGCCGACTACGGCGTGGTGATGTGCTGGACCGGCACGGGTACGGCGATCGCGGCCAACAAGGTGCCCGGCGTACGGGCCGCGCTGGCCTGGGAGCCGTGGATTGCCCGGGGTGCCCGGCTGTGGAACGACGCCAACGTGCTCGCCATGAGCCTCAAGCGACTGGCCCCGGACGTCGCCGTCGAGGTGACCGCGGCGTTCCTGGACACCGCGGAGGCGGACCCGGACGAGGCCGAAAACATCGCCGCACTCGACGCCATCTGAGTCGCTGCCGGTGCCCGGTCAGCGGGTCGGCTGGAGAGCCTGCAGGTACTCCTTCGGCAGCTGGCCGATCACGTCCTGGAACTCGCCCACCGACACCCCGCCGCGCAGCGTGGCGAGAACCGCCCGCATGCCGTGCCAGGCCATCGACATGTCCACGCCCGCCCGGTTGCCCACCCGCCGGACGAACTCCTCCAGCCCGAACGGCTCGGCCTTCTCGTAGCGCGGCTGGAGAAACTCCTGCAGCCCTCGCGGCAGCTGCGACGCCAGGTCCCGCGCCTC
The DNA here is from genome assembly GCF_016862975.1 of Rugosimonospora africana. Taxonomy (GTDB): domain Bacteria; phylum Actinomycetota; class Actinomycetes; order Mycobacteriales; family Micromonosporaceae; genus Rugosimonospora; species Rugosimonospora africana. The sequence goes on from NZ_BONZ01000001.1 coordinate 110,115, forward strand.
GCCGGCGGTCAGCCGGTCGGCGAGCGTCTGGAGCGTGGCGTGAGTCAGGACTTCCGCCTCAGCCGGGGACATCCCGGCACGGATCGCTACCGCGTCCACGAACTCGTCGTACTTCATGCCGGACTCCCTTCGCCCACAACCGCTGCCTACCCCCGGCCGGATACCGGAAACGGCTCGGGCCGCGCTCAGACCGGGCGCCCGAGGCTGCGAGACGGTGCCCGTGCTCGCCTCCGCCCAAAAACCGGCTCCGGCTGCGCTCGGGCTGAGGAAACGGGCTCCGCCACCAAACCGGCTCCGGCTGCGCTCGGGCGGGGAAACAGGGCCCGAGGCGATTGACCGAAAGCCCCACGGGTAGCCGGGACACATGGTGACCAACGCGGAAGTCTTCAAGTACCTGGAGACGGTCGATTTTCCGGCCGAGAAGGACGCGATCGTCGCGGAAGCCGAACGCCAGGGCGCGCCCGGTGAGGTCCTGCGTGCCCTGCGGGCCATGCCGCCGGTGGAGTACGGCAACCGCAACGAGGTGCTCAAGTCCGCCGGTACCGAGCTGCACCCGGAGGTCGGCGTGGCTGAGCGGGCGATCAAGGCACGGGACAAGACGCACCAGAACGTGACGGAACCCCTGCGCCAGCAGTAACCGGCGGAGACCGGCCGTCAGGGCGAGAAACGGTAGCCCATGCCGGGTTCGGTCAGCAGGTGCCGCGGCCGGGCCGGGTCGTCCTCCAGCTTGCGGCGTAGCTGCGCCATGTACTGCCGCAGGTACTGGGTCTGCCCCAGGTACGTCGGCCCCCACACCTCCTGCAGCAGCTGCCGCTGGCTGATCAGCTTGCCCGGGTTGCGCACCAGGATGTCGAGCAGCTGCCACTCGGTACGGGTCAGGTGCACGCCGTGATCCGGCTCACCGGCCTGGTACGCGCTGTACCGGGCCAGGTCCACCGTGTACCGGCCGATCTGGACGGCCGGCCCGGCCTCCTCCGATCCCGCCTTGCGCCGGGTCACCGCGCGGATTCGCGCCAGCAGTTCGTCCACGCTGAACGGCTTGGTCACGTAGTCGTCGGCCCCCGCGTCCAGCGCGTCGACCTTGTCGCGGCTGTCGGTGCGGCCGGACAGCACCACGATCGGCACCGGCGTCCAGCCGCGCAGGCTGTGAATGATGTCCACGCCGTCCATGTCGGGAAGGCCGAGGTCGAGGACGATCAGGTCGGGACGCTGCTCGGTCGCCACCCGCAGCGCCTCGCCGCCGTCGGCCGCGGTGACCACCTCGTACTGCCGGGCGGTCAGATTGATGCGCAACGCCCGCAGGATCTGCGGTTCGTCGTCCACGATGAGCACCCGGGTCATCATGCTGTCTCCTCCCCACCGTGGCGCCACTGCTCGATCCGGGCCAGTGCGGCCGGATCCGCCGCGTTCTCCGCGGGGGGCGGTACGGCTACCGGCAACCGCAGGATCATCGTCAACCCGCCGCCGGGCGTCGTCTCCGGGAACAGGTCGCCCCCCATCGCCTCGGCCAGCCCCCGGGACAGGGCAAGGCCAAGCCCCACTCCGGTGTCGTTGTCCCGGTCGCCGAGCCGCTGGAACGGCAGGAACACCCGCTCCCGGTCCGCCACCGGGATGCCCGGGCCGTGGTCGACGATCCGGATCTCCACGTACCCGCCGTGCTCGCTCGCGGTGACCAGCGGCGGGCGACCCCGCGGGCTGTACCGCAGCGCGTTGGCCAGCAGGTTGGCCAGGATCCGTTCCAGCAGGGCCGGGTCCGCGGTGATCTCGGCGAGGTCGTCCGGTACCCGGATGCCGACGTCGTGGCCGGCCTGCCCCAGGTCCTCGACCGACTTCGCGACCGCCTCCGCGACGCTCATCGCCTGCACCGCGGTGCCCAGCACCCCGGCCTGGAGCCGGCTCATGTCCAGCAGGTTCTCCACCAGGCGCACCAGCCGGTCGAGCGACTCGTCGGCGGTGGCGAGCAGTTCGTCCCGGTCGTATTCGTCGAACACCACATCGTGGCTGCGTAGGCTGGTGACAGCCGCGCGGGCCGAGGCCAGCGGGGTACGCAGGTCGTGGCTTACCGCGGACAGCAGCGCGGTGCGCAGCTTGTCGGCCTCGGCCAGGGTACCGGCGGTGGCGGCCTGCTCGGCCAGCCGCTCCTGTCGCAGCGCGACGGCGGCCTGGGCGGCGAACGCCTGAACCACGCGCCGGTCGGAGGCGGCCAGCGGATGGCCGCGCAGGACGAGCGCGATGTCCTGGTTCACCGGGATGTCCGCGTCACCCTCGGACGGAGTCAGGCAGGGTTGGTCGCCGGTGGCCGCCGCGATCCGCCAGGAATCCTTGTCCCGCCTCAGATCCGGGCTGGACGGCGCCTCGGGACGCCGTTCCAGCAGGGTCACGCCGGTGAACCCGAACGCCTCCCTGAGCTGATCGAGCAGTGCCGGCAGCGGACGTGAGCCGCGCAGGACGCTACCGGCCAATGTGGACAGTGTCTCGGCCTCCGCCCGGGCGCTGGCCGCCTCGCGGGTACGCCGGGCGGACCGGTCCACCGTCACGCTGACCGCCACCGCCACCGCGAGGAAGACGAACAACGCGAGGATGTTCTCCCCCTGGCTGATCGTCCAGAGGTGGATCGGCGGAGTGAAGTAGTAGTTGAGCAGGAGGAAGCCGGCGACCGCGGCGCACAGTGCCGGGTACAGGCCGCCGACCAGCGCCACGACCACGACCCACGCCAGGTACAGCAGGATGTCGCTGGGCAGCGTCAGCTCGCCCCGCGCCCGGGTCAGCACGAACGTCAGCAGCGGCAACCCGATCGCGGCCAACCCGAACCCGAACAGCCGGCGCGGCAGGCTCAGCGCGCTGCCCAGCAGCCCCGGGGTGCCGCGACCGCGCCGGACCCGTTCGTGGGTGACCAGATGCACGTCGATCGAGCCGGACTCGGCGGCGGTGGTGGCTCCGACGCCGGGTGTGAACAACTGGGCGAACCGGCTGCGCCGGCTGGCGCCGAGGACGAGTTGGCTGGCGTTGACTGCACGGGCGAAGTCGAGCAGCGCCTTCGGGACGTCGTTGCCGACCACCTGGTGGTAGGTCCCGCCGAGGTCCTCGACCAGGTTGCGCTGGCGGATCAGGTTCGCCGGGTCGGCGTCGCCGGCCAGCCCGTCGCTGCGGGCGACGTGTACCGCGACCAGGTCGGCACCCTTGCTGCGGGCCGCGACCCGGGCCGCCCGCCGGACCAGGGTGTCGCCCTCCGGGCCGCCGGTCAGCGCGACCACCACCCGTTCCCGGGTCTCCCAGCTCTCCGAGATCCGGTGCTCCTCGCGGTACCGGTCGAGCTGGTCGTCGACCTTGTCGGCCAGCCAGAGCAGGGCCAGTTCCCGCAGAGCGGTGAGGTTGCCGACCCGGAAGTAGTTGCCCAGCGCCGCGTCGATGCGCTCCGGCTTGTAGATGTTGCCGTGCGCCATCCGCCGGCGCAGCGCCTCCGGGGTCATGTCGACCAGCTCGATCTGGTCGGCCCGCCGCACCACCGCGTCCGGTACGGTCTCCCGCTGCGGTACCCCGGTGATTTCCTGAACCACGTCGTTGATGGACTCCAGGTGCTGAACGTTGAGCGTGGTCAGCACGACCAGCCCGGCGTCGAGCAGTTCCTCGATGTCCTGCCACCGCTTGGCGTTGCGCGATCCCGGCACGTTGGTGTGCGCCATCTCGTCGATCAGGACGACGTCCGGCCGGCGGGCGAGGACCGCGTCGACGTCCAGCTCGGTGAAGGTCGCGCCGCGGTACTCGACCGTCTTGCGGGCCACCGCCTCCAGGCCGGTCACCAGGGCCTCGGTCTGCGCCCGGCCGTGGCTTTCCACGTACCCGACGACCACGTCGGTACCGCGGTCGGCCCGGCGGTGGCCCTCTTCCAGCATCCGGTACGTCTTGCCGACGCCCGGCGCCGCGCCGAGGTATACGCGCAACTGCCCCTGTGGCATGTTCCGCATCCCCCTTCTGGCGCGGTGTTCAGGTCGCGCGCTTCGGGAACTGCCTGTCCAGCGCGAGGTTCAGCGGCAGCACGCTGACCGCGGGCTTTCCCAGGAACCCTAGCGCCCGCCCCGTCGTGTACTTGTCAATGAGCCGCCGCACGGTGGCCACGCTGGTCCCGCGCTCCCGGGCGATCCGGGGTGCCTGGAGGTGCGCGTAGTCGACGCTGATCTGCGGATCCAGCCCGGAACCGCTGGCCGTCACCGCGTCGGCCGGGACCCTCGGCCGGGCCGGCGCGCTCCCCCGGATCGGGGTGACCACGGCCTTGGCGTAGTCCGCCCCGAAGCGGGCGCACTCGACGGGCGTGTTCCGGTACCGGGCGATGAACGGCTTGGCCGGGCACGCCTGGTTCAGGCTGACCGCCCGGGTCACCGGGCCGGTCGCGCCGTCTCGATGGAACACGCCGAGCACGGCCCCGATCCCGTCGCTGGTGCAGAACGGCCGGGAACCGTCCACGCCCTCCAGCTTCCCCACGGCCAGGCTGCGCGAGCAGACCTGGGTCAGCAGGCTCTGGGTACCGGTGTCGCTGGAGTCCGCCGGGTTGGGCAGGGTGTCGACGACCGACTCGGGGCCCAGGTTCGAGGCGCTGGTGGACGTCGGGTCGTACCCGTCGCCGGCCGCCGAGGGCCTGGGCTGGAAGTACTGCACGAGCGGGTTACCGCTGTTGTCGGTGAACAGCTGCCCGATCCGGGCGCTGCCCACCTTGGCTCCCTTGAACGTCACCAGCGAACCGTCGGCACGCCCGGCGAGCCCCGGGATCTGGCCGATGCCGACGAGCACCAGCGGGTACGCGATGCCGAGCAGCACGGTGAACAGAATGACCGCCCGCAGCGCGGTCAGGTGAGCGGCGATCCACGAAGGTAGGCGCATCAGGCGATCCCGGGTATGAACTGGATGATCAGGTCGATGATCTTGATCCCGGCGAACGGCGCGACGATCCCGCCCAGACCGAAGATCCACAGGTTGCGCCGCAGCAGTCCGGACGCGCTCGACGGCCGGTACCGCACGCCGCGCAGAGCCAGCGGGATCAGGAGCACGATGATGATGGCGTTGAAGATGACCGCGGACAGGATCGCCGAGGTCGGGCTGTGCAGCCGCATGATGTTCAGCGTGTCCAGGCCGGGGTAGATCGCCGCGAACATGGCCGGGATGATCGCGAAGTACTTCGCGATGTCGTTGGCGATGGAGAACGTCGTCAACGCACCCCGGGTGATCAGCAACTGCTTGCCGATCTCCACGATCTCGATCAGCTTCGTCGGGTCGGAGTCCAGGTCGACCATGTTGCCGGCCTCTTTCGCCGCCGACGTACCGGTGTTCATCGCCACCCCGACATCGGCCTGGGCAAGAGCCGGGGCGTCGTTGGTACCGTCGCCGGTCATCGCGACCAGCTTCCCGCCCTCCTGCTCCTTCTTGATCAGGGCGAGCTTGTCCTCCGGCCTGGCCTCGGCGAGGAAGTCGTCCACACCGGCCTCCTCGGCGATCGCCCGCGCGGTCAACGGGTTGTCACCGGTGATCATCACGGTCCGGATGCCCATCCGGCGCATCTCGTCGAACCGTTGCCGCATGCCCTGCTTGACGACGTCCTTGAGGTGGATGACCCCGAGTACCCGGGCCGTGCCGGCGACCGTCTCGCCCACCACGAGCGGAGTGCCGCCCACGGCCGAGATGCCGTCCACGATGTCGCCGATCTGGTCGGGTACCGTGCCGCCCTGACTGCGTACCCACTCCGCGACCGCGGTCGCGGCGCCCTTCCGCAGTTGCCGGTTGCTCCCGCCGCCCTCCTCCGACAAGTCGACGCCGGACATCCGGGTCTGCGCGGTGAACGGCACCCACTGCGCGTGCTGGAGTTCGCCGGGGCTGCGCTCCCGCAACCCGTACTCGGTCTTCGCGAACACCACGACCGAGCGCCCCTCCGGCGTCTGGTCGGCGAGGCTGGACAGCTGCGCGGCGTCGGCCAGTTCCCGCGCGGGTACCGCGTCCACCGGGATGAACTCGCTCGCCTGCCGGTTGCCCAGGGTGATCGTGCCGGTCTTGTCCAGCAGCAGCGTGTCCACGTCGCCGGCCGCCTCCACCGCGCGGCCGGACAGCGCCAACACGTTGCGCTGGACCAGCCGGTCGAGGCCGGCGATGCCGATCGCCGACAGCAGCGCCCCGATCGTGGTCGGGATCAGACACACCACCAGCGACACCAACACGATGCCGGTGATCCCGTGCGAGTCCAGCGCCTGGGTGTTCGGGGCGAACGCCTGTACCCCCTTGGAGAAGATCGCGAGCGGCTGGAGGGTCGCGACGGCCAGCAGGAAGACGAAGGTCAGCGCGGCCAGCAGGATGTTCAGCGCGATCTCGTTCGGCGTCTTCTGCCGGTTGGCACCCTCGACCAGCGCGATCATCCGGTCGATGAAACTCTCCCCCGGCTTCTGGGTGATCTCCACGACGATCCGGTCGGACAGCACCTTGGTACCGCCGGTCACCGCCGACCGGTCACCGCCGGACTCCCGGATGACCGGAGCCGACTCGCCGGTGATCGCCGACTCGTCGACGCTCGCGATGCCCTCGACCACGTCACCATCGCCCGGGATCACCTGCCCCGCCTCGACCACCACGTGGTCGCCCTGGCGCAGTTGGGGGCCGGGTACCAGCTCCTCCCGAGGTTCCCGAGCGTCCGGGCGCCAGTCGAGCAGGCGCCGGGCCATGGTGTCGGTCTTCGCCCGGCGCAGCGCAGCGGCCTGCGCCTTGCCCCGGCCCTCGGCGACCGCCTCGGCCAGGTTCGCGAAAATCACCGTGAGCCACAGCCAGACGGTGATCAGCCAGGAGAACACCGTCGAGTGCGCGATCGCGAGCACTGTGGTGAAGACCGAGCCGACCTCCACGATGAACATGACCGGGTTGCGCCACAGCGTGTACGGGTTGAGCTTGCGCAACGCGTCCGGAGTGGACCGCCACAGCTGCTTGGGATCCAGCAACCCACCCTGCGTGCGCCGCGGTGCCACCGCCGCCTGGTTCTCCACCGCCGGAGCAGACATCCGTTCCTCGTTCTCTCTGTCCGGGCCGCTCGACCGGCCGCTAGTGCACGCCCTCGGCCAGCGGGCCGAGTGCGAGCGCGGGCAGGTAGGTCAGCAGCACCACGATCAGCGTCACGCCGACGAGCATCCCGACGAACAGCGGCTGGTAGGTCCGCAACGTGCCGTCCGACTCGGGTACCAATTTCTGCCTGGCCAGCGAGCCGGCCAGGCCCAGCACGAACACGATCGGCAGGAACCGGCCGAGCAGCATGGCCAGCCCGATCGCCGTGTTGTACCAGACGGTGTTCGCGCTCAGGCCGGCGAACGCGGAACCGTTGTTGTTGGCCCCGGAGGTGAACGCGTACAGCACCTCGGACAGACCGTGCGCACCGGTGTTGAGCATCGAGGCCCGCTCGCCACCCAGCGCCATCGCCAGACCGGTGCCGAACAGCACCAGCGTCGGCGTGGTCAGGATGTACAGCGAGGCCAGCTTGACCTCGCGAGCGCCGATCTTCTTGCCCAGGTACTCCGGCGAACGCCCGACCATGAGGCCGGCGACGAACACGGTGATGATCGCGAGGATCAGGATGCCGTACAGGCCGGAGCCCACACCGCCGGGAGCCACCTCGCCGAGCATCATGCTCGCCAGCGGGATGGCGCCGCCCAGCGCGGTGTACGAGTCGTGGAACGAGTTCACCGCACCGGTGGAGGTCAGCGTGGTCGCACTGGCGAACGTGGCGGAGTTGTAGACGCCGAGCCGGCTCTCCGTACCCTCGGTCGCCGCGCCGACCGCCATCGGCACCGTACCGTGGTGGATGCCCTGGAACGCGTTCACCAGCACCACGCTGGCGATCGCCATGATGGCCATCGCGGACAGCAGCGCGTACCCCTGCTTGTTGCTGCCGACCATCCGGCCGAACGTGCGGGGCAGCGAGAACGGGATGAGCAGGATCAGGAAGACCTCCAGCCAGTTGGTCCAGCTGGCCGGGTTCTCGAACGGGTGCGCGCTGTTGGCGTTGTAGAAGCCACCGCCGTTGGTACCCAGCTCCTTGATGGCCTCCTGGCTGGCCACCGGGCCGCCGGTCACGTGCTGGGTGGAGCCGGCGATGGTCTGCACGTCGGTACCGGCGGAGAGGTTCTGCACCACACCTCCGGCGATCAGCACGATCGCGCTGATGAACGCGATCGGCAGCAGGATCCACAGCGTGATGCGCACCAGGTCGACCCAGAAGTTGCCCAGTTGGTCGGTCAATTTCCGGGAGAACCCGCGGATCAGTGCCATGGCCACCGAGATGCCGACCGCGGCGGACACGAAGTTCTGCACCGCCAGACCGGCCATCTGCACCAGGTGCCCCATCGTGGACTCACCGGAGTACGCCTGCCAGTTGGTGTTGGCGACGAAGCTGACCGCGGTGTTCCAGGACAGGTCGGGCGCCACGGCCGGGAAGCCCAGCGACAACCACAGGCCGTTCTGCACCCGCTGGAACAGGTACAGGAACAGCAGCGAGATCAGCGAGAACGCGAGGACACTGCGGGCGTACGCTCGCCAGGACTGCTCACCGGAGGGGTTGACCCCGATCAGCTTGTAGATGCCGCGCTCCACCCGCAGGTGGCGCTCCCGGTTGACGACCCGGTACATGTAGTCACCGAGCGGCACGTAGACCAGCGCCAGGACGACGAACATCGAGACGATGAACAGGATGCCCGCGGTCAGGTCACTCATCTAGAAGCGCTCCGGAAACAGCAGCGCCAGGATCAGGAAGACACCGAGGATCAGAGCCAGAATCAACCCGGCGATGTTCGCAGCGCTCATACCGGATCCTCTCCGACCAGTCTGGCTCGGCACGTCTGACGCCGCGCGGCGACCCAGACCAGTCGCTCCGCCGCCGGTCCGGCATGAGGCACGGGCGCGCTGCAACGCTGGTGAGCTCGCTGACGCTCGCTCACAACTTCTCCACCGCTCGGACGACCAGTGCCAGGAGCGCGAAGAGCACGAGGGTCAGCACCACGTAGATGAAGTCCTCCACCGCGCCCTCCTCGCGAAAGCTCACCGTGATCGTGACACCGGCGCGGACCCGGAAAGGTGAATTCACATCGCCATTCCCCCGGCCGAGACCGGATTCCGGCAGCGTTGACGGCGAGACGCACGGTGCGACGGCGCGGGACCGCGCAGTTCTTGACGTTTTCCTGACGGCGTCCTCCGGTTCGGCCGCGGGCGCGCAGGAAAGGGGACGCTCATGCCCGACGCCCCCGCTCCCGCCCCCGACGGTGAGGCCGCGGTCAGCCAGCCCGATCTGCCCCGGGCGTACACCCCGGCCCCGGTACCCGAGACGTTGCGGTACCGGCTCAAGCGCCGGCTGCTCGGCCCACCGCTCACCACGGCCAGCCTGCACAGCGAGCGGCTGACCCGTCCGCTCGCCCTGGGCGTGCTCGCGCCCGACTGCATCTCCTCGTCGGCGTACGGCACCGAGGAGATCCTCATCGAGCTGCTGCCGGTCTTCGGGCTGCTGTCCTTCAGCCTGCTGCTGCCGATCACCGGCATCATCCTGTTCATCCTGGTGCTGCTGACCCTGTCGTACCGGCAGGTCGTGCAGGTCTACACCCGGGCCGGTGGCTCGTACGTGGTGGCCCGGGAGAACTTCGGCCCCAGGGTGGCCCAGATCGCGGCGGTGGCCCTGCTCATCGACTACGTGGTGACCGTCGCGGTGCAGAGCGCGGCCGGTACCGTCGCGGTCGCCTCGGCCATCCCCGCTCTCGGCCCGTACAGCCTCGAGATCACGGTCGGCGTGGTGGTCCTGCTCGCGTACGGCAATCTGCGCGGCATCCGGGAGGCCGGCCGGGCGTTCGCGTTCCCCACGTACTTCTTCTCCGTCGCGGTCGGCGCCATCATCATCGCCGGCCTGGTCCGCGCCGCGTTCGGCAACCTCGGTAGCTACGACGCCCCCGCGCTGCCCGGCGCGATTTCGGTGCGCCACGAGACCGGCCTGGTCACCTTCGCGCTGATCCTGACGCTGCTGCGCTCGTTCGCCAACGGCGGCTCCTCGCTCACCGGGCTCGAAGCGATCTCCAACGGGGTCAGCGCGTTCCGCCCACCGGAAGGGGTCAACGCCCGCAAGGTGCTGGTCACCATGGCAGTGACGCTGGGCTTCCTGGTCGCCGGGGTCTCGCTGCTCGCGCACCTGACCCACGCCACGCCGTACCGCAACGGGTACCCGTCGGTGATCTCGCAGGAAGCGCGCATCGTCGCCGGACACGGCCTGTTCGGCAGCATCATCTACGGCCTGGTCCAGGCCGCCTCCGCGCTGATCCTTTACACCGGCGCGAACACCAGCTTCAACGGCTTCCCGTTCCTGGCCAGCTTCGTCGCCGAGGACTCGTTCCTGCCCCGGCAGCTGACCCGGCGGGGGCACCGCCTGGTCTTCTCCGACGGGATCCTGCTGCTGGCCGCGATCAGCATCGTGCTGCTCGTGGTGACCAGAGCGAAGGTGAACTCGCTGGTTCCGTTCTACGCGATCGGCGTGTTCACCGGCTTCACCATGGCCGGCTTCGGCATGGCCAAATACCACAACACCCAGCGGGAGCGCGGCTGGCGCGGCAAGATGGCCATCAACGCCGCCGCCGGTGGGCTGTCCCTGCTGGTGGTACTCATCTTCGCGGTCGCCAAGTTCACCGAGGGCGCCTGGCTGATCGTGGTGGTGTTCCCGATCCTGTTCCTGGTGCTGATCCGGGTCAACCGCAGGTACCGCGAGGAAGCGGCAGCGTTGAACGCGCTGGCCCCGGTCCTCGACTCCGGACCCAACCCGTCCCGGCACGTGATCGTGGTGCTGGTCGACGACCTCGACCTGGCCGTCCTGCGCGCCCTGCGCTACGCCCGTACCCTGCGCCCCAACACCCTGTACGCGGTGCACTTCGCGGTGGACAACGTACGCGCGGCCCGGCTGGCCGAGCGCTGGTCGACCATGCAGCGCGGCGACATCCCGCTGCAACTGCGCGAGTGCCCGGACCGCCGGCTGCGCCGGGCCGCCACCGAGATGACCTCAGAGCTGACCGCCGACGGGCGCACCGAGGTGACGATCGTGCTGCCCCGGCGGGCGTACGGGTTGGCCGCACGCATCCTGCACGCGCACAGCGCGGACCGGATCGCCGCGGCGGTGAGCCGGATCCCACACGCGGCCGCGACGATCGTGCCGTTCGACGTGGACGCCGCGATCCACAAACTTGAGAAGCTGACAGCGCAGGGGCCCCAGGCGCCGCCCACCCGGGACGGCCGGCCGAAGCGGCACGCCCACCACCCGAAGAACGCGACCCCGGCCGCACAGTTGCGCCAGCACAAGCGGCATGCCGCCGAAGGGGTGATCCAGTCGATCGAGGTGCACCCCATCGGCAGCGGGCAACTGCTGCGCTGCGAGGTGGTCGACGACAGCGGCAGCTTCCTGGTCTTGTTCTACGGGCGTACCCACATCCCCGGCATCAGCCCCGGCCAGGCGATCCGCGTCCACGGGACGGTCGGCCGGTACGACGACGAGCCGGCGATCGCCAATCCGCGCTACGAACTGCTGCCCTCCGACTGAGCG
>NZ_BONZ01000002.1 GCF_016862975.1 Rugosimonospora africana
CCGGAAGGCTGGCACCAGAAGGCCGGCCGGGGGCAGGCTCAGTCGCTGTAGAAGGCTCCCACGATCTGGGTGGCCAACCACTCCTGCGCGGCGTACGCGTACGGGAACGCGCTGCCCTGCACCCGCTGGGCGGCGCAGGTCAGGCAACCCCAATCGGCCGTGGTGTCCAGCAGCCGGGTGTAGAACGCCCGCGCCGCGTACGACGGGGTGGTGATCTCCGCCGGGGTACCCCAACCGGTGCTCGGGCGCTGCTGGAACAGGCCGAGCGAGTCGTGGTCGACGGCGACGTAGAGGTTGTAGAGCCGCGACTCCTGCAACGCCGTGGCCACCGCGATGATCTGGCCGCGCTCGTCGATGCCCATCTCACGGCCGACATTCACGATGGTCTGCGCGTTCTCCACCTGGTAGTGGTCCAGGCCGGCGATGTGCGGCAGCGGCGGCGGGGTGTGGCGCGCCCGGGCCTTCGCGGGTGCCTTGGTCGGCGCGGGGGCCGGCGCCTGGGTGGCGGCCGGTGCCTTGGCCGCCGCGGCGGGCGGCGTGGCCGGCAGGTCGAGATCGTGTACCGGCATCTCGGCCGAGGACGGCGCTGTGCGGGCGGTGCCGCGGGAGACGGCGTTGCCGCGCTCGGCGGCCGGGGCGTTCGGGCTCGTCGCGGCGCCTCCCGACAGGTCTGCGGCGGCCTGGTGCATCGGGGCGATGGCGGCCACCGCGACCGCTGCTCCGCACACGGCGGACACGGCCAGACGTCGGGCCACTACCGCGCGGGCGACTCGGGGAAGCCGGATGTAGGTGAACAACGGGTCGGTTCCGATCAGTTTCTCGATGCGCCGCCGAGGGGGTTTCGGCGACGGGCGCCGGGGGAAGGCGCCCAAGGCACCGTGCCCGGAGACTCTCGGAACCGGCAACACCACTCGTGGTAATCGTGCCCTGCCTCACATCGTTACCGGCAGTCACGGGCAGCGTCGCCCCCACACCTCTCAAAACGGAAGATGGTAGCGAGCTTGACCTGGGGTGTCGTAACCGTGAACGGGCGGACGACCTCACTCGGCGCTACCGTACGCGAGGATCCGACCCGTTTGCGAAGTTACTCTGAGCTACAGAGTTGCCGGCCGATCTAGTCGCCGAGGCGGTCGATGTTGCGCATCTTGTTCATCGCGTCCAGCGCCGCGACCTTGTACGACTCCGCCAGCGTCGGGTAGTTGAACACCGCGTCGACCAGGTAGTCCACCGCGCCGTCACAGCCCATCACCGTCTGTCCTATGTGGACAAGTTCAGTGGCTCCGGTACCGAACACGTGCACCCCCAGCAGAGTGCGGTCCTCCGGCGAGACCAGCAGCTTGAGCATCCCGTACGAGTCGCCGATGATCTGCCCGCGGGCCAGCTCACGGTACCGAGAGACACCCACCTCGAACGGGACGCGCGCCTCGGTCAGCTCATCCTCGGTACGCCCGACGAAACTGATCTCCGGGATCGAGTAGATGCCGATCGGCTGGAGTCGCCCCAGCGCCCGGACCGGTTCCCCGCAGGCGTGGTGGGCCGCCAACCGACCCTGCTCCATCGAGGTCGATGCGAGCGCCGGGAAGCCGATGACGTCGCCGACGGCGTAGATGTGGTCCACAGCCGTGGCGAAGTGCTCGTCGACCGCGATCCGGCCGCGCCCGTCGGCGCTCAGCCCGGCCCGGTCCAGCTCCAGCTGTTCCGCCATGCCCTGACGCCCGGCCGAGTACATCACCGTGTCCGCCGCGATCCGCTTGCCGCTCTCCAGGACCGCGAGCGCCCCCCGCGCGTGCCGCTGCACCGAGGCCACCGTCTCGCCGAACCGGAACGTCACCGCGAGGTCGCGCAGGTGGTACTTCAGCGCCTCGACGATTTCCAGGTCGCAGAAGTCGAGCATCCGCTCCCGCCGCTCGACCACGGTCACCTTGGTCCCGAGCGCGGCGAACATCGACGCGTATTCGATGCCGATGACGCCCGCACCGACCACCAGCATCGAGCGCGGCACGTGTTCCAGGTGGACGATGCCGTCCGAGTCGATGATGGTGCAGTCGTCGAAGTCGACGCTCTCCGGCCGGGCAGGCCGGGTACCGGTGGCGATGACGATCTTCTCCGCCGTGACCTTGAGTTCCCGCCCGTTGTCGTCGGCCACCGCGATGGTGTGCGGATCCTCGAAGCGCCCGGTGCCGGTGATGACGTGCACCCGGTTGCGGGCGAGTTGGCTGCGGATCACGTCGATCTCGCGCCCGATCACATGCTGGGTACGGGCGGCCAGGTCGGCGACCGTGATGTCGTCCTTGAGCCGGTAGCTCTGCCCGTACATCTCGCGCTGGTTGAGCCCGGTCAGGTAGAGCACCGCCTCGCGCAGGGTCTTCGACGGGATGGTGCCGGTGTTGATGCACACCCCACCGATCATGTTGCGCCGCTCGACGATGGCGACCCGGCGGTCGAGCTTGGCTGCGGCGATGGCCGCCTTCTGTCCACCCGGCCCGGAGCCGAGCACCAGCACGTCGAAGTCGTACATGCCCACAGTCTGCGGGTGGGACCGCAAAATGCGAAGAGCGTCTTCGTCCGGTGACGATGACGGTCCCGCTAACCGCGGGGGTACCCCCGGTGACGCCGGAGGCGGTTCGCACCGGGCGTTGGTGCCTTGACCCGGGCGGCTACCGTGATCGCATCCGATCACCGCCGGGAGTGTTCTTGTGAAGTCGCGATGGCACTGCTGAGCCCGACCCGCGCCGCACCCGCCCGTACTCCGCTCGGCCGGGTCGCGCCGCTCGCGAGCCGGTTGACGACACGCACCGGCAGCACACCCGGACGGCTGACCGTGCTGATGCTCGCGGCATCGGCGCTCGCCATCGCCGCCGGGCTGGCCGCGGTCATCGGCGTCACGCAGCGCTCCTCCGAAGTCGACTCGATCATCAACCGCAGTGGCCCGCTCACCCTCTCCGCGCAGGAGCTGTACCGTTCGCTGTCCGACGCGGACGCGGTCGCCGCCAACGCGTTCCTGTCCAACGGGCAGGAGCCGGCCGCGCTGCGCGAGCGGTACGAGAGCGACATCGCGGCGGCGAGCGCCGCGCTGAGCGACGCCACCGCGGGCGACCCGAGCCAGCGCGCGGTGCGGGAGATCGCCGCCCAGCTGCCGGTCTACACCGGCCTGGTGGAGACCGCGCGCACCTACAACCGGCAGAATCTCCCGATCGGCGCGGCGTACCTGCGGGAGGCGTCCGCGCTCATGCGCAACGACCTGCTCGTCGCGGCCAAGCGGCTGTACGACGCGGAGACCGCCCGATTCGACTCCGACGCCGGGGACGCCTCCGGGTTTCCATGGCTCGCCGCCTCGCTGGCCGTACTGACCCTGGTCGGCCTCGGGTACGCCCAGGTCTACCTCACCCGGCGCACCAACCGGCTGTTCAATCTCGGGTTGCTCGGCGCGACCGCGATGGGGCTGGCCGCGCTGATCTGGCTGGGCGCGTCCTGGCTCGGCGTACGCGGTGAGCTGTCCAGCGCCGAGCGCGACGGATCGAGCCAGGTCCAACTGCTCGCCCAGGCCCGCATCGACGCGCTCCAGGCCCGCGCCGACGAAGCGCTGACGCTGGTTGCCCGGGGCAACGGGGGCAGCTTCGACACCGACTACAACACCATGCTCGACAACCTCGTCGGCAAGGACGGCAACGGCGGGCTGCTGCACCGGGCCTCCGGCGCGGCCACCGATCCGGCGGTACGCGCGGCGGTCGCCGCCGCCACCGACGCCGCCAAGTCCTGGAAGTCCACCCACCAGAGAGTGCACAGCGCGGACACGAACGGCGACTACAACGGTGCCGTCCTGCTCACCATCGGAAACGATCCGGCGAGCGCGGCGAGCACGTTCAACAACCTCGACAAGAACCTCGCCACCGGCATCGCGGCCACCAGCGCGCAACTCAACCGCCACGCCCGATCGGCGTCCGGCGCGCTGACCGCCGCGCCCGTCGGACTGGGCGCGCTGACCCTGCTCCTGCTCGTCGGATTGGTCGCCGGATTCCAGCAACGCCTCGCGGAGTACCGATGAGAACGAAGCTCCTCGCCGTCGCCGCCACAGCCACGCTGCTCGCACTCGTCGCCGGCTGCACCTCGGCGACGAGTCCGACCAGCAACGCGTCGCCGGCGTTCAAGGCACCGGTTCCGGCCGGCGTCCAGGATCCGGCGACGATCCCCAGCGCGGCCGCGGACAGCGACAGCGGCTGCGATCCGCTGGCCAGCCTGCGCCCACCGGCCGCCATGCCGCCGCCCCGGCAGATGCCGGCGGGCAGCTCGATGGAGACCATCCTCAAGAACGGTCACCTGACCGTGGGCGTGGACCAGAACACCTACCTGTTCGGCTACCGGGACGCCGTCTCCGGCCAGGTGGTCGGCTTCGACATCGACATCGCCAAGCTGATCGCGAAAGCCATCTTCGGCGACGACAGCTCCAAGGTGGTCAAGCTGGTCGCGATCACGTCCGCCCAGCGCATCCCGTTCGTCCAGAACGGCACCGTGGACATCGTCGCCGACTCGATGACGATCAACTGTGAGCGGCTGCGGCAGGTCGCGTTCTCCACCGACTACTTCGACGCCGGGCAGAAGATCCTGGTGCGCAAGGGGTCGGGGTACACCACGATCGACGACCTGGCCGGGAAGAAGGTCTGCGCGGCGGCCGGTACCACCTCGATCGTGACCATCGCCACGCGGCCGTCGCACCCGGTCCCGGTGGCGGTCAACGACTGGACCGACTGCCTCGTGATGCTCCAGCAGGGACAGGTGCAGGCGGTGTCCACCGACGACAACATCCTGGCCGGCCTCGCCGCTCAGGACCCCACCATCGAGGTCGTCGGTCCCCGCTTCACCGCCGAGCCGCACGGGCTGGCCATCAAGAAGACGTCCACCGACTTCGTCCGGTTCGTCAACGGGGTGCTCGACCAGGCCCGTGCGGACGGCACCTGGACGCGGCTCTACGACAAGTGGCTCGGCGGGCCGGCGCCCACTCCGCCGGCCGCCAAGTACTCGGACTAGTGCCGATGGATCGACAGTCGGCAGACCGGGCACTGACCGGGCTGGGCGCGGCGCACGACCGGATCGCCGCGGCCATGTTCGTCATCGACAGCCACCCGGGACTGGCGTTCCTGCGGGGCGGCGGGTTGGCCGGGCGCACGGCGGAGCGGGCACAGACCATCGCACCCGAGGTGGATGTGCTGTGGGCGCAGTTCAACGCGCTGTCCGACCTGCTCGACCGGGCCCGGGCCATCCGCAACCAGAAGCGCCTGGGCGATGACGACTGGGACGCCCTGCGGCTACTGGTGTCCGAGCCGGTGCTCGCCGTCGACGTCGCCGGGCTCCCGATCGAGGCCGGCAGCAAGGCGGTCGCCACCGTGCTCCGGGTCGGCGACCTGGCGACCGGCCTGGAACAGCGGTGCGCCGCGGTGACCGCGCATCTGTCCGAAGTGGACACCGCCTGGTCGGCGATCGCCGGAAACTTCGCCCCGCTCACCGAGGCGTTCGGCAAGGTCGCCGCGCAGGCCGAGGAGCTGGGCGTCGGGGAGCTGGCCCGACCGCTGGGCGAGCGGTTGGACCAGGCACGCTCGGATGGGCTGCGCGATCCGCTCGCGGCCGCGCCCGGTGGGCAGCCACGTCCGGCGGTACAGACCCGGCTGCGCGAGCTGACCGCCGAGTTGGACGCGGTACGGCAGAGGGTGGCCGAACTGGCCGCGCTGCGCGACGGGTACCAGACCCGGCTGGCGGCGCTGCGTACCCGCCTCGACGAGGTGGCGGCCGCCGAGTCCCGGGTACGGGACGCGTACGCCATCGTGGCCGAGAAGATCGCCGATCCCGCCCTGCCGCCACCGCCCGACGCGGCGGCGCTCCTGCGCACCACCCTTCCCGGTTCCGGAGATGTCCACACCAGACAGTGGGTGCGGCTGGAGAAGGAGCTGAACACGCTGGAAGCCTCGGTAGCCCGCGCACTGGCCCACGCCGATGAGCTGCGCGAGGCGGCCGACGGGCTGCTCGACCGCCGCGGTGAGCTGCGCGGGCGGCTCGACGCGTACCGGGCCAAGGCGGCACGGGTCGGCTTCGCCGAGGACGGCGACCTGTCGGTCCGGTACCAACAGGCCCACGAGCTCCTGTTCACCGCGCCTTGCGACCTGCGGCGATCCACCCAAGCCGTGTACGCCTACCAACAGGCGCTGGCCGAGCTGATCGCCTCGACGAGAGGGACAAGTTGATGTCAGCCTGCCTCCGGCCCGGCTGTTCCGGGCACTACGCGCCCGACGGATACTGCGACGAGTGTGGCCACAAGGCGCCGGCCAGCGCGGCGCCGGCGTCCGCGACCGGCGCTTCGGGTACCTCGGCGCGCAGCGTGCCGACCTCGGCGGCCACGATCGGCGGCGGCGCGCCCACCGGCGCCGGGCTGGCCGGTGTCTCCACCGGCACCGGGCGCTCCAGCCGCAGCCGGACCGCCGGACGCGGCCGGCTCGGCGCGAACCTGGTCGTGGTGCCGCCGGTACCGTTGCGCGACCCGGCCACCGCCGTGCAGTCCGACCCGGCGGTACCGGAGTCCCAGCGGTACTGCCCGAAGTGCGGGGAGCCGGTCGGGCGCAGCCGCAACGGGCAGCCCGGACGGGTCGAGGGCTTCTGCCCGCGGGACGGGGCCCGGTACTCGTTCCGGCCGAAGCTGCGCCCCGGCGACCTCATCGACGACCGGTACGAGATCCTTGGCGCACTGGCCCACGGTGGCCTGGGCTGGATCTACCTGGCCCGGGACCGGAACATCAGCGAGGCGGGCAGCGACCGCTGGGTGGTACTCAAGGGCCTGATCAACACCGGTGACCCGGACGCCATGGCGGCGGCCGTCACCGAGCGGCGGTTCCTGGTCGAGGTCGACCACCCGAACATCGTGAAGATTCACGACTTCGCGCAGCATCCCGACCCGGACACCGGCGAAAACGTCGGGTACATCGTCATGGAGTACGTCGGCGGCCGGTCGCTGCGCGACCTCGCGCTGAACAACCGGGGCCCGGACGGCAGCCGGATACCGCTGCCGCTGGAGCAGGTTCTCGCGTACGGCATCGAGGTGCTCCCGGCGCTGGGCTACCTGCACGACCGCGGGCTGCTGTTCTGCGACTTCAAGCCGGACAACGTGATCCACGCCGAGGAGCAGCTGAAGCTCATCGACCTCGGCGCGGTACGCCGGATGGGCGACGACATGTCGGCGCTGTACGGCACGCCGGGCTACCAGGCGCCCGAGGACGAGTTGGCCGGCATCGGCCCCTCGATCGGCTCCGACCTCTACACGGTCGGCCGGTCGCTGGCCGTGCTCAGCTTCGACTTCACCGGCTTCAGCACCCGGTACGCCCGCTCGCTGCCGGCCCCCGCCGACGTACCGCTGCTGGCCGCCCAGGAGTCGTATTACCGGCTGTTGCGCCGGGCCACGAACACCGACCCGGACCGCCGGTTCGCGTCGGCCGGCGAGATGGCCGAACAGCTGACCGGCGTGCTGCGGGAGATCCTGTCGGCGCGGGACGGCATCCCGAGACCGGCCGCCTCCGGCCAGTTCACGCCGGAACGGCGTGCCTTCGGGGTACCCGCCGACGCGGCCGTGGCGCCGCTGTCCGGGCCGGAAGTGGCCGCCGCGCTGCCGTTGCCGCTGGTCGATCCGGCCGACCCGGCGGCCGGGTTCCTGGCCACCGTCTCGGGTACCGATCCGGCCAGTACCCTCGCCGCCCTGGAAGCCGCGCAGATCACCAGCCTGGAGATGACCCTGCGGCTGGTCCGGGCCCGGCTGGAGGTCGGCGACCTGGCCGGCGCCTGGGCGAGCCTGCCGAGCGTCGAGCAGGTCGGCAACGACTGGCGGCTGGACTGGTACGCCGGCCTGCTGTCGCTGTGCGACCCGGCGACCTGGCCGGCCGCGCGGGACGCGTTCGACAAGGTCTACGACGCGCTGCCCGGTGAGCCGGCCGCCCAGTTGGCCGTCGCGGCGGCCGGTGAGCTGACCGGCGACCCGGCCGGGGCCGCCCGCCTGTACGAACGGGTCTGGCGGGTCGACCACGGGTTCGTCAGCGCGGCGTTCGGGCTGGCCCGCGTGCGGCTGGCGGCCGGCGACCGGGTCGGCGCCCGGGCCATCTACGACGAGGTACCGGACAGTTCCAGCCACCACGTCGCGGCGCAGATCGCGGCGGTGCGCGCGCACCTCGACCAGGAGCCCGCCACGCTGGCGGAGGCCGACCTGCTGGACGCCTCGACCCGGCTGGAACGGCTGCGCCTGGACAAGCAACGCCGGGAGTCGCTGGCGGTGGAGGTGTTCCGCACCGCGCTGTCCTGGGTGATCACCGGCAGCAACGGGACGGGCGGTCCGGTGCCGGTACCGGTGCGCCCGGTACCGGCCCAGCGGACGGCCACCGCCCGCCGGGTACTCGGCCAGCTGCTGTCCGAGCGGGACATCCGGCTCGGGCTGGAGCGCTCGTACCGGGCGATGGCATCGCTGGAACCGGACCGAACCGCCCGGCACGCCCTGGTCGACCTGGCCAACTCGGTGCGCCCCCGGACGGTGGTCTGATGGCGGCGGACGGCGGCGGCCTGGACACCGTGCACGGCACGGAGTGCCCGACCTGCGGCGCCAGCGTCGGCGAGACGGACCGGTTCTGCGAGACGTGCGGGGCCGGCCTGTTCGAGGGACTGGTGCCGGCCTCCTCCGCCCAGCCCCCGGCCCCGGCTCCCGCCGGGCAACGGTGGCTCACCTCGACCGGCGCACCGGACGCGTGCGGCGGCTGCGGCGGCACCGCGTTCGGGCCGGAGGGCTACTGCGACGACTGCGGCCAGCGCCGCCCGGCCGGCCGGAACCACAGCGAACTGGACCTCGGCGTGATCGCGGCGGTCAGCGACCTCGGCCACCGGCACCGGCACAACGAGGACGCGGTCGCGATCGGGCTTCTGCCCGGCGCCGAGGCGGCCGTGGTGTGCGACGGGGTGTCGTCGTCGACCCGACCGGACGCCGCCTCGTACGCGGCCGTCGACGCGGCCGCCGAGGCGTTGCTGCGCGCGCTGGCCGATGGGGACGAGCCGGAGCCGGCGCTGACCGTGGCTGCCCGGGCCGCGCAGGCGGCCGCCGCGCTGGCCGCCGGTGCGGAACCGGGAAACAACCCACCCAGCTGCACATTCGTGGCCGGAGTGGTGACCGCGGACGAGGTGAGCGTCGGCTGGGTCGGGGACAGCCGCGCCTACTGGCTGCCCGACCGCGACGGCGATCCGGCCGTGCTGACCGCCGACGATTCGCTGGCCGGCCAACTGGCCGCGGCCGGGGTACCGCTGGCGGAGGCGCCGCAGGGCGCGCAGGCCGGCGCGCTGGTGCGCTGGCTCGGCGCCGACGCCCGGGACACCGCGCCGCACCTGGTCACCATCCGGCCGGACGGCCCGGGGCGGCTGCTGGTGTGCAGCGACGGGCTCTTCCGGTACCGTCCTGCGCCGGCCGAACTGGCCGCCGCCACCCCGGCGGGTACCCCGATCGACACCGCGCGCAGCCTGGTCCAGCTGGCCCTGGACGCCGGCGGCCAGGACAACGTGACCGTTGCCGTACTGCCCTACCCTGCCCCCGAGTCTTCGCAAGGAGCGACCGGATGAGTGAGCCAGCCGCCGCCTTCACGGCGGAGGTCTACCAGAACCAGTACCTGCCGGCCGGCGGCGATGTGGTGGACGCGGTGATCACCGTGACCGCCAGCGGGGCCGGGCTGCGCGACGTCGGCGGCACCCCGTCCGCCGCCGAGGTCATCATGATCGACTGTTCCGGGTCGATGGCCAACCCCCCGACCAAGCTGTCCGAGGCGAAGAAGGCGTGCGCGACCGCCATCGACTCGCTGCGCGACGGAGTCTCGTTCGCCATCATCGCCGGCCGGCACGACGCGCAGATGGTCTTCCCGTTGGTGGCCACCCTGGCCCCGGCCACCCCGGCCAACAAGGCGGCCGCCAAGGCCGCGGTACAGAACCTGCTGGCGGCCGGCGGCACCGCGATCGGTCAGTGGCTCAGCCTGGCCAACACCGTGTTCGCCGGTCACCCGGCCGAGGTCAAGCACGCCATCATGCTCACCGACGGGCGTAACCAGCACGAGACCGCCGAACAGCTGGCCGCCACGCTGCGCAACTGCGAGCGCCGGTTCATCTGCGACAGCCGGGGAGTCGGCGCCGACTGGGTGGCCAGCGAACTGCGCACGGTGGCCTCGACACTGCTGGGCACGGCCGACGGGCTGGAGGATCCGCGCGAGCTGCCGGCCGCGTTCCGGGCGATGACCGAGGCCGCGATGGGCAAGGCGGTCGCCGAGGCGACGCTGCGGGTGTGGACCCCGGCCGGCGCGACCGTGCGGTTCGTCAAGCAGGCGTTCCCACAGGTCGAAGACCTGACCCCACGGCGTACCCAGGTCAGCGCGCGGATTGGCGACTACCCGACCGGCGCGTGGGGTGCGGAGAGCCGCGACTACCACCTGTCGGTACAGGTGCAGCCCGGCACGGTCGGCGAGGAGGTGCTCGCCGCCCGGGTGAGTCTGGTCACCGGCGACAGCGTGCTGGCCCAGTCGCTGGTACTGGCGACGTGGACCGACGACACCGCGCTGTCCACGAAAATCAACCAGCGGGTGGCGCACTACACCGGGCAGGCCGAACTGGCCAGCGCGATCCAGGAGGGACTGGCCGCGCGGGACGCCGGAGACGTCGAGACGGCGACCTCGAAGCTGGGTCGGGCGGTCCAGCTCGCCGAGGAGTCGGGTCACTCCGACACCGCCAAGCTCCTCGGCAGGGTCGTCGAGGTGATCGACGCGCCGAGCGGAACGATCCGGCTCAAGCCCAAGGTGGCCGGTGTCGACGCCGAGCTGGCCAACGTACGGTCGGTCAAGACCATCCGGGTCAAGAAGAGCGAGGAGGGCTGACAGATGCCCACCTGTCCGAAGGGGCACGAGTCCGCGGACACCGACTACTGCGACGAGTGCGGCACCCCGATCGGTGCCCGCTCCACACCGGCCCCGTCCGGCAACGGCTCGTCCCCCGCACCCGCCGCCGCACCGTCCGGTGCGGCCGGCGCTGGCGAACCGTGTCCGAACTGCTCGACGCCGCGCTCCGACCGGTTCTGTGAGGTCTGCGGGTACGACTTCGTCGCGGCACAGTTGTCGGCGGCGGCGGGCGTGCCGGCAGCGGGCGGCAACGCACTGGGCGGCAACGCACTGGGCGGCAACGCACCGGGTGGCGCGGCAGCGGGCGGCACGGCGGGCGCATCCCCGCAGGGCGCGCCTGCCGGCACGTCGACCGGCGACCCGGCCGGAAGCGGCGACGCGGGTGGAGGCGGCAACCCGGCCGGAGGCGGCGACGCCGGCACCGGTGCGTCCGGCGCCGGCCCGGCGGCGGCCACACCGGACGGGACGGCGACGCCTTCGCCGGATGGGCCGCTCCCGACCCGTCAGCCGACCGTGACTCCGACCTGGCGGGCGGCCGTGGCCGCGGATGCCGAGTACCACGCGCGGATGCAGGCGATCGCCGACCCGGGCGTGGAGCCGATCGCGTTCCCCACGTTCTGCCCGGAACGCCGCTTCTGGCTGCGCGGCCCGCAGATGCTCATCGGACGGCTGAGCCGCTCCCGAGGCATCGAGCCGGACATCGACCTGACCGGTCCGCCCACCGACCCCGCTGTGTCGCACGCGCACGCGATGCTGGTGGTGCAGCCCGACGGTAGCTGGGCGCTGGTCGACCTCGGATCGTCCAACGGCACGTACCTCAACGACGGCGCGGAGGCCATCAAGGAAAACGTGCCGGTACCGCTGTCCGACGGCGACCGCATCCACCTCGGCGCGTTCAGCACCATCACGGTCCGTCGCGCCTGACCCGCGCCGGCCCGTGGCGACGCGGGTCAGGTCGCGGGGTGGGTGACCGGTGACGGTGGACCCGTCGGGGTGGCCGGACGTGCCGGCGACAGCGGGGTGGCCGGGGAGGGAGGCGTCGCCGGCGACGGTTGCGCCGACGCGGTGGGCCGCACCGGCTGGCTCTGCCCGGACAGGAAGCGCCACAGGATCTCGTTGGGCTGGAACGGCCCGGCCGGAAGCGGCCAGCGATGTCCCTTGCCGGACAGGCTGTACAGCTCGACCACGCCGGCGCCCCGGCAGCCCCGGTACGAGGTGACCGTCACCCCCGGGAACGGCCGGCTGACGATCGCCCCGGAGCGGCAGCCGTCGTACCGGGCCCAGCGGGACGCGGCCACCGGCACGCTGTACGTCCAGTACGGCTGCCCGTGCCCACCGTACGGGTTGGCTGTGTCGGCGGTGCCGTGGAAGGCGAGTACCGGCACCCCACCACCGCTCGGGTGGCACGGCGACGGTGCCCGGATGCCGGAGGCCACCACGACGCCCGCGAGCGGTACCGGTGGCGTGCACGCCAGTTGACTGACCATCCGGGCGCCGCCGGAGAACCCGGAAGCGTAAACCCGGCTGCCGTCCACGCAGTACCGCTGGCGTACCAGCGCCACCACGGCGCCCAGGTATGCCACGTCGTCCGGACCGTACCTGGTGAACGCGGGTGTACCCGGAACGTTCCACGAGAAGCCCGTGCCGCTGTGCTTCGCGGCCTGCGGGTATGCCACGACGAAGTCGTGCGCGTCGGCCGTCGTGTCCAGGCCGGTGCCCTTCTCCTGCTTCGCCGCGGTCGATCCGCTGCCGTGCAGGTTGAGCAGCAGCGGCAACGGCTGGCTCCCGGTGTACCCGATCGGCAGGTAGACCCGGACGGTCCGCAGCCTGCCGTCGACGGTCGCGTCGATCCTGGTCGGTCCCGGCGCCACCACATGGCCGCACCCGGGTGACGCGGTCCGCACCGGCTTGGCCGGTTTGGCCGCGAACGCGATCGGACTCGGCCGGCTGACCGGAGCGGGCTTGTCCGACGTGCACGCCGCGAGGCCGCCGGCCAGCGATACCAGCGCGGTCAGGAGGGCCAGCACCGCCGCGAGCGGCCGCCGTCCCTCCGGGCCTTCAGCTCCCATCCGTGCCGTCCCTCCCCGTGTTGAGGGCATGATAGGCAGGGCGTCGCAACCCGGATGTCCCGTCCGGATAACGGTTGGTCACACCGATCGGCCACATCCTGAGTTTTGCCCGGCAGGGCACCCGCAAACACCGGCAAGGCGCCAGCGAACACCGGCAGAGCCACCGGCAGACGCCGGCCGCGACGGCGCCGGGGCGAGGCATCCACCGATCGGTTGATCCGGCGGATCCCGGCGGTTGACTGTTCCGATCCACCGAAGTCGCGCCGCAACGTCGCTAGCTGATCGATTCGCCGGACGCCGCGCTCGGCGAGGCTCAATGGCATGGAAACGACGAACCAGTCTTTCGACCAATCTGGCTCGGCGCGTCTGACGCCGCGCCACGACCCGGACCAGACGTCCGACCAGTTTGGCTCGGCGCGTCTGACGCCGCGCCACGACTCGGACCAGTCGACCGACCGGTCTGGCTCGGCGCGTCTGACGCCGCGCTACGACCCAGACCAGTCGGTGATCGTGGTTGATCACCTGCACAAGCGGTACCGCGAGACGGTGGCGGTCGACGACATCTCGTTCACCGTCGAACGCGGCGAGATTTTCGGCATCCTGGGCCCGAACGGTGCGGGAAAGACGACAACGGTCGAGTGCATCGAAGGGGTACGCAAGCCCGACGGCGGCACGCTGCGGGTACTCGGCCTGGATCCGCAGCGCGACCGCAAGGAACTGCGCCAGCGGATCGGCGTACAGCTCCAGGAGGCGCAGCTGTACGAAAAGATCAAGCTCGGCGAGGCGATGGAGCTGTTCAGCTCCTTCTACCGCGACCCGGTCGACTGGCGCGAACTGGTCGACGAGCTTGGCCTGACCGGCAAGCGCGACACCCCCTTCAACAAGCTGTCCGGCGGCCAGAAGCAGCGACTGTCCATCGCGCTGGCTCTGGTCGGCAACCCACAGGTCGCGATCCTCGACGAGCTGACCACCGGCCTGGACCCGCAGGCCCGACGCGACACCTGGGACCTGATCGAGCAGGTCCGCGACCGGGGCGTCACGGTCGTCCTGGTGACCCACTTCATGGAGGAAGCCGAACGGCTGTGTGACCGGATCGCGGTCATCGACTCCGGCCGGGTCGTCGCGATCGACACACCCGGCGGCCTGGTCGCCCGGGTGACGACGGAACAGCGCGTTCGGTTCCGTCCGGCGGCACCGCTGGACGACCGGCTGCTGACCCACCTGCCCGAGGTCACCGGGGTGACCCGGCACGGAAACCAGGTCGTCGTAACGGGGGGCAACGATCTGCTCCAGGCAGTCACCTCGGTGCTTGCCCGACACCAGATCGTCGCCAACGACCTTCGCGTGGAGCAGGCCAGCCTGGACGACGCGTTCGTCGCGCTGACCGGCCGGAACATCGACAGCTGACAACGGACTGGAGCGGAGAAATGAACTCGAGTGCCAAGCTCATCCTGAACGAGACGCGAATGTTCCTGCGGGAGCCGGTGGGCGTCTTCTTCGCCCTGGCGTTTCCGTCGATCCTGGTGGTCATCCTCGGCAGCGTGAAGTCGTTCCGGTCGCCGGATGCGGACCTGGGTGGCCTGCGGGTCATCGACCTGTACGTGACCATCGCGGTCACGCTGGTCATCGCGATGATCGCGCTGGCGTCGCTGCCATCCATCCTGGCCAGCTACCGGGAGAGGGGCGTGCTGCGCCGGTTGAGCACCACCCCGGTGCCCCCGGCGATGCTGCTGGTCGCCCACCTCGTCGTCAGCCTGGTGGTCGGGCTCGTCTCGGTGATCCTGGTCATGGGGATCGGCCGGGTCGCCTTCTCCGTGCCACTGCCCCGGCAGATCGGCGGCTTCCTGATCGCCCTGGTGATGGCCGCCGCCGCACTGCTGGCCATCGGGCTGTTCGTCGCGGCCATCGCGCCCAACGCCAAGGCCGGCAACGCGATGGGAGTCATCCTGTTCTTCCCGCTGATGTTCTTCGCCGGTCTCTGGGCGCCCCGCGAGTCGATGCCGCACCTGCTGCAGCGCATCGGCGACTACACCCCGCTCGGCGCCGGCGAACATGCCCTGCACGACGCGACCGTGGGATCCTGGCCGCACGCGAGCACGCTCGGGGTACTGGCCGCCTACCTGGTGGTGTTCGGGCTGGCCGCAGCCAGGCTGTTCCGCTGGGAGTCGTGACCGGCCCGGCCACGGGCGTCGCGTACGAGTGGAGGGGCAGGGGCATGAGGCGGCTCTCGATCGAGGATCTGGACGGCTGGGAGCGACGCCTGGACTCGGGCGTGAAGTGGGTTCCGTACGTCGCGCTCGGAGTGTCCCTGGTCCTCGCGATCCTCACCGACGCGTTCCTGCCTGGGCCGCCGATCGCCCTGACGGTGGTGCTGACTCTGGTGGCGGCGGCGTGGATATTCTTCTGGGTCAATCTTCACCCGGCCTGGTCGGAGCGACGGGTGCTGATGGGGATCTACTTCGTCGTCCTGCTCGGCCTGATCGCGGCGCTGATCGCGTGCAGTCCGGTCTTCGGGTTCTTCGCGTTCGCCGGCTACCTGAACGCGGTCTACGCCCTCCGCGGCCGGATGGTGGTGTTCGGCGTGGTGACCACCGGGGCGCTGTCCTCGCTGTCCCAGATCGGCGGCTTCCCCACCCTGGGCTCCCTCCCGGGCGTGGCGTCCTACCTGGTCGTGGCCGTGTTCAACATCGCAATCGCCGGAGCCCTGTCGCTGCTGGCCTGGGTGACCACCGAACAGGCGGAACGGCGCAAGCGGATGATCGGCCAACTGAACGAGACGAACACCAAGCTGGAGACAGCCATGGCGGAGAACGCCGGGCTGCACGCCCAGTTGCTCACCCAGGCCCGGGAGGCCGGAGTCCTGGACGAGCGGGCCCGGATGGCCGGGGAGATCCACGACACGATCGCGCAGGGGCTGGCCGGCATCATCACCCAGCTGGAGGCGGCCGACCAGGTCGAGGACCAGCCGGCAGACCGGCGCCGGCACCTGGACACGGCGGCCGGCCTGGCCCGGGAGAGCCTGTCCGAAGCCCGCCGATCGGTCCGCAACCTCCAGCCCGAACAACTGGAGGGCGCGACCCTGCCGGAGGCGCTGGCCGGCGTCGTACAGCGCTGGTCCGACCTGCACGGGCTGGCCGCCGAGATCACCACCACCGGTACCGTTCGACCGATGCACCCGGAGATCGAGGGAACTCTGGTGCGCACTGCTCAGGAGGCGTTGACCAACGTGGCGAAACACGCCGGCGCGAGCCGGGTCGGGCTGACCCTGTCGTACATGGAGGACCAGGTGACGCTGGACGTGCGGGACGACGGCGTCGGGTTCGAGCCGGCGGAGACGGTCGCCAGCGGGGACGGCGGCTTCGGGCTCAAGGCCATGCGCCAGCGCCTGCAGCGCATCGCCGGGCTGCTGGAGGTCGAGTCGGAGCCCGGCGGAGGCACCGCCATCTCGGCCAGCGTGCCGGCGATTCCCGCGGGGAGCGTCGCGTGATCCGGCTGCTCATCGTGGACGACCATCCGGTGGTGCGGGACGGGCTGCGCGGCATGCTGACCGGCGACGACGAGTTCGAGGTGCTGGGCGAGGCGGCCGACGGGGCCGAGGCGGTGACGCTCGCCGAGACACTGCGGCCCGACGTGGTACTCATGGACCTGCGGATGCCGGGTACCGACGGGGTACGCGCGATCGGCATGCTGCGCGAGCGTGGCGTACCGGCCCGGGTCCTGGTACTCACCACCTACGACACGGACAGCGACGTGCTGCCGGCGATCGAGGCGGGTGCCACCGGGTACCTGCTCAAGGACACGCCCCGGGAGGAACTGTTCCGGGCGGTACGGGCGGCGGCGCGCGGCGAGGCGGTGCTCTCTCCGTCGGTGGCCACCCGGCTGCTGGGCCAGGTCCGGTCACCCGCCAAGGAGCCGTTGAGCCAGCGGGAGCTGGAGGTGCTCGGGCTGATCGCTCGCGGCTCGACCAACCGCGAGGCGGCCGCTCACCTGTTCATCAGCGAGGCCACGGTGAAGACCCACCTGCTGCACGTCTACGGCAAACTCGGGGTCAAGGACCGGGCAGCGGCCGTGGCGGTCGCCTTCGAGCGGGGGCTGCTCACTCCGGGCTCGGGCCCGAGGTCCTGATCGTGGCGCCGGCGGCCCGGGCCCGCCGGTAGTCGGCCGGCTTCGCGTCCGGGTGGGCGTTCAGCCAGGCCAGGTACTCGTTGTACTCGTTCAGCTCCGGATCGGCCGCCTCGGCGGGGTCTGCCGCGACGACGGGCCGGGACGGTACCGGCAGCGTGGCGCGCAGTACCGGCTCCCTGATCTTGGCCGGCGCCCGGGCGGTCGGGTCGCCCAGTTCACCGCGGATCTCCCGGTACCAGACGAAGATCACGAACAGGGCGAAGACCGGCCACTCGAAGGCGTACCCGTAGCTCAGCGCGTTGCCGCCCGCGGCGCGCCCGATCTGCCACCAGCCGAGCGCGAGGAACGTGCCGACGAGCACGACCATCGCGACGTGCCGCGCGATCCAGCGCGGCGACAGAAACCGGCGCATGGCACCAGCGTAGCCGGCTCCGCTCGGGGGCCGGCCGGCGCCGGGGCCGGAACCCGGGAGGAGGGCCACCGGCGCCGGGGCGGTCCCCGGGAAGAGAGCCGCCGGGGCCGAGAGCTGGCCGGCGCCGGGCAGGCCGCCAAGCCTCCGCCCGGCGCCGGCCCGCCGGGTCAGGCGCCCCCGGCCGGCAGCCCCCGGCGCAGCACCGCGTTCTCGACCGCCGTCCAGCTCATCGTGGTGACCAGGTAGAGCGCGGCCGCAAGCGGCACCACCAGGAGACTGGCCACGCTCAGGTACGGCAGCACCCGCATGATCCCGTTGGGTACGGCGGTGGCGTTCGCGGCCGCGACGCGCCTGGCCCGGCGATCCGCCAGGATGCCCAGGCCGACCAGGACGACCACAAACGGTACGAACACCAGCGGATGGCCGCCCCCGATCAGCCGAGTGGACAGTGCCACCCCGAACAGCTGGTGCGTGAGCAGCACGTTCGCGTGCCCGGCGATCCGTGCCGCGCTGAACATCCGATACGTGATCATAAAAAACGGCGCCTGTACCAAGGCCGGAAGGCACCCGGCCAGCGGCGAGACACCCTCGGCGCGGTACAGCTCGGTCAGCTCGGTACCCAGCCGGGCCCGATCCTGGCCATGGCGCTGCTGAAGCTCCCGCACCTTCGGAGCGAGTACGGCGCGGCTTCGCTCGCCGCGCACCGCGGCCAAGGTCAGCGGCAGGAGCAGGGCGCGCAGGGCGACGGTGCACAGCACGATCGCGGTGGCCACGCCGCCGGCCGGTGCGAGCGCACCGGCGACGTGAACGATGAGCGAGTAGACGACGGCGGTCGCGTCGTCGACAAACGGAATGGACATGTGAGAACCCCTCGGGCCGAATCTGACGTCAGACACCAGATGCGGCCGCCCACCGCCCACCGGAGGCACGGGTACCCGCGCCACGGCGCGTGAGCACCGGGCGTCGGTACGCCGGGGAAGTCGGGGTCAGGCGGCCGCGTGGGCCGCGCAGGGCGCTCTGGGTCGGGAGCGCCCGGGGGCGTCCGGGTCCGCGTAGCGGGGGATGCCGGTGCGGTGGGCCTCTTGACGCAGGATGCGCGCCCGCCGCCAGGCGACGCCGCCGGGAATGGCACGGCGAGCCAGCAGCCGGGCGGCCAGGACGGCGACCAGCAGGACACCGATGGCGGCGGCGGTGCCGGCCAGCAGTCCGGCCGGCCCAACGTCGCCGAGCAGTTCGAGGTGCGGCGCCCGGAAATGCGGCGCTCCGAGATGCGGCGCCCCGAGATGCGGCGTGGCGAGTCCGGCGGCCCAGAGTGCCGGCGCCCCGAGGCCGGGCAGGCCGAGCCACGACAGCGCGAGGCCGAGCAGCCCGAGGCTCACCAGCGGCGAGCCGGCCGCACCGAGCCAGGCCATCGCGTCAACACCCCCTCCCGGGCGAACCGTCTCAGAGTAGAAGCGGTCTGCAACCATAGACAGATGTCTGTCCCGAAGGCGGTGCCGGGCACGGCCCGCCGGCCGACCATGGTCGACGTCGCCCGGCACGCGGGGGTGAGCCTCAAGACCGTCTCCCGGGTGGTCAACGGCGAGCCGGCAGTGGCGCAGCAGCTGATCGACCGGGTGCTCGCGGCGATCGCCGAGCTGGGGTTCCGGCGCAACGACATCGCCCGCAACCTGCGCTCCGGCCGGGTCAACGCGACCATCGGGCTGCTCATCGAGGAGA
Organism: Rugosimonospora africana; assembly: GCF_016862975.1. Lineage (GTDB taxonomy): Bacteria > Actinomycetota > Actinomycetes > Mycobacteriales > Micromonosporaceae > Rugosimonospora > Rugosimonospora africana. The sequence goes on from NZ_BONZ01000002.1 coordinate 19,266, forward strand.
TCGACAACCCGTTCTACGCGGCGATCACCAGCGCCGCCGCGCAGATCGCGTCGGCGCACGACACGCTGCTGATGACGGCGTCCTCGGAGGAGGATCCGGAGCGGGAGCGGCAGTTGCTGCTCGACCTGTGCCAACGCCGGGTGGACGGGCTGCTGGTGGTGCCGGCCGGTACCGACCACTCGTTCCTGCGCCGGGAGGTCGAGATGGGCATGCCGGTGGTGTTCCTGGACCGGCCGCCCGGGCAGCTGCTGGCCGACACGGTACTGCTGGACAACCGGGGCGGCGCGCGCGACGGGATGGCGCGGCTGCTGGCCGCCGGCCACCGGCGGGTCGGCGTACTGCTGGACTCGACGGCCGTCTACACGATGCGCGAGCGCCTGGCCGGGGTACGCGACGCCCTGGACGCCGCCGGGGTCGGGTACGACGAGGCACTGGTACGGGACGGGGTCAAGACGCCCGAGGCGGCGGCGGACGCCGTGGCCGACCTGCTGCGCCTGGCCGACCCGCCGACCGCGTTCTTCGGTACCAACAACCGGATCACCGTCGGCGCCCTGCGGCAGCTGTGGCAGCTAGGCAGCGACGCGGAGCTGACCGGGTTCGACGACTTCGAGCTGTCCCACCTGATGCCGCGCCCGCTGACCGTGATCGCCTACGATCCCCGGGAACTGGCCCGGGAGGCCACCCGGCTGCTGTTCCGCCGGATCGCCGGCGACACCTCGCGGCCGGCCACCACGGTGCTGCCGACACAGCTGGTGGCACGGGGTATCCGGTAATTTCACCCTCGGCGCGCCGTGGAGACTTATACCTTTTGTGGGTGAGTCAGTGCGTTTCGATAACGCCGCACCGGGGACCGGGCGGGCCTCCGCCCTCGGCCGACATGGTCTGGATCCCCAGCGGCAGCTGTGAGCTGGGCCCGGTCGACGGGTTCTGGGTCGACGCCTGCCCGGTGACGAACCAGGAGTTCGCGGCGTTCACGCGGGAAACCGGGTACTGCCCGGTCGCCTGCCGGGAGGCGGGCCAGATCCAGTGGCGGTACCCGGAGGGGTGGGACGACCACCCGGTGACCGACGTGTCCTGGGTGGACGCGGTGGCGTACGCGGCGTGGGCAGGCAAGGCGTTGCCCACCGAGGCGGAGTGGGCGTGTGCCGCGCACGACGCCCTGGCCTGCGACACCGGCGGTGCCCAGCCGGGCGGCACCCGGCCGGTCGCCACCGGCTCACCCAACGGGTACGGGCTGTACGACGTGTTCGGCGGCGTACGGGAGTGGACCGCGGACTGGCACCCGATCGGCGGCCCGGTACCGCTGAAGGTGGTCAAGGGCGGCACCCGGACCGGTCAGCCACAACCGGTCCACGGGCATGCCGGGAACATCGGCTTCCGGTGCGTGGTCCGCACCGGCTGACGCCTGTACGGTCACGGGATGGACCTGGTGTCGCCGCTGCGGGCGATCTGTCTCGGCTTTCCCGACGTGACCGAGCGTCCCAGTCACAGCGCGCCGACCTGGTTCGTCCGCGACCGAAAGTCCTTCGTGACCCTGTGGGAGCACGGCCACCACGACAACCGGTTCGCGCACCTGTGGTGTGCCGCACCCCCGGGCGTGCAGCGGGAGCTGATCGCCGCCGATCCGGACCGGTTCTTCCGGCCGCCGTACGTGGGCGGGCGCGGCTGGATCGGGGTACGGCTCGACGGCCGGGTCGACTGGGCCGAGATCGCCGAGTTGGCCGAGGACGCGTACCGGATGGTCGCCCCGGCCACCCTGGTGAAGCGGCTCGACGCCGGCTGAGCCCCCGCCGGCCCGGCCGGCCTGCGAGGTCCCGGCGAGCCGGCGTCACGGGTGCAGCGCCAGCCCCTTCAGCGCCTTGTCGACGTCGTTGCGCCGCCCATAGGCGGCCAACCCGACCAGACGCAGGTCGGCCGCCTGGACGGCGCGGACTACCGCGCGGTTGTCCGCGTCGTTGTCGGTGGCGAACATGTCCTCGGTGTAGATCGCGGTACGCAGGAAACGGGTCAGCGCCCGCTCCCGGGCCTGGGCCAGGCCGTCCTTGCCGGCCCCGAAGACCAGCACCGGCTGGCCGAGCGTGGGCAGGTACCGGTTGCCCGAGCCGTCGACGTACGGCTCACCGATGAGCTCCGGTACGTCGGCGGCGATGGCACCGGCCAGGTACGCGGTGACATTCAACCGCTGCCAGCTCGCCAGGTCGTCGCGTACCACGATTCCGATCTTGGTGTCAAAGCGCACGGGCCCAGCCTGCCCGCGCCCGGCCGCGTCGTCTTGAACGCTGGTGCGGCACGATGGGCGGATGGGTGACTGGGCCCGGTACCGGCGATCGCCGGACGTGCCGCTGGAGGTGATGCGGGCGCACTTCGAGCGCCACGCGTACCACCGGCACGCCCACGACACCTACTCGCTGGGCGTGACCGAGGCCGGCGCGCAGACCTTCACCTGCCGCGGTGGCACGTTCACGAGCGCGGGCGGAATGGTCATGGCGTTCAATCCCGACGACCCGCACGACGGGCACGCCGCCAACCGGCTCGGTTTCACGTACCGGATGGTGCACATCGGTCCCGAACTGATGGCTGGGGTGTTGCGCGACGCGGCCGAGCGGCCGGTTGGGCTGCCGCTGTTCGCCGAGCCGGTCGTCACCGCCCCGGAGGTGGCCCGCCGCCTGCTCGACCTGAGCAACGCGCTGCTGGACGAGACTCCGACCCTCGGCGCTGCCGGCCCAAACCGCCAAGGATCGCCGCTTGACCGCGGCGGAAACGGCCTCGCCTCGCTGCGCCACGACGAGTTGCTGACCCGCGTGGTGTGGGCGATCACCCGGCACTCGCGCCGTCGGGCGAGCCCTTCCGGAGCCGCGCCGCTCGCCCGGGTGACCGGTGCCGATGTGGTACGGGTCGCCGAGCGGGCCCGCGCCGTGCTGGACGAGGCTGGGCTCGCCGAGGTGAGCGCCGGACGACTGGCCGAGGCGACCGGCCGCAGCAGATTCACCGTGTACCGGTCGTTCCAGGCCCGCTATGGCCTGTCTCCCAGCGACTACCAGCGACAGCTACGTGTGCGGGCCGCCCGGCGAATGCTCGGCGACGGAGTGCCCGCGGCACGGGCGGCGGCGCTGGCCGGGTTCGCCGATCAGAGCCATCTGAACCGCTGGTTCCTGCGGTACTTCGGCATCACGCCGGGCGCGTTCCAGCGAGCATTGGTCGGCCCGGGCTGAGTCCGCCCAAGCGCCGTGAGGGACTGGGTAAGTTTCAAAGATGAGTCTGTCCAGCCGGGCCATGGAACGGCTGTTCCACCTGCCCCCCGCGGTCACCCGGGCGGTCCGCGTCCACCGGGACCTGCCGGTCACCACGCGCGACGGCGTCGTCCTGCGGACCGATCACTGGGAGCCCCGGCTGCGCGGCGCACCAACGATCCTCATCCGGACGCCGTACGGGCGGGGTGGCGTGATCGGGCTGGTCTCCGGCCGGATGCTGGCCGAGCGCGGCTTCCACGTGGTCATACAGAGCTGCCGCGGGACGTTCGACTCCGGCGGCGAGTGGGAGCCGCTGCGGTACGAGCGGGAGGACGGGCTCGACGCGGTCGCCTGGATCGAGCGGCAGCCGTGGTTCGACGGAAACCTGTTCACCTACGGGCCGAGCTACCTGGGTTTCACCCAGTGGGCGATCGCTGCCGAGGCCGGCCCGGCGCTCAAGGGCATGCTGACCGCGGTCACCGCGTCCGCGTTCCGCGACCCCACCTACGCCGGCGGCGCGTACTCGCTGGACACCATCCTCAACTGGGCCACGCTGACCAGCAACCAGGGCGGTTCCCTGCTGTCCTTCGCCTACAAGCAGTACCGCGCCCAGCCGCGCCTGCGCCGCGCCTGGACACACCTTCCACTGTCCGAAGTGGACACTCTGGCGACCGGCGCGGAGGTCGCGTTCTTCCAGGACTGGCTGGCTCACTGCGAGCCGGGCGACCCGTACTGGACGCCACGCGGTAACGCCGACGTGTCCCGGGTACAGGCACCGGTGTGCATGGTCGGCGGGTGGTACGACATCTTCCTGCCCTGGCAGCTGCGCGACTACGCCACCCTGCGCGCCACCGGGGCGGCACCCCGGCTGGTCATCGGCACCTGGACACACGCCGATATGGCGCTGCTGGACGCGTCGATGAGCGAGGCGATCGCCTGGTTCCGCGCGGCGATGAACGGCGGTGCCCGCGGCGGGATCCGGGTACACGTGGGTGGCGTGAACGAGTGGCGGGAGCTGCCCGCCTGGCCGCCGCACGACCGCGGCGAGGCTTGGCTCCTGCAACCCGGCGGCGGGCTGGCCCCTACCCCGCCCGCTGCCGGCGCGCCGGACCGGTTCCGGTACGACCCGGCCGACCCGACGCCGTCGCCCGGCGGGGCGCTGCTGACCCGGCAGGCCGGCCGGGTTGACAACCGGGCGGTGGAGGCCCGGTCGGACACTGTCGTCTATACCAGCGAACCGCTGGCGGCCGACGTCGAGACGATCGGCCCGGTCTCGGCGACCGTCCACATCGGGGCCGACGGCGAGTACTTCGACGTGGCTGTCCGGGTCTGTGACGTCGATCCGGGTGGGCGCTCGGAGAACATCACCGACGGGCTGGTCCGGGTCTGCCCGGGTATGTTCCCACCGGACGCCGACGGGGTGCGCGCCGTCGAGGTCGAGCTGTGGCCGATGGGGTACGTGTTCCGGCGCGGTCACCGGATCCGGGTGCAGCTGGCCGGCGGAGCCCATCCCCGGTACGCGCGCAACACCGGTACCAGCGAGCCTCTGGGCTCGGCGACCGAGCTGCGTCCGGTGACCCAGGACATCTGGCATGACGAGCGGCACCCGTCCCAGCTGCGGTTGCCGATCTGAGTCGTTCGACCAGTCCGGCTCGGCGCGTCTGGCGCCGCGCCAGACGCGCCGAGACCGGTCGATGACCGCGTGACCGGCCGCCGCCCCCCGTTACCCGAATCCGACCCTGACCCGATCAGACGCGGCCTTTTGCGGCGGCCGGTCACGCGGCACCCGAGTCCAATCTTGATCCACCGAGTCAAGGCCGGGGCGGATTCGCCGAGAAATCCCCGAAACGGGCCGCTCAATCGGTGATGCTGGCCGGCACCGGCCGGTTCGTTTCGATCCACAGGTCGATGCGCGCCCACCACTGGTACAGCCACTCGATGCGGGCCTCCGCCTCCACCGGCACGTCCGCCCGCGGCACCAGCCACCACTGCATGATGATGGTCTTGTCCATCGGCAACGCCTGCCAGACATCGGTGATGGTCATCAGGTGGTCCACCCCGGTGTGCCCGACCATGATGACGTCCGCGTCCGGCGCGGCATCGAGCGCGGCGAGCACGCCGCCGGGATGGGGCGGCAGCACGTTGTGCATCCGTTGTGCGCGGCGCGCCATCTGCGGCAGCCCCAGCCGGTTCAGCCGGGCGATCGCCCGTTCCCAGCGGCGCAAGGTGAAGTTGCCACCTTCTGGGAAGATGAGCAGCGCATCGTGCTGGCCCAGCCCGGCGGCCAGCGAGGCGATCTCCGCTTCCGCCTGCTCGCCGCGTTGCCGGCCCGGCGCGATGAACCGGCTGGGCAGCCGGTGCAACAGCACGTCGATGGTGGGATCCCACTCCAGCGCCTCTTTGAGCACGATGCGGGGATCGCGGTCGTACCAGTTGATGAGCGCGTGGGCGAGCAGGAACGAGTCCCCCGGCCCAGCGTGCCGGCTGAGCACCAGCAGCGGTCGGCCGGCGGGTACCGAGTCCGGCGCCGTACCCTCGATCTCCACGTGCAGCCGCAGCACCCACTTGGCCTGCTGGTACAGCACCCGCATGGCACGGCCGCAGAGCCGGTAGTGGGCCCGCTGGAACGCCGGCCGGCGCACCGCGGCACCGAATCCAGAGCCCACCCACAGGACGAACATCACCGCCAGCGCGACCGCCTCGACGAGCAGGTACACCGTGGTGAGCCAGAGCAGCCGCAGTGGCCGCAGCCGCCCGGGCACCAGCGGCGAGCCGGCGAGCGTCAGCAGTACCCACGCCGGTGCCGTACCCACCAGTGCCAGCGCCAGCCCGACAACCACCGGTGCCAGCAGCACCCGGCGAAGCCAGCGCGGAGGTGGTCTCATACCGACATCGCGTCCAGGTACTCCACGGAAGCCTCGTAGGCCCGGCTGATCCGTCGAGCGGCAGCGGCCACGTCGCGGTAGGCCAGCGGCGAGTCGTCGCGCTCGGAGCCGCCACCGGTGGGCATCACGTACACGTCGACGTGCTCCGGGATGGCGGACATCTCGCGGGCGTACCGGTGCCGGCGCGACACCTCGAAGGCGACCTTCGCCACATCCCACAGGTACCGGGGAGCCTTCAGCGGCCGGTCGATCCGGCCGACCTGGAGCACGTAGACGGTCCGGGCGCCCAACTCCACGGCGCGGCCGACCGGGATCGAGTTGACGATCCCGCCGTCGATGAAGTGCTCGCCCTCGATGGCGATCGGCGGCAGGAGCCCCGGCACCGCCGACGAGGCGAGCACCGCCGGCACCAGGTCGCCCTGGCTGAACCAGTGCTCGGCGGCGCGCTCGATGCTGGCCGCGCAGCACTCGAACCGGACGCGCAGGTCGGCGAAGCTGGTCGCCCCGCCGAGTTCCCGGTACAGCATGTCGCGCAGCGGCTTGGGAGAGTGCAGGTGAGTACCGCGCCGGGCCACCCGTACCAGTTGCCGGGAAGTGGAGCCGCCGTACACCTCCCGGGCCTGTGGCGATGCCCACAGCCGGCCCAGCCGTTCGGTGACCGCCTCGGTCGGGTCGGCGGCCACCAGTACGCCGTTGACCGCGCCGATCGAGGTGCCCACGATCAGGTCCGGCCGTACGCCGTGCCGTAGCAGCGCACGGAGCATGCCGACCTCGACCGCGCCGAGGACTCCACCGCCGCCGAGAACGAACGCGACCGGACCAACAGACACACGATCATCGTGCCACGACGGCGGCAGGACAGCTCGGTACCGCCTGGGCGCAGCCGGAGCCGGTCTGTGGCGGAGGCGAGCACAGGCCCACGCCAATCAGCCTGAGCGGGGGATGCCGGTCAGATGTCGTCCCAGCGGAACATCAGCGCCGCGATCGTCGAGAGCACCACCGCGAACGCGAGCAGGATGCCGATCTCCGGCAGCACGCTGACCGGCGACTTTCCGCGCACCATCACGTCGAGCATGCCGGTGTTGAGGTGCCGCAGCGGGAACACCTTCGCCAGCCCCTGAAGCCATCCGGGCGCGCCGTCGAGCGGAAAGAACGACCCGGACAGGAACGCCATCGGAATGGTGATCAGGTTGGCGATCGCGCTGGCCGCCTCCATGGACTTCGCCTTCGCGCCGGCGAGCAGGCCGATCGACATGAACGACAGCGTTCCGGCGAAAATCAGCGGAATCGACATCCACCAGTAGTGGGACAGCTTGAGGCCGAAGAAGCCGGCGCCGACCGCGAGGAAGATGGCCGTCTGGATGAGCGCGATGCCCATCGACACCACGATCCGCGCGCCGATCACCGTGGGCACCCCGACCGGAGACAGGGTCAGCCGGCGCAGGATCTTCTTCTGCCGCCAGGTGACCAGGGTCGACGTGGCACCGAACGTCGCGCCGATCGCGATCGCATAGCCGAGCAGGCCCGGGGTGATGTACTGGATGTACGACAGCGACTTGTCCTCGACAGAGTCGCTGTCCAGCGAGAACTTGGGCGGTTGCCCGGTCGCGTCCACGTTCGCGTTCTGGATCAGCGAGGTCATCACGCCCTGGACCGTCGCCGCCCCGGTCGCGTCCGCGGCCGAGTAGTGCATCACGATCCGGTCGCCGACCTGCTCGATGACCGCCTCGTCGTCGCCGTTGCGCACCTTGTCCAGCGCGGCCGCCCGGTCGGTCACTTTCGTGATCTTGAAGACCTGTCCTAGTTCGGCCCGGGCGTCCGCCGGCAGTTGGTCGATGAGCGGAACCGAGCCGACCTCCAGCACGGACTGCTTGTACGTGCCGGTGTTGTTGAACAGGCCGCCGAAGATGATGAGGAACACCAGCGGGAACAGCAACGTGAAGAACAGTCCGGCCCGGTCCCGGCGGAAGCCCAGGAACATCGCCCGGGCCAGGCTGAGGAAGCTGGTCGTCCGCCTGGCCCTGCCGGCCTGGCCCTGGCCGCCCATGCCACCGGGCGCGGGCCGGTCGACGACCGCGGGCGGCGCGGTCGCGACGGCGGACGCGGGGGCGCTGTCCGGCGCGGTGGACGCGTCGAGGGTGTCGCCGTCAAGCGGGCGCTCTGAAGTCATGCCCGGTACTCCCGTCCGGTCAGGTCGAGGAACACGTCCTCCAGCGAGGCGCCGCGGACCGCCAGGCCGCGCAGGGCGTTGCGGTCGGCGAGCGCGGAGAGCACGGCGGCCGGGTTGCGGGTCGACACGGTCAGCGAGACGCCGTCGTCGCTGACCTCCGCGTCCGGGAAGAGCTGCCGGGCGCCGTCGACCGGCACGGTGCCGGTCTCGATGCCGATCCGGGTGGGCGCGTCCAGCCCGCGCACCAGGGCAGCCGGCGGCCCGGACTTGAGGATGTTGCCGTGGTCCATGATGGCCACTCGATCGCAGAGCAGCTCCGCCTCGTCCATGTGGTGGGTGGTCAGCACGACCGTGCGCCCCTGATTGTTGATCTCGCGCAGCAGGTCCCACAGGTTGCGCCGCGCCTGCGGGTCCAGTGCCGCGGTCGGCTCGTCGAGGAAGACCACGTCCGGCCCGTGGACCAGTGCGCACGCGATGGACAGCCGCTGCGCCTGGCCGCCGGACAGCTTCTCGGTGCGGGTATCCGCCTTGTCCGTCAGCCCGACCACCTCCAGCCAGTGGTCGGCGGCCGCGGGCGGGGTGCCGTACAGCGAGGCGAATGTGCGGATCTGTTCGCGGGCCGTGAGCCGCTCGAAGAAGGAGGACGCCTGCAACTGCACGCCGATCCGGGGAAGCAGCCGGGGATTGCGCGGCCACGGGCGCATGCCCAGCAGGCTCACCTCGCCGTCGTCAGGCTTGCGCAACCCCTCCATGATCTCGAGGAGCGTCGTCTTCCCCGCGCCGTTCGGTCCGAGGATGCCGAAGAACTCGCCCTCCTCGACGTCGAACGACACGCCGTCGACGGCGTGCGTGTCGCCATACCATTTCCGTACCCCGTCGACCCTGATGGTCTGCGCCATGGCCTGCACCTTAGCGACGCGGGTCCACCACGACGCCCGACGGGAGAACGCGATTCGTCGCGCTCTGATACCTTCATGGTGAATTGTCCGGACTCAACAGCCTCACCGGGGAGGCATCGTGCGGCCGTCCGTCATCGGGATCGCCCAACAGCTCGCGGCGCAGCTCCTGCGGTTTCCCACCGTGACGCTCGATCGTCAGCTCGGTCACATCTCCGACATCGCGTCGATGCTGCCGGGCGACGTCGGTTCGCCGCTCGCGACGCTCGCCGATCACCTGCGCGGCGCCGGTCCAGCCACCGCGATCGAGGAGTATATGGCGACGTTCGCGCCCGGCGGGTGCCTGCTGTTCCTGAGCCGGCCGGACGACCCGACATTCACGCTGGCGTACGGGCGGGCCGGCTTCAAGCTCGCCGACAACGAACGGGCCGACTTCCTGCCCGCCGTGCTGGAATTCGCCGCCGCGCGGGTGGCCGCCGAGGACTTCTGCGGCCAGGAGCTGCTGTGCGGGTACCGGCCGGCGCTGGACGAGATCACCGCCGCCCTGGCCGAAATCCACTCGCCGTACCTGCTGGCGGTGGATGCGGTCGGTGCGACCCTGCCTCAACTGCACCCGGCGGGCTGAGAGTCTGCCGGCAGGCTCTCAGGCCATCCTCGACCGCCGCCCGGCGCGCGCCGCCGACGCGATCACGAACCCGGCCGGGGCAAATGCGAGGATGCCTCGGTGTCCCCTCGCGTACTGCTCACCGGCTTCGAACCCTTCAACGGCGCCGACCTGAACCCCTCGTGGGCGGCGGTCCGGCTGGCCGCCGCCTCGCCACTGCCCGGCGTCGACCTGCACACCCAGCTGCTGCCCTGCGTGTTCGGGGCGGCGTCCGAGGTGCTGTGGGACGCGGTCGAGCTGCTCGACCCGGACGCCGTGATCGCGGTCGGGCAGGCCGGAGGCAACCCCGGGTTGGCCGTCGAGCGGATCGCGGTGAACCTCGACGACGCCACCATCCCGGACAACGCCGGGGCACAGCCGGTCGATCAGCCGATCGTGCCGGACGGTCCGGTGGGGTACTTCGCCACGATCCCGGTGAAGGAGTGCGTGGCCGCGGTACGGGCGACCGGCGTACCGGCCGCGGTATCCGAATCGGCCGGCCGCTTCGTGTGCAACCACGTCATGTACCAGCTCCTGCACCGGGCCGCGACCCGCCGGCCGGGCCGACTCATCGGCGGGTTCGTGCACGTACCGTTCGCCCCCGAGCAGGTACTCGACACGGGCCGGCCGTGCCTGCCGTCCTCCACGGTCGCGCTCGGGCTGCGCACCGTCGTCACCCGGGTCGCCCGGGTCGCGGGCTGAGGCGCGTACCGGGCCCGGCACACCGCCCGCGGGGGCGAATCGTGGGCGTCCCGCCGGCCGGGGCGGGTGCCGGCGGATCCGCCGCGTCCGGCACGGCTGGCAGACTGTCCGCGTGACCTCTCGCTACATCGCGGCGATCGATCAGGGCACCACCTCGACGCGCTGCATCGTCTTCGACGACACCGGTCAGGTCGTCGCGCTCGACCAGCGCGAACACCGGCAGATCTATCCCCGCCCCGGCTGGGTCGAGCACGACGCGGCCGAGATCTGGCACAACGTCCAGGCGGTCACGCGTGCCGCACTGGACGCCGCCGGACTGTCCCGTGCCGACCTGGCGGCGATCGGCATCACCAACCAGCGCGAGACCACCCTGCTGTGGGACGTGGCGACCGGCGAACCGGTCCACAACGCGATCGTCTGGCAGGACACCCGCACCGACCGCATCATCCGGGAACTGGCCGGCGACGCCGGGCCGGACCGGTTCCGTGAAGCCTCCGGGCTGCCGCTTGCCACCTACTTCGCCGGACCGAAGATCCGGTGGCTGCTCGACGAGCGTCCGGAGCTGCGGGCTCGCGCGGAGGCCGGCGAAGTGATCTTCGGTACCGTCGACACCTGGCTCATCTGGCGCCTGACCGGCCGGCACGCGACCGACGTGACGAACGCCAGCCGCACCATGCTCATGAACCTGTCCACCCTGGACTGGGACGAGCGCCTGATCGACGCGTTCGGGGTACCCAGGGCGATGCTGCCCGAGATCCTTCCGTCGTCGTACGTGTACGGCGAGGCGCGGGGCGACTTTGGCGGAGTGCCGGTGGCCAGCGCCCTCGGCGACCAGTCCGCGGCACTGTTCGGCCAGACCTGCTTCGATCCCGGGCAGGCCAAGTGCACCTACGGCACCGGTTCGTTCCTGCTGCTCAACACGGGTACCACGCCGGTACGCAGCGAGCGCGGCCTGCTGACCACGGTCGGGTACCAGATCGGCGACGACCGCCCGGTGTACGCGTTGGAGGGCTCCATCGCGGTGACCGGGGCGCTGGTGCAGTGGCTGCGCGACAACCTCGGCATCATCTCGTCGGCTCCCGAGATCAACGACCTGGCCGCGACCGTCGACGACAACGGCGGCTGCTACTTCGTGCCCGCCTTCTCCGGCCTCTTCGCCCCGTACTGGCGCACCGACGCCCGGGGCGTCATCGCCGGCCTGACCGGCTACGTCACCAAGGGGCACCTGGCCCGGGCCGCGCTGGAGGCGACCGGGTGGCAGGTCAAGGACGTCGCCGACGCGATGGTGGCGGAGTCCGACGTGAACATCGCCGAGCTGCGGGTGGACGGCGGCATGACGGCCAGCGACCTGCTGATGCAGTTCCAGGCCGACGTGCTCGACGTACCGGTCGTCCGGCCGACGATCGCGGAGACCACCGCGCTCGGCGCGGCGTACGCCGCCGGGCTCGCCGTCGGAATCTGGCCGGACCTGGACACCCTGCGGGCCAACTGGCGGGTCGACGCCCAGTGGCAGTCCCGGATGCCGGCCGCCGACCGGGACCGCGGCCACGGCCTGTGGCGCAAGGCGGTGGACCGTTCACTCGGCTGGCTCGACTGAGCGCAGCCGGAGCCGCTCTCTGGCGGAGGCGAGCACAGTCCCTCGCAGCCCAGACTGAGCGCAGCCGGAGCCGCTCTCTGGCGCCGGACCGAGCGGGATACCAACGAGCGGAAGACAAAGACGAGCGGCGTGACCCCCGGAGGTCACGCCGCTCGCCTTTCTGGGAGGAGGCAAAGCTTTCGGGTCAGGACGACTCGCCCACGGTCACCGGGACCACCTGGGTGGAGCCGTTGCGGCTCACCGTGAGTTGGAGTTTGTCGCCCACCTTGCTGGACTGCACGACGTCGAGCAGTTCGTCGCTGCTGTGGATGTCGGCGTTGTCGGCCTTGACGATGATGTCGCCCTGCTTGAGACCGGCCTTTTGCGCCGGGCTGTTGTTGACCACGCCGGTCACCGACGCTCCCGCGTTGCCGTCCGCGGTACCGACGTTGATGCCGATGTACGGGTGGCTGACCTTCTGGCCCTTCATCAGGTCCTGGGAGACCTCGTTGACCCGGTTGGACGGGATCGCGAAGCCCACGCCGTTACCGTCGCCGCCGTCGGCGGTGAGGATGCTGGTGTTGATGCCGACGACCTCGCCGCGGGTGTTCACCAGCGCACCACCCGAGTTGCCCGGGTTGATCGAGGCATCGGTCTGGATCGCTCCGGCGATGTTCGTCTGCGCCTGGGGCTGTTGCTGCTGTTGCTGCTGCTGACCGAACGGATTCTGCTGACCGAACGGGTTCTGCGGCTGCTGCTGTTCGGGCTGCTCCTCGATGGTCCGGTGCAGCGCGCTGACGATCCCCTCGGTGACCGTGCCGCTCAGGCCCAGCGGGCTGCCGATGGCCAGTACGGTGTCGCCGACCTGGACGCTGTCGCTGTTGGCGAACTTCGCGGCTGCCAGATTCGACACACCCTGCGCCTTCACCACCGCCAGGTCGGTCTTGGGGTCGGTACCCACGATCGTCGCCTGGGACGTCTTGCCGGAGGCGAAGCTGACCTGGACGGTCTTGGCCGTCGCGTCGGCGACCACGTGGTTGTTGGTGACGATGTACCCGTCGGCCGAGAAGATCACGCCGGAGCCCTCGGCGTCCGAGGTCTGGATCGACACCACGCTGTTCTTGACGTTGTTCACGATGCCGGACAGCGTCGAGCGGTCGACGGTCGGCGCCGCGGCAAGCGAGCCGCTCGCGTTCGACGAATCGGCGGCGTGGACGACCAGGCCACCGACGACACCACCACCGCCGGCGAGCAGCAACGCGAGCAGGCCGACAGCGACTGCCTTGCCGAGCCGGCCGGTCGACTGGCGCGGCGCGGGCTGGCCCTGCTGGTCTGAGGGCTGCTGGTCGGACGGCTGCTCGGCAGTCGGCTGCTGGTCCGCCTGTTGGGGAGCCTGCTGCTGGGACGCCGGCTGCTGGGGCGCCTGCGCGATCAGCGGCTGCTGGGCCGCGCCGTAGCCGGGCGCACCGTAACCGGCAGCCCCGTAGCCGGGCGCCCCAGAGCTGGGTGCCGGGGAGCTGGGTGCCGGGGAGCTGGGCGCGCCGTACCAGCCGGCCTGCCCGGCCACGGCGGGGGCCTGTCCCTGCTGCCAGTACGAGGGCTGCGGCGCGGGCTGCATCGGCTGCCCGGCCGGTGGCTGGCCCGGGACGGGCTGGCTTGGCGCGGGCGGCAACGGCACGGTCCGGTCCGCCGCGGGCTCGCTCGGGGCGTTGCCGGTAGCGGGCTGGCCCGACGCGGGTTCGGTCGCGGCCGGCTGTCCGGCCTGATGCATCGGCGAGGCTTCCGCCGGGGCGGCGGCACGCTCGTCTGCGGGGACCTCCCCGCCCGGCCGCGACTGCCCGCCCGGTGCGTCGGTCGGCAGCTCGCTCGTCGGCCGTTGATACCTATCGTCCGGTTCCGGGAAGCGCTGCGGGTTCGTGTCGCTCTCGCTCATGGGTCCAAGACTGCACTGCCCGACTGCGTCAGTCCTGGGTTCGGGCTGGAAGTTGGCTGTGAATCATTACTCGTTCTCGGCCCCGACGTGCTCGATGTCCCTGGACTGCACCAATGGGAGCCGTACCCGGAAGGTCGCGCCCTGGCCCGGCTGGCTCTCCACCTCGACGCTGCCGCGGTGCGCGGCGACCAGCGCCGCGACGATCGCCAGGCCCAGGCCGGTACCGCTGGTCGCCGCGGCGGAACCGCCGTCCCGACGGGTACGGGCGGTATCGGCCCGATAGAAACGCTCGAAGACGTGCTCGATCTGCTCCGGAGCCAGGCCCGGGCCGGCATCGGCAATCTCCACCACCGCCTGTTCCGCCTCGCGACGCAGGCGCAGCCACACCGGGGTACCGGGCGGGGTGTGCACCAGGGCGTTGGTCATCAGGTTCCCCATGACCTGGCGAAGCCGGGACTCGTCGCCGCTGACCGTCAGCGGGCCGGTATCGTCCGCGATCTCCAGCGTGATCTGCCGGTCCGGAGAGACGGCCTGGGCCGCGATGACCGCGTCGTTCGCGATCACCCGAAGCTCCAGGTCACCGGGTACCAGTGGCCGTTCCATGTCGAGCCGGGCCAGTAGCAGGAGGTCCTCGACCAGCAGCCCCATCCGGGCCGCCTCGCCCTCGATCCGGCGGATCAGCCGCTCGGCCTCTTCCGGCGCTCGGGCCGCACCCTGCCGGTACAGCTCGGCGAACCCGCGGATCGTGGTCAGCGGGGTACGCAGCTCGTGTGAGGCGTCCGCGACGAACTGCCGCATCCGCTCCTCCGAGCGCCGCGCCCGGCTCTCCGAGAGCCGGGCCGCCTCGGCCGCGTCGCGTGCGGCGGACTCGGCCGACCGCGCCGCCGCCTCCGATGCCGTCTGTGCGGTGAACGCGGCCTCGACCTGGCCGAGCATGGTGTTCAGCGAACGGGCGAGGTGACCGACCTCGGTACGCGGTTCCTCGTGCCCGGGTTCGAACTCGGGTATCCGCTGGGTCAGATCGCCACCGGCAATCGCGGCGGCGGTGTGCTCGATGGACCGCAGTGGCCTGAGGCTGGCCTGCACCATCGCCGTACCCGCGACCGCCAGCAGGATGAGCATTCCCGCGCCGACCAGCAACTCGGCGACGATCAGCCGGGACAGCGCGCTGTCCACGTCGGACATGTCGGCCGCGATCATCAGGTAGTCGCCGGGCTGCGAGACGAGCTGCGTGACCAGGATCCGCCAGCGGCCCCCACCATCCGCCGAGGGCACGGTGTAGACCGTGTCGAGCCGTTCGGCCGCCGTACTCGCATCCTGCGGCACGACCGGCAGGTCCTCGGGCTTGTAGTGCGACGTGTCGTAGATCGGCTGGAACAGCCCGGTCGGGCCGACCAGCTCGGCGAAGAACATCGACGGCAGCGCCACCTTCGACTGGGTGGCCGGGTGCTCGTAGTTCTCGATGGACAGCGCGTTGGAGTCGCGGGCGACGGTCCGCACGTCGCTGTCGAGCCGCCCGACCAGGTACTGGCGCAGCGCGAGGGCGCTGGACACGCCGATCACCAGCAGGGTCGCGGTGACCAGGGCCATCACGGCGGCAACGAGCTTAAGCCGCAACGGTGTGCGACTGAATGGGTGGATCATGGGATTCGCTAGGAGGGTAGGCGCAGCACGTAGCCGACACCACGCAGGGTGTGAATCAAGCGCGGTTCAGTGAAGTCGACCTTGCGCCGCAGGTATGAGATGTAGGACTCGACGATACTGTCGTCGCCGCGGAAGTCGTAGCTCCAGACGTGGTCGAGGATCTGGCCCTTCGACAACACCCGGCCGGCATTGGCCATCAGGTACCGCAGCAGCTTGAACTCGGTCGGCGACAGCGAGATCCGCTCGCCGTTGCGCCACACCTCGTGTGCTTCCTCGTCCAGTTCCAGGTCGGCGAAGGTGAGCCGGGCCGACGCCGCGGCGCCGCTGGTTCGCCGCAGTACCGCCCGGATCCGCGCGGTCAACTCCTCCAGGCTGAACGGCTTGGTGACGTAGTCGTCGCCGCCCAGGGTGAGCCCACGGATCTTGTCGTCGGTGGTGTCCCGCGCGGTCAGGAAGACCACCGGGCTGCGGGTGCCACTGTCCCGAAGCTTCCGGATCACCTCGAAGCCGTCGAGATCGGGCAGCATCACATCGAGGACGATCAGGTCGGGGCGCTCTTCACGCGCGGCACTCACCGCGGCGGACCCGTTGGTCGCCGTGGAAACGCTGAATCCGGCGAAGCGCAGGCTGGCGGAGAGCAGCTCGAGGATGTTTGGATCATCCTCTACCACGAGCAGTCTCGCCTCAGCCTGCGCCGCACCGGACAGCGTCGCACCCCCGGATTGTGCAACGCCGTCACGTACCCCCATGCGCTTCATCGTGGTCCCCAATGCTGTGCCATCACTGAAGTCTGCCTGGGAATTGCCTGAGAATCAGGGATCCGCCGCCAATCGCGCAAACGGCCCCGACCGAGCGCAGCCGGAGCCGATCTGTGGCGGAGGCGAGCACGGTCCCGCGCGGCCACGACCGAGCGCAGCCGGAGCCGATCTGTGGCGGAGGCGAGCACGGTCGCGCCCCGCCAACGCCGGCGAACCTCTCATCCCCGCAGCAGGCGCCGCAGTTCGGTCAGGGCGCTGCTGACGACCGCCGCCGCGGCGCGCAGTTGGGCGTCGCCGGCCGCGCCCTGCCGAGTCATCCGGCGTACCTCCGACGTCAGCTGTTCGACCGCGCGCTCCAGATCGCCCGCCGCCGACCCGTTCGTCCCGGCGGTGTCGGGCGACTCGGCGCCCGTGTGATCGCCCCGCGTCGTCTGGTCGGCGCGCGCGCCTTCCGCCGTACCGGTGGAGTCGACCGGCGCCGTCCGCGTCGCGTCGGCCGGGGAAGTGCCGGGGTCCGTCCCGCCACGGGCGCCACGCTGCCACGGTCGGCCGTCCGTCCAGTGCCGACCGGTGCGGATCTGCCGGGTCGCGTCCCGGAGTTCCCGCTTGAGGTCCCGTACCGAGCCGCTGACGTGCTGCTCGATCTCTGTGGCGAGGGTGGTCAGGTCGGCCACAGAGGCATGGATCTCGGTCTCCAACTCGGCCAGCTCGCCGGCCCGCTGAGTCAGCTCCGTACGGCCGTCATCGGTGATCTCGTAGACCTTGCGGCCACCGGCCTGGGTGTGGGTCACCAGCCCCTCGGCCTCCAGACGCGCGAGGCGGGGGTAGATCGTGCCGGCCGACGGCGCGTACAGCCCGAGAAACCGGTTCTCCAACAGCCGGATCAGCTCGTACCCGTGCTTCGGCCCCTCGGCGAGCAGCTTCAGCAGGTACAGCCGGAGCCGGCCGTGGCTGAAGACGGCCGTCATTTCGACGCCTCCACCGGGCCTGGGCCGGTGTCCTCCGACTCTGGACCGGCCTGGCCGAAGTCCTCGTCCACCGGCCGGCACAGCAGAGAGATGTTGCCGCCGATGGCGTTGGCTCGCAGCCGCCCGGTACCCGCGCCGATCGTTCCCTTCACCGATGTGCCCCACTCGCCCTTGACCTGCAGATCCGGGAACGCGCTCGTGACCCGGCCGTGCACCGCGGCCAGTTCGACACCGAGATCGCTGTCTTCACGGACCCGGATGGTGATCTCCCCGGACATCGTCTCAAGGGTGATCTGGCTGTCGTGTGGCGGGTTGTCCAGGTCCGCGGTCAGCGCGCCGGAGATCGTCTTCGCGGACAGGCGCCTGGCCGCCGTGTCCGCCAGCGTGATCTCTCCGGACACGGTGTCCAACGCGATCTCCCCCGCGCACCCCAGCGCCTCGATCGGGCCGGACACCACGGTCGCCTTGATCCGCCCATCGACGCCGAGCAGCGTGGTGCGGCCGCTGGCGCAGTCCACGTTCAGGTCGGCGTGCAGGGTCGACACGATCACCGAGCCCGAGCCGAGTTTGAGCGCGGCCGCGGTCTGGTACGGCACGGCGATCGACACGTCGGCCGCGAACTTACGGGCGTTGATCCACCACCAGAGCGGCTGAAGGACCCCGGGCCAGGTACGCGGGACGTGATGCCGGACGGACAGCAGCCCGCCGTCGGCGGAGACGGTCAGCCGCAGCCCGCCGGGCGTGCTGATCTCGACCCGGGCCGGCCCGTCGGTGCCCACGACGCTGAGCCGGCCGGCGACCAGAGAGACGTCGAGCCGGACGACGTCGTCGGTGATGTCGAGCCGCCGCGGCTCGGTGATCGTCCAAGTAGCCACCGCACACCCCTCTGATGAGAACGCTCAGCCTACCGCCGGCGTGTCGCGTTACATCTTGAGAGCATATCGCGATGTATCTCGACTGCCCAGCCATGGCACCCGCGGCGTCCGGCCCGTCCGGGTACGGCGACGAGGGCCGGCCCGATGCCCCAGCCATGGGCTCCGGACCGACCCTCGCTTTGCCGCCGACATGGAGGATGCGGCTATATGAGTGAAGCTAGTGCGAAAAACGCTTGCGTTTCAGTTCTCTCGCGTAAAGATGCGGCAACAGCTTCCGGCCGATCACGCTGCCCTGGGCAGCCCGACGGGACTACGGGAGCCGCCGTCCACCGGTTCATTCCACAGCGGTACCAGCGAGGCGGCCGGATCTACGACCGGAGCCGGCGCGCGCCGCGCTTCCCGGTCCGCGATCGGGCCGGACGCTCCGACCGCCCTGGCCGCCACCCTCGCCAGGCTGCGGCGGGTGGCGCCGGACGCCGGATGGATCATCGCGCCGCAGGAGAGCTCGATGATCAGCCCGGGCAGGCGCAGGATCCGGCGCAGCGAGACGAGCAGCGTCTCGTCACCGATGAACGCCGCCGCCGAGGTCCGCCCGGCCCCGGCGAGCCGGAAGCGCAGCGTCACCGGGACGACCGCCGCACCGGCCTCGACCGCCGCCTGGAAGAACGCCGGCCGGAACCGGCCTATCGAGCGACCGCAGGACGTCGTCCCCTCCGGGAACACCACGACCACGTCGCCGGCCGCGAGCGCGGTCCGGACTTCGGCGACCACCACCGGCAGCGTCCGGGGGCGGGACCGATCCACGAAGATGGTGCCGGCGTACCGGGCGATCCGGCCGATCACCGGCCAGTCGCCCACCTCGGTCTTCGCGACCAGCCGGGTCCGTTCGGTGGCCAGCAGCACCACGATGTCCAGCCAGGAGACGTGGTTCGCGACGACCAGAGTGCCGCACGCACCCATGGCCACCGCCCGCCGGGCCGGCAGGTGACCGTGCAGGGTCACCCGGATTCCGAACGCGTGAAGCACGTTGCGTGCGCACCAGCGGATGAACCTCGCCCGGCGCCGCTCGGGAAACAGCGGCAGCAAAGGCAGCAGCGCGACGGCCACGAGCATGACACCCGCGGCGGCGACCAGTCGCTGCCCGCCCCGGATCCGGCTCGCCACCTGGAACGGCTCATCGTCGGCCAGGCAGTCGGGGCCGCACGCCGAGGTGGGTTGCCAGAGTTCGTTCGGCTCGTTCACGGCAGGTCCCCGAGGAAGTGCCGCAGGTAGCGCGGATCCACCCGGTCGAGGCCCAGCAACACGTAGAAGTCGGCGCAGTCGAAGTCCGGGTCGTACGCCGGGGCTCCGCACACCCAGGCGCCCAGCCGCAGGTACCCGCGCAGGAGCGGCGGTACCGCGACCCGGCCGGTCGGCGCCGGCCCGGCTGCCCAGGGCTGGCGCGGCGTGACCCGGTACTGCTCGGGCGCCAGGTGCCGGCGTTGGGCCAGGTCCCACACCCCGGACGCGATCGCCCCGCCGTCCTCCAGACCGACCGAGGCGCACCCGGCCAGCCAGCGGTGCCCGGTCAGGTGCATGTACCGGGCGATGCCGGCCCACATCAGATTGATCACCGCGCCGTCCCGGTGGTCTCGACGGACGCAGGAGCGCCCGGTCTCGACCAGGTCGTCGGCGAGCACGGCCTGCGCGGACAACTCGAACTCTCCGTCGGAGTACCGCCGCCCGGTCCGCCCGGGGGGCAGCATCCGGTACGTGCCGACCACCGCCGCGGTCAGGTCTTCCACCACGATCAGGTGGTCGCAATACCGGTCGAACTCGTCCACGTCCAGTCCGGGCGTGCCGGTGTGCAGGCGCGCACCCAACTCCTCGGCGAACACCTCGTACCGCAGCCGTTGTGCGGCCCGGATCTCGGCGGCGCCGTCCGCGATGCGCAGTGTGTACCGCGCCGCTCCGGTGGCGGGTGTACTGACGGCAAGTACAGTCATACCGCTCTGTGTAAGGCCGTGGCCTGCCGAAACGATGAACGTCTACCGCTCACCGACGTGGAATCCTGGTGAACGGCTGTGTCCGGCCCACCAGCCGCACTTCCCGCCGTTCAGGGTGCCAGATTCGCCCCGGGCCCAGGGGCGCTACCGAGCCAGCCGGCAGATCGGCCGGCGCTGATCGGGTGGACCGTGCTCGCCGGCGGCACCGGCACCGGGCTGACCCGCCGTCGGGACATTTCTCGATTGTTGCCGTCAATTCAGCCAGGCGTGGCTGTCCGTTCGTCGCGCGTGCGGCCACGAACGTCCGATCAGGCACATACTGATCGATTTCTGTGAGGTGTCACACGGGACGAAGCCGGTGGAGGCGACCCATGCTTGACCGCGTAGCCTGAGAACACACTCAGGTCTAACTAGACAAAACTCGTGAAGAAACGAGAGAGCGGCAGTGTCGACTCAACAGGCATCGCAGGACAACCCGCTAGCGGATTTTGGTCCGAATGAGTGGATCGTCGAGGACATGTACCAGCGGTACCTCGCCGATCCGGCGAGCGTAGACCCGGCATGGCACGACTTCTTCGCCGACTACAAGCCCACCCTCGAGCAGTCGACGGCCGCGACCACACCACCGACACAGCCACCCGCTCCGCCGCCGGGCCCGGGCGCCAACGGTAGCGCCGTGCCGGCGAAGACCGTGCCGGCGAAGACCGCACCGACTCAGGCCGCGCCCGCCGCCAAGGTGGCCGCCCCGGCCAAGCCCGCCGCGACCAAGCCGGCCCCGGCCAAGTCCGCGGCCCCCGCGGTCACCCCCGCCAAGCCCACGGCCACGAAGGCGACCCCGGCCAGGCCCGCCGCACCGGCGAAGCCCGTCACCGCGCCGGCCGGGACCGCCGAGCCCGCCGCGAAGACGACCGTGCTGCGCGGCGTCGCCGCCCGCATCGTGCAGAACATGGACCAGTCGCTGTCCGTGCCGACCGCGACGAGCGTGCGCGCCGTCCCGGCGAAGCTGCTGTCGGACAACCGCATCGTGATCAACAACCACCTGGCCCGGGGCCGGGGTGGCAAGGTCAGCTTCACCCACCTCATCGGGTACGCCCTGGTCAAGGCGCTGGCCGTGCACCCGGAGATGAACAACTCGTTCACCGAGATCGACGGCAAGCCGGCACTGGTGACGCCCGCGCACGTCAACCTGGGCATCGCGATCGACCTGGCCCGCCCGGACGGCAGCCGCACCCTGGTCGTGCCGAGCATCAAGGCCGCCGAGGACATGGACTTCCGCCAGTTCTGGCAGACGTACGAGGACATCGTGCGCCGGGCCCGGAAGAACGAACTGACCATGGAGGACTACGCCGGCACCACGATCTCCCTGACCAACCCGGGCGGGATCGGCACGGTGCACTCGATGCCGCGGCTCGTCGCCGGCCAGGGCACGATCATCGGGGTCGGCGCGATGGAGTACCCGGCTGAGTACTCGGGCATGTCCGACGAGGCGCTCGCCGACTCCGCGGTCAGCAAGATCATCACGCTGACCAGCACGTACGACCACCGGATCATCCAGGGCGCGCAGTCCGGCGAGTTCCTCAAGGTCATGCACGAGCTGCTGCTCGGTGAGCACGGCTTCTACGACGAGCTGTTCACCGCGCTGCGCATCCCGTACGAGCCGGTGCGCTGGGTCCGTGACGTGGCGCACACGTCCGAGGGGCAGATCGACAAGGCCGCCCGGATCATCGAGCTGATCCACGCGTACCGGGTGCGCGGCCACATGATGGCCGACACCGATCCGCTGGAGTTCCACATCCGCCGCCACCCCGACCTCGACGTGCTCGAGCACGGGCTGACGCTCTGGGACCTCGACCGCAGCTTCCCGGTCGGCGGGTTCGCCAGCAAGCAGAAGATGAAGCTGCGCGACGTGCTCGGTGTGCTCCGCGACTCGTACTGCCGTCGGGTCGGCGTCGAGTACATGCACATCATGGACCCCGAGGAGCGCCACTGGATCCAGGAGCGGGTGGAGCGCAAATACACCAAGCCCGACGTCGAGGAGCAGAAGTACATCCTCAACCGGCTGAACGCCGCCGAGGCGTTCGAGACGTTCCTGCAGACCAAGTTCGTCGGCCAGCGCCGGTTCTCGCTGGAGGGCGGGGAGAGCCTGATCCCGCTACTGGACGAGATCCTGTCCCGCTCCGCCGTCGGCGGGCTCGACGAAGTCGTGATCGGCATGGCCCACCGCGGCCGGCTCAACGTACTGGCGAACATCGTCGGTAAGCCGTACGAGAAGATCTTCTCGGAGTTCGAGGGCCACCTCGACCCGAAGACCGCTCAGGGCTCCGGCGACGTGAAGTACCACCTCGGCCAGACCGGCAAGTTCACCACTCCCGACCAGGAGCACGCGATCACCGTCTCGGTGGTGGCCAACCCGTCCCACCTGGAGGCGGTCGACCCGGTGCTGGAGGGCATCGTCCGGGCCAAGCAGGACCGGATCGACCTCAAGCTGGAGGGCTACACCGTGCTCGCGGTCGCGGTGCACGGCGACGCCGCGTTCGCCGGCCAGGGCGTGGTGGCGGAGACGCTGAACCTGTCCCAGCTGCGCGGGTACCGCACCGGCGGCACCGTGCACGTGGTCGTGAACAACCAGGTCGGCTTCACCACTGCCCCGGAGTACTCACGGTCCAGCCTGTACTCCACGGACGTGGCCCGGATGATCCAGGCCCCGATCTTCCACGTCAACGGCGACGACCCCGAGGCCGTCGTGCGGGTCGCCCGGCTGGCCTTCGAGTACCGCCAGGCGTTCAACAAGGACGTGGTGATCGACCTGGTCTGCTACCGGCGGCGCGGGCACAACGAGGGCGACGACCCGTCGATGACCAACCCGCTGATGTACCACATCATCGACACCAAGCGCTCGGTCCGGAAGCTGTACACCGAGGAGCTGATCGGCCGGGGCGACATCACCCTCGACGATGCCGAGGAGTCGCTGCGCGACTTCCAGCAGCAGTTGGAGACGGTGTTCAAGGCGACCCGGGACGCCACGTCCACGAGCCGGCCGGTACGCAACCGGGTACCCGAGCCCGAACCCGAGGTGGAGACCGCGATCAGCGCCGACTTGGTGAAGCGGATCGGCGAGGCGCACGTGAACCTGCCGGCGGGATTCACTCCGCACAAGCGCGTGGTGCAACTGCTTGAGCGGCGCGCGAAGATGGCCGTCAAGGGCGACATCGACTGGGGCTTCGGCGAGATCATCGCGCTCGGTTCGCTGCTCAACCAGGGCGTCACCGTCCGGCTGGCCGGGCAGGACTCGCGGCGAGGCACGTTCGTCTCGCGGCACGCGAGTGTGGTCGACGCCGAGACGGGCGCGGACTACCTGCCGCTGTTCGCGGTGAAGCACGACGACGCCCGGTTCTTCGTCCACGACTCGCTGCTGTCGGAGTACGCCGCGATGGGCTTCGAGTACGGGTACTCGGTGGAGAACCTGGACGCGTTCGTGGCCTGGGAGGCGCAGTTCGGCGACTTCGCCAACGGCGCGCAGTCGGTGGTCGACGAGTTCATCTCCTCCGGCGAGGTCAAGTGGGGTCAGCGCTCGGCGGTGACGCTGTTGCTGCCGCACGGCCACGAGGGGCAGGGGCCGGACCACACGTCCGGGCGCATCGAGCGGTACCTCCAGCTGTGCGCCGAGGACAACATCCGGGTCGTCCTGCCGTCGACCCCGGCTCAGCACTTCCACCTGCTGCGCCGCCAGGCGCTGTCGCCGAAGAAGAAGCCGCTGGTCGTGTTCACGCCGAAGTCGCTGCTGCGGCACAGGCTGGCGGTCTCGGCGGTCTCGGACTTCACCGACGGCGGCTTCCAACCGGTCATCGCGGACACCGTGGACCCGGCCGAGATCACCCGGGTGCTGTTCTGCTCCGGCAAGGTCTACTACGACCTGGTACAGGCCCGTGCCGAGCGCAAGATCACCGACACGGCGATCGTCCGGGTGGAGCAGCTCTACCCGCTGCCGGTGGACGAGATCAAGGCAGTGATCGCGAAGTACTCCAACGCCACGGACTTCTCCTGGGTCCAGGAGGAGCCGGCCAACCAGGGTGCCTGGTCGTTCATCGCGCTCAACCTGCTGGAGCACCTCGACGGGGTGGCGCTGCGGCGGATCTCCCGGCCGTCGGCCGCCGCCCCCGCGGTCGGCTCGGCGAAGCTGCACGAGGCCGAGCAGACGGCGCTGATCGAGGCGGCCCTGCCGCAGCGCTGATCGACCCGCTGGACCACGGGCTCCGGGCGCCCCCGCCTCACGGGGAGCGCCCGGAGCCCATATCGTGAACCCATGTACTTCACCGATCGCGGCATCGAAGAGCTGGCCGAACGGCGAGGCGAAGAGTCCGTCTCGATCGAGTGGCTGGCTCAGCGACTGCGCGACTTCGTCGATCTCAACCCGGACTTCGAGACGCCGATCGAGCGGTTCGCCACCTGGCTGGCCAGGCTCGACGACGAGGACGACAGCATGCCGGGCGACGAGGATGTTGACGTCTGAGCGCAGCCGGAGCCGACTTTTTGCGGAGGCGAGCACAGACAGCGTCGGCAATCGTCTGAGCGCAGCCGGAGCCGACTTTTGGCGGAGGCGCCGTTTTCCGGGGAGCGCCGATCTGTGGCGGAGGCGCCGTTTTCCGGTGGGGGGCGGGCACAGCGGCTGGCTCCGCGTGGCCGGTCAGCCGATCAGGTGACTACGCTGATCGGATGAGTAGCTGTTTACACCTGGCCGAGGTCAACGAGGTCAGCCCGCAGCCGCCCGACGGGTGCGCGGAGTGCCTGGCCGCCGGAGGCCGGTGGGTGCACCTGCGCGAGTGCCTGATCTGCGGGCACGTCGGCTGCTGCGATTCGTCGCCGAGCCGGCACGCCACCGCTCACTACCAGGAGACCGGGCACCCGATCGTCACGTCGTACGAGCCGGGCGAGGATTGGGTCTGGTGCTACCCGGACGAGGCGGTCGTCGGTACCGCCACGCGTCCGGCCGGCCAGCGCGGCCTGACCAGCGATCCGGTGAGCTGAGCCGGGAGCCGGACACTTCCCGCCGTCCTCGCTGAGCCCGGCTGGCTGGCCGGGCTCAGCGGTTCGAGGTCAGCGCACCAGCAACCAGACCACCAGAGCGACGACCACCACCGCGACCACGATGCCAGCCACGATCGGGGCGGGCGAACGCTTGGCCGGCGCCTGGCTTTCACCCTGTGCGTACGCACGGAACTGTGCGGTGGTACCGCTGGGATCGATCTGCTGGTTGTCCGTCATGCGGTAGACCTTAGCGGTTGATCATCCCTGGTGCGGGTAGGTGTGGTCGGTCGGCGCCACGAACGTCTCCTTGATGGTGCGCGGCGACATCCAGCGGATCAGGTTCTGCCAGGAACCCGCCTTGTCGTTGGTGCCCGAGGCGCGTGCGCCGCCGAACGGCTGCTGCCCCACCACGGCGCCGGTCGGCTTGTCGTTGATGTAGAAGTTCCCGGCGGCGTAGCGCAGGACATCGCCGGCCCAGTCGATGACCCGCCGATCGGTGGCGAAGATCGAGCCGGTGAGCGCGTACGGTGCCGCCGACTCCGCCTGCCGTACCACGTCCTCGAAGTTCCCGTCGTCGTAGACGTGGACGGCGAGGATCGGACCGAAGTACTCGGTACGGAAGACCTCGTGCCCCGGGTCCGAGCACTCGACGACCGTGGGGCGCACGAACCAGCCCACCGAGTCGTCGGCGGTACCGCCGGCGATGACCGCGCACGCGGCCGAGTTCTTCACCATTTCCAGCGCGGCGGTGTGCTTCGCGAACGCCCGGGCGTCGATGACCGCGCCGCCGAAGTTGGTGAAGTCGGTGACGTCGCCGTACGTCAGGGATTCCGTCGCCGCCACGAGCCGGTCGCGCAGTCCGGACTCCCACAGCGACCGGGGCAGGTACGCGCGGGACGCGGCGGAGCACTTCTGGCCCTGGTACTCGAAGGCGCCCCGGACCAGTGCGGTGCCCAACGTGGCCGGATCCGCCGAGGCGTGCGCGATCACGAAGTCCTTGCCGCCGGTCTCACCGACCAGGCGCGGGTACGTGCGGTACCGCCCGATGTTCTCCCCCACCGTGCGCCACAGCGTCTGGAACGTCGCGGTGGAGCCGGTGAAGTGGATGCCGGCCAGATCCGGATCGGCGAGCACGACCTCGGAGACCGCGAGCCCGTCGCCGGTCACCATGTTGATCACACCCGGCGGAAGGCCGGCCTCCTCCAGTACCCGCATGGTGAAGTGCGCCGCGAACTGCTGGGTCGGCGACGGCTTCCACACCACGGTGTTGCCGAGCAGCGCGACGGACGTGGGCAGGTTGCCGGCGATCGCGGTGAAGTTGAACGGCGTGATTGCGTAGACGAAGCCCTCCAGCGGCCGGTGGTCGAACCGGTTCCACACGCCGGGCGAGGACAGCGGCTGCTCGGCGAGCAGGCGGCGGGCGAAAGCGACGTTGAACCGGAGGAAGTCGATCAGCTCGCAGGCCGCGTCGATTTCGGCCTGGAACGAGGTCTTGGACTGGCCCAGCATGGTCGCGCCGTTGAGCGTGTCGCGCCACGGGCCGGCGATCAGATCGGCTGCGCGGAGGAAGATGGCGGCCCGGTCATCGAAGGACAATTCACGCCACATCGGGGCGGCTTTTTTCGCGGCCGTCACCGCGTCCACCGCGTCCGCGTTGGTTGCGTTGTGGGTGACTCCCAGCACATGCCGATGCACGTGCGGCTGCACCACTTGGATGGCCTCGCCGCGCGCCATGCGCTGCTGCCCGTCGATGGTCATCGTCAGGTCCAGCCGCGATCCGGCCAACTCGTCCAGACGGGTGCGCAGACTCTCCCGTTCGGGGCTTCCGGGGGCGTACGTCCGGTTCGGCTCGTTACGCGGCTCGGGTACGGCGGTCACGGCATCCATGGGGGGCTCCTCGGAGTGGGATCTCGGCGGCATCGGCGAGGCCACACCCATATTGGCACGCCTGGCTCCCGACGCTGGCAGCCAGCGCCACGTGACGGGCGTGGTTACCCACGCGCGTACCCTGAGTCGTCGGCGACATTGACCAAGGGGAGCCGAGATGCCTGAAGACGCCGAGCATCCCGCCGGCCAGCGCAGCACGGTCGTGCTGCTCACACTCGGCCTGATCTGGCTCGCCGCGTACCTGTGGGCGGCGCACGCGAGCATCGTCGGAGCCGGGCAGGACGAACTCATCGCGGTGTTCGACGCCGCGCTCGCGCTACCCGGGGTGGTTGCCGCCACCATGCTCGCCGGGGCCACGGCCGGAGTGACCGCGCTCGGCTGGGTGCGCCCCCGGCTGTCCACTCCGGGTGGCTGGGCGGCGTCCGTCATCGCCCTGGTCTCCGGCCTGGTCATCGGCGGTCTGGCCAGCGGCATGATCCTGCTCGGATACGGTCACCGGTCGTCGATCATGGTGCTCGCCTGGGCGGTACTGGCTGCGGGCGCGGTCGGCGGCATCATCGGCAGCGTCCGTCCGCGGGAAATGATCTCGGCCGGGCTGGCCGCCACCATCGTCGCGTTCCTCCTCGGCTTCGTGCTCAACTACAAGCAGGACGCGCTGCTCGACCTGTTCGGAGCGGGAAATTCGGTGCAGTCCCGCGCCGACGCGCTGAACCGGCTCACGCCGACCGAATCGCTGCTGGCCGGCGTCCTGGCCGGCATCGTGGCGTTCCTGTACCTGCGCAGGTCCGGCACCGGCCTCCAGTTCTGGCCCCGCTTCTTGGCGCACCTGGCCGGTGGCGCGACGCCCGGGATCATCCTGCTGCTCGCCGAGGTGGTCACCCGGCTGGGCGGCGGCCAGCTGTTCGGCGCCGCCGGCAGCGACAGCGCGATCGACCAGGCGGCCATCGCGTACTCCAGCGGGTCCCGCCTCAATCACGGGCTGATCGTCCTGTTCACCGGCGCGTTCGTCGCATTGATCGCGTTCGGCGTCACGGTACGGCCGGCAACCGCCGTACCGGCGGAACCGGCCGGCAGGCGGGGCGCCAACCGGCGCGGTACGGCGACCCGACCGGAGGGTACGGCCGGGAGCGGCACGGACACCAGGTCGGCACCGGCAGCGGACTCACATACTGCGTCCACGAGCGGCGCGTCCGGCACGAAGACCGACCGCGACGCGACCGGCCACGGCGGCCGGAAGACCGCACCGGCGGCGCGGAAGGCCGAGCCTGACGCGATCGACGACGCGGCGGAGTTGGCCGCCGCGCCGCGCGGCACCTCGGCGCCGGCCGACGAGGCTTAGGCCCGGTCAGGCAGCGCCTTCGGAGGGCGGCACCACGATGTGGTCGATCTCGGAGACGTCGTACCAGGCCAGCTCGTGATCCTCGGTGGCGTCCACGGTGAACTGGGCGTCCGCGTCCCCGGCCAGCGCCTCCTCGACGACCTTGACGGCCGCCTCCACCTCCGGCTCCGCCCGCGCGTCGTCGACGTGAATCGCGGCGATCGCGGCCAGTGGCACCGGGCCGGTCAACCGGATCACGCTGGAGCCCAGCTCCGGGTCGGCCGCGCCGACACCCGTCGGGGACAGGTCGGCGGAGATCACCACCCGGCGCCGGGGAGCCGTCGGAGCCGGACGTAGCAGCCGGAGCGCCGCCTGGGCGGCCCGGGTGAACGCGACGTACTCCAGCTCCTCCTCGTCGCCTTCCGTGTACCACTCGCGCAGGCTCGGGGTGACCGCGTGTGCCTCGCCACCCAGGCTGTCGAGGGACAGCTGACCCCGCTCCCGCAACTCGGTGAGGTCGGGGAGAGTCGCAGGCAGGTAGATCCTGATCAGGTTGTCCTTCACGGTGCGCACCCCCGCGCGATCAGCAGTTGTCGCCACCCGTAGTACACCGTGGGCGGCCCGGAGGGAAGGCTATCCGGTCGGCCGTGCCGGGGCCGCGTCGCTGGTACCCGACGGCCGGTTTCGCACCAGTGCAGGCAATCGATGGCAAACTGAGGCAATGCCCAGCCGGTTCATGCAGATGCAAGAAGTCGCGGACGAGCTTTCCGTGTCGATGTCGCAGGTCTACCACATGGTGCGCAGCGGCGAGCTGCCCGCGATCAAGATCGGCGGACGGGGTCAGTGGCGCATCGAGCGGGCGAAGCTCGAGGACTACATCGCGCAGAAGTACGCGGAGACGGCCGACTGGGTGAAAGAAAATCCGCTGGTCGGGCGCGAGGACGACATCGACCCGCCGAGCTGAGAGCCCCTCCCGCCGCACCCGACGGCCGTCGACCCCGAGGGGGATCGGCGGCCGTCCGTCGTGTGCGATCCGGCCCGTACCGCCAATTGAAGGCAGCCGGACGTTGACGGGGTAGAACATACTGAGCTACAAATCACTGAAGGCAAACGTAGGCAAACGAAGGAATCGAGAGAGACTGACCCCCGGGAGGCCCCGTGACCACGTCGCTTGCCATCCGCACCCGGCCGCCGCAGGAGGCCACGCGCCGCACCGCCGTCGGGGCGGTACCGCTGGTCAGGCTGCGGCCCGCACCGTCCTTCGAGCCGCCGTACGACGACGAGGTGGTGCCGGCCGGCGACGGCTGGCACCACGGCTGCCGTCATGGTCGGGGCCCCGATCGCGGCCTCGACCCAGATCCGGGTGAGAAGGCGGGAAGCGGCGCCCTTGACCACACCGAGCCCGCTGAGCTGCCCACTCCGCCAGCCGCGCTGCCCGCCTCACCGGCCGATGGGGCACCGCCCCGGGCCGTCACCGGCCGGCACGCCGCATACCGCTACGTCGGGCTGTGCCTGGAGGTCCTGGAGGGCTTCCGGCCCGTCGGGCACCTCCGCCGGTTTACCGTGCCCAGCGCGTTCGAGTCGGTCGCCGACCAGCTGGCCCGCCCGGTGGCGCGGGCCGGGCACCAGCCGCCCGGTGAAGCCGCAGGTGCGACCAGACAGGCCGGCGCCACGGGCGGGACCAGACAGCCCGGCATCGCGGGCGGGACCAGGCAAGCCGGCAACGCCAGCGGGACCAGACAGGCCGGCACGACGGGCGGGACCGGACAGGCCGGCGCAGAGGGAGGAGTGAGGCGAGCCGGGTTCGCGGTGCGGACAGACGTGCCGGGTGCCGGCCGGCACGCCGGCGCCCCGGTCCGGGCCGGCCTCCCGGGCCAGCCGGACGTCACGGGGCGGGCCACCCTCCCGGGGCCGAGCGCCGATCGGATCAGGCTGCGCCGCACGCGCGTCGCCGAGCCCCGCGACGGGGCCGTGGAGGCGGTCGCCGTCCTGAGCCGGGCCGGGCGCACCTGGGCGCTCGCGCTACGCCTGGAATACCGCGAGGACACCTGGCTGTGCACCCACGTCGAGGTGGTGTGAGCGGTACGACGAAAAGACCCTCGAAGACGGCGACGGCCGGCGAACCCAAGGGTCCGCCGGCCGTCGCCGGTCGTTCCTGGTCAGACGGCAGGGGCGCCGTGGCAGCGCTTGTACTTCTTGCCCGAGCCGCAGGGGCAGGGCGCGTTACGCGACGGGCTGGTTCCGACCGCCTGCCCGGCGGACGCCTGGCGTCCCCCGGTCGCGGTGGTCGAGGACGGGCCGGGCCGGCGCGCCGGCGGCTGGTTGCCGCCCTCGCCGATACCGAGCGCGGGCGCGTCCTCGAAGGCCGCGGTACCCCGGCCGGCCTCGCCGTCGACCGCGGGCGCCGAGTACTGGAGAGCCCGCGGAGTGTTCCGCTGACCGCCCAGCCCCTTGGCCCTGATCTCGACCTGCCCCTCGGAGCCCGGCAGCGGGACGGCCGGCCCCGGCTGCCCGCCGGTCGTGTCGTCGACCGGCGCCGGCGCCTGCTGCTGTTCAACCTGGACGTCCAGGTTGAACAGGAAGCCGACAGCCTCCTCCTTGATGCCGTCGAGCATCTGGTTGAACATGTCGAAGCCCTCGCGCTGGTACTCGACCAGCGGGTCGCGCTGCGCGTAGGCCCGCAGGCCGACACCTTCCTGGAGGTAGTCCATCTCGTAGAGGTGCTCGCGCCACTTGCGGTCGATGACCGCGAGCAGGACCTGACGCTCCAGCTCCCGCATCGCCTCAGAGCCCAGCTCCTCCTCGCGGTGGACGTACGACTCCTGAGCGTCCTCGATCATCCGAGCCTGGAGGAACTCCGAGTCGAGCTGGTCGCGCTCGGCGTTCGTCTCCTCCTCGATGTCCTCGACGGTTACCCCGACCGGGTAGAGCTGCTTGAGGCTGGACCACAGCTGGTCGAGGTCCCAGTCCTCCGCGTACCCCTCGCTGGTGGCGCCGGCGACGTACGCCCGCACCACATCGTCGATCATGTTGGTGACCTGATCGTGGAGGTCTTCGCCGTCGAGCACCCGCTTACGCTCGGTGTAGATCACCGTGCGCTGCCGGTTGAGTACCTCGTCGTACTTCAGGACGTTCTTCCGGATCTCCGCGTTCTGCGCCTCGATCTGGGTCTGCGCGCTCTTGATCTGCTTCGAGACCATCTTGGACTCGATCGGCACATCCTCGGGGATGTTGAAGCGCTCCATGACCGCCTCGACCGCACCGGCACGGAACCGGCGCATCAGGTCGTCCTGGAGGGACAGGTAGAACCGCGACTCGCCCGGGTCACCCTGCCGGCCGGAGCGTCCACGCAACTGGTTGTCGATGCGCCGGGACTCGTGCCGCTCTGTCCCCAGCACGTAGAGCCCGCCCGCGTCGACGACCTCCTCGGCCTCCTCGCTGCACAGCTTCTCCCACTTGGCCAGCGCGTCGGTCCACGCCGAGGCGAATTCCTCCGGGTTTTCCTCCTGGTCCACGCCCCGCTGGCGCAGCTCGGACGCGGCCAGGAACTCCGCGTTGCCGCCGAGCAGGATGTCGGTGCCTCGACCGGCCATGTTGGTGGACACGGTGACCGCGCCCTTCCGGCCGGCCTGCGCGATGATCTCCGCCTCCTTGGCGTGGAACTTCGCGTTCAGCACGTTGTGTGGGATGCCGCGCCGGCGCAGCATCTGGGAGAGCACCTCGGAGTTTTCCACGGACACCGTGCCGACCAGCACCGGCTGGCCCTGCGCGTGCCGCTCGGCGATGTCCTCGACGACCGCGCCGAACTTCGCCTTCTCGGTCTTGTAGATCACGTCCGGGCGGTCGGCGCGGATCATCGGCCGGTGGGTCGGGATCGGCACCACGCCGACGTCGTAGACCTTGTTGAACTCGGCCGCCTCGGTCTGGGCGGTACCGGTCATGCCGGCCAGCTTGCTGTACAGCCGGAAGTAGTTCTGCAGGGTGATCGTCGCGAGGGTCTGGTTCTCCTGCTTGATCTCCACGCGCTCCTTGGCCTCGATGGCCTGGTGCATGCCCTCGTTGTACCGGCGGCCGTGCAGGATGCGACCGGTGAACTCGTCGACGATCAGCACTTCGCCTTCGTCGCTGACGATGTAGTCCTTGTCGCGCTTGTACAGTTCCTTGGCCTTGATCGCGTTGTTCAGGAAGCCGACCAGCGGGGTGTTCACCGACTCGTACAGGTTGTCGATGCCCAGCCGGTCCTCGACCTTCGCCACGCCGGCCTCGGTGACCGCGATCGTGCGCTTGGACTCGTCGACCTCGTAGTCGCCCTCACCCTCGGTGCCCCGGTTCATCCGGCCGACCACCTGGGCGAACTCCTGGTACCACCGGGCCGACTGCTCGGCCGGGCCGGAAATGATCAACGGAGTCCTGGCCTCGTCGATCAGGATCGAGTCGACCTCGTCCACCATCGCGAAGTTGTGCCCTCGCTGCACCAGGTCCTCGGCGGACAGGCTCATGTTGTCGCGCAGGTAGTCGAAGCCGAACTCGTTGTTCGTGCCGTAGGTGACGTCCTGGGCGTAGGCCGCCTGGTGCTCGGCGCTCGGCTGGTTGGGCAGGATCACGCCCACCGTCAGCCCGAGGAACCGGTGCACCTGGCCCATCCACTCGGCGTCGCGCTGTGCGAGGTAGTCGTTCGTCGTGACGACGTGCACGCCTTCGCCGGACAACGCGTTGAGATAGACCGGGAAGACCGAGGTCAGGGTCTTGCCCTCACCCGTCTTCATCTCGGCGATGTTGCCGAAGTGCAGCGCGGCGGCGCCCATGATCTGGACGTCGTACGCCCGCTGGCCGAGCACCCGGCTGGCCGCTTCCCGGGCCGTCGCGAACGCCTCAGGCAGCAGGTCGTCCAGGGACTCGCCATCCTTGTACCGCTGCTTGTACTGGTCCGTCAGCTCACGCAACTCCTCGTCGGTGAGATCGACGTAGTTGTCCTCAATCGAGTTCACGGCGTTGGCGATGGCCGCCAGGCGGCGCACCATCCGCCCCTCGCCGGCGCGGAGGATCTTCTCGAAGAACGCCACGGATTCCGCTCCCTAGACAGTCTGCCGAACCATCGTAGGCGGACAGAGGGCCGAACTGTCAGCCGCGCTGGGACCCGGAGCCGCGATCGTGACTAAACGGACCCTCAATTTTGCGTTGATCATGAAATTCGGACCGTAGCACGGTTCGCGTTCTGTCCGTAACCTCATGATCGTGCCGAGCCCGTTGATGGAGATCCTCGCCGGGAACGTGCTGATCCGGCCCTGGCAGCCGGCCGATGCCGGCCCGGTGTACCGCGCCTGCCAGGATTCCGATATTCAGCGATGGACTCGAATGCCCAGTCCGTACCTGCTCCGCCACGCCACCAGCTTCGTTACCGAATTGTCGCCAAAGGCGTGGACCGAGGGAACCGGCGCCCCGCTGGGCGTTTTCGACGCGAAGTCCGGCGAACTGCTCGGATCCTGCGGGCTGACCGAGATCCGCGACGGTACCGGCGAGATCGGGTACTGGACGGCACCGTGGGCGCGGGGCCGGGGGGTGGCCGCGACCGCGCTCCGGGCGGTGGCGGCTTTCGCGTTCGAGCGGGCCGGCGTCCACCGGATCGGCTGGCGCGCCCTGGTCGGCAACCACACGTCCCGGCTGGTCGCGCTGCGCGCCGGGGTACGGGTACACGGCCGCACTCGGATCGTCGAGGGGCCCGGGTGGGCGGACGTCTGGTGGGGCACCCTGATGCCGGGCGAGGTCACCCCGCAGACCCCGGCCGCGTACGCGCCCGGATCGCTGGCCGCGCGGCGGGCCGCCGTGTTCTCCCGGCCCCAGCCACGCCTGCCGGGCCTGGTGCCGCTGCGCGCGGCGGACATCGACCTGATCACGGCGGCGTGCCGGGACCAGGAGTCGGCACGCTGGACGACGGTTCCGGTGCCGTACGTCCGCGCCGACGCGGAGTTCTACACGCTGCGACACGCGCCGCTGACCTGGGCCGCCGGGGAGGGGGCGGTGTACCAGATGGTGGACGCGCGCAACGAGTACGTCGGCACGATCGACCTGCGCCTGACCGCCGGCGACGAGGCCGCCGCCGAGGTCGGTTTCCTGGTCGCCCCGTGGGCCCGGGGGCGCGGGCACGCGACCCGGACGCTGAAGTCGCTGTGCGCCTGGGGCTTCGAGGCGCTCGGCCTGACCCGGATCGTCTGGCGCGCGCACGTCGGCAACGAGGCGTCGCGCCGGGTCGCGGAGAAGGCCGGCTTCAGCGTGGAAGGGGTGCAGCGGGCGGGCTGCGCCCAGCGCGGCGAGCGCCGCGACGCGTGGGTCGGCGCGCTGCTGTCCACCGATCCGGCCTGACCCACCGTGCCCGACCACCATCGCCGCCCGGCCAGGGTAGCCGCCCGCGACCGCGGCTCGGACCGACGGTACCGACGCCGATCGCACCGGCGAGGCGGGCAGTACCCGTACGATCACACAGCGGCGTGCCCCCACGGCCCGGCCCGGTCGGATGAGCCGGTGCCGCCCCGGTTTCCCGGCGGCGGACAGCCGGGGCGGGCGGATCGGGCACGGGTCGCCGGAGGCGGGAAGGAGCGGGCATGAGTCGGCCGATCGGAGAAGACGACGGGGTCGTCCTGCGCGCGCCCCGACCGGCCGACCGGGACCGCCTGCACGCCGGCGTGGACCCGCTGGTCACCCGGTACGTCCCGGCGGTACCCGACCCGTGCACCCCGCGGGACGTCCAGCGGTGGATCGACCGGGTACGCGTCGGCGCCCCCGACCGGGTCGACTACGTGATCGCCGACCCCCGTACCGATGAGGTGCTGGGTGCCGCCGGCCTGCACCACCTGCGCTGGGAGGAGGGCTCCGGCGAGGTCGGGTACTGGGTGGCGCCCTGGGCCCGGGCACGGGGCGTCGCGACCGCCACCGCCATCGCGCTGACGAAGTGGGGCGCGGCCCGCGGCCTGACCCGCGTGGAACTGCTCACCCATCCGGAGAACTGGCCCAGCCAGCGGGTCGCGATCAACGCCGGTTACCGGCGGGAGGGGCTGCGCCGGGGCGGTGGCATCAACCGGGACGGCAGCCGGTACGACCTGATCGTGTGGGCCCGGCTGCGCACCGACCCGGAGGGGCCCAGCCTGCGGACCCTGCCCGACCTGCCGTCCGGCGAGCTGACCGACGGCGTGGTCTCACTCCGTCCACTGTGGATTCAAGACGCGCCGAACGTGTTCGCCCTGCGCAGCCTGCCCGACGTGGTGGCGACCACGGTCTCGTCCCAGTTGCCGAGGATGGACCAGATCGAGCGCCGCTGCGCCGAGGCGCCGGCCGAGTGGCTGGCCGGCACCGCTGCCGACCTGACGATCCGGGACGCGGCCAGCGGCGCGTTCGCCGGGGAGATCACGCTGCGCTACGCCGAGCCGGTGACCGGCCAGGCCATGATCGGATACAGTCTGCTGCCGCCGTGGCGCGGGCGCGGTTTCGCGTCCCGGGCCGCCGGGCTGGTCGCCGCGTGGGCGTTCGAGGCGGTGGGCGTCACCCGCCTGATCGCCGGCGCCGCGCCGGGCAACACCCGGTCTCAGCGGGTACTGCAACGGGCCGGGTTCCGCCGCGAGGGGTACGAGCACTCCCGGCTGCCGGGTCCGGCCGGTACCCGGGTCGACACCATCCTGTACGCGCTGCTCCCCGAGGACATCGCTCAACAGGCGGGCTAGCCCCACCAGAACACCGCCGCGATGATCACGTAGAGACCCATCAGGATCGCGCCCTCCAGCCAGTTCGACTCGCCGTCGAAGACGATCAGAGTGACCAGCACGACGGTCACCACCACCGCGGCGACCAGCATCGGCGCGAACACCAGGGTCAGCGTGGTGGCGGTGGTCAGGCTCAGCAGTACGAGCGCGGGTGCGAGCAGCAACGCGACCTGGAGCGGGCTGTTCACGATGACGGACAGCGCGTAGTCCGTCTGGTTGCGGAAGGCCAACTGGATGCCGACCACGTTCTCGATGGCGTTGCCGGCGATCGCCACCACCACCAGACCGGCGAACGCCTGGGAGAGATGCAGGCTGGTGATCGCGGGCTGGAGCGCGTTGACGAACCAGTCGGAGACCATCGCGGACGCCACGGCCGCCGCCGCGAGCATGCCCACCGCGAGCCAGACCGGCCACCGGGGCGGCTCGGCCGAGTTCGTCGCGCCCTTGGTGCCCTGCGCTCTCGCGGACCCGGCGGCCTTGGCTGACGCGGCGGCCTTGGCTGACGCGGCGCCGCTGTCCTGACGAGCCAGCGAGGCGGGCAGCGACAGCACGAACACGATCAGCAGGACCACCGCCACCGTGTCGGACAGCACCCGCACGTGCGACGCCGCCGGGCTGTGGGTGAGCTGGGCCATGCTGGGCAGCACCAGCGCGGCCGTGGCCAGCACCAGCAGGACGGAGGTCTGCCTGGCGCGGGCCCGTTCGAACTTCTGGGGGCCGTTCTTGAGCCCGCCGACCACGAACGCGGCGCCGAGCACCAGGAGCAGATTGGCCAGCATCGAGCCGATGATCGCCGACTGGACGACCAGCCGGAGGCCCGCCCGCAGCGCGAAGAACGAGATGAACAGCTCGGGCAGGTTGCCCAGCGCGCCCTGCAACACGCCGGTGGCGCCCGGCCCGAACCGGTCGCCGAGCTGCTCGACGCTGCGCGCCACGAGGGCGGCCAGCAGCGCGACCGCGATGCCCGAGCAGGCGAACGC
This sequence comes from Rugosimonospora africana, assembly GCF_016862975.1. Lineage (GTDB taxonomy): Bacteria > Actinomycetota > Actinomycetes > Mycobacteriales > Micromonosporaceae > Rugosimonospora > Rugosimonospora africana. The sequence continues at coordinate 56,492 of NZ_BONZ01000002.1, forward strand.
GAGGACCTGGTTGGCGTGCGCGTACCGGGTGACGCCGGCCGCCACGATCCCGGCCGCGGCTCCCATGAGGATCACCAGATCCGAGCGGATCAGGGTCCTTCCGTCCGCCGGCCGATGGTCCGTCGATGAAACGTCGGTCTGCGCGTCAGGCACTCAGGGATCATCGCAGAGCCGGACAAGCCGCACCGGACCGCCGCACCGGCGACCCGGGTGAGGACGGCGGCGCCGGGCCGCACCGGCAACCGGAGCGGCGGCACCGGACTCGGGCGGCGCCCGACCCAGGTGGCGCCGGGCCGTGCCGCGGGGCCTGTCGCTCCGGCTCGCCTCCCGGGACGGGGTACCCACCCGTCCCGGGAATGGCGCGAACGCCTCGGCGGCCGATCAGGCAGCCAGCGAGATCACTCCGTAGTCGTAGGCTCGTCGCCGGTACACCACGCACGGGCGGCCGGACTCCTTGTCGAGGTACAGGAAGAAGTTGTGCCCGACCATCTCCATCTGGAACAGGGCTTCATCGACCGTCATCGGGATCGCCCGGTGCTCCTTCTCGCGCGCGATGTGCCACGGACGGTCCTCGTCGAGCTCGATGGGCTCGAGAACGGCGGTAGCGGTCTGCCCGGCGATCGGCTGGGCGGACAGCTCGGGTAGCGGCAGGCCCGAGGTCGCGGCGGCGACAGAGACCGGCGCGTGACGACCACGGTGCACCCGGCGCCGGTCGGCGGCGCGGCGCAGCCTTGCCTCGAGTTTCGCGGTGGCCTGATCCAGAGCGGAGTAGAAGTCGGCGGCACACGCCTCGGCCCGGACTGTCGGGCCCCGGGAGATGCACGTGACCTGCACCCGCTGGCAGTGGTCAGACTGGCGAGGATTGCGTTCGTGGGAGAGTTCGACCTCTACCCGAATGATCTTCTGGTCGTAACGCTCGACTTTGTGCAGCTTGTCGGCCACATGCTGCCGGTAGTGGTCCGGCACTTCCACGTTGCGGCCTTTGACGACGATTTCCACAGGTGCGACCTCCCCCAAGGTCCTTGTCCTGGACGCCACCGCTGCCCCCTGCCCGGTGGCGAATTGACGTGACTCGGCCCAGTGGCGGACCGGGTGACTAACTCCTCCTTCGATCGCTGCCAGTCCCCGATGAGGTCCGACGCTAACCCTTGTTCGCTCGGACGTCACCCCTTGTTTTCAACAACGGTTTGGAGTATTTCGCCCGCAGTTCGGGCAGTAGGGGATCTATGAAAATCACCCGGACGGCGTACGCGAACCGGCCCGTCTACGGGTCGCCGCCAACACCACCGCCAGCGGTACCGGAACACCCGAGGCACGCAGCCGGCCGGCGACCGCGGCCAGGGTGGCGCCGGTGGTGAGGATGTCGTCGAGCGCCACGACCACGGCGCCCCGCGCCGCCACCTCCGCCATCCGGGCGAGTTCACGCGTGCGGGGCGCGAAAGCCCCCGCCGCGGCATCGGCACGGCCGGCCCGGTCGAGGTGGGCCGAGTCGGCGCGCGGCCGGGCGGACAGCGGGGTCGCCAGGCCGGCCGGCCAGCCGGCGGCGTTGAGCCGTACCGCCGCCCGCCGGGCGAGCCGCAGCATGTGGTCGCCGTACCGGTCCCGAGCGGCGGCCGCGGTGTCCGGCACCGGTACCAGCAGCAGCGGGGTACCGGCGGGCGGTCCGGCCAGCCGTACCCCGGCGGCGACCGCCGACGCGAGCAGGTCGCCCAGCGTCCGCGCCAGCGTGTGCCGGCCCCGCTCCTTGTACGCCAGAAGCACCTCGCGCAGCGCTCCCTCGTACCCGCCCAGAGCCACGCAGCCGGGCAGCCCGGGTGGGGCCGGAGTCGGCCGTACCGGATGGGCCCGCAGACCCCGCAGCAGCCGGGTGCAGTTCGCGCACAGCGCGCCCGGTCCACCGGCTCCGCAGCCGGCGCAGGTGCCCGGGAGTACCAGATCGGCCAACCCGGTCCACGTCTGCCCCAGCCACGTCACCGGCGGCCCCTAGTCCAGATAGAACGGGTTGCTCGGCGCCGGCTCGGTGGCCGGCGCGTGGCCGGCGGACGCGGTCGGTGACGGGGAACCGCCCGGGTTCTTCAGCTTCATCGGATCGAAGTGGCTGGACGAGACGTAGTAGGCGATGTTGTGGTCCGTCTGCACCATCGCGCGGGGCACATTGCTGTCCGTCGACGGCAGCCGGGGCAGTGCCACAACCTGAGTGATCTTGTATGAGAAGGCGACCGGCCACGTCTCCGCGACGGCGCCGTCGATGGTCGCCTGAGCCAGCTGGTAGTTGGCCGTCGTCCCCCGGCCGGCGATCAGCACCCGGTCGAGCCGGGACCATGCGATCCCGGTCAGCCCGCTCAACCCGGACGCGATGTACCGGGGCGGCCCGGCCGAGATGTCCTGCCCATCGACCCGCAGCGCGCAGACCCAGGCCGAGCCGCCGGCGATCACCGCTATCCGGTGGCCGTCCGGCGCGACCGAGAAGGCGGTCACCGGTGACTCGATGACGGAAACCTCGGTCTTCTTGCCCTGGAGATCCACCCGGTACAGCCGGCCGTCCACGGCGACCATGACCACCGGATCGTCGGCGGGCAGGAAGACCGGCCGGGTCCAGGCGGTTCCCTCGAGTTCGGACCTGACGAACACCGGCTCGGTGTTGTCGCGGTAGACGCCGCCGACGTACAGGTGGTTGTCGGTCTTGACCAGGGCGGCGTACGGGTGGTCGCCGCTGAGCGCCGCGTACCGCACGTTCCGGTTGTCGCGGTTCACGTTGGTCAGCGCCTGTGGCAGCTGGTCCGGGTCGGTGACCTCACGGACCACCCCGCCGACCACGCAGTATGCGGTCTCGTCGCCCTTGCGGTACGGCTCGTCGGCGAGGTTCGACTTGAGGTACATGTCGCTCGACCCGTCGGCCTTGACGTTCTGCGAATTCTCCTGCAGCCGTACCGGGCCCTCGTAGAACGTGGGCCGCAGCGACCAGCGCAACTGGTCCATCACCTGCTGAGAAGTGAGGCCCTGCGGTGCGGCGGACAGGTTGATCAGAAGACCGTTGGAATCCGGTGCCACCAGGCTCGGCCCGAGCAGGCTGATCCCGGCGTAGAGATTGTTGGCGACCGCGTTCCCCAGCAGGTTGGACGGCCCACCGAGTATCCAGTTGACGATCTCGGTGCGTTGGCTCTCCCGGGTGAGCCCCACCATGGGTACGTAGCGCAGGTCCGGCACCAGGCCCTTGCGGGCGTTGTCGGTGGACCAGAAGTAGACCAACTGCGGTTGGTACCACTGGCCGTCGAGGCCGCCGCTGTCCAGCAGCATGCCGGTGAGCGGGAACGCGTTCGCGGTCCGCGGCGCGATCTCATCGATCAGGTACGAGCCCGGCGCCTGCTCGTTCAGCACCACGGTGAACCGCAACCCGACCGTCGGCGGCGGCATCGGGATCGAGCTGGGATCGACGAACCCGCTGCTCAGCTGGCCAACCGGCTGGAGTGTCACGTCGACGAAGGTCTCACCGGCCAGACCGGCGCTGGACGTCGGGCCGTCGACGACGCGGACCACGGTGACCTGGCTGGCGGAGGGCCAGGTCCGCTGGGCCTTGGCGGTCAGGAACGCCTTCGCCCGGGCATTCGCCTTGCCGAAATCGGTCTCCACATCGAGCTTCCCGGCCACGGCGCCGAGGAAGTTCTTCACCAGGGCACCCGGGTCGGTGGCGTCCTCGGCCACCGGCGCCTTGAGGTCGCTGCCGCTTCCTCCCGGGCCGGCCGTCGGCGCCGGCCCGTCGACGATCGGGCGGCCACCCGAGGGCAGCCCGCACGCCGCCGGTACCGCGAGCGCCGCGCCGCCCAGCGCGATCACCCGCAGCACCTGGCGACGGTCAACCACGGTGGCTCCCCCGGGCGAGTCCGGCGCGGTCGCCCGGGTCATGCTCGTGTCGACCGGTCTGGCCCGGCGCGTCTGGCACCGCGCGACGACCGGGACCAGTCGCCGGCACCCCATCCGCCGAGCCGTCGGCGGCATCGCGCGGCCCGGGATCGCCCGCGGGGGCGCTCGCCGCCGGATCGATCACCAGGTAGGCGCCCGCCAGGTAGTTGATCGCGAAGTCGCTCGGCAGGTAGCCGCCGGCCGGGTGGTTGGTCGTCGAGTGATCGGTCGGGGTGGGGTCGGCGGGCGCGGGCAGGACGACGCTCGGCACGACCGCGGGCGACGGGTGCTGGGCCGCCGGGCCCGCGGTCAGCGCGAGCCGGCCCCGGATCGAATCGGCGTCCGGCGGAACCAGCCGGAGCGGCGAGGACGTCAGCCGGTCGCCGGCGCGCAGCGGGAGGGTCAACCGGAACTGGGCGCCCTGGCCCGGCGCGCCCCACGCCTCCAACCAGCCGCCGTGCAGCCGGGCATCCTCCAGCGCGATGGACAACCCCAGCCCGGTGCCGCCGGTCTGCCGTGCCCGGGACGGGTCGGCCCGCCAGAACCGGTTGAAGACCAGCTTCTCGTCGCCCTTGTTCAGCCCGATGCCGTGGTCCCGCACGGTGATCGCGACCGCGACCTCGTCGGCGTGCAGGGTCACCACGACCGGGCGCGCCTCGGCGTGCTCGACGGCGTTGCCGACCAGGTTGCGCAGGATCCGCTCGACTCGGCGCGGGTCCACCTCGGCGATCACCGGCGCCGCCGGTACGTTCAGATCGATCCGTACCCCGCAGCGCTCGGCCAGCGAGCTCAGCCGTTCGCTGACCGACTCCACGATCGGCGCCACGTCGGTCGGCTCGGCGTCGAGCACCGCGAACCCGGCGTCGAACCGGCTGATCTCCAGCAGGTCCGTGAGCAACTCCTCGAACCGGTCCAGCTCGGCGTGCAACAGTTCGGCGCTGCGGGCCATCGCCGGATCGAACTCGTCGCGCTCCGCGTAGATCAGATCGGCCGCCATCCGTACCGTGGTCAGCGGCGTACGCAGCTCGTGTGACACGTCCGAGGTGAACCGGCGCTGGAGCCGGGACATCTCCTCCAGCCGGATGATCTGCCGTTGCAGGTTCTCCGCCATCTGGTTGAAGGACGCGGCCAGCAGTGCCAGATCGTCCTCGCCGCGCACCTCCATCCGCTGGTCGAGAAGGCCGGCGGACAGCCGCTGCGCGGTGCGGGCCGCGGTGCGCACCGGCTGGACGACCAGCCGGGTGGTGAGCGCGGCGAGCACGGCCAGCAGCACGACGAGCGCGACCCCGGTCGCGACGACCGTGGTGCGCACCAGGTCGGCGGCCTGCTGCTCGGTGTTGAGCGGGAAGAAGTAGTAGAGCTCGAAGTGGTCGTTGGAGACGGTCACCGGGCTGCCGTACACCAGGTACGGCTCGTCGCCGTTGCCCAGGTCGGCGGTCACGAACTGGTGCGCCACCACGTCGGCGCCTCCGGTGCGCCCGCCGCCGACGTACGCCTGCAGCTGACGGGGGATCGCGTCGACGACCAGCGCGTTGTTCCCCGAGGTCTGCGGGGGTTGCGGGGCTCCGTCATCGGAGAGGATCGCCACGGTGGCGCCCTCGGTGTTGGCCGTCAGCCGGGTGAGCACGCCGGGGATCGAGGTCCGCACATCCAGCGGATCCTTGATCGCGTCCAGCTGCTCCCCCATCGTCTTGGCACCCTGGCTCACCTGGTCGCGAGCGCTGGTCACCTTGGCGTCGACCAGACCCTCGGTGATCATCGAGGCGACCAGCACGCCGAACGCGCCGACCAGCACGCCGGAGACCAGCAGGGTGATCACGACCATGCGCAGCTGGAGCGACCGCCGCCAGGCACGGCGACCGGACACCCAGGCGACGATCACGCGCTCGCCGACGGTGCGCCGCAGCGCCCGCACCACGGGACGGTGGCGCAGGTACCGGTATTGAGCGAGGAGCCAGGTACTCACGGTTGGGCCTACCCGGTGCCGGCCTTGTAGCCGACGCCACGCACGGTCAGGATGATCTCGGGGCGCTCCGGGTCCGGTTCGATCTTGGCGCGCAGCCGCTGGACGTGCACGTTCACGAGGCGGGTGTCGGCGGCGTGCCGGTACCCCCAGACCTGCTCCAGCAGGACCTCACGGGTGAACACCTGGCGCGGCTTCCGGGCCAGCGCCACCAGCAGGTCGAACTCCAGCGGAGTCAGCTTGACCTCGTCGCCGTCCCGGCTCACGGTGTGCGCCGGGACGTCGATGGTGATCTGGTTGCCGTTCGGACCGATGGTCAGCAGCTCCGGCGTCACGTCTTCGCCGCGGCGCAGCCTGGCCCGCATCCGGGCGACCAGTTCCTTCGGCTTGAACGGCTTGACGACGTAGTCGTCCGCGCCGGACTCCAGCCCGAGCACCACGTCGACCGTGTCGCTCTTCGCGGTGAGCATCACGATCGGGATGCCGGATTCGGACCGGATGGCTCGACAGACGTCGATTCCGCTCATGCCGGGCAGCATGAGGTCGAGTAGCACGATATCGGGTCGTGCCTCCCGGAACGCGCCCAGCGCGCGTTCACCGTCCGCCACGAACGAGGGCAGAAATCCCTCACTGCGTAGCACGATGCCGAGCATCTCGGCGAGGGCGGGGTCATCGTCGACCACCAGGACCCGAGCTCTCATGCGCCCAATATTCCATCTTCATGACCGAATCCGGGAACCCGACTTTCGGAACCGGATAAATTCGGGCTAAAACCCCAGCTAGGGTCGCACGTCCCAGAACACGCGCTCCCATCGGAGGCCCCGAGGTTGACGGGGGCTTCAATAATGCCTCGTCATCGCCCAGATCGAAATCCGGCGCCCGGGCGGGGTGTCCGGCCCACTCGGCCCCCTTCGCCGGGCCGCGTGGTCCCCGCCTCCACGCCCGCCCTCGCCCGCGGACGATCCGCCCTCCGCAGGCGCCGCCGGAGGACCCGGGCAAGCCCAGGATGTGACTGCGCGGCGGACAGCACGGCACGCTCGGACGTGCCAGGATGAGACCGCTGGCGACGGGAACGGCGCGAGCCGGCGAGTCTCAAGGAGGACAACGGCATGGGTGGGGCCAGCGCCGAACGCCTGCCGCTGCGCCCACAGACTCTCGGCGAACTTCTCGACGCGGCCACCAACCTGTTGCGGCGCAACGCCCTGCTGCTGATCGGCACGGCCCTCGGACTCGCCGCGGCCGAGCAGGCCGCGCTCTACCCGCTGCGCCGGGCGGCCGGGGTCGCGCCGCCCTGGTATCTCCCGCAGTCCACCGACCACGCGGCGCAGTACTGGGGGCTGCTCGCGACCGGATTCGGCACCGAGACCGTGATCATCGTGCTGCTCGGCGGGCTGGCCGCCCAGGCGTCGGTCGCCGACCTGGTCGGCGCGCCCGCGCCCAAGCGCCCGTTCGGACCGGGTAGCCGACCGGGCGCGCTGGGGATACTCGCGCTGGTGCTCGGTGTGGGCGCCGCGATCGGCGCGGCCGCCGGGCTGGTGCCCGGGATCTTCTGGTACCTGCTGGCCGGCCTGTCCGCTCCGGTGCTCATCATCGACCGGCGGCCGGCACGCCGTACCGCTCCGGCCGGGCCCCACCTCCCCGGCCCGCACGCCCCCGGCCCGCCTTCCAGCGGGACGGCGCCAACCGGACAGCCGGAATCTCCCTGGCCGACCGGACCCTTCCTGGCGATCGGACCGTTCCCGGCGATCGCACGGTCGGTGGCCCTGGTCACCCGCGGCGGCTGGCGCCCGGCCGGCATCCGGCTGCTCGGCTACCTGGCCTGGTGGGTCATCCGGCTGGGGCTCGGTGCCGGCAGCATCGCCCTGCTGCGGATCGTGGTCGACCAGGACAGCCCCTGGCTCTGGCTGGCCGCGACGCTGGCCTGGGGAATCGTCAACTCCATCGCATACCCGGCGCTGGCCTGCCTCGACGCGGTCGTCCACGTGGAGAACCGGATGCGGGTGGAAGGGCTGGACCTCGCGCTGTCCCGGGCCCTGCGCCGCGACCGGCCCACCGAACCAGCACTGGCGGTGCCCCGGTGAGCCGGTGGTGGACCGAACGGGTCGCCGGTCTCGGCGATTACCTTCCGCTGGGCCTGGCCGCCCTGCTGCTGTTCGTCCTCGCCGGGCTGTGCGCGGCGGCACTCTACTGGTGGCCCTCCTGGCTGCCGTGGCGCTGGTGGCCCCGCGCACGGACCGGGGAGGGGCGGCGCGGCATCCGCTGGCGATGGCCGCGGCTGCGTTGGCCCTGGCGCCGGTTCCGGCTGCGCTGGCCGTGGCGCCGGCGCCGCGCCGAACAGGAGCCGGCGGACGAGCCGACCATCGTGGCCGGTGACGAACTGCCCGACCTGCCGACGGAGGCGTTCGTGTCGCTGGCCGACCGGCTGGCCGCCCAGGGCCGGTTCGGCGAAGCGGTCCGGGAACGGCTGCGCGGGATCGTCCGGGAACTCGTGGACCACCAGGTGGTCCAGAGCCGTCCGGGGTGGACGGTGACCGAGCTGGCCGCCGCGGCGGGCACCGCCTGGCCGCCGGTGGGGGCGCCGCTCGACGCCGCGTCCCGGACCTTCTCCGACATCTGGTACGGGCAGCGCCCGGCGACCGCGGTCCATGATGGACAGATGCGCGGGTACGCGGACCAGGTGCACGCGGCGCTCGCGTCGACGATGGCGGGAGCCCATCGGTGAGCACGACCGATCAGGCGACCAATCAGGCGAGCGAGCCGGCGACCGCCACCGCACCGGCGGTCCCCACCCAGGCCGGACCCGCCCCCGCGGCTGCCGCGCCCCCGGCCGGTCCTCGGCGACGGCGCTGGCTGCGGGTGGCCGTACCGTTCGCGGTGGCTGTGCTGGTGCTCATCGTCACCGTCGTCACGCACGCCATCGAGCAACCCGATCCGTCGGCGTTGACCCCGGTCGACAGCGGCTCGGACGGCGGTTCCCGCCTGGCTCAGCTGCTGGCCGACAAGGGCATCGGGATCGAGACGGTGCACCGGAGCCCGGACGCCCTGACCTCCGCCCTCCGGGGCAACGCGACGCTGTTCGTACCCGCCCCCGCCCTGATGAACCCGGCGTACGTGCGGGTACTCGAGCTGCTGCCCGAGACCACCCGGGTCGTCCTGCTCGCTCCGAGCGCGTACATGCTGGCGAGCGGGCACATCCCGGTGGGCGGCGCGAGTACCCGCTGGGCGACCAAGGCGGTCGAGCCCGGCTGCGCGATGCCCGAGGCGCAAGAGGCCGGCGAGGCAGCGGTCTACCACGTCCGCTACCAGCCCTCACCCGACGAGACGTACCTGCGGTGCTACCAGGACGCGCTGCTCAGCCTCCGGCTGGGCCGGCCCGAGGTGATTCTCGTCGGGGCCAGCGACCCGTTCCGCAACGACCGGATCGACGAGTACGGCAACGCCGCGCTCGCCACCGGACTGCTCTCCCGCTACCCCCGGGTGGTCTGGCTCGACCTCCACGGCAACGAACCGCCGCCCAACGGGAGCGGCGGCGGCACCGGCTCGTTCGGCGGGTCGGGCGGTTCCGGGTCGTCGGGCGGCTCGAACGGGGGCAACGGTCAGGGGGGCGGCGGCGGTTCCGGAGGCGGGTCGAGCCACAACTCCTCCAGCGGCGACTCGCCGCCGCTGCCGATACCGCCCCAGTTCTGGGCCGTACTGGCTCTGCTGGTCGCGGCCATGCTCGCGATCGCCCTGGCCAAGGCGCGCCGGCTCGGGCCACCCGTCGCCGAGCCGCTGCCGGTGACCGTGCGCGGGCTGGAGACCGTCGCCGGCCGGGGGCGGCTGTACCAGCGGGCGAAGGCCCGGGGCTGGGCGCTCCACATCCTGCGCACCGCGGCGATTCGCCGCCTGGTGGCGGCCCTCGACCTCGGGCCGGATCCGGCTCCGGCTCCGGCAACCGTCGTGGAGGCGCTCGCGCACCGCACCGGCCGACCGACCGACGAGATAGACGCGATCCTGTACGGCCCTGAGCCGGCCACCGACGCCGAGCTGCTCAGCGCGACAAACGAGCTGGATGCCCTCATGCACCAGGCGTTTCCCGATATTGCGAAAGGAGAGTCCGGATGACCGAAGCCGTCGCCGCCCCGCCGGCCGTCGCCGATGACGCAACGCGGGCACGGGAGGCGCTGGTCCGGCTGCGCACCGAGGTCGCCAAGGTGGTCGTCGGCCAGGACGCCGTCGTCACCGGCCTGGTCATCGCACTGCTCTGCCGGGGACACGTGCTGCTCGAAGGCGTACCCGGCGTGGCAAAGACGCTGATGATCCGCGCGCTGGGTGCGGCACTCAACCTGTCCTCGAAGCGGCTGCAGTTCACGCCCGACCTGATGCCCGGCGATGTCACCGGTTCGCTGGTCTTCGACGCGCGCACCGCCGTCTTCGAGTTCCGCGAGGGGCCGGTGTTCACCAACCTGCTCCTCGCCGACGAGATCAACCGCACCCCGCCAAAGACCCAGGCCGCGTTGCTTGAGGTCATGGAGGAGCGGCAGGTCTCGGTCGACGGTGCCGCGCGCCCGCTGCCGGAGCCGTTCATCGTCGCCGCGACGCAGAACCCGATCGAGTACGAGGGCACGTACCCGCTGCCCGAGGCACAGCTCGACCGGTTCCTGCTGAAGCTGTCCGTACCGTTGCCGACCCGCGAGGAGGAACTCGGCGTGCTGCGGGCGCACCACGCCGGATTCGATCCCCGCAACCTCGCGGCGGCCGGGGTGCGGCCGGTGGCCGGCGCGGCCGACCTGGCCGCGGGCCGGGCCGCGGTGCAGCGGGTCGGGGTGGCCGACGGCGTGCTCGCCTACATCGTCGACCTCTGCAGAGCCACCCGGGTGTCGCCGTCCTTGGAACTGGGTGCCTCTCCCCGGGGCGCCACCGCTCTGCTCGGCGCCGCGAAGGCATGGGCCTGGCTGCTCGGCCGTGACTACGTGACGCCGGACGACGTCAAGGCGCTGGCCCGGCCGACCCTGCGGCACCGGGTACGGCTGCGGCCGGAGGCCCAACTCGAGGACGTCACCGCCGACGCGGTGCTGGACTCGGTCCTGGCCACCGTGCCGACGCCCCGATGATCACCTGGCGGCCGGCCGCCCTGCTCGCCGCCGGTGCCGTCCTGGTGCCGTTCCTGCCGGCTGTCCGGCTCGCCGCGGTGATCTTCATCGGCCTTGTGGTCGTAGTGTCCATTGTGGACATACTGGCGGCCGCCGCCCTGACCGACGCGCGGCTGCGTCGAGAGGGCGACCGGCAGGTACGGCTGGGCGAATCCGCCCAGGTGACTCTGATCGTGAGCAACGAGGGGCAGCGGTTGCTGCGAGCCGAGGTACGGGATGCCTGGGTACCGTCGGCCGGGCAGGTCGGACCGTACGCGCACCGGATCGTCCTGGCGCCGGGCTCCTCGACGCGGATCGTCACGCGGCTGCACCCGACCCGCCGGGGCGACCGGCCGGCGGTACGGGTCTCGGTCCGCTCGTACGGGCCGCTCGGCCTCGGGTACCGGCAGCACTCGGTACGCCGGGCGGACGAGGCAACTCCACAGTGGACGGTACGGGTGCTGCCGCCCTTCACGTCGCGCCGGTTCCTGCCGGAGAAGATGGCCCGGCTGCGCATGATCGACGGCATCGTGGTGACCCGGGGACGGGGCCAGGGTACGGAGTTCGACACGCTGCGCGAGTACGTGCTGGGGGACGATGTCCGCTCCGTCGACTGGCGGGCCAGCGCCCG
>NZ_BONZ01000003.1 GCF_016862975.1 Rugosimonospora africana
GGGCCAGCGCCCGCCGATCCGACGTGGTGGTGCGCACCTGGCGACCGGAACGCGACCGGCGGGTGCTGTGCGTCATCGACACCGGCCGGACGTCGGCGGTCCGGGTCGGCGGCCCGGCGCCACGAGGCGGGGCCGAGTCGCCAGCCGGAACCGAACCACAGACCGGAACCCACCCGCGGGCCGGAGCCGAGCAGCAAGCCGGAGCCGAGCCGCTCGCCGGCGCCGGGCTCAACGAGCCTCGCCTGGATGCCGCCATCGACGCCGCCCTGCTGCTGGCCACGCTCGCCAGCCGGGCCGGCGACCGGGTCGACCTGCTGGCCATCGACACCGCCATCCGGGCGGCCGTGGACGGCGGCGCCGTGCAGACCCTGCCGCACCGGCTCGCCAATGCCATGGCGACACTGCACCCGGCCCTGGTGGAGACCGACTTCGGGCTGGTCGTCGGCGAGATCCTGCGTCGGGAACGGAAACGCGCCCTGGTCGTGCTGTTCACCGCGCTCGAGCCCGGGGCGCTGGGCGAGGGGCTCCTGCCGGTACTGGCGCAGCTGACATCGCGGCACAAGGTGCTGGTGGCGGCCGTACACGATCCGGCGGTGACCGATCAGACGGCGCAGCGCGGCGACGTCGCCGGGGTGTACGCGGCCGCGGCGGCGCACAAGACCCTGGCCGAACGGGACCGCATCGTCACGGCGCTCGGCCGCAACCAGGTCGAGGTGGTGGACGCCCCGGTGCAGTTGTTCGCGTCCCGGGTGGCCGACGCGTACCTGACGATGAAGGCCGCCGGCCGGCTCTGAAGCGCCCAGGCTCTGTCCGCCTAGACGGTCGGTACGGCCGCCTCGGTGAACTCCTCCCCGAGATCCGTGCTGTACCGCCGGTTGCGCGCCCGGCTTCCGAACGCCACGACGTAGGTCAGGAACCCGCCCCAGGCGAGTACGCCGATCCCGATGCGCACGGGAGTCGGCAGCCCGGACGGCGTCACGAACGCCTCGATCAGCCCACTGACCGCGAGCACGACGACCAGCCCCAGCGCCACCAGCATCGCCGAGCGGGCCGCCGCGCCCAGCGCCTGACCTCGGCTGCGCAGCGGCCCCGGCGCGATCCACGCCCAGCCGATCCGCAGGCCCACGCCGGCCGCCACGAACACCGCGGTCAACTCCAGCAGGCCGTGCGGCAGGATCAGCCCGAAGAACACGTCGGTACGGCCGCCGGCGATCATCAGGCCGCCGTCCAGGCCGACGTTGAGAAGGTTGTACGCCAGCGCCAGGAACACCGGGATCACCAGGACCCCGGAAGCCAGGCACAGCGCGGAGATCAGAGCGTTGTTCGTCCAGACGTGCAGCGCGAAGTTCTGAGCCGCGTGCTCGGAGTAGTAACTCACGAAGTCGGTGTTGACCAGTTGCTGGATCTGGTCGTCGGTCAGGAACGCGTGCTGGAAGTCGGGGTGCGACGCGACGTACCACATCAGCCCGAACGACAGCACCGTGAAACTCGTGGCGACCGCGCACCACCACCGCCACGCCTGGAACACGGCCAGCGGGAAGGTCGCGGTGAAGAACTGACCCACCTGGCTCCAGGACAGCGCGCCGCCCCCGGTGATCGCGCCACGCGCCGTCAGCACGATCCGGGACAGCCGCGCGACCAGAGCCGGGTCCGCGGCCCGGCTGCGGATCGCCGAGAGGTGCGTCCCGGTCCGCTGGTACAGCGCGATCATCTCGTCGACCTCGGCAGCGCGCAGCCGGCGACGGCTCGCCAACTGTTCCAGGCGGCGCCACTCACCGGCGTGCTCCGCCACGTACGCGTCGAGATCCACGGCGTATCCCCGTCCATCCTCGCGACACTCCACGGGATCCCGCAGAGCTTAGCGGTCGTGTTGACTGTACGGGTGAGCCTCAACGCGCCAGAGAACGACGGCCTCCGGCTGTTCAGCGGTGACGCCGTCGAACTCGACATCCGCATCGCCCGACTCGGATCCCGCGCGCTGGCCCGGCTCATCGACCTGGTGGCTCAGATCGTGCTGACCGTGCTGGTGTCGGGGCTGCTGTCCGTGATCATCATCAACGTGGAGTCCAACCCGGACGACGCGATCCTCCAGGCGGAGTGGATCATCACTCTCGTGGTGGTGCTGATCGGATACCCCACTCTGCTGGAGTCGAGGACCGCGGGCCGCACGCTCGGCAAGCTGGTCATGGGGCTGCGGGTGATCCGCGATGACGGCGGGCCGGTCCGGTTCCGGCACGCGCTGACCCGCGCGCTCGTCGGCATCGCGGTCGAGTTCCCCGCGCTCGGCACCGGAGTGGCGCTCCCGATCGGCTGGCTGATCAGCATCTGGACGATGCTGGTCAACCCGCTCGGCAAGCGGGTAGGCGATCTCGCCGCCGGCACCATCGTCATCCACGACCGCACCCCGGCGAGCTGGGGCTGGGTGCCGGCGATGCCGCCACAGCTGGCCGGCTGGGCCGCGACGCTGGACCTCACCGGCCTCGACGACGACCTGGCGCTGACGGTCCGCCACTATCTCGCCCGCAACCGGGAACTGCGCGAGCCGGCCCGCTCCCGCCTCGGGTACGCCCTGGCCAGCGAGGTCGCCGAGTGCACCACGCCGGAGGTACCGCCGGGCACTCCGGGCTGGGCCTACCTGGCCGCCGTACTCGCGGAGCGCAACCGGCGGTCGGCTCAGCGCCTGATGCGCACCCGGTTGGTGACCGACCGGATCTGGCCCGAGCTGAGCCGCGCGGTACGGGTGGCGCAGACCCAACCGGTCTGGCCGGTCGCGTTGCCGGCCCCGCCCGGAATCCCTGTCCCGCCCGGAATCTCCCTCCCGCCAGGAGGCACTGTCCCGCCCGGAATCCCCGTCCCGCAGAGAGGCCCTGTCCCACCGGGAAGCCCCGTGCCATCACCGGGACCCGTCCCACCGCGGAGTCCGGTTCCGAGCGGGCCACCGGCACCGCCGGCCTGATCGTCGGCCGCACTCGACAGTGCGCCTATACGGCAGCGGCCCCGCACCTCCCAGATCGGGTGGTGCGGGGCCGGAACGCTGAGAACACACCCTCAGACGTTGCCGTCGCGGTCTGTGCTCACCTCCGCCACAAACCGGCTCCGGCTGCGCTCAGACGTTGCAACCGCGGTCTGTGCTCACCTCCGCCACAAACCGGCTCCGGCTGCGCTCAGACAAGCTTGAGCGCCTCCGCGAAGTGGCACGCCGCCTGGTGGCCCTGGCCCCGGTCGATGAGCGCCGGAAGCTCGTTCACGCACTTCTGCTTCTCGTTTTCCGAGAGCTGGTTCGCGAACTTCGGGCACCGCGTACGGAACCGGCAGCCGGACGGCGGGTTCACCGGGCTCGGCACCTCACCGGTCAGCAGCACACGCTGCCGGGTCCGCTCCTTCTGCGGGTCCGGCAGCGGGATCGCCGAGATCAGCGCCTGCGTGTACGGGTGGGCCGCCTTCGTGAACAGCTCCTCGACCGGCGCCGTCTCCACGATCCGGCCGAGGTACATGACCGCGACCCGGTGCGCGATGTGCCGGATGACCGACAGGTCGTGCGAGATGAACAGGAAGGACAGGCCCAGCTCGGTCTGCAGATCCTCGAGCAGGTTGATCACGCCCGCCTGGATCGACACGTCCAGCGCCGAGACCGGCTCGTCGAGCACGAGCACCTTCGGCCGTAGAGCCAGGGCGCGGGCGATGCCGACACGCTGGCGCTGGCCGCCGGAGAACTCGTGTGCGTACCGGTTGCCGTGCTCGGGGTTGAGCCCGACCTGGCGCAGCAGCTCACGGACCTTCTTCTGCCCGTCGGACGAGTTGCCGTACAGGCCGTGGATGCGCAGCGGCTCCGCCACGATCTCGTTGACCGTCATCCTGGGGTCCAGCGACGCGAACGGGTCCTGGAAGACGATCTGAAGGTCCCGCCGCAGCGGTCGCATCGCACCGCTGGACAGCTTGGTGAGGTCCTTGCCGGCGTACGTGATCTCGCCGGAGGTCGCGTCGACCAGGTTGAGCACCAGGCGACCGGTGGTCGTCTTGCCGCAACCCGACTCGCCGACCAGGCCCAGCGTCTCGTGGGGCATCAGGTCGAACGAGACGTCACAGACCGCGTGTACCTCGCCGACCCGGCGCCGGATGACGCCCTTGGATCGGACCGGGAAGTGCTTGACCAGGTTGCGCACCGACAGCACCGGCGCGGCGTTGCTGGTCGGCTCCCGCCCGGTCGACTGGGTGGGGATGTCGACGGTGGTCACTGTGCTACCTCCTGATCCGCCGAATCGATCAGGTCCGGGTCGGCGGATGTCGTACTGAACAGCTGCCGGGCACTCACGCCGACCAGCTTCTCGTGGAAGTGGCACGCCGCGAGGTGAGCCGAGCTGTCCGTGGCGACCAGGTTGGGCTCGTTTTCCTCGCACACGTCCTGGGCGAGCGGGCAGCGCGGCGTGAACGGGCAGCCGGCCGGCAGGTTGACCAGCGACGGCGGGGCGCCGGTGATGGGGGTGAGCCGCTGCTTGCTGGACGAGTCCAGGCGGGGCAGGCTGCCCAGTAGGCCGAGAGCGTACGGCATCCGGGGCCGGTAGAAGATGTCGTCGATCGACCCCACCTCTACCAGCTTGCCGGCGTACATCACGCAGATCCGCTCGGCGTGCCCGGCGATCACACCCAGGTCATGGGTGATCAGGACGAGTGCCGCACCGGTCTCCGCCCGAGCCGCTTCCAGCGCCTCGAGCACCTGCGCCTGTACCGTCACGTCCAGCGCCGTCGTCGGCTCGTCCGCGATGATCACGTCCGGGTTGTTGGCCATCGCGATCGCGATCACCACCCGCTGCCGCATACCGCCGGACATCTCGTGTGGGTAGTTGCTAACCCGCTGCTCGGGGAACGGGATGCCGACCAGCCGCAGCAGCTCGACGGCCCGGTCGTGGGCCCCCTGCTTCGAGACGTCGTTGTGCGCCAGCACCGCCTCGGCCAGCTGGTACCCGACGGTGTAGACCGGGTTCAGCGACGTCAGCGGATCCTGGAAGATCATCGAGATCTTGTTGCCCCGGATCTCCGCGTACTGGTTCTCGGACTTGCCCAGCAGGCTCTCGCCCTGGAACCGGATCGATCCGCTGACCCGTGCGGACTTGGGCAGCAGGCCCATCACCGCGAGGGAGCTGACCGACTTGCCAGAGCCCGACTCGCCCACGATCCCCATGGCCTCGCCCCGGCGCAGCTGGTAGCTGACGCCGCGCACGGCGTTAACGACGCCGTCGTCCGTGGGGAACGACACAGTGAGGTTCTCGACCTCAAGCAGCACGTCCGGGTCGGACTCCGACCGGCCGAGCTGAATATTTGTCTTCACGGTCACCGTCGCTGCCTTGTCTGTTGGGGGTCGAGCGCGTCGCGCAGGCCGTCACCGAGGAAGTTGACGGTCAGCGCGACCAGGATGATGAACAGACCCGGGAAGTAGAACAGCCACGGCCGGGTGTTCACGGCACCCTGACCCAGCGTAATCAGCACTCCGAGAGAAGTATCCGGTGGGCGGACGCCGAAGCCCAGGAAAGAGAGCGAAGTCTCCGCCAGGATGCCGCTGGCCACCAGCAGCGTGGCGTTGACCACAACCACCGCGAACGCGTTGGGTACCAGGTGGCGCAGCATGATCCGGATGTCGGACGCGCCGAGTGCCCGGGCGGCCTCGACGTACTCCCGTTCCCGGATCGACAGCACCATGCCCCGGACGACCCGGCCCACGTACGGGGCGGCGAGTCCGCCGAGGATGATCGCGATGATCCACCAGCTGCCGGAGAAGTTGTTCGCCAGCGCCGCGGCGAGCGCGAGGCTCGGGATCGTCAGGATCAGGTCGGCGAAACGCATGAGTGCGTTGTCGACGAACCCCTTGTAGTACCCGGAGATCGTGCCCCAGAGGGTGCCACCGACGGTCGCGATCAGGGCGATGCTCAGCGCCACCTTGATCGACTGCTGGAGTCCCCGCAGGACCTGCGCGAACATGTCGTGGCCCAGGTTGTCCGTGCCGAAGGGGTGCTTCATCGACGGCGGGACGCTGTTGTCCGGCGTGATCGTCGTGTACTGGTATTTCCACAGGTGCGGTCCGACGAACGCGAACAGGACCAGCAGGAGGAAGACGATCAGGCTGCCGACGGCGAGCTTGTGCCGCAGGAACCGGCGCATTGTCTGCTGGAACTGGCTGCGGTCCTTGACGGTGAACTCGCGCTCGACCCGCCCGGTGGCCGGATCGGTGGCGACGGGCTTGCCCGCGGACGGGGCGGCGGCCTTCGTGGTCGGCTCGGTCATGACGCCACCTCGTTCCGGCGGACCTCGGGTGTGGGATCGGTCGTACCGATCGGCTGGAACTCAAGCATGACGGATCCTCGGGTCCAGGACGCCGTACAGAAGGTCGGCGATGAGGTTGAAGAGGATCACAATGGTGGCCGACACCAGCAGCCAGCCCATCATCAGGTGCGCGTCCTTGTCCCGCAGCGACTGCACGAACAACGCGCCCATGCCCTGCCACTGGAACACCGTCTCGGTGAGGATCGCGCCGCCGAGCAGCGCGGCGATGTCCAGGGCAGTGACCGTGGTCAGCGGGATCAGCGCGTTGCGCAGCGCGTGCCGGACGAGCACCTTGCGCGAGCGCAGGCCCTTGGCGCGGGCCAGGCGCACGTGGTCGCTGTTGAGCACCTCAAGCATGGACGCGCGGGTGAATCGGGTCCACCCGGCGTAGCCAGCGAGGCCGAGCACGATGGTTGGCAAGACCATGTGACCCGCGACGTCGGTGATGTGTCCCCAGGTCGTATCGTTTTCCAGTACGACCGATTTGTCGCCGATGGTATAGAACGTGTTGGCGCTGACGTTCTGGTTGTACCAGATGCCCCAGGACTTCAGCAGCACCGCGAACCAGAACACCGGCATCGACAGGAACAGGAAGCCGAAGAACGTCGTGGTGTAGTCGAGCGCGCTGTACTGCTTGACCGCGCTCAAGACACCGGTGATGATCGCCAGGATCAGTGCGATCAGCACCGAGAAGAACACTAGGCGCATGGTCACCCACAGGTGGCTGCCGATCTCGCTGCCAATGTTGTCACTGGGCTGCACCGCAGCACCGAAGTTGCCGTGCAGCACGAGGCCCTTGAGCCAGTTCCAGTACTGCAGCGGCCAAGACTGGTCCAGACCTAGCCGATGCTCCTCCAGCTTGATCGTCTGGGGCGGCGGCGGCGGGTTGCGCAGCTTGATGGACTCCAAGGGATCGCCCGAGAGCTTGACCATGATGAAGACCAGGATCGTCGATCCGAGGAGGACCGGGACCGAGATCAGCACGCGTCGGATCGTGTACGCGAGCATGTGTTACCTCCCACTGTGGGGCCGTCCAGTAGTGGACCCCGGACGCCGGAGCGTCCGGGGCCCACTTGGCTGACTGGCGGTAGAGCTGCCGTGCGTTACCTGACGAAGATCGTCAGGACGCGCGCATACCCCACTCCTGAACGTTGTACGGCGGGCCAGTGCTCGTCGCGTCATCGCGGATGTTCACGATGTTCGAGTAAGCCGCCAGGAAGGTCGGCTTCTGGAACAGCGGCAGCACGTACGCGTCGTTC
Source organism: Rugosimonospora africana (assembly GCF_016862975.1). GTDB lineage: Bacteria > Actinomycetota > Actinomycetes > Mycobacteriales > Micromonosporaceae > Rugosimonospora > Rugosimonospora africana. The sequence continues at coordinate 7,575 of NZ_BONZ01000003.1, forward strand.
GCCATGATCTGGTCGGCGTCGTTCAGGTCCTGGACCGCCTTGGCGTGGTCCGTGTTCTGCGCGGCGTCCTTCAGCAGGGCGTCACTCTGGCTGTTGGTCCAGTGACCGTAGTTGCTGCTGCTGGTGCTCAGCCAGGTCTGGTAGGCGCCGGAGAAGATGAACGGCGTCTGGACCCAGGCGAAGATGATCATGTCGTAGTCACCGCTGCTCAGCGTGTCGCCGAGCGAGGTGATCGGGGTCGGCGTGACCTTGATGCCGAGCGCCTGCAGCTCAGTCTGGAACAGCTCGCAGGACTGCTGGCGCAGCACGTTGCCCTGGGTGAACGAGCAACGGAACTGGACCGGCGCGCCCGACGGGCTCTTCAGCGCGGTGCCGACGCCGGTGTAGCCGGCGCCGGTCAGCAGCGACTTCGCCTTCGCCACGTCGCCGGTGCCCTGGCCGGTGGACGAGATGACGTCCTTGTACCCGTCCATGTTCGGCATGAAGTTGTGGTTGTTCAGCGGCGTGATGCCCGGGTCGAACTGACCGACGGTCTTCGAGATCAGCTGCTTGCGGTCGATCGTCGTGAAGATCGCCTGGCGGAGCTTGGTGTCAGCCATCAGCGGGTTCTTCAGGTTCAGGTCGAGGTGCTCCCACTGCAGACCCTTGCCCAGCATGTACTGGACGCCGTTGATCTGCTTGACCTGGTTGATGATGTCCGCGTTGGCCTGCGGGTAGATCGTCTGGACCTCGTTGTTCTGGAGGGCCGGGACTTCCTGGTTCTGGTCGGTGATGATCCGGAAGACCAGCTTCTCCAGCGACGGCTTGGTCTTGCCGAACCACTTCGGGTTCGGCGTCTCGGTGACCGAAGCGTCCTTCTGGTACCCGGTGATGACGTACGGGCCACCGGAGTAGGTCGGCTGGTTGTCGTTCAGCCACTTCCAGGAGGCTCCCAGGTCACCGTGCTGGTTGGCGATGTGCGCCGGGTACATCGGGCCGAACAGGCCCTTCCAGTCCGTGTACGGCGTCTTGAAGACCACGGTCACGGTCTTGCCGTTGTCCGAGCCGGTCACCGTCTGGATCTGGTCGTAACCAGCGGTCGACGCCGGGTCGCAGGTCTTGCAGTCGACGCCGTTGTTGGTCTTCCACATGTACGTGAAGTCGTCGGCGTTGATCGGCGTGCCGTCGTTCCACGACGCGTTCGGGTTGATCTTGTAGACGATCGTCTGCGGGCTGGTGCTCGTCTGCTCCGCGGACACCATCAGGTCGCTGTTCAGCGTCGGCTGCAGGTCCGGGGTGTTGATGAACGGACCCTGCGGCAGGACACCATCAAGCACCTCTTGGAAGTCGAACGTGTTCGACTCGGCGCTGTTCAGGTTCCAACCACTGATGGTCTTTTCAATCGTGTAAGTAACGGTGCCGCCCTGCTTGGTCGTACCAGAATTGCAGGTGAGCGGCTTGGTGGCGCAGTCGGCGAAGCTCGACGAAGTATCCCCGCCGCCGGTGGAGGATCCAGATCCCCCGCCACAGGCAGATACCGCGAGCAGCGACGCTACGCCAACCGCGACGAGGCCGAAGAGCCCCTTCGTAGTGCGCATGTCCCCTCCAGTCGGCTACCGCAGCCCACGATGGACCGAGCGTCCAGATCACTGGACGGCGACAACTGGGGCTGCGTTGTAGTGCCTAAAGGAAACGACGCCAGGCGCCCCGTGCAAAGGGTCGGCGAGGATTCGTGACTCTCCCGTTATCCGAACCGGAGGTTGGAGTCACGTCGGTCGGCCGATCGGCCAATTTTCCCTGGCCGTGGGGCCGATGCGGACTAGGCGAAACAGCCCACCCCGATGCCCGTAATGTCGGTTATGCAGACAGCACTGACGCTACAACCCAACGACGGTCATCGGGACACAGCGTCCCACAAAAAGGTCGGCGTTCGCTATCCGTCGATGACGAACTATCTCGGCGATCGCAAGCCGAAAACCCCAGCGTACCGAGGTCAGCCGAGCAGCTCCTGCGCCCAGTACCGATCGGGCCCGGACACGGCCGGCGGACACGCGAACAGCCCCGAGCCGACGTGCTGGATGTACTCGTTCAGAGCGTCGTGCGCACCCAGTGAACGCTGCAGTGGAACAAACTGTTTACGCGGATCCTTCTGGAACGCAATAAAGAACAGTCCCGCATCCAGCTCACCACTCGCGGACACGATGCCGTCCGTATAGGAATAGCCACGCCGCAGGATACGGATGCCGCCGTTGTTTTCATGCGCGGCCAGGCGGATGTGAGCGCCGACCGGAATGACCGGTTGGCCGCTGCTGTCCTTGGCCCCGAAGTCCGGGGTGTCGAACTCCTTGGAACCGGTCAACGGCGCACCGGAGTACTTGTACCGGCCGAAAACGTGCTGCTGGTCCGCCAGGAAGTCACGGTCCCACGCCTCGATGCGCATCGCGATGCGCCGGGCGACCAGGTAGCTGCCGCCGCGCATCCACGCCTGGTCGGTCTCGTTGCCGACCCACACGTACTGGTCCATCCGCTGCGCGTCGGTGCCGTCGATGTTGCGGGTACCGTCCTTGAAGCCCATCAGGTTGCGCGGGGTCTCCTGGGCCGACCCGTTCGAGGTCGCCTTCCCGAAGCCGAGCTGGGACCAGCGCATCACCACCGTGCCGCGGCCCAGCCGGGCCAGGTTGCGGATCGCGTGGAACGCCACCACGGGGTCGTCCGAGCACGCCTGGATGGCCAGGTCGCCCCCGCTGCGCGAGGGGTCCAGGTTTTCCGGCGGCAGCTTCGGCAGGTCGGCCAGCGCGGCCGGGCGCTTGGCGGCCAGCCCGAACCGGTCGTCGAACAACGACGGGCCGACGCCGAACGTGATGGTCAGGTTGGCCGGGGAGGCGCCGTATGCCTCGCCGGTATCCGCCGGGGGCGCCACGAGCGTGGTGCTGTCCCCCGGTACCTGCTTCCCCTCGGTCATCGCCGCCGCGGCGGCGGTCCAGGTCTGGAGCAGTTCCCGCAGCGCGGCCCGGTTTTCCTCCGGACTGCCGCTGACCGTCAGGTCGTAGGTGGCGAACGCCAGCCGGGCCGGCGCCGCGGTGGCGATCCCCGCCTGGTGCGCGCCGTAGAACGGCACCTTGGCATCGACCGGCGTGGCGGCCTTCGATCCGTTTCCGTCGCCGTCGCAGCCGGCCAGAGCACCGGACGCGGCCGCTCCGGCGACGGCGGCACCGCCGAGGGCCAGTAGCCCTCGGCGGGAGGCTCGCAGTTCAGGCATCAGCCAGTCACCTTAGCCGCGACCTGGGACAGCGGCTCGGCCAGGGCGTCCACCTTCTGGGTCAGCACCCGGCGCTGGTCGTCCGAGACGGTGCTGTAGTCCACGAACACGCCGGCCGAGTGCTGGTACGGCTTGAGCGCGTCGAGGACGTCGGTGAACTCCTGGGTGACCTGGCTGGCCAGCTGGGGGTCGATCTTCTGCAGCGCCGGTACCAGCAGCTGGAACGCCTTCTGGCCACCGGCCACGTTGGCCTGGAAATCAGACAGGTCGGTGTGGCTGTACCGGTCCTCCTCGCCCGTGATCTTGCTGGACGCGACCTCGTTGAGCAGTTCGGTAGCCCCGTTGGCCAGCTGGGCGGGCTGGTAGTCGGTGGTCGCCACCAGGCTCTTCAGCTTCGCCACGTCGGTGTCCAGCTTGTCGGCGATCGGCGACATGCCGGCCAGCGACTTGTCGGCCCAGAGCGCCTTCTCCAGGCGGTGGAAGCCGGTCCACTGGCTGGGGTCCTCGACGTCGTCGAGCCGGGCGTCGATGTCCGGGTCGAGGTCGCCGAAGCTCTCCGCGACCGGTTCGACCTCTTCGTAGTAGTACCGGGCCGGGGCGTACGCCGCCTGGGCGCCCGGGATGTCACCGGCCCGTACCGCGTCGGTGAACTGCTTCGTCGCCGGTACCAGCTTGTCGACCTCGGCGATGACGTACTGCTTGTACCCGGACACCGCCTGGTCCAGCGCGGTCTTCACGGCCGGGTCCTGCGACGGCGCCGCCGCCGAGCCGGTGACCGTGAACGTGGCCTTCTCCGTCTTGGCGTTCGGGCAGTAGACCGTGTAGCTGCCGGCCTCCAGCCGCAGCGAGAAGGTGCCGGACAGGCCCGGCGTCAGGTTCTCCTTCTCGCCGACGATCTCGCCGCTCTTCTGCAGCAACTCCGCCTCGGTCACCTTGCTGGCGCTGGTGTTGGTCACCTCAAAGGTCGCCGCGCCGGCCGAAATCGAGGACGGCGTGGTCTTGCAGCCGTCGTCGGTGATCTCGATCTTCACCTTCGTCGCGCCCTTCGCCGAGGCCGCGTCGTCCTTGCTCTTGCTACATCCGGTGATCACCAACCCGGCCACAGCTAGCAGGGCAGCCGCGCGCAGGGCGCGAGTGGGTACGGGTCGGGACATGGTGAAGCGCTCCTCTTGGGGCGGGATGTATCGGTGAGGTGTTGGTGGTGCGGGTCGAGATCAGGCGCGGATCGAGGTGGTACTCGCCGGGGCCGGCTCGCCGGCCGGCTTGTCCGCCGGCTTCTTGGCCGCCGACCTGCGACCCCGCGGCCAGGCGACGTAGGCGAGCATCGGGACGGCGTATACCAGCCAGACCACGGTTTCGATGACAGTCGGGGTGGGCTGGAGCCCGAGCACCCCGGTCAGCAGGGACTGGAGGACCGTGCCGGGCCGCACCAGCCAGGTCAGGTCCAACGCCTGGCCCTGACCCACGTTGACCCAGCCGGCCTCGTGCGCGGTGTGCAGCACGGTCATCGCCAGCCCGGCGGCGACCAGCACCAGGACCAGGCCGGTGACCTTGAAGAACCGGCCGAGGTTGAGGCGCACGCCGCCGCGGTAGATGCCGTACCCGATGACGACCGCCACCACGATGCCGATCCCGGCGCCCACGGCGCCGGACCCGACGCTGGCGCTGTTCTGAATCACCGAGATGAGGAAGACCGCGGTCTCGAAACCCTCGCGCAGCACGGCGAGGAACGCCATCGCGACGAGCGCTCGCGCGGAGCCGGTGTTCAGCGCGTGCTGCGCCGCGCCCTCCAGCTCCTTCTTCATGCCGCGCGCGTGCTTGCTCATCCAAAGGATCATGAAGGTGACCATCACGACCGCGAACGCGCCGATGATCGTCTCCATGCCTTCCTGCGCCCGCTGCGGCAGCTCCCGGGACAGCGCGACCAGCCCGAACCCGATGATGAGACAGAGCACGACCGCGGCGGTGACCCCGATCCACATCTGGCGCAGCGCGTCACGGCCGCCATTGCGGTTGAGGAACGCGGCGATGATGCCGACGATGAGCGACGCCTCGATACCCTCTCGGAGGCCGATCACCAGGGTGGGGATCATCGCAGCGTGCTCCCTTCCGGCCGCTCACTTGACGTGCGGTCCGTGCCTCAGATGAGGCTAACCTAAGTCGAATTCTTTAGGCAAGGCAGCCCTTACTAAATACAGAGAGTAACGGCCCGCCTCCGAACGGAGGCGGGCCGTGACGAAGTCGGAGCGGCGGCTCAGTACCGGTAGTGGTCCGCCTTGAACGGCCCCTCGACCGGTACGCCGAGGTACGACGCCTGCTCCTTGGTCAGCTCGGTGAGCTTGACGCCCAACGCGTCCAGGTGCAGCCGGGCCACCTTCTCGTCCAGGTGCTTGGGCAGCACGTACACGCCCACCGGGTACTCGCCCGGCTTCGTGAACAGCTCGAGCTGCGCGAGAACCTGGTTGGTGAACGAGTTCGACATCACGAACGACGGGTGGCCGGTCGCGTTGCCGAGGTTGAGCAGCCGACCCTCGGACAGCACGATGATGGCGTGGCCGTCGGCGAACCGCCACTCGTCGACCTGCGGCTTGATGTTCTCCCGGCTCACGCCCGGGAGCTTCATGAGGCCGGCCATGTCGATCTCGTTGTCGAAGTGCCCGATGTTGCCGACGATGGCCTGGTGCTTCATCTTCGACATGTGCTCGGCGGTGAGCACGTCACGGCAGCCGGTCGCGGTGACGAAGATGTCGGCGATGCCGACCACGTCCTCCACAGTGGACACCTGGTACCCGTCCATCGCCGCCTGGAGCGCGCAGATTGGGTCGACCTCGGTCACGATCACCCGGGCACCCTGGCCGCGCAGCGACTCGGCGCAGCCCTTGCCCACGTCGCCGTACCCGCACACCACCGCGACCTTGCCGCCGATCAGCACGTCGGTGGCGCGGTTGATGCCGTCCACCAGCGAGTGGCGGCAGCCGTACTTGTTGTCGAACTTCGACTTGGTCACCGAGTCGTTCACGTTGATCGCGGGGAACAGCAGCGAGCCGTCCTCACGCATCTCGTAGAGCCGGTGGACACCGGTAGTGGTCTCCTCGGTCACGCCCTTGATGCCGGCCGCGATCCGGGTCCAGCGCTTGCCGTCCTCGGTCAGCGAGCGGCGCAGCAGGTCGAGGATGACGCCGTACTCCTCGCTGTCGGTCCCGGCGGTCGCCGGTACCGCGCCGGCCTCCTCGAACTGGGCACCCTTGTGCACCAGCAGCGTGGCGTCGCCGCCGTCGTCGAGGATCATGTTGGGACCCTCGCCGTCCGGCCACACCAGCACCTGCTCGGTGCACCACCAGTACTCCGGAAGGGTCTCGCCCTTCCAGGCGTACACCGGCACGCCGGCCGGCGCCTCCGCGGTGCCGTTCGGGCCGACGACGATGGCCGCCGCCGCGTGGTCCTGGGTGGAGAAGATGTTGCAGCTGGCCCAGCGCACCTGCGCGCCGAGCGCGACGAGCGTTTCGATGAGCACGGCCGTCTGGATGGTCATGTGCAGCGAACCGGTGATCCGAGCGCCATGCAGCGGCTGGGCCGGACCGTACTCGGCGCGCATCGCCATCAGGCCGGGCATCTCGTGCTCGGCGAGCTCGATCTCCTTACGCCCGAACGCCGCGAGCGACAGGTCGGCGACCTTGTAGTCGCCATCCGCCACCGATCGCGGACGAGACGCCGCCGCGCTGCCGGCGGGCGTGGGAAGCGTACTGGTCATGAACAACCCCTGTCGTCGAGGCGGTCTAGTTAAGGCATGGGCTTGTCGACTCTAACGTTCTGGAGGGGCGGTGTAGGGACACGGGTGGGCGACAGCCAAGCGCGCAGGGCGGTGGCCGGGGACGAACTGGTCGCCCTCGTTCCACCGCCCCGCGCTTCCCCCCGGTTTGGTTCCCCCGCGCGTGACTCGGACCTTCGTCGCGATAACACTGCGTACAGACAGCATTACGCAGCGAAGTTGAGGGCGTCAAGCCAAACCATGGAATTAGCCGCTAATTACCGTTAATTCAGGCGACGCCGGCCTGTAAATCAGGCGACGCCGGCCTGGAAGGCATCGCCGTTACCGGCGACCCGAACCGCCGGCTCACCGGCTCCGACGAACGCCGCCTCACCCGCGGACAGAGGCAGCGTGCCGGTACCGGTACCCAGCTCGACCGAGCCCCGTCCACACAGCACGATCCGCGGCCCGGAGGCCGGCAGCACCGTCTCGTCGTCGCGCACGCTCGCCTTGTGCAGTACGAAGTCCCGTACCGGCGCCGGCCAGGTCGACACCCCGGCCCGTACCGGTACCGGCCGCACCACCGGCTGTTCCAGTACCTCGAAGCGCAGTACCCGCATCAGCTCCGGCACGTCGACCCGCTTCGGGGTCAGCCCGCCGCGCAGCACGTTGTCGCTGGCGGCCATGATCTCCACTCCGAGCCCGCGCAGGTAGCAGTGCAGGTTGCCGGCCGGCATCCAGACCGCCTCGTCGGGCTCCAGCCGCACCTGGTTGAGCAGCAGCGCCACCACCACGCCGATGTCGCCCGGGTAGCGGCCGGCCAGGTCGGTGGCCAGCGGGTGCTTCGCCGCCGCCACCGCGTCGACCAGGTCGGCGCGCTCCGCCGCCGGCCAGGACATCAGCGCCCGCATCCCGTCGCGCAGCGCCGCCGCCGGGTCGCTACCGGCGCGCAGCGCCCCGATCACCGGACGGAGCGCGTCCACCTCCAGCGACTCCAGCACCTCCGCCGAGGACTCCGGAGCCCGGAACCCGCACAGGGCCTCGAACCCGTCGTCGAGCGCCACCAGCAGCTCGGGCTTGTGGTGCGGATCCGTGTAGCCGGTCCGCCCGGCCTCGAACGCCTCGCGGGCCTGGTCGGAGTTCGGGTGAGCCTGGATCGACAGCGGCGCTTCGGCGGCCAGCACCTTGAGCAGGTACGGCAGCCGGGGCCCGAACTCCTCGACCGTCCCCGCCCCGAGCAGGCCGGCCGGATCGCCGGTCAGCGCGTCGAGCAGCGACTCCCCGGGCAGCGCCGACGGGTCGTCCGGATGCGCCCCGAGCCACAGCTCGGCCTCCGGGCCGGCGCTGGGAGTCGGGCGCCCGGTCAGGCTGGCCAGCGCGGTGCGCGAACCCCAGGCGTACGGCCTGATCCGGCCGGTCAACCGCTGCACGTTCAGCCTTCCCGGTAGATGTCCGGCTCAAGGTAGATCACCCGGGCGATGGGTACCGCCGTCCGGATGCGCTCCTCGGCCGCGTCGATCGCTGCCGCCACGACCCCGGCGGTGGCCTCCTTCGCCACCCCGATCTTCGCGGCGACCAGCAACTCCTCCGGTCCCAGGTGCAGGGTGCGCATGTGGATCACCCGGTCGACCTCCGGCGCGCCGACCAGGGCGGCCTCGATCGCGTCCTCCTGCTCGGGCGTGGCCGACTCGCCGATCAGCAGGCTCTTGGTCTCGATGGCCAGGATGACCGCGACGACCACCAGTAGCGCGCCGATGCCGAGCGTGCCCAGCGCGTCCCAGACTCCGTTGCCGGTGGCCAGGGTCAACGCGACCCCGAGCAGCGCCAGCACCAGACCGATCAGCGCGGCGGAGTCCTCCAGCAGCACGATCGGCAGCTCCGGAGCGCGGGCGTGCCGGATGAACTGCACCCACGACGCGTTGCCGCGGATGTGGTTGGTCTCCCGGACGGCGGTACGGAAGGAGAAGCCCTCCAGCCCGGTCGCGATCACCAGTACCGCTATCGGAAGCCACTGCCAGTCGTGGATCGCCTCCGGGTGCTGGACCTTGTGCACACCCTCGTAGATGGCGAACAACCCGCCGACCGAGAACAGCACCACCGACACGATGAACGCGTAGATGTACCGTTCCCGCCCGTACCCGAACGGGTGGCGCCGGGTCGCCTCACGCTGCGAGCGCCGGCCGCCGATCAGGAGCAGCAGCTGGTTTCCCGAGTCGGCAACCGAGTGGATCGCCTCGGCGAGCATCGACGACGACCCGCTCAGTGCGAACGCCAGGAACTTGGTCAGCGCGATGCCGAGGTTGGCGCCCAGCGCGGCGATGATCGCCTTGGCCCCGCCTTCGCCGGTGCTCACAGTGTCACACTCACGGGGTCAGGAAGTCCTTCATCTCGGATACCGCCGGTACCGCCATCGGGTCCAGGCCGTGCGCCATCGCCAGGTAGATCGACGCGAAGTCTGGTACGGCGATCAGCGAGGCCAGCCGCTCCAGCGACGAGCCGCCCTCGGCGGTGAGCACGGAGACCCGTACCCCGCGCCGCTCCGCGATCTCCTGCAACGCCTCGGCCCGGCGCTCCTCGACCTCCATCGGCTCCGGCTCGCTGCCGTCGTCCTCGGTCAGGCCGCCGTCGCGCAGCACCACCACGCGCAGCCGGGTCGCCGCGTCGTCCTCGAGCTCCTCCGGGTCGGCGAAGATGTCCCGGGCCGCCTCGGCGAGCCCGCCGTACACCCCGTCCAGCAGCCCGACGCTGCCCCGGCCGGCCTCGCCCAGCGCGCCGGCCACCACCGGGTACCGGGCGTTGGAGGACAGCGTGTCGGCGAAGCGCCGGGCGGCGACCGCGGCCAGCGGCGAGGAGCCCCACACGATCGGTACCGAGCCGGCCAGATCCAACGCCAGCGACTTGCTCGGGTTGACGAACGACTCCGCGGTCGGCCGGCACCGTTCCGCGTCGGCGTCCAGCCGGGTCGCGGTCTCCGCCAGGTCCGCCTCGTTGAGCTTCACCAGGTTGAGCGTGCGCGCGGCGAGCATCACCGGGACCGTGAGGCTCCAGATGCTGGCCCGGGCGGGGGCGCGACGCGGGATCGGGATGAACGGCGAGCGGGCCCGCTCGGCGACCAGTTGCAGCGCCGAGTCCGGTGGGCCGATCGCGACCAGCCGGGCGCCCCGGCGTGCCGCGGCATCGGCGGCGGCCAGCGCCTCGGGGCTGCGGCCGGAGCCGGACACCGCGATCACCACATCGGCCGCGCCGACCCAGCCAGGCACGCCCGCGCTGCGGTGAACCAGGACCGGCACCGGGCAACGCGGCCCGGCGATGGTCGCCAGTACCTCGCCACTCAGCGCCGCGGTGCCCTGCCCGGCCACCACCACGGCGCGCGGGCGCCCCTCGTCGGCGATGGTGGTCAGGTTGGCCTCGGCGGCCAGCGCGGCGGACTCCCGCACCTGCGCTCCGGCCGAGGCGGTGGCGCGCAGCATGCCGCCGGGATCGGCGGCGGCGAGGGCGGCGGGGTCGTCCAGCAGCGCCTCGTCGACGTGCCGGTGCCCGCGCACGCCGGCGGTACCGTCGATCATCAGTGATCTCCGGCCGTTGCCGACTCGCTGGCCGGTCCGCCGGTTGCCTCGTCCAGCAGCAGGACCGGGATGCCGTCCCGGACGGGGAACACCCGGCCACACTCGGTGCAGGTCAGCGTCTGCCCGTCCTCGTCGTACCGCAGCGGTGCGTGGTGCGTGTCGGGGCAGGCCAGGATGTCCAGCAGTTGGGGATCTAGTGCCATGGCGAACTCCTCGGTCAGGCTCTGACGACGGCGAGCACCTCGTCCCGCAGCTGCGCCATCCGCTCGGCGGTCGGCGCCTCCACGTTCAGGCGCAGCAGCGGCTCGGTGTTGGACGGGCGCAGGTTGATCCAGGCGCCGTCGGCAAAGCGTACGGTCAAACCGTCGAGATGGTCGACTTCTCCACCGGAGCCGAAGCGCTCCTCGACCTCGGCCAGGCGGCCCTGCTGGTCCGGTACGGTGGAGTTGATCTCTCCCGAGGCTACATACCGCTCGTACTTGCCGGCCAGCTCGGACAGGGGCAGCTCCTGCTCGCCCAGCGCGGCGAGGACGTGCATCGCGGCGAGCATGCCGGTGTCCGCGCCCCAGAAGTCCTTGAAGTAATAGTGCGCCGAGTGCTCTCCGCCGAAGATGGCTCCGGTACGCGCCATCTCTGCCTTGATGAAGGAGTGGCCGACCCGGCTGCGCAGCGGGGTGCCGCCGTGCTCGGCGACGATCTCCGGTACCGCGCTGGACGTGATCAGGTTGTGGATGATCGTGCCGCCGTCGTGCTTGGCCAGCTCGCGGGTCGCCACCAGCGCGGTGACCGCGCTCGGCGAGACCGGCTCACCGCGCTCGTCCACCACGAAGCAGCGGTCGGCGTCGCCGTCGAAGGCCAGCCCGATGTCGGCACCGGTCTCCCGGACGGCGGCCTGGAGGTCGACCAGGTTCTTCGGTTCCAGCGGGTTGGCCTCGTGGTTGGGGAAGGTGCCGTCCAGCTCGAAGTACAGCGGGGTGATGGACAGCGGCAGCGCGCCGAGCGCGGCCGGCCCGAGCACCGCCGGCACCGTATAGCCGGCCATCCCGTTGCCGGCGTCCACCACGATCGACAGCGGCCGGATGCCGGACAGGTCGACCAGCGTGCGCAGGTGCGCCGCGTAGTCGGAGAGCAGGTTGCGGGTGCGCACCGTGCCCCGGCCCGACCCGGCCTGTGTGGCGCCGTCCAGGATCGCCTGGGCCTCGTCGCGGATCTCGTCCAGCCCGTTGCCGAGGCCGATCGGCAGCGCACCCGCCCGGCACAGCTTGATGCCGTTGTACTGGGCCGGGTTGTGGCTCGCGGTGAACATCGCGCCGGGCTGGTCCAGCAGGCCGGCCGCGAAGTAGAGCATGTCGGTCGAGCCGAGGCCGGCCAGGACGACATCCGCGCCCTCGGCGGTCACCCCCTCGGCGAACGCCTCGACCAGCTCGGGCGAGGACGGGCGCATGTCATGCCCGATGACGATCGACGGTACCGGCGCCTGGCGGCTGAGCACCCGGACGAAGGCGGTCCCGAACGCCCGGGCGACATCGGGCCCCAACTGGTCGGGCACGGTCCCCCGGACGTCGTACGCCTTCACGAAGCGGGACAGCTCACCGGCCACCTGATCGTTCTCCTCAGGGTTCTGACGTACAGGGCTGGACGCCTGACGAGCCTACCGGCCGCCCGCCGCCCGCCAGCGCGGGACCGGCGGGGCAGCGGGACCGACGCAGTCTGGCTCGGCGCGTCCGACGCCGGCGCGACGACCCAGGCCAGTCGGGGAGGCGGGCCGGAGGCCGGCCCCGGTGGCCGGTGGAGAACGTGAGCCGCCCCGGGTCCGCCGCCCGGCCGTCCATAGATCAACCGTACGCATCTTGCTCTCGCCACTGACGCGGATCGATGATGACGGGATGACCCGCAGCATCGTTCACCCTCAGCGTCTGGCCTGGGACGGCGCGCGCGCGTTCGTTGCCCTGGCAGACAGCGATCGGGAGTATTTCTGGCTCGGCGCCCGGCTGCGTGAGTTGCTCGGAGCCGATCACGAGCAGGCTCTGTCGGACAGCCGCACCCGGCTGATGTGGCAGATCCGGACGAACGCCGTCAGCATCGAGGCCGGCCTGTGGCGTGCGCGCCTGGCGGACGTGCTGGCCGAGCGCCCGGAGCTGGCCCTCGCGCTGCGGTATTTGATCGACGAGGCGCGGGCCCGGGCCGCCGAGCCGTACCCAGCCGTCGGCTGATCCCGCACCCTCGGCTGATCCCGCGCAAAACGCGCAGCTCCCCGACGGAAACGGTCGCCGCCGGCCTTGCTTGCCACTGATTCGGTGGCAAAGATGGAGGCTGACCACCGACTCGGGAGGCATGCCATGGTGTTGCGCAACTTCATCGGCGGCGAATACACCGAACCGGCCGATGGGAAGCGGGCCGATCTCGTCGATCCCAGCACCGGCGAGGTGTTCGCCACCGCCCCCGTCTCCACCACGGAAGACGTCGACCGGGCGATGCGGGCGGCGGCCGGCGCGTTCGAGACCTGGCGCGATGCCACGCCCTCGGAACGGCAACGCGCGCTGCTGAGGTTCGCCGACGCCGTGGAGGCCCGGGCCGACGAGCTGATCGACGCCGAGGTACGCAACACCGGCAAGCCGCGTGCCCTGACCGCCAGCGAGGAGTTGCCCCCGGCGATCGACCAGATCCGGTTCTTCGCCGGGGCCGCCCGGGTGCTGGAGGGCCGTTCGGCCGGCGAGTACCTCGCGGGACACACCTCGTACGTGCGGCGCGAGCCGATCGGCGTGTGCGCGCAGGTGACCCCGTGGAACTACCCGCTCATGATGGCGGTCTGGAAGCTCGCCCCGGCCCTGGCCGCCGGCAACACGGTCGTCCTCAAGCCGAGCGACACCACCCCGGTCACCACCCTGCTGCTGGCCGAGATCGCCGCCGAGTTCCTGCCGCCGGGCGCGCTCAACGTGGTGTGCGGCGATCGGGACACCGGTCGTGCGCTGGTCAGTCACCCCACCCCGGCCCTGGTGTCGATCACCGGCTCCACCCGCGCCGGGAGGCAGGTCGCCGAGGCCGCCGCCGGCGACCTCAAGCGCACCCACCTGGAGTTGGGCGGCAAAGCCCCGGTCGTGGTCTTCGACGACGCCGACCTGGCCGCGGCGGCCGAGGCGATCGCGGTCGCCGGATACTTCAACGCCGGCCAGGACTGCACCGCCGCGACCCGGGTGCTGACCGGGCCCCGGGTGCACGACGATTTCGTGGCCGCCCTGACCGACCAGGCGAAGTCGACCAGGACCGGTGCCCCGGACGACCCCGACGTGCTCTACGGCCCGCTCAACAACGCCGCCCAACTCGACCGGGTGTCCGGCTTCGTGGACCGGCTGCCCGACCACGCCTCGGTGCACTCCGGCGGAGCCCGGGTCGGCGAGCGCGGATACTTCTACTCCCCGACCGTGGTCTCCGGCCTGCTCCAGGACGACGAGATCATCCAGGGCGAGGTGTTCGGTCCGGTCATCACCGTCCAGCGGTTCACCGACGAGGACGAAGCGGTGCGCTGGGCCAACGGCGTGGAATACGGCCTGTCCTCCTCGGTGTGGACCTCCGACCACGGCCGGGCGATGCGCATGTCCCGCCGGCTGGACTTCGGCTGCGTCTGGGTCAACTGCCACATCCCGCTCGTGGCCGAGATGCCGCACGGCGGGTTCAAACACTCCGGGTACGGCAAGGATCTGTCCCTCTACGGCCTGGAGGACTACACCCGGGTCAAGCACGTCATGCACAACATCGGCATGTGAGGCGGCCCGTCATGTCTTCCATGGATGTTCACAAGCGGCGCACCGCCGCCGTCGCGAAGGGTGTCAGTTCGGTCATCTCGTCCTATGTGGACACCGCGTCCGGCGGGACGCTGACCGATGTGGACGGTCGCGAGTGGATCGACTTCGCGTCCGGGATCGCGGTCAGCAGCGTCGGCAACGCGGCTCCCCGGGTGGTGGCCGCCGTACGGGAGCAGGTCGAGCGGTTCACCCACACCTGCTTCATGGTGGCGCCGTACGAGTCGTACGTGGCCGTGTGCGAGCAGCTCAACGCGTTGACGCCGGGTACCTTCGACAAGCGGTCGGCGCTGTTCAACTCGGGCGCGGAAGCGGTCGAGAATGCCGTGAAGATCGCGCGACACTTCACCGGCCGGCCCGCGATCGTGGTGTTCGACCACGCGTACCACGGGCGGACCAACCTCACCATGGCGATGACCGCGAAGAGCATGCCGTACAAGCACCGGTTCGGCCCGTTCGCGCCGGAGATCTACCGCGCCCCCTTGTCGTACCCGCTGCGGGACGGGCTGTCCGGAGCGGAGGCGGCGGCCCGGGCCATCGACGTGATCGACAAGCAGGTCGGCGGCGGGAACGTCGCGGCGGTACTCATCGAGCCGATCCAGGGCGAGGGCGGGTTCATCGTCCCGGCGCCCGGCTTCCTGCCGGCCCTGGCCGGTTGGGCCCGGGACAACGGCGCGGTGTTCATCGCCGACGAGATCCAGACCGGCTTCTGCCGCACCGGCGCCTGGTTCGCCAGCGAGCACGAGGGCATCGAGCCGGACCTGGTGACCACGGCCAAGGGCATCGCCGGAGGGCTGCCGCTGGCCGGGGTCACCGGCCGGGCGGAGGTCATGGACGCCGTGCACTCCGGCGGCCTCGGCGGCACGTACGGCGGCAACCCGATCGCCTGTGCCGCCGCCCTGGCGGCCATCGAGACGATGCGCGAACTGGATCTGGCGGCGGCGGCCCGGGCAATCGAGGCGCGGATGCTGCCCCGCCTGCGTGAGCTGCCGGTCGCGCAGGCGCGGGGCCGGGGCGCGATGCTCGCAGTGGAGCTGGTCGGGCCGGCGTCGCTGGAGCTGGAGCCGGACCCGGCCCGTACCGCGGCGGTGTCCCGGGCCTGCCACGACGCCGGCCTGCTCACCCTCACCTGCGGCACGTACGGCAACGTGCTGCGCTTCCTGCCGCCGCTGGTCAGTCCGCCCGAGGTGATCGACCGCGGCCTGGACGTCATCGAGGCGGCGTTCGCCTCGGTCGGGTAGCGCGTCGGCGACCGGCGAGCGGCGGCTGGCGCGGGTCCCACGGATCGCCCCGCCGGCGCCGAACGATCGCCGAGAGCGCCTCCAGCACGACCCGGTTGCCCAGGTACGCCGTCACGTCCGCGCCGACCCATGCATCGTCGTCATTGTTCCAGCATCCCCCACGGCGAGCCGTACTCGACGAGCTTGTCCAGGAACGGCTGCGGATCCAGTGCCTCGGGGCCGAGGACTCCGTGGCCCCGCCAGGCACCGGAGGCGAGCAGTTCCAGGGCGATCACCGGGTTGAGCGCGGTTTGCCAGACCACTGCCTGGTGCCCGTACTCCCGCATCGACCACGCGTTGTCGACGACGTGGTACAGGTAGACCTCGCGCGGCCTGCCGTCCCGGCCGGCGCCGCGCACCCAGGTACCGGCACAGGTCTTGCCGTGCATCCGGTCACCGAGCGTCGCCGGATCCGGCAGGCACGCCGCGACCACGTCGCGCGGTGCCACGTCGACGCCGCCCACCCGGACCCTGTGGGTCGAGTCCAGGCCCAGCTTGCGCAGAGTTTTGAGCACCTCGATGAACTCGGCGCCCAGACCGTACTTGAAGGTGACCCTGCGCGCGTCGACCCAGCGCGGAATCAGCAGCACCTCCTCGTGCTCCACGTTGACGCACTCCACCGTGCCGATCCCGTCCGGGAACTCGAACACCTCCGGCTCGGAGAACGGTTCGGTGGTGTACCAGCCGCGATCACGCTCGTACACGACCGGCGGGTTGAGGCACTCCTCAATGGTGGTCCAGATGGAGAAGGACGGGGCGAAGTCGTACCCGTCGACCGTCAGGTTCGCCCCGTCCCGTACGCCGATCTCGTCGAGCCGGCTGAACAGCCGGTCGGCCGCGAACCGTGCGAACACGTCGGAGAGCCCGGGTTCGACGCCGATGCCGACGAGCGCCAGCCGGTTCGCCTCGACCCACCGGTCGGCCCCGGCGAACTGCTCGTCGCCCAGCTTGGTGCCCACCCGCCGGTACGGGTCGGTGGGGTGCGGCCGGGACAGCGACATGGCCATGTCCAGGTAGTCGGCGCCGGCCGCGAACGCGCCGTCGAAGATGGGCATCACGAACCGCGGGTCGACCGCGTTGAGCACGTGCGTGATGCCGTGCTCCCGGCACGCCGCGGCGACCGCGCCCGCCGACGAGGCGTCCAGGCCGATCGCGGAGAACCGGGGATCGCCGGCGCCGCGGGCCGCACGCTCGGCCCGCCCGGGGTCGTAGTCGGCGACCACGATCCGCTCGAAGAAGTCCCTGCGAGCGGCGATCGCGACCGCGGCGGAGCCGACACCGCCGGCACCGAGGAGAAGCACACGCATGGATTCCGTCGCCTCCGGCTGATGGCGACAAATGCCGCATCCAATCACCTAGCAGTGTGGTCTGCCAGGGTTGATCTGACTGAAACAGCGTTGTCGACAGGTTACTGCGACGGAAACCCTTGTCAAGAGCGTCGAAACCTGCGATAAACGCAGCAACGATCCCTCACGTCATCGACCCGCTGTCCAGCGCACCCGCACCCCGAGGATGGCAATCATGACTACCACCGCACCCCCCGCGCCGCCGGCGGAGCACGACCCCTCGCTCGCCCGCAAGGGCCTCAAGCTCGGCGCCATCGGCCTGGTCTCCAGTGTGGTCATCGCGATCGCGTCGACCGCACCCGCATACAGCCTGACCTCCGCGCTCGGCAGCGTCGTCGGAGAGGTCGGCACGAAGGCGCCCGTCGCGCTGCTGATCGCGTTCATCCCGATGCTGTTCATCTCGTACGCCTACAAGGCGCTCAACAACGTGGACCCGGACTGCGGCACCAGCTTCACCTGGGTGGCCCGGGCGTTCGGGCGACGCACCGGCTGGATCACCGGCTGGGTCGTCGTCATCGCCGACGTCATCGTGATGGCCAACCTGGCCGAGATCGCCGGCAGTTACACCTTCCAACTGTTCGGCGCGTACGGGCTCGCCGAGAGCACCGGCTGGACGACCCTGGTCGGGTGCGTCTGGATCCTGCTGATGACGCTGATCGCCTGGATCGGCATCGAGCTGTCCGCGCGTACCCAGGTCCTGCTGCTCAGCCTGGAACTGTTGATCCTGGCCATCTTCGCCGTGACCGCCCTGGTCAAGGTGTACGCCGGGCACGCCGGCTCGCTGGCGACCCACCCGTCGCTGTCCTGGTTCAACCCGTTCGGGGGCGGGATGAGCTTCAGCACGCTGTCCGCGGGCTTCCTCGCCGCGGTCTTCATCTACTGGGGCTGGGACTCCGCGGTGGCCGCGAACGAGGAGACCACCGATTCCCACCTGACCCCGGGCCGCGCCGCGGTCATCTCGACCGTGGTCCTCCTGGTCACCTACCTGCTGGTGGCCGTCGCAGCACAGGCGTACGCCGGGGTCGGCTCGAACGGCATCGGACTGACCAGCGACGCGGCCGGCACCGACGCGCTGTCCGGCATCGGCCAGGCGGCACTGGGTACGTTCGGCTTCAAGCTGCTGGTCCTGGCGATCCTGTCCTCGTCGGCGGCATCCGCGCAGACCACCATCCTGCCGACGGCCCGGACCACGCTGTCCATGGCCGCGTACAAGGCGCTGCCGAGGGTCTTCGGCACGGTGCATCGCAGGTTCCAGACCCCGACCGTGTCGACCTGGGCCATGGGCCTGCTGTCCATCGCGTTCTACGCCGTCATGGTGTACGTCAAGGACGGCGGACTGCTCAACGACATGATCCTCGCGCTCGGACTGCAGATCGCGTTCTACTACGGGCTGACCGGCTTCGCCTCCGCCTGGTACTTCCGGCGGGAGCTGACGGCCAGCGCGAGAAACCTGTGGCTGAAGGGCATCCTGCCGGTGGTCGGCGGCGTGGTGCTGTTCGCCGCGTTCTTCTACAGCGCGTACCAGTTCTGGACGCCGTCCACCGATGACGCCGACGTGCAGTGGCTGGGCGTGGGCGGGAAGTTCTGGCTGGGCATTGGGGCCATCGTCATCGGCATCCCGCTAATGATCATTTGGAACCTGTTCAACAGGTCCTACTTCCGGGGCGACACGATGGTCGGCTCCGACCGCCTGGTGGCCGAGGCCGGTGAGGTGCCCGGGGTAAGCCCGGCCACCTCACCCGCCTGAGGCACCCCGGACCGGGCCCGATGGTGCGCTCCCCCGTACGCGCCGTCGGGCCCTCCCCGGGGAGCGCAGCCGGAGCCGGTCTTTGGCGGAGGCGAGCACCCCCACGCCCTCCCGGGGAGCGCAGCCGGAGCCGGTCTTTGGCGGAGGCGAGCACCCCCGAGCCCTCAGCACCCGATCGCTAGATTCGGAATCCGTCTTATCTAATGTGTGATCCAACGGAATCCATTGCCATCGAGGCCGGGCTCGGCCAAAATCCTGATGTGACTGAGCCTATCTCCCTCCTCGATGACATCAACAAACGGATCATCGACCAGCTGCAGCGCGACGGCCGGATGTCCTACGCCGCGCTGGCCAAGGTCGTTGGCCTGTCCGAGGCCGCGGTGCGGCAGCGGGTGCAGCGGATGCTCGACGGCGAAGTCATGCAGATCGTGGCGGTGACCGATCCGCTCACCCTCGGCTTCACCAGGCAGGTGATGATCGGCGTCAAGGTCGCGGGGGACCTGCACAAGGTGGCCGACGGAATGGCCGCCATTCCCGAGGTGGACTACGTGGTGATCTGCGCGGGGCACTACGACCTGCTCGCCGAGCTGGTCTGCACCGACGACGAGCACCTTCTCCGGCTTCTCAACGACCAGATCCGCACCATCGCCGGAGTCGTCAGCACGGAGACGTTCGTCTACCTGAAGCTCGCCAAACAGACTTACGCGTGGGGTACCCGATGAACGACCTCTCACAGTCCGCCCGTGACAACCTCTGGATGCACTTCACCCGGCTCTCCAGCTATGCGGACGCACCGGTACCGATGATCGTGCGCGGCGACGGAGCCTACGTCTACGACAGCGACGGCAAGCGGTACCTCGACGGGCTTGCCGGGCTGTTCGTCGTCCAGGCCGGGCACGGCCGCCAGGAACTGGCCGACGCCGCCGCCAAGCAGGCCGCCGAACTCGCCTTCTTCCCGCTGTGGTCGTACGCGCACCCCAAAGCGGTCGAGCTGGCCGAGCGGCTGTCCTCGCTGACCCCCGGCGACCTGAACCGGGTGTTCTTCACGACTGGCGGCTCGGAGGCGGTCGAGTCGGCCTGGAAGCTGGCCCGTTCGTACTTCAAGCGGATCGGCAAGCCCGGCAAGCACAAGGCCATCTCCCGGCACATCGCGTACCACGGCACGTCGATGGGCGCGCTGTCCATCACCGGGCTGCCGGCCATCAAGGAGGATTTCGAGCCGCTGGTCCCTTCGACCATCCGGGTGCCCAACACGAACTACTACCGCCGCCCGGCCGGCGCCGGCCAGACGCCGGAGGAGTTCGGCGTGTGGGCCGCCGACCGGATCGCCGAGGCGATCGAGTTCGAGGGTCCGGACACGGTGGCGTGTGTGTTCCTGGAGCCGGTACAGAACTCCGGCGGCTGCTTCCCGCCGCCGCCCGGGTACTTCCAGCGGGTACGGGAGATCTGCGACCGGTACGACGTGCTGCTCGTGTCGGACGAGGTGATCTGCGCCTTCGGCCGGCTCGGCGAATACTTCGGCTCCCTGCGGTACGGGTACCAGCCGGACATCATCACCTGCGCGAAGGGCATCACCAGCGGGTACCTGCCGCTGGGCGCGATGATCTGCTCGGAGCGGTTGGTGGAGCCGTTCCTGACCGGTACGAACTGGTTCGCGCACGGGGTCACGTTCGGCGGCCACCCGGTCTCCTGCGCGGTCGCGCTGGCCAACCTCGACATCTTCGCCCGCGAGGACCTGACCGGTCACGTGCGCGCCGAGTCGGCGACGTTCCGCTCCTACCTCGAGCGGTTGACCGACCTTCCGATCGTCGGCGACGTGCGGGGCGACGGGTACTTCTTCGGCATCGAACTGGTCAAGGACAAGGCGACCCGGCAGACCTTCGACGAGGCGGAGTCCGAACGGCTGCTGCGCGGCTTCCTCTCCAAGGCGCTGTTCGACGCCGGGCTGTACTGCCGGGCGGACGATCGCGGCGATCCGGTCATCCAGCTCGCCCCGCCGCTGATCTGCGATGAGCGGCACTTCGCCGAGATGGAGCAGATCCTGCGCGAGGTGCTGACCCAGGCGTGGCAACGGATCTGACGCACCCGTGACCGACTACCGGCGGCTGTCGTACTGGATGTCCACTGTGGACGACCGGCTGACACCCCGGCCGCGGCTGGCCGGCGACGTCGAGGTGGACGTGGCGATCGTCGGTGCCGGGTACACCGGGCTGTGGACGGCGTACTACCTCGCGGTGGAGCGGCCCGGGCTGCGGGTGGCGGTGATCGAGGCGGAGATCGCCGGGTACGGGGCCAGCGGGCGCAATGGCGGCTGGTGCTCGGCGCTGTTCCCCACGTCGGTACCGGCGCTGGCCCGCCGATACGGGCGGGACCGGGCGGTCGCGCTGCACCAGGCCATGGTGTCCACAGTGGACGAAGTCGGTCGGGCCGCCCGTGCGGAGGCGATCGACTGCCACTACCGCAAGGGCGGCACCGTGGTGCTCGCCCGCTCGCCGGCACAGCTGACCCGCGCCCGGGCAGAGGTCGCCGAGTCGGCGGAGTACGGCCTCGGGGTCGAGTTGCTGGACGGACCGGAGGCCGCCCGGCGGTGCGGCGCGACCGGCGTGCTCGGCGGCACGTACACGCCGGACTGCGCGGCGATCCACCCGGCCCGGCTGGTACGGGGGCTGGCCTCCGCCGTCGAGCGGCGCGGCGTGCGGATCTACGAGGGCACCCGGGCGCTGGCTCTGCGACCGGGGTCGGTGGCCACCGCGACGGGCACGGTACGGGCCACGACGGTGGTACGGGCGACCGAGGGGTACACCCCGGCCCTGCCGGGGCTGCGGCGGGAGATCGCGCCGGTGTACTCGCTCATGATCGCGACCGAGCCGCTGCCGCCCGAGTTGTGGGAGTCGATCGGGCTCGCTGAGCGGGAGACCTTCTCCGATCACCGGCACATGATCATTTACGGCCAGCGGACGGTCGACGGCCGGCTGGCGTTCGGCGGCCGGGGTGCCCCGTACCACTTCGGATCCCGGACCCGGCCCGCCTACGACCGAGATCCCCGGGTCTTCGCCGCCCTGCGCCGGACGCTGGTCGAACTGTTCCCGGCGCTGGGCTCGGTGGACGTCGCGTACGCGTGGGGCGGCCCGCTGGGCGTGGCGCGGGACTGGACCGCCTCGGTGGGGTACGACCGGCGAACCGGGTTGGCCTGGGCCGGCGGGTACGTGGGCGACGGGGTGGGTACCGCCAACCTCGCCGGCCGCACCCTGGCCGACCTGATCCTGGACCGCGACAGCGACCTGGTCCGGCTGCCCTGGGTGGGGCACCGGTCGCCACGCTGGCAGCCGGAGCCGCTGCGCTGGCTCGGCGCCAACGTCGGGCTGCGGCTGATGGGCGCGGCGGACGCCGCGGAGGCGCGTACCGGCAGGCCGTCCCGTACCGCGGCCGTGGTCGGGCGGCTGCTCGGGCAGTGATGTCCGAATTACTGAGCGGGCGGGATCACCCGTAGGTGGCCGCGGCGACCGACCTGGGTGTCCGTGACCGGCGCGGACTCGTCGCGCCGCGACGGACGGCCCGCTTCCCGAACCGCTTCGGCCAGGGCGACCAGATCGTCGCTGGTGGGTGGCGGCGGCTCGAACTCGCCGTCGTGACGCACGAGATCCCAGCCCCGCGGCGCGGTCAGGCTGCGCGCGTGCTGCTCACACAGGTCGTAGGTGTGCGGCTCGGCGAAGGCCGCCAGCGGCCCGACGACGGCGGTGGAATCGGCGTAGACATAGGTCAGCGTCGCGACGGCCGGCTTCGGGCAGCCGTTTCGGGAACAACGCCGTGGAGACCTCACTGCGGCACGGTATCTCCCCCGGCGTGTCCGTCTCTACCGATGTCGGCGCGACACGCCGAACCGTCCGTGCACCGGCGTCGGCCCGGCGTGCCCGGCAGGGCTAGTCTGACGGCGTGACCAGTCCCGAACCTCGTGGTAGCCGCTTCGGCGGCCCAGGCCGCCGGCCCCGGCGGGACCGTCACGGGCGCGGGCTGCGCGGCCGGTTGGTGCCGGCCAACGTACCGCTTTCCCGGACCAAGGCGGAGCTTTTCGACGATCTGGTCCTAGATGCCGTCGAGGCGCTGGAGCGGCAGTTCGGGAAGGAACTGGCCGGCGTGGAGTTCGCGGTGGAAGAGGTACCTCCGGATCTGAATGTGTACGACTCGGACGTGCTGGAAGACGGCGAGGTACCGCTGGCCCGGCTGCTGCCCGGCGGCCCGGGACGGATGAACGTACCGCCCCGGATCGTGCTGTACCGCCGGCCCCTGGAATTCCGGGCGATCGATCACGAAGACCTCGCGGACCTGGTCCACGACGTGATCATCGAGCAGGTCGCGAATCTTCTGGGTATCGACCCCGAGGATCTCGCCTGAGCGCAGCCGGAGCCGATCTTTGGCGGAGGCGAGCACAGGCCCATGGTCACCTCCTGAGCGCAGCCGAAGCCGATCTTTGGCGGAGGCGCCGGGGCGGCTAGGCCGCCCGGCGCTTCAACTTCCGCCGCTCCCGTTCGGACAGTCCACCCCAGATACCGAACCGCTCGTCGTGACCGAGCGCGTATTCGAGGCACTCGGCCTTGACCTCGCACCGGGAACAGATCCGCTTGGCCTCCCGGGTAGAGCCCCCCTTTTCCGGGAAGAACGCCTCCGGATCGGTCTGTGAACACAGAGCTCGTTCCTGCCATTCCGGAGCGTTACCCAAGAGGTCGACCGCTTCGACTCGGCCGTCCATCAGCGTGCCTCCTTCTTTCGCACCGGCCGCGGCGCCGATGCAACCCCCCACACGCGGAAGGCAATCCTTCCAAAGTCCGATCAATGGCGAATCGCCATGCCCCACTCGAACAACCCCATTGAAATTACACGCGTGTAATACGTGCGCCGTCAAGCGGAACCTGATAGGTGAAGCCGTTCGGGGGTCAACCGAACCTGCCACTATCGCTTCCCTATCGATCCAGCCGACCGGGAGGTAACGCTCGGTCGGCGAGTCGCAACGAATCGCCGACCTGAGGATTCGCGAATCAGGCCGAAACGTAGGTCGTGGTGCGCTGGCGTGCGGTGCGCCCGGCCGCCTCGGCGATCGCGGTCAATTGGGCGACAGTACGGGCGGAGCCGTGCTCGGACCCGGCCATCCGGGAAATGGTCTCCTCCATGAGCGTGCCGCCGAGATCGTTCGCGCCACCGCGCAGCATCGCCACCGTGCCCTCGTCGCCGAGCTTGACCCAGGAGCACTGCACATTGGGGATGCGGCCGTGCAGCAGCACTCTGGCCATCGCGTGCACGGCGCGGCTCTCCCGCCAGGTGGCTCCGGCCCGGGCGATCCCGGCCAGGTAGATCGGCGCGTTGGTGTGCACGAACGGCAGCGCCACGAACTCGGTGAAGCCGCCGGTGCGGTCCTGGATGCCGGCGAGTACCCGGAAGTGGCCGAGCCAGTGCCGGGGGTGGTCGACGTGGCCGTACATCATCGTGGCGGACGAGCGGATGCCCAACTCGTGCGCCGTGCTGATCACCTCGACCCAGGTGGACGCCGGCAGCTTCCCCTTGGTCAACACCCAGCGCACGTCGTCGTCGAGGATCTCGGCCGCGGTGCCGGGGATCGTGTCCAACCCGGCTTCCCGCAACTGAGTCAGCCAGTCGCGCACCGGTACGCCCGCCTTGGCGGCACCGGTGACGATCTCCATGGGCGAGAAGGCATGGACGTGCAGCTGCGGTACCCGCGACTTCACCGCCCGAACCAGGTCGGCGTATGCCGTGGCGGGCAGCTTCGGATCGATGCCGCCCTGCATGCACACCTCGGTCGCGCCGTCCCGCCACGCCTCCTCGGCACGGTCGGCCACCTGCTCGACCGACAGCCGGTATGCGTCGGCGTCCCGCTCGCGTTGCGCGAAGGCGCAGAAGCGGCAGCCCACGTAGCAGACGTTGGTGAAGTTGATGTTGCGGTTGACCACGTACGTCACGTCGTCGCCCACGGTGTCGCGGCGCAGGTCGTCGGCGACGCGGGCCAGTTCGTCGAGGGCGGCGCCATCGCTCTCCAGCAGCGCCAGGGCCTCGGCCTCGTGCTCGGGCCGCAGCAGGGCCGCCGGGTCGGACGCGGCGAGCCGGAGCCCGGCCAGCACCGTCGAATCGGGCCGCGACCCGAGGGGAGCGGAGGTCAGCGCGGCATGCGCGGCGACCTCGGACCAGTCGCCGTAGACCACGTCGAAGTCCGAGCGGCGGTCGCCGGTGCGCCCGCTGGTGTCGACCTCCTCGTGGAGGTTGACCCGACCGCCGGGCGTCTCGTCCGGCTCCTGCCACGGCCGGCCGGACGGACGGACCGACTCGACGGCCAGCCCGGTCGGATCGGCCAGCGCGGTCACGTGGGCGGAGAGCCGGGGATCGAGCCAGGGCTCGCCCCGCCGCACGTACTCCGGATAGATCGTCAACCGCTCGCGCAGCTCGAACCCCGCGGCGGCCGACCGCCGCGCCAGCTCCTCGATCTGCGGCCAGGGCCGCTCGGGGTTCACGTGATCGGGGGTGACCGGGGAGACTCCGCCCCAGTCGTCGATCCCGGCGCGCAGCAGCAGCGCGTATTCCTCGTCGATCAGGTTTGGCGGGGCCTGGATGCGCGCCTTCGGGCCGAGCACCAACCGGGCCACCGCGATCGTGGCGGCCAGGTCGCGCAGGTCCGCGTCGGGCATGCCACGCATCGCGGTATCCGGCTTGGCGCGGAAGTTTTGCACGATGACTTCCTGGATGTGCCCGTACTCGCGGGCGACACGGCGGATCGCGAACAGCGACTCAGCCCGCTCGGTCAGGTTTTCCCCGATGCCGATCAGCACACCGGTGGTGAACGGCACGCCGACCCGGCCGGCGTCCTCCAGCACCCGCAGCCGGACCGCCGGCTCCTTGTCGGGCGAACCGAAGTGCGGGCCACCGGGCTCGGACCACAGCCGGGTGGCGGTGGTCTCCAGCATCATGCCCATGCTCGGCGCGACCGGCTTGAGCCGTTGCAGCTCGGCCCAGGAAAGCACGCCCGGGTTGAGGTGCGGCAGAAGGCCGGTCTCCTCCAGTACCGCGATCGCACAGGCCCGCAGATAGTCCACAGTGGACTCATAACCGCGCTCGTGCAGCCACTCCTGGGCCGCCGGCCACCGCGCTTCCGGGCGGTCGCCGAGCGTGAACAGCGCCTCCTTGCAGCCCTGGGCGGCGCCCTCGGCGGCGATGGCGAGCACCTCGTCGCGCTCGAGATACGGCGCGGTCAGCCGATGCGGCACAGTCACGAAGGTGCAGTAGTGGCACCGGTCCCGGCACAGCCGGGTCAGCGGAATGAAGACCTTCTTGGAGAACGTCACGACGCCGGGCCGGCCGGCCTCGACGAGTCCGGCGTCGCGGACCGCGCCCGCCTGTGCCAGCAGGCGATCGAGTGCCTCACCCCGAGCGCTCAGCAGGATGGCGGCCTCGTCGACGTCGAGGCTGCGGCCGTCGGCGGCCCGGTGCAGGGCGCGACGCATGGCGGTGCTGATTTCGGCGCTCCCGGCATCGGTGCGCTCGGCACCGGAACGGAGGCTGCCGGCCGGAATCGGGGACTGCTCGGCTGTCGGGCGCTCGTCAGACACGTGTGAAGCCTATGCCGCAGGTACGACGGGCAAGCCATTCACCCGGATCCCCGCGAAGGGACCCGGGTGAACTCCCGCTCACCTGGCCGGCCAATCGCCGTGCGGTGGCCGTCACCTGGCGTTTCCGTCATTCGCGAACCGGGCGACCGCCACCGGGTGACTCCGCGGTGGCGGTCGGCGAACCGGCCGCCGGCGATCAGGTAAGCCCCGATCCCGTGGTGAAGATCACCCCCAGCGCTGGGTCTCCTCGCCCGAGTTGTTCGGCGGGATGACCTGAGTCCGGTCGTATCCCTCGTCTCCACCGGTCGGCGCGGCCGGCGTCTCGCCGGCGCCGGGCCAGCCCTGGGCCGACGGATCCGGGGCGGACGGGGTCTGGCCGGGCGCCGGCTCGGCCGGCTGCGTGGTGGGGTACGACGGGTACGGGGTGCCGAGCGGCGGAGACGAGGCGGGCGCACCGGCGGGCTGGTAGCCGGCCGGGGCCGGGTACGACTGCTGGTACCCGCCCGGCTGGGCGTACCCGGGCTGGCCGTAGGGCTGGCCGGCGGCGGGCTGGCCGTATCCCGGCTGGGCGGCCGGCTGCCCGTACCCGGGCGGGCCGTATGCGGGTTGCCCGTACCCGGGCTGGCCGGCGACCGGCTGGCCGTACGGCGAGGGGTACCCGGGCTGGCCGTACGGCATGCCCGGCGCCGGGTACGCCGGCGCGACCGGCTTGGGTACCGAGTAGGCCCCCTGCCAGACCTGCCAGACCAGGAACGCGGCGAGCGCGAACACCGCCAGCAGCACCAGCCGGGTGAGCAGTTCGATGAACGCCGGGCGGAAGCCGCCGCCGAACTGGTCCCCGAGGACGTGGATGAACCCGGCGAACAGGCAGACGATGCCGAACAGGCCGGCGAACGCGTAGTCGATCAACGCGATCATGGTGATCGTCCTGGCCCGCGGGGTGGCCGGCTTGACGTGCGTGACCAGCAGCACCGCGCCCAGCGGGAAGAGGATCGGGATCAGCCCGATGAAGCTGCCGAACTCCCCTTCGGCACGGATGCCGAATTCGGAGGCGAACTTGTCGAACACCAGGAACAGGTCGATGAACGCCAGCAGGAGCAGCGCCGCCGTCGACAGCACCAGGACCATGCCGGCGAGTTCACGGTGGGGAGCGGTGAACTTGCTGGCATCCCGCTGCTCCGTCGCCGTCGTCCCTGGTGGGGCGGGCGAAGGGCTTGGCGTCGCTGGCGGCGTACTGGCCGGATATGGCGACTGATCTGAAGGTTGGGTCACATCTCCCCCTTGGTCAAGGTGGGCGGGTTTGCCCCGCGAGCCTAGCGCCGCGCACGCCGCCGTGCCGGACCACGAGCACGTGTTGGGGACCGGACGTGGCGCCGGGCGGCGACCCGATCGCGCCCGCGGCGAGCCGGACGGCGACGGCCCTCCGGTCCGCTGGACGCGACCTCACAGCCCGCCCGGCGCCGCCTCGACGTCCGGTGGACGCCGGCCGGGAGCTTGCCGGACGCACCCTCCACGCCGGTCAGCCGCCACCCCGACCCGTCGGGCCGCCGCGGGTTGCCGGGCAGTGACATCCCGCCGGAGTCGCTGCGGGAGGATTGACCGCATGCGGATCGTGGTACTGGCGGGTGGCATCGGCGGGGCTCGGTTTCTCCAGGGCGTCCGGGCGACCGGGGCGGAGGTGACCGCGATCGTCAACGTCGGTGACGACGTCACTCTGCACGGCCTGCGGATCTGCCCCGACCTGGACAGCGTGATGTACACCCTGGGTGGCGGAGCGGATGCCGAGCGCGGCTGGGGTCGGGCCGGCGAGACCTGGGCGGTCAAGGAGGAGCTGGCCGCGTACGGGGCCGAGCCGACCTGGTTCGGACTGGGCGACAAGGACGTGGCGACCCATCTGGTGCGGACCAGGATGCTGGATGCCGGGTACCCGCTGTCCGCGGTCACCGAGGCGCTGTGCTCCCGCTGGAAGCCCGGGGTACGGCTGTTGCCGGCCACCGACGACCGGCTGGAGACCCACGTGGTGGTACCCGACCCGGATGCCGGCCCGGACAGCCCGGACGGCGGCGGCTCCCGGGCCATCCACTTCCAGGAGTGGTGGATCCGGCACCGGGCGGCACTGCCCGCCCAGCGGTTCGTGTTCATCGGGGCGGACGCGGCCAAGCCCGCCCCGGGAGTGCTCGACGCGCTGGCCGCGGCCGACGTGGTACTGGTCGCGCCGAGCAACCCGGTCGTGTCTATCGCCCCGATCCTCGCGGTCGGCGGATTGCGCGACGCGCTCGTCGCCGGTAGCGCGCCGGTGATCGGGTTCTCACCCATCATCGGTGGCGCGCCGGTGCGCGGCATGGCCGACAAGTGTCTGGCGGCCGTCGATGTACCGGTGACCGCGGCCGGGGTCGGCGGGCTCTACGGTGCCCGGTCAGCCGACGGTATCCTCGACGGCTGGCTGGTGGACACGTCCGATGCCGGTACCGCCGTCGACGGGGTTACGGTCCGGGAATGTCCACTGTGGATGACCGATGAGCGGGCCACGCTCGCCATGGTGCAACAGGGCCTGACGCTGGCCGAGGAGGTCCGGTGAACCTCACCATCCTGCCGGTGACCGGCATCGGCGACGTACGCCCGGGCGACGATCTGGCAGCGCTCATCACCGGCGCCGCGCCCTGGCTGGAAAACGGCGACGTCCTCGTGGTCACGAGCAAGATTGTGTCCAAATCGGAGGGTCGGCTCGTCGCGGTGCCGGCGGACGGCCCCGAGCGGGACGCCGCCCGCGCCGTGGCCCTGGCCGGCGAGACGGTCCGCACGGTGGCCCGCCGGGGCGGCACCCAGATCGTGCAGACCCGGCACGGCTTCGTGATGGCCGCTGCCGGCATCGACGCGTCCAATGTGGACAGAGAGCACCTGGTGCTGCTCCCGATCGACTCGGACGCCTCGGCCCGCACGCTGCGCGCCGCGCTGCGCGACCGTTACCGGTTGGACGTGGCCATCATCGTCAGCGACACCATGGGACGCCCGTGGCGCAGCGGCCTGACGGATGTGGCCCTGGGCGCGGCCGGCATCGACGCGTTGCACGACTACCGGGGCGAGACCGACGCGTACGGCAACGAGCTGCACCTGACCCAGATGGCGATCATCGACGAGCTGGCGGCCTCCGCCGAGTTGGTCAAGGGCAAGTACGACCAGGTACCGGTCGCGGTGATCCGTGGGCTGCACGCCACCGGGGCCGAAGACGGCCAGGGCGCGGCGGTACTCGTCCGAGGTGCCGAGCACGACCTGTTCTCGCTCGGCACCGCGGAGGCCCGAGCCGACGGGCTGCGTACCGCGGCGGAACTGCCCGACCTGGAGCACTTCGCCGACGCGTTGGTCACCGACGACCTTCTCGCCACCGCGACCGCCAGCGCCACGGCTGCGGCCACCGCCAGCGCGACCGTCAGCGTCTCGGCGGGACTGGCCGAGCCCGGTTTCCTGGAGGTGCCGGTGAAGGCCGGGCTGCCCGCCGGTACCGCCCGGGCGCTGGTACCGCACGTACCGGCCGGGTCCGGGCCGGCGGCCCTGGCTCGGGCCGGTGCCGGGATCCACCGGCTGCGCTGCGCCCTGGCCGCGGCCGGGGCGGCCAGCACCTGGCTACCGGACGCCGAGCCGGACGGCGTCGACCTGCCGCCCAGCCGGATGCCGCTCGGCCTCGTCGCGATCGGAATGGCACCGCCGAAGCTCGGCTGAGCGAGCCCTCGGCATCAGGTCAGCCGCTGGTCGCCGCGCTCCTTCAGCCGGTCCACCAGCATCTTCACGTCCTGCGCCCGGTCGCGGGGGCAGACCAGCATCGCGTCCGGAGTGTCCACCACGATCAGGTCGGACAGGCCGAGCGTGGCGATCAGCCGGCCGGAGTGCGGCACCACGACCAGCCGGTCGCTGTCGACCAGCAGCATGTCCGGCTTCTCCACCGTGTCGCCGGGGCCCACCACCACGTTGCCGCGCTCGTCCGAGCCCAGGATGTCGCCGAGAGTGTGGAAGTCGCCGACGTCGTTCCACCCGAAATCGCCCGGTACGGTGGCCACCATGCCGGCCTCCGCCGCCCCCTCCATCACCGCGTAGTCGACGGAGATCTTCGGCAGCGTCGGCCACACCTCGCCGAGGACGCTCTCCCGGTCATCGGTCGACCAGGCCGCCGCGATCCGGGTCAGCCCCGCGTGCAGCCCCGGCTGCTGGCGCTCCAGTTCCCGGAGGAAGACGTCCACCCGCCAGACGAACATGCTGGCGTTCCACAGGTACCGTCCCGACTCGACGTACGAGTGGGCGACTTCGTACGACGGCTTCTCCTTGAACTGGTCCACCCGGCGCACCGGGCCGCCGTCCAGCAGCTGGCCGCACTCCAGATAGCCGTACCCGGTCTCCGGACGGGTCGGCGAGATCCCCACGGTCATCAGCAGGCCCTGCTGCGCCCCGGCGATGGCGTCCCGCAATACCCGCACGAACTCTCCACCGTCGCGGACCAGGTGATCGGCCGCGAACGAGCCCATCACCGCGTCCGGGTCCCGGTCCGCGATCAGCGCGGCGGCCAGGCCGATCGCGGCGCACGAGTCACGGGGGGACGGCTCGACCAGGATGTTGTCCTCCGGCACGGACGGGAGCTGCCGTGCCACTCCCGCGGCGTGCGCGACCCCGGTCACCACGTAGGTGCAATCCGGCGGCGTGAGCGGCGCGAGGCGCTCGACCGTGGCCTGCAACAGGGTCGACTCGGTCCCGGTGAGCGGGTGGAGGAACTTGGGGTTTCCCGAGCGGGACAGCGGCCACAGGCGGGTACCGCTGCCACCGGCCGGGATGACCGCGTAAAGCATCAGCCCATCATGCCGGGCGGCCGCCACCTATGCCCGCTCGGTAAGGGCAAAGTATCCGATAGTGACCCGAATGAGATGTCAATTATCCGGCAGCAGCGCGGGCCCACGCCGCCAGATGCACCTCGGCGCTGGACTCCCAGGTGAACTCCTTCGCCCGGTCGAACCCGGCCTTGGCCAGTGCGAGACGGCGCGGCTCGTCGTCGAGCAGCGAGGCGAGGTCGTGGCCGATCTCCTCCGCGCTCTCGCCGGTGTAGGCGACCGCGTCACCGCCGACCTCCGGCAGCGACAGCCGGGGCGTCGTGAGCACCGGCGCCGCGCAGGCCATGGCCTCCAGGATCGGCAGCCCGAACCCCTCGCCGTGGGACGGGTACGCCGCGACCAGCGCGCCACCCAGGTATCCGGGGAGATCCGCATAGCGGAGATAGCCCGGCCGGAGCAGGCGCAGGTTGGCCGGCACCTCGGCGACCACCTGGTCGATGTCGTCGTCGTGCCCGGAGCCGCCCGCGATCACCAGCGCCGGCGGCCGCTCTCGGTCGGCCACCGCGGCCACCCAGCCACGGATGAGGTTCGGCACGTTCTTGCGGGGCTCCTTGGCACCGAGGAACGCCACGTATGGCGTGTCGCCCAGCCCCAACCGCGCCCTGACCCGCGCCTTCTCGTCGTCGCTCGGCGCGTGGAACGCCTCGTGGTCGACGCCGTGGTATGCCACGTCGATCCGGGTCGGGTCCGCGTCCAACAGCCGGATCAGCTCGTCGCGGGTCGCCTTGCTGGGCACGATCACCCGGGCCGCCCGGCGCAGCGACGTCTTGATCGCGCTGCGGAAGAAGGTGCGCCGCGACTTGTCGTAGTGCTCCGGCTCGGTGAAGAAGGTCGCGTCGTGCACGGTCACCGTCACCGGACAGGACGCGCGCAGCGGACACGTGTAGAACGGCGAGTGCAGCACCTGCGCGCCGACCTGCTGAGCCAGCAGCGGCAGGCCGGTCTGCTCCCAGGCCAGGCGGGCCGGACGGTGGGCGACGGCGGCCGGAGCGCCGATCACCTCAGCGTTGGTGAGTAACCGACTGTAACGCTCCGCATCGGTGCGCTGGCAGACTACGGCAAGATCAGCATCGAGCCCGTCGAGTGCCTTCAGCAACCCGTCGACGTAGCGCCCGACACCACCACGGTCCGCCGGGACACTGGTTGCATCGACAAGTACGCGGGTCGCTTGACCGCCGGTCACGAGTTCACTCCTCATCGGGCCTGCCGTGGGACTCTTACCGCAAGACTACGCCCGACGGGCGGCCCGTCAGTGACCGCAACGCGACGATCATCCCAACCTATCTGGGCGAGCGATCCGGCGTTACCGATGTGTGATAGATCTGCGCTGGTGAACACCGTGCGCCAGCTTTTCGCCGCCGCCGTGGACGTCGATCCGACACGCCCACTGCTTACCTTCTACGACGACTTGACGGGAGAACGCACCGAATTGTCCGGCGCGACGCTCGCCAACTGGGTGGCGAAGACGGCCAATCTGGTCGTCGACGGCGTCGGGCTCGGACCGGGAGACGGCGCGCTCGTGCTGCTGCCGCCGCACTGGCAGACCGCCGCCGTACTGCTCGGTTGCTGGTCAGCGGGGTTGACCGTATTACCCGCCGACACTCGGCCGGAGACGTCGCGTCGGAGTCGGTCAAGCGCCGGAGGCGCCAGCGACGCCGTGGGCAGTACGGCCGACGTCGCGTTCGTGGCGGCGGATCGGACGGACGAGGTCACTGTCGGTGAGCGGTACGCGCTCGGACTGCACCCGTTCGGGCTACCACTGCGGGGCGTACCCGCGGGGTACGCGGACTACTCGGTCGAGGTACGCGGCCACGGCGACCGGTTCGAGCCGGCCACCCCGGCGGACGACCAGGAGCCGCTGTGCGCACAGGCGGCGCAGCGCGCGTCGATCCTGGGGATCGGTGCCGGCGAGCGGGTGCTCATCGACGCCGGCACGCATCCAGACCCGGTCGACTGGCTGCTCGCCCCGCTGTCCGCGCGCGCCAGCCTTGTCCTGTGTGGACATCTGGACTCCGATCGGCTGGCGGCGCGCGTACAGGCAGAACGGGTCAACCGCGTGATCTAGCGTTCGCCAGCTCTTCGAAGGCGAGCAGCGAGTCGGGGTTGGCCAGCGCCCCACGGGCCGCCGCCGCGTCGACCGGGGTGCCGGTGAGGATCTTCTTCACGGGTACCTCCAGCTTCTTCCCGCTCAACGTCCGCGGCACGGCTCGCACCTGGTGGATCTCGTCCGGTACGTGCCGGGGCGACAGCGCCCCGCGCAGCTCGCGGGCGATCCGGGAACGCAGCGCCTCGTCCAACTCGACGCCGTCGGCCAGCACCACGAACAGCAGCAGTTCCCCGGCGCCACCCTGGTCGTCCTCAAGGTGCACGACGACCGAGTCGGCGACCTCCGGCATGCCGTCGACCACGGAGTAGAACTCGGCGGTACCGAGCCGGACACCGCCCCGGTTCAGGGTCGCGTCCGAGCGGCCGGTGATCACGCAGGTTCCCCGCTCGGTCACGGTGATCCAGTCGCCGTGCCGCCACACGCCCGGGTACACGTCGAAGTACGCCTCCCGGTACCGGTGCCCGTCCTCGTCACCCCAGAAGCCGACCGGCATCGACGGCATCGGGGCAGTGATCACCAGCTCGCCCAGTTCGCCGATCACCGGACGGCCGGCCGGGTCGTACGCCTCGACCCGCGCGCCGAGTGCACGGCAGGAAATCTCCCCCTGGTACACCGGCAGCAGTGGCGAGCCGCCAACGAAGCCGGTGCACACGTCGGTGCCGCCGGACAGCGAGGTGAGCAGGACGTCCCGGCCGACGTTCTCGTACACCCAGTTGAAGCCCTCCGGCGGCAGCGGCGCTCCGGTGGAGCCCACCCCGCGCAGCCCGTCCCCGACCAGGTCGCGGGGCACCACTCCGGCCTTGCGGCAGGCCAGCAGGAACGGGGCCGACGTGCCGAAGTAGGTGATGCCGAACTCGCCGGCCATCCGCCAGAGCGCGGCCGGATCGGGCTCGGCCGGCTGACCGGGCCGTGCCGAGACGACCGGATTGCCGTCGAACAGCACGATCGCCGAGCCGACCGCCGGCCCGGAGACCAGGTAGTTCCACATCATCCAGCCGGTGGTGGTGAACCAGAAGAACCGGTCGCCCGGGCCCATGTCCTGATGCAGGGCCAGCATCTTGAGGTGCTCCAGGAGGATGCCGCCGTGTCCGTGGACGATGGGCTTGGGCAATCCGGTGGTACCGGAGGAGTAGAGCACGTACAGCGGGTGGTCGAACGGTACCGGCGTGAACTCCAGCGGCTCCTCGGTCGGCGCGGCCAGTTCCGCCCACCCGTCCGGTTCGGCCCGCCCATCCGGCGCGCCACTGTCTAGATAGGACAGTGTCACGGTGTGTTCGAGCGTGGGCAACGCCTCCCGGATCGCGGCCACCTCGCCACGCCGGTCGATCGGCTTGTCGCCGTACCGGTACCCGTCGATGGCCACCAGCACCTTGGGCGCGATCTGGCGCCACCGGTCGGTGACGCTGCGGGTGCCGAACTCGGGCGCGCACGACGAGAAGATGGCACCCAGGCTCGCGGTCGCGAGCAGCAGCACGTACGTCTCCGGGATGTTCGGCAGGTACGCGGCGACTCGGTCGCCCCGGGTGACGCCGAGCCGCACCAGCCCGGCCCGTACCCGGCGGACCTGCTCGCGCAGTTCGGCCGCGGTGAGGGTCACCGGACCCCGGCTCTGGGAGACGCCGAAAACCATCGGAGTGGTATCCGCCACACCCGGCATCCGCAGCACGGCCTCGGCGTAGTTGAGCCGGGCACCGGGGAACCAGACCGCCCCGGGCATGTGCGGATCCGCCAGCACGGCGGTGGGCGCGGTGTGCGCCGGCACCATGAAGTAGTCCCACACCGCTCCCCAGAATCCGGAGAGGTCCGTGGTCGACCATTCCCACAACGCCGGGTAGTCGGCGAACCGCAGCCCCCGCTCGCGGGCGAGCCAATTCATGAAATCGCCCATGCGGTAACGGTTTCTCGCATCGGCCGGCGGAGTCCAGAGCACCTTGTCCACGGTCATCGCGCTTTCTCCCCACGTCGGTGGTGCACCCATCCTGCACCGTGCCGGTGGGGTCCGGGGGGTGGGGAGGCGGCGGCGTTTCCGCCCGTGAGGGCGCCCCGCGACGCGGGTGTCGGTGGGCTGTTCATCTGCCCGGAACACGGTACGGTCCCCGATATGCGACACATCGCAACCCTGATCGCCGCCATCTTCATCGGCCCGCTGGCCTGGGTCTTGATCGCGTTCGGGCAGGACCGGTCCACGGCCGCGTTCGCCCGGGTGCAGAGCACCGGCGCGTTCCACACGGGCGACTTCGTCCGGCCGCTGGTGTACCTGGCGGCGGCCGGGGTGCTCGTCGGGCTCATCGCCACCCTGCGGTTCTCGCCGCTGGGGGCGGTGCTGACCGGCGTGGTGTACGTGCTGAGCTACGTCTGGCTGCTCGTCGACCCGACCTGGCTGCTGCACCTGTTCAAGCGGAACCTGGAGGTCTTCGGCCAGACCGCGGATCCGACCCTGCCGGTCCGCTCGGGCACGACCCTGATCATCGGTGCGCTGCTCGTGGTGTCCGTACTGAGCGCGAAGCGGTGGCGGAGGTGGCCCCGGCCGGTGGTCGCCCAGGCACCCGGACCTGTGCCCGAGCCGATCGGCTACGACCTGGACCGCCTCGGCTTCGGCGACGGCGGTGTGCCGCACCCGGACAACGAGCCGGACACGCTGGCCAACCCGTTCCCCGTTCAGGCCGGGGGGATGCCGGCCGGGTACCCGCCGAACCCCCGTACCGCTCCGTTCCAGGAGTCCATGCCGCCGGCCCGCCCACCCGCGACGCCCACGCCTTTCGTAACGCCAACGCCCTTCGCGACAACGGCGCCGATCCGGTCGGCCGCACCCCGTGTCGAACCGGCGTCCCGCGAGGATCCGACCGCCGACCTGTCCGTACCGTCCGCGACGCCGGCATCGCCCGAGCCCCCGACGGCCGACCTTTCGGAGCCGACCGTGCCGACCGCTCCGGCCGCGCCGGCCGCGCCGAGCGGTCAGGCGGCTGAGCCAGCCATACCGGCACAGCTCGGATCCATCACCGCCGCGCTGTCTTCGCCGGCTCCGGCCGCGACGCCCGAGACGCCCACCTCGGAACAGGCCACGGCGACGCAGACCGAGCGACCGCAGGGCGACCCCGCTCCGGCCATGTCCACTCCGGACGCGCCGACGGCGACACCCACGCGCACCGAGCCGGCCCCGGCCCCGGCTACGCCCACACGCGCAGAGCCGACTCCGGCACCGGACCCGGCGGCCACGTCGACGGCGGATCAGCCGGTCGCGGCATCGAACAAGGCGGCAGCGGCACCGGATGAGACAGCGCGGGCTACCACGACAGTGGACGACGAGCCCGCACGGACAACACCGGCGCGAGACACGCCTGCCGCGTCGGCAGCGGCAGCGGCGTCGCCAGCACCAGCACCAGCACCAGCACCAGCGGCAGCGGCAGCGGCAGCGGCAACCGGCGAGCCCACGGAACGTGAGCCGGCACCGAGTGCAACCGCCGGGACCGGGCCCGCACCAAGCGACCCGCCGTCAACCGATCCGACACCCAACAAGCCGACACCCAACGGATCGGCTCCGAGCGAGACGACACCCAGCGAGCCGGCACCCCGCGAGCCAGCGTCGAGCGGACCGGCACCGGACGAGCCGACGGCCGGCGCCGCCACACCGAACGAGAAGACGGTCAGTGAACCGGCGTCGAACGAGCCGGCACCGCCCGGCCCCGCCGACGAACCGAGCGCCCGTACCGGGGCCGAGCCGGCCGACAAGCCGTTCGACCGGTGGGCGACCGTCGAGTCGCAGGCGCCCCTGGTGAACCCGACCCGTACGCCGCCGGCCGGCTCACCCTGGGCGATCCCGTTGCGCGAGGCGCCCGACGACCAGCCGCCCCGCTGAGTACGGGCAATCCTCAGCCGCGCAGCAGCTCCCGGGCCATCACGATGCGCTGCACCTGGTTCGTTCCCTCGTAGATCTGGGTGATCTTGGCGTCGCGCATCATCCGCTCCACCGGGAAGTCCTTGGTGTACCCGTACCCACCGAGCAGCTGCACCGCGTCCGTGGTGATTTCCATGGCTGCGTCCGAGGCAAAGCACTTCGCGGCCGCCCCGAAGTACGTCAGGTCGGCGTCACCGCGCTCCGACTTGCCCGCCGCCACGTAGGTGAGCTGGCGCGCCGCTTCCAGCTTCATGCCCATGTCGGCGAGCATGAACTGGATCCCCTGGAACTCCGCGACCGCCTTGCCGAACTGCCGCCGTTCCTGCACGTACCGCTTCGCGAAGTCGAGCGCTCCCTGGGCGATCCCGATCGCCTGAGCCGCGATGGTGACCCGGGTGTGGTCCAGAGTCCGCATGGCGATTTTGAAGCCGTCACCCGGGGCTCCGATCATCCGGTCGGCCGGGATCCGCACGTTGTCGAAGTACACCTCGCGGGTCGGCGAGCCCTTGATGCCCAGCTTCTTCTCCGGTGCCCCGAAACTCACACCGGGATCGGACTTCTCCACCACGAAGGCAGAGATGCCCCGGGAGCGCTCGCCCGGCGAGGTCACCGCGAAAACGGTGTAGAAGTCCGAGACGCCGGCGTTCGTGATCCACCGTTTCGCGCCATTGATCACATAGTGATCATTGTCACTAGTTGCCCGAGTCGTCATAGACGCCGCGTCGCTGCCCGCCTCGGGCTCCGAGAGGCAGTACGAGAACATCGCCTCACCGCTGGCCACCGGGGACAGGTACCGCTGCCTCAGCTCGGCCGACGCGGCCAGCAACAGCGGCATCGTGCCCAGTTTGTTGACCGCCGGAATCAGCGACGAGGCCGCGCAGGCACGCGCCACCTCCTCGATGACGATGGCCGTGGCCAGCGCGTCCGCGCCCGCGCCGCCGTACTCCTCCGGGATGTGCGGAGCGTGGAAATCGGCCGCTCGCAAGGCGTCGTATGAGGCTTGCGGAAACTCGCCGGTCTCGTCCGCCGCGGCGGCGTTCGGCGCCACCTTCCCCTCGCACACCGCCCGTACCGCCTCACGAATCGCCTGGTGCTCCTCGGGCAGCTGGTACGCCTCAAACTCGGTCATCCGGAAACCTTCCCTCGGGGAGATCCGGGCTGTCCGGAATGGGTGACAGGCCGGAAGGTCTGGGGTGTCGGCGCTAGGCTGAGCGCGTAGCGGGGCTAAGCTTACCGGCCGGTAACCTGACGTCGTTTCCAGGCTGGGTCGGTCAAGCACTATCCTCGCCGGGACGGCGCGGTGGTCGCAAACGCCCGTCCGGCCCGGAGCGAGGAAATCCTCCGAGGTCGCGGCATATGCGGCACGTGTGCGAGCGGAGACCAGGCGTGACGATTTCGTACCCAGGGAGCCAGCCCCTGACGCCCCCAGAGATCCTGACCCCACCGTCCGGGGCGGGCCGGCCACGGCTGACCTTCCTCGGCACGGGCTACCTGGGAGCCACCTACGCGATCTGTTTTGCCGAGATGGGCTACGAGGTTCTCGGCTTCGATGTCGACGAACCCAAGATCGCCAAGCTGGCCAGCGGCGAGGTGCCGTTCCATGAACCCGGCCTCGACGAACTGCTGCGCAAGAACCTCGCGGGTGGACGCCTGCGGTTCACCACGTCGTACGACGAGGTGGCCGAGTTCGGCGACGTCCACTTCATCTGCGTGGGTACCCCTCAGCGGGCCGACGGCCTGGCCGCCGACCTGAGCTACGTGGAAGCCGCGGTCACCGGCCTCGCGCCGAAGCTGACCCGCAAGGCCCTGATCGTCGGCAAGTCGACGGTGCCGGTCGGCACCGCCGAGTGGGTCGAGGAGATCATCGCCCGGCACGCGCCGGAGCAGGCCCAGGTCGAGGTCGCCTGGAGCCCGGAGTTCCTCCAGGAGGGCTTCGCGGTCGAGGACGTACTGCGGCCCAACCGGGTCATCTTCGGCGTCAAGAGCGAGTGGGCGTACGGCATGCTGTACGGCTCGCACAAGGGCGTCTTCGACCTGGCCATGACCGAGGATCGCGAGGTGCCGGTCGTGGTGACCGACTTCGCTACCGCGGAGCTGGTGAAGGTCGCGGCCAACGCGTTCCTGGCCACCAAGATCTCGTTCATCAACGCGATGGCCGAGGTCTGCGAGGCGGCCGGCGCCGACGTGACCCAGCTCGCCAGGGCGATCGGGTACGACCCCCGGATCGGCAACCGGTTCCTCCGGGCCGGACTCGGCTTCGGCGGCGCCTGCCTGCCCAAGGACATCCGGGCGTTCCAGGCGCGGGCCCAGGAGCTGGGTGTCGGTGAGGCACTGCGCTTCCTGCACGAGGTCGACCTGATCAACCAGCGGCGGCGCCAGCGGGTCGTTCAGCTGGCGGCGGAGTTGCTCGACCGCCCGAACGGGCCGGCAGGCCCGGACCTGAGCGGTCTGCGCATCGCGGTGCTCGGCGCGACGTTCAAGCCCAACTCCGACGACGTACGGGACTCGCCCGCGCTGTCGGTGGTCCGCAAGCTGTCCCGTGCCGGCGCGTCGGTGGCGGTCTACGACCCCGAGGGCATGTCCAACGCCGAGCGCGAGCTGCCGGAGGTCGGGTTCGCCAAGACGCTGACCGACGCGGTCGCCCGGGCGGACCTGGTGTGCGTCCTGACCGAGTGGGAAGAGTTCCGCAACGCCGACCCGGCGACGCTCGCCGAACTGGTGAACGGGAAGCGCGTCATCGACGGCCGGAACTGCCTTGACCAGGGACTCTGGGTCCGGGCCGGCTGGGACTACCGCGGTATGGGACGCCCCGAGCCCGCCTGACGGGTTGGGGCCGAAGGTCCAAAAAGGAGGGGCGCCCCACGGGGCGCCCCTTTTGTCACTGGCGTCGGGTCACGATCGCTCGGCATCCTTTGCGTAGAAGTGACGGGAGGGTGCCGTGGGGACATACCCCTGCTCGAACTGTGGTACGACCGCGGATACGTCCACTGGCTGTCCGAACTGCGGCCACACGGTCCAGCAGGAGATCGCCGACCTGAGTCGCGTGATCACCCAGATGCAGTTCCGCAACCGCGACATGGTCGACGAGAGATCCCTGCTGATGCGACGCATCCAGGGCGCGATCGCCACCCGGTCGCTGTTGCAGGAATCCGTCGCCGCACGGCGCGGCTCACCCCGGCAGGCCGGCGTCAAGGCGGCCCCACGGCGCCGGCTGAGCCCGCTGCCGGGGCTCTCCCGGCAGCGGACGGCCACCGAGACCCCGCCGCCTCCGGTCGACGAGGTGCGCACGGTCACCGGCCGGCCGATCCGCCCCGGCAAGCGGGTACCGATGCCGGAGCGTCCGAAGACGACGCACGCCCCGCAACCCGAGACGTCCACGCGTACCACGCAGAACGCCCTGCTCTGGCTCGGCGCACTGCTGTTCGCGGTGACCGGCACCGGATACCTGCTGCGTGAGCTGCAGGACGGCGCGCGGATCGTGGTGTTCGCCCTGCTGGCCGTCGCCATCCTGGCCGCCCCGCTGCCGATCGCGCGGCGCGGCCTGGTGTCGACCGCCGAGACCCTCGCCTCGGTGGGCCTGCTGTTCGTGCTGCTCGAGGGGTACGCGATCTGGGCCACCGACGCGCTGGCCGGCTCCGGGATGTCGGGGGCGGCGTTCGCCGGGTTGGTGTGTCTGGCGACCGCCGGGGTCGCGGCCGGGTACCGGACGATCAGTCACCTGGTCGCCCCGCGCTTCGCCGGCATCCTGCTGCTGCAACCGGTGCTCCCGCTGCTGTTCGCCGGAGTGATCCACGGAGTGGCCGGGTGGTCGGCGATCCTGGCCGCGGTCGGCGCGCAGGATCTCGCCCTGGCGATCGTGCTGCGCCAGCGGCAGAATCGCGTCGCCCGCCCGCCGGCGAAGTCGATCATCGAAGCCGAGGAGATCGAGGTCGCCGAGGAGATCGACGAGCATGCCGCGGAGGGCACCCCGTACCTGCGGGACGCGGTCTGGATCCTGCACGGCCTGGCCGTGCTCGCGGCCGTGGTCTGCGCGGTCGTCACGCTCGCCGGCGCGCACGCCACCACGGTCGTGCTGGGCGGCGCCGCCGGGCTGCTGCTCGCCGCGACCGTCGGCCTCGGTGGCGGCCTCACGCTGCGGCGCTGGCCGCTGCCCGACGTCGCGGCCGGCCTGGCGACCGCCGCGCTGATCTGCGCGATCGGCCGGGTCACCGCGGTGACACTGCCCGGCTGGGGCCTGGTGATGACCGGCCTGGCGATCCTGGTGGCCGGGGTGACCGTCCGGCTGCTCGGCCCGCTGGCCCACCAGGGGCCGCGCCTGGCCGGGGCACTGTCCGCCGGGGTACTGGCGCTGATCCTGCTCGGCCGCGGGTTCGACGCGATCGTCGGGCCGCTGCGCGCGAGCAGCCCCGCCTGGCACGCGCATCTCGGCTCGTACGCGCACACGGTGGCGAAGAGCGCCGGACCCGGTGCCGGGCAGCTCGCCCTGGCCGCGATCATCCTCACCGCCGCCGCCCTGACGATGCTGCCCCGCCAGGACCGCACCGACGGCGCGGTCGCCGGGTTCACCCTGACGCTGCTTCTGGTACCGGCGGGCCTGTCGCTGCCCTGGGCGGCCGTTCCGCTGGTACTCGTCCTGGCCGCGGTGGCCCTCGGCGCGTACGCGCTGATCGCGCCGACCAACCGGTCGTCGTGGGTACGCATCGGCGCGGCCGCCATCGTGGGCTGTTACGCGGTCGGGGTGGCCCTGGCCCGTCCGGAGGCCGCCGCGCTGGCTCTGTCCGGGCTCACCATCTTCGGAGCGGCGATCGGTATCGCCCCCCGGCTGGCCGAGACCTCGCTCGGGCCCAACGCCGACCGGGCCGCCGAGGCCGGCTGGGCGGGGGCGGCGTTCGCGCTGCCCGGGGCGGTGGCGTTCGCCACGGCCGGGACGGCGCAGAGCACCGACTCCGGTCCGGTACCGGTGCTCGCCGCGAGCTTCCTGGCGGTCGCCGGTACCCTCACCGCGACCGCGGTGAACCAGGTCGCCCGCGGGCGACCGGCACCGCTCGTGGTCGCCGGCAGCACTCTCGGGGCGGGCGCGGTGGCCGTCGCCGCGTTCGTGTCCGGCGGCGTCCCGCTGGTCGACATCGGCATCGCCGCCCTGCTGCTGATCAGCGCCGTCATGCTGTGCCTGGCGCCGTGGATGGACGTCAGCCGGCGCATCGCCGGGGTCGCCGGGGGCTCGGACATCGCGGCGACCGCGGTCACCGCCGCGTCGGTCGCCGCGGTGGCCCGCGTCGCCGGCCTGCTCGCCCCCGGGTACCAGCTGGCCACGGCGGCCGTTCTGGTGCTGCTGGTCGCCGCCGGGGTGCGTGCCATGCCCGCCGAGTGGCGGCGCGGACCGATCGTCGGCGGAAGCCTGGTCGGTACCGTGGTCGGGTTGATCGCCGGTGTCGAGGCGGTACGCGGTGCGTTCGCCGCCCTGGACGCCGTGGCGCCGGTCTGGCACACCGACCTGGCGCACTGGTCGGCGCACATCTCCGGTCCGTTCGGGGCGCAGGTGCCGCTCGCCCTGGTGCTGCTCGCCGCCGCGGCGGCGGTGGCTCTGCCGGCACCCGCCTCGTACGCGGTCAGCTCGGTCGGGATCGGGCTGGCCGCCCTGGCCGCACCGGCCGCCCTCGACCTGCCGTGGTGGTCCCCGATCCTGTTCAGTGGCGTCGCCGCCACCGGCATCGGCATCGCCGCCGGCCGCAGCACGGTGCGCGAGGCGGCCTGGGCCCGGTACAGCATGGCCACCGTGCTGTTCGCCGACACGATCGGCGCCAGCCTGGTCCGGCCCGGGGTCACCGCGCAGACCCTGCTCGTGTCCACCCTGATCCTCGCCGCGATCGCCTGGGCGGCGGCCACCACGCTGCGTGCCCACGAGAATGCGACACACCTGGTGCTGATCGGCGGCTTCGCGCTCTCCGCGGCGCTGGCCACGCTGCCGGCCGGTGCCGCCTGCCTGGCTCTGGCCTCGGGCGCCACGTGGAGCTTCGCGCTCACCGCCGCGCTCGCCGGGCTCTGCGTCGGCCTCGCGGCCACGGCGGTGGCCTGTTACAACACCGAGGTCCTGCTGCCGTTCGCCACGGCCGGGGTGGCTCTGGTCGGCACCACGATCGCGGTCATCACGCTCGCCACGTCGCTCCCGCTGGTCGTGTACGCCGCCGCGGCGGCGCTGCTCGCGGTCCTCGCCGAACTGCTGCGCGCCGCGGTGACCGTCCGGCGCGACGCCCTGCCACCCGAGCAGCAGCGCGGGCGACCGCTGCCCCTGCCGCGCCGCCCCGGGCACGTGTTGATGCTCGCCGCCGGGCCGGCGACGGTACTGGCCGCAGTGGCCCTGGCGCCGTCCGTCGGCGCCGCGGTGATCGGCCCGTACCAATGGGTCGAGTCGGTCTGGACCGGGGCGCCGGCCACCTCCCTGGCCGCGCTCGGCCCGTTCACGCACTGGGTCGGCGACGCCACCTCGGTGGCCGCGGCCC
The DNA here is from genome assembly GCF_016862975.1 of Rugosimonospora africana. Classification (GTDB taxonomy): domain Bacteria; phylum Actinomycetota; class Actinomycetes; order Mycobacteriales; family Micromonosporaceae; genus Rugosimonospora; species Rugosimonospora africana. The sequence continues at coordinate 51,280 of NZ_BONZ01000003.1, forward strand.
TGATCCTCACCCTCGCCGGCGCGCTGGGCGCGGTCGGCTTCGGCGGCCGGCCCGAGGTGGTCACCCGGCGGGCGGTCTCGGTGGTGATCCCGGGCCTGGCGATCACCCTGCTGATCGCTCCGTACGCGCTGCGGATGCCGTGGCCCGCCGGACCGGTCCTGGCGCTGGTGGTGGCGGTACTGGCCGGCCTGGGACTGGCGCTGACCGCCACCCCGGTCGGCACCACCGACACGCCGCAACGTCCGGCCCGCACCCTCGTCCTGGTCATCTGCCTGCTGGCCGGCGGTGCTGGGCTGGCCGGCAGCCTGGCGACGCAGTCCATGACACTGTGGGCGCTGGCGATCACCGCGGCCGGCGGCGTGACCGCCGCGATGCTGGGTCGCAGCCGGACCGCGCGGGTGGTCGGCTGGCTCGTCACCGCGTTCGCCGGGCACCTGCTCGCGCTGGTGGCGGGGCTGTCGGCCGGGCTGCCGGTGTACTGGTCGGCGTTCCTGGTGGCCCTCGTCGCCGCGGCCATGCTGGTCGTCGCGTCGCTGCTGCCCCGGCTGCGGCAGCCTCAGGCGGCCAGCGAGGCCATCACGGTCGAGGCGAGCGCCTACGCCGGCGCGGTCCTCGCCCTCGCTCTCGCCGCCCGGTCGCTGCCGCATCTGGCCGTGTTCACCTGTGCCTGGGGCGTCGTCCTGTCGGTCGCGGCGTCCCGCCCGAACCGTCCCCGGCTGTACCGCAACGCGCTCATCTGGTTCGCCATCGCGCACGAGCTGGCCGCCTGGTTCCTGCTGATGTACGTGTCGAAGGTCGCGCTGCCCGAGGCGTACACCCTGGCCGTGGCGGTCGCCGCGCTCGTCATCGGATACTTGCGGGCCCGCCGGGATCCGGACGTGTCCAGCTGGCTGGCGTACGGCGTGGCCCTGGTCGCCGCGTTCCTGCCGAGCCTGGTGATCGTGCTGACGACCAACGAGACGCCGACCCGGCGCGGTGTGCTCATCGTCGGCGCGGCGGCGACCGTGGTCTTCGGTTCCTGGCGCCGGCAGCAGGCCCCGGTCGTGGTTGGCGGGGTGGCCCTGGCCGTGGCCGCGCTGCACGAGCTGGCCGTGGTGTCCACCACCGCGCTGCTGTGGACGATCATGGCGCTGGTCGGCGCGGTACTGGTCGGGCTCGGCGCCAACTTCGAGAAGCGGCGGCGGGATATCCAGCGGCTACGAGGAGCGCTCGGCCGACTGCGTTAGCTCCGCCTGCAGGCCCTGGTTCTTGTGGTCGACCAGCGCGATCAGGTCGCGCTGGTACGCCGCCATGCGGTCGGCCAGGGCCGGATCGGCGATGCCGAGGATCCGTACCGCGAGCAGGCCGGCATTGCGCGCGTTGCCGATCGACACCGTGGCCACCGGTATCCCGGCCGGCATCTGCACGATCGAGAGCAGGGCGTCCAGCCCGTCCAGGTACTTCTGCGGAACCGGTACGCCGATCACCGGAAGGGTGGTCGCCGCGGCCACCATCCCCGGCAGGGCCGCCGCGCCACCGGCACCCGCGATGATCACCTTGAGGCCACGGCCGGCCGCCTGGGCGGCGTAGTCGAGCATCCCCTGCGGCGTGCGGTGCGCCGACACGACGCGTACCTCGTACTCGACCCCGAACTCGTCCATGGCCTCGGTGGCGGCCCGCATGACCGGCCAGTCCGAGTCGCTGCCCATGATCACGCCGACGTTCATCGTGACTCCCCCGCTCGGGTGTCGGGCATCGGAATGCCGTCCTGTAGCCAGCGCGCCGCCGCGACCGCCCGCTCCCGGGTTCGCGTCATGTCCTCGCCGAGCGCTGTGACATGCCCTATTTTGCGGCCGGGCCGGACCTGCTTGCCGTAGAAATGCACCTTGATGCCGGGATCCGCGGCGAACATGTGGTGCAGCCGCTCGTCCATGGACATCTCGCTCGGCTCGCCGCCCAGCACGTTGGCCATCACGACGGCGGGTGCGGTGAGCCCGGTATCGCCCATTGGGTAGTCCAGCACCGCGCGCAGGTGCTGCTCGAACTGCGACGTGCGGGCGCCCTCGATGGTCCAGTGGCCGGAGTTGTGCGGGCGCATCGCCAGCTCGTTGACCAGCAGCCCGGTACCGGTGTCGAACAGCTCGACCGCGAGCAGCCCGACCACGCCCAGCTCGGTGGCCAGCCGGATGGCCAGCTGCTCCGCCTCGACGGCCAGCTCGGGATCCAGATCGGGCGCCGGGGCCAGCACCTCGACGCAGATGCCCTCGCGCTGCACGGTCTGCACCGTCGGGTACGCGGCGACCTGCCCGAACGGGGACCGGGCCACGAGGACGGCCAGCTCCCGGCGCAGCGGCACGCGCTCCTCGACGATCAGCTCGACGCCGGGCAGCTCATCGGTTTCGTCGACGAACCACACGCCCCGGCCGTCGTACCCGCCGCGGACCGCCTTCACGACCACCGGCCACCCCGTACCCGCGGCGAACGCGGCCACGTCGGCCGGCGTGCGCACCGGCGCCCACCTCGGTACCGGAGCGCCCAGTTCGGTCAGCCGCTCCCGCATCGCGCGCTTGTCCTGCGCGTACCGCAGGGCGGCTGCGCTCGGTGCCACGTTCACCCCGCCGGCCTCGAGCGCCTGGATGTGCTCCGAGGGCACGTGCTCGTGGTCGAACGTGACGACCTCGCAGCCCTTGGCGAAGGTGCGCAGGGCGTCGAGGTCGGTGTGGTGCCCGATGTGAACATCGGCCGCGACGAGGGCGGCGCTGTCGTCGGGCGAAGCGGCAAGGATTCGCAGGGATTGTCCTAGGGCGATCGCTGCCTGGTGGGTCATCCGGGCCAGCTGCCCACCGCCCACCATGCCGACCACGGGCAGACCGGTTCGGGTATCCATCTCGGCCGCCAGCCTAGCGCCCGGCCGGCGCCGGCCCGGCAATAGGCTGGCCAGCCCCGATCGGACCGCGGCCCGGCGGCATGGTGCGCCGCCGGGCCATGCCGGTCAGGACCGGGCCTTACCGGTTTCGGGCAACGTCGGTCGGTCCGAGCCGGAGCCGGCATCGCGGTCGCCGGCCATGCCCCGTGACTAGCTAGAGGGACGGACCCTGCTTTCGCAGTTCGTCCACCGCGCCCATCGCCTCGCGCAGCGAACCGAGCCAGCTGTCGGCGTGCTCGCCGACCAGCCGCACGCACCAGGCCAGCGCCTCCGAGCGGGACCGGGCCACCCCGGCGTCGACCAGTGTGTCCAGCACCTGGCGCTCCGGCTGGCGCAGCCGGGTCATGGTCGGCGCCGCGAACGTGGTGAACAGCTCGGACGTGCCGCCGCACACCGCGCCCCAGGCCACCTTTCGCCGGTACCGGTGCTCCAACTGCTGCGCGATGCCGATCCTGCGCTCCCGGGTCGCCTCCCGGAAGCTGGTGATCCGCCCCGCCTCGGCGGCGGTCTTCTCCGCGTCGGTCGCGCCGTCGCCCAGCGCGGGTTCGTTCAGCTTGCCAACGACCATGATCTCGTCGCGGTCGATGACCACATCGGGACGACTTTCGAACCAGTCGTCCGGAACGGCTCCGACGATCCAGGCCGCGGCGTCGTCGGCCGGCGGCGGTTCCGCCCGGGATCCGCCACGGGCCCACGGCGGTCCGAATTGCTCGCGTCTCACGGCACCCTCCCGTTACTGCTGTAGGTCTGATTACAGAGTTACACAGTAATGAAGACATGGGAAGGGAACGCATGCACTGTTCGCTGAGGGTGGAACGGTTCCGGCGGCACCGCATGACCGAGCGCACCGAGCGGAGCGAGGGTCACGAGGGCATGCCCGTTGACCCGGAGAAGCCAAGCGTCGGGCCAGGCGGGTCGGGTCGGGCAGGGCGCCGCCGGTCCAGGCAGGGCCGGAGCCGAGGACGGGTCGCTAGCCGCGGAGCTGCTCCGCAAGCGCGTCCGGGTCGGTCACCGGCCGGTCGCAGACGAAACCACGGCACACGTACGCGGTCGACACGCCATCGATCAGCGGCCGGTCGGCCAGCAGCGGTACCCCGGGCTGGTCCGGGGCGCCGGAGACGATCACCGCGCCGGGTGGGGCCAGCCGCCACGCCGTCTCCAGCAGGTCGGCGCCTCCGGCGCTCTGGCCGGGGCCACCCTCGACGATCGCGATCTCGTACGGGCCGGACAGCAGCGCCTCGCCCGTCGAGCAGGAGTACCCGGCGAACCGGGCGTACCGGGTGGCGAGCGGTACCACGGTGGCCAGCGCGGCCTGGGCTGCCTCCCGGTACCGCGGCTCGCCGGTCAGCGCGCCGTACGCGGTCAGCGCCGCGCTCATCGCGGACAGGCCGGACGGCGTGGCGTTGTCGGTCGGATCCGCCGGGCGAGCCACCAGTGTCTCGGCGTCGTCCGCGGTGTCATAGAAGCCGCCCCGGCCGTCGCCGAAGTGCGCGAGCCCGGTGTCCAGCAGCTGCCCGGCCAGCTCCAGCCAGCGCGCCTCGCCGGTCAACTGGTGCACCGCGCAGAATGCCTCGGCCACGCAGCCGTAGTCCTCCAGCACCCCGGCCGGCTGCCCGACCGTGCCGCCCCTCGACACCCGGCGCAGGCGGCCGTCGACGAGGTGCCGCTCGGCGAGCAGCGTGGCCGCGGCGACGGCCATCCGACCCGCGTCGGGATCGTGGCTCAGCGCCGCGTACTCCGCCAACGCGGTCACCGCGAGCCCGTTCCACGCCGCGACCACTTTGTCGTCACGTGCCGGCTGTGGTCGGGCGGACCGTGCCTGGTGCAGCCGCTGCCGGATCGCGGCCGCCCGGGTCGCGACCGGGGAATCCGGATCGTCGTCGATGTCGCGAGCCAGCCGCAGGACGGAGGTACCCCGCTCGAACGTGCCCCGGCCGGTCACGCCGTACAGGTCGGTCGCGAACGCGCCGTCGTCGGCGCCGAGTGCTTCGGTCAGCTGGGCCGGGGTCCACACGTACGTAAGCCCTTCTTCGCCGGCCGTGTCGGCATCGAGTGCCGACGCGAAGCCGCCCTCCGGCGTGGACAGCCCGGTCCGCAGAAACTCGACGGTCTCCCCGGCCACCCGCTCGGCTAGCGGATCGCCGACCAGGCGCCACAGCTGGGTGTAGACGCGCAGCAGCAGCGCGTTGTCGTAGAGCATCTTCTCGAAATGCGGCACGGTCCAGGTGGCGTCCACGCTGTACCGGGCGAAGCCGCCGGCGAGCTGGTCGTACATGCCGCCCCGGGCCATCTGCTCGGCGGTGTGCCGGACGATCTCCAGCGAGCGCTCGCTGCCGGTGCGCTGGTAGTGGCGCAGCAGGAACAACAGGTTCAGGTGTGGCGGGAACTTCGGGGCCCCGCCGAACCCGCCCCTGGTCTCGTCGAACGCGTCGGACAGTTCGGCCGCGGCGGCGTCCAGTACCTCCCCGGTCATCGGGCCGGCGCCGGCCGCCGTGGCGGACAGGCCGCCGATCGCCTCGACGACGGCGGAGCCCTGCCGCAGTACGTCGTCGCGCTGGTCTCGCCAGGCCGCGGAGACCGACTCGAGGAGCTGCATGAACGTTGGACGGGGGAAGTAGGTGCCGCAGAAGAACGGCTGGCCGTCCGGGGTCGCGAAGACGGTCATCGGCCAGCCGCCCTGGCCGGTCATGGCCTGGGTCGCGGTCATATAGACGGCGTCCACGTCGGGACGCTCCTCGCGGTCCACCTTGATCGCTACGAAGTGCTCGTTGAGCAGCCGGGCGACGCCCTCGTCCTCGAACGACTCGTGCGCCATCACGTGGCACCAGTGGCAGGCCGCGTACCCGACGGAGATCATTACGGGTACGTCCCGCCGCCGGGCCTCCTGGAAAGCCTGTGGATCCCACGGCCACCAGTCGACCGGGTTGTCCTGGTGCTGTTCGAGGTAGGGCGATGCCGAGCCCGTCAACCGGTTGGCCATACCCTCACCCTACGAGGCGTCCTCCTGGCGGAACGGGATCACCCGGCCACCCGACGAGCTGACCAGCTCGTGCAGTACCCCGGAGATCTTTTCGGCCGCGATCGGCGGGAAGAAGTGGTAGCCCTGCGCCGAGTCGCAGCCCAGCCTGACCAGTTCGGAACGCTGCTCGGCGGTCTCCACTCCCTCGGCGACCACCCGGAGATTCAGCTCCCGGGCCAGCTCGACCGTAGTGCGCACGATCGCCATCGCCTCCGGGGACTCGGCCATCCGGGCCACGAAGGTCTGGTCGACCTTGACCTCGTCGACGCGTACCCGGGTCAGGAACGTCAGCGACGAGTACCCGGTGCCGAAGTCGTCCACGGCCAGCTGCACGCCGATCGCGCGCAGCGCGTCCAGCACGTCGGTGACGGTCTTCGACTCCGGTACGACGACGGTCTCGGTGATCTCCAGGATCAACCGGTGAGCCGGCACGCGGTACCGGCTCAGCAGCTCAGCGACCTCCTCCGGCAGCCGTACGTCGAGCAGGCTGCGCGCGGAGAGGTTGACCGAGATGGGTACCGACAGGCCCTGCGCCGCCCAGTCCGCGGCCATCGCGATCGCGCGTTCCAGCACGTACCTGGTGAACGGCACGACCAGCTCGCTGTTTTCCAGGACGTCGATGAACTCGCGCGGGAACAGCTCGCCCCGGCGCGGGTGCCGCCACCGGACCAGGGCCTCCACCCCGGTCGGCGCGCCGGTGCTCAGATCCACCACCGGCTGCAGGGCGAGGACCAGCTGGTGCGGCGAACCGAGCGCCTCGCGCAGCTCGGCCAGCAGGGCAAGACGATCTGTGCTGCTGGCGTCGCCGGTGCTGTCGTACCAGGCGACCGAGTCGCTGCCACTCTTCTTCGCCCGGTACATCGCCATCTCGGCGCGGCGGACCAGTTCGCCTATGTCGCAGCTACCGGCGGCGGCCACCGCCACGCCGATAGACGCCTCCACCGCCAGCGGTACCCCGGCCACCTGGGTGGGGCTGGCCAGCAGGTCGGCGAGTTCCCGGGCGCGGCGCAGCCCGTAGTCGAGCGCCGCGGCCTCGTCGCCGGCCGCGGTGGGCAGCTCGGTCAGCAGTACCCCGAACTCATCGCCGCCCAGTCGGGCGACCAGCTCGCCGGGCTGGCGCTGCGAATCGATCCGGCTGGCCGTGACCCGCAGCAGGTCGTCGCCCGCCGCGTGGCCGAGCGTGTCGTTGATCTCCTTGAACTGGTTGACGTCCAGCAGCAGGAACGCCACCAACACGTCCTGCTCCAGCTCGCGCAGCTCATCGCCGCCCTTGGCGAGCAGCCCCGCGCGGTTGCCGATGCCGGTCAGGGTGTCGTTCAGCGCCTCCTGGAAGCTGCGCGCGGACAGGTCGCGCAACTGCTGATGTGAGGTCGCGTCGTGCAGGGCGGCGGCGAGCGCGTCACCGAACGCGGAGAGCTGCATCTGCTCGCGTTTGGTGAGCTTCACCCGCCGGGCGAAGCGCAACCGGAGTTCGCCGACGCTCGCGCCGCCGACCAGCAGCGGTCGGGCTGCCACCCGGTCGCCGTCCTCCGCCGTGGGCTCGCCTCCGCCGGAGCCGGCGTCCACGTCGATGACCAGCTCGGAGCCCGGGCCGCCACGGTACGACCAAAGCAATCCGTCGGGGGCGCCCGGCTGATCCGGCTCCGGTTGGCCGCCGCCGGCCGAGCGGGTGCGCTGCCCACCCGGTTCGGGCACCGCGCCGGTGGGTGCCGCGGAGTGCTGCACCAGCACCTCGACGCCCTCCGCGGCGAACAGCCGCGCGGCGCCTTCGATGGCGGCCTCCACGACGCCGCGCTCGTCGAGCCGGTTCAACGCCCGGGTGGCGGCGGCGAACAGTCGCCAGCCGCGCCGCTCGTCGTCGACGCGCAGCCGGAACTTGTACGCCTGCCGCAGCAGCCACAGCAGCGGCGCGAGGACCAACAGCCAGTCGAGGTCGTCGCTGACCAGGACGACGATGAGCAGGCCGAGCGTCACGTTGCCGACGAGCATGTACAGCTTGCCGTGGAAAGCCCGGGTGACCAGTGCGGAGTAGCTGGTTCCCTCCCGGCTGTGCACGGACGCGCTGATCAGCAGGATGCTGACCAGCGTCTCGATCGGAGCGCCGACGATGAGCCCGATCGCGACCGGAAGCGAGAGGTGGGCCAGGTGCGGGGGCGCGATCACCTGCGCCACCGTGGCGGCGGCCGCCGCGGCCAGGGCCAGACTCGCCGCGTTGAACAGCATGCGCAGCGCGGTGCGGGGCTCCTGGGTGAACTGCAGCACCACCATCGCCAGGCCGACGCCGACGAAGATGGCCAGCGGTACCCAGCCGACCGGGATCAGGTACAGTGCGACGATCAACGCCGCCTCTCCCCAGCCGAGGGAGATGTAGCTGCCGTTGACTCTTACCCGTACGCCGGCGATCACGGCGGTCGCGGCGACCGCGGTAGTGATGGACAGGCGGACCAGATCGGCCGAGCTGCTCAGGGAGAGCGGAGTGTCAATCAGTCCGATCGCGACCGCGACCAGTGCGGCGCCGATGACGAGGCCGGCCAGCAAGCGGCCCCGGCCCGGTCTGGGGACGGGGTCGGATGAGCGGTCACCACGCACGAGGAATGCCCGCACCGTGGCCGCCAGGGTGCGGCGTTCAGCGGGGCTCGTCATGCATCGCCCCCTCCGGGCCGGCGGCAGCACGAATCGCGCCTTGCCTGGATGACCTTATGCCATCCGGCCCGGGTGTGGAATCGACGAAACGAAGCGGCAGACATCATCGGTCTTCTCTGACACCGCCCCTCCGGCCGATCTCGATCAGGGCTTGTGGCCCCTGCGGAAGGCTAAGGCACGGAGGGGTCTGGCGTCAGCTACGCTCTTGAACGCTTTGCCTGGTAAGTCCCCCGAAGTCGGAATATTCGGACCCGCCGAACGACCCTCTCAATCGACCGGTCGATGACCCTCGACCCATCGGGTCGGCGATATCGACAGGCGGGGTTCCACCGGGACAAAAGGCTGACCGCCCAGGGCTTTCGTCGGATGTCGGCTCGACCGACATCGATGCCTAGGCTTCCGGCACCTGGCCGGCCTCGGCACTTCCGGACCCGGCGCTTCCGGATTCGGCGCCGCCCGCCGGGTCACCGCCGCCGCCACCGGCCTCGGCTGTGGCTGGCCGCACCCCGGCCTGCGCGGTGCTACCGCGCTCGGCCGCGGAGGAGGTGCCACCGGCGGAGACGCCGACCGTCTGGGTGCCGCCGGCCGATGGGCCGCCCGCCTGGACCGGGAAGCGCTCGGGGAGCCGCTTCAGATGACCATTCATGTTGCGGATGAGCAGCACCGTCCCGATCGCCAGCAACACGATGATCAGCAGAGCCGTCGGACCGGCAACCCCGTCGGACAACGTGTCGCCGAAGTTGTTCTGTGCCGGTGGTGGGGTCGCCCCGCCGCCCTCGGCAAGGAACATGATCATGCCGGGCTCCTTTCGCCAGCCGGCGGGTCAGGCACCCGAATCGCCGGCTTACTGCGTGGACGAGCCTACGCCCGCCTCCACAGTCTCCCGCACGCCGGCGAACAGATCGTCCTCGGGCAGCTGGCTGTCCACCAGCGAGCGCACCAGCTGGTAGTCCTCGGTCGGCCACGTCTGCCGCTGGATGTCCATCGGGATGCGGAACCAGAACCCGTCCGGGTCGACCTGGGTGGCGTGCGCCCGCAGTGCGTCATCGCGGATCTCGAAGTACTCGCCACAGACCACTCGAGTGGTGATCAAGTGGTCGTTGTTCGGCCGCTTGGCGAACCGCTCCATCGACTCGGTGTATGGCGACTCCATGCCGGCCGCGAGGATCGCCTCGTGCTGGGCGACCATCCGGCCGTGAGCCCACCGCTGGTAGTAGAGCTTCAGCGGCTGCCAGGGAGTGCCCGCCTCGGGATAGCGCTCCGGGTCACCGGCCGCGTCGAACGCGACGACCGAGATCTTGTGGGTCATGATGTGGTCGGGGTGCGGGTATCCGCCGGTCTCGTCGTACGTGACGATCACGTGCGGGCGGAACTCCCGGATCAGAGCGACCAGCGGCTCCGCCGCCTCGTCGACGTCCTTCAGCCCGAAACACCCCTCCGGCAGCGGCGGCAGCGGGTCTCCCTCCGGCAGGCCGGAGTCGACGAAGCCCAGCCACGCCTGCCGCACGTCGAGGATCTCGCGGGCCCGGTCCATCTCCTTGCGGCGGATCTCCGCGATGTCCCGCCAGACCTCGGGCCGGTCCATCTTCGGGTTGAGCACGCTTCCGCGCTCGCCGCCAGTGCACGTGGCCACCAGCACCTCGACGCCCTCGGCGCGGTATCGCGCCATGGTCGCCGCGCCCTTGCTCGACTCATCGTCGGGGTGCGCGTGGACCGTCATCAGCCGCAACCGCTCGGCCACTAGAAGCTCCTCATACTCACCGCACCGGGCACCACACGTGCCGGGCACGGACGCCTGCCATGATGGACCCGACAATTGTTGCCTACACGTCCGACAACTCTTTGAGGCCCGCATCATCGTGACCACCGAAACGGCGCCAGTATTCCCGCCCGGCCGATACGGCCGCCGCCGCGATCCGCGGCGCGGTCGCCGCTGGCTGGCGTGGCTGCTGCTGGCACCGGTCCTGGTCGCGGGCTTGTGGCTGGCTTTCAGGCTGTATGACCAGTACGCCGACTCGTCTAATTACCAGTCGGTTGTGACCGGCTTCACGGTCATCAACGATCAACAGGTGGACGTGCGGTACGAGGTGGGGAAGGCGGACACGAACCCGGCCACCTGCCGGCTGCAGGCGACCGACCAGAGGTCCAGCGAGGTCGGGTACGCGGAGGTGTCGGTACCGGCCGGCTCGGACGTGCGGGGCAGCTACACGCTGACGACGACGGCCCGGGCGTACAACGTCACTGTTTTGGGCTGTAGCGCAGCGGGGTAATTGCGACGCGGAGCGCGTTCGGTAACCCCTGGGTTACCGAAGCGCTGGTACCGTAGAAGATTCCGATTGTCCATCCCGAGGAGAACGCGCGTGTCCACCACCGATCGCGAAGCCACCTGGCTTTCTCAGGAAGCCTACGACCGGCTGCAGGCCGAGCTCGACCAGCTGATCGCGAACCGGCCGGTGATTGCCGCCGAGATCAATGCCCGTCGGGAAGAGGGTGATCTCAAGGAGAATGGCGGCTACCACGCTGCCCGGGAGGAACAAGGCAAGCAGGAGGGCCGCATTCGGTACCTCCAGGAGTTCCTCCGCAACGCCCAGGTCGGCGAGGCCCCCAAGGCGGACACGGTCGCGGCCGGCATGGTCGTGACGATCTACTTCGACGAGGACAAGGACGACACCGACACGTTCCTGCTCGGGTCCCGGGAGATCGCCTCGACCACCGAACTGACCGTCTACAGCCCGGAATCGGCGCTGGGTCAAGCGATCCTCGGCACCCGCCCGGGCGAGTCGGTCACCTACACGGCCCCGAGCGGCGCCGACATCATGGTCACGGTGGTGAACTTCCAGCCGTTCGGCGGCTGACCGGAACCAACGTCTGACCGGGCCTGCGCGGGTCCGGTCAGATACCGAAGGTCACTGTGTACCCGGCCGACCGCAGCGCGGTGACCAGCCGATCGGAGTGCTCCGCTCCCCTCGTCTCCACGGACAGGTCCACCTCGACCTCGCCCAGGCGCAGCCGGGGGTCGCGGCGCTGGTGCTCCACATTGACCACGTTGGCGCCCTGCTCCGCGATCTGGGCGAGCAGGGTGGCCAGCTGCCCCGGCCGGTCGGTGCACCGGACGGTGAACCGCAGGTGCCGCCCGGCGGCGACCAGGCCATGCTCGATCACCCGCAGGATCAGCAGCGGGTCGATGTTGCCGCCGGACAGCACGGCCACCACCGGAGTCTCGACCTGCGCCGCCTCGGCCAGCAGCGCGGCGACCCCGACCCCGCCGGCCGGTTCGGCGACCGTCTTGCATCGCTCCATGAGCATCAGCAGCGCCCGGGAGATGTCCTCGTCGGAGACCGTGACGACGTCATCGACCAGCTTGCTGACGTGCGCGAACGTGACGTCGCCCGGGGTGCCGACCGCGATCCCGTCCGCGATCGTCGTGAACTGTGGCAGCCGCACCGGGTAGCCGGCAGCCAGCGAGGGCGGGTAGGCGGCCGCGCCCGAAGCCTGCACGCCGATCACCCGTACGTCCGGACGCAACGCCTTGGTGGCAACCGCGATGCCCGAGATCAGGCCGCCGCCACCAACCCCCGCGATGATCGTCTTGACGTCCGGGCACTGTTCGAGGATCTCCAGGGCCACGGTGCCCTGGCCGGCGATCACGTCGGGGTGGTCGAACGGGTGGATGAACACCGCGCCGGTACTGTGCGCGTACTCCTGCGCCGCCAGCAGGGACTCGTCCACGGTGGTACCGACCAGGCGCACCTCGGCGCCGTACCCCTTGGTGGCCGCGACCTTGGGCAGCGGGGCGCCGACCGGCATGAACACGGTGGCACTGGTACCGAGCAGCCCGGCCGCCAGCGCGACGCCCTGGGCGTGGTTGCCCGCACTGGCCGCGACCACGCCACTGGCCCGGTCGGAGGCGCTGAGCCGGGCGATCCGGGTGTACGCCCCACGCACCTTGTACGAGCCGGCCCGCTGGACGTTCTCACACTTGAGCCACGCCGGGCCGGACAGCTTCGCGGTCAGGGGACGGCACGGCTCCAGCGGAGTCCGGCGGATCACGCCGGCCAGCAGGGCGCGGGCCTCCTCCACGTTCTCGATCGTCACCAGGTCCGGTGTCATGCGCAGATCGTCGCACCCGCGACCGGCCCCGGCCCTGCCGGCGCGACGGGCATCACGTACGGGAGCCCCCCGAGCGGCCCCGGCCGCCGGCATGCCAGGGGGCGCGCGTCGGCGCCTCGGGCGGCGGAAACGGGCACGACCCCGGCACCGCGGGCCGCGCCGGACCGCGAGCGATCGACGGGACAGGGCCTAGGATCGACCGCGTGTACAAACTCATCGTGACCCTGCACGTGCTTGCGGCGGTCCTGCTCATCGGGCCGTTCGCGCTGGCCGCCTTCCTCGGTCACCGGGCGATCCGGCGGCACGATGCGGAAGACACCCGGGCCGCGGCCCGGCTCATGGCGCGTTTCGGACTGGGTTCGCTGCTGGTGGCGCTGTTGGGCGTCGGCGCACTGTCCAGTTCGGACCGGTACACGTTCCGGACCCCCTGGGTGATCATCTCGCTGACGCTCTACGTCGTCACCATGGGCGTGGCCACCGGCTACACGGTGCCGGCGATCCGCCGGGCGGCGGCGATGATCGAGCAGATCGTCCCGGAGAGACTTCCCGCCCCCGAGTCCGGCGAGCAAAACAAGACCGAAGAGGTCGCGGCGCCCCCGATGGCGACCGGCGACCTGGTCGCCAAGCAGCGGCTGGACGCCGTCGCCGGCCGGATCGCCGGCTCCGGCGGACTCGTCCTGCTGCTGATCGTGCTGATCACAATTCTGATGGTGACCCGGCCGTTTGGCCGGTAGCCGGGGCGGTGGAGCCACGGCGCGGCCACCCCGGGGCGTGCCGCAGCCACGGTGACGCCTGCTCGAGCTGACCCGCCAGGGCCAGCAGGGTCAGCTCGGAACCGGGCGGCCCGACCAGTTGTACGGCGACCGGCAGCTTGTCCGGTCGTACTCCCATCGGTACGACCACGGCCGGGAAGCCGGCGACGTTCCACGGTGCCGCGAACGGTGCGAACCGCAGCGCGGTGAGCAGGTTGCTCGACCACGACCGGGCGTGCCAGTCCACCGCGGGCGGCGGTGAGCTGGCCAGTGCCGGGGTGAGCAGGGCGTCGTACCCCTTGGCGAACCACGCCTCACACGACGCGCGCCACGCGTCCCGGTCCTGCTCCCGCACCCAGCCGCGTCGCGAGATCCACCCGCCCAGGGCGACGTGCCGGCGGGTGCGCGACTGGAACGACGCGGGATCCAGGCCGGATTCGCTCGCGTCCTGGTGCGCTCCGGCGAACCACGTCGCTATCGTGCGCAGGCCCAGCATCACCGGGTAGGTCGGGTCCGCCTCGACCGTGGTGTGCCCGGCACCGGACAGCAGCCGCTGCGCCGAGGCGAGCGCGGCACGTGCCGGCTGGTCCGCCCGGATGCCCCGGACCGGGCTGCGCGAACTCACCGCGACACGCAGGGTCTGCGGCTCGGTCAGCCGCGGCGGGCGCCACCCGGCCAGCACAGCCAGCCCGACCGTCGCGTCGGCGACCGTGGTGGCCAGGATGCCGTGCTCGACCAGGCCGTACCAGTCCCCGCCCGGCAGCTGCGCCGGTACCACGCCGCGCCCCGGCTTGATCCCGACGAGCCCGCAACACGCCGCCGGGATCCGGACTGAACCCAGGCCGTCGTTGCCGTGCGCGATCGGTACCAGGCCGGCAGCCACCGCCGCGGCGGCACCACCGGACGAACCGCCGGGCGTCCGGTCGGTCCGCCACGGGTTCCGGGTCACCGCCGTGTCGTCGTCGGTCATCGGCCAGATGCCCAGCTCCGGCATCCGGCTGGTGGCCACGACCACGGCGCCTGCGCCGCGAAGCCGCCGTACCACCTCGTGGTCGGTCTCGGCGACCTCGCGCCGCGCGGCGGCCGAGCCGCACCAGGTGGGCAGCCCGACCACGGCGGTGTTCTCCTTGACCGCGATCGGCACGCCGGCCAGCGGCAACTCGCCCAGGTCCTCCTGCTCGTCGACTGCCTCGGCCTCGGCCACCGCCTCGGGTCGTAACACCCGGAACGCGTTGACCACCGGCTCCTGAGCCCGGATGTAGTCCAGGTGATCGGCTAGAACCTGGGTCGCGGAGGTGTCACCACGGCGAACCGCCCGGGAGATCTCCTTGGCCGTGGCACCCACCCAGCTGCCCGACTCGTTCCACATGGCAACCTCCGGCGGCATCATCGCGGGCCGGCGACGGGGCCGGACCCGTTACGGCGTGTCTCAGGCGAGTGCTTGTTCCAGGTCCGCCAGGAGATCATCCACCGTTTCGATACCGACAGACAAGCGGACCAGTTCACCCGGTACCTCCAGAGCGGACCCAGCGGCACTGGCGTGAGTCATCCGACCAGGATGCTCGATGAGCGACTCAACTCCGCCCAACGACTCGCCGAGTGTGAACAACCGTGCCCGGTTGCACACCGCGATCGCCGTCTCCTCGTCGGCCAGCCGGAAGCTGACCATGCCGCCGAACCGGCGCATCTGCTTGGCCGCCGTCTCGTGACCGGGATGCTCGGGCAGGCCCGGGTACAGCACCGAGGACACCCTGGCGTGACGACTCAGGTACTCGGCGATCCGCTCGGCGTTGTCGCAGTGCCGTTCCATTCGTACGCCCAGGGTCCGCAGGCCGCGCAGGGTCAGCCAGGCGTCGAACGGGCCGCCGATCGCGCCCATCGCGTTCTGGTGGTACCGCAGGGTCTCGCCGAGTTCGTCGTCGTTCACGATCAGTGCGCCACCGACCACATCGGAGTGACCGCCGACGTACTTCGTCGTGGAGTGCATGACCACATCGGCACCGAGGGCGAGGGGCTGCTGAAGGTACGGGCTGGCAAACGTGTTGTCCACGACCAGCAACGCGTCGTTGTCGTGCGCGAGCTGGCTGAGTGCGGCGATGTCGACGATGCCGAGCAGCGGGTTGGTCGGAGTCTCGACCCAGATGATCCGGGTCCGTTCCTGGATCGCGTCGCGCGCCGCGTCCACGTCGGACAGGTGCGCCGCGGTGAAGGTGAGCCCCCAACGCTCGGCCACCTTGGCGAAGAGCCGGAAGGTACCGCCGTACGCGTCGTCCGGGATCAGCACATGATCGCCGGGGCGGCAGACGGCGCGCAGGAGAGTGTCCTCGGCCGCCAGGCCGCTGGCGAACGCGAGCCCGGTCCGGCCGCCCTCCAGGGCGGCGAGGCAGTCCTGGAGCGCGTCGCGGGTCGGGTTGCCGCTGCGGGAGTATTCGTATCCGAGCCGGGGAGCCCCGACTGCGTCCTGTGCGTAGGTAGAGGTCTGGAAGATCGGCGGTACGACCGCGCCGGTGCGCGGGTCGGGCTCCTGGCCGGCGTGAATGGCCAGGGTGTCGAAGCCGTAGGTCATTCTTGCGAGATTAGTGGTCGGAGCCCAGACCGATGGGCGGGACGCGGCGGTTGCTCCGTCCGCCTCTCTACGGTCGGCGGTTGGGCGGCCCGGCCGACCCCTGGGCAGCGGCTCGCGCCGTCCTGCCTGCCGGGCTGCGCTTGCGTGGCTGGGCTTCCCAGGCGGCGGTTGCGTGGCTGGCTTCCTGGGCGACGGTTGCGCTGCCTGGCGGAAGGACGGCGCCCGGACGCCGTAAGGTCGGGCCGTGGCTGACTGCGTGTTCTGTGGCATCGTTGCCGGATCGGTACCGGCGTTCATGATCGCATCCGAGGACGCGGGGCTGGCGTTCCTCGATCTCCGGCCGGTCTTCCCCGGTCACACGCTGGTCATCCCGCGCGATCACATCGAGACGCTGCCCGATCTTCCCAAAGAGCAGATTCCGGGATATTTCGGCCTGGTTCAGCGGGTCGCGGTTGCCGTCCAGGCCGGACTTGAGGCCGACGGCACCTTCGTCGCCATGAACAACACCGTCAGCCAGAGCGTCCCCCACCTGCACACCCACGTGGTGCCCCGCCGCCGCAAGGACGGGCTGCGAGGTTTCTTCTGGCCCCGTACGAAGTATGGAGCCGATCTCGAAGCGACCGAGATCGCGGAGAAGATCCGAGCGGCGCTACCGGCCTCCTGACCGCCCCCAGCCTTCGCCGGCCCTTGGAATACCCCGGGGCCAGGCGGCCTTGAATGTGGAGGCTGAAAGGAGCGCCACTGTGTTTGCGCGTTACAAGAAGCTGGACCTGCCGGCCGCCGAGCAGGCTCTGCCGGGCCGGGACTTCGAAACCCCGCTGCCGGCGCGTCACACCGTTTTCGACACGCCGCTGCGCGGGCCGTGGCCGGCCGGCGCCCAGGTGGCCGTCTTCGGGATGGGCTGTTTCTGGGGAGCGGAGAGGCTGTTCTGGCGGGTGCCGGGGGTCATCTCGACGTCGGTCGGTTACGCGGGTGGGATCACTCCGAATCCGACGTACGAAGAGGTGTGCTCGGGCCTGACGGGGCACGCCGAGGTGGTCGAGGTGGTGTACGACCCGACCAAGGTCGCGTACGCCGACCTGCTCAAGGTGTTCTGGGAGAACCACGACCCGACGCAGGGCATGCGCCAGGGCAACGACGTGGGTACGCAGTACCGGTCAACGGTCTACACGACGACCGAGGAGCAGCTGGCCGAGGCTCGGGCGTCGCGGGACGCGTTCGCCCCGGTGGTACGGGCGGCCGGGCACGGCGAGATCACGACGGAGATCCGGGAGCTGGGCTCGTACTACTACGCCGAGAACTACCACCAGCAGTACCTGTCGGACGTGAAGAACCCGTACGGGTACTGCAACCACGGGCCGAACGGCATGACCTGCCCGGTCGGCGTGGCACGGGTGGGCTCTGACCACTAAGCGGTTCTGCTTCTATTAGCTGACAAGGCCATCGGGTTACCCGGTGGCCTTGTTTCGTTGCGGGACAACGGGTCTACTTGTCCTTCGCCGGCTCGTCTGGGACGAAGACTCCTCGGCCGGGGACGCCGACGACGACGTGCCGCCCGCACAGCAGGGTCATCACCCGGGCGATGGTCGAGAAGGCGACGCCGTAGAGCTCGGCGAGGACGCGGTACGGCGGCAGCTGGGTACCTGGGGTTGACCCGCCCGCGCGGATGCGATCGGCCAGATCGGCCGCGACCTGACTCCATTGCTGTACAGCTTCCAAGGGAAGAGCCGCCCCGCCGGGTGCGATCCTCGCATGAGCCGCTTCTGAACCTCGCCCATCTGCCCTTCTCCCAGCAGAATAAAGACGAGGGGACAGGAGGAGTACACCGACGGGGCTGATCAGCAGGGTGAGAGCCTTCGGCCACGGCGCCGTCTCCAGAAAATGGCCCCAAGCCGCCGCCCATCGGGAGTCGACTTCTGCCACACTCGCCCGGTGAAGATCACCATACCCATGGTTGCCGGACTGGTTGTCCCCCTTGCAGGGCAAGGCATTGCTGTCTGGGCCAGCATGGCCGTGGCTATCGCTAACGGCGGTGGCCCGAATGCTGACCTCGATGCCGGTGAGAAATTCGGGGTGCTCGTACCCTCGGTGCTCGCGTACGGCTCCGCGGAGCTGATGTTGTTGGGCATCTGCGTCGCACTGCCCCTGACTTTGTCCCTGTTCCTCCGCAGTCGGGCATCGTCGGGTCTCGTGGTTGGTCTCGCGGCTGGCCGGGTATTCGGACTGGCCGCAGGCATGCTTTATCAGTGCGGCGGGTTCGGCCTCTAACGGCCTTGTTGCCAGTCGACCCCAAACCGGCCGCTAATAGTGGTATCTGCACTGAGCTATGCGGATCTCATCCTCGACGATCTTGTAGATCAAGCGATGCTCGTCGCTGATCCGGCGAGACCAGTAGCCCTGGAACCCATACTTGAGAGGCTCCGGCTTGCCGATGCCCTCGTTGCCATTACGGGAGATGTCCTGGAGCAGCACGTTGATGCGCTTGAGCAGTTTGCGGTCCTGGGCCTGCCACCAGACGTAGTCTTCCCAGGCGTTCTCGTCCCAGACGAGCTTCACTCCATCGGCTCGCGAACAACTCCACCGCCGTTTTCGAGACGGTCAATGGCGGCAAGCAGGCGACGAGCGTTCTCTGGGCTCCGCAGCAGGTACGCGGTCTCCTTCAGCGACTGGTAATCATCCAGCGATACGATCACGACGGGCTCGTGGCCAGCACGGGTGATGACGACCTCCTCGCGGTCGTCTGCGACGGCGGAGAGCGTCTCGGCGTACCGAGCACGCGACTCCGAGTAGGTCATGGTCCTCAACGTGTCCCCCCGGCGCGAATCAGTACAAGATTCTGTACGTACAAGAAATCGTACGTCAAGGGCTCGGCTGCGGCAAGGCGACTACGCCCAACGCCCGTAGCCGCGATCGGTCTACGTCAGACCTCAGACGCTAGGGACCGCAACAATCAGGAGTAGTTGGCACGTGGACCCCTTGGACGGCGGAATTATGACGCCGAGGACACCACTACCAGCCAGCAGTACCTGTCGGACGCGAAGAACCCGTACGGGTACTGCAACCACGGCCCGAACGGCATGACCTGCCCGGTCGGCGTGGCACGGGTGGGTTCTTCGCACTAGCCGGCTCGGATCTTCTCAGCGGGCGAGGCCATCGGGGTTTCTGATGGCCTCGCTTCTTGCGATGGACCAGATCCGCACGATCAACTGCCGGTCGCCAAGACTGCCCAAACTTCGCGCCACTTACTGGCTATACTTTGAGCATGACTGTTCTTCCCTTCACCGACGCCCGCAACCGGCTGTCCGAGCTGATCGACGAGGTGGCAAGGACGCACGAGCGAGTGGAAATCACCCGGCATGGCCATCCCGTCGCCGTACTCATGTCGGCCGACGACCTGGCCGCGCTTGAGGAGTCCCTGGAGGTGCTGACCAGCCCGGAGGCCATGCGGCAGCTCGCTGAGTCTCGTGCGGCCATCGAGGCCGGCGACGTTCTCGACGCTGATGACCTCGCCGCTCTCATCGCGAAGCGATCACGGCGCGCGAAGTGACGGGATCCGCGTCCCCGCCCCGTTATCAGCTTCGCATCGCCGGACCGGCGGCAAGGGCCTTGGCTGGCCGGCTACCCGAGAAGGTGGCGACCGCGGTCTATGAATTCGTCACCACCACCCTGCTCGATGACCCCCATCGCGTCGGGAAACCCCTGCTCCTGCCGCCGTTCGAGGGCACCTGGTCGGCCAGACGCGGCACGTACCGGGTTCTCTACGAGGTCGATGACGAGAACCTTGTTGTCACCGTCACCGCGGTCGAGCATCGAGCCGACGCCTACCGGTCCCGCTGATCTAACCGATCACTCCCGGTTGCCCGACGGCGAACGCTGCCACCAAGCAGTACCTGTCGGACGCGAAGAACCCGCACGGGGTCCGCAAATCAGTCAGACCGGCAGACGCCTCGACCGGGGCCGAAGATGAAGCCGGCTACCCGAGATTCCAATCCCTCGCACCCATGGACGGATGGTCGTCTGTCGAGACGCCGAGCTGTTCTTGGATCAGCAGATCAATCAGGTACTCGACCGGCTTGAACCGTACGCAGGTCGCATCGGTGAATTGGTCGCTCGATCCAACGCTGACGCTGAGGAGCCGAGCATGGCCGCGTGCCTGGAGATCGTCCGGTGGTACACGCCGGCGGTGGCTGGTGGTGATGTGCCTGACCGGAACTTTCTCGGCTGGGTGCTGGACCGGCGTGCTCTTGCGTTCCTGGCTCTGACGGGCGCCGTCGTGGACGTCGACGAGTACGACGGCTCCTGACCCGGCGCCGCGCCAGCCGAAGGACGCTTACGGCTGGAAGTACTCCGACATCATGGAGCTGACCCAGTCCGGCTGTTTGATGTCCACCGGTGAGAACTCCACCATCGCCGGCTTCAGGTCGATGACCGGGGTGCCCGAGACCGCGTCGAGGCCGACCACCGTCAATTCCCGACCGTGGACGGATTCGATGGCGCAGCACGTTACCCCGATGCGGTTCGGCCTGCGGGGGGCGCGGCCGGCGAACACGCCAACGGGCGGGAGGTCGGCGCGGCCGCGATACGGGCGGGGTTCGCGGTAATCGCCGAGCTCCGGGAACTGGTCGAAGACGAAGAGAACCTCCACGTGGGAGAAGCCCTCCAGACCTTGGAGGCACGCGTCGCCGAAGCGCTCGTCGACGGTGATGGTGCTGCGGACGGCACCCCAGTTATCCGTGTTCTGGACATCCGTCCGGTCGTTCCGGACCGTACCAATCGGAGTGATCTCAAAGCTCGGCATCGCTCGAGGCTATCTTCATCGCACCCATCAAGACGTCAGGCCCGCGCGGATCGCGAGGATGGCGGCCTGCACGCGGTCTCGGCTGCCGGTCTTGGCCAGCACGTTGGTGACGTGGGTCTTGACGGTACTCATGGACAGGTAGAGGCGTGCGGCGATCTCGGTGTTGTTCAGGCCGGCGCCGATCAGGGCGAGTACGTCTGTCTCGCGGTGGGTGAGCTGACAGGCGGTGAGGTCCACGCGCGGGCCGGGACCGGTGGCACGGAGGCGGTCGAGTACGGCGCCGGTGACCTCGGCGGAGAGGATCGCCTCCCCGGCGGCGACGGTGCGGACGGCGGCGATCAGGTCGTGGGCGCTGCACCGCTTGAGCAGGAAGCCACGGGCGCCGGCGGCGACGGCGTCGAGGACGTAGGCGTCGTCGTCGAAGGTGGTCACCACGATGACGGCCGGGGCGTGCGGGATCGTGGCGAGTTCGCGAGTGGCTCGCAGGCCGTCGAGGACCGGCATGCGGATGTCGACGAGGGCGACGTCGATGCCGGGGTCTGCGCGTACGGCGTCGAGGAACTGCCGGCCGTCGGCCGCTTCGGCGGCGACCTCGATGTCGGGCTGGGAGCGGAGGATGAGGCTGAAGCCGTCGCGCACCAGGTGCTGGTCGTCGGCGATCGCGACCCGGATCACTGCGCGCCCGCCGGCAGGTTGGCTTCGAGGATGGTGCCGCCGCCGGGGCGTTCGCTGAGGTTCCAACTGCCGCCGCAGGCGCGCACGCGTTCCTGGATGCCGAGCAGGCCGGAGCCACGGCCGGGTGCGCGGGGTGGGCCGATGCCGTCGTCGCTGACGCGCAGGAGTACGCGGTCGCCGACGCGGACCAGATCGACCCAGGCGGCGGTGGCCTTGGCGTGGCGGGCGATGTTGGTGAGCGCTTCCTGGGCGATGCGGTAGACCGTCAACGTGCCGATCTCGTCCAGCCCCGGGGCGGAGTCGAGGGTCACCCGCACGGTCAGGCCCTGCTGGCGTAACGGTTCGGCGAGCAGTTCGTCGATGTCGGACAGGCGCGGCGGCGCGCTCACCACGATCGCCGCGTTCGGGTCCCGCAGGTGCGTGACGAGGGTGTCCAACTCGCCCAGTGCGGTGCGGCCGCTGTCCGCGATGGCCCGCAGCGCCGCGGCGGGGTCGTCGCTGAACTGGCCTGCCTCGGCCTGGACCACCATCGCGGTGACGTGATGACCGACAACGTCGTGCAGCTCGCGGGCGAGGTTGGTGCGCTGTTCCAGCCAAGCCGCCTGGTCGCGCAGCTGGCTCGTCTCCCGGCTGAGGATGCGCCGGCGCGACCAGGACCTCAGCAGGGCCGCGAGCAGATAACCGGCGGCCACAAAGATCACCGGCTGTTCGTAGAGACCCCGCCCGTCAAGCAGCGCGTACGTCAGGGCGCCGATCGCGCCGATCAGACCACCCGACCAGCCGAGCCAGGGGTGTTCAGAGGGGTCCTCGCAGGTGGAAAGGAAGACGAGGGCGGCGACGGCGAGGCCCAGTTGGACCGATTCGCCGGTACTCACGATCGCCACGAACCCGGCGCAGAGGGCGAAGACGATGGCGCGGTACCGCGGCCGAAGCGCGACAGCTAGGAGGCCGACCGGTAGCACCGGCCATACCCAGCCGGGCGAAACGGACATGCCTCCGTCGACGGTGGTGAGCACGAGGGCGACGAGCATGCCCGCGGCGCCGTACGCGAGCCGGCGAACGTTCTCCGGTCTACGCAACCGCTCCTGCACCTCGATGACCACCCGCCCAGTCTCCGCGACCCGAACGCCGCCTGACCAGGTACCCAGGTACCGGGTCGACCGGCACCCCGGTGCCGCCGCCCCGGCCACGTCGGTACCCCGGCCCGTTCCGCGGGAGGTATCCGCGACGCGACGCTGCCGGGGTGACTGCTACCGAGTTCCGCACCACTATCCGGATCGGCCCGCTCCGGACGCTACCCAACGTCATCACTGCTGTCCGTACGGTAGCTGCCGTCGCGGTTGGTGTCGCTGCCCTCGTGACCGGCTCGATGGAACTGCTCGTGCTCGCCTACGGCTGCTACTGGGTCGGCGACATCCTCGACGGCTGGACTGCCCGGCGGTTGCGGCAGGAAACCCGCGCCGGCGCGGTGTTCGACATCGTCAGCGATCGCGCGTGCACCGCCGTGTTGTGTCTGACTCTCGTGACTCTCGTACCCGACGTCGCCGTGGTGGCCGTCGTCTTCCTGCTGTCGTTCATGGTGCTGGACACCATGCTGTCGCTGTCGTTCCTGTGCTGGCCCGTGCTCGGCCCCAACTACTTCCAGCTGGTCGACCGGCGGGTGTGGGCGCTGAACTGGTCGCCGCTGGCGAAGGGCGTCAACAGTGCGGGAGTCATCGTCACTGTCGCATGTGGACAGTACAAGGTCGCGCTGGGCGTCGCCGTCGCGATCCTCCTCGTGAAGCTATGGTCGGCCGGCGAGGTGGCCCAGCTGCTCAACCGGCAGGGTCGGGCGTGAGCGGTCTGCTGGAGGCCGTCATCGCGCTCGGCTACGGGTTCGCCTCGGCCGTCGTCCCGCTCGTCAACGCCGAAGCCTTCGCGGTGGTCGCTGGTACGCACGGGAGCCACGTCGCGGTCGCCGTGCTCGGGCTGGCGCTCGGGCAGACGGCCGGCAAGCTGCTGCTGTTCGAATCCGCCCGCCGGGCCACGGGACGGCTCGCCCGGCGGATCGCGCGTGGACCGCGATCGGCTCGCGCGGCGGCCCGGGCCTCCCGGTGGGCGGGCTCCATCCGGCGCTGGCTCTCCCGCCGCAGGACCGGCCTGCCCACCGTGTTCGTCTCGGCCGCCACCGGCATCCCACCGTTGGCCGCGGTCAGTCTCGCTGCGGGTACCGCCGACCTTCGACGCTGCGAGTTCGCCGCGGCGTGCCTACTCGGACGAGTCATCCGCTTCGCCATCCTCGCCCTGCCCTTGGCGCTGGCCTGAAACCCCCATAGCCAAGCTGGCCTGACGCGGCCGCGTCTCAGACTCCGAGAGGCCGTGTCGGGACGGATAAAATGCGACCATGCCTGCTTCTGAGCAGCCCGGCCAGCGCAACGCATTCATTCTTTCGTTCCGTCGTCATCGAGGTCTGTGGCTTCTCGGCATCATCGGCGTCAGAGTGGTGACGGTCGTGGTCCCGCTCGTACTCGGGTTCATGACGCATTCCAGTGGCCCCATCGCGAGCCTGTGCACGTCGGTCACCCACCAGCGAGTCTTGCCGGACGGCATCTCCTTCGACTGCACCACGAAGGACGGCGACTCGGCTGTCCTGGCCCTGGCCCACTCGCAGGCAACTCGCGACCTCGTCCTCAACGGAGCCAGCACCCGTGGCAGTGTGGCCGAGAGCCAGCTCACCGCTCACGGCCGGCCTGTCTACTGGGGCTCGTCCGGTTCACCGGCATTCGTGAACGCGGTCAAGCACAAGCTGGGCGCCTGACGCCGACTGGGCGTGCTCAGTCGCCGCCAGATCGCGTCGTGATCGGTGTCGAACGCCAGGCACACCCACCAGGCCGGGCGACTCGATTGCCCCAGGCGCATCCCGGCAGATGGCACGCGCACAGGGCTCAAGCTGCACGACTCGCCCATCGCGGTACCCGAGCCCGATTCGCCGCGCTGCGCCCAGCTGAGCACCGACTGCCAAGATTCGACAAGAGGATTACACAAGTGGCTTGTCTTTCTAGTACGTTGGGAGGCGTGGACGAGCCGAAGAAGGACCGGGGCACGGCCGAAGTCGCGGTACGGCTGTCGGTGGCGCTGAAGCGACTGCGCTCCCGGCTGCGGGAAGAGGCGGGGATGACCCGCACCGGCTTCACGCTCACCCAGCTGGCACTCCTCCAGCGCCTCGTCGACGGCGGCCCGACCACCGCAGCCTCGCTCGCCGCCGCCGAGCATGTGAGCCAGCAGGCCATCGCGCAGAGCGTGGCGCCCCTGAAGGAGGCGGGCCTGGTGCAGACCGCGCCGGGCGTCAGTGACCGCCGCAAGGTCATGATCAGCGTCACCCAGTCCGGCCGCGATCTGTACGTGTCGCTGCTGATGTCGCGTGAGGCGTGGCTGACCCGAGCGATCGACACGATCGTGAGCCCGCGGGAACGGGCTGCCCTCGAGACGGCGATCGAGCTGTTAGAGCGGCTGGCGGCGGCCGACCTGCGTCCGGACCTCGAGATCAAATGACGCTGTCGACCAGCACTCCGAGTGGTCTCGACCGGGCCGACGCGTTCCGGTGGAAGTTCGTCGCCCCGCTGTTCCTGGGCTCCGCACTCAACCCGATCAACAGCTCGGTCATCGCGACGGCGCTGGTACCGATCGCCGTGGCCATGCACGTCTCGGTCGGGCGCACCGCATTGCTGGTCTCGGCGCTGTACCTGGCCAGCGCGATCGCCCAACCGACGGCCGGGAAGCTGTCCGAGGTCCTCGGTCCGCGCCGGGTCTTCCTGACCGGGATCGTCATCGTGCTGGCCGGCGGCGTGCTCGGCGGGCTGAGTCAGGACCTGGCGATGCTGGTCGTGGCGCGGGTGCTCATCGGCATCGGCACGTCGGCCGGGTACCCGTCCGCGATGCTGCTGATCCGCCGCCGGGCGGCGTGGGCCGGCCTGGACGCCCCGCCGGGCGGCGTACTGGGCGGGTTGGCCATCGCCGGGCTGTCCACCATCGCGGTCGGTCCGCCCATCGGCGGCCTGCTCGTCGGCGCGTTCGGCTGGCGGGCGGCGTTCCTGATCAATATCCCGATCACGCTCGTCGCGCTGGCCATGGCCGCGTACTGGATCCCCCACGACCGTCCGGTCGACGGCCCGATGCGGGTACGCGACGTGGCGTCCCGCATCGACGTGGCCGGCATCGCGGGCTTCGGCGGCGCGATGACCGCTCTGCTGGTCTTCCTGATGTCGTTGCCGCACCCGGACTACATCGCGCTGGCCGTGGCGGTCGTCGTCGGCGCCGCACTGGTCGGCTGGGAGCTGCGCGCGGCGACTCCGTTCTTCGACGTGCGCCAGCTGATCGCGAACGCCGCTCTGACCCGGACCTACCTCCGCAGCGGGCTGACCCTGCTGGGCGTCTACACCGTGCTGTACGGCATCAGCCAGTGGCTGGAGGCCGGCCGGGGCTACTCCGCCGAGCAGGCCGGCCTGCTCATCCTGCCGATGGGTGCCCTGGCGGCCGTCATTTCACGGCCGGTGTCCCGGCGCAATCTGGTGCGCGCACCGCTGATCGCGGCCGCCGCCGCTATGCTGGCCGGCTCGGTCGGCGTGCTGTTCTTCACCAGCCACAGTCCGGCGATCCTGCTCGTGGGCGTGACGCTGGTCTTCGGGATCACCATCGGTACCACCTCAGTCGGCAACCAGACCGCGCTGTACGCGCAGGCCCCGCCCGAGCAGGTCGGTACCGCCTCCGGCCTGTTCCGCACGTTCAGCTATATCGGGTCGATCGCCTCGGCCACCCTCACCGGCATCGCGTTCCGCACCAGAGTCACCGACCACGGCCTGCACGTCACCGCCATCATCCTGGCGGCGGTCGCCGCCGTCGTGCTGCTCATGACCCTGGCCGACCGCCGGCTGCGGGATCCCGCACCGCCCCCGTCCACCGACCGCGACCACCCTCAAGGAGTACCCGTGAACGAGTCCACCGTCGATCCCCGGCAGACCGCGCTGCTCGTGATGGACCTCCAGCCCGCGATTCTCGGCTCCTTCCCGGACGCCGACGCGCTGCTGACCCGGCTGGCCAGCGCGATCGCCACCGCACGCGACCGGGGAGCGCACGTCGGCTACGTCCGGGTGGCCTTCGAGGACGCCGACTACGCGGCGATCCCGCCGGAGAACAAGACGTTCGCCAGGCTCTCGGGCGGGAACTACCTGCACAATGCGGCTCCGGAGTCGGCCGTCCACGATGACGTAGCGCCGCGCACGGGCGACATCGTGGTACGGAAGACCCGGGTGGGCGCGTTCTCCACCACCGACTTGGACCGGCAGTTGCGCGACCGGGGTGTGACGACCCTGATCCTGGGCGGCATCAGCACCAGTGGCGTCGTCCTCTCCACGGTGCGCGACGCGGCAGACCGCGACTACCGGGTCTTCGTGCTGTCCGACGGCAGCGCGGACTCCGACCGCGAGGTGCATGACGTGTTGACGCAGAAGGTCTTCCCCCGGCAGGCGGACGTCATCACGGTCGCCGAACTCCCCGACCTTCTCGGCACGGCGGCGTGAGCCCCGGCCGGGACCGGTGGTTCGCCGCGTAAGCGAACTGTAAGGCGTCCGTCGCCGCCCGGTGCGGGTCCTAAAGGGTATGCGCATGGATGAGGGCGGCGACGAGCACGTCGACGTGACGCGTGAGGTGGTCGTCGACGACAGGACGATCCGGGTACGGGCCAGCTACCGGTACGGTGGCGACGTCACCGTCGACCTCGCCATCGAGGACGGCGAGGGTGAACGGTGCGGCATCCTCACGGGTACCCTCGCGGCGACCGACCTGCTGTCCGCGTCGAAGGCGCTGACGTCGTTGTTCGGGGCCGTCGCCTCGGTGCTCGGCCAGACGAACGCCGGCAAGGCCGTCGAGTTCGAGGAAGTCCGGCGCCGGTATCCCAACGCGTACAAGCCATGGACCACGGCCGAAGAGGCGAGGCTGATCGAGCGGTACCGGACGCAGCCCAACGTCGCCGCCCTGGCCCGGGAGTTCGGCCGCCGCCCGGGCGGCATCGCGCACCGGCTGGAGCACCTGAACCTGCGCCCGATGCCGGACCGGCAACCGGAGCCGGACGCCGGATACGACGACGAGGAGCCCGACTGGGGGTGACCCGGCCCGCCTCGGATCGCGGCCTGCTTCGGACCCCGGGCTGCTTCGGACCCGGCCCGCCGACCGATCGCAAAGAGAGCGCTCTCAAAGTCATCGGAGCGGGCGACGTCGGCGACTCCGCCGGTACCGGCCGTAACCTCGCTAACACAATCGTTGAAACATCGACATACTTGACACTGTTCGGCGGCGGGCGTAGAACTACCGGTACCAACAGAGAGCGCTCTCCCATCATCGACAGGCAGGACAAGCCGTGAGACCGTCCCCTCCGGCGCTGCTGCGCCGTCCGCCGCCCGCGTAACCGACGTCCGTCACCCGACCGCTTCACCGGCGCCCGGTTCCCGTGTGCCGACTCGCGCGTCGGGCACCGCGACCAGCCGGGAACGACGGCACTGGCTCGGCAATGACCGGCCGGCCCGTACCCGACGCCGATCCGCACGGCGCTGACAAGTCATCGCCAGCTCGGGCGCCGGTTCCGCCTGGCACCCGACGCCATCGTCACCTCCGGCGCTGACGCGCATCCCGCCGCGCCATCGCCTCGACGCGCCATCGTCCCGACGCGCCATCGTCCCGACGCGCCATCGCCCCGACGCGCCATCGCCCCGGCCGGCTGAGCCGGACGCCCGAGCGGCTCAGCCGGACCGCACCGTGCGGCTCGTTCGCGACCGCTGCGCACGCGGACCGGGTAGTCAACCGCGCCCGCGGGCCACCCCGGACGCGGAGCGAATTTCATCGACATGAGGGAGAACCATGTCAGACAGCCGAACATTCAACGATCCGGGCAACGGCCGCGCCCGTCGCAGGATCGTCTCGCGGTTGGGGGCCGGCGCCTCCACTCTCGTACTGGTCGCCGGAACCCTGGTGCTCGCCGGCGCCGCCGCGGCGGTCACCACGGTCGCCACCGGGCAACCGGCCGCGGCCGCGGTACCGGCTCCCCCGTCCGGGTTCAGCCTCACCTGGAGCGACGACTTCACCGGCGGCTCCGGTACCGGCCTGAACACTGGCACCTGGAAGTACGACACCGGACCGGGCAGCAGCTTCGGCACCGGTGAGATCGAGACCATGACCAACAGCACGGCGAACGTGTACCAGGACGGCGCCGGGCACCTCGTTCTCAAGGCGCTGCACTCGGGTACCAACCCGACCTCGGGCTGGACGTCGGGGCGCGTCGAGACTCAGGCGGCCACGTTCGGCGCACCGCCCGGCGGCGTGGTGATGATGGAGTCGTCGATCCAGCAGCCCAACGTGAACACCTCCAACGGCGCCGGGTACTGGCCGGCGTTCTGGATGCTCGGCTCGCCGCTGCGCACCGGTACGCCGTGGCCGACCTCGGGTGAGGTCGACATCCTTGAGGACATCAACGGGCGCAGTTCGGTCTTCGGCACGCTGCACTGCGGCACGAACCCGGGCGGCGTGTGCAACGAGTCGACCGGCATCGGCAGCGGCGAGCGCGCCTGCGGCGGATGCCAGACCGCGTACCATACCTACGCCGTACAGATCGACCGGTCGGTGTCGCCGGAGCAGATCCGCTGGTACCTCGACGGCAACAACTACTTCACCATCTCCTCGAACCGGGTGGACGCGACCACCTGGGCGAACGCGGTGGACCACCCGTTCTTCATCATCTACGACCTGGCGATGGGCGGCGGGTTCCCGGCCGCGTTCGGGGGCGGCCCGAACGCTTCCACCGTTTCCGGCGGCCAGATGAACATCGACTGGGTGGCGGTCTACAACAAGGCGCCGGGCGGCGGCGGTACGCCTCCACCGGGTACCAACATCGCCCAGGGCAAGCCGACGACGGCGTCCTCCACCGAGAACGCGGGTACCCCGGCCGCCAGCGCGACCGACGGGAACACCGGTACCCGGTGGTCGAGCGCGTTCAGCGACCCGCAGTGGCTCCGGGTCGACCTCGGCCGGTCGTACGCCATCAACCATGTGACCCTGAACTGGGAGGCCGCGTACGCGAGGGCGTACCAGATCCAGACCTCGCAGGACGGTTCCACGTGGACGACCATCTACTCCACCACGACCGGGGACGGCGGCGTCGACGACCTCTCGGTCAACGGCACCGGCCGATATATCCGGATGTACGGCACCCAACGCGCCACCCAGTACGGGTACTCGCTGTGGGAGTTCCAGGTCGGCGGCAGTTGAGAATCCTTGCCGGGTAAGGAGCGGGGCCGCCGGTTCGGGTGAACCGGCGGCCCCGCCAAGAGTGGTGCGCCTCAGCCCATCGTGATGTTCAGGCTCAGGTCCTTGTGCACCGGCACGTCGACCGGTGTGGCGGACGCGAAATCCGTGCCGCCGTACCAGCCGCGGTCCCGGGTCGAGGTATAGCTCTCGATGTACAGCTTCACGTTCTGCGAACCGATCAGCGGCAGATGGTACGTGCCGTCGGAACCCAGTTGGGCCACGCCGATCGGGTCGCCGGTCCCGACGTTGTACGCGGTGATCCGCCCGCTGCTGTACGGGGTGCCGTCCGCGTGGCGCACGGTGCCGCTGACCGTGACCCCGTCGGAGAGGGTGTCGTTGTAGGTGACCGTCGCGCCGGCCGGCACGGTGACCGTGGCGGCCCGGGTGCGGTTGGCCACCCCGCCGGTCCACTGGTACGGCAACGACTCCGGGGTGACCAGCAGCGGCCAGGCGTACGGGCCGAGGCCGGTCAGCGTGTAGTGCCCGGTCGCGTTGGTCTCCGTGGAGCGGTAGGTGCTTCCGGACCCCGAACCGATGGCGCTGTTGGTCACGGTCGCACCAGCCACCGGCTGACCGGTGCCGCCGTCGGTGACAACACCGGTGACGGTGCCCGGCGGGTCGAGCCGGATCACCGGACCGTTCACCTCCTTGCCCGCCTTCACGTTGGTGACTGCGGCCTGAGCCATCACGCCGGTCCCGCCGTTCGCGCCGACCCACTGATCGCCGTAATCGCCGGAGACCTGGAACGCGTGCGTGTCGGCGTAGAGCCGGTAGCTGCCGGCGGCGATCGGTCCGATGCGTACCTTGCCCTGGCTGTCGCTGCAGTATCCGAAACCGTCGACGGCCACGAAGGACGTCCCGCCGTACTGCGCCACGCACACGCCGGAGACCGGCGCCCCGGTGCTGGCGTCTTCGACCACGGTGTCGATGAACGCACCCGGTGCCAGCGCCACCGTCACCGCAGTGGTCTGCCCAGCGACGACGGTCACCGGTTGGTTGTAGACCGGAAGGTACTTGTTGGCGGTGTCGTAGACGAAGAGGCTCTGTGTGCCTCCCCGCACCTCGGTCAGAGTCGCCTGCCCGCTGCCGTCGCTGCACGCGCTCGAGGAGCCGACACTGGCGCAGAAGTCAGCGATGGGCTGGCCGGTCACCGAGTCCTTCACGCTCACCGCGATCGATCCGGTGCCGAGAGCCTGGTCATTGACGACGGTGTTCCCGCCCTCGGTCACCTCGAACCTGGTGGCGTCCGCCTGTTCCGTCGCCCCGTACGCGTACTGCTCCCAGCCGGCCTGCGGTTGGAAGGACACGAGATATCCGGACCCGACGTACAGGTACGGAAAGGTGTAGTCACCGTTCTCGTCGGTGGTCGTGAACCCGCCCGAACCGTCGTTCCGGTAGGCGTTCACGGTCACGTTTGCCGCCGGCTGCCCGTGCTCATCGCTGAAGTGGCCGCTGATCGATCCGGTCGCCGGCAACTGTTCGTCGACAGTGGTGGTGTCGCCCGCGGTCACCGTGAACTTCGTCGGGATCTGGGTGCCCGAGTCGTACAGGTCGAGCGTGGGGTACTGCGACGGCCTGAACTCGATCTCGTAGTCGCCGGGCATCGCGTTCATGCTGAAGTGGCCGTCGGGGTCGGTGAAGCCGGTCGCGTTCAGTGCGCGGCCGGGGTCGTTCGCCCACACGGTCGCGTCGGGGACCGGGTTGCCCGCGTGGTCGGTGAGGGTGCCCACGAGGGTGCCGGTCGGCAGGGCGGTGTCGGTGATGGCGGTGTCCTGGCCAGCCACCACGGTTACCGGATCGGCCTGCAACCTGCTGGCCTTGCCGTGGTACCACTGCTGGACGCCGTCGAACTCGTACTCGACCGTGTACTGCCCCGGTGGCACGTTGGTGAACTGGTACGTGCCCGAGTCCTGGACGAAGACGTCCTGGTAGTAGCCCGAGTCGTTGGTCACGGTGACGTCGTAGTAGGTGCGGTTCTGGCCGTCGGTGGTGGTGAGCGTGCCGCTGATGCTGCCGGTGGTGGTATCGGCGTAGGCCGGCGATGCCGCCCCCGCGAGGGGCACCGCCAGGATGAGGGCGCCCACGGCGATCTGGGCGCGACGACGTAGGGACATTCAGCCTCCAGGGATAAGGAGAGATGCCACCCCAACTGATCGACGATCTTTGTTTCCGGGGTGAAGGAACGGTACCGCCGGGATCTGACAATCTCCGACCCGTTTTCCGTGACCCGGCTAACAAGGTCGTCGCCGTCCGGCACCGCTTCGCGTTCAAGGCCCACCCCACCTGGCCAAACACCGGGTGTGCCGGGTAGAAATTCCGGCATGGCACCAGAAGAGAGTCCGCTGCTGGCCCGGATCCGGGACTCCGTCATCGGCGACGACCAGGTCATGTGGGGCCCGTACGGCGCCCGGCGGGTGACCTACGCCGACTACACCGCATCCGGCCGGTCCCTGACGTTTATCGAAGACGTGATCCGCGACGAGGTGCTGCCCCGCTACGCCAACACACACACCGAGTCGTCCGGCACCGGACTGCAGACCACCCGGCTGCGCGAGGACGCCCGCCGGATCATCCGGGACGCGGTCGGCGGCGACGAGGACACCCTGATCATCTTCACCGGCTCGGGGTCGACCGGAGCCATCGACAAGCTGATCGGCATCCTCGGCATCCGGATCCCCGCCACCCTGGACGACCGGTACGGCCTGTCCGCCGCGGTACCGGAGGCGCAGCGGCCGGTGGTGTTCATCGGGCCGTTCGAGCACCACTCCAACGAACTGCCCTGGCGCGAGTCCCTGGCCGACGTGGTGGTCATCCCCGAGGATCCAGACGGGCACATCTCGGCCGACGCCCTGGAGGAGCAGCTGCGCCGGTACGCCGACCGGCCGCTGAAGATCGGCTCGTTCTCGGCGGCGTCGAACGTCACCGGCATCGTCAGCGACAGCGGCGCCATCGCCGAGTTGCTCCACCGGTACGGCGCCCTGTCCTTCTGGGACTTCGCGGCGGCCGGCCCGTACGTCGACATCGACGTCACCGGGAAGGACGCGATCTTCCTGAGTCCGCACAAGTTCGTCGGCGGCCCGGGTACGCCGGGCGTGCTGGTAGTCCGGCGGGACCTCCTACGCAACCGGGTGCCGACGGTACCGGGCGGGGGCACCGTGGACTACGTCAACGCGACGGAGCACCGGTACATCGCCGATCCGGTACGCCGGGAGGAGGGCGGCACCCCGGCCATCATCGAGTCGATCCGGGCCGGTCTGGTCTTCGCGCTCAAGCAGGCCGTCGGCGTGCCGACCATCAAGGCGGCCGAGGAGCGTTCCCTCCGGCTGGCGTTCGAGGCGTGGCAGGCCAACCCGAACATCGAGATCCTCGGCAACCCGCGCGCCGAGCGGCTGTCCATCGTGTCGTTCGTGATCCGCCGCCCGGGCGGCCGGTACCTGCACCACAACTTCGTGGTGTCGCTGCTGTCCGACCTGTTCGGCATCCAGGCCCGGGGCGGTTGCTCGTGCGCCGGCCCGTACGGGCACCGGCTGCTCGGCATCGACCTGGAGCGCTCGCACCGGTACGAGCAGGAGATCATCGCCGGCTGCGAGGGCATCAAGCCCGGCTGGGTACGGGTCAGCTTCACGTACTTCATCTCCGACGCGGTCGCGCGGTACATCGTCGACGCGGTGAACCTGATCGCCGAGTACGGCTGGCTGCTGCTGCCGGATTACCGGTTCGATCCGGCCAGCGGGCTGTGGCACCACCGCGCCGGCCTGATCGAGCCTCCGCTGCGGCTCGATCAGCTGCGGTACGACCCGGACGGGGTGCTCCGGTACCCGGCCCGACACGAGCAGGCTCCGGAGAGCGCCCTGGCCGGGTACCTGGACGTGGCGCGGGCGCTGTTCGCGAAGCTGGCCGACCGCGCCGCGGCCGTACCGGAGCAGCGGGTCGGCGACCGGATCTCCGCACGGTTCGAGGAGCTGCGCTGGTTCGAGTTGCCGGCCGAGTGCCTGGCCGACTGATTACATCATTACTCGATTACGCGCACAGCGAACCCCTGGCCGGCATGGGTCGGGGCGACCGGGCGTTGACTCCGGCATGGAGCCTCTCGACGCGTACAGCCAGGTCGTCACGACCGTGGCGGCGAAGGTGCTGCCCTCGGTGGCGGCGCTGTCGGTGCGCACCGCCCGGGGCGGTGGCGCCGGATCCGCGGTGGTCTTCACCGACGACGGTTTCCTGTTGACCAGTGCCCACGTGGTGGCCGGCGCGAGCGGCGGCACGGCCACCTTCGGCGACGGCACCGAAGCGCGCTTCGACGTGGTGGGCGCGGATCCGCTCGCCGACCTCGCGGTGCTGCGTGCTCGCTCGACCGGCGCGCCGCCGGCGACCCTCGGCGATGCCGACACCCTGCGCATCGGCCAGCTCGTGGTGGCCGTTGGCAACCCGCTGGGGTTGGCCGGCTCGGTCACCGCGGGCGTCGTCAGCGGGCTGGGCCGGTCGATTCCGGCCCGGGACGGCCGGCACGTGCGGCTGATCGACGACGTGATCCAGACCGACGCGGCGCTGAACCCGGGCAACTCCGGCGGGGCGCTGGCGGACTCGTCCGGCCTGGTGATCGGCGTGAACACCGCGGTCGCCGGGTACGGGCTGGGCCTCGCCGTACCGATCAACTCGACAACCC
This sequence comes from Rugosimonospora africana, assembly GCF_016862975.1. GTDB lineage: Bacteria > Actinomycetota > Actinomycetes > Mycobacteriales > Micromonosporaceae > Rugosimonospora > Rugosimonospora africana. Next base: position 85,742 of record NZ_BONZ01000003.1, read on the forward strand.
GGCAGATCATCTCGGAGCTGCTGTCGACCGGCCGGGTACGCCGCGCCTGGCTCGGCGTCGCGGGCGCACCCGCCCCGTTGCCGCCCCAGGTGGCCGCTCGCCTCGGCCGGCGGGTCGGGTTGCGGGTGGCGGAGGTGGTTCCGGGCAGCCCGGCCGGGTTGGCCGGGCTCTACCTGGGCGATCTGATCATCACGGCCGGCGGGAAGCCGGTGGAGAACGTGCAGGCGTTACAGCGGCTCATGTTGGGACCGGCGATCGGCACCCGGTTGCCGATCACCGTGCTGCGCAAGGGCGCGCTGGTCGACGTGGTGGCGGTCCCGACAGAGCTGGTGAGCGCTTAGCAGTCCCAGTCAGCGATCACCCAGATGGGCCAGCAGATCCTGCCGGGTGATGACGCCGCGCGGCTTGCCGTCGACCAGCACCAGGGCGGCGTCGGACTTCTCCAGCAGCGCGACCGCCTCGGAGACCGGCTGCCCGCCGCCGATCATCGGCAACGGCGGCGCCATGTGCGGCTCGATCATGTCGTGCAGGTGAGCCTGCCCGGTGAACACCGCGTCCAGCAGTTCCCGCTCCGAGATCGACCCGGCGACCTCGCCGGTCACGACCGGCGGCTCCGCTTTCAGTACGGGCAGCTGAGAGACGCCGTACTCGCGCAGCACGTCGATCGCCTCGCGCACAGTCTCGGTCGGGTGCACGTGGATCAGCTCCGGCATCTTGCCGCCCTTGGATTCGAGCAGCTCCGCCACGGTCGCCTCGGCGCCCTCGGCCGACAGGAATCCGTAGCGCGCCATCCACCCGTCGTCGAAGATCTTCGACAGGTACCCGCGCCCGCCGTCCGGCAGCAGCACGACCACCACCGCGTCCGGGCCGGCCGCCTCGGCCACCCGCGCCGCGGCCACCGCGGCCATCCCGCAGGAGCCACCGACCAGCAGCCCCTCCTCGCGGGCCAGCCGCCGGGTGAACAGGAACGAGTCCTTGTCCGACACCTCGATGATCTCGTCACAGATGCCGCGGTCGTAGGTGACCGGCCAGAAGTCCTCGCCGACGCCTTCCACCAGGTATGGCCGGCCGGAGCCGCCGGAGTACACGGAGCCCTCCGGGTCGGCACCGATGATCCTGACCTTCCCGCCGGAGACCTCCTTGAGGTACCGGCCGATCCCGGAGATCGTGCCGCCGGTGCCCACCCCGGCCACGAAGTGGGTGATCCGGCCCTCGGTCTGCTCCCAGATCTCCGGCCCGGTGGTCTCGTAGTGCGACCGCGGGTTGTTCGGATTGCTGTACTGGTCGGGTTTCCAGGCACCCGGGATCTCGTTGGCAAGCCGGTCTGACACGTTGTAGTAGGAACGCGAGTCCTCCGGCGCGACCGCGGTCGGGCAGACCACGACCTCGGCGCCGTACGCCTTCAGCACGTTCCGCTTGTCCTCGGAGACCTTGTCCGGACAGACGAACACGCAGCGGTACCCACGCAGCTGAGCCACCAGTGCCAGCCCGACGCCGGTGTTGCCGGAGGTCGGTTCGACGATGGTCCCGCCCGGGCGCAGGAGGCCGGCCTTCTCGGCCGCCTCCACCATCCGCAGCGCGATTCGGTCCTTCACGCTGCCGCCGGGGTTGAGGTATTCCACCTTCGCCAGCACCATTGCCGGCCCCGCGGTCACATTACGCAGCCGCACCAGCGGCGTGTTACCGATCAGATCGACGACGTTGTCGTAGTAGCGCACGCGGCGAGTGTAGTGCCGCCCCGCTCACCTGCCCCGGGCAACGGTCAACGGGCGCGTGCCCGACCCGGAATGGTCTGGACCCGGCGGCGCTCCCAGACCATGAACCGTTCGGTTTCCGACAGAACGGCACCGGCCAACCAGAGCACCACGAACGAGTCGTCTACCAGACCGAAGACCGAGAAGAGCGCCTCCGGCACCAGATCTATCGGGGACACGATGTAGAGCAGGGCGAGGACCATGCCGAACACCCGAGCCTTGCCGTCGTACCGGCCGGACAGCGTCGCGCCGACCATCCTGGGCAGGGCGGCCAGTCGCTGGCCGAGCGACGGCCCGCCCCGATGCGAGGCACGGATCGCCGACCAGAGCGCCGTCAGCGCTGCCCTGCGGCCCAGTCGCGCCATAGTGGCCTCCCTCGGTTCCTGGGGTCCGATCAACCCAAAAGGGGGTTGTCCGGCCCCTGCCGGCCTTGTCTGTCACCTAGTGCCCGATCCCATAGTGCCCAACGAGGCAAAATTTGACGCATGGGGCCGCTGGAGGTGACCGGCACAAGTCCGCTCGCAGGTCAATCCGGCATCGGGCGATAACCGCGCCAGGCAGACCGAAATGTGACCGACTTTCCGCGCAAGCGGAGCTAGCCTCGAAGATCTGATAGCTCGATGGACGATCTCGATGGGGGGCGAGAAATGGGGCGAATCGGGCGAGTACGACGGGTCGCTGTGGCGGCCGCGTACGGCGGTGGCGGCGTCGGCCTGCTGGGCGCACTGGCCGCGGGAACCCTGATCGGGCAGGCCAAGCTTGCCCGTCGCGCGATCGGTATGGCGCAGTCTCCACCCCCGCGCTGCGACGGTGTCTACGGCACCGAACTCGGCGCGATCGACGGCCAGCTTCCGCTCAAGCTCGCCGTGCTCGGCGACTCCTCGGCGGCCGGCTACGGTGTCGACCGGCCCCGCGAGACTCCCGGCGCGCTGCTCGCCGCCGGGCTCGCCGAGCGGCTGCACCGACCGGTGATCCTGCGCAGCATGGCGGTGGTCGGAGCGGAGTCCGCCGATCTGGTACCGCAGCGGGAGGTCGCCGTCGACTGGCAGCCCGACCTCGCGGTCGTCCTGATCGGCGCGAACGACGTGACCCACCGGGTACGGCTGCCGATCGCCGTCGCGCACCTGGCCGCGACCGTACGGCGACTCCGCCAAGCCGGCATTCAGGTGGTCGTCGGCACGTGCCCCGACCTGGGCACCATCCGCCCGATCGGGCAGCCACTGCGATGGGTGGTCCGGCGGTGGAGCCGGGAGATGGCCGCGGCGCAGACGATCGTCGCGGTCGAGGCCGGCGCGACCACGGTGTCCCTGGGCGACCTGCTCGGGCCGGAGTTCGCCGCGGCACCGGAGACCATGTTCAGCTCCGACCGGTTCCACCCGTCCGCGCTGGGCTACGCGGCCGCCGCGGCGGCGATGCTGCCCACGCTCGTCGAGGCCCTGCACCCGGCGCCGGAGGCGCAGCCGAGCCTTTCTCAGGACGAGGGGGTACGGTCGTTGGCGCAGGCAGCGGTGGAGGCGGTCGACCGTGCCGGCACCGAGGTGCGGGGTGCCAGAGTCGCCGGTCGGGACAACGGGCCGGCCGGGCGGTGGGCACAGCTGAGGCACCGGGTACGGCAGCTCACCGAGCGACCGCACGATCCGCAGACGACGCACTCCACGCCGGTACAGCCGTCCGTCGTGGAGTGACGGGACGGGACGGAGTACGCGGATGGGCATCGTCAGGCAGGTTGGCCGGCAACTGGGCAGGGCGACCGCCGTCACGGTGATCGCCGGTGCCGTCGGCGGAGCCGTACTGCTGGCCGCTGAGGCGGTGGTCGCGAGGACCCGCCGGTACGCCCGGCCCGACCTCGCCCTCGGCATGCGCACGTCGGTCGGCCCGCCGACCGCACCCGCCCTGCGCCTGGTGCTGCTCGGCGACTCCTCGGCGCTGGGCGTCGGCGTGGACCGGGTCAGCGACACGGTCGGCGGGCGGCTGGCCGAACTCCTCGCCGGAGGGGCGGAGAGCGACGGCCGGCGCGTCGAACTGTCCAGCGTGGCGGTGTCCGGCTCGCGCTCCGAGGACCTGGCCACCCAGGTGGCCCGTGCGCTGGTCGGAGATCGCCCGGACGTGGCGGTGATCCTGATCGGTTCGAACGACGCGCTGCGGCCGGGCCGGCCCAGGCAGTCGGCGGCACATCTCGCCGGGGCGGTACGCCGGCTGCGTGACGCCGAGGTGGCCGTGGTCGTCGGCACCTGCCCGGATCTGGGGGCGGTACGCGCGTTCGCGCCGCCGTTGCGCCAGCTCGTCGGGCTGGTCGGCCGGAGGGTGGCGGATGCCCAGACGGCCGCGGTACGGGGCGCCGGTGGGACTCCGGTTGATCTGGCGCGGCAGGCCGGTCCGGTCTTCCGCGCCGATGCCGGGACGCTGTGCCACGACGGATTCCACCCGTCCGCCGACGGGTACCGGGTCTGGGCGCACGCGCTGTACCCAGCGGTAGCGGAAGCGGCCGGCGTCACCTCACGGTGACACCGGCCGCCTCGTGCTTCCGGTTGCGCTACGACAAGCCCTAGCCGGACCGTTCAGAGCAGTCGTTCGCGGGCCGGCACTCGAGCCGGACCGGTCAGAGCAGCCGTTCAGCCAGCAGGAACGGCAGGCCGCGCGGTGAGCCGCGTCCCGTCACGTTGTCGTAGCCACGGGCCGTCGCGAGCGACGAGTCGTGGTCGAACGTGTTCAGCGAGCTCGCCGTCGGCGTGGTCACCGCGATCGGCGACTTCGGCGGGGTGACGTCGCGGTACAGCGCCGAGGGCAGCGAGTACAGCAACGGGTTGGCGAACCCGATGGAGTGGTGCCGGCCGGTGCTGGCCAGCGCCTGGATGCCGGCGAAGACCGGGCAGGCGAGGCTGGTACCGCCGATGGAACCGAGCCCGAACTCGCCGCCGACCGTCTGCCCGATCGCGAACCCGGTGTACGGGTCGGCGATCGCGCCCACGTCCGGTACGACCCGCATCGGGGTCTTGCCGTTCTTCTTGGACAGGCTCCCCGGCACCGTGCCGCGCTGGTACGCCGGCTGGGTGAAGACGTAGCTCGTGCCGCCGCCCGCGCCGTAGAGGAACGGCCCCGGCACCGGCGAGCTGTACGAGGCCGGGGTGGTGGCGTAGTTGATCACATCGTGGTCAATGCCCCAGCCGGTCTCGAACTGGTAGTTGTTGTGCTTGTCGATGCCCAGGCTGGTGCCGCCGACCGCGGTGACCATCGAGTCGGAGGCCGGGTAGTCCGCCTCCGCCTTGGTCGTGTCGCCGACCGTCACGTCATCGCCGTCGTCGCCGGACGAGAAGTACATGCCCATGCCCTCGATCGCCGCCTGTACGAAGATCGAGTGCTCCAGCTGGATCTCGGCGGCCGGCAACTCCTCGCCGGCGTTGCCGTACGAGTTGCTGACGATGTCGGCCGAGTGGTGCTGCACGACGTAGTTGAGCGCGTCGTCGATGCCGGTGTCGCAGTTCTGGGCACCGAAGTAGTGAATCTTGGCACCCGGAGCCAGGCTGTGGACAGCCTCGACGTCCAGCGTCTCCTCACCGTTCCAGGCCGCCTCGCCCTGGCACTCGTCCTGGAGGTTGAACGGCTGGAACAGCGTCTCGCTGTACTGGCCGCTCTTGAACGCCGGCTGGCCGAAGTTCGCCGCGTACTGGTTGGCGTCCGACTGCATGGTCGGCGAGCCGTACGCGTCGATGATGGCCACCGTCACGCCGCGCCCGTCCTGCCCGGCCCGGATCGCGTCGGTCACCCCGTACGCGCCCTGGAGCTGAGCCGGCGAGTACCCGCAGATGTACGTCGGGAACTCCGTCTTGCCGTACGCCTTGGGCACGGTCTGGGTGTGCTGCCCCCAGTAGGTGGAGCACTCCCCGACCGGCGGCGGGGTCGCGCTCGGCTTGCCGGCGTGGGCCGTCGGCATGCCGCCGTTGTCCGGCACCGACGCGCTCAGCGGCTTGCGCAGCAGCGCGCTGTCGTCCAGGCCGGTCACCTGCGCCACGTCGGGCGCGACCGATGAGGGTACGGACACCGCGGTCGATGGTGCCCGCAGCTTCCTGCCCTGCCACGAGTACGTCTTCAGAACCGTGCCGAACGCCTTGTTCACATTGGCGACGGTCCCGGACGCGGAGACCCAGCGGTTGCCGTCGGCAACCTTGGTGACGGTGATGCCCTGGCCGGACAGGAAGCTCTTGACCCGGGCGACCGACGCGTCGGTCGGCGCGAACCGGGTGTTGAACTGCGCCGGCGTCAGGTAGCTCTGGTAGCTGGCGCTCTTCGGGTCGGAGACCTGCGCCGCCAGTTGTTCGGCCCCGGCCGCGTTGCGCAGCGGCAGCGAGACGGTGAACGAGACCTGGTCCGACGACGCCGGTGCGCCTGCCACGGCGGCCGGGGTCGCCCAGGATGGAGTGGTGCCCGACAGCGCGACCCGGTCGCCGGGCGACGCGGACGCACCCGTGCTGGCGATGAAGGGGACGACAAGTGCTGTGGCGCCGATGGTGATCAGTGCCCTGCGGACCGGATGAGACCGCATGGAACTCCTTTCGCTTGACGAGGGTTCCAGGCCGGGTCAGGCCGCACGCTAGTGAACCGCGGCCTCCCCTGGCACGTGGACCATCACACGTGCCGTGATCAGGTCGTGTCAAGCATCGAGACATGGACAAGGGTGGCGTGGCGGGTACCGCGGGTGACTCTGGTACCTACTCGGCGGTAACCTGGCGGCATGCCTGAAGCTGTCATCGTCGCCACCGCCCGTTCCCCGATCGGCCGCGCGGTCAAGGGTTCACTGCGCGACCTGCGCCCCGACGACCTGGCCGCCACGATCGTGCGTACCGCGCTGGACAAGCTGCCCCAGCTCGACCCGCACGAGATCGACGACCTGTACCTCGGCTGCGGCCTGCCCGGCGGTGAACAGGGCTTCAACCTGGGCCGCATCGTGGCCACGCTGCTCGGCTACGACTTCCTGCCCGGCGCCACGGTGACCCGGTACTGCTCCTCGTCGCTGCAGACCACCCGGATGGCGTTCCACGCCATCAAGGCGGGTGAGGGCGACGTTTTCATCTCGGCCGGTGTGGAGACCGTGTCGCGGTTCTCCCGCGGCAACTCGGACGGCCTGCCATCGGAGGCTCAGGCGCTGGTGGGCGGCGGCTGGCAGAATCCGCTGTTCGACGGCGCCCGCGCGCGCTCGAACAAGCGCGCCGAGGGCGGAACGCAGTGGCACGACCCCCGCGAAGACGGCGAGGTGCCGGACGTCTACCTGGCCATGGGCCAGACCGCCGAGAACCTGGCGCAGCTGTGCGGCGTGACCCGCCAGGAGATGGACGAGTTCGGCGTCCGCAGCCAGAATCTGGCCGAGAAGGCGATCGCGGACGGCTTCTGGGCTCGCGAGATCACCCCGGTCACCACGCCGGACGGAACCGTCGTCAGCACCGACGACGGACCGCGCCCGGGCGTGACGATGGAGGGCGTGGCGGGACTCAAGCCGGTGTTCCGGCCGGACGGACGGATCACCGCCGGCAACTGCTGCCCGCTGAACGACGGCGCGGCGGCGGTGATCGTCATGAGCGACACCAAGGCCAGGGAACTCGGCATCACGCCGCTGGCCCGGATCGTGTCCACCGGCGTCACCGCGATGTCCCCCGAGATCATGGGCATCGGCCCGGTCGAGGCGTCCCGGCAGGCGCTGGCGCGCGCCGGCATGACCATCGACGACATCGACCTCGTCGAAATCAATGAGGCGTTCGCCGCCCAGGTCATCCCGTCGTACCAGCAACTCGGCATCCCGCTGGAGAAGCTGAACGTGATGGGCGGCGCGATCGCGGTCGGGCACCCGTTCGGGATGACCGGCGCGCGCATCACCGGAACTCTGCTCAACGCGCTGAACTGGCACGACAAGACGATCGGCCTGGAGACGATGTGCGTCGGCGGCGGCCAGGGCATGGCGATGGTGCTGGAGCGCCTGTCCTGAGCGGGTAGCGGCGCGACCGGGCGTGCGTCCGCGTGGCGGCCGGTCCGGCTCGGCGTGTTTGGCGCCGCGCGACTGACCCGGACCGGTCGCGGCTCAGGATCCGTTGAGCGCGGCCCGGGCGTCGGCGACCGCCTGACCGGCCTCGGCGAGCACGTCCGGCGCGGCCCCCGCGGCCAGCAGGTCGCGGGCGGTCACCTTCACCTGGTCCGGCAGCACGAGATCGTTGTCCAGCCGGGGCACCTCGTGTCGCGGGTGCCCGGTGGACCCGGCCTCCAGGTCGGCCAGCCGCTGAGCCAGGGCGTGCACGACCTTGGCGCGCGATCCGCCCGCCTTGGTGAGCGCCACCCAACGCGACGGCGGCCACTGGGCGACCTGGTCGATCAGCCGGTCCACGGCACGGGCCAGTTCGTCCTCGGTCATCGGCGCAGGTACCCGAGCATGCGCAGGATCTGCCAGTACAGGTAGATGAGGCCGACCAGGATGCCGAAGGCGCAGTACCAGGCGTAGCGCACCGGCAGCTCGTACCGGATGCCCTGCTCGACCGCGTTGAAGTCGAGGATGAAGGTCAGCGCGCCGACCACGATGCAGACCAGGCTGAACACGATCGCCAGCCCGGTCGGCCGGGCGGCGGGGCCGTACTCGACCAGGCCCGGATTGTGCCCGAACAGCGAGAACAGCAGGTTGACGAGGCTCAGCACGACCACGCCGATCAGCGCGCCGATCACGAACCGCGCGAACTTCGGCGTGGCCCGCAGCACCCGGAACTTGTAGAGCACCGCCATGCCGGCGAACACGCCGAGCGTCCCGACCGCGGCCTGCACCACGATGCCCTGGTAGACCCGCTCGAACTCCCGGCTCACGACGCCGAGGACCACGCCCTGGCAGACCGCGTACAGCGAGATGACCACCGGGTTGGTGATCCGGCGGAAGGAGATCACCAGGAGCAGCACCAGGCCGGCGATGACCGAGCCGGTGGTGGCCAGCCCGACGACCGCGCCGGTGCGCAGGGTGGCCCAGGCGACGGCGGCGGTGACGACGGTCAGCGCGATCAGGGCGATGGTGCGGGTCACCACGTCGTCGAGGGTCATCGGCCGGCTGACACCGGTCGGTGTGATCAACGACGGGTACCCGCCGGAGTTCCCGCCTCCGTAGCCGGGCGGGACGGCGTACCCCTCCACGGGAGCCTGGGCCGTCCGCTCGGCCCGGGCGACGTTGCCCAGGCGGCTGAGTATCGGATTGGAACTCTGCACGGTCGCCTCCACGTACCGGAGATCACCTGATCTGTCCAGAATACCCGCTGAAGACCAGCCGAGAGCCGTACAGAGCTGCCCCAATGGCCGCCGAAGAGGACGGAGCGACCCGAAAGGGTGCCCGGGGCGGGACTCGAACCCGCACGCCTTTCGGCTGCCGCTTTTAAGGCGGCTGTGTCTGCCGTTCCACCACCCGGGCAGGGGCGACGCAGGCCCCACGGTATCCGGTCGTGAGGAGGTCACGCGAGAACCGGACGGCCATCGTCGCACCTCATTCTGACTGACCAGATCGGTACCCTCACCACGGTTTGTCAGCCGGAACGGCGAGGTCAGGCCATGATCACATCAAGCACGATGTCTCTGATCTCCGAGGCGCAGCCCCAGGACAGACTGACCCCGGCACCCCCGTGGCCGTAGTTGTGGATGACGTGGCGCTCCCCGAACCGGACATGCTCCACGCGCACCACCGGCCGCGACGGCCGGATCCCGACCCGGCGGTCCAGCACCCGTACGCCCCGCAGCCGCGGTTCGATCTCCGCGCAGCGCCGCACGATGCCCGCGATCGTGTCCGGGTTGCAGTCCATCTCGCGCTCGCCGGGTTCGGCGCTGCCGCCCAGGACCACCCGGTCACCCTGCGGCAGGAAGTAGATGAGGTCGTCGGCCTCTTCGGAGTACTCGGCGAAGAACTCCTTCAGACCGGGATTTTCCGCCACCGCCAGCTGCCCGCGTACCGGGGTGAGCTCATCGTCCGGCACCAGCCGGTGAGCGCCGAATCCGGTGCAGTTCACGGTGACGGTGGCCTGGGCGGCGGCGTCGTCGAGCGAGGCGACGTGGCCGGTCTCGACCGTGCAGCCGAGGTCCTCCAGCGCGGTCACCAGATAGTCCAGGTACATCGGCATGTCCACGACGGGTGACGTGTAGCGCCAGCCGCTGACGAACCCGTCCGGCAACTCGGCGACCGAACACATCCGGAAACCGTCCAGCTGCGTGGCCCAGTCCGGTGGCAGGTCGGGTGCGCGCGACGCCTCTATCCCGGCGACCATCCGCACGCCGGTCGGCTCACCCCACCGGCTCTGCCGTTCCGCCAGCTCATAGAGGACGTTGTACGACTCTTCGCTCCACTGTTTGATGTGGTCGTGCGACACGAGGTAGGGGCCCCAGATCGCGCCCGCCGCGCACGAGGTGCTCTGCTTCGGCTGGCGGTCGGCCACCACCCGTACCGGCACCTTCGCTCTGGCCAGAGTCAAGGCCGTGGTCAGTCCCGAGACACCGGCACCGATGACGAGAACCTCGGACCGAATTTCAGGCTTCACCACTCCACCACAATAGTGGGCTTCCGGTGACTCGACGACTACCGTCCGCACGACTTCGACATGGGAACACTCCGACATCCGGCCGTTGCCCGAGGCGGGGACCAATGGTAATGCACATAAAGGAGCGCCAATGTCTGCGAGCCGGACGAAACCCCGACCGGACCGACATTGTCTCAGTGATGTGACACAGCGTCTCGTCAGCCGATACGAGGCGTTGCAAGTTGCCGCTCGGTGGGGTGCAATCAAACGGGACAGCTGCCGGGTACGGGGTACGGAAGGTCCAGACGCATGCTGATGCTGGGTGAAGTGTCGACCGGTCTGCTGCGCCACTCCACCTCCGTGTCGGCGCGGATCGCAGACGACATCATGATGCTGCGCCAGGACCAGCCGGTCCGCTCGTCGCGGCGTCCGATCGCGCATGCCGTCTCGCAGGATCTGCTCACCGGCGTCGACTGCCGGCTGCCGATCGGCACGGTGGGCGGACCGCGGTGCGTCGGCACGGTACGGTCGCACGCCGCCATGACCGGCGGGCGCGTGCTACAGGGCTCGGCGTACGTCAGCGTGACACCGAGCCAGCACAACCGCCGCCTGCCGTGGTCGTATTACCTGTCCTGTCCCGGGATCGTCGAGACGATCGGGGCCGGACGGCTGCCCGAAGTCGCGGCCGGTTTCGCCAGCCAGCAGCAGTCCGGCAGCCTGGACCTCGGCTCGATCGGCACCCGCGTGATGAACGCTGTCCAGGACTCCCCCCACCTGGACGGCCGCCTGCCGTTCAGGATGGCGCGGACCGTGCTGCGCTGGATGGTCGCGCCGACCGACCTGGCGATCCGAGACAGCGCGAGCGTGCAATTCACCGTCGACGGAGAGAGCCGACGGACCCTCGTGCTGCGCCTGGACATCGGACCCCCCGGTCCGACGCCGGAACGGGTCGTGGAGCTGTGCGAGGACCTGGCCCTGCACGACTGGCTCCTGACCGCGCTGGAAGAGCTGATCGACCGCAGCCAGATCGGCTCCGGGCCACCGGCGGCGGTGGTAGACCGGCTGAAACCGGCGATCGACCAGCTGCTGCACCTGTGGATGCCCGCGGCGAGGCTCGAACCGGCCCTGGCGGAGCTGTGGCAGAGCCTGGAACGGCGGCCCGGCTTCAGCCGCCAGTGGAAGGCCGGCGTGGACCGGGTGCGCGACCAGCTGACCGCGAGCACCATCGCGCTGCTCAGTGAGGCCAGCTTCGGGCCGGTACGCCCATGAGCCATCACCTTGGCCGCCTGGAATCCATAGCGGTGAAGTCCACCGTTCCCCGCAAAATCGTCATCACGCTGGTCACCGGCGGCATCGCCTACCTGGTCACCTCTCTGGCCCAGAGGTCGCAGATCTGGGCGGTCGTCCTGGCCACCTTCATCGGCGGCGTCGCGCTGGTCGTGCAGTTCCTGATGGACTTCGACTCCCGCCTGCAGATCGTCGAACTGACCCAGGAGAGCCGGCTGCACGCGCTGCACGATGTCCAGCGAGGCCACGCCGTCGAGATGGAGCGACTGGTCCGCGAGGGGTTCCTGAAGATAAACGAGGCGACGGAGCTGTTCGGACTGGTCGAGACGTCGGCCCTGCGCACCGACGTGGTGACCCAGTTCGTGCGCAACGCGACGCAGATCGAGCCGATCCCGCCGCTCGTGTTCGACTTCGCCCAGGCCGAGATCTTCCGGATGTCCAAATTCCTCAAGGAAGTCAGCGCGGGCGAACACGTCACCTACGACGGTGAGGACCGCGACTGGCTGCTCGGACTGACCCGCCACGCGCGCAACAGCATCGACGCGACCAGTCTGACCACAGTGGACGCTGCCGGGGCGGAATACGGTGCCGGCGGGCTCTACAACAGCGACCTCGGCCACCGGTACCTGGAGGTGCAGCGCGAGGCGGTTCAGCGGGGCGTGACCGTACGCCGGGTGTTCGTGCTCGACCGCTTCGATTCCAGCCGGTACCCGAACCTCAACGAGATCTGCCGGCTTCAGCGGGACATCGGCATCCAGGTACGCATCCTGGTCGCACAGGACGTCTCCGGGCTGCTGCGCAACAGTCTGTTCGACTTCATCGTCTTCGATGACGTGATCACCTACGAGGTGGTCCCGGGTTCCCGTCTTGAGGACCACAGCGGCGCGCCGGAGGTGCTGAACACTCACCTGATTCTGGGCGAGGACCGGGTGCAGCAGCGGATCCGCCGGTTCCGCGACATCTGGGACTCGGCGACCGACTTCAAGGACTGAAGCGCCGGGGCTGTGCCGCCTGCGGGGCGGTCAGCGCCAGCGCCGCCGGGAACCGGTGTGCACGAACGCGTACTCCACCCGGTCCACCAGCTCCGGTGGCAGTGCCAGGTCTTCCCGCTCGGCCCGCTCCGCTACCTGCGCCGACACCGCGCCGGCCACGTTCACCTGGCCGAGGATCGTCCGTACCGCGTGCTCCACCGACAGGAACCGGGGGGACAGTACGGAGAACGTGCGGTACGCGCTGAACGGCGCCGCCGACGGGTTCAGCCGCAGCAGGGCGGGCAGCTGGTCCCAGCGCTCCGGCACCTCAGCGGGCATCGGCTGCGGTACGGCGACCGACTGGCCGAGGTTGCGCAGCATGCCGAGGCGCAGCAACTGCCACACCGAGGCCAGGAACGGGCAGGACCAGGTGCGCGACTCGTCCTCCTGCTTCTCGTCCCACAGCTCGACGTCGAGGAAGATGGAGTGCCGGTTGACCGCGCTCTCCACCGGTGGCGTCCACTGGCTGATCACGCCCATGGCCTCGCCCGCACCCGGCACCGCCGACCGCTCACCGTTGCACAGCCAGCCGGACTCGCTGACCGGTGGCCGGGAACCGTCGGTCGATGGTGCCGGTTCCGCGACCAACTGTCCCTCGACGAGCCTCGCGATGGGTACGCCGTCGGCCGACGCGCAGCCGGATTCCCGCCCCAGGTAATCGATCGCTAGCCCGGCGTCGGCCGCCGCGCGCTGAAGGTCGGAGACGATCTGGCGGGGCGAACCGAACGGGCTGAAGTAGTCGTCGACCAGGAAGCAGGTGCTGATCCGCGCTCGCCGGTCGCCGACCGCGGCCTGGCAGGCCCGCCGGGCCGCCTCCGCCCACGGTGCCACCCGCTGGAAGTTCTCCCGCAGACCGTCGATCCCGGAGGCGTAGTCCTCCATGTACAGGTGGCCCAGCTCGATCGAGAGGTGCGCCCACGGCAGCTGTTCCACCCGAGGCTGATCGCTCGCCTCCCGGAACGTGGCCTCGACGGTCATCACAGACCTTCCCAGGCCCGGTCGTCGGTGAGCTTCTCGGCGAGCATCTCGAACGCCTCCACCGTCTGGAGGTTGGCGATCTGCCGCGTGTACACGTCGTTGTTGGAGATCAGCTGCTCGCGCCACTGCAGCACCGGATCGAGCGGTACCGCGCCGAGCATCAGCGTGCGGCCGACCTTGTTGCGCTGTGCGAGCACCTGAAGGTTGGCGTTGCACTCGCGCAGCCAGGCCACCTGCGGGGCGCCCAGCCCGGCGAGCGCCGGCGAATCCGGGTCCACCACGGCGGTGCGCACGAAGCGGATCGAGTCGGCGAGCCGCTGCGGATCGTGTCCCCGTTCGGCGCCGGTCTTCAGCAGCCCGTGATCGCCGTAGACGAGGCTGGCGGCGGCGATGATGTGCTGCCGGGTCCAGCGGTGGAACACCAGCCACCGGGTGACGACTCCGCGCTTCTGCAGGTAGGCGCTCGCGGCGAGGGCGATGTCCGTCGCGTACGAGCGGCCGGCGCTGAGGTCGACGATGGTGACGTCGAACTCCTCCTCGGTGGAGAGCATCAGGTCGATGGCACGGCGCACCATGTCCGGCGTGGCGTTGAACTCGCCACCGCTGCTGTCGCCGGGAAGCAGGACGAGGCGGCCGGCGCCGGCCGGGCGGCCCCGCAGGCTGGAACGATCCGACTCCGACCACACGTCCAGCCGGGTCGGGTTGGTCAGTTCGCCCCGCAGGTGGGAGTGCAGGCCACCCTGGATCGTGCCGTGCTCGACGGACGGGATGTCGAAGATGGCACCCGCGGTCGGCGAGCCGAAGTCGAAGTCCAGGTAAGCGATGTTGTCACCGCGCAGCGCCGCCCGGTACGCGACGTTGCCGCTGGTGACCGACCGGCCGGTCCCGCCCTTGTCGGAAGTCGCGAAGACAATCACGCTAGTTGGCCCCGCTGACGTCTTCGCGGGCCGCGGCGAGATTGTCGAGCGCGCTGAGTACCTCGCTGATCAGAACCCCGGCGCTGCCCGGCCGGTCCCCCTGGATCTTCCTGGCCCGGATCAGCTTCTGCCTGAGCGTGTCCATCTTCGCCCTCATTGCCGGGCCGGCTTCCGACGACCCGCTCAGCAGTTCCTGGTCGAAGAGGTGCTCGGCCTCGGCCAGCAGGTCGCTCGTGTAGTCGGCCAGCCGCGAACCGCTGACCGGCGGGTTGCCGATGACCTGCGCCGCCGTCACCAGACAGTCGACGACTCGCTTGGTGTAATACCAGGAGGGGCGCGAGTCCTGCCTGGGGATCTGCGGAAACTCGTTGGCCGGCTGGTCCCACAGGTCGCGGCCGCGATCGTCGCCGATCCGCCGGTGTTCCAGGTGCGTCCACACCTCGTCGGCCAGGCTGACCATCTGCTGGCGCAGCACCGGATTCTTGAGCAGGCCGGCGATGCGGATGGTCCGCTGCAGCAGCAGCGGCGAGAAGTCCGTCTTGATCCAGCGCAGCGACGGCCCGCCGTCTTCCTCGCTGCCGCCGAGGTCGACGCCGAATCCGGGATGGTGAATGGAGACCGCGGAGTCGCCGGGGAAGCTGCGCCGGTTGATCCGGTTGCGGCCGGCGAGCTCAGCCAGCACCCGGCCGACCCGGTTCAACGCCTCGTCGGGTGCTCGGCGACTCACCAGGTCCTGCACGGAAATCGACGTCACCAGCAGCGAGAGGTAGTCCGACTCGACGCCGTCGGTGGTGCGCCACGGCAGGTCTTCCAGCGGCCACCGCTCGTTGCCGAACTGGGCGATGGTCGACCAATATTTCTGCGTCAGGTCCCAGCGCAGTTGCAGCGACTGGGCCAGCCGGAGCTGTTCCTCGTCGAGCAGGCCGAGCAGGCGGGTGCGGTCGGAGAACAGCGCCTCGACGGCGTCCAGCGCCACCACGGTGAAGTAAAGGTATGGCGCATTCTCCGCCGCGCCCGCACGCTGCGGTCCGATGTTGTCGAACCCCTCGACCTTCGGTGCGCCCTTGACGATGCCCCACGACCAGCCACATTCGAACAGCAGGTTGGGGTTGTCCAGCCTGCCGCCCTGGCCGGCGCCGGAACCGATGATGACCTCGTCGCGCAGCCCGGCGTGGATTTCCCGCAGCTCGTTGCGCAGTTCCTCGACGATCACCCGGTTGGGCAGGGCGTTCTGGTTCACCATGTGGATCAACGTGCGACCGAGCGTGGAGTCGACCTCGAAGACGTTGACGCTGAAGCTGCGCAGCATGCCGATCATCGCCGCGGTCAGCCGCGCGCTCGCCAGCCGCTCCAGCTTGTCGATCTCCTGACGGAGGTCGGCCCGCTTCACCACGCCGCGGAACACCCGAGCAAAACCGATGGTGGCCAGCGACAGCGTCACGGAGATGCCGAACGAGTCGACCACGTCGAGGCCCTGCTGCTCCTTGCTGACCTCGATGGACGGGTCGCCGGAGCGGAAGTAGCCGCCGCCGGAGAACAGCGGGGTGCCGTCCTCGTCGCTGTACCGGACGAAGTACTCGGTGAGGATGCCCACCAGCCGGCGCGGGATCTCCACGCTGTCGCCAAGGACGCGCAGGGCGTCGACCACGTCCTCGGCCATCTGGTCCGGGTCGTCCAGCTTGAACGTGGGTACCTCGGCCGCCGGGTTCATCAGGCAGAGCAGGTGCTCGGCGTCACTGATCGAATTGGAGCCGTCCCGGCCTCCCCAGATCCAGGACTTGTCGACGTAGGACGACCGCGCGGTGGCACGCCAGATGTCGATGATCTGCTGTCGTGGCTGGACCTTCATGGGTTAACAGCCACCCCCAGAGATCGCTACTTCCCGTTGGCGTACCCCGTGGCCAGGATCATCCCGTCATACCCGTCGCGCAACGGATTGGCGCCGCTCGGGATCATCGTGACAGTCACATCGTAGGCGACCGGGTCAAGACATTCACCGACCTGACCCTCGTCTACCGCCACGGCGGGAAAGTGCAGCCGATTGACCTGGTAGCCGACGGAATGGCGCATGAACGCGGCGGCGAACGGCGCTCCGGGCTTCAACGAACGGACGAAGCACTGGGTGGCCCGCTCGAACTCGTCGGCCTCCGCGGTGATCGACTCCGCGACGAAGAACATCGTGCCGATCTCCCACTCGCACCGGGGCAGCTCGAAGATGCTGCCGCACAGCACCTCGGTCCGGGCGGCCAGCGCCTCGCGCGGCTCGACAGGCTTGTACCTGTCCGCGTCGGCGTTGACGAGCGCGCCCCAGAACGGGTCCCAACTCGGCGCGAACTGGCGGATCTCCCGCATCAGCCAGGCGACGTTGGACCGCGACCGTTCGACGAGCGTGATCTGGCGGCAGGACGGCAGCATGGCCAGGGCCGGGTACAGGTTGGTCCCGCTGCCCACGTCGATGCCGCAGCGCTGCTCGCCGGACGCGGCGAAGAAATTCGCCACACGCTCGATGATCTCGCGGTCATCCAGCCGGAGATTCTCGTAATTGTGCGCGAGATACCAGCGCGAGTCGAAATCGTCCCAAGGCTGAGAGTCATTGCGATTTGTCGCTAGATCAATCATGAGTCGCACACCCCGTTCTGCCGGGTGTTCATGATCATCAGATTACGCCTGTTTTGCCAAAATCGCAGGCCAAGGCGCAAATAATCATGGAGTGACACGGTGGCGAACATGCCGAACGACACCTCCGTGTCGGTATCGAGCGCTCGGTCGTCCCTGACCGGCGCCACCACAGAATGCCAGGCTAATGCGAACGTACTGAGGGAACTTACTAAGGGCGGTGCGATCGGCTGAATCAGCCCGTACCGGCATGTCGCGAAACCGTCCCGACCGCCGCCACGACCGCCTCTTCCAGGACGCCGGGACCACGGCGCTTATGGCGCCGGGAACCGCCGCCGGGGCACGGCGGAGAAGTTCTCGTGATCGAGAAGGCTATAGATTCCGCCGCGCGCACGCCGCTCCGTGTGCACCATCTGCGCGATCTGACGAAGGGCCCGGATCGGGCCTCCGCCCGGTCTGGCCTGGATCACCGGGTCACCGGCGGCGTCACCTCGGTGAAGCTCTGCCGCGGCGAGTGCAGCTCACCGAGTGCCACCACCTCGCGGCGCAGGAACAGGGCCAGCGTCCAGTCGATCACGACCCGGATCCGGCGGTTCCAGCTCGGGATGCGGCTCACGTGGTAGCTGCGGTGCATGAACCAGGCCGGCAGGCCGCGCAGCTTGATGCCGTACACCTGCGCCACGCCCTTGTGCAGGCCCAGGCTCGCCACCGAACCCGCGTACTTGTGCCGGTACGGGATCGGTGCCTGGCCACGGATCACCGCGGCCAGGTTGTCGGCGAGCCGCACCGCCTGCCGTACCGCGTGCTGGGCGCTCGGACCGCACAACGCGCCCGGCTCCTTGGTCAGATCCGGTACGGCCGCGCAGTCACCGGCCGACCAGGCCCCCTCGACCGTCCGCTCGCCCGGCCCGGTCACCTGCAGCGTCGCCATGCAGGTGAGCCGGCCCTTCCCGTCGCGCGGCAGGTCGGTCCGCTCCAGTACCGGATGCGCCTTGACACCGGCGGTCCACACGATCGTGTCGGCCGCGAACGAGTCGCCGTCGGACAGCCGGACCACACCGTCCACACAGGACTCCAGCCGGGTACCGAGCCGGATGTCCAGATTCCGCTTCAGCAACTGCTGCACCGTGTAGGCGCCCATGTCCGGATCGACCTCGGGCAGGATCCGCTGGGTCGCCTCGACGAGTACCCAGTGCATCTCGTCGGCGCGCAGCTCCGGGTAGTACCGCAGCGCGTCGCGGGCCATGTCCTCCATCTCGGCCAGCGCCTCGATGCCCGCGTACCCGCCGCCGATGAACACGAACGTCAGGGCGCGCGCACGGGTAGCCGGGTCGGTTGTGGTGGCCGCCACGTCGAGCTGTTCGAGCACCTTGTTGCGCAGGTAGATGGCTTCGCCCAGGGTCTTGAAGCCGACCGCGTTCTCCCGGAGGCCGGGGATCGGCAGGGTCCGCGACACGCTGCCCGGGACCAGGACGATGTGGTCGTACGGCACCTCGCGCGACGGGCCGACGATCGGCTGTACGGTCGCCACCCGCCGCTCGTGCTCCACCCGGGTCACCTCACCGGCCAGGATCGTGCAGCGGCGCAGTTCGCGGCGCAGCGGAACGACCGCGTGCCGGGGCGCGATGCTGCCGGCCGCCGCCTCCGGCAGGAACGGCTGGTAGGTCATGTGCGGCTGGGGATCGACGACGATCACCTCGGCCTCACGGGCCTTCAGTTTGCGGGAAAGCCGGAGGGCCGTGTAGAGGCCGACGTGGCCGGCACCGACGACAAGAATCCGCTGAGGGGTCACCATTCCATGCTAGGTCGGGTTGGCAGCCATTCCGACCCGCCGATGGCTGCCCGGGCAGGTCACCGGGGTCAGCGGCGCCGGACCAACGTGGCCAGATAGGCCGCCACCGCCACCATCAGGCCAAGTCCCACCAGGGATGCGACCAGATAGCGCTGCCCGGGCAGGTAGGTCGGCAGGAGCCGGGTGAACATCGCCACAGCCGCGGTGAGCAGCACCACTACGCCGTAGCGGCGCAGCCACCCGGTCAGTACGCCGGGCGAGACGACCGCGTCGTAGGGCAACACGGCGGCCAGGGCGGCCAGGTTGTGCAGCAGGTACAGCAGACCCGCCAGCAGGATCAGCCGCCAGTACGTCAGCGGCTCCTGGTACGCCGTCGTGCTGGCCAGCCAGCCGAGTACGGCGGCCAGGACGGCCAGGGTCACCAGCCAACTGCGGGGAGTCAGGGCGGGCAGGACCGCGATCACGACCAGCACCAGGACAGGCGTGCCCAGGACCACCGCGCCGGGCCAGGCGACAAGCTGAGCCGCCAGGGCGGCCAGGAACACGCCGCCGCGCACCAGCATGGGTCCGGGCGCCGCCCGACGAACCCGGTCCGTCAGGTTCTCGATCCAGGAGAACGCGTCGTCGCGCCGATTCTGGCGCTCGCTCCGCTCGCTCACCGGGCACCCGGCCGGACGCCGCCGGCCATCCTCGACACCCCGCGCAGGACCTCGTCCAGGCTGCCGGCGCCGGCCCAGGCGACCACCGGTACGCCGTGCTCGCGCAGCTGGCCGATGGTGTTGTCCCGGTCCAGCTTCCACAGCCGGCCGGCCAGGGTGCCCCAGCCCTCCTGGACCGGCAGCGGAATGTCCGGCGGCAGGGTGTCCACCGCGACCACGAACCGGCCAGCCCGGGCGAACCGGGCCACCATCGCCGCCGCCCGGGTGTCCAGCAGCGGAGTGAGCACCACCACGAGCGCGTTGGCCGACACCGTGTGCGGGCCGAACGCTGCCGGTGAGGGCTCGTAGGCGCCATGCTGCGCGCTGACGTCCAGAAGCCACTCCAGCACCGTCAGGTACTGCCGCCGGCCGCCGGCCGCGCGCAGCCGGCGGGCCCGGAAGCCGTACTCCAGTAGCGCGACCCGGTCGCCGGCGTGCAGGTAGTGCTCCGCGATGCCGGCCGCGGCGCGGACCGTCGTGTCCAGTACCGACCGGGCCCCTTGGATGCCTCCGGACCGCCCGGCCTCGTGCAGCACATCGAGCAGGAGGACCACCTCGGCGTCCCGGTCGGACAGCGTGGCGGCCACGTGCAGTTCCTGGGTACGCAGGGAGACCCGCCAGTCGATGCGGCGCAGCCGGTCGCCGGGCGCGAACATCCGTACCCCGGCAAGCTCACCGCCCTCACCCGGCCGCCGGGACCGGTGGCCGCCGACCAGGCCCGCGGCCTTCGGCATGGCCTCCACCGCGTCGAACGTCTCGGTGACCGGGAACACCTTCAGCCGCCGGGCATTGGCCACGCCTGCGTCGCTGACCAGCAGACCGTCGGCCGCGACCGCCCAGGCGTGGGTCGGGCCCAGTGCCGGGCGACCCCAGCGCAGCGCCTCGCCCTCCAGGTCGATGTCGGCGACCGTCTGGCTGGCCACCGAGGTCACGTACGGCCGGTCCGAGTGCCGCAGGCGCAGCCAGGGCGAGGTCGCGGTGCGCAGGACCACCAGGTCGTACCCGATCGGATCGGTGTTGCCCACGCTGATCTGGGCCTGCACCGGCCGGCCCTCGGACAGCAGCTCGGACGCGACGCTCACCCGTACCGCGGGCAACGCCTCCGGCCGGCGCCACACCCCGATCGCGGCGCCCAGCGCGAACGGCGCCGCGAGGACCACCAGGTCGGCCCGCCGCAGCAGTACCGCGACGAACAGCAGAACGCTCACCACCAGCACGGCACGGCCCAGTGCCCGGGTCGGCGACCAGTGGCCGAGCGACTCGGCCAGCCCGGTCTCGCCACCGTCGGGCGGGGCGGGCGGCGGGACGTCGGGCGCGGACATCCGCAGCCGAATGGGCTCGGCCACGGTCAGCTCCGGGGCGGGGCGGTGTACCGGTACGGGTCGACCGCCGGCCGCTCACTGGTGTGCTGGCCCTGCTGCCCGGGGACCTGCCGGTCGTCGTACCCCTGGTCCAACCGGTACGCGGGCGGCGCGTCGGCGTACGTCGGGAGGGCCGCGCTGGCCGGTGCCGGAGTGTTCGCCAGGACCTCGGTGACCACGGTCGACGGCTGGATCTGGCGCAGCCACATCTCCGGCTTGAGCGTGATCCGGTGAGCGAGCGCCGGGACCGCGACCGCCTTGACGTCCTCGGGCACCACGTAATCCCGCCCGTCCAGGGCCGCCCTGGCCCGGGACAGCAGCATCAGGGCGAGCGAACCCCGCGGGGACGCCCCGGCCATCACCTGGCTGTGCTCGCGGGTCGCCGCGGTCAGCTCGACCATGTACCGGCCGATCGAGTCCTCGACCACGACGTCCTCCAGCGCGGCCTGCATGGCCAGCAGTGTGGCCGGATCCACGACCGGTTCGAGATGCGCGTCCTCCTGCCGTCGCGCCATCCGGCGGCGCAGCACGTCCCACTCCTCGTCACGGCTCGGGTACCCGAACGAGACCCGCAGCAGGAACCGGTCGAGTTGTGCTTCGGGCAGCGGGTACGTGCCCTCGTACTCGATCGGGTTCGCGGTCGCGAGCACGTGGAACGGCGCCTCCAGCCGGTACGTGGTGCCCTCGACCGAGACCTGCTTCTCCTGCATGGCCTCCAGCAGGGCGGCCTGGGTCTTCGGCGGCGTCCGGTTGATCTCGTCGGCGAGCAGCAGGTTGGTGAAGATCGGACCCGGCCGGAAGGTGAAGTCGTGGCTGCGCTGGTCGTAGAGGAAGGAGCCGGTGACGTCGGCCGGCAGCAGGTCCGGGGTGAACTGGAGCCGGCGGAAGTCGATGCCCAGCGCCTGCGCGAAACACCGGGCGGTCAGCGTCTTGCCAAGCCCGGGCAGGTCTTCGAGCAGCACATGGCCGCCGGCCAGGATGCCCGCCAGTACCAGTTCGAGCGATTCCCGCTTGCCGACCACCACGCTGCCGACGGCCTCCAGCACACTCCTGCCGAGCGGGCCGACCTCCCGCGGAGCCACCTTGGTCACGCGACCGCCAGCGGCGTCGAGGGACGAGACGCCGCTGTCAAGCGGTCGCTCTCGAGAAGTCATTTGCCAGCCTCGCTTCGCTCGTCGGCCTGATTCACAACGCCTCCACCTGACTGATCAGCGCCGCCAGATCGCGGGGCGCAAGGTTTTCCCGTACCGGAGCGGTGACGAACCTCCACAACGGCTCGCCGAGCACCGCCCGTGCCCGTACCGGGTCGTTCGCCCGTACCACGCCGTGGCGCAGCCGCAGCCGCTCGTCGATCAGCTGCACCATCCGGGGCTGCATCGTCTTCGCGAACTGTGCCGGATCCCGTTGGAGCTTGACCCAGAACAGCCGGTTTTCCCACCGCCCGGCCGCCAGGCGCAGCCCGTCTTCGCCGCCGTTCGAGCCGCTCGACGCCTCCGAGCCGCGTAGCAGGCGCTTCGGGATCCGGCCCGGCCCTATCCAGGTCAGGGTGCGCCGCAGCAACTGGATGACGAGCACCACCATGAAGATCAACGGGTACGGCACCGCCACACCCGTCACCCGCATCACGAAGCCGCCGCCGGCCGCGATGATCAGCGAGATCACCACCGGGCGTACCAGCCAGCGGAAGCCGGACCGGCCGGACGGCCGGTGCGAGCTCGGCTCCTCTTCCTCGTACCGGAACACGTCGTCGAGGAAGCTCACCGGCTCGTCCCCATCGCCGGCTCGCTGGACAGTTCGGCGCGCAGGTGGCCCAGGGCGGAACGGGCCCGGTCGCGCATGCCGGAGTCGACGGTGTGCGTCGCGTACCGGGCCAGCCGGTACAGGTCGGCCAGCGGGTACAGCACCTGCGAGCTGACCTGGTGGGCGGCGAGCAGCCGGAGCACCAGGTCGGTCGGGCTGTCGCCGGGCTGCCGGGGCGTACCGGCCGAGGCGGCCGCCTCCTCCAGCCGTACCCAGCAGGCGATCACCGCCCGGCGCGGGTCGGCGTCGAGGTCGCTCAGGTCGGACAGGCCGGCGTCGACCGCCGCCAGTACCGTCTCCCGATCGGCCGCGGGCACGGCCCGCTCCTGCTCCACCGGCAGGCGACCCTTGCGCGTCACGACCCGCTCGCGCAGGACCATCCAGATGATCAGCCCGACGACGGCGGCCACCAACGCGACGCACACTCCCGAGACGAGCGCGCCCGCCCAGCTCGGCAACTGGGTGTCGTGCTGGACGCCGGCGCCATTCTGGAAGTGCTGTGGTGGCGTGGGTCCGAAGGACGGCAGCGCCTGCTTGTCCGCGCCCCGTTGCGGCGGTACGGGTACCCGGGTGATCTGCGGCGTGGACAGGGCGGCCGCGATCGCGACCGCGGCCAGCAGCCCGGCCACCGCGAGCAGCGGAA
The DNA here is from genome assembly GCF_016862975.1 of Rugosimonospora africana. GTDB lineage: Bacteria > Actinomycetota > Actinomycetes > Mycobacteriales > Micromonosporaceae > Rugosimonospora > Rugosimonospora africana. Next base: position 109,135 of record NZ_BONZ01000003.1, read on the forward strand.
CGAACCGCCGTAACCGGGCCGTGCCGGGCACGTGCGCCCGTGTGGGCCGCTCCGGCAAGGCGTTCATCGGCGGCAGTCCCCGTGTCAGTCGAGCCCGGCGATCTGCTTCGCCCGGGCGAGTACGTCGTCCAGCATTGTAGGGGTGAGGCGCCCGGTAAAGGTGTTCTGTTGGCTCACGTGGTAACTGCCCAGAAGTACCGGTACACCGTCCCCGACCTGCGCCTGTGCGCCGTGCCCGAACGCCGGCCGGGGTACCGGCGGCCGCTGCCCGTAAACCGAGGCGAGCACCGGCCACCACGCCGCCCAGGCGAACGCGCCCAGTGCGACGACCACCCGTACCGTCGGACGCAGCAACTCCATCTCCCGGCGCAGCCACGGCGCGCAGGTGTCGCGCTCCCACGGTGTGGGTTTGTTCTCCGGCGGCGCGCAGCGGACCGCGGAGAAGATCCGGGTGTGTCGCAGTTCCAACCCGTCGTCCGCCGCGACGCTTGTCGGCTGGTTCGCCAGCCCGGCACGGTGCAGGGCGGCATAGAGCACGTCGCCGGACCGGTCGCCGGTGAACATCCGGCCGGTCCGGTTCCCGCCGTGGGCCGCCGGAGCCAGGCCGAGTACCGCGATCCGGGCGTCCGCCGGCCCGAATCCGGGCACCGGACGCCCCCAGTACTCCTGGTGGCGGAACGCGGCGCGCCGGATCACCGCGACCTCCTCGCGCCACGCGACGAGCCGCGGGCAGGCCCGGCACTGGCCGATCCACCCGTCCAGGGTGCCGATGCTGCCGGCCTGCCGCGCCTGCGCCTCGACCTCGGCCGGGTCCTGCGCCGGAGCGCGCTGGTCGGCGGCATCGACGCGCCGGCCGCGCTGCTCCCGGCTGGTGGTCATCCGGCCAGCTTACGGGCCCGGTGACTGGCCTGGCCGCCGCGCGCCGCAAGATCGCGCCGGTGGCCGCCGCGCGCCGCAAGATCACGCCAGGCCGGACCGGTCAGAAGCCGATCGCCGATCCGTGACCGGCGTGCGGCTCGACCGCGGAGCCTCAGCCGAGCCGGGTGCGCAGCAGTTCCAGGCTGCGCGCCCAGGCACTCGCCGCCGCGTCCCGGTTGTATGCCTCCGGCCGGTCGTCGTTGAAGAACGCGTGGTGGGTGCCGGGGTAGTCGTACACCGTGACCTCGCCGCCGGCCTCCTCGATCGCCCGGACCGCGGTCTTGATGCCGGCCGACCCGGGGCTCGCGGCCTCATCGTCGCAGTGGATCACCGCGGCCTTGCCCGCGTAGTTGGCCCACTGCGGACTCATCCGCTCCCACGGCACCGCCGGGTAGAAGCCGACCGTCGCGGTGATCTTCTCGGACAGGGTCGCCGACCACAGCGCGAGGCTGCCGCCCATGCAGAAGCCCACCGCGCCGATCCCGCCGGCCACGGTCTCCAGCCCGGCCAGGTAGTCGGCCGCCCCGGCGATGTCCTTGGCCGCCTGGTCCATGGCCATCCCCATGAGCAGCTTGCCCGCCTCGTCAGGCTCGGTGGCCTGCACACTGTGGTACAGGTCGGGAGCCAGCGCGACGAACCCGGCCGCGGCGAACCGATCGGCCAGCGACGTGATGTGCGGCACCAGGCCCCACCATTCCTGGATGACGATCACGCCCGGGCCGGTGCCCGAGGCCGGCGATGCCAGATAACCTTCGCTCGATCCGCCGTTGCTCCGGTACGTCACGTGCTCACCCACGGGCCGGCCTCCTGTCAGACAGTCATCATCGGCTGGTGGCGCAGAGGTTGCTGCGGGTAGCCAACCATGGACCAATGGTCAAACGGAAGGCTGCGACCGCGTGGCAGATATCGCACGTTCTGCCGACACGGAGGCGTTTGCCGCCGGGATACCTCCTCAGCCGCTCACCGACGCCGTCGGCGTGGCACTCGACGGCCGCGGCGTGGCGGACACACCGGCAGACGGCGTCGGAGTGATGGAGGGCACCGCCGTCGAGGGAACGGTGGACGGCTGCACACCCGCGGAGGACGACGGGCCGAGCGAGGCCGCGCCGGGCCACCAACTGGGTACGCCGAAGGCCGCGTAGGGATCCGCGCACATCGGGTACAGGTACGGTGTGGCCGGAGCGCTCGGGCAGGAGTACGGGTCGCCGAGGTTCAGCGCGTTGCCGTTCTGGTCGAACAGCCGCACCCCGGACAGCGGCCTGCCGTCCGATCCCACCGGAATGACGTCGCTCGGCTCATTGTCCTGATAGGACACTGGCGACGCGTTCGCGGCCTGCCACCCGTCGCGGATGTCGTCGCTCAACTGGAACGCCACGACGATCAGCAGCACGCCCAGGACGAGATTGAGCGCCCTCAGCCCGTACCGCTGCCAGCTCTCGCGCCATCGCCCGGCCCGGCGGCCGAACCAGACCGAGCCGACCACGCAGCCCAGCAGCACCACCATGCCGGTCAACCACTTGCCGCCGCCGACCAGCGGGATCACGCTCGTCATCCGGTTCGAGAGGCCGAACACGACCACGTCGAGCACGTAACCGCGCAGGACCCACCAACCCGGGCGCAGCAACCGCAGGTACTCGGACAGCCGCGGGTACCCGATCAGCCGGCCGCCCCGCGCGTCGGCGCGCCGGTAAAGGTCCGTCGCGAGACTCAGCCAGTCGGTCAGCCGCGCCGCGCCGGTCCCGGGCGTCTTCGCGGACATCAGCCCGGCCGCGGCGCGCAGTTCGGCGGCGTAGCTGGCCGGGCTGCCCAGCCTGGCCTGCAGCGGGCCGGAATCCTCGCTGGCCACCTCGGCGAGATGGTCCGGCAGGTCCTCCAGCAGCTCGTCCCTGACGTCGGCGGGCAGGTCGAGCAGCGCGGCCTCGACCCCGGCGAGGTACCGCGCGATCTCGTCAGAGCGGGTCTCGGTGCCGTTCATGCCGCGACTCCCGGTTCGTCGAGAAGGTTGTCCATTGTGGACGCGAACGAACGCCAGACCTTGCCGGACTGGGCGAGCTGCGTCCGGCCGGCGGCGTTGAGCGCGTAGTACTTGCGGTGCGGCCCCTCCTCGGAGGGCACCACATACGTGGTCAGGAGGCCGTTCTGGAAGAGCCTGCGCAGGGTGCCGTAGACCGATGCGTCGCCGACCTCTTCGAGGCCCGCGGTGCGCAGGCGGCGCAGGATGTCGTACCCGTACCCGTCCTCCTCGCGCAGCACCGCGAGCACGGCGAGGTCCAGGACGCCCTTGAGTAGTTGGGTCGTATCCACGCACGGCATACTACTTCGCTATGCGGAGTACCGCTAGAAGCACAGTAGCTACGGCGCGTCGCGGAGGGCCGACGAGTCGCGGTGCGTCGCGGAGGACCGACGAGTCGCGGTGCGTCGCGGAAGCCTGGCCAGTCGCGCGTCACGGAAGCCCGACCAGTCGCGGTGAGGTAGGGCCGGGCGGTGCCGGTGACGCCAGCGCTCGGCCAAAGCGGCCGGTCGGCGCCGGCAACGCTGGCGCTACGCCAGTGACCAGGCGATGCCGTCGAGGATGTCGTGCTCGCTCGCGACCAGTTCGGTGACGCCCGCGCGGTTCAGGATCGTGCGCAGGATCAGGCCGCCGGCGCCGATCACGTCGGCCCTGCCCGGGTGCATCACCGGCAGAGCCGACCGCTGCTCGTACGTCATCGCGAGCAGATCGGCGACGACCCGTTCGATGTCCGCAGTGGACATCCGGGAGTGGTGGATGCGCTCCGGCTGGTACTCGGACAGGCCGAGCGTGATCGCGGCGATCGTGGTGACGGTACCGGCGACGCCGACCAGGGTCGCGTCACCCATCCCGCCGACCACCGACAGCGCCTTGTCCACCGCCGTCTCGATGTCCGCGGTCGCCGCCTCGATCTGCTCCGGCGTGGGCGGGTTGCCGGACAGGTGCCGCTCGGTCATCCGTACGCACCCGATGTCCACGCTGATCGCGCTCTCCACAGTGGTCGTACCGGCGACGAACTCGGTGGAGCCGCCGCCGATGTCCACCACGACGTAGCCTCCGACTGGCAGGCCGCGTACGGCACCGGTGAACGACAGCTCCGCCTCCTGCCGACCGGTGATCACCTCGGGCGGCACGCCCAGCGTGGCCCGCACCATGTCCCGGAACTCCCCGGCGTTCGACGCGTCCCGGGTCGCCGAGGTGGCCACCATCCGTACCCGTTCGGCGCCCAGCTCCCGGATCCGCCCGGCGTACCGGTCCAGCGCGACCCGGGTGCGCTCGATCGCTTCGGGCGCCAGCCGGCCGGTACGGTCGACCCCCTGGCCGAGCCGCACGATCTCCATCCGCCGGTCGATGTCGGTGAGGTCGCCGATGCCGTCCGCCGGCAGATCGGCGACCAGCAGCCGGATCGAGTTGGTACCACAGTCGATCGAGGCGACCCGACTCACGCTTTCCGACCTTTCTGGCTCGGCGCGCCTGACGCCGCGCGGAGACCCGGAACGTCGTCCTCCAGGCGCAGCAACATCCGGCTGTTACCCAAGGTGTTGGGCTTCACCCGTTCCAGGCCGAGGAACTCCGCGACCCCCTCGTCGTACGAGCGCAGCAGTTCCTCGTACACGCGGGGCGGCACCGGGGCGCCGTCGATCTCGACGAAACCGAACGAGGCGAAGAACTCGGTCTCGAACGTCAGGCAGAACACCCGCGCCACGCCCAGCTCCCGGGCCGTCGCGAGCAACTCGGCGACGATCCGGTGCCCGATCTTCCGGCCCCGCCACGCGGGATCCACGGCCACCGTGCGGACCTCGGCGAGGTCCTCCCACATCACGTGCAGCGCGCCGCAGCCGACGACCTTCCCGGCCGCCCGCGCCACCCAGAACTCCTGGACGTCCTCGTAGAGCGCCACCGTCGCCTTGGACAGCAGCCGGCGCTCATTGGAATACGTGTCGACGAGGCGCCGGATCGCCCGGACGTCGCCGGTACGCGCCCGGCCGACGGTGATCTCGTCCGACCCGCTCGGTTCCGCTGAACTCACACGCACCGGCCCGCGGTCCACCACGGCTCGACCAGCTCGCGTACCTCGTCGCCGAACGGGTTCACGCCCGGACCGGCTGCCAGCGCGTGCCCCAGGTGCACGTGCAGGCACTTGACCCGTCCCGGCATCCCGCCGGCCGACACCCCGGCGATCTCCGGTACCTCGCCGATCGCCTCGCGCTGCGCCAGGTAGTCCTCGTGCACGCCCCGGTACGCGGCGGCCAGCTCCGGATCCGTGGACAGCCTCTCGGTCATCTGCTTCATCAGCCCGGCCGACTCCAGCCGGCTGCACGCCTGCACGGCTCGGGGGCAGGTCAGGTAGTACAACGTCGGGAACGGCGTGCCGTCCGCGAGGCGCGGCGTCGTCTGCACGACGTCCGGCAGGCCGCACGGGCACCGGTGCGCCACCGCCCGGGTGCCGCGGGGCGTGCGCCCGAGCTGGTCCTGTACCGCCTCGATGTCCCCGGGCCCCAACGGCTCGGTCGGGCTCACGGCGCGGTCCGGGGCTTGTCCGCGGCCTGAACGCTCGACCACAGCTGCCCATACCACGGCCCGGTGTTCTTTGCCTTGCCGGCATTGGGATCGGTGGACGTGGACGCGGTCGAACCGGGCCGCGACACCATGAAGACCGTGTCGCCCGGCATCGCCATCTGAAGCCTTTCGCGTGCCTGGGTGCGGATGTAGGTCGGATCCTTCCACCGCTGCGACTCGTCGGTCAGCTCGCCGATGCGCCGGCGCTGGGCGGCCTGGTTGGCCTCCAGAGTGGAGATCTGCGCCTGTTGGTTCAGGTAGATGCGCACCGGGTAGGCGTAGGCCAGCAGCAGCGCGCCGAGTACCAACGCCAGGACGGTCGCCCGGCCGGTGAGCCGGTGCGGCTGCGGTGCCCGGGTGCGCCGGGCGGCGCCACCGGCTGCGGCGCGGCGGGCGCTGGCCGGACGGGACGCGGAGCGCGCCGGGTCGGTGGCGGCGGAGCGGGTGGGGACCGCCCGTACCCGGTCGGCGGAGCGGAGCGGCGTGGCCCGGTTCGAGCCGGCGCGGCCGAGGCTCGTGCGGGTGGCCGCGCCCCGGGTGGCCCGGGGGGAGCCGGTGCCCCGGCCGCGCCGGCTAGGACCGCCTCGGCCTGGGGTGCGACGTGGCTGCGTCATGCTTGCCCTCCCCCCGTTGTCAACGCCACCGCGGGGGCGCGGGCGGTCGACGGATCGGGTCGGGGCCAGACAACCTCGGTTGTCCGGCCCGGCCCCGCCGCTTCGCCGCGCCCCGCGCGATCGGACGCACTACCGGCCGGCTGTCGCCGGGCCGGTGACGATCACTGCGTACGGTACCTCGGGAAGGCGCCGGCACCGGCGTACCGCGCCGCGTCGCCCAGCTCCTCCTCGATGCGCAGCAGCTGGTTGTACTTCGCGACCCGCTCGGACCGGGCCGGCGCTCCGGTCTTGATCTGGCCGCTGCCGACCGCGACGGCCAGGTCCGCGATCGTGGTGTCCTCGGTCTCTCCGGACCGGTGGCTCATCATGGTCCGGAATCCGGCCCGGTGCGCCAGGTCGACGGCGTCCAGCGTCTCGGTCAGCGAACCGATCTGGTTCACCTTGACCAGCACCGCGTTGGCGGCCCGCTCGGCGATGCCGCGGGCGATCCTGGTCGGGTTCGTGACGAACAGGTCGTCGCCGACGATCTGGATCCGGTCGCCGAGCTGCGCGGTCATCGTGGTCCAGCCGGCCCAGTCCTCCTCGGCCAGCGGGTCCTCGATCGACACGATCGGGTAGGACTCGACCAGCTTGGCGTAGTAGCTGGTCATCTCCTCGGCCGACTTGGCCGAACCCTCGAAGGTGTAGGCGCCGTCGGCGAAGAACTCGGTGGCCGCCACGTCGAGCGCGAGCACGATGTCCTTGCCCAGCTCGTACCCGGCGATGCCAACCGCCTCACCGATCAGGTCCAGCGCGGCGGCGTTGTGCGGCAGGTTGGGCGCGAAGCCGCCCTCGTCGCCGAGGCCGGTCGACAGGCCCTGCTTCTTCAGGACGCCCTTGAGCGCGTGGTACACCTCGACGCCGCTGCGCAGCGCCTCGCGGAAGTCGGGCGCGCCGATCGGAGCGATCATGAACTCCTGGATGTCGACGTTGGAGTCCGCGTGCGCGCCGCCGTTGAGGATGTTCATCATCGGTACCGGCAGGAGATGCGCGTTCGGGCCGCCCAGGTACCGGAACAGGCTCAGGCTCGAGGAGTTGGCTCCGGCCTTCGCCACCGCCAGGGAAACGCCCAGGATCGCGTTGGCGCCCAGTTCGGACTTGTCCGGCGTGCCGTCCACGTCGAGCATCTTCTGGTCGACCGCGCGCTGGTCGGTCGCGTCGTAGCCGACGAGCTCGGGGAAGATCCGCTCCTCGATGTTGTCGACGGCCTTCGCGACGCCCTTGCCCAGGTACCGGTCCTTGTCGCCGTCGCGCAGCTCCAGCGCCTCGAACGCACCGGTAGACGCGCCGGAAGGTACCGCGGCGCGGGCGATCGTACCGTCGTCCAGCCCGATCTCGACCTCGACGGTCGGATTGCCCCGCGAGTCGAGAATCTCCCGCGCGACGATTGCCTCGATGGTGGCCACTCTGGCCCTCGCTCTCCTCTTGACGATCATTAGGGCCGCGACGGTGCGGCGTAGAGGGGGCGGGTACACACGCCCGCTGCCCCGAGACTATCGAGCAGGGATAAGGGCCGGAGCACCGCCTCCCGGACCCGAGACCCGGGGCGATTTTCGGTATAAAACGACCCAGATTGTGAATAGAGTTGCCGCGCGGCCAGATCAGCGGGAAGGCTGAGGACATGCGTCTTGCGCCGCGGTCGATCCGCGCCCGACGTACCCTCGCCGTTGCCATGTCCGCGCTGGTCACCGCCGCGGTCGGGGGATCGGCCGGCTGCGACACCGTCGCCGGTGGTCAGCAGCTGAGCGGCCGGGCCCAGCTGGTGGACGACCTCGCCAGCCGGATGTCCAGCGCCGGCTCGCTGACCTACACCGCGACCTACTCGCTGCCACACGGCACCAGCGCCACCATCGCCCAGGCCCAGGACCCGAGCCGGGTCGCCTACACCTATCCGGGCGGCGAGCTCGTGCTCACCCCGGACCAGACCGCGGACTGCCGCTCCTCGGGCGGCGCCACGACCTGCACGCTGACCCCGCCGCCATCGCCGCCCGGCAACCCGACCAGCGCGCTGCTGTCCCAGATCGGCGGCCGGGGCCTGCTCGCCCCGACGGTCGTGATCGACCTGCTCAGCGCGGTCGCCGTGGACGGCGGGACGGTGGTCTCCCAGCACGACACCACGCTGTCCGGCGAGCACGCCACCTGCCTCGACGTGACCGGCCTGAGCAACGCGCCGGCCACCAGCTTCTCCGCCTGCGTGACGACCGAGGGGATGCTGGGCAGCTTCACCGGTACGGTCGACGGCAACCCGATCGACCTGACTCTGGACGACTACCGGCCCACCGTCGCCCTGGACGCGTTCGCCCTGCCGGGCGGCGCGACGATCGCCGACAAGCGGTCGAAGTGAGCCGCCGGGCCGGTCGCTGTGAGCCCGGGCCGGTCGACGTGACCCGCCGGGACCGGTCGACGTGAGCCGTCAGGACCGGTCCAGGGACAGCTGCGACAGGCCGCCGACCGCGTCCAGCTCGTACCGGTCCCTCGCCTGATCCCAGCCGGCGGCCGGGTACACGGTGTTTCCGGAGACACCGGCGTGCACGGTGCCGTCGATGGTCGCCTGCCCGGCGCCGCCGGCGACCCGTACCTGGACCGGTACGGCCGCCGGGGCGTGCACGGTGAACTCGGACGCCCCGCCACCCTCCCGTACCGTGACCGTGCCTCTCGGCCTGGGCAGCCACAGCTCGACGCTGGACACGCCGCTGGCGATGTCGACTCCGGAAACCGGGCCGCCGCGCAGGTCGAGTCGGGCCTCATCGGCCCCGCCGGCGAGCCGGAACCGCCAGGTCGCCCGCGAGCTGAGCAGGATCTCGACGCTGGCCGGGCCGCCACCCGAGCCGTCGTCCGAGGCACCCAGCCCGACGAGTACCGAACCGTCCTGGTCGGTCACCCGGGGTACCGTGCCGGAACCGGCCGGCGTACCGATCCGGTACAGCCGGTCGCCGAGGTCCCGGACCCGTACCGTCACCAGCCCGACCCCCGACGTCAGGTCGAGCCGGGCGTCGTCGCGGCCGGCCAGCGGCGCCGAAACGGTGTGCTCCGGCCCGTTCCCGTGCCGCACGGTGAGGCTCACCGCGGCCACCAGCAGGGCGATGAGCAGGAGGGCGACCAGGATCACCAGGCCGATGTAGATGGGCCGGCAGTCCGGAGCGGCGACCGGCCCCTCGGGTGGGGCGGACGTGTCAACGGCCATGGCCGCACCGGTACCCCGGCGGGCCCGAACGGCAAACTCCTCCCGTTTGCCGCGACCGGAGTGCGGGCACTCCTTCGGACAACAGGCGAACGAGACGACTGCGGTCGGCAGGCTGACGTGCTGGAGGTGTCCCTGATGGGCAACGGGTGGAGTGGACGGACCCGGGAAGCGGAGCGGGTCGCGGGACAGGCGTTCCACGAGTTGGTCGCGGCAGTCGAGGCCGGCGGTAACGGGGCGCGGTCGCTGGCCCGGCGCGGTGCCGACCTGGCCGAGGAGGCGAGCGACCGGCTCAACTCGGCGGGCGACCGGATCAGCTCGGCGAGCGACCGCGTCGGCTCGGCGATGGGCGAGAGCCGGCGGCGCGCCAGTAGCGCGATGGACGCGCTGGCCGGCCGCCGGGCGCCGATCCAGTGGGAGTGGATCTTCGCTGGAGCGGCGACCGGCATGGTGATCGGCTGGCTGATCGCGCGGTTGACCCGGCGCGCGGCTGAGGAGGCGTTCGTACTGGAGGACTCCGACGCGGTGATCGCCGACCCAGTCGCCGCCGAGGAGAGCAAGGGCATGGCCTGACCGCGCCCGGGCGGGTCAGACGCCCAGCAGCGTCCGCAGGTGCCGGGGCGCGAGCGAGCCGTGCGCGAGCATGCGGTCGTGCCAGTCGCGCACCGGTACCTCGGACGGCCGGGCGCGGCCGATCCCGGCCACCTCGACGTACCCGACGAAGTACGTCGACAGCTGGGTCGAGGTGAGCAGCGCCCGCCGCCACTTGCCGGCCGCCTCGCCCTCCTCCTGGAACCCGCGCCCGGTCATCAGCGCCATGGCGTCCGCCTCGGTCAACCCCTCGCAGTGCACCAGCTGGTCGATGACCGCGTTGAGCGCGCAGCGCAACTGCATCTTGAGCTGCTGGAGCCGGACCGGTACGCCGCCGAAGCCGTAGTCCGCCATCAGCTCCTCGGTGTAGACCGCCCAGCCCTCGACGAACGGACCGGACCAGCCCAGCGACCGGACCCTGGTCGACCCCCGGTACCGGCGCGCGTGCGCCAGCTGGAGGAAGTGGCCCGGCATCGCCTCGTGCACGGTCAGGTTGCGGACCATGTGGTCGTTGTACTCGCGGTAGAACGACGTGATCCGCTCCGGCGACCAGTCGCTGGGCGTCGGCGAGATGCAGTAGAACGTGGGCACCTCGGAGGTCTCCAGCGCGCCGGGCGGGTCGCAGTATGCCACCGCGACGCCCCGGGCGAACTCCGGCATCTCCTGGATCACGCACGGGTCGTCGATCAGCGACACCAGCTCGTTGGCACGCACGAACTCGGTCGCCTCGTCGAGGCTGCGCTTCGCCAGGTCCACGATGGACGTGTTGTCCGGATGCTCCTCGGCCAGCCGGTCGAGAGCCGCGCGTACCGTCTCGTCGGTCTCCGGGCCCCCGACCATCCGGGCGGAGACCTCCCGTAGCTGCTCGCTGACCCGGTCGAGGGTGTCCTGCGCCCGGGACAGCACCTCGGCCGCGGTCAGGCCGGTGTCCAGGGTGTGCCACAGCCGGGCCTCCCAGAGCCGCCGCCCCAGCCTCGGGTCGCGGCCGGCGCCGCCGTCGGCGAGCTGGGTACCGAGCCAGCCGCCGAACTCGTCCAGCGCGGTACGGGCCCGCTGCGCTGCCGGTTCGACCCGGCCGGCCAGCGCCGGCTCCTCGGCCAGCAGCCGGGGCACCTCGCTGGCGATGAGCCCGGCGGTGCCGGCGAACTGGCCCTGCGCCGTCTCCAGGTGTACGCGCGGGCAGTCCACCAGGGTGGCCCGCGCGGTGGCCAGCGCGTCCGGAATGGCCTCCAGCCGCTGGGCGAGGCTCTCCAGCCGCTGCGCGACCGGCGCGTACGGCCGGGAGATCAGCGAGTGCAGGAGCACGCCGGGATTGTGTGCCAGCGGGTTCCACTCGTGCTCACGCACCTCGGTGAGATCGAACAGCAGCCGGTCCACCAACGACATCAGGACCTCGTGGTCCACCCGCCCCTCGGCGTCGAGGGTGTCCTCGTCCACCTGAGACAGCGCGGCGGACGCCTCGCGCAGCATCGCCACGTCCCGCGCGACGCCGTCGGCGGAGAAGTCCGGCAACCGGCCGTCGAACCGGTGATCCCCCGCGTCGGTCGCCAGTTCGGGGTTGGCTTCCAGGACCGCCTCTACCACGCGCTCCGCGATGGTCACAAAGTCGTCGGACATCCCAGCAACCTACCCGAGCAGCCTGCCGACCGAGGCGATGGCATCCCGCAGCCGGTCGGGCGGCAGCGCCGCGTACCCGATGGCGAGCCCCGGCGGTCCGGGCGCGCTGATCCGGGTGGTGGACAGTGCCAGCGCCCCGATACCCAGCGCCGCGGCCCGCCCGGCGAGCGCCACGTCGTCCACGCCGGGCGGCAGGGTGACCAGCAGGTGCATGCCGGCCGCCACGCCGGCGACCGTCGCCCCGGGAAGGTGCTCGGCGATCGCCGCGACCGCGACGTCACGGCGCAGCCGGTACAGCCGGCGCACGGTACGCAGGTGCCGCTCGTACCCGCCGGTCGCCAGGAGTTCGGCGAACGCGAGCTGTTCCAGCACCGGTCCGCCGTTGTCCGCCGCCGACTTGGCGACGGCCAGCTCCGCCATCAGCCGGGGCGGTCCGGCCAGCCACCCCAGCCGAAGGGCCGGGGCCAGCGCCTTGCTCACCGAGCCGATGTGCGCCACCGATCCGGTGGCCATCCCCTGGAGGCTGCCGACCGGATCGCGGTCGTAGCGGAACTCCGCGTCGTAGTCGTCCTCCACGATCAGGCCGCCGGTGCGGGCGGCCCAGGCGACGAGCGCAGTACGCCGCTCGGGCGAGAGGACCACGCCGGTCGGGAACTGGTGTGCCGGCGTGACCACCACGGCGGCCAGCCGGGTACGGGACAGCGCGGCGACATCCAGCCCCTGGCTGTCGACCGGCACCGGTACGGGCCGCAGCCCCGCCGCGATCAGGTGCTCCCGGATCGGCGGACTGCCCGGGTCCTCCACCCCGATCCGGTCCACACCCCGGGCGCGCAGTACCGCCGCCAGCAGGGCCAGGGCCTGCGCCGCACCAGACGTGACCAGCAGCCCGGCGGGCTCCACCCGGGCCGCCCGGACCCGCACCAGGTAACCGGTCAACTCGGCGCGCAGCCGGAGCGCGCCCGCCGGATCGCCGTAGTCGAAGTCGCTGTCGGCGGCGGTGCGCAGGGCGCTCTCGTACGCGCGGCGCCAGGCCCGGCGGGGGAACTGGGCCAGGTCCGGGATGCCGGGCCGCAGCGCGACCACCGGTGCCGGTCGCGCCGGTGCCCGAGGGACGGGCGGCTGCGCGGCACCGGTGGCGACGAACGTGCCCGAGCCGTGCCGGGCCACCAGCCGCCCCTCGGCCAGCAACTGCTCGTAGGCGCCGACCACCAGTCCCCGCGACACACCCAGCTCCGCCGCGAGGTCCCGAGTTGCCGGCAGGCGGGTGCCTGCGCCCAGGCTGCCGTCCGCGATCGCGGTGCGCAGCGCGGCCGCGAGCTGCTCGCCGAGCGCCGGTCGCCGGCGGTCGAGGACGAACAAGTGGTCCCCTTACAATGCGCGTCAGTGGACCTTCTCAGTAGACCACTCGGCTTCGTACCGTCGCCAGCATGAGATCGACCGGAGCGGTGCTGTGCGCGACCGCGATGACCATCCTCGGCACCTCGTTCCCGGTGAGCCGGGAGTTGACCGGGTACCCGACGCTGACCAGCCAGGCTGTCCGGTACCTGATCGCCGCGGCGCTGCTGGCCGCGCTGGTACGCCGATCCGCCGGCCGGGCCCCGTACCGCCGGGAACTGCTGCGGCTCGCCGGGCTGGCGGCCACCGGGCTGGCCGCGTTCAACGTGTGCGTCCTCGCCGCGCTCCGGCACGCCGACCCGGCCGTGCTCGGCACGGTGATCGGCGGCACTCCGCTGCTGCTGGCGATCCTCGGGCCGGTGCTGGCCGGCTCGCGGGCCAGCACTTGGGCTGGACCGGTCAGGCGGCGTTCACGCCGGGGGGCTCCGGGCCGGCGCCGCCCGTCGGCACGCGTGGTGGGCTGCGGTGCCGTCGTGGTGGCCGGCATCGCGCTGGTGCAGGGCGGTGGGCACGCGAGCGCCGCCGGGCTGTGCTGGGCGCTCGGCGCGCTAGCCGGGGAGGTGCTGTTCTCCCTGCTCGCCGCGCCGCTGCTGGACGAACTGGGGCCGGTACGGGTGTCCGCGTGGGCGTGCGCCCTCGCGGTACCGCAGTTGGCGGTGGCCGCCCTGGTGACCGGTGAGTGGCACCGGCTGCGGGTGCCGACCGCGGCGGAGGGCGTCGCCCTGCTCTACCTCGCCGTCGTGCTCACCGTCGTGGCGTTCCTCTGCTGGTACGGCGGCCTGCGCCGGCTGGGCGTCGAGCGGGCCGGGATGTTCGCCGGGCTGCTCCCGGTGGCCTCACTGGCCGGTACCGCCGTGATCGATCACACCGCTCCGGCACCCGGCGCCCTGCTCGGCACTCTGGTCGTCGCGGCCGGTCTGGGTGCCGGGCTGGCGGTCGACTGGGCTGGACCGTCCGCTACGGCGACGGATCAGGCTCCGGTGCCGGTCGGACCGGTCGGCTCGGAACCCGCCGGCGCCGCACCCGTGGAGGAGGCGCGCTCCGCGGCCCGTACCCGCTCGGCGTAGGCGCTCACCGCGCGGCGCAGCGCCGCCTCCGCGTCCTCGGGGCTGTCAGCCACCATGCGCAGCAGCCGGGCGCCGAGCCCGTCACCGTCCGGCCCACCGCCGTCCAGCCCACCGCCGTTCGGGCTCTCGATCGGGAGTTCGGTCGCGAGCCCGGCCCGCTCGACCCGGGACAGGATCTTCGCGGCCAGCGCGAGCGCCGGCTGGGACCAGGCGATCCCGTCCAGCACGGAGGTCCGGGCCTTCTCCGCCTTCTTGATCCGCTCCCACTGCTCGGTGATCTCGTCGATGTCCTCGACCGGCTCAGCGCCGAACACGTGAGGGTTGCGCCGGATCAGCTTGTCGACCAGGTCCCCGGCGACGTCGTCGACGCTCCAGCCCTGCCCGTCCGGCAGGTTCTCGGCGAGGCGGGCGTGGAGGACCACCTGGAGCAGTACGTCGCCCAACTCCTCGCGCAGCGCGGCCTGGTCGTCCGCCTGGATGGCGTCGTACGCCTCGTACGCCTCCTCCAGCATGTACTTCGCCAGGCTGCGGTGCGTCTGGGCGAGCTTCCACGGGTCGCCGCCCGGCGAGGCCAGCCGGTCCATCACGGTCACCACGTCCAGCAGCCGGGAGCCGGGCGGATCCCAGGAGCCGTACATCAGCTCCAGCTCGGCCAGGCCCGGCTCGCTGGCCAGCCGCAGCCCGAGCGCCCGGGCCAGGTCCTCGTCGCCGGTCGGGCCGGCCAGCCAGACGGCGGTACCGGCGGCGATCAGGTCGGCCACCCCGTCGGCGGTGACGGTCACCGGGATCCCGGCGGCACGCAGCGCGGCGGCCTGCGCGCCATCGACGGCGGTGAACACCGGCGCGGCCCGGACCGCGTCCCAGGCGGCGGCGGTGAGCAGCCCGGCCGGCAGCCGGGGTGAGGTCACCAGCAGGACGATCCGTCCGGGCATCGACCGCTACTGCGCCGGGTTCGAGGCGCTCTGGTCGTCGGTCGGCGCCACGGTGGGCGTGAGGTCAAGGACCGGAGCCCCGCCCTTGGAACCGCCGATGGTCAGCTGCGCCACCGGCAGGTTGTCGCCGCTCTGGGTCGGGACGGTGGCGAGAGTGATGCCCGCGGGCTGGTAGCGGGGGTTCAGCGAGACGTTGTACCGCTTCATCGCGTCGGTCAGCTCGTTGCGCACGGTCACGGCCTTCGCGAGATCCGAGGCGAACTGGCTCTGCAGGGCCTGCTTGACCTCCGCGAAGTCGGAGGGGCCGGCGGCCTGCTGAGAGACCAGCAGGTTGAACGCGTCCCGGTAGTCCGCGTCGGTGACGGTGCCCTCGCTGGCCTTCTCGGTCAGCAGCTCGCGGTATGCCTCAGCGGTCGCGACGAGCTGAACATACGCGTCGTTGATCGGCAGCCCGATGCCCTGCGCGGCGCTCTGCGCGAGCGTGTCGATGTTCTCGGTCGGGGCCGGGTAGCCCTTCTCCTTGGAGAACCGCTTCGCGACCTCGATGAAGACCTCGTTCGCGACGATCTGGCGCCGCACCTGGGCCTGATCGCTGTCCTGGATCTTGGCGCCATCCTTCTTCAGCTGCGCGACCAGGGTGTCGATCTGGTGGTTGGAGAAGCGCGTGTCGCCGACGTAGGCGGCGTCGGCGCCGGTCTCAAACCGGCACCCGGTCAGCGCGGCGAGAGCCAGCACACCCGTTGCGGCGGCGGCGATCAAGCGACGGCGAGGCATGGAGCACACTCTCTCACGCCGGCTGGCCAGCGGTGCTGCGGGGGGCTTGCGCCGGTTTCGGGGCATCGAGTACCGAGGTGATCAATTCGGCGCACCACTCCAGGAGGCCGGTGTCGCGCAGCGGTTCGCCGCCCACCCGGCGGGTCGACGGCCGGGGTACCGACACCTGGTCTGTGGCCGTCTTGTAGACCGCGTCCGGGTACAGGCGCCGCAGGCGCAGCTGCTTCGAGTCCGGCAACGGTACCGGCGAGAACCGGATGTGCCGCCCCTGCAGGGACACATCGGTCAGCCCGTACGAGCGGGCCAGCAACCGGAACCGGGCCACCGCGATCAGGTTGGCCACCTGCTCGGGCGGGGTACCGTACCGGTCCTGCATCTCGGTCACCGCCTCGTTGAGCGCCTCCTCGGACCGGGCGGAGGCGAGCTTCCGGTACATCTCCAGGCGCAGCCGTTCCACGCCGATGTACTCGTGCGGCAGGTGCGCGTCGACCGGCAGGTCGATCTTGACGTCGACCTCCTCCTCGTCCGGCTTCTCGCCCTTGAACTGCGACACGGCCTCGCCGACCATCCGCACGTACAGGTCGAACCCGACGCCCTCGATGTGCCCGGACTGCTCACCGCCCAGCAGGTTGCCGGCCCCCCGGATCTCCAGGTCCTTCATGGCCACGTACATGCCGGCACCCAGCTCGGTGTGCTGGGCGATGGTGGCCAGCCGCTCGTGCGCGTGCTCGGTCAGCGGCTTCTCGCCCGGGTACAGGAAGTACGCGTACGCCCGCTCCCGGCCCCGGCCGACCCGGCCCCGGATCTGGTGGAGCTGAGCCAGACCGAGCAGGTCGGCCCGCTCCACGATCAGCGTGTTGGCGTTCGGGATGTCGATACCGGACTCCACGATGGTCGTGCAGACCAGGACGTCGTACTCCTTCTCCCAGAAGCCGACCATCACCTTCTCCAGGGCGTCCTCGCCCATCTGGCCGTGCGCCACCGCGATCCGCGCCTCGGGTACCAGCTCCCGCAGCCGGCGGGCCGCCTTCTCGATGGACTCGACCCGGTTGTGCAGGTAGAACACCTGGCCGTCGCGCAGCAGCTCGCGGTGGATGGCCGCGGAGACCTGCTTGTCGTCGTACGCCCCGACGAACGTGAGCACCGGGTGGCGCTCCTCCGGCGGGGTGGCGATGGTGGACATCTCGCGGATGCCGGTGATGGCCATCTCCAGGGTCCGTGGGATCGGGGTCGCGCTCATGGTCAGCACGTCGACCGCGGTGCGCAGCTGCTTGAGGAACTCCTTGTGCTCCACGCCGAAGCGCTGTTCCTCGTCGACCACGACCATGCCGAGCTGCTTGAACCGGGTGCTGTTCTGCAGCAGCCGGTGGGTACCGATGACGATGTCGGCGGTGCCCTCGGCGGCCATCGTCAGGGTCTGCTCCGCCTCCTTCGGCGTCTGGAACCGGGACAGCTGGCGGATCGTCACCGGGAACTGGTTCATCCGCTCGGCGAACGTGTTGTAGTGCTGCTGCACCAGCAGGGTGGTCGGGACCAGTACGGCGACCTGCTTGCCGTCCTGTACCGCCTTGAACGCCGCCCGCACCGCGATCTCGGTCTTGCCGTAGCCGACGTCGCCACAGATCAGCCGGTCCATCGGAACCGCCTTCTCCATGTCGGTCTTGACCTCTTCGATCGCGGAGAGCTGGTCCGGCGTCTCGGTGTACGGGAACGCGTCCTCCAGCTCGCGCTGCCACGGGGTGTCCGGGCCGTACGCGTACCCCCGGGAACTCTGCCGTGCCGCGTACAGCTGGATCAGCTGGGCGGCGATCTCCCGTACCGCCTTGCGCGCCCGGGCCTTCGACTTCGCCCAGTCCGAGCCGCCCAGCTTGTGCACGGCGGGCGCCTCGCCACCCACGTACCGGGACAGCTGGTCGAGCTGGTCGGTCGGGACGAACAGCCGGTCGCCCGGCTGGCCCCGCTTCGAGGCCGCGTACTCGATGACCAGGTACTCGCGCTCCGCGCCGTTGACCGTGCGCTGCACCAGCTCCAGGTACCGGCCGATGCCGTGCTGCTCGTGCACCACGTAGTCGCCGGGGCGCAGCTCCAGCGGGTCGATGGTGTTGCGCCGCCGGCTGGGCATCTTGCGCATGTCCCGGGTGGATGCCCCGCGCCCGCCGGAGATGTCGGTACCGGTGACCACGGCCAGCCGGGACGCCTCGTCGACGAAGCCGAACTCCAGGCCGCCGGTGGAGATGATCACGGTGCCCGGCGCCGGTGGCCGCGCGATGTCGTCGGCCAGGGTGACCCCGAGGCCGGCGTCGCGCAGAACCTCGACCGAGCGCTGCGCCGGACCGTTGCCGGCGAACACCATCGCCACCCGCCAGCCGTCCCCGGACCAGCGCTTGAGGTCGTCCAGCACCCGGCCGGTGTCGCCGTGGTACAGCGGAACGGGCTGGGCCGCCAGAGCCAGCGCCCGGCCGACGTCCGGCGTCACGGTGACCTCGGGCAGCGGCTCCTCCCAGGGCTGCACCTCGGTCGAGGCGGCCGCCTCGACCACGCCGAACGGTGAGATCGACCACCAGGGCTGGCCCAGCTCGGCCGCGGTCGCCCGGACCTCGGCGAGAGTGCGGAACGCGGCCGCGCCGAGGTCGATGGGCGCCTGGCCGCCGACCGCCGCCGCGGCCCAGCTCGCCTCCAGGAACTCCGCGCTGGTACGGACCAGGTCGTGTGCCCGGGTCCGGATGCGCTCCGGGTCGCACAGCACCACGATCGTGTTCACCGGCATCTCGTGCAGCAGCAGCTGCAGGTCGCCGGGGACCAGCACCGGGGACAGCGACTCCATGCCCTCGACCGGGATGCCCTCGGCCAGCTTGTCCAGGATCTCGGCCAGCGCCGGATGCGCTTCGGCCAGCTCGGCGGCCCGCGCCCGGACCTCCGGAGTCAGCAGCAGCTCACGGCAGGGTGGCGCCCACAGCCGGTCGGTGGCCGCCAGGGTGCGCTGGTCGGCGACGGCGAAGGTGCGGATCTCCTCGATGTCGTCGCCCCAGAACTCCACCCGCAGCGGGTGCTCCTCGGTCGGCGGGAACACGTCGAGGATCCCGCCGCGTACGGCGAACTCCCCGCGCTTCTCCACCAGGTCGACCCGCGCGTACGCGATGTCGGTGAGCCGCCGTACCACCTCTTCGAGGTCGGCGCTGCCGCCGGTGTGCAGCTCGACGGGTTCCAGGTCGCCGAGGCCGCGCAGCTGCGGCTGGAGCACCGACCGGACCGGCGCGACCACCACGCGTACCGGCCCGCGCTCGTCCGGGTGGGCCAGCCGGCGCAGTACCGCCAGTCGCCGACCGACCGTGTCGGAGCGCGGCGAGAGCCGCTCATGCGGCAGGGTCTCCCAGGCCGGGTACACCACGACCTGGTCGGACGGGAGCAGGCAGCCCAGCGCGTTCGCGAGGTCGTCGGCCTCCCGGGAGGTCGCGGTCACGGCGAGCACCGGCCGCCCGGCCCCACCGGCGCGGTCCCCGTCCGCCGAGGCCGCCAGCGCGGCGACCACGAACGGGCGCAGCGCGGCGGG
The DNA here is from genome assembly GCF_016862975.1 of Rugosimonospora africana. Lineage (GTDB taxonomy): Bacteria > Actinomycetota > Actinomycetes > Mycobacteriales > Micromonosporaceae > Rugosimonospora > Rugosimonospora africana. The sequence goes on from NZ_BONZ01000003.1 coordinate 128,383, forward strand.
CGCGGTCAGGTCCAGCTGCTCGGCCGCGGCCGTGTTCACGGCGTTCGGCCCGGCCGAGTCGCGCGCAAGATCGCGCGCGGAGGCCAGGGCGGGGTCGGCGAGGGCGGATTCGAGGAGGCCGTAAAGCTTCATCAATGTCACTTTCCGTAGTGAACGGGCACGCGACAAGTCCCCCTCGTCCGGGCTGGACGGGGGGTATGCAGTCAAGACTACTCGCGGCGACGGTCCTCCGGACGGGTGACCGCGGGTAGCGGCGATCATGAACGCCGGGTCACCGGGAGACCCCGACCGCGTGGACGTGACGAGCGCCTCGGTTTCGTCCCGACCGCCACCGGATAGCATGCGATTGCCCGGACAACGCGGTCCTCCCGACGATGCTCTCTCCGAAGGAGCCAACGTGGCTGATCGCACTGATCCTGGCGCTGCACTGCGCGCCGACATCCGCCGACTCTCCACCCTGCTCGGCCACACCCTGGTCCGGCAGGAGGGGCAGGCGCTGCTCGACCTGGTCGAGGAGGTCCGGGCGCTGGTCCGGGCCGACGCCGCCGAGGCCGCCGCCCGGCTGTCCGCCGTCGACGTGGGCACCGGCACGAAGCTCGCCCGCGCCTTCTCCACGTACTTCCACCTGGCCAACGTCACCGAGCAGGTGCACCGGGCCCGCGAGCTGCGCAGGCTCCGCGCGGAGCGGGGCGGCTGGCTGGACCAGGCCGCGCGGCTGATCTCGGAGCGCGGGGTACCGGCGGACGAGATCGCGGCGGCCGCCCGGCAGCTGGCGATCCGCCCGGTGTTCACCGCGCACCCGACCGAGGCGGCCCGCCGCTCCATCCTGTCGAAGCTGCGCGGGGTCGCCGATCAGCTGGACGCCGAGGCCGCGGCCACTGCGCTCTTCGGCGCCCCGGCCGGCTTCCGGACGGCCGGAGAGGGCCGGGTACGCACCGCCGACCGGCGGCTGGCCGAACTGATCGACCTGCTCTGGCAGACCGATGAGCTGCGGGTGGACCGGCCCGACCCGACCGACGAGGCGCGCAACGCGGTCTACTACCTCACCGACCTGTACGGCGACGCCGCTCCCCAGGTGCTCACCGACCTCGCCGACACCCTGCGCGACCTGGGCGTCGAGACCGCGCCGACCGCCCGGCCGCTGTCCTTCGGCACCTGGATCGGCGGCGACCGTGACGGCAACCCGTTCGTGACCCCGACGGTCACTCGCGACGTCCTGCTCATCCAGCACGAACACGGCATCCGGGCGGCCGAGTCGGTGATCGACGATCTGATCAACGAGGTATCCGTGTCCCGCCGCCTGCGCGGGGTGTCCCTGGACCTGTCCGCCAGCCTCGCCGCCGACCTGGAGAAGCTGCCCGAGCTGGCCGAACGGTTCCGCCGGGTCAACGCCGAGGAGCCATACCGGCTCAAGGCCCGGTGCATCAAGGTCAAGCTGGCCAACACCCGTACCCGGCTGGCCGCGCAGGGACCGCACGTGCCCGGCCGGGACTACCAGGGCTCGGCCCAGCTGGTGGCCGACCTGGAGGTCATGCGCGCCTCGCTGGCCCGCAACGCCGGGCAGTTGACCGCGACCGGGCGGCTGGCCGAGGTGATCCGCACCATCTCCGCGTTCGGGCTGCACCTGGCGACGATGGACGTCCGGGAGCACGCCGAGGCGCACCACCGGGTACTGGCCCAGATGTTCGAGCGGGCCGGCGAGGTACGCAGCTACCAGGCGCTGAGCCGGCAGGAGCGCACCGAACTGCTGTCCCGCGAACTGGGCGGCAAGCGGCCGCTGTCCGGCATGGACACCCCGCTGACCGACGCCGCGCGCAAGACGTTCGACGTGTTCCGCACGATCCGGCAGGCGCAGGAGCGGTTCGGCCCGGAGGTCATCGAGTCCTACATCATCTCGATGACGCTCGGCGTCGACGACGTACTGGCCGCGGTGCTGCTGGCCCGCGAGGCCGGGCTCGTCGACGTGCACAGCCGGCAGGCGAGGGTCGGCTTCGTACCGCTGCTGGAGACCCCGGCCGAGCTGGACGCCGGCGGCGAGCTGCTGGACGAGCTGCTGTCCCTGCCGGCGTACCGGGAGCTGGTCCGCGCCCGGGGCGACCTGCAGGAGGTGATGCTCGGGTACTCGGACTCCAACAAGGAGGCCGGCATCACCACGTCGCAGTGGTCCATCCACCGGGCCCAGCGGGCGTTGCGTGACGTGGCGGCCAAGCACGGCGTACGGCTGCGGCTCTTCCACGGCCGCGGTGGCACCGTCGGCCGCGGTGGCGGCCCCACCCACGAGGCGATCCTGGCCCAGCCGTTCGGCACCCTGGACGGCGCGATCAAGGTGACCGAGCAGGGCGAGGTCATCTCCGACAAGTACACGCTGCCGGCGCTGGCCCGGGAAAACCTGGAGCTGACCGTCGCCGCGGTGCTCCAGGCGACCCTGCTGCACACCGCGCCCCGGCAACCGGCCGAGGACCTGGCCATCTGGGACTCGGCGATGGACGTGGTCTCCGCGGCGGCGTTCACCGCGTACCGGGGGCTGGTCGAGGACCCGAACCTGCCCGCGTACTTCTGGGCCGCCACCCCGACCGAGTTGCTCGGCGCGTTGAACATCGGCTCCCGGCCGGCCAAGCGGCCGGACTCCGGTGCCGGGCTCGCCGGGCTGCGCGCGATCCCGTGGGTGTTCGGCTGGACGCAGTCCCGGCAGATCGTGCCGGGGTGGTTCGGCGTGGGTACCGGGCTGGCCGCGGCCCGGGAGGCGGGGCTGGGGCCGGTGCTGGCCGACATGTTCGGCCGCTGGCAGTTCTTCCAGACGTTCCTGTCGAACGTCGAGATGATGCTGACGAAGACCGACCTGACCATCGCGGCGCGGTACGTGGAAACACTGGTACCCGAGGAGTTGCACCCGATCTTCGACAAGATCCGGGAGGAGTACCGGCGGACGGTGGACGAGGTCCTGCGCATCACCGGTCAGCCGGCGTTACTGCAGGAGCAGCCGGTGCTCGGCCGGACCCTTGCGGTCCGCGACACCTACCTCGAACCCCTGCACCACCTGCAGGTCGCGCTGCTCGCCCAGTACCGGGCCGGCCGGGGTGCCCCGGGTTCGGTACGCCCGGCGACCGCCGACCCGACCCTGGAGCGCGCGCTCCTGACCACCGTCAACGGCATCGCGGCCGGCCTGCGCAACACCGGCTGACCGGCCCCGTCCGCACACCGCCGCCAGACAGCAACGGCTGGCCCACCCCCGGGTGGGCCAGCCGTCGACGCTTCGCCGGGTTGTCCTAGAGGATGGCCGCGTCGAGCAGCACCATCTCGTCCAGGGTGGCGTCCGGCTCGCCGTTCTCGATGTCGGCGAATGTCCGCGCGTCGGTTTCGACCGGCTCCGATGGCGCCGGCTGTTGCTGCGCGTGTTCGATCGGGTGGACCCGCAGGTTCGGCATGAGTCTCCTTTTCGGCAGTGATGTCGAGTACCCGCTCGATTTCGGTTTCAATCCGTGATGGTCGTCTCACCCCGAACGACCGGTCTGGGTCGCCGCGCGGCGTCCAGACGCGCCGAGCCAGACCAGTCGGCCCCGACTTCGGACCTACAAGCCGTGGTGCCCTTGGCGCCCGCGCGGTGTTTTGCAAGACTGTCCCCTCGGGTTGGCGAGGGGATGGTCATGAGCGGGTGGGTACTGCCCGATGAGGTGCTTCGGGATGCTCCGACGTACGCTCCGCGGCGCTATGAGCTGGCCGACCTTGAGCTGCTGCTCTCCGGCGGGTACGCGCCGCTGACCGGGTTCCACGGCCGGACGGAGCTGTCCAGCCTGGCCCGTCGCGGCCGGTTGCCCGACGGCACGTCCTGGCCGGTGCCGGTGACTCTGGAGGCCCCGACCGCGGTGGTCCGAGCGCTGGACACCAACAATCCCCTGCAGCGGGTGCTTGTGCTCACCGACCCCGAGGGCGCGCCAGTCGCCGCGGTCGACGCGACCGACATCTGGGCGACGCGTGACGGTATGTCCGGTATCGGTGGCGCCGTGCGGCGGATCGGCGATGGCGGGCACGGGCCGTTCCGGCGGCTGCGCCGGTCCCCCGAGGAGGTCAGGGCGCTCCTGCCGCCCGGCCGGGTACTCGGAGTGATCACCGACCGGCCGCTGCACCGGCCGCAACTGGCCCAGATCGCGCACGCCGCGCGGACTCTGGCCGGTCACCTGCTCGTTCTGATCCCGGTCGCCACCGGCACGCCGGACGGCCTGCCGGCAGAGGCACTGGTACGCAGCGTGCTCGCGGCCCGCGACCGGATGCCCCCCGCCACCGTCGTGGCCGTGCCGCTCGCCTCGCACGGCGACGAGATCCGCGACGCGCTGCTCCGGGCCCGGGTCGCCGGCGCTTACGGGGTCACCCACCTGCTGTCCACCGGCGAGACCATGATGTCCGGCGGTGGCCCACGAGTGATCATTCCGCGCGAGCTGGCGTACGACAGCCGGGACGGCCAGTGGCGTGGCCGGGACGACATCCCGCCGCGGTTCCGGCGGCTCGCGCTCTCCGGCGAGGAGATCGACAACCTGCTCGACCGGGGCAGCCCGCTCCCCGAGTGGCACACGCCGCCCGCGGTCGCCCGGGAACTCACCCGGGACCGGCCGCCACGCCGGCACCGCGGGCTGGTCGTGTTCCTCACCGGCCTGTCCGGCTCGGGCAAGTCGACGATCGCCCGCGGAGTTGCCGACGCACTGCTGGAGACCGGCGAGCGCACGGTCACCACGCTCGACGGCGACGTGGTGCGCCGGGAGCTGTCCGCCGGGCTGACCTTCTCGAAGGCCGACCGCGACCTGAACGTCCGGCGCATCGGATGGGTGGCCGCCGAGGTCGCGCGGCACGGCGGCATGGCGCTGTGCGCCCCGATCGCGCCGTACGCGGCGGCCCGGGCTGCCGCCCGCCAGATGGCCGAGGACGCCGGGGCCGGGTTCGTGCTGGTACACGTCGCGACTCCGCTGGCGATCTGCGAGGCGCGCGACCGCAAGGGGCTGTACGCGAAGGCCCGGGCCGGCAAGCTCACCGGAATGACCGGGGTGGACGACCCGTACGAGGAGCCGACCGACGCCGACCTGGTACTGGACACGTCGGAGCTGACCGTCGAGAGTGCGGTGGACTCACTGCTGGACCACCTGGCCCGGGCGGGCTGGATCGATCCCCGCCGGCAGCCGCGTTAGTCGCCGCCCGGCGGGTTTCGCACAGCCCGCCGCCGCGGGGGCGTCAGAGGTCTTGCAGGATGCGCAGGGCGCGGGACACCTGGCGCATGGTCGCGGTGTCGGCGATCTCCACCCGGTCGACGAACCAGCGCTTCATCGGCGAGGACAGCCGGTCCGGCATGACCACGTAGTCCCCGCACTCCACCGCCAGCGGTGAGTCGCGCAGCCGGTCCTTCTCGACGACCTCGGCGACGAGGATCACCGGGACATCGGTGCCGTTGTACACATCGGAACTGATCACCAAGCCGAGTCGTTCGCGGGCCCCCTGGATGAGCCAGATCTCGCCGCGCTGCACGCCGCTCCTATCGGTCGGGATCGCTCGCCGGCCCCCGCCGACCCGGCACACCATAGATCTCCGCGTCGATCATCGCAATCTCCCGCTCGTCAGCCAGCGCGGCGGTCTCATCGTCCAGTCCGGCCCGGCGGATCGCGTCGGCATGCGCGTTGAAGATCTCCCGCAGGCTGCGCTCGCGGGCGGCCCGATCGATCCAGGCGGACAGCGACACACCGTCGCGCTGTGCCCACAATCGGGCCTCGGCGATCGTGTCGTCCGAAAAGGAGAGGGTCACCTTCGCAGTCATACCGGCGATCCTACCAACGGAACCACCGGGGGTCATCCAGACTGGCATACCCGGTCACCCCCACCGCCTCCGGTTCGTTAAAGGGGACAGAACCAGACAGGGGGCGCCGTGGTACGCGTCATTTTCATCGGCGGCCTCGGCCGCAGTGGCACCACTCTCCTGGAGCGCGTGCTGGGCGAGTTGCCCGGCGTCTGCACGCTCGGCGAGGTGGTCCACCTGTGGCGGCGAGACCTGTGCGACGACGAGCGGTGCGGATGCGGGCGCAGGTTCTCCATCTGCCACTTCTGGCGCAAGGTCGGCGAGCGCGCGTTCGGCGGATGGCACAACATCGACCCGGTACGGGTCCTGGCGCTGCGTGACGCCGTCGAGCGCAGCCGGCACATCCCGCGACTGGCCGGCCGGCGGCTGGCGGATCCGCACGGTGAGCTGGTGGCCGAGTACGCGAGCTACTACGCCCGGGTGTACCGGGCGGCGGCCCAGACCAGTGGAGCCCAGGTGGTCGTCGACTCGTCCAAGCACGCCTCGCTGGCCTACTGCCTGCGCTGGTCGGACCAGATCGACCTGCGGGTGGTCCACATGGTCCGGGACAGCCGCGGAGTCGCGTACTCGTGGGGCCGCGCCCAGGGCCGGCCGGCGGCGACCGCGACGCCTCCGGACCGGTACCAGCCGGGGCGGGCGGCCATGCTGTGGAACGCGCACAACGCCGCGTTCGAGCTGTTGCGCCGCCGGGGGGTCGCGGTGCACCGGGTCCGGTACGAGCAGTTGCTCGCCGACCCGGCCGCGACGGTGCGCCGGGTCGCCGAGTTCGCCGGGGTGGACGCCACCGGACCGATGGACTTCCTGGCCGACGACGCGGTACGGCTGCGCCCGTGCCACGGAGCCGGCGCGAACCCGATGCGATTCGCTACCGGCGAGCTGCCGCTGCGCCGGGACGAGGGGTGGCGGGCCTGCATCCCGCCCCGGCAGCGCCGGCTGGTGAGCGCGCTGACCGCTCCCCTGCTCACCGTGTACGGCTACGGGAGGGATTGAGACATGAAGTGGCCCTCGGTCGGCGTGGTCGTACCCACCCGGAACCATCCGGACATCCTGCGCCGCGCACTGGCCGCGATCGACGCGCAGACGTACCCGGGTCCGCTGCGCGTGATCGTCGTGTACGACCAGGCAGAGCCGGACGCCGGGCTCGCCCGGGACGGGGACCGGCCGGTACGCGTACAGGCGAACTCCCGGCGAGCCGGGCTGGCCGGCGCCCGCAACTCCGGCATCCTCGCCCTGGACACCGAGCTGGTCGCGTTCTGCGACGACGAGGACGAGTGGCGGCCCGGCAAACTCACCGCGCAGGTCGAGGCGCTGAGCGCGGCGCCGTCGGCCGACCTGGCCAGTTGCGCGATCGAGCTGGCGTACCGGCACCACCGCAGCCCGAGGCTGATCGGCCAGACCCACATCGGGCTGGATCGGCTGGCCCGCTCCCCGATCGGCGCGCTGTGCTCGTCGAGCTTCCTGGTCCGGCGTCCGTCTCTGGTCGGCCCGCAGGGTTGCGGGCTGTTCGCCGAGGACGCCCCGGGCCGCCAGAACGAGGATTGGGACCTGCTCATGCGGGCCGCCCGCCGGGCACCGATCGAGCACGTCGACGAGCCGCTGGTACGGGTCCGGTGGCGGGCACAGGGGCACTACGGGTACGAGTACGCCGCCCGCATCTCATCGCTGCGCTGGATGATGACCCGGCACCCGGAGATCCGCGGCTGCGCGCCCGGTGCCGCCCGGCGCCCGGTGTCACCGGTCGGCTGGTCGGCGACTGGTCTGGATCGTCGCGCGGTGCCAGACGCGTCGAGCCAGACCGGTCGACACGTGAATGGCAACCGGCCGGACACCGGGCGGTACCACTGGGCGGCGATGCGCAACGACTGGTCCGGGCCACGGACGCCACCGGTTTCCCGCGGCGGCGTTTCGCCGGGTCCGGAAGCCGGGGCACTGTCCCCGGGTTGATCGGCGGGACGGCGACTTCGTCACACCCTGCGGCTACCGTGGGGCCATGCCCTCGATTGATGAGCGTGTCGGCCCCTCAGACGGGGCCGGGCGGGCCGGGCCGCAGCCGGTCGACGAGCGGGTCTATGTCGCCCCCGGCATCGCGCTGCACGTCCGCCGGTGGCCGGGCGAGTTGCAGCCGTTCCTGCTGGTGCACGGGCTGTCCTCCAACGCCCGGCTCTGGGACGGGGTGGCCCGCGTCCTGTCCGCGGCCGGGCATCCGGTAACGGCCGTCGACCTACGTTCGCACGGCGAGAGCGACGCGCCCCCAGACGGTTATGACACCGCCACCGCGGCCGAAGATCTCGCCACGCTCGGCATCCGCGACGCCGTTGTGGCCGGCCAGTCCTGGGGCGGCAACGTGGTGGTCAGCTTCGCCGCCCGGCACCCCGAGTTGGTGGCCGCGCTCGCCCTGGTCGACGGTGGCTGGCTGGCGCCGTCGACGGAGTTTTCGTCCTGGGAGGCGTGCGAGGCCGCGTTGCGGCCACCGGAGATCGACGGACTGCCGGCCGCCCAGCTGCGCCGGTACCTGCGCGACACGCACCCGGACTGGTCCGCCGAGGCGCTGGCCGCGACCGAGGCCAACCTTCGGGTGTGGCCCGACGGGTCGCTGAGCCGCCGGCTGTCGATCGACCGGCATATGCGCATCGTGCGCAGCATGTGGGACGACCCGCCGCAGCCCTACTACCCGGCGATCCAGGTGCCGGTGTTGCTGATCCCGGCCCTGCCCGGCGACGCGCGACAGGCGGACGGCCGGCGCGCACGGGTCGAGGCAGCGACCCGGGCGCTGTCCGACGCGACCATCCGCGAATATCCCGGGGCCGACCACGACCTGCACGCGCAGCACCCCACCGAGCTGGCCCGGGACCTGCTCGGACTGGCCGACCGGGCGGCCGACCGATCCGGGTCGCCGCGCGGCGTCGGACGCGCCGAGCCGGACGGGTCGTCCTGATGGTCCGACTACTCGTCATCATGGGCAGCGGAGAGACCGCGCCCACCATGGTCAAGCCACACCGGGCCATCTTCGAGCGGCTCGGCGACGGGCCGGCCGTCCTGCTCGACACGCCATACGGGTTCCAGGAAAACGCGAGCGACATCTCCACCCGGGCGGTCGGCTACTTCGCGGCCAGCGTGGGCCGGCGGGTCGACGTGGTCTCCTGGCGCACGGCGCCACCGGCCGGGCTGGACCGGGAGCGGGCCCTGGCGGCGTTGGGCGATGCGGCCTGGCTCTTCGCCGGACCGGGCAGCCCGACCTATGCGCTGCGCCAGTGGCGGGACACCCCGATCCCGGAGCTGCTGGCCCGCCGGCTGGCCGAGGGTGGGGTGGTCGTGTTCGCCAGCGCCGCCGCACTGACGCTCGGATCCCACACCGTGCCGGTGTATGAGATCTACAAGGCCGGCGAGAATCCGTCCTGGGCAGCGGGCCTGGACCTGGTACGGCAGGCGACCGGGCTGCCCGCCGTGGTCATCCCGCACTATGACAACGCCGAGGGCGGGCACCACGACACCCGCTTCTGCTACCTCGGCGAACGCCGTCTCTCCGCGCTCGAACGCGAGCTGCCGGAGGAGTCGTTCATCCTCGGCGTCGACGAGCACACCGCCGTGCTGCTGGATCTCGACGCGCGCACCGCGTCGGTGGTCGGCAACGGCACGATGACCATCCGGAAAGCCGGACGCGGCGTGGTGTTCCCGAGCGGCTCGGTGCTCGGGTTCGATGACCTGACCGGCGTTGTCGATGCCCCGGTCGCCGCCGGCCAGGCCACTGGCGGGGCGGCCGGCAACGGCCCGACCAACGGTGGCGCGACGAGCGGTGGCGCGCCCGTCAGCGGGACCGCCACGGTCGTTCCGTCCACCGTGGGCTCGTCGACGACGTCGACCGGCTCGCTGCGCGCCGACGTCGACCGGCTCGACACGCGGTTCACGGCGGCGTTCTCGGCACGGGACGTCGACGGGTGCGTGGCGGTGATCCTCGACGTGGAGGAGGTGTTGACGGCCTGGGCGGCGGACACCCTGACCTCAGACGAGGGCGACCACGCGCGGGCCGTGCTGCGCCGGATGGTGGTACGCCTCGGCGAACTCGCCGCGACCGGCACCAGGAGCCTGAAGCCGCTGGTCGGGGCGCTGTTGGATGTGCGCCGGCAGGCCCGCGAGGAGCGCGACTTCGCGGCCTCGGATCGCATCCGTGATCAACTAGCGGCGGCCGGCGTCGAGGTGCGGGACACTCCCGACGGAGTGGAGTGGGACCTGCGCTGACCCATCCGCGAGGCCGGGAAGCCTACGGAAAAGGCCGGGAACCCTACGGAACGAGCACGGGGGGCCCGGAATTCCGGGCCCCCCGTAGGGAAGGGACGGACAGGCGATCTTTGCCACCCTGCCCAACGATCACGCCGGGCCCGAGGTTTCGGGGCCGGCAGCCGATCAGGCGGCGAGCTTGCGCGCCAGGTTGGTGTCCAGCGCGTTCATGAACTCGTCCGTCGACAGCCAGGGTGCGTCCGGCGCGATGAGCAGCGCCAGGTCCTTGGTCATCTGGCCGCCCTCGACCGTCTCGACGCAGACCTGCTCCAGCTTCTGCGCGAAGTCGGTCACCGCCGGGGTGCCGTCGAGCGCGCCCCGGTGGGCGAGCCCGCGGGTCCACGCGAAGATCGACGCGATCGGGTTGGTCGACGTCTTCTGGCCCTTCTGCCACTGCCGGTAGTGCCGGGTGACCGTGCCGTGCGCCGCCTCCGCCTCGACGGTCTTGCCGTCCGGGGTCATCAGCACCGAGGTCATCAGGCCCAGCGAGCCGAAGCCCTGCGCGACCGTGTCGGACTGCACGTCGCCGTCGTAGTTCTTGGCGGCCCAGACGAAGCCGCCCTCCCACTTCAGCGCGGCGGCCACCATGTCGTCGATGAGGCGGTGCTCGTAGGTGATGCCGGCCGCGGCGAACTCGGCCGCGAACTCCGCCTCGAACACCTCGGCGAACAGGTCCTTGAACCGGCCGTCGTACGCCTTGAGGATCGTGTTCTTGGTCGACAGATACACCGGGTACTTGCGGGCCAGGCCGTACCGGAACGAGGCCCGCGCGAAGTCACGGATCGACTCGTCGAAGTTGTACATGCCCATCGCGACCCCGCCGCCGGGGAACTTCGCGATCTCCAGCTCCATCGGAGCGCTGCCGTCCTCCGGCGTGTAGGTGATCGTCACCGTGCCGGGCCCGGGCACCACGAAGTCGGTGGCCTTGTACTGGTCGCCGTGCGCGTGACGGCCGATGACGATCGGCTTCGTCCAGCCGGGTACCAGCCGGGGCACGTTGGACATGATGATCGGCTCGCGGAAGACCACGCCGCCGAGGATGTTGCGGATCGTCCCGTTCGGCGAACGCCACATCTTCTTCAGGCCGAACTCGGCGACCCGGGCCTCGTCCGGAGTGATCGTGGCGCACTTGACGCCCACCCCATGCCGCTTGATGGCATTGGCGGCATCGATCGTGACCTGGTCGTCGGTCTGATCCCGGTACTCGATGCCCAAGTCGTAATACTCCAACTCGACATCCAGGTACGGCAGGATCAGCTGGTCACGAATCTGCTTCCAGATAATCCGGGTCATCTCGTCGCCGTCGAGTTCAACGACGGGGTTGGTCACCTTGATCTTTGCCACCGCAGCGCTCTCCCTCCGGAAACCGGGCGCTCAAACAGTACGCTCGTACTGCGAAACAGTACGAGCGTACTGCACGGCGCCCCGGCAGTTGCCCGCCGGGGCGCCGTTCATGAAATTCACGTGCTCAGAGGTTCGCGACGTCCGCCTGCTTCGCCCGTACCGCCTCGGCGGCCTCCTTGAGCGCGGCCACCTCGTCGTCGGTCAGCGGCGTCTCGACGATCCGCCGCACGCCGGTCGCGCCCAGCTCGGCCTGCACGCCGAGGTACACGCCGGAGATGCCGTACTCGCCGTCCACCCAGGCGCACACCGGCCACACCTCGCCGGAGTCCTCGGCGACCGCGCGGGCCATCTTGGCGGCGGCGGCCGACGGGGCGTAATACGCCGAGCCGGTCTTGAGCAGGTTGTTCACCTCGGCCCCACCGTTGCGGGTCCGGACCACCAGTTCCTCGATCTTGTCGGCCGGCAGCACGGACGACAGCGGCTTGCCGTCCACGGTGCACTGCGACGGCACCGGAACCATGGTGTCGCCGTGCGAGCCCAGGGTCAGAGTCTTGACCGACTTGACCGGTACGCCCAGCTCCTCGGCCACGAAGTGGGTGAACCGGGCGGTGTCCAGCACACCGGCCTGGCCGAGCACCCGGTTCTGCGGGAACCCGGTGGCGATCTGGGTCAGCGCGGTCATCTCGTCGAGCGGGTTGGAGACCACGATGACGACGGCGTTCGGGGCGTACTTGGCGACCTGCTCGGCGACCGTGCGAACGATCTTCGCGTTGACGTCGAGGAGGTCCATCCGGCTCATCCCCGGCTTACGCGGGAACCCGGCGGTGATGACGATGACGTCCGAGCCCTCGATCGCCTCGTACCCCTCGCCGTTCGGCCCGGTGGTGACGCCGACAACCTTGGTCTCGAAGCCTTCGATCGGGCGGGACTGGTTCAGATCCAGGGCGATGCCCGCCGGCTTGCCCTCGATGATGTCGGTCAGCACGACGGTCTCGAAGACGTCGTACTCGGCCAGGCGCTGCGCGGTAGTGGAGCCGTAGAAGCCGGCACCCACGACGGTGACCTTCTTGCCCATGGATCACGCTCTCCCACTGAGAAGATTGAGATGAGTCGCACCATAACGCGGTAGGGGCCGATCGGTCCGTCCGGGTCGGGGCTTGTGGCGATCCCCACGGCGGCGCTCCGCCGCTTACAGTCAATGCGCACACACACCCCACCGCGCCCCGGACCTCGACGAACCAGCGCGATCTCACGGAAGGTAACCACCCCCCATGAGTTGAGCAACGATCGTCGCCAATGAGGCGTGCCCAAGAACAGCCACAAAAGGGCCGCCGCGGCAATCGGCCGGGCGAAGCGGTTGTCCAGGACTCAAGCCGGCCAATAACCAGGTCGGCGATGAAACCGACATGTCCGCTACGTACCCAGTAAGAATCTTTATCAGGTTTAGTGCGACCCTCACAAGTAACTATTGATCTTCCGTTATTGATTCGTGATGGTCAGGTCGTCCCCCTCGACCGCGACCCGTCTCGCCGAGCATCACGCGCATCGTTCGGTATCGATCGCGAGCACGCAGCGCGAGTAGATGAGGAGACAGCTCCATGAGAGTTCACCGGTTGGCCGCCTGGATTACCCTCCCGGTCACGGTCGCCCTGACCATCGCGGCGTGCGACACCGGCGGCCTCACCCCGGTCGCCGGCACCGTCGTCGGCTCCGCGGTCACCATCGGCATCGCAGAGCCGGAGCACCTGATCCCCAGCGACACCGTGGAAAGCAACGGCTTCCAGGTGATCAGCTCGCTCTACACGCCGCTGGTGCGCTTCGACGACAGCGGGAAACCGGTGCTGGACCAGGCGGCCGCGGCATCGATCACGACCAAGGACAACAAGGTGTGGATGGTGAAGCTCAAGGACGGGTTCACCTTCCACAACGGCCAGAAGGTCACCGCCGACAGCTACATCAAGGCATGGAACTTCGGCGCGTACGGTCCGAACGCGCAGATCGGCACCGACTTCTACAGCCGGATCCAGGGCTACGACGCGATGCAGTCGAGCACCAGCAAGAAGCCGAAGGCCACCAAGCTGTCCGGCGTGAAGAAGATCGATGATCTGACCATCCAGATCACTCTCTCCGCCCCGTTCGCCGAGTTCGAGAAGGTGCTCGGGTACAACGTCTTCTACCCGCTGCCCGACGCCGCGTACGCCGCCGACGGCACGCTGACCACGGCGTACGAGGACAACCCGATCGGGGACGGCCCGTTCCAGATCAAGGGCTCCTGGAACCACAACCAGAGCATCGACGTCATCGCGTACCCGGACTACCCGCTGGACAAGCCGAAGGTCAACGAGGTCGACTTCAAGATCTACCAGGACCAGGACACCATGTACGCCGACCTCCAGGCCGGCGAGCTGGACATCGAGCCGCAGATCCCGTCGGACAAGCTGGCCAGCGCACAAGTCGACCTCGGCGATCGGCTGAAGCAGACGCCGTCCTCGTACTTCGCGTACATCTCGGTCCCCACCTGGGAGGCGGCGTACAAGAACGTCGACGTGCGCAGGGCGATCTCGATGGCGATCGACCGGCAGCAGATCATCGACAAGATCTTCCAGGGCTCGTACGCGCCGGCCACCTCGTGGGTCTCACCGGTGGTCGAGGGCGCCCGGGCGAACACCTGCGGCGACGCCTGCAAGTACAACCCCGTCGCGGCGAAGCAGCTGTACCAGGCGGCCAAGGGCCCGAACAAGATCCAGCTGTACTACAACGCGGACGGCGGCCACAAGGAGTGGGTCGACGCGGTCTGCAACCAGTTGGCCAAAAACCTCGCGGTGCAGTGCGTCGGCTCCCCGGTCGTGCAGCTCGCCGACCTGCGTAAGCAGGCCCGGGCGCACTCGCTGAAGGGGCTGCTACGCAGCGCGTGGGCCTTCGACTACCCGTCGATCGAGGACTACCTGACCCCGCTCTACAAGGCCGGCGCCGCCTCGAACGACTCGGACTACGACAGCCCCGAGTTCGAGCAGGCGATCAAGCAGGCGGACGGCGCTTCGGACGAGGCGACCGCGATCAAGGGCTACCAGAAGGCCGAGGACATCATCGCGCAGGACATGCCGACCATCCCGATGTGGTTCAAGCAGAACATCTACGGCTACTCGACCTCGATGAAGAACGTTGACATGGACCTGTTCGCCAACGTCAATGTGATGACGCTCGAACGCAACTGAGCGGAGCGCGTCAACCCGGAGACGTTCATGTTCAGATTCATCGTGCGGCGACTGATCCAGATGATCCTGGTCTTCGTCGGCACCACCTTCGTCGTGTACGCCCTGATGTTCGCCGCCGCCAGCGACCCGATCCAGGCGCTGGTCGGCGAGCGGCCGGTCAGCCCGCAGCTGCGTGCGGACCTCACGGTCCGGTACCACCTGGACGACCCGTTCATCGTCCAGTACCTGCGGTACATGGGGAACCTGCTGCGCGGGGACCTCGGTACCCAGATCAGCGGGCGGCCGATCTCGCAGCTCATGGGGCAGGCGTGGCCGTACACGCTGCGGTTGTCGGCCCTGGCGCTGCTTGTCGTCCTTCTGGTCGGGATCGGTGCCGGCCTGGTGTCGGCGGTGCGCCGGGGTGGCGTCTTCGACCACGCCACCCTGATCCTGACCCTGGTGGTCATCGGCATCCCGGTGTTCGTCCTGGGCTTCAACCTCCAGTACCTGCTGGGGGTGAAGTGGAAGGTGCTGCCGGTGACCGTCGGCGCGGATGCCGGCATCACGGCGTACCTCCTTCCGGCGGTCATCCTCGCGTCGATCACGCTGGCCACCGCGGTCCGGCTCACCCGCACCTCGATCCTGGAAAATCTCCGCGCCGACTACGTGCGTACCGCGAACGCCAAGGGCCTGTCCCGGCGGCGGGTGATCGGCGTGCACGTGCTGCGCAACTCGCTGATCCCGGTCATCACGTTCATCGGCGTCACGATCGGCGAGCTGATGGCGGGGGCGGTGGTGACCGAGCGCATCTTCAACATCCCTGGCATCGGCTACCAGCTGTACCAGGGCATCCACCTTCAGGACGGGCCGACCGTGGTCGGCATCGTCAGCGTGCTCGTGATCGTCTACCTGGTCAGCAGCCTGGTCGTCGACCTGTTGTACGCGGTGCTCGATCCGAGGATCCGGTATGAGTGAGCGAAGCGAGGGAATCGGAATTGCGGTGTGTTCGTGCCTCATGGGCGCGGTGAGCGCAGCGAGGCGCGGCCATGAGTGAGCGACAGCTAGGCGAGCGCGGCGGAGCCGCTCCCCCCGTGAGGATCAGGATCGCTTCGTCCGCGGGCCTGCCGGGCATCGCGCCGCGCGACGGCGAGCCGGACGCCGGCCCACCGCGCGGGCTCGCCGGGGACGCCTGGTACGACCTGCGTCGCAAACCGATCTTCTGGGTCGCCGTGACGCTCGTCCTGCTGTTCCTCGTCATGGCGACCGTCCCGCGGGTCTACACGTCGATCAGCCCGACCGTGTGTGACCTGTCCCGTTCGCAGAACCCGCCGAGTGGCCAGCACTGGTTCGGCACCGACCTGCAGGGTTGCGACGTGTACGCCCGGACGATCTACGGTGCCCGCGCCTCGATCCTGGTCGGCGTCCTGTCGACCCTCGTCTCCGGGGTGCTGGCCCTGGTCGTGGGCATGGTCGCCGGGTACTACGGCGGCTGGATCGACGCGCTGCTGACTCGGATCATCGACATCGTGCTGGGCATCCCGCTGCTGCTCGCGGCGATCGTGCTCAGCCGCTCGTTCGGTACCCGTGACCTCGGGATCTGGCCGGTTGTGCTGGTACTCGGCGTGCTCGGCTGGACGACCGGCGCCAGGGTCGTGCGGTCCTGCGTGATCAGCGCGAAACAGCAGGACTACGTCCAGGCGGCCCGGATGCTCGGTGCCGGCAACCGCCGGATCATGTTCCGGCACATCCTGCCGAACGCCGTCGCGCCATTCATCGTCGTGCTCACCATCGCGCTCGGCGTGTTCATCGCGACCGAGGCCACGCTGTCCTTCCTCGGCGTCGGCCTCAGGCCGCCCACGATCTCCTGGGGGGACGACATCTCTGTCGCGCAGGGCCGGTTCTACCAGGCCCCCTGGCCACTGCTGTTCCCCGCCGGCTTTCTGGCGCTGACCGTCGTGGCGTTCAGCATGCTCGGCGAGTCCGTGCGCGAGGCGTTCGATCCGAGGCTGCGATGACAGGCCTGTACTCGCCTCCGCCAAAAACCGGCTCCGGCTCCGCTCAGGCGGCGATGACGGGCCCGTACTCGCCTCCGCCACAAACCGGCTCCGGCTCCGCTCAGGCGGCGATGACGGCCATGGTGGCGGCGCCCCTGCTCGACGTGCGGGACCTCGCGCTCCAGTTCCACACCAGGGACGGAGTGGCCACGGTGCTGAACGGTGTCAGCTACCACCTCGACCCCGCCGAGGTGCTCGCGGTGCTGGGCGAGTCCGGCTCCGGCAAGTCGGTGACCGCCCACGCCATCATGGGCATCCTGGACACTCCGCCGGCCCGGATCACCGGCGGCGAGATCCTCTATCAGGGCCAGGACCTGCTGCGCATGCCAGAGTCGGCGCGGCGGCGATTCCGCGGGCGGGAGATCGGCATGATCTTCCAAGACGCCCTGTCCGCGCTCAACCCGGTGTTCTCCGTCGGCTTCCAGATCGCCGAGGCCGTGCGCCTGGGCGAAGGTACGTCCCGGGCGGACGCGCGCAAGCGGGCGGTGGAGCTGATGGATCTGGTACGGATTCCCGGGGCCCGCCAGCGCGTCGGCGAATACCCGCACCAGTTCTCCGGCGGCATGCGCCAACGCATCATGATCGCGATGGCGCTGGCACAGCGCCCGAAGGTGCTCATCGCCGACGAGCCGACCACGGCGCTCGACGTGACGGTACAGGCGCAGATCATGGATCTCCTCGCCGAGCTGCGCAGGGACCTCGGCATGGCGATGATCCTCATCACGCACGATCTCGGGGTGGTGGCCGACGTCGCGGACCGGATCGTGGTCATGTACGCCGGCCGGATCGTCGAGCAGGCCGACGTGTACCAGCTGTACCGGACGCCGGGGCACCCGTACACGCGGGGGCTGCTCGCGTCGGTCCCCCGGCTGAACGGGAAGGGTGCGCCGCTGGCCACCATCCCCGGGCTGCCGCCGAGCCTGACGAAGATCCCCACCGGCTGTCCGTTCCATCCGCGCTGCCCGTACGCGCGGGACGTGTGCCGCTCGACGGTGCCGCCGCGGGTACCGCTGGGGATCGGGCGCTACAGCGCCTGCCACTTCGCGAGAGAGGTTGCCGATGGTCGCCGCGGCTGAGCCGTTGATCCGGGTGGAGAACCTGGTCAAGCACTTCGGCACCACCGGCGGCGGCACCGGTCGCGGCCGGTCGCGCCACGGCCGGGCCGGGCGGCACCCGGGCGCGATCCGGGCGGTCGACGGGGTCTCCTTCGAGCTGTACCGGGGTGAGACGCTCGGCGTGGTCGGCGAATCCGGCTGCGGGAAGTCCACGCTGGCCAAGCTGCTGATGTTGGCGGAGCGTCCGACGGCGGGCCGGGCCTACCTGGAGGGCCGGGACATGCTCAAGATGTCCGGTGCCGAGCTGCGCCGGCTGCGCCGCCGGGTACAGATGGTCATGCAGGACCCGTACACGTCGCTGAACCCTCGGATGACGGTCGGCGACATCGTCGGCGAGCCGTACGAGATCCATCCCGACGCGGCGCCGCGCGGCGACCGGCGCCGCCTCGTCCAGCAGCTGCTGGAGTACGTGGGCCTGAACCCGGAGCACATCAACCGGTACCCGCACCAGTTCTCCGGCGGGCAGCGCCAGCGCGTCGGGATCGCCCGGGCGCTCGCCCTGCGCCCCGAGGTGATCATCTGCGACGAGCCGGTGTCCGCGCTGGACGTGTCCATCCAGGCACAGGTGATCAATCTGCTCGAACGGCTGCAGGCCGAGTTCGGGCTCTCCTACATCTTCATCGCGCACGACCTGTCGGTGGTCAGGCACATCTCCGACCGGGTCGCGGTGATGTACCTCGGCAAGTTCGTCGAGGTCGGCACCGAGGCGCAGATCTACGCCCGGCCGACCCACCCGTACACGCAGGCTCTGCTGTCCGCGGTGCCGGTGCCCGATCCGGACGCCCGGGCGTGGCGCGACATCATCCGGCTGGAGGGCGACGTACCGTCACCCGCCGACCCGCCGTCCGGCTGCCGCTTCCGCACCCGTTGCTGGCGGCCCCGCGAGCGGTGTGCGACCGAGGAGCCGCCGCTGGCGATGCGCGCGGCCGACCCGCACCCGAGTGCCTGCCACTTCGCCGAGCTGCGTCACGGCGCCAGCCGCTGGTGAGCCGGAGCGCCGCCCGGGTTCTGTCCGGTCGTCGCCGCCGGTCGGCAACAACCGGCAGGACCGGGTCTTAGTGGTAGAAGTGGCGGGTACCGGTCAGGTACAGCGTCACGCCGGCGGCCCGGGCCGCGGCGATCACGTCGTCGTCGCGCACCGAGCCGCCGGGCTGGACCACCGCCCGTACGCCGGCTTCGGTCAGCACCTGGAGGCCGTCTGGGAACGGGAAGAACGCGTCCGACGCGGCCACCGAACCCGCCGCCCGGTCGCCGGCCCTGGACACCGCGAGCCGGGCGGCGTCCACCCGGTTGACCTGGCCCATGCCCACGCCGACGGACGCGCCCTGAACGGCCAGCAGGATCGCGTTGGACTTCACCGACCGGATGGCGCGCCAGGCGAACTCCAGGTCGCGCAGCGTCTGCTCGTCGGCCGCGTCGCCGGCGGCCAGGCGCCAGGTCGACGGCGCGTCGCCGGGGGCGTCGATCCGGTCCGCGGTCTGGGTCAGCACGCCGCCGGAGACCAGGCGCCACTCCGCCGGTTCCGGAGTCCATTGTGGAGCGACGAGGATCCGAACGTTCTTCTTGGCGGCCAGGATCTCCACGGCACCGTCCTCATAGGACGGTGCGACGACGACCTCGGTGAAGATCTCGGTGACCTGCTTGGCCAGCTCGACGGTGACCGCCTGGTTCACCGCGATCACCCCGCCGAACGCGGACACCGGGTCGCAGGCGTGCGCCTTCCGGTGCGCCTCCGCCACGTCCGCCCCGACCGCGATGCCGCACGGGTTGGCGTGCTTGATGATGGACACACACGGCTGGCTGAAGTCGTTGGCCGAACGCCAGGCGGCGTCGGCGTCGACGTAGTTGTTGTAGGACATCTCCTTGCCGTGCAACTGCTCGGCCTGGGCCAGTCCGGCCGGGCGGGACGGGTCGGCGTACAGGGCGGCCTGCTGGTGCGGGTTCTCGCCGTACCGCAGCACGTTCTTCTTGCGCAGCGCCAGCCCGGCCGTGTCCGGCCATCCGGCGGCGTCCGGCCCCAGCTCCTGCACCGCGAACCAGTTGGCGATCGCGACGTCGTACTCGGCGATGTCGGCGAACGCGCGGGCCGCCATCGCCCTGCGCTGCGCCAGCGTGGTGCCGCCGCCCTGAATCGCCTTGATCAGCGTGGGGTACGCGTCGATCGAGGTCACGACCGCGACGCTCGCGTGGTTCTTCGCCGCGGACCGGACCATCGCCGGCCCGCCGATGTCGATCTGTTCCACGCACGCGTCGAAGTCCGCCCCCGAGGCGATCGTCTCGGTGAACGGGTACAGGTTGGACACCAGCAGGTCGAACGGCTCGATCCCGGCCTCGGTCAGCGCCGCCGCGTGCGAGTCCAGGCGCAGGTCGGCCAGCAGTCCGGCGTGCACCTTCGGGTGCAGGGTCTTGACCCGGCCGTCCAACATCTCCGGGAAACCGGTCAGCTCTTCCACCGGGGTCACCGCGATCCCCAGCCCGGCGATGCGGGCCGCCGTCGACCCGGTCGACACGATCTGCACACCGGCCGCGTCGAGCGCCCGGGCCAGCTCTTCCAGGCCGGTCTTGTCGTACACGCTGAGCACCGCGCGCCGGATCGGGCGTAGCTCGGTCATGGAATGGTGACCCTTCTTCCCGTGACGGTCCAGCCCTCCCGGACCAGTCGTC
Organism: Rugosimonospora africana; assembly: GCF_016862975.1. GTDB lineage: Bacteria > Actinomycetota > Actinomycetes > Mycobacteriales > Micromonosporaceae > Rugosimonospora > Rugosimonospora africana. The sequence goes on from NZ_BONZ01000003.1 coordinate 148,862, forward strand.
CTATCACGTCAACGAGCTGGCTTCGCTCGGCGACCTTGATCCGCTCGGTGAGGCTCTCCTCGGTGTCGTCGTCGTTCACCGGCACCGCCACCTGCGCGATGATCGGCCCGGTGTCCACGCCCGCGTCGACGAAAAACAGAGTGGCTCCGGCGAGCTTCACGCCGTAGGCGAGCGCGTCCCGCGGCCCGTGGATGCCCGGGAACCCGGGCAACAGGGCGTTGTGCGTGTTCACGTACCGACCGGCGAACTCCACGAGGAACGCGGGGCCGACCAGTTTGAGGAAACCGGCGGAGACCACCAGGTCGGGCTCGTACCGGGCGACCGAGGCGGCCAGCGCGCGATCCCAGTCCTCCCGGGTCGGGTAGTCCGCGACCCGGTGGACGAACGTCGGCACGTCGCGCTTCGCCGCGCGGACCAGGCCCTCGATGTTGTCCCGGTCCGCACCGACCGCGACGACATCGGCGCCGTAGCCGGGGTCGGCCGCCGCGTCGAGCAGCGCCTGAAGGTTGGTACCTGAGCCGGAAACCAGCACGACGAGGCGTGCGGTCACTGGGCCGCCCCCGCCGCAGCGAACACCTTGCGCGTCACCGGGCGAACTTTACCGGTACCGTCCGGACCGCCGCCCACCGGCCAATACCCTGGTCGCGGCGGCGGCGATGACCGCGCCCACGGCGACCACCAGCGCGCCGACCAGCCCGACCGTCCACCCCGTCGGCCCGGTCTGCGCGAGCCGGCCGGAGCCCAACGATCCGCCCGATGCCCAGGCGACCAGGCCGAGCAGGATGCCGGCGGCGGGCCCGGCCAGGGCGGCCGCGCCCAGCAGCGCACTCCAGGTCGGCTCCGGTGTGCCCTGCTCCGCCTGGCGGAGCCGGCGCCGGGCGAGCAGCCAACCGGCCGCCATCCCGCCCGCCATCGGTACCCCGAGCAGCGGCGCGGCCAGGCCGGAAACCGCGGTACTCGGCAGCCCGGCGAGCACCGGTATGGCCGGCAGGGCGCCCAGGCTCACCTTGGCGGCGCTGACCGTGGCCCCCGCTCCGACCACGAAGCCCGGGCCGACCAGGTAGGACATCGACCACACCGCGAGGTTCGGAGCGAAGACCAGGCAGAGCAGGGTCAGCCCGGCCTGTCCCGCGACGCCGGTGCGGTACGCCGCGAACATCGAACTCGCTTCGCCGCCGGCCACCGCCACCGCCACCCCGGCGACGGCTGCCCCGGCGCCGAGCACGAGCAGCGCCGCGACCACACCGGTACGCACGGCGTCCCGGGCCACCAGCGGCAGGCGGTCCCACCAGCCGGCCGCGATCCGGCTCTCCACGACGGCACCGGCCAGCGCCGTGAGCAGCGCGAACACGCCACAGGTGAACCCGGCCCGGATGGGACTGATGGCCAGCGCGTCGTTGTGCGCGGCCGCGGCCGCCACGACGCCGATCACCCCGTACACGAGTCCGACCATGGTCGCCGCCACGATCGCGAGGCGCAGCGGCCCGCGTTGCCGGGCGCCGATGGCGCGGGCGGTGTGTACCCCGGCCCGGGCGACCCGCCACGCGGCCAGCCCGGAGACCGCGAGCGGTACGAGGCCGAGAGGCCCGGCGCTGGTACCCAGCGGTACGCCGTGCGCGAGCAGCCACCCGGCGGTGCCGAACCGGAACACCACGGGTGCCGACGCCCCGCCGCCCACCAGGACGACGAGACCGAGTACGGCGACCACCGACAGGTACGACACCACAGCCGCCCAGCCCGTGGTGACCGCGGCCGCGACCAGCACCGGTGCCCTGCGGCGGCGCACCGGCCGCCGGGACGTCGGAGAGCCGGCCCCGGTGCGGCCGGCCGGTCCACGCCCGCCGCCGGAGGCCGGCCGTGCCCGGGTGCCGTCCGGCTGCCGGGGCACGCCGCCATCGAGCCGCGACGACGTCGTCGCGAGGGGCTTGTCGGGCCCGTCCTTCGAAGGGGTGCCTGCCATCGCCTCTGACTCTCTCAAACGTGAGACGGCCGGTCACGCGACCGGCCGTCTCACGTTCGTTTGGTTCAGAGCGACTGAATGACCTCACGCATGAGCGCGGCGGTCTCGCTGGGGGTCTTGCCGACCTTCACACCAGCCGCTTCCAGCGCCACCTTCTTGGCGTCCGCCGTACCGGACGAGCCCGAGATGATCGCGCCCGCGTGCCCCATCGTCTTGCCGGGAGGCGCGGTGAAACCGGCGATGTAGCCGACGACCGGCTTGGTGACGTTGGCCTTGATGAAGTCCGCGGCCCGCTCCTCGGCGTCGCCGCCGATCTCGCCGATCATCACGACCGCCGCGGTCTCCGGGTCGTCCTGGAACGCCGCCAGCGCGTCGATGTGGGTGGTGCCGATGACCGGGTCGCCACCGATGCCGACGCAGGTGGAGAAGCCGATGTCCCGCAGCTCGTACATCATCTGGTAGGTCAGCGTCCCGGACTTGCTGACCAGGCCGATGCGGCCCGGGCCGGTGATGTCAGCCGGGATGATGCCCGCGTTCGACGCGCCCGGCGAGGCGATGCCCGGGCAGTTCGGCCCGATGAGCCGGGTCTTGTTGCCGTTCGCGACGTTGTACGCCCAGGCCGCCGTCGAGTCGTGCACCGGGATGCCCTCCGTGATGACCACGGCGAGCGGGATCTGCGCGTCGACCGCCTCGATCATCGCGGCCTTGGCACCGGCCGGCGGAACGAAGATGACCGACACGTCCGCGCCGGTCTCCTTCATCGCCTCGGCCACCCCGGCGAACACCGGCACCTGGGTGCCGTCGAAGTCGACGGTGGTGCCGGCCTTGCGCGGGTTCGTACCGCCGACGATGTTCGTACCGGCGCGAAGCATCCGGCGGGTGTGCTTGGAGCCCTCGGAGCCCGTCACACCCTGGACGATGACCTTCGAGTCCTTGGTGAGCCAGATCGCCATGTCACACCCCGCTTTCGTCGCGGACCCGCGAGCTCTCCGCGGAAACCCCAGCCAGCTCGGCGGCCCGCCGCGCGGCGCCGTCCATCGTGTCTACCCGTTCCACCAGCGGATTGCCCGCGTTGTCCAGGATCCGCCGACCCTCCTCGGCGTTGTTGCCGTCCAGGCGCACGACCAGCGGCTTCGTGACCGCCTCGCCCCGCTCGCCGAGCAGCTTGAGGGCCTGGAGGATGCCGTTGGCGACCGCGTCACAGGCGGTGATGCCACCGAAGACGTTGACGAAGACGCTGCGTACCGCGGGGTCGGACAGGACGATCTCCAGCCCGTTCGCCATCACCTCGGCGCTCGCGCCGCCGCCGATGTCCAGAAAGTTGGCCGGGCGTACCTTGCCGAACTCCTCGCCCGCGTACGCCACCACGTCCAGCGTGGACATGACCAGACCGGCGCCGTTTCCGATGATGCCGACCTCACCGTCGAGCTTGACGTAGTTGAGGTCGCGCTCCTTCGCCCGCTGCTCCAGCGGGTCGACCGCGGAGGTGTCCTCCAGCGCCTCGTGATCCGGGTGGCGGAAGCCGGCGTTGCCGTCGAAGGTGATCTTCGCGTCGAGCAGCAGCACCCGACCGTCAGCGACCTTCGCCAGCGGGTTCACCTCGACGAGGGTCGCGTCCTCGGCGACGAACGTCTGCCACAGCTTCACAGCGATGGCCGCGACCTGGTCGGCGACGTCGGCCGGGAACCCGGCCCGGCTCACGATGTCCCGAGCCTTGGCCTCGTCGACACCGACGTTCGCGTCGATCGGCTCCTGGACGACCTTCTCCGGAGCCTCGTGCGCGACCTGCTCGATCTCCATACCGCCGGCCACGCTGGCGATGCACAGGAACGTGCGGTTCGCCCGGTCCAGCAGGTACGAGAAGTAGTACTCCTCGGCGATGTCGGCGGTCGTGGTGACCATGACCTTGTGGACCGTGTGGCCCTTGATGTCCATGCCGAGGATGTCCCGTGCTCGGGCCTCGGCCTCGTCCACGCCATCGGCGAGCTTTACCCCGCCCGCCTTGCCGCGGCCACCGACCTTGACCTGGGCCTTGACGACCACGCGTCCGCCCAGCCGATCGGCGATGGCGCGGGCCTCCTCCGGGGTGGTGGCGACGCCGCCGTCCAGCACCGGCAACCCGTGCCGGGCGAACAGCTCGCGCCCCTGGTATTCGTACAGGTCCACGTTGCGCGTCCCGTTCCGATCGCGCCCGCCTTCCGCTAAGCCGGGCCTTCGGCCCGAAGCCTAACCGCCGGTTTGGCCCGGTCTGCGGGACGGGTACGCCCTGTGCCCTACCGCACAAATTAATCGAACCGGCCGCGTAACCCCCTCACCGAGCCGTCGTTGAGAACAATGTCGACGCCGGGAACGGGGTCGACACCAAAGGCGGCCGATGCCCTGTCGGTCGAGGGGTGGCGGCGGGGCGTCGTGCATAGAGCGGCCGGACGTGTGAGGGGTGCGTCCGGCCGCTCCCTTTCTTTTTCCCGTTAGTTGCGCGGCTCATCGAATTACGCGACACAGCGTCACTCGACGGCCGCGTTCTGTCAGGAAACCGGAGTGGCGACGTGTTCCCGTACCCACTCCACGATCGACGCCGTGGTCGCGCCGGGAGTGAAGATCTTAGCTACACCGATGCGTTCCAACTCGGGGATGTCCGCGTCCGGAATGATGCCGCCGCCGAACACCACGATGTCCGCCGCGTCGCGCTCGGCAAGCAGCTCGACGACTCGCTTGAACAGAGTCATGTGCGCGCCGGACAGGACGGACAGCCCGACCGCGTCGGCGTCCTCCTGGATCGCGGTCTCCACGATCTGCTCCGGCGTCTGGTGCAGGCCGGTGTAGATGACCTCCATGCCAGCGTCGCGCAACGCCCTGGCCACCACTTTCGCGCCCCGGTCGTGGCCATCCAGCCCGGGCTTCGCGACCACCACGCGGATCCGAGAACTCATCGCGGCACCACCTCTCCCCTTGACCGACCGCTTCCGACCAGTCTGGCTCGGCGCGTCTGGCACCGGTCGGTCCGACCGGCCCGGGGCCGGCCATGGCGCCGTGGCCCGGCATCTGCGTCACAGTCTGCCGGACTCACGTGAACGAACGCTAATGAGGGACGGCGAGGCGGCTACCGGTACCCGAATTACTTTACGGTAAGTACTACATCGAATACTTAATGTGTGGCCGGATAACGAGTGTGGGGGCCCGAAGGTAACGAATTTCGCGCTTTGCCCCCGGCGGGACGGACAACGGTACGGAGAAGTTGCGCGGCTGGCTTGTGTGGCTGGTAACAAATTCGCTACGGTGGCTGCTGTTGTCCTCCGAGCGACATCCGGATGGCGACGCGGAGGCGGTCACTGATCGATGCCGACCAGGGTCCGGCCACCGCGGCAATGACACTGATTCGGAGGATGTGCGTGTCTTCTCGGGAAGATCGCGGTCGCTATCGTGGCCACCGCAGAGCACCGACTCCACCCCGAGCGCGATATGCGGCGGTGGCGACGACGGCCCTCGTGGGCGCGGGCATGGTCGCCCTGGCGGCGGCCTCGTCCATGCCGGACCACAAGGCCGACCCAGCCGCACTGAACGCGGCAAACTTCTCCAGCTCCACCACCGGCATCGACGCGGCGAGCCGCCAGGCCAACGCCGACCGGGCAGGTCGGTCGACCGACCGGTCCGACATGACCAGCGTCGACCAGATGATCCCGAACCTCTGGTTGCTGCCGGTGAAGAACTACACCGTCGCCCCGACGACCGGAGCGCAGACGGGCATCGACCTGATGGCGGCCGAGGGCACGCCGTTCTACGCGGCCCACGACGGCACGATCAAGCTGGCCCGCTGGTGCGGCGGCTACGGATACACCGTCGAGGTGGACACGGGCGCCGGGACCACGATCTTGTATGGTCACGCCTCCACGTTGACGGTCAAGGAGGGTCAGAAGGTGCACGCCGGGGATCAGCTCGGCCTGACCGGCAACACCGGATACTCCTTCAACCCGCACCTGCACTTCGAGATCCAGCAGAGCGGCAAGGCCGTCAACCCGGTCTCGTTCCTGATGGCGCAGGGTGTCAACATCCCGGACCACAACGAGGCGATCGACAGCTGAGTCTTCCGAAACCGCCCCGGCCACCCAGACAGGGTGCGGGGCGGTTTTCCGTATCTCAGATCTTCTCGATGGGGGCGTGCCGCAGCACGATCCACATCGTCTGGTCCCCGAAGTCGATCTGCGCCTGAGCCCGGGCACCGGCCCCCTCGACCGCGACCACCCGACCCAGGCCCCAGCGCTGATGGTTCACCCGGTCGCCGGGTTGCACGCTGGGCACGTCGGCCGCCTTGCCCAGCTCGCTCGCGGTGGACAGGCCGGCCGTCGCCGGGATGCCCAGCCGCTCGGCCAGCCGGGCTGCCTTGGGCGTGTTGTTGGCGAACCGGTTGCCGGTGAACCCGGCCCGGCCACCGACTCCGCCGCCGCTACCCGACCAGGACGTGTAGGCCCCCTCGGTCCGCTCCCAGCGCAGCAGGTCCTCGGGCAACTCCTCGAGGAACCGGGACGCCGGGTTGTACTGCGGCTGCCCCCATGCCGAACGGGTCACCGACCGGGACAGGTACAGCCGGTGCCTGGCCCTGGTGATCCCCACGTAGGCGAGCCGGCGCTCCTCCTCCAGCTCCCGGTTGTTGCCCAGCGACCGCAGGTGCGGGAAGACCCCGTCTTCCAGACCGGTCAGGAACACCACCGGGAACTCCAGGCCCTTCGCGGTGTGCAGGGTCATGAGGGTCACGACGCCCTGGTGCTCCGGGTCCTCCGGCGGGATCTCGTCGGCGTCGGCGACCAGGGAGACCTGCTCCAGGAAGCCAGCGAGGGTGGGGCCGCCGGTGGCGGGCGCCTCGGCGATCGGTGCGGGGGGCGGTGTGGCGCCGGGCGCCGCGCTCTCGTCTTCGGTCCCGTCGCCGTCATCCTCGGTCGCGGCGGCGAGCGCGGCGGCCGTGGCCTCGGCCCGTTCGGTGTACTCCCGGGCCACGCTCACCAGTTCCTGCAGGTTTTCCACCCGACCGGCGTCCTGCGGGTCAAGGCTGTCTTCCAGCTCGGCGAGGTATCCCGAGCGCTGCAGTGCCGCCTCCAGCACCTCCTCGGCCGGCGCCGTCGCGGCCAGTTCGCGCAGCCCGTCGAGCAGGGCGACGAAGTCATTGATCGCGTTTACCGCGCGGGTGGAGATGCCCGGCGCGTCGCCCGCCTTGCCCAGCGCGGCGCCGAAGGAGATCCGGTCGCGGCTGGCCAGCGCCTCCACGCATGCCTCGGCCCGGTCGCCGATGCCCCGGCGTGGGGTGTTGAGGATGCGTCGCAGGCTCACCGTGTCGTCCGGGTTGTCGACCGCCCGCAGGTAGGCCAGCGCGTCGCGGACCTCCTTGCGCTCGTAGAACCGCACCCCGCCGACCACCTTGTATGGCAGGCCGATCCGGATGAACACCTCTTCGAAGACTCGGGATTGGGCGTTGGTGCGGTAGAACACCGCGACGTCGCCGGGACGGGCCAGCCCCTCGTCGCCGAGCCGGTCGATCTCCCGGCCGACCCAGTCGGCCTCGGCGTGCTCGGTGTCGGCGACGTACCCGACGATCTGCTCGCCGGTGCCCTGCTCACTCCACAGCCGCTTCGGCTTGCGCTCGGTGTTGCGGTCGATGACCGCGTTCGCCGCCGACAGGATCGTCTGCGTGGAGCGGTAATTCTGCTCCAGCAGGATCGTGCGGGCGTCCGGGTAGTCCCGCTCGAACTCCAGGATGTTACGGATGGTGGCGCCGCGGAACGCGTAGATCGACTGGTCCGCGTCGCCGACCACGCACAGCTCCCCGCTGTCCCCGACCAGCTCCTTGACGAGCATGTACTGCGCCTGGTTGGTGTCCTGGTACTCGTCGACCAGGACGTGACGGAACCGGCGACGATATTTCTCCGCCACCGCCGGGAACGCCTGGAGCAGGTGGACGGTCGTCATGATCAGATCGTCGAAGTCGAGCGCGTGCGCCTCGCCCAGCCGGCGCTGGTAGAGCGTGTATGCCTCGGCCAGCGTGCGCTCGGCCGGACCGCTGGCCCGGGCCGTGAACGTCTCGGGATCGACCAGCTCGTTTTTCAGGTTGGACACCTGCGCGGCCAGCGACCGGGCCGGGTAGCGCTTGGGGTCGAGGTCGAGCTCCCGGGCGACCAGTTGCATGAGCCGCCGGGAGTCGTCGGCGTCGTAGATCGAGAAGGTCGACTTGAGGTTGGCGTGCTCGTGCTCGGCCCGCAGGATGCGCACACAGGCGCTGTGGAAGGTGGACACCCACATGATCCGGGCCCGCCCGCCGACCAGCGCGGCGACCCGTTCCTTCATCTCGCCCGCGGCCTTGTTGGTGAAGGTGATCGCGATGATCTCGCCCGGATGCACATCACGGGCCGCCAACAGGTAGGCGATGCGGTGGGTGAGCACCCGGGTCTTGCCGGAGCCGGCGCCGGCCACGATCAGCAGCGGCGAACCGGCGTGCACGACGGCCGCCCGCTGGGGTTCGTTGAGCCCCTCGAGGAGCTTCTCCGGATCGTTTCTCCGGGGGCCGTCACGGCGAGGACGATCGCCGGATGGGGAGTCACCGGATTGTCCGCGGTGCCCGGAGTGCTCGGCGGGCGACGGCGGGTTGGCGGGGGCGTCGAAGAGAGCATGCATCGCGTATCCGAGTCTATGCCGAGCCTCCGACAGAACACGGCTGGCCGGTCGGCGCGGTCCGGCGCGCCTTCCGCCGCCGGTCCGGCCGGTGCCCGCCGCCCCACCACCGGGGCCCGGTCCACCGGGCATCCGGTACAGCCCGCTAGGGTGGCCGCCATGACACCGCACGGTGTGGGTACGGCGATCATCGTCACCGCGTTGCTCGCCGCCGCCTGGTGCCTGGTGACCACGCTGCGCAAGCACGCTATCGGCATCGGCGAGCTGATCGCCATGGGCGTCGTGCAGGCCCTGGTCATGGCGCAGATCGTGATCTCGGTGGTCCACCTCGCCCAGGGCCAGCGGCCGCAGTCGCTGGTCACGTTCGTCGGGTACCTGGTCGCGATCTTCGTGATCCTGCCGGCGGCCGGTGTGCTGGCGCGGCTGGAGCCGACCCGCTGGGGCGCGCTCATCGCGACCATCGGCTGCGCGGTCGTCGCGGTGCTGATCGTCCGGCTCAACCAGGTGTGGACCGGCGTTGGCTAAGTCCGCGTCGCATCCCGAGCCGCTGGACCGGCCCGCCCAGAAACCGGACGGGCCTGGCGACACAGCGTCCACAAACCCCGGGCCGCTTGACCGGCCCGCCCACAAGCCGGACGGGCCGGGCGGCAGAATCCCCGGCCCCAGGCCGACGAACGCCGGCCCCGGACGGGTGCTGGTCGCGGTGTACGGGCTGTTCGCGCTCGCCGCGACCGCCCGGGCGGCGGTACAGATCGCGACCAAGTTCCACGAGGCGCCGCTGGCGTACCTGCTCTCCGCGCTGGCCGGCGTCGTCTACATCCTGGCGACCGTGGCGCTGGCCCGCTCCGACCGGCGGTTCGCCGTACTCTGCTGCTCCGTGGAGCTGGTCGGGGTACTGGCGGTGGGCACCGCCAGTGTGATCGATCGGGGCGCTTTCCCGGATGCGACCGTCTGGTCCGGTTACGGCCAGGGATACGGCTTCGTCCCGCTTGTCCTGCCGGTACTGGGCCTGCTGTGGCTGCGCCGTACGGGACGGGCTTGACTCGTCCCCTTTCCGCAGTGGCATACTCGTACCCGTGCATAACCAAGCGCGATTTTTTTACTACGGCACCGGAAGTCCGGCAGCCGTAGGTCGCGCCTGATCACATGACCTGCGAAACGCCCCGGGCTTCCGAGTCCGGGGCGTTTCGGCGCTCCCGGGCCAGGCAGGCCGGCACAGGAGACATCGAGGAGCAAACCATGAGCGCGACCACTCTCAATGGCGCGACGTCCGAGTCCACCGAGGGCGGGCCCGATCCCGCGAGCAGTCACATCGCCGATCTCCGCCAGCGCATCGACGAGATCGACGCGGCGATCATCGCCCTCTGGAAGGAGCGGGCGGCGATCTCCCAGGAGGTCGGCAAGACCCGGATCGCGTCCGGCGGCACGCGCCTCGTCCTGTCCCGGGAGCGCGAGATCCTCAACCGCTTCCGCACCGAGCTGGGAGCAGACGGTACGCAGCTCGGGCTGCTGATTCTGCGGGCCGGGAGGGGGCCGCTGTAGCCGCGACGGTAACGTTCCGACCGTGAGCTTCCCGCCCTCCGCCAAACCCATCGCAGACGCCCGCCGAGTCTTGGTGGTCTCCGCCCACCCCGACGACGTGGACTTCGGCGCCGCCGGCACCGTGGCCCGCTGGGTCGAACAGGGGCTGGAGGTCACCTACCTGCTGGTCACGCGCGGCGATGCCGGTGGCTTCGACGACACGCCGCGCGAGGCGATGCCGCTGCTGCGCGAGGCCGAGCAGCTGGCCGCCGCCAAGGCCGTCGGGGTCGAGCAGGTGGAGTTCCTCGACGGGTACCCGGACGGCACCCTCCAGCCGACGATCGAGCTGCGCCGGGACATCACCCGGGCGATCCGCCGATACCAGCCAGACCGGATCCTGACGAACTCACCACTGCGGCGCTGGGACCGCATCGCCGGCCCGAGCCACCCCGACCACCTCGCCGTGGGCGAGGCCACCACCTGCGCCATCTACCCCGACTCCCGCAACCCGTTCGCGTTTCCCGAGCTGCTTCGGGACGAAGGGCTGGAGCCGTGGGTCGTACGCGAGGTGTGGTACCAGGGCGGTCCGGACCCGGACCTCTACGTGGACGTGACCGCCACGTACCCGCAGAAGATCGCCGCACTTCTCGCGCACATCACGCAGACCTCGCACATCGATGTCGAAAGCCGCGTGCAGGCGATGCTCGCCGCGAACGCGGCGGCGGCCGGGCTGCCCGAGGGCCGGCTGGCCGAGGCGTTCACGGTCTTCTCGACCGGCTGACCCCGTCCGGCCCGCATCCGGCGAAGATCAGCGGGTCTGTGCTCGCCTCCGCCAAAACCCGGCTCCGGCTGCGCTCAGACGTTACAGCGCGGGTCTGTGCTCGCCTCCGCCAAAACCCGGCTCCGGCTGCCTCAGACG
>NZ_BONZ01000004.1 GCF_016862975.1 Rugosimonospora africana
AGACGCCGGTCGGCGGCCCACCGCGACAACTCGTACCGGTTGGACATCTGGAGCTTGCGGAGCACGTTGGAGACGTGGGTCTCCACGGTCTTGATGGAGATGTACAGCTCCTTGGCGATCTCCTTGTACGCGTACCCGCGTGCCAGCAGTCGCAGGACCTCGCGCTCCCGGTTGGTCAGCTGGTCCAGCTCCGGATCCGCGACCGGGACGTCCGGCCGGGCAGCGAACGCGTCCAGCACGAACCCGGCGAGCCGCGGGCTGAACACGGCGTCGCCCTCGGCCACCCGGCGGATCGCCGCGGCCAGGTCCTCCGGTGAGATGGTCTTGGTGACGTAGCCGCGCGCACCGGCGCGGATGAGCCCGATCACGTCCTCGGCGGCGTCCGACACGGACAGCGCGAGGAACTTGATCTGCGGGTGGCTGCGCCGGACCGCGTCGAGCACCGCCCGCCCACCGCCATCGGGCATGTGCACGTCGAGCAGGACGACGTCCGGATTCGAGGCGCCGATCGCGCTGGTCGCCTGGCTCACCGTGCTCGCCTCGCCGATCACGTCGACGTACGCGCCCAGCTCCGCCCGTACGCCGGCCCGGAACATCGCGTGATCGTCGACGAGGAAGACCCGGAGCCGCTCATCCATTCCTGTTTCCATCTCTGTCCTTCCGCTCCGGGATCGGCATGAAGAGCCTGACCTCGGTGCCGTCTCCCGGCTGGCTGCGGATCTCCGCCCTGCCGCCGTGCCGCTCCATGCGGCCGATGATCGATCCCCGTACGCCGTGCCGATCATTTTCCACTGTGGACAGATCGAAGCCCACTCCACGGTCCCGTACGAAGACCGCGATCGTCTCCTGCTCGACCTCGGCGTACAGCGAGATGCTCTGTACCTTGGCGTGCTTCGCCGCGTTGACCATCGCCTCCCGGGCGGCGGCGACCAGCGGGCCGACCCGGTCGTCCACGCTGTGATCGCCGACCACCACCGACTCCACCGCGATCGCGTAGGTGTCCTCGACCTCGGCCGCCGCCTCCTCCAGCGCCGCGGACAGCACCTCGCAGGGCGCCGCGACCGGCTTGTAGAGCCAGTTGCGCAGGGTGCGCTCCTGACCGCGGGCCAACCGGAGGACGGCTTTGGAGTCGCCGGAGTTGCGCTGGATCAGGGCCAGCGTGTGCAGGACCTGGTCGTGCACCATCGCGGCCAGCTCGGCGCGCTCCTGCTCGCGGATGCGGCCCTCGCGCTCCGCGCGCAGCTGGGAGAACATCCGCCACAGCAGGGGGCCGATCACCACGGCCACCCCGGCGAGCGCGACCACCGCGAAGATCAGGCCGTACAGCAACTCGCCGAAGCTGGTCGAGTCGAAGACCCGGAAGACGTACAGGGTGCCGATGAGCCCGGTGACGATCAGCAGGCCGCCGCCGACCAGCCGGAGCAGGTAGCTGCGCCGGTCGCCCTCGTCGACCACGACCCCCAGCCAGGGCGCCTGCGGTACGGCGTCGCGCCACTGCCGGCGCCGGTTCGGGTCGGCCAGGTGCCAGATCAACCCCGCACCGACCGCGATCATGGCGATCAACCAGCCCAGCGCGCCGGCGGCCCCGCCGCCGAACCCGGACAGCTGGGAGACCAGCACGATGCCCACGCCCAGGGCGAGGAACGGCACGATCAGCCGCCGGTCCCGACCGGTCGGCCGGGACCCGAGAGGACCGGGCGCCACCGGCAGGACCGCCCAGAACGCGGCGTACAGCAGCGCACCCAGCCCGTTGACCGGCAGCAGGACGATGAACGCGATGCGTACGGCGAGCGTGGGCAGCCCGAGATGGGTCGCGATGCCGGATGCCACACCCGCGACGACCCGGTGACCGGGGTCCCGGTACAGGCGACGGACGGTGACCACCAACATTCCCCTCGATTGACTGCTCCGATCGTCACACGTTCAGAGGTCCGCTGGCCACGGGGGACGTCCCCGAGCAGATTCTCAGGGTCCGATCAGGGTCCGCACCGGAGGTCAGCCATCCGTAGAGAAGCGAAGATCGGAGCATGACGAACCAGGCTGCCCCGCACGAGCCGGACCGGGACCACCCGCCCGCCGGTCCGGTTTCGGTGCCTGCCGAGGGCGAATCGACCATGGGCGCCCCGGACGAGGACGAGTCGATCATGCCGGCGCCGACCGGGGACGGTTCGGCGGCACCGGACGCGGGCGGCGGCCTCGTCGCCGGCGAGCGCTCCGGTGAGTTCTCCGCCGAGACTTTCTCAGACGAGCCGAGCCAGGGCGAGCCGCTTCCAGACCAGCCGCTTCCAAGCGACGTGTCGGATGTCACACCCGCCGGAGAGCCGGCCGATGCGATCGACCCGAGCGAGCCGGCCGACCGGAGCGCGACCGCGCCGACCTTCGACGAGCCCGAGCTGGCCACCGACGCCACCAGCGCCACCGCCACCGCCACCGCCACCGCCACCGCCACCGGCACCGGCACCGGCACCGGCACCGGCGACGGCGACAGCGACAGCGACGAGCC
>NZ_BONZ01000005.1 GCF_016862975.1 Rugosimonospora africana
CCGCCACCGCCACCGCCACCGCCACCGCCACCGGCACCGGCACCGGCACCGGCACCGGCGACGGCGACAGCGACAGCGACGAGCCGGTCTCGGACGATTCGACCACCGAGATCCGCTCGGTCGACGACCTGCCGACCTCCGAAATCCCGCCGGTCGACGACCTGCCGACCTCCGAGATCCCGAGCGCGCGGTCCCCGCTGGCCGACGACGAACCGACCCGCACGATCCCGCCGATCGACGGCGTACCCGCCGGCGGCGAACCGTCGGCCGAGGTTCCCCGGGTCGACGACGTCCCGGCCGGTGAGCCGATCGCCGGGATCCCGCCCGTCGATGACGTGCCGCCGGCACCGTCGGCCGCGCCCGGCGGCGGAGCCGGCGGATACCCGCCGCCGGGTGGCTTCCCGCCCCCGGGTGGCTTCCCCCCGCCAGGTGGCTTCCCGCCTCCCGGCGGCTTCACCCCACCCCCGCCCCCGCCCGGCACCGCCGGATGGGCGGCGACCCGGTTCGGCCTCGTCCGTCCCCAGCAGGGCCGCATGGTGGCCGGCGTGTGCGCCGCCGTCGGCCGTGCCACCAACACCGACCCGGTGCTCTGGCGGGTGCTGTTCGCCGTACTGACCCTGGCCGGCGGCATCGGCCTGCTCGCGTACCTGGTGGGCTGGCTGCTCATCCCGGCCGAGGGGGACACCGCCTCACCGGTCGAGGCCCTGCTCGGCCGCGGCCGGTCAGGTACGTCGCCGATACTCGTGATCGTCGTGGGCGTGATCGCGGCGATCGCCCTCGGCTCGGTGATGTACAACGGCCTGCGTACGGCGGCCATCCTGGTGGCCCTGGCGATCGGCGCGTTCATCTTCATCAGCCGGGGCGGATCACGCCAGACCGGTGCCCCACCCCCCGGCGCATTTCCCACCGGGTACTCGGACCCGATGTCCGAGGTCCCGCCGTGGCGCAGGCCGGGTGGCCCGGCGTGGACCGGTCCGGTGCCCGAGGCACCGACCGCCACCACCGCGCCCGGCGGCCCGCAGGTACCACCGGCCCAGACCATGCCGATGAGCGCGCCGGCCGCCCCGCCGAGCGCCGGCTACCGGCCCCCGTTCGCGCCTCACGGGCCGTACGAGCCGCCGAGCCGGTACCCGTACCCCGGCCTGGGAGCGAACCCTGTTCCTCCGACGCCTCCGACGCCCCCTCCGCCCCCTCCGGCACCCCGCCGCCGGCGGCCACCCTCGCGGCTCGGCCGGGTCACGTTCTCCGTGGTGCTGCTCGTGCTCGGCGTGCTCGCGCTCGTGGACACCCGGAACGACGTCCCGTTCACCACGTACGCGGCGGCCGTCCTGGCCACCCTCGGCGTCGGTCTCCTGGTCGGCGCGTGGTTCGGTCGGGCCCGCTGGCTCATCCCGCTCGGGATGGTGGCGGCGCTCGCGCTCGCCGCCGGCGCCGCCGCCAACCGGCCGGACATCGCCCACTGGAACCGGAACAACGGCGACATCACCTGGGCACCGACTTCGCTCGCCATGGTCCACGACCAGTACGAGCAGAACTTCGGCGACGCCACGCTCGACCTGAGCGGAGTGGACTTCAACGGCGCGACGGAGACCGTGACCGTCCAGCTGAACGCCGGCGACCTGACCATCGTGCTGCCGCCGAGGGTGGACACCACGGTGCACGCCGCGGTCCACGTCGGCGACGCGCAGGTCTTCGGTGAGCACTGGGGCGGGCTCGGCTCGGCGCCGCACGAGGTCATCGATCACGATGCGGACGGCACGGGTGGCGGCACGCTGGTGCTCAACGTGCGCCTCAACGCCGGGAACCTGGAGGTACACCGATGAAGCCGCACCGCACCGACGTGATCTCCCTGATTTTCGGACTGATCTTCGTCCTGATAGCGAGCTGGTGGGCGCTCGGCCGTACGGTCCACGTCGGTCTCGGCACGCTGGCCTGGGCGACCGCGGTCGCGCTGATCCTGCTCGGCGGCCTGGGCCTGCTCGGAGCCCTGCGCGGCCGGGACCGCGCCCGGGACCAGGACCGGGACGAGTGGCCCGCCGGCTAACGCAGTCCCAGAGCCTGCTGCACGACCTCCGCGCCGCGGGCGGCGACCGACTCGCCGCCGGCGGCGCTGGTCGCTCGGAACGGTCGGGCGACCCCTCGCCGCCGCCGGTCAACGGCGATCTCTCTGCCGCCGGCAGCATCGGTCGGGGGTGCCGCCTATGCTGAGCGACATGTCCCAGCCACCCCGCCGCCCGATCCCACTGCTCGGTGAGATCCGGCTTGGGCCGAGAGCGGCCCGGGCACTGACCGCGGAGCTGGCCCGGCACGCCGGGCCCAAGAACTGCCTGCTGGTCGCGGCGACCGCCGACTCGGCCGTGCTGACCACCGCGCTGGAGGGGCTGCTGCCCAACGACACGCTGACTCTGGTGCCGCTGACCGGAGCCGCGGATGAGCTGCGGGCGCACGTCGCGTCGCTCGGTCCGTGGATCGCTGAGCGGGTACGGGTGGTCGACACGCTCACCGAAGCCGACCCGGCGGACGTCGCCATCCTGGCCGAGGTGCTCAGCGGCAGCGCCGAGTCGGCCCGGGGATACCTCGACGAGCTGGGTAAGCACCTCGCCGAGGGCGGGGTGCTGTCGGTGGCCGTCCTGGCCGGGTTCGACGATGCCGCCGAGGAACTGGGCCGGCAGGCCGACTTCACCGGCGTCGGCTCCGACCTGGTACTGCGCAACGTGCCGCCGGTACGGGTGCACCGGCTCCGGTTCACCCAGCCCCGGCTGGCGGTCACCGATCGCCTGGCCCCGGCATACCGACCGTCCAGCGTGCCGCTGACCCGGTCCATGCACATCGACTCCAACGGCGTGGCCGCTGCCGGCATCGCGCTCGGCCTGGCGGCCGCCCTGCGGGTCTCCCGGCCGAAGTCCCGGCTCTGGCTGCTCCCGGCGCTGGCCGCCGTCCCGGTCGCCGCGTTCTTCCGCGACCCGAACCGGGATCTGCCGGAGCACGCGTCCGCGGTGGTGGCGGCGAGCGACGGCCACGTCCTGTCGGTGGAGCGGCTGTCCGATCAGCGGTTCGGCTCACCCTCGGACTACCTGCGCATCGCGGTGTTCCTCTCGGTTCTCGACGTTCACGTGAACCGGTCTCCGGTTGCCGGGCGGGTGGTCGACTACTTCGTCGAGGACGGCGGGTTCGCACCGGCGATGAAGCCGGCGGCCGAGCACAACGTCGCCGCGTACACCGTCCTGGAGACCGCGCACGGCCGGGTAGTCGTAGCCCAGCGGACCGGACTGATCGCGCGCCGGATCGTGCAGCGCGCGCCGGTCGGTTCGCTGTTGGCGCGTGGCGAACGGTTCGGGCTGATCCGGTTCGGCTCGCGGACCGACGTCTACCTGCCAGCCGACGCCGCCGAACCGGCGGTGCAGAAGGGCGACAAGGTCTCCGGCGGCGCCACGGTGATCGCCCGCTGGCGCTGAGCGCGACTGGTCTGGGTCGCCGCGCCGCCCAGATGCGCGCGGCGCCAGACCACGGACAAGGAAATGCCAGCGGGCCGAGGCCCGCTGGCATTTCTGGTCAGCGTGCCGCGGCACCGCTTCGCTGGCGCAACCACAGCAGGGGGCCGCTGGCGAGATACAGCGCGACCAGTGCGGCGAAGGTGATCCGGTAGTCGATGAACGCGCCGATCGCCGGGGCCAGCCACAGCCACGGCGGAAGCTTCACGATCCGGGCCAGCTTCGCGTACGGGAAACCGGAGACCATCGCGAGCGCCAGCACCGCGATCGCGGCCACCGCCAACGTGCCCGAGGGGCGGAGTCCGATCAGCACGGCCAGGCCCAGAACGGCGGCCGCCATGGTCGTCGGTACGCCGCAGAAGAACCGGCCGTCCTTAGGCGAGACGTTGAACCGCGCCAGCCGGATCGCGGAACATGCGGCGACCAGTACGCACGCCCCGGCTATCAGCCCCGGGCGGGCGGTGTTGTGCACGGATGAGTAGACCACCACCGGGGCGGCGATACCGAACGAGCACATGTCCGCGAGCGAGTCCATCTGCGCCCCGAACGGGCTGCTCACCCCGAGCTTGCGGGCCAGCGCGCCGTCGAGCCCGTCGAACGTGACACAGCCGACCAGGCAGAGCGCGGCCCAGCGCGCGCCGGAGTGCATGCTCAGGAAGATCGCGGTCATGCCGAGCACCAGGCTGCCGATCGTGCAGGCGTTGACCGCCGCGAAGCGGACCCGCCGGGCCAGCGTGTGCTCGCCGGGCAGCAGCGGTACCGGACCGTGCGACCCGCTGTCGTGGAACCCCTCGGCGATCCTGGCGCCACCGACACTCTGCGCCGGCACGGCCGGCGGCAGGGTCGGCATGCCCGGAGGCAGGCTCGGCACGGCCGGCGGCAGGGTCGGTGCGGCCGGCGCGACGATGCGGGTCAGCGGATCGACGGTCGGTCCGGTCAGGTGCCCCGGAAGTGGCTCCAGGAGCGTGTCCGGAGCGGCGGGCAGGGTCACCACCCCGGCCGTCAGCGCGGTACCGGACGTGCCGAGGCTTCGCCTCCGGCGTCCCACCCGTACGGTCAGCACCTGACGGGCCAACGACCCGCTGCGGCGCAGCCGTCCGGCCCAACGGCGCCCCGCTGGACGCGGGCTGTCGATGGTGCGGCGCCGACCCCATGGGGTTCTCGGCACGGTCTCCTCCAGTTTGGAAATGAGTGCCCCGCTTTTGCGGCCTACACCATCGCACACAACGGCGTCGTTAGCGACGGCTAGTACTGGAGTTCTTACCTGACTTCGACCTTCATCGCGAGGCTCACCGCCATGATATTCCGGTTACACAAGGTGACTCCCGATCGATGAACGGGCAAATTGGTTGAGCCGGAGCCGGTGAAGTTCCGCACGACGGAACCAGGCCGCGTCGGCCGTCGAGCCGCCGGCCGCCTCCGTTACTCTGGGTGTCACCGGCTCGTCGACCTCCACCCGGTACAGGACGCGTACCGTCTGCCAGTCCATGGGATAGCCCTCCGGGCCCATCGCCGCCGGGTTCCGGAAGTCCGACACGTCCAGCAGCCGGATCACCCGTCCCTTCTGATCGGCCTCCTCAGCCAGTTCCCGGAGGAGACCGGCCGTGGCCTGCTCACCGAAGTCCGTGCCGCCGCCGGGCAGGTGCCAGGTGCCGGCGCCCGGATAGCCCGGCGCGATCCGGCACAGCAGGAGCCGGTCGGCCGGATCGGTCACCAGGCCGTACGCGGCGAACCGCTGCACGGTCCGCCGGGCCGGATCGATGTCGGGTTCAGCCTCGACCAGGATCTCACTCTCCGTTACCGGCAGGGCAAGCCCCTCGGCCACGTACGGCGCCAGTGGACGCTCTCCGAGGCGCTCCGGCCCGACCCACTCGGCGGGCGGAGCGGGGGCGGCGCCGCCGTTACGGAGAGTGCTGCCGGCCACCGTGACCGCATAGATCACCCTGTCCGTGTGGACCGCGACGCCCGCGGCAGCACGGCGTACCACGTCGGCCCGGACGTTACGCACCGTGAGCACCTTGACATCGAGCCCGGTCTGTTCGCGGTACGTCCGGACGACCGCGTCGGCCGGCCGCTCGCCGTGCTCGATCACGCCACCGGGCAGGTGCCAGCCGTCCGGTTCGTCACCGTCCGGCCCGGCGTCACCCGCCCCGGGTACCAGGAGGACCCGGCCACCGGGATCGTGTGCCACCCCGTGTACGGCGATCCGCCGCCGCTGCTTCATGATCGACAGGTTATCGAACTCCGACACTCATCCGCCGGCTCGTACCGCCGCCAGCGCCTCCGCGGTCACCTCGGTCAGCTCCAGGCCGGCCAGTTCCGTCCGGTCGAACCAGCGGGCCTCGGACGTCGAGCCGCCCACGTCGTGCACCGTGGGCACCCGGGCCTGGTCGACGACCACCCGGTAGAACGCGCGCACCCCGTGCCAGTCGATCGGGTAGCCCTCCGGCCCCAGCGACGCCGCGTCCCGGTGGCTGGCCACGCCCAGCAGCTCGACCAAGCGGCCGTTCTGGCCGGTCTCCTCGGCCAGCTCCCGGATCAGCGCGGTGCCCGGCTGCTCGCCGTAGTCCGTGCCACCGCCGGGCAGGTGCCAGCGCCCGGCGCCCGGGTACCCGTCGGCGATCCGAGTGAGCAGGATCCTGCCCCGGGTGTCGCTGGCGACCGCGTAGGCAGCGAAGCGCTGGGCTCGGTGCAGCCCGTCCGGGCCGGGGTAGGCGTAGAACGACGGGAAGTCCGGCGGCTCGTCGGGCCGGAGGTCCACCGATGCCGTCGGGAGGCCCAGGGCGGCCGCCGTGAACGGGCGCAGGGGCAGCGCGGCGGCATCGGCGAGGCTCACCCACCGGGCCAGGTCGGTGGGCTGGCCCACCCGGTCGATCAGGGCGCCACCGCGCACGGTGACCCGGTAGATCAACCGGTCGGTGTGGATCGTGACGCCCCGGCTGGGCAGGGAGCGCATGTCGGCGTGCACGTCGACCAGCTCAGCCACGGCGACCGAGAGTCCGGTCTCCGCGGCGGTCTCCCGGACCACTGTGTCGTTGGGGTTCTCGCCGTGGTCGACGGCCCCACCCGGGAGCGACCAGGCGCCCGGCGTACCGGAGCGGGGAGATGCACGGACCAAAAGGACATCGTCGGACGAGTTTCGACATATCGCGTAGGCGGCAATCCGCCTCAGCGGCTCTAGCGCGGGGGTCACAGGGGGTCATTGTGCCCGGTTTATGTGTCTCCCAATTGTTAACTGTCGGGTTCCTGACAGTCGCTCTCCGCATCGTGGGATGTTCTCAGGGTCACCCATCGGGGTCGGATCCGGGTACCGATCGGGGCGTCCACCGAGGCGCGCGGGGCACTGCGGGGCGCACCGTGGAGGCATGACACAGGTACCCACGTACAAGCAACTGTTCCGCTCCCGTACCGACCGGATGGTCGGCGGCGTGTGCGGCGGCGCGGCCCAGTACCTCGGAGTCGACCCGGTCGCCGTCCGGGTCGCGTACGCCCTCGTCGCCCTGATCACCGGCGGCCTCGCGCTGCTGGCGTACCCGATCATGTGGTTCCTCATGCCGGAGGAGCCGGCCGCCCAGCCGCGGACAGTGACCCCACCCGCGCCCAGCGACTACCCGGCCGCGCCGACCGACGCCGCGCCCGTGGCGTGACCCCCGCGGTTCACTCCCACTCGATGGTGCCCGGGGGTTTGCTGGTGACGTCCAGAACGACCCGGTTGACCTCCGGCACCTCGTTCGTGACCCGGGTGGAGATGCGGGCGATCACCGGGTACGGCAGCCTCGACCAGTCGGCGGTCATCGCGTCCTCGCTGGTGACCGGGCGCAGCACGATCGGGTGCCCGTAGGTGCGCCCATCGCCCTGGACCCCGACCGACCGGACGTCCGCCAGCAGCACCACCGGGAACTGCCAGACGTCGCGGTCCAGCCCGGCGGCGGTCAACTCTTCGCGGGCGATCCGGTCGGCGGCGCGCAGCACGTCCAGCCGCTCCCGGGTCACCTCTCCGATGATCCGGATGGCCAGGCCCGGCCCGGGGAACGGGTGCCGCCAGACCATCGCCTCCGGCAGCCCCAACTCGGCGCCGATCGCCCGTACCTCGTCCTTGAAGAGCGTGCGCAGCGGCTCCACCAGGGCGAACTTCAGGTCGTCCGGCAGGCCGCCGACGTTGTGGTGGGACTTGATGCTGGCGGTACCGGTACCCCCGCCCGACTCGACGACGTCGGGGTAGAGCGTGCCCTGCACCAGGAACTCCACGTCGCCCTCGAGCGCGATCTCCCGGGCCGCCTGTTCGAAGACCCGGATGAACTCACGACCGATGATCTTGCGCTTCTGCTCCGGATCGGCGACCCCGGACAGCGCGCCGAGGAACCGATCGGCCGCGTTCACGACCTTGAGCTTGATCCCGGTGGCCTGCACGTAGTCGGTCTCCACCTGCTCGGCCTCGCCGGCACGCAGCAGGCCGTGGTCGACGAACACGCAGGTCAGCTGGTCGCCGATCGCCCGGTGCACGAGCGCCGCGGCGACCGCCGAGTCCACGCCGCCGGACAGCGCGCAGAGCACCTGCTTGTCGCCGACCTGTTCGCGGATCGCGGCCACCTGGTCGGCGATGATGCTCGCGTTGGTCCAGTTCCGCTCGACGCCGGCGATGTCGTACAGGAAGTGTTCCAGCATCCGCTGGCCGTCGGGGGTGTGCGCGACCTCGGGGTGGAACTGCACCCCGGCGCGCCGGCCGGCGAGGTCCTCGAACGCCGCGACCGGGGCACCCGCGCTCTGTGCGGTGACCCCGAACCCGGGAGGCGCGGCGGTCACGCAGTCCCCGTGACTCATCCACACGTCCTGGGTCGGCGCGAGCCCGTCGAAGAGCCGGCCCGACTCCAGCACGGCCAGCTTGGTGCCGCCGAACTCGCGCTGCCCGGTGTGCTCAACCGTGCCGCCGAGGGCCTGGGCCATGGCCTGGAACCCGTAGCAGATGCCGAAGACCGGTACCCCGGCCTCGAACAGTGCGCGGTCGATCTGCGGGGCTCCGGGCTCGTACACGCTGGACGGGCCGCCGGACAGGATGATCGCGACCGGACGTTTCGCCAGCATGTCGGCGACCGGCATCGAGTGCGGGACGATCTCGGAGTAGACGCGCGCCTCACGGACCCGGCGGGCGATCAGCTGTGCGTACTGGGCGCCGAGGTCGACGACGAGAACCGGACGGGGCACGGACATACCCGAAGACTACCGGGGCCGGTACGGCGCCCGACCGGCCCGACCGGCCGCCCGGCACGGGTCTCCGGGGCAGCGTGATCCACATCACCCACTCGCCCGGGCGACAGCCGCTTCGCCGGCCCGGTGGTGGCGACCTCCCATCGGTGGTGAACTGGATTCCGTGGGAAAGATCCTGGTGGGCACCGCCTCGTGGACGGACAAGACGCTGCTCGCGTCCGGCTGGTACCCGCAGTCGGCGGACACGCCGCAGAAGCGCCTGGGCTACTACGCCCAGCAGTTCCCGCTGGTCGAGGTGGACTCCACCTACTACTCGCCGCCGGCCGAGCAGACCGTCGGGCTGTGGGCGTCCCGCACCCCGCCCGGCTTCCTGTTCAACGTCAAGGCGTTCAGCCTGCTCACCGGCCACCCGACCCAGCCCGGCAAGCTCTACAAGGATCTGCGCCCGGAGACCGACAAGAAGAACATCTATCCGAACGACCTGCCGCCCCAGGCGTACGAGGACGTGTGGACCCGGTTCCTGTCCGCGCTCGACCCCCTGGTCGACGCCGGCAAGCTCGGCATGCTGCTGTTCCAGTTCCCGCCGTGGTTCACCATCCGCCGCTCCAACAAGCAGTACCTGCTGGAGGTCGCGAAGCGGTGCAGCCCGTTGCGGGTGGGCATCGAGCTGCGCCACGAGAGCTGGTTCGACGGCGACAACCAGCAGGAGACGCTGGACTTCCTGCGCCAGCACAACCTCCCGTTCGTCGCGGTGGACATGCCGCAGGGACACAAGTCGTCGATCCCGCCGGTGCTGGAGGCCACCAGCGACCTGGCGGTGGTGCGCTTCCACGGCCACAGCGACAACTGGACCAGCCGCGACATCTACGAGAAGTTCGGGTACGAGTACTCGGACAAGGAACTGAAGTCGTGGGCGCCGAAGCTGGAGAAGCTGTCGGAGCAGGCCGGGCAGACCCACGTACTCATGAACAATTGCTACTCCGATTACGCGCAGCGCAACGCCGCGACGCTGGTCGACCTGCTCGGCGATTCGGAGGAGTCCTGAGCGGGTCAGTCCCGGTCGGCCGTCACGGGTAGGGCCGCCGGGGCGCCGTCCGGGACGGCCGGGTGCGCGGGCGGCACCGGCTCCAGGCGGCGGTACTGCTCGCCAACGGCTGGGCGTGGGTCGGCGTCGCCGCGGTTGGGCCACAGCGCCATCGCCCGCTCGGCCTGAGCCGTGATCGTCAGTGACGGGTTCACACCGAGGTTCGCGCACACCGCCGCGCCGTCGACCACGTGCAAGCCGGGGTGGCCGAAGACCCGGTGGTACGGGTCGACGACGCCATTCTCCGGCGAGGAGCCGATCACCGCACCGCCCAGGATGTGCGCGGTGACCGGCATGTTGAACACGTCCGGCCAGGATCCGCCGGCGACACCGCCGATCTCCTCGGCGATCAGCCGGACCGCCTTGTTACCGGCCGGGATCCAGCGGGGGTTGGGGGCACCGTGCCCCTGGACGCTGGTCATCCGGCGCCGGCCGTACCAGTTCCGTCCATAGTGGACGGTCAACGAATTGTCCAGCGACTGCATGACCAGGGCGATCACCGTACGCTCGGACCACTTGCGCGGGGAGAGCATCCGCAGGTTGGTACCCGGCCGGCGCAGGAACGTCGTCCACCAGCGCAGCGGGCGCCACGAATCGCCGTCCACGAGTACGGTCTGCAGCAGCCCCATCGCGCCGGAACCCCGCCCGTAGCGCACGGGTTCCACGTGGGTGTGCTCATCGGGGTGGAACGAGCTGGTGATCGCCACACCCTCGGTGAAGTCGGTACCGAGATCCAGCGCCTTGGCGCCGAGGATGGACTCCGAGTTTGTGCGGGTCAACGCACCCAGCCGGTCAGAGATCCCGGGCAGCGCGCCGGTGGCCTTCATCCGGTGCAGCAACCGCTGGGTGCCCAGCGCGCCGGCCGCGAACACCACCTGCTCGGCACTGATCGTCGCGCGCCGCCGCCCACCCGTGCGCCGGGTGGTGATCCGGTAGCCGTCGGCCGCCGGGCGCACGTCGGTGACCGTGGTCAGCGGAAGGATCTCGGCGCCCAACTGTTCGGCGAGGTACAGGTAGTTCTTCACCAGGGTGTTCTTTGCGTTGTGCCGGCAGCCGGTCATGCACGCGCCGCAGTTCAGACAGGCATCCCGGTTGGGGCCCGCACCACCGAAGTAGGGGTCCACCCCGGACTGTCCAAAGTAGACGCCGACCGGAGTCGGGTGGTAGGTCTCGCCCACGCCCATCCGCTCCGCCACCCGCCGCATCACCTGGTCGGCCGGGGTGTCCCGCTGGTAGGTGTTCACGCCGAGCATGCGCTCCGCCTGGTCATACCAGGGCGCCAGCTCATCGGACCAGTCGGTGATCCCGCTCCACTGCGGGTCGGCGTAGAACGGGGCCAGCGGCCGGTACAGGGTGTTCGCGTAGACCAGGGAACCGCCGCCGACGCCGGCACCGGACAGCACCAGGACGTTGCGCAGCAGGCTGATCCGCTGGATGCCGAAGCAGCGCAGCGCGGGCGCCCACAGGAAGCGCTTGGTGTCCCAGGAGGTCTCCGGGAACTCGTCGTCGGCGAAGCGCCGGCCGGCTTCGATGACGGCGACCCGGTAGCCCTTCTCCGCCAGGCGCAGCGCGGCGACGCTGCCACCGAACCCCGACCCGATCACCACGACGTCGTAGTCGGCCATCAGGCAATCCCGTTTCCCCGCCGCTTGACCGCGGCGGACCTCTCCTCGTTACCTGCCGGTAACGTAAGCCCCCGTCCGGTACGGCGTCAACGCCCGGCCGGGGGCCACGAAGAGATCAGCGGTCGAGGACCAGGCCGACCTTCTGGAACTCCTTGAGGTCGCGGTACCCGCACTTGGCCATCGCACGGCGCAGGCCACCGAACAGGTTGAGTCCGCCGTCCGGATCGTCGGACGGGCCGAACAGCAGGCGCTCCATGGGGCCCTGCGGGGTCCCGGCCGAGCCGAACGCGCCGCGCGGCAGGCTCGGGTGGCTCGCCGCCGAGTGCCACCAGGCACCGCCGGCCGGCGCCTCCGCGCACACCGACAGCGGCTCGCCCAGCATCACCGCGTCCGCGCCGCAACCCAACGCCTTCGCGATGTCCCCGGACGTCTGGAGGTCGCCGTCCGCGATCAGGTGCACGTACCGGCCACCGGTCTCGTCCAGGTAGTCGCGCCGCGCCGCCGCCGCGTCCGCGATCGCGGTCGCCATCGGTACCCGGATGCCCAACACCATGTCGGTCGTGGACCACTCGTCCGCGCCCACCCCGACGATGACCCCGGCCGCTCCGGTGCGCATCAGGTGCAGCGCGGTCTGGTAGTTGGTGCAGCCGCCGACGATGACCGGCAGGTCCAGGTCGGCGATGAACTCCTTGAGGTTCAGCGGTTCGTCCACCACGGACACGTGCTCGGCGGAGACCAGGGTGCCCTGGATGACCAGGATGTCCACCCCGGCGTCCAGGATCACCGGCGCCAGCGCCAGCGTGTGCTGCGGAGACACCCGTACCGCGACGGTCACGCCCTCGTCCCGGATCGCGCGGACCCGGTCGGCGATCAGGTCCGGGCGGATCGGCTCGGCGTAGACCTCCTGAAGGCGCCGGGTCGCGGGCGCCTCGTCATCCAGCGCCGACAGCTCCTTGAGGATCTTGGTCGGATCCTCGTACCGCGTCCACAGCCCCTCCACGTTGAGCACGCCGAGGCCGCCGAGCTGCCCGAGGGTCGCCGCGGTCGCCGGGCTCATGGTGGCGTCCGACGGGTGCGCCACGCAGGGGATTTTGAATTGGTACGCGTCGAGCTGCCATGACGTGGACACGTCGTCCACGTCACGGGTACGGCGGCTGGGCACCACCGCGATGTCATCCAGGTGGTACCCGCGCTGAGCGGTCTTGCCCAGCCCGATCTCAACAACGTCACGCACGACGACAGCTCCGGAGGGAATGAGGGGGCGTTCAGCGGGAGTGGTAGTTGGGGGCCTCGACGGTCATCTGGATGTCGTGCGGGTGGCTCTCCTTGAGCCCAGCAGCGGTGATCCGGATGAGCTGGCCGCGCTCGTGCATCTGTTCGATGCTGTTCGCGCCGGTGTAGAACATCGCCTGGCGGAGACCGCCGACGAGCTGGTGAGCGACGGCGCCGAGCGGGCCACGATACGGTACCTGCCCCTCGATGCCCTCCGGGATCAACTTGTCGTCGGAGATCACGTCGTCCTGGAAGTACCGATCCTTGGAGTACGACTTCGCCCCGCCCCGGGCCTGCATGGCGCCCAGCGAGCCCATCCCCCGGTACGACTTGAACTGCTTGCCGTTGATGAAGATCAGCTCGCCCGGGCTCTCCTCGCAACCGGCCAGCAGGCTGCCCAGCATCACGGTGTCGGCCCCGGCGACGATCGCCTTGGCGATGTCACCCGAATACTGCATGCCGCCGTCGCCGATCACCGGTACGCCCAGCGGGCGGCAGGCCCGGGCAGCTTCCATGATCGCGGTAACCTGCGGCACCCCGACCCCGGCGACGACCCGGGTGGTGCAGATGGATCCCGGCCCGACACCGACCTTGACCGCGTCGGCGCCCGCCTCGGCGATGGCCTTCGCTCCGGCGTACGTCGCGACGTTGCCGCCGACGATGTCGACCTGGGTCTCCCGCTTCAGGCGGGCGATCATCTCCAGCAGCGCCCGGCTGTGGCCGTGCGCGACATCCACGACGATCACGTCCACCCCGGCGTCGACGAGCGCCCGGGCCCGCTTGTAGGCGTCCTCGCCCACACCGATCGCGGCAGCCACCCGCAGCCGGCCGGCCTCGTCCTTGGTGGCGTCGGGGAACTGCTCGCTCTTCGCGAAGTCCTTGACCGTGATCAGGCCGCGCAGCCGGCCAGCGTCGTCGACCAGCGGAAGCTTCTCGATCTTGTGCTGCCGCAGGAGCGCGAGCGCCTCCTCTTTGCTGACCCCGACTGGCGCGGTCACCAGCGGCATCTTGGTCATCACGTCACGGACCAGCGCCTGCTTGTCGGTGACGAAGCGCATGTCGCGGTTGGTGACGATGCCCACGAGCGCGCCGTCGGGTCCGGTGACCGGGACGCCGGAGATGCGGAACCGGCCGCACAGCGCGTCGACGTCGCGCACGGTGTCGTCGGGCGAGCAGGTGATCGGGTTGGTGATCATCCCGGCTTCGGACCGCTTCACCAGGTCGACCTGTTGCGCCTGATCCTCGGTGGACAGATTGCGGTGCAGCACGCCGATGCCCCCGTGCCGGGCCATGGCGATCGCCATCCGGGCCTCGGTGACCGTGTCCATCGCGCTGGAGACCAGCGGCATTGCCACCTCGACGTTGCGGGTCAGCCGGGTCCGGGTGAGAGTCTCCCCCGGCCGCACGTCGGACTCGACCGGCAGAAGCAGGACGTCATCGAACGTCAGTCCCAGCGGTATCACGTTCACAGTGGCGTCGTCGGCGGGTTGAAGATTCACTTTGGGTATCCCCTCGGCTGCGTCCCAACATCGTACCCACCAGCACGTTGGCACCAGCCACGACGGCTGGCCGCCAGGCCCACCTGGTTTGTGGGCGGGCCGGTCAAGCGGCTCCGGACGGCAAGGCCGCCGGGCCCGCCTCGTTTGTGGGCGGGCCGGTCAAGCGGCTCCGAGCGGCAAGGCCGCCAGGCCCGCCTCGTTTGTGGGCGGGCCGGTCAAGCGGCTCCAGGCGGCAAGGCCGCCAGGCCCGCCTCGTTTGTGGGCGGGCCGGTCAAGCGGCTCCAGGCGGCAAGGCCGCCACTGCGGGGTTGCGGGCCGGCGGCACGCCCCGTTCGGGGATAACGTGGAGGCGTGCACGACGAGCCGATCGATCCCTTCGCCGGCGACCCCGCCGACCCCTCGAACGAGCTTGCCGACCTCGACGAGGGCGAGACCGAGGAGAGCGGTGACGCGCTGACCGCGACCGAGCGGGAGGACGTCCTGGAAGATCTCGCGGATCTGGAGATCTACCAGGCGTTACTGACCCCGGTCGGGGTGCGCGGCCTGGTGATCGAGTGCGAGGACTGCCACGAACCGCACTACTTCGACTGGGACCTGCTCCGCGGCAACCTGCGTCACCTGCTCGACTCCGGCCGCCCGAGGGTGCACGAGCCGGCCTACGATCCGGATCCCGATCACTACGTGACCTGGGAGTACGCCCGGGGTTACGCCGACGGCGTACACGACACGCTGACCGAGAGCGACGAGTAGCGCTCACCAGGGTTGATCAAGCCGGACGCTCGGACTCAGCGGCGCTGCCCGGGTTGGCGGCGACGGGGCCTGTGCGGGCCGCGGGGCGACGAGCGGGCCGCAGCCAGCCGTTCGCAGGGCGCAGCCGGGTCGTGACTTCCGCCAGGCGCAGCCGGGTCGTGACTTCCGCCAGGCGCAGCCGGGTCGTGACTTCCGCCAGGCGCAGCC
>NZ_BONZ01000006.1 GCF_016862975.1 Rugosimonospora africana
AGGCTTTCACAGTGCGCAGCCGGTCGGGGCGTCAGCCGATCGCTGTCTGGCCGGTCGGGACCGCGTGACGGGCCGTTTCGTCTGCCGGGCGCTTGCCAGACCGGCTGGCAGGCTCAACGCGGCGGTCAGGACACCAGACCGGTGCGGAAGCCGGCCGCCACGGCATGTGCCCGGTCACGCGCGTTCAGCTTCCGGAACAGCCGCCGGGCATGCGTCTTGACGGTGTCCTCCGACACGAACAGGTCCCGCCCGATCTCGGCGTTGCTCTTGCCGTCGGCCATCCCCCGCAGCACCTGCAGTTCCCGCTCGGTCAGGGCCGGGCGGCGGGGGCGGGCGCCCTCCTCCTCGCGCTGGCTGGGCACCAGCGACTCCCGAGCCTCCCGGGCGGCCGCCGACTCGGCACCGGCCGGGGGCGCGACCACCTGCGCGGGTTCCGGCCAACCGCCGTCCTCCGGGCCGGTGCCCTTCGCCCCGGTACCGGGTGCCGACTGGGCACCGGTACCGCCGTCGGCACGGGTACGCCCCGGCAGGCACAGCAGCAACAACGTCTTCGTGACCGCGGTGACCAGATCCTGGTCTCCGCTCCGGATCACCCCTCGCGCCCCGGCAGCCACAGCGGCCGCCGCGACCTGACTGTCCTCCGGGCCGAACAACACCAGTGTCGCGCCTGGCGCATGGGCCAGCGCACGACGGACGAAACCGACCGGATCGGGTCGGGTCAACGCAGTATCGACAAGGATCGTGTCGGCCGGGCGTTCCGCCAGCCTGGCCATCACCTCAACCGCGGTCACCGCCGTCCGTAGCGCGGAGGCCACTCCCACGCGATCGGCATAGACCGCAATCGCCTGTGCCGCCACGGACGACCGCACACACACCAGGACCGTACCCACTCTCTGGTCCTCCTCTCCTTTGAAGGGGACCACGAAAGTCTCAGTCCGTTACGGCATTTCAGCGAAGTGCCCCAACCTAGCTGGATATCGGGCGTTTCGCCGGATGCTTAGGACTCGATGGGGTCGGGTACCACGGCTTCGGCGTTCGTACAACTCGAACGGCGATACCTACAGGAGGAAGCAGCGATGGCGAACGTACGCAGGCTGCCCGGGCCAATTGCCGACATATGGGAGTGGCAGGTGCAAGGGGTATGCCGCGGACGGGACAGCACACAGTTCTTCCATCCGGACGGAGAGCGCGGATCGTCTCGGAGTCGGCGGGAACGCAACGCCAAGGCGCTCTGCATGGGATGCCCGGTACGGGCGGAGTGCGCCGCGCACGCACTCGGCACACACGAGCCGTACGGAGTCTGGGGCGGCTTCACCGAAGCGGAGCGACTCCGGCTACTTGCCTTGGGCTGGGAAGACACCGCCGACCGGTACGGGCACCGGGTCGACGTACCCCGGCTGGAGGCCCGCCTCGAACCGGCGCGGATCAGCTGAGCCCGCCGCGGGCCGGGACTGCCGGTGTCCGGCCCGTGGCGGGCCCCCGGGGGCGGAGAGCACCCCACGCGTTCCCGCGGGAGGCGGAGGTCAGTTCACAGAAACGCTGATGGTGTGCCAGCCAGTGGCGCCGTCCGGATCGGGCGGCGCTGAGTCTTGTGTCTGGGTCGCGCCGGCGTTGTCTGTCGCGCGCACCTGGATCCGGTGGTCACCGGGTGTGGCGTCCCAGGTCCACGACCACATGCGCCAGGTGTCCACCGACGGGACTTCGCCGAGTGTGGCCTGCTGCCACGCACCGTTGTCGATCCGCACCTCGACCCGGGAGATACCGCGGTGCTGCGCCCACGCGACGCCGGCCACGGTGAGTTGCCCGCGCCGGGGTGCCGAGCCGTCCCGGGGCGTGTCGATGCGCGACTCCGTTTTGATCGGCGCCTGTTGCGACCAGCCGCGTGGCACCCAGTACGCGGAGTAGTCGGCAAAGCTGGTCAGCTCCAGTTCGCTGAGCCACTTGGTGGCCGACACGTACCCGTACAGTCCCGGAACCACCACCCGGACCGGGAAGCCGTGCTCGATGGGCAGCGGCTTGCCGTTCATCCCGAACGCGAGCATCGCGTCCCGACCGTCCATGAGCACCGCCGTCGGCGAGCCGACCGTGAATCCGTCCACGGCGCGCCCCACCACCTGATCGGCGCCGTCCATCGGTCCGGCCTCTTCAAGCAGATCCTTCAGCGGTACGCCGAGCCAGAGCGCGTTGCCCACCAGGTCCCCGCCGACCTCATTGGAGACGCAGGTGAGCGTCACGTACCGCTCGATGGCGGGCCGGGCCAGCAGGTCGGCGAAGGTGAGGGTCATCGGCTTGCGCACCCGGCCGTGGATGCGCAGCGTCCAGGTGGCCGGATCGACCTGCGGCACGCTCAGCGCGGTGTCGATCCGGTAGAAGTCGTCGTTGCTCGTGACGAAGCTGCTGGCGCCGGGAGTGTCGACGTTCGCTCCGGCCGGTACCGCCGGGGCCGGGCTGGCCGGGGTGGGCAGCGTGACGGCGGCCCGGGCCTTGGACACGTTCTGCCGGTTGGCGATCTGCCGGCCGATGAAGCCGACGACCGCCGCACCGGCCAGTACGCCGCCCGACTCCATCAGGAACCGGCGCCGGTCGTACGGGTCCGGGCTGATCTCGCGCTGGCGCAGCAGGAGGATCATGGCGCCACCGCCGGCGACCGCCCCGAGCAAGGACGGGAACACGTAGCCCGGGCCGGAGTTGGGCCGGGTCACCGCGGCGGCGATGCCGATGATGCCGAACACGCCGATGCCGGCGAGGCCGAGCCGCAGGTCCCCGACCGCCAACGCGCCGATGAGGGCCGCGAACAGGGCCAGCAGCACGGTGGTACCGATCAGCAGGGCGGCCTTGTCGTGGGTACCGAACGTCGCCACGGCGAAGTTCTTGACCGGCTTGGGTACCGAGTCCACCACCACGCCGCCGACCGCCACCAGGGGCGCTGAGCGGGCTCCGGCGAACACCGCGACGACCTCCGCCACCCCGAGCGCGACGGCCGCCGAGGCCAGCCCCGCGAGGGATCCGAACCAGCGGGGTACGCGTGCATCCTTCACTCGTGAAAGTGTCCGCGCGTACCACCCCTGCCGGTAGACCGGTAAGAGATCGATAAGAAAGTTCGAAGGGACGGTACGCGGTGCGTACCGTCCCTTCGAGGTGTTCCTGACCGTTGTATCCCGGTCGGGGTCGGCTCAGAAGCCCGGCCCGTGGGAGTGCCCGTGCCCGTGGCCGTCTCCGGCAGCGGCCGGCTCCGGCTCCTTGGGCTTTTCGACCACCAGGCTCTCGGTGGTCAGCAACAGGCCGGCGATGGAGGCGGCGTTGGCGACCGCGTTGCGGGTCACCTTGACCGGGTCCACGATGCCGGACTTGGAGAGGTTGACGTACTCGCCCGAGGCGGCGTTCAGGCCCTCGCCCCAGCCGCTGGAGCGGACCTTCTCCACCACGACGTACCCGTCGAGTCCGGCGTTCTGGGCGATCCACCGCAGCGGCTCGACCAGCGCCTTGCCCACGATCGTCGCACCGGTCGCCTCGTCACCCGTCAACGACAGGCCCTCCAGCGCCGACCCGACCTGTACCAGCGCCGCACCGCCACCGGGCAGGATGCCCTCCTCGACGGCCGCCTTGGTCGCCGAGATCGCGTCCTCGATGCGGTGCTTCTTCTCCTTGAGCTCGACCTCGGTGGCTGCGCCCACCTTGATCACGGCGACTCCACCGGACAGCTTGGCGAGCCGCTCGTTGAGCTTCTCCTTGTCCCAGTCGGAGTCGGACGCCTCGATCTCCTTGCGGATCTGGGAAACCCGGTCGGCGACGTCCTCGGCCTTGGCGGCGCCGTCGACGATCGTGGTGGTGTCGTTCGTGACCACGATCCGGCGGGCCTGGCCCAGCAGCTCCAGCCCGGCGCTCTCGAGCGTGTACCCGAGGTCCGGAGAGATCACCTCACCGCCGGTGAGGATCGCGATGTCCTGCAGGATCGCCTTGCGCCGGTCGCCGAAGGCCGGAGCCTTCACCGCGACCACCTTGAGCGTCTTGCGGATCGCGTTGACCACGAGGGTGGCCAGGGCCTGGCCCTCCACGTCCTCAGCGATGATCAACAGCGGCTTGCTGGCCTGCAGGACCTTCTCCAGCAGCGGCAGCAGCTCTTCGATCGCGCTGATCTTCTGGGTGGTGACCAGGACGTAGGCGTCCTCGAGGACCGCCTCGCCGCCCTCCGGGTCAGTCATGAAGTGCGGGGACACGTAGCCCTTGTCGAACTGCATGCCCTCGGTGACCTCGAGCTCGGTGGCCATGGTGGAGCCGTCCTCGACGGTGATCACACCCTGCCGGCCGACCTTCTCCATCGCCTCGGCGATCATGTCGCCGACGCTCGCGTCCTGCGCCGAGATCGTCGCGACGTGCGCGATCTCCTCGCGGCCGGCCACCTCGGTGGCCTTGGCGAGCAGCGCGTCGTTGACCGCCTTGACGGCGGCGTCGATGCCCCGCTTGAGGCCGCTCGGGTTGGCCCCGGCGGTCACGTTGCGCAGGCCCTCCCGGACCATCGCCTGGGCGAGCACGGTCGCCGTGGTGGTCCCGTCGCCGGCGACGTCGTTGGTCTTCGTCGCCACCTCCTTGACCAACTGGGCGCCCAGGTTCTCGTACGGGTTGGTGAGCTCGATCTCCTTAGCGATCGTCACACCGTCGTTGGTGATTACGGGTGCGCCGAACTTCTTGTCCAGAACGACGTTGCGGCCTTTCGGGCCGAGGGTGACCTTGACCGCGTCAGCCAGCGCGTTCACGCCGTGCTCAAGCAGGTGTCGGGCGTCGTCCGAGAAGCTCAGGATCTTCGCCATCTCTATCCCTTCACAAGGAAATGCCGTCCTGACGCCCGGCGGGCCGAGCGTCAGGACGGCACATTCGCGGACCGGCCGCCAAGCCCGCCCGGTGTGGGGGCGGGCCGGTCAAGCGGCCGGGCCGGTCGCATAGCCGCGCCGTCGAAACCCTCGGGACCGCCACCCGGCATGCCGGGCGCCGGGACGGCACTATGATCATCTCGGCCTTGACCACCCGACGGGCGGTCGGACCGTTACTGCTCGGGCCGCCGCCTCGCGGCGACGACCCGCCCAGCTCACTTCTCGATAACAGCGAGGACGTCACGGGCGGAGAGCACCAGGTACTCCTCGCCGGCGTACTTGACCTCAGTGCCGCCGTACTTCGAGTAGAGCACCGTGTCGCCGACCTGTACGTCGATCGGAATCCGGTTGCCCTTGTCGTCGAAGCGGCCCGGGCCCACAGCGAGGACAGTGCCCTCCTGCGGCTTCTCCTTGGCGGTGTCGGGGATTACCAGGCCCGACGCCGTGGTCGTCTCAGCCTCGTTCGCCTGGACCACGATGCGGTCCTCGAGCGGCTTGATCGCAACCTTGGTCGCGGTAGTCACGGGCATACCCTCCTGGGGTACTGGATCTTCATCTGTCACATGCCACTCGCGGTCCAGCGAGCTGGAACCAGCAAGGTGGCGTTTTCCAGCGGATCCGTCGTCGCGGGTGCCGGCTCCACCGGGCGTACACCGGCCGGCCAACGGCCAACCGACTAGCACCCTCCATGCGAGAGTGCTAACCGCAGGTTATGCCGGGATCTAGCACTCCGTCAAGGAGAGTGCCAATTGCCGCGCCCGGCGTGCCGGGCGGAGCGGCCGAGGCATTCGGGTCACGGCCGGGTCACGCATCGGACGCCGGTTGGCCACGCCCGTGGCCTGCGGCGGGGACCGTGTGCGTCACTCGGTGCGTTCGACCGGTCGCGTTGCCGAATTGTTACCGCAGACAACAAACTTAACCCGGCCGTCATCTTGTGCCGAGCGCTCCCAGAGGAATACGTTGCCCGGCACAACAATCGGAACGGGAGCCGGCCGAAGGCCGCTAGGGCAGCCAGAAAACCGGGTCCCGGGGTCGAGAAACATCGACAACTGCAAACCAACGACCCCTCCCGCCGCCTCGTGCGGCGCATACCCCGAAAGGACCCATGCAATGCGCAAGGGGATCCTCGCCCTCGCCGCCGCCGGGCTGGTGGTTGCCGGCGGTCTGGCCGCGTGTGGCAAATCCGACGATTCCGGCAGCAGCAGCGGCTCCAAGAAGGCGCCGTACGTCGGCGTCATCCTGCCCGATACGAAGTCCTCGGCCCGCTGGGAGACCGCCGACCGGCCGCTCCTGAAGAAGGCATTCGACGACGCGGGCGTCAAGTCCAACATCCAGAACGCCCAGGGTGACCCCAACGCGTTCCAGACCATCGCCGACCAGATGATCACCGACGGCGTCAACGTCCTGGTCATCACCGACCTGGACGCCGGTAGCGGCACCGCGGTCATCAAGAAGGCCCAGGCGGCCGGCATCCCGGTCATCGACTACGACCGGCTGACCATCGGCGGCGGCGCGCAGTACTACGTCTCCTTCGACAACGTCCAGGTCGGCAAGCTGCAGGGTCAGGGCCTGCAGAAGTGCCTGACCGACGAGAAGGCCCCGAAGGGCACCGTTGTCGCCGAGCTCAACGGCTCGCCGGACGACAACAACGCCACTCTGTTCGCCCAGGGCTACGACTCGGTCCTGAACCCGCTGTACGCGGACGGCACCTACACCAAGGGCCCGAACCAGTCCGTGGCCAAGTGGGACAACGCCGTGGCGGGTACCACCTTCGAGCAGATGCTGACCAGCAACAACAAGATCGGCGGGGCCCTCGTCGCCAACGACGGCATGGCCAACTCGGTCATCGCGGTGCTGAAGAAGGACAACCTGAAGATGCCGGTCACCGGCCAGGACGCCACCGTGCAGGGCCTGCAGCACATCCTCGACGGTGACCAGTGCATGACCGTCTACAAGGCCGTCCAGCTGGAGGCCAAGGACGCCTCGGAGCTGGCGATCGCGCTGGCCAAGGGCGACAAGCCGTCGGTGACCCAGTCGGTGATGGACCCGAAGCTGAACAAGGCCGTCCCGTCCCGCCTGGAGACCCCGAAGGCGATCTACAAGGACAACGTCAAGGACGTGGTCGCCGACGGTTACGTGACCAAGGACCAGCTGTGCACCGGTGACTACGCCGCCAAGTGCGCGGCCGCCGGCATCAGCTGACGCCAGGCCAGGCCCGATCCCCTCACGACCGGCACGCAGTCCCGGCGCCGCGCAGCCCGCGCGGCGCCGGGGCGCTGGTCTTCCCCCTGGTCTGTGAACGACCACCGTTTGACAGGAGCAATCTCCCGTGACCGCCACTCCCATCCTGGAGATGCGTGGGATCGACAAGAGTTTCGGTCCCGTACAGGTTCTCCGGCAAGTCGACTTCACCGCGAACGCCGGCGAGGTCACCGCTCTCGTTGGTGACAACGGCGCGGGCAAGTCAACCCTCGTCAAATGCGTGGGCGGCATCTACCCCATCGATTCCGGCGACTACCTCTTCGACGGCAAGCCGGTCACCGTACACAGCCCGCGCGACGCGTCCTCGCTCGGCGTGGAGATCGTGTACCAGGACCTCGCCCTGTGCGAGAACCTCGACATCGTGCAGAACATGTTCCTCGGCCGCGAACGCACCCGGGGCATCGTGCTGGACGAGCCGACCATGGAAAAGATGGCCAGCGAGACTCTCGACCGGCTGTCGGTCCGCACCGTGAAGTCCATCCGCCAGCTGGTGGCCAGCCTCTCCGGTGGCCAGCGCCAGACTGTCGCGATCGCCAAGGCCGTGCTGTGGAACAGCAAGGTGGTCATCCTCGACGAGCCGACCGCGGCCCTCGGTGTCGCCCAGACCGCGCAGGTACTCGAACTGGTCCGGCAGCTGGCCGACAACGGCCTCGCGGTCGTCCTCATCTCACACAACATGAACGACGTCTTCGCGGTGGCCGACCAGATCGCCTGCCTGTACCTGGGCCGGATGGCGGCGCAGGTCAAGGCCACCGACGTGACCTACTCCCAGGTGGTCGAGCTGATCACCGCCGGTCGCAGCGGCGACCTGGGGCTGCAGGCGGCGGCGGTGGCCGCGGCGGGCAATGGCAACGGATCGCACGACGCCGGCGTGACCGACCTCGGCGACATGAACGGAGCACAGTGATGACCGCCCTCCAGACCCCTCCCGGCCGCACGGAGGTACCCGGCTCCACGAGCCGTTCCCTCGGCGAACACGCCCGTGATTACGTGGGGCGCATCCGAGGCGGCGACATGGGCTCGCTGCCCGCCCTGGCCGGCCTCATCGTGCTGTGCATCGTGTTCGGCGTCATGCGCCCGGTGTTCTTCTCCGACATCAACTTCGCCAACCTGTTCACCCAGGGCAGCCAGGTCGTGCTCATCGCGATGGGCCTGGTGTTCGTACTCCTGCTCGGCGAGATCGACCTGTCGGCCGGCTTCGCCAGCGGCGTGTGCGGCGCGATCATGGCGATCCTGCTGACCAATGAGAATTGGGGCTGGTATCTGGCGATCCCGGCGGCGATCGTGACCGGCGTGATCATCGGCGTGGTCCTCGGCGTCCTGGTGGCGAAGGTCGGCATCCCGTCCTTCGTGGTCACCCTGGCCGCGTTCCTGGCCTTCCAGGGCCTCGTGCTGCTCCTGCTGACCGGTGGCAAGAACATTTCGATCAACGACCCGTTCACGGTCGGGATCGAGAAGGACAACCTTCCGCCGTGGCTGGGCTGGGTACTGCTGATCGTGTGTGTCGTCGGGTACGCCGGCGTGCAGTTGAACCGGGTCCGTAGCCGGCGTAGCCGCGGACTGGCGGTCGACCCGCTGTCGCTGATCGCGATCAAGGTCGGCGCACTGGCCGTCGCCGGCGCGATCGCCGTGTACTTCCTGAACCAGGAGCGGGCCATCAACCCGGCGTTCCACTCGCTCAAGGGCATCCCGAACGTGGTGCCGCTGATCGTGGTGCTGCTGCTGGTCTGGACGTTCGTGCTGTCCCGTACCACCTTCGGCCGGCACATCTACGCGGTCGGTGGCAGCAAGGAAGCGGCTCGCCGGGCCGGCATCAACGTCGACCGCATCCGCATCTCCTCCTTCGTCATCTGCTCCGGCATGGCGGCGTTCGGTGGAATCGTCGCGGTCAGCCGGGCCAACTCCGTCGACCCCAACACTGGCGGCAGCAACATCCTGCTGTACGCCGTGGGTGCGGCGGTCATCGGCGGTACCAGCCTCTTCGGCGGTAAGGGCAGGGTCATCGATGCGGTGATCGGTGGCGCGGTGGTCGCGGTGATCGACAACGGCATGGGCCTGATGGGGTACAGCGCCGGCACCAAGTACATCGTCACCGGCGTTGTCCTGCTGCTCGCCGCCGGCGTCGATGCGCTGTCCCGCCGGCGGGCGGCGGCCAGCGGTCTACGCTGAGCGCCGGTCAGGACACCATCCGGAGACGAACCCACCATGCGCGCTGGCCCCAGCCAGGAAGAGATCCGTCGACAGAACCTCGGAGCTCTGCTTCGCCAGGTCCACGTGCATGGTGCCGTCTCCCGTGCCGAACTCACCAACGCGCTCGGGCTCAACCGCTCGACCATCGGGGCGCTGACGGCCGACCTGGCCGCCGCCGGTCTGGTGCGCGAGGAACTGCCCAAGGAGACCGGCCGCGCCGGCCGGCCGTCCCTGGTGGTACGAGCGGAGTCCGAGCGCATCTTCGTGTACGCGCTGCTGATCGGCGTGGACCGGCTGGTGGCGGCACGGATCGGACTGGGCGGCGAGATCCTCGACCGCCGGGAACGGCAGCGCGGGCGGGGTGAGTTCGTCGCCTCCGACGTCATCACCCCGCTGGCCGAGTTCGTGAACGAGATGCACCGCAAGGCCCCGGAGGAGTCCACCTGCGTGGGTACCGGGGTGGCGGTGGCCGGCATCGTCCGGCGGGAGGACGGCCTGGTCCGGCTCGGCCCGATGATCGGCTGGGTGAACGAGCCGCTGGGTACCGCGCTCCACGAGGTACTGGCGATGGACGCGCCCACCTACGTGGGCAACGACGCCGACCTGGGTGCGCTGGCCGAGCACATTCGGGGCGCGGGTACCGACTCCGACAACATCATCTACCTCAGCGGCGACGTCGGCATCGGCGGCGGGATCATCGCCGGCGGACGGCCGGTCGCCGGACATGGCGGGTACGGCGGCGAGGTCGGCCACATGGTCGTCAACCCGAACGGCAAGCCGTGTATCTGCGGGGCGCGCGGTTGCTGGATGACCGAGGTCGGCGAGCACGCGCTGTTGGCCGCCGCCGACCGGCAGGGAATCGGCCGGGAAGGCATCCTGGCCGTCGTCGACGCTGCCAACCGGGGCGACGCGCTCGCGCAGGCCGCGGTCCGCGACGTGGGCGACTGGCTGGGTTTCGGCGTCGCCAACCTGGTCAACATCTTCAACCCGGAGACCGTGATCTTCGGCGGTACCCTCCGCGACCTGTACCTGGCCGGCGCCGCCCAGGTGCGCAGCCGGCTCAACCGCAACGGGCTGCCCGCCTGCCGCGAACACGTCCGGCTGCGTACCCCCGGACTCGGCGACGACTCGTCGCTGATCGGCGCAGCCGAGCTGGCCTTCCAGCGACTCCTGGCGGATCCGCTCGATGTCGGTGCGCCCGCGACCCAGCCGGCAGAATCGACCGTGTGACCCCGGAACTGCTGGTTCAGTTCAGTACCCCGGCCGGCGTGGCGGCCCTGGACGCGGCGGCCGAGCTGGCCGACGCACCGCCACTGACCGCCGCGTCGGCTCTGCGCGCCCGTGGCCTGCCGCCGGACCTGGCGGCAGCCGCCCACACCCAGGCGGTACTGCGGCTGCGTGCCCGGGCGAAGTTCGGACCGGACGCCGCCGTCATGTTCTTCACGCGACCCGGCCTGGAGCAGGCGACCCGTTCGGCGGTGGCCGGTCGCAGGGCCCTCCGGCTGGCCGAAGCCGGCGTCACCCGGCTCGCCGACCTCGGCTGCGGCGTGGGCGCCGACACGTTGGCCGCCGCCCGGGCCGGGATCAGCGTGCACGCGGTCGACGCCGACCCGCTGACCGCCGCGGTCGCCGCCGCCAATGTCCGGGCACTCGGGCTCGACGACCTGGTCACCGTGGCCTGCGCCGACGCCAGCGCCGTCGACCTGTCCACTGTGGACGGAGTGTTCTGCGATCCGGCACGCCGGCGGGGCGGCTCACGAGTGTTCGATCCGCGCGCCTACTCGCCGTCGTGGGACTTCGTGGCCGGGCTACGGGACCGGGTACCCCGCACCGTACTCAAGCTGGCACCGGGCATCGCCCACACGCTGATCCCCGCCGGAGCCGAAGCCGAATGGGTGTCGGTGGACGGCGATCTGGTGGAGGCAGCCTTCTGGTGCGGCCCGCTGGCAGTGGTGCCCCGCCGCGCCTCACTGCTCGGGCCCGATACCCAGACGCTCACCGGTACCGGCGAGCGGGAGGCGCCGGTCGGCCCGGTCCGGCGGTACGTCTACGACCCCGACCCCGCAGTGGTGCGCGCGCACCTGGTGGCGGAGTTCGCGTCCACTGTGGACGGTACGCTGGCGGATTCCCGGATCGCTTACGTCTACGGGGATTCCGCGGTACCCACCGGGTTCGCGCGCTGCTTCGAGGTCGAAGAGGCCATGCCGCTGTCCGTGAAGCGGTTGAAGGCGGTCCTGCGGGAACGCGGCGTGGGCCGGCTGACCATCAAGAAGCGCGGCTCGGCCCTGGACCCTGATGAGCTGCGGCGGAAGCTGCGCCTGGACGGACCCGCCGAAGCCACCATCATCCTGACCCGGGTGGACGACGCCCCGACCGTGCTGTTCGCCACACCGGTGATCCGATCCAGGGCCTAATGTTGGCGGCGTGGCGGGACGAGGAACACCGGCGACGGCGCTGCTGACCAGGCAGAAGATCGACTTCACGATCCACACGTACGAAGTCGGCGAGCACACCTCGGGATATGGCGAGGCAGCGGCGGCGGCCCTGGGCCTCGAACCGGACCGGGTGTTCAAGACCCTGGTGGCGGCCGTGGACGGCAAGCTCACGGTGGGCGTCGTGCCGGTGTCGGGCTCGCTGGACCTCAAGGCGCTGGCGGCGGCCGGCGGGGGCAAGCGGGCGACCATGGCGGAGCCGGCAGCGGCGGAGCGGGCGACCGGCTACGTGACCGGCGGCATCTCGCCGTTCGGTCAGCGGACGCGGCTACCGGTGGTGGTGGACGAGTCGGCGCTGCGCTGGCCGTCGGTGTACGTGTCGGGCGGCCGGCGCGGCATGCAGGTGGAGGTGACCCCCGGGGATCTGGTTCGGGTCACCGGGGCGACGCTGGACCGGATCGCGGCCTGAGCCTGCGGCTTCGCTCCACGGAGAGCGTGCACCGCGGGGTGGTCTGGACACGGCGCTTGGTGGCGTGGCTCGGTCACGGCGTCCGGTGGCGAACCGCCCACCAGATCAGCATCACGATGAGAGCGCAGAGGACCGCGACAATGGGGATGACGATCAGGAGCGCGGTACCGGGGCCGGCCGGCTGAGCGACAGCGGAGCTGCGGCTCGGGGACTGATCGGTCGCGGAGGGAGCGGTGCTGGGGCTGGCGGACAAGGGGGGTACGTCGGCGGTGAGGGCGGCGACGATGTTGATGACGCCGTACCCGTACTCGTTGTCGCGGCCGGGCGGCCCTTTGTCGGTGGCGGTGGCGGTCAGTCGATGGATCACTTCGGCGGCGGACAGGTTCGGGTACTTTGCCCGCACAAGCGCAACGGCACCAGCTGTAATAGAGGTTGCGTCGCTGGTACCGGTACCGCTGGAGTAACCATCGCCAGGCCCGGTCTGATAAATATTCACGCCAGGCGCAGAGAGCAAGACTTGGGGTCCGTCGGTCGAGCCCGAATAATGGTTACCATTGCTATCGACAGAAGCCACGGCAACCACACCAGGCAATCTGGCCGGAACGCTGACGGCCAAGGCGCCTTCGTCGCGGTTACCTGCAGCCGCGACTATCACTATGTCCGAATTCTCCGCGCCCTGAACAGCAGCAACGAGGGAAGGGGTGGGAGTCACAGCGTTTTGTGAGATTGAAATTACCTTGGCGCCGGACTCAACAGCGAATTCGATTCCCTTCGCCATATCATCGGCGATGTTGGAATTATGACCATCATCGCCAGTATCGGCGACTGGTAGTATCTTCGCCCCTGGAGCGATGCCGAAGGCTCCCTCGTTTCTCCCATGTCCGTGTGCTGCTATATTGCCTGCCATCCTTGTTCCATGGCCAGCAGCATCGACCTGTGCATCATCGGAGCGGGTGCCCGAGTACGTGACCTTACCAAGCAAGACGTTTCCCGCTAGATCTGGATGCTTAGCATTGACGCCCGTATCGACAACCGCGACCACGACTCCCTCACCGCTGCTGATCTCGTGTGCTTGCGAGACATCGAGATAGGCAAGGAACCATTGCCTATCTCCGGCGACATCAATCGATGGCGATGCGCTTGAAAAGATCAAGCAGATCGACGCTTGGATCGCCGTAGCGCTCATTACAGCCCTGAAGCTCATCAGCGGTCGATCCCGAGCACACCTGGTCCGGGGTCAAAATGGGTCGGTTCTGGCGATGGCCCAATGACACCTGGTACACCCTCTGGTACTTGCCAAGTATCATTGACATCGTATTCGCGATTTCGGCGCAACTCGCGCGGTCGCTCAATCGTAGCCCGACCACCACCCATTAAACCCATTCCCGGATCATTCCCACCTACGACTCCTCCGACGCGATTCACGGACCGTTGTTGCGGTGCAGTACGCCCGCTTCCTTGGAGCTGTTCATCATCGATAAAAGAGCCGCGACGCGTTACGCGCATAGTCGACGAACCGCGTTCCCCTTGGATCACCCCGGACTCGTTGACGGATCGCAGGCCGATCGAGGGTTCGTATACGCTTCTATCCGCTGGAGTGTCGGGTCCTGTCATTTCTGACGGATCGACGAGACTAGTAGCTGCGGGGCTCCTGCTTGAGGTGGTGATCGTCATCGCTGGGTCGGAAGCCGTCAACCTTGGAGCAATCGTGTCGGAGCGTCGACCCGACGTAGAGGTAG
This sequence comes from Rugosimonospora africana, assembly GCF_016862975.1. Lineage (GTDB taxonomy): Bacteria > Actinomycetota > Actinomycetes > Mycobacteriales > Micromonosporaceae > Rugosimonospora > Rugosimonospora africana. The sequence continues at coordinate 13,961 of NZ_BONZ01000006.1, forward strand.
ACGTAGAGGCAATAGCCGTCGACTGGATGCCTTCGGCCTCACCTCGACTTGTCGGTACTCGAGCTGGGCGCTCGGCGCTGGATTCTGTCGACGGGTCCGCCGATGGTCTTTCTTGAGGAATGAATGCGTCCGACGCTGGCGTCGACTGAGGCGGCTGGTAGTCGTCAGCGGTCGCGTAGTGGCGCCACGAGTCCATCGCCGCACTCCCCAGCGACTCCATGATCTCGGTCGCCTGCGTATGTAGCTGCTGCTGACGCCGTACCACCGAAGCCCCAGCCTTCGCCTGCGCCCCTAGCTGCCGCATCGCCTCCGACTCCTCGTACACCCGCTGCAGCTTCGGCCGTGCCTCGTCCACCGCGTTCGCCAGCGTCACCAACGCCTGCCGGTTCGCCACCGACACGTCAGCAAGCTGCTGCGCCGAACCGATCAACTCGTCGAGCCGCCCGAGGTACATCGCGGCCGCGTCGCTGCGGTCCGGCGACCATTTGCCCGCCAGCCCGTCCCTGTACCACTCCAGGCGCCGCGCCAGCGACTGCGCCGCCTCGTACGTGCTCTGCCACGCGCCCGCCTGGCGGAACGCCTCGACGGTCGACACGTTGCGCAGCAACGACCACATCCCCGGTACGTCGAACCGGGACCACTCCGTCAGACCCGCCGACCGTGCGGCGGCCATCAGACCGCCCTCCGGGTGAGCTGGTCGCGGGCCGGAATCGTCAACTGGTCGGGCGCCGGGATCGACGGCATCTGCGACAGCTGGCCGCCCACGTCGGCGATCGTCGCTTCCGCGAACGCGTCCGATCCCGCGTAGCGGTTCGCGACCTCGTCTGCCGCGTCGGCGAGCGCCACCATCGCGACCGAGTACGCGCTGAGCAGCTGCACCGCCTGGTCCAGGCTCAGCTGGTGCGCGGACCGTGCGAGTCCCAACTCGGCGAATGCCGGATCCGCGAGCACTGTCGCCTGGCCGGATTGGAATACGTCGAGAGCAGTGGTGGCCACCGGCGCGAACCGCTGGCTCTGCTCCTCGCGCAGCACCCGCGCGAAGTCGGCCAGGCCGGCCAGGTCGACTTCCAGGGATCCGTAGCCGCTCGTGCTGTCGTCGTCCCCAAGACGCCCCACCGCTGTCCTCCCCAGGTCGGCGACTCGCGCCATCCGCCGCATCGCTGTGCAATTGCGCGGCTACGGGGAGGTTACCGCCACCCGGCTATACCCCACGACCCCGGCGAGGCGACCTGTGGATAAGACGTCAGCGATCGACGGGCGTGAAATCCCAGGAGTGCGCTGACCGGGCAACCAGGTGCTTGGGTGGATCGGGCAGCGCCTGTGGATTGCTGCGCCACTTGCTGATCACCACCACCCGGTTGTCGGTGGAGCTGAAGACCTCGCTCGATATGTGCAGGTGGTTGGCCTCAATGCTGGGCAGCGCGATTTCACACAGCCAGGACAGCAGGTCGGTGAGACCTTCCGGGTACGCCCGCAGCTCCCACATCCGTACGATCACAGCGCGGCACCTTACACGTTGACGGTGGTCAAGGGCATGGCCGAGTCGGCGGGCAGATCCAGCTTGCTCGGCGTCACTCCGGCGGCGACGAGGTGGGAGCCCAGCGCCGCGACCATCGCGCCGTTGTCGGTACACAGCTTCGGGCGCGGTACCCGCACGGTGATGCCGTGTTTCGCACACCGCTCTTCGGCGAGTGTCCGGATCCGGGAGTTGGCCGCCACTCCACCGCCGATCACGAGCGTCCCGACGCCGTGCGCCCGGCAGGCGTCGACCGCCTTCGCGGTCAGCACGTCGCAGACCGCCTCCTGGAAGCTGGCCGCCACGTTCTCGACCGGCACCGGTTCGCCGGCACGCTCTCGCGCCTCGACCCACCGGGCCACCGCCGTCTTGAGACCGGAGAACGAGAAGTCGTACCGGTGAGCGGCCAGGTCGCGGGCCGCGCTCAGGCCGCGCGGGAACGGGATCGCCGACGGGTCGCCGGCCCGTGCGGCCCGGTCGATCGGAGGGCCGCCCGGGAACGGCAGTCCGAGCAGGCGGGCCACCTTGTCGAACGCCTCACCGGCGGCGTCGTCGATGGTCGAACCGAGCGGGGTGACTTTCCGGGCGAGGTCCTCGACGAGCAGCAACGAGGAGTGTCCACCGGAGACCAGCAGCGCGATGGCGGGCTCAGGCAGCGCACCGTGCTCCAGGGTGTCCACGGCGACGTGGGCGGCCAGGTGGTTGACGCCATAGATCGGCTTCTCGGCGGCCAGCGCGTAGCCCTTTGCCGCGGCAACGCCGACGAGGAGCGCCCCGGCGAGCCCGGGACCCGCGGTCACCGCGATGGCGTCCACATCGGACAGTGCGACGCCGGCGTCCGCGAGGGCACGGTGCATCGTGGGTACGACGGCCTCGAGATGCGCCCGGCTGGCCACCTCGGGTACGACGCCGCCGAAGCGGGCATGTTCGTCCACACTGGACGCTATGGCGTCGGCGAGCAGGGTGTGTCCGCGCACGATCCCGATCCCGGTCTCGTCGCAGGATGTCTCGATGCCCAGTACCAGCGGCTCATCGCGGGCGGTTGGTTGGTCAGTCATCTCGCCTCATCACCAGCGCGTCGGTGTTGCTCGGCTGGTAATACCCGCGCCGCACTCCGACCTGCTCGAAACCGTATGTCTCGTAGAGCCGCTGGGCCGGGCCGTTGTCCACCGCGACCTCCAGCAGAACGCTACCCGCGCCGCGGCCGCGCGCCTCGGCCAGCAACGCCTCCAGCATCGTCCGGCCGAGGCCGTGCCGCTGCTGGTCGCGCCGCACCGCGATGTTCTGTACCCAGGCTTCCCGGCCGTTGACGGACAGGCCGGCGTAGCCCACGATCTCATCGCTGGCTAGCGCGACCAGGTAGTAGTTCCCGTTGGCGAGTTCGTTCCAGAACATGGCCGGTGACCACTGTTCGGCGCCAAAGAGATCTGCCTCGATGGGCAGCAGCGCGTCGATGTGCCACCACCGCATCGGTTCGAGAGCGATCGCGTTGCTCACCGTAGCGCCGGCTTGCGTTCGCCGGGCAGTACCGCGTCCGGCCGGCGCAGGTAGAGCGGAGTCAATGGCTCCGTGGGCATCCGGTCGCGTACCCGGTCGGCTGCCAGTGCCGCGAATCCGGCGGCCGGCGGGTACCGCGGCTCGTCCAGCACGGGCAGTCCGAGGATGTCGGCGTACCGGTGTGCCCCGTCCCCGACCGCCGCGCGGGTGCCGTCGAGCAGCCGGGCGGCGTGCGGCTCGGGACGCGGGTCGGCACCGGCGGACAGCGGCCCGGCGCCGTACGACAGGAGCACGTCGGCCGGCTTGCCGACGGCCGGATCGGTGAGCCGTACTCCGTCCTCGTACACCGCCCAGTAGATCTCCTTACGCCGGGCGTCGGTGGCCACGAGTACCCGCCCCGGGCCGGCGGCCCAGCCGAGCGCGTCCAGGGAGCACACGCCGTACGCCGGAATGTTCAACGAGTCGGCGAGCGCGGCGGCGGTGACCAAACCGACCCGTAGTCCGGTGAATGGCCCCGGCCCCAGCCCGGCGACGACCGCGTCGAGGTCCTTCGGCGTGGCGCCGCCCTTGGCGAGCACCGAGGTGACCGCCGGCGCCAGGAGTTCGCCGTGTGCGCGCGCGTCCACTGTCACCGACGCGGCCAGCAGCTCGACACCGGTGTCGTCCACGGAGGCGAGTGCCGCGGTGACGGCCGGAGTCGCCGAGTCAACAACGACGATCAGCACGCCGCCACCCACGGGTACGCGGAACGGCGGGGCCGGCCGCAGCCGGTACCGATTCTCGAACAATGAGACACAAGCGTCATTTTATGAGAGAGGCCAGACGGGTCGACCAGTCACCCGCATGTGGGATCAGGGAGATCTCCCGGGAGTCGTCGTCGCGGCGGTCGATGCGGATCTCCAGATAGGTGTCGGACAGTTGCTCCGCCATCCCCTCGCCCCATTCGACCAGGGTCACCGAATCGTCCAGCGACGCGTCCAGGTCCAGGCTGTCCACCTCGCCCCGCGGGTCCGCCACGGCGCCCAGGCGGTATGCGTCCGCGTGCACCAGCGGTACCCGGCCACCCCGGTGGATCCGGGCGATCACGAAGGTCGGGGAGGTGATTTCGCCGTCGACTCTCAGCCCCGCCCCGATCCCCTGGGCCAGAGCCGTCTTCCCGGCACCCAGGGGCCCGCTGAGGATCACCAGGTCGCCCGGGCGCAGCAGTTCGGCCAGCCGCACGCCGAGCGCCCGGGTGTCCTCCACTGTGGACGTTTTCATAGTGACACCCCAGCCAGGTAACGGGCAGCGAAGTCCAGATCCTCGCGTAGTGCGGCCATCGGCGCTCCGGCCGGGCCGAACCGGATCGCGGCGGACGGATGATAGGTCGCGATGACCCGGTACGCGCCGACCTCATGCACCACACTCCGGGCGGCGGCCAGCGTGGTACGGCGACCCAGGAACCAGGCGACCGCGGTCAACCCGAGCGCCACGATCAATCGTGGCCGCAACAGGTCCAGTTGACGCTCCAGGTACGGGCGGCACCGGGCGACCTCGTCGGCGGTCGGGCGGCGGTTGCCCGGCGGGCGGCACTTGACGACGTTGACCACGCCCACCTCGGCGCGAGCCATGCCGGAGTCGGTGAGCAACTGGTCCAGCAGCTGGCCGGCCTTGCCGACAAACGGCCGGCCGGCCGCGTCCTCCTGGGCGCCGGGCGCCTCACCGACGAACACCAGTCGCGCCGGCGCGCCCGGCCCCGGGTCGCCGGTCACCACTTTCTGCCGGGTCGCCGCCAGTTCGGCGCAGGCCCGGCAGGAGGAGACCTCGGAGGCCAACTCGGCCCACTCGGTCAGCATGCCGCCACCCCAGGCCGCGCCACGGAACCGCGGCGAGACCGGGCCAGCGCCGCACTCAACACGACGCCGCCCCGGGTCGCGCCACCGAGCCCGGGCGAGGCCAGCGAGAAGCCAACGCGCGTCCCGCACCCAACATCAGTCGACCTGCTCCAGGAAGTCCATGAGCGCGGCGTTCACCACGTCGGGTTGCTCCAGCAACGCCACGTGCCCCGCCTCTGGAACCGGTACGAACTCCGCGTCGGGCAGTATGCGGCAGATCTCCGCCGAGTGGTCCGGCGGGGTGAGTTTGTCTCGCTCCCCGCAGATGACCAGCACCTTGGTCTCCTTGAGCGCTTCCAGAGCCGGGTACCGGGCGTGGGTGTAGATCGCGCGAAGGTACCGGGCCACGACCTCGGTACCGGTGTGCGCGTTCATCTGCTCCACATATCTGACCAACGCCGGACTCGGCCTTTCGGTACCGAACCCGTACTTGCGGATCAGCGCCTGGGCCAGATCCGTGGAGGCCCGCCGGAGTCCGTCGATCATGCCGCCGGTCAGCCGTCCCGCGCCGGTGATCACCGGTATCAGCGGCCGGCTGAACCTGGCCAGGAAGTCCGGCATGCCGAAGGTGACCTCGTCCAGCTTTCCGGCCGAGGTGGAGATGAACACAACGCCGTGGATCTGCTCGGCGAACATCTCCGGGTACAGCTCGGCGAGCGCCATGATGGTCATGCCGCCCATGGAGTGTCCGATCAGGATGACCGGCCCGTCGCCGACGGTCTCGTCGAGGACCCGCTTGAGCGCCTCGCCGAGGGCGTTCAACGTGTATTCGCCCTGGCGCAGCTTGCTCGACCGGCCGTGGCCCGGCTGGTCGTAGAAGACCATCCGGTACCCGCCGCGCCGGGTCAACTCGGTGCGCTGGAAGTGGAACGTACCCATGTCCAGACAGAAGCCATGGATGAAGACGAGCGTGGGCTCCGGCGGGCTGTTCAGGCCGAAGTCCAGATCGATGCCGTCCTCCGGTTCGACGATCTCGACATGCAGGTCGAGGCCGTCGGCCGTGGTCACCGTCGTCATCTCGTCGTATGGCAGGCGACCGAAGCGCTCGTCGGCCAACGGGTCGGCGGCGATGGCGCTGCGGCGGCGCAGGAGCAGCCGTTCCGCGGCCACGCCCGCCGCCACTCCGGCGGCCGCCACACCGACCACCGCGCCCAGCAGGCCGGCCCGGCGGGCGACCCGGTTCCGCTTCGACATGGTCGAAAGGGCTTCAGACACTGGCTACCTCGCCGTCGTACACGCGGGGCACGCGGACCCCACCGATCCGGGTCACGATCTCGTAGCTGATGGTGCCGACCGCGTCCGCCCAGTCATAGGCGGTCGGTTCGCCCTGGTCGCCGGGCCCGAACAGGATCGCGACGTCGCCGGCCCGGACCTCGTCGTCGCCACAGTCCAGCACGATCTGGTCCATGCACACCCGGCCGGCCACAGTGCGGCGGTGCCCGCCGAGCAGCACCGGGCCCGAATTCGAGGCGTGCCGGGGAACTCCGTCGCCGTACCCGAGGGGCACCACGGCGAGCGTGGTCTCCTGGCTGGTGGTGTACGTGTGCCCGTACGATACGCCTTCACCGGCCGGTACCCGCTTCGCCACCATGACCCGACCCCGTACCGTCATCGCCGGCCGCAACCCGAACGTCTCGCCCGGGATCGGGGACAGCCCGTAGACCGCGATTCCGGCCCGTACCAGGTCGAAGTGGCAGTCCGGCCGAGTCAGCAGGGCCGCGGAGTTGGACAGGTGCCGGTACTTCGGGTGCAGCCCGGCACGCTCGGCGACCGCGAGCCCGTCGTGATACTCGGCGAGCTGCGCGTCGATGCTGGGGTGCCCGATCGCGTCGGCGCAGGCGAGGTGGCTCCACACCCCGACCACGTCGAGTTGGCCGTCCGCCTGCGCTTTCGCCGCCGCTGCGACCAGCGCGGCCCACTCGGTCGGCTTGGCGCCGCCGCGGTTCAGCCCGGTGTCGATCTTCAGGTGTACCCGTGCCGGACGGTCCGCCGCCCGCGCGGCGGCGACCATCTCACCGAGTAGTTCCAGACTGCCCGCTGACACGTCGACGCCGGATCGTATCGCCTGTTCCAGCGGTGCACCCGGGGCCAGCAGCCAGGCGAGCACGGGCGTCTCGATGCCGGCCGCACGCAGCCCCAGCGCCTCGTCGACGGTGCAGACCCCGAGCCAGGTGGCACCGGCATCGAGGGCGGCACGGGCGACCGGCACCATGCCGTGCCCATACCCGTCGGCCTTCACCACCGCCATCACCTCGGCAGTGGTGCCAGACCGGAGCCGAGCCACGTTCTGCCGGATCGCCCCCAGGTCAACCCGGATCTCGGCCTGCCACATACCTATACCCTACCGGCCAGTCACCTAGCAGCCCGCACGCCATCGACGGTCGCCTCAGGCGGCGTCGCCCAGGCCCGTGTCAGGCGGCGCCGTCTGGGCCTGTGCTCACCTCCGCCACAGACCGGCTCCGGCTGCGCTCAGGCGGCAGTCTCTAGGCCTGTGCTCACCTCCGCCACAGACCGGCTCCGGCTGCGCTCAGGCGAGCACGGCGGCGACGCTCGACCGCAGCGCGGCCGCCACGTCTGTCGAGGTCACCGGTCCGCCCTCGGCCGCCGCCCGGCCGGCCATGCCATGCGCGTACGCCGCCGCGACCGCCGCCCGTACCCCGCTCAGCCCGCCGGCCAGCAGCGCCGCGAGCAGCCCGGACAGCACGTCGCCGGTACCCCCGCTGGCCAGCGCCGCGGTACCCGTCGGGTTCACCCAGACCTCCCGGTCCGGGGACGCCACCACGGTACGGTCGCCCTTGAGCAGCACAGTCACGTTCAGTTGGTTGGCCAGCCCGAGCGCCGAGGCGACCCGGTCGCCTCCCGGCGGGAACCCGGCCAGCCGGGTGAACTCCCGATCGTGCGGGGTCACCACGGTCGGCGCGGAGCGCTCGCGGAGCAGATCCTGCATCCGGCCGTCGGCCAGCAGGCTGAGCGCGTCCGCGTCCAGGCACACCGGCACCGGGGCGGCGAGTACCGTCCGCAGCTCACCGGCCGCCCGTTCGTCGGTACCCAGCCCCGATCCGCACACCCACGCCTGTACCCGGCCGGCCCGCTCCACGCTCTCGGTGACGATCACCGACGGGTACCTTTGCCGTACGTAGTCGGCCGCCGACCCCGCGTACCGCACCATCCCGGCCGGCCCCGCGCTCGCCCCGGCTACGGAGAGCACGGCGGCACCCGAGTACGTCGAGGATCCGGTCGCGACCCCGACGACGCCCCGGGTGTACTTGTCCGATTCCCGCCCGGCGACCGGCCACCACCCCCGGATGTCCTCCCGGTCGGCGACCCGGAGCACTGGCGGTACCGCCGGCGACAGCCCGATGTCCACCAGATCCACCAGCCCGGCCCGGGTGGCCCCGGCGCCGACCAGGAGACCCGGCTTGAGGCAGCCGAAGGTGACCGTGACGTCGGCGGTGACCGCCTCGCCGGGTACCTCCCCGGTGTCCGGATCGACCCCGGACGGGACGTCGACCGCCACCAGGATCGGGCGCCCACCGTCGGATGCGGTGGACGACGCCGCGGCCGACACCACCGACGCCGCGGTTGGCCGCAGGCCGCCCTTGCCCCCGATGCCCACGACGCCGTCGAGGATCAGGTCCACCACGCCCGGCGCGGCCGCCACGGTTGATCCGCCGGCCGCTCGCAGCGCGGCGAGTCCGCCGGCGTGGGCGCGGTCCGGGTCCAGCAGCAGCGCGCGCACCGCGACGCCGCGGGCCGCCAGCCGGGCACCCGCGTAGAGCGCGTCGCCGCCGTTGTCCCCGGCGCCGACGAGCAGCAGCACCCGCCGCGCGTACACCGCGCCGAACCGGTCGGTCAGCAACTGCGCGCACCGCCGCGCCAGGCCGGCGGCGGCCCGCTGCATCAGCGTGCCGGCCGGCAGGGTGTCCATCAGCGTTTTCTCGGCTGCCCGCACATCGGGCACCCGCCAAGCTCCCGTGCTCACGGCCGACCCACCTCGTCATCCACGAATGCCACCCCTGTCCCGACGATCGTCCGTCTCGGCGACGACCATGGCTGACGCGATGCCGCCGTCGTGCGACAGCGACAGGTGCCAGCGGCCGATGTCCTTCTCGGCCGCGGCGGCCGCGACCGTACCGGAGACGGTCAGCCAGGGCCGCCCGTCCGGATCGGAAACCACCTCACAGTCGTGCCAGTGCAGCCCGGCCGGGGCGCCGAGAGACTTGGCCACCGCTTCCTTGGCGGCGAACCGGGCGGCCAGCGACTCCGGCGAGCGCGGGTTGCCCGACGACGTGGTCCGCTCCGCCTCGGTGAACAGCCGGTCGGCCAGCAGCGGGGTGCGTGCCAGCGCACGGGCGAACCGCTCGACGAGCACGACATCGATGCCGACAGCCACGATCACACGTCAACCCTAGGGGACCGGCCGGAAACCGATCATTCGCCACCGTCGCGCCACCGGGCCGGGATCACTCCACAGTCACCGATTTCGCGAGGTTGCGCGGCTGGTCGACATCGTGCCCGCGGGACGCCGCGATCTCACAGGCCAACACCTGCAGCGGTACGGTCGTCACCAGCGGCGCCAGCAGCGTCGGCGTACGCGGTACCCGCACCAGATCGTCCGCGTACGGCAGCACGGCCTCGTCGCCTTCCTCGGCGATCACGATCGTCCGCGCCCCGCGCGCCCGGATCTCCTGGATGTTCGACACGATCTTGTCGTGCAGCACCCCGCGCCCGGCCGGCGACGGGACCACGCACACCACCGGCGTACCCTCGTCGATCAGCGCGATCGGACCGTGCTTGAGTTCGCCGGCCGCGAAGCCCTCGGCGTGCATGTACGCCAGCTCCTTGAGCTTGAGCGCACCCTCCAGGGCCACCGGGTACCCGACGTGCCGCCCGATGAACAGCACGCTACGCGAGTTGGCCAGTTCCCGGGCCAGCTCCCGTACCGGTTCCATGGTGGTCAGCACTTCCTCCACCTTGGACGGCATGGCCTGCAACTGGGCCACCACGGCGCCGACCTCGTCCGCGTACTTGATGCCACGTACCTGCGACAGGTGCAGCCCCACCAGATAGCACGCCACCAGCTGGGTGAGGAACGCCTTCGTGGACGCGACCGCGATCTCCGGCCCGGCGTGCGTGTAGAGCACGCCGTCTGACTCCCGCGGGATCGTCGACCCGTTGGTGTTGCAGATCGCCAGGACCCGCGCCTTCTGTTCCTTCGCGTGGCGCAGCGCCATCAGGGTGTCCATCGTCTCGCCGGACTGCGAGATCGCCACCACGAGCGTGGAGCGGTCGAGCACCGGGTCCCGGTAGCGGAACTCGCTGGCCAGCTCGACCTCGCAGGGCAGCCGGGTCCAGTGCTCGATCGCGTACTTGGCGACCATCCCGGCGTGGTACGCGGTGCCGCACGCGACGATGAATACCTTGTCGATGTCCCGGAGATCCTGGTCGGTCAGCCGGACCTCGTCCAGCATGATCTCGCCGGCATCGGTCAGCCGGCCGATCAGCGTCTCGGCGACCGCCTGTGGCTGCTCGGCGATCTCCTTGAGCATGAAGTAGTCGTACCCGCCCTTTTCCGCGGCGGACGCGTCCCAGTCGATGTGGAAGTCCTTGCCGGTCGTGGTGTTGCCGGCGAAGTCGGTGATCACGATCTCGTCGGGCGTGATCATCACGATCTGGTCCTGGCCCAGCTCGATCGCTTCCCGGGTGTGCTCGATGAACGCCGAGACGTCGCTGGCCAGGTAGTTCTCGCCGGCTCCCCGGCCGACCACCAGCGGAGAGTTGCGCCGTGCGCCGACCACGACGCCGGGGGCGTTGGCGTCCACCGCGAGGAGCGTGAAGGCGCCCTCCAGCCGCTGGCAGACCCGCCGCATCGCCTCGGACAGGTCGGCGACGTCCGGCTTCTCCAGTTCGCGGCACAGCAGGTGGGCGACGCACTCGGTGTCGGTGTCGCTGGCGAACTCGACGTCGCACCCCTCCAACTCGTCGCGGAGCTGGGCGAAGTTCTCGATGATCCCGTTGTGGATCACGCCGACCCGGCAGTCCGAGGACAGGTGCGGGTGGGCATTGCGGTCGGTCGGACCGCCGTGGGTGGCCCACCGGGTGTGGCCGATGGCCGTCGTACCCCCGGAGATCCCCAACGGCGTCGCGGCGTCCTTCCCGGAGGCCTCTTGCCGGCTCAGCACCGGCTCACCGGCGGGCGTCTCTCCGCTGGTCAGTGGCTGGTCGACCGGCGCGCCTTCCGGTGCGTGCCAGTCGGCGCGCTCCATGAGCGCCTTTTCCAGATTGGAAAGCTTGCCGGCGCGCTTGCAGACCAGAAGCTCGCCGTCGGCGACGACCGCCACCCCCGCCGAGTCGTACCCGCGGTATTCCAGACGACGCAGGCCGTCAAGCACGATCCCCAGCGCCGACCGGGCGCCCGTGTATCCAACGATGCCGCACACTCACTCGACCTTACCAGAGTTTTGAGCATGAGCGATGCGCAAACTACGGTCATTCGCTCAAGCCATTTGCGCGCTAAGCGGATCAATGCCACTCAACACTGATAAATTGCCCCGCACGGGGCGGCTCCGGGAGGTACACACCTCCCGGGCACCGACCCGGTGAATCAGGCCGGACTGGCCGCCCTGACCACGGTCGCGATCCGCTCGGCCACGGCGCCCGCCAGATCCTCTGTCGGCGCTTCGACCATCACGCGTACCAACTGCTCTGTACCCGAGGGGCGAAGCAGTACCCGTCCCTCGTCGCCCAATTCGGAGGTCGCGTCCGCTACCGCCGCCTCGACGTCCGGAGCCGACGCGGCCGAGGACCGGTCGGCCACCGGTACGTTGATCAGAACCTGCGGCAGCTTGGTCACCACGCCGGCCAGTTCGGAGAGCGTCTTACCGGTCGAAGCCACCCGGGCCATCAGGTGCAGTCCGGTGAGAATGCCGTCCCCGGTCGTGGCGTGCCCCGGCATGACCACGTGCCCGCTCTGCTCGCCGCCCAGCGCGAACTGGCCGCCGCGCAGCGCCTCCAGCACGTACCGGTCGCCAACCCTCGTCTCCACCAGCCGCACCCCGGCGGCGGACATGGCCAGCCGCAGGCCCAGGTTGCTCATCACGGTGGCGACCAGCGTGTCGTCGGTCAGCGTGCCGGCCTCCTGCATGGCCAGCGCCAGGATCGCCATGATCTGGTCACCGTCGACCTCTTCGCCGGTCGCGGTGACCGCCAGGCACCGGTCGGCGTCGCCGTCGTGCGCGATACCCAGGTCGGCGCCGTGCTCGAGGACGGCGGCCCGGACCGTCTCCAGGTGCGTCGAGCCGCAGCCGTCGTTGATGTTGAGACCGTCGGGGTCGGCGTGGATCGCGATCACCCGCGCGCCGGCCCGCTCGTACGCCGCCGGTGCGGCCTCCGACGCGGCCCCGTTGGCGCAGTCCACCACCACGGTCAGCCCGTCGAGCCGGTGCGGTACCGAGTCGACCAGGTGGTTGACGTAGTGCTCGACCCCGTCGATCAGGTCGTGCACCCGGCCCACCTTGGCCCCGGTCGGCCGGTCGAACGGCGCGCCCATGCCCGCCTCGATCGCGTCCTCGATCTCGTCGGGCAGCTTCTGCCCACCCGCGGCGAACAGCTTGATTCCGTTGTCCGGCATAGGGTTGTGGGACGCCGAGATCATCACGCCGAGATCCGCGCGGGCGTCACCGACCAGGTACGCGACCCCCGGCGTCGGGATCACCCCCACCCGGATGACCGTCGCGCCCGCGCTGGCCAGGCCGGCCACCACGGCGGCCTCCAGCATCTCGCCGCTGGCCCGTGGGTCCCGGCCCACCATCGCCACCGGCGGATGGCTGCGATCCCGCTCGGCCAGGGTGTGTGCCGCCGACACCGCGAGCGACAGCGCCAACTCGGGCGTGAGGTTCGCGTTCGCCCGGCCGCGGACGCCGTCGGTGCCGAAAAGCCGACCCATCAGGGTTACCTCCAGGAATTGAAAAACCGAGCACGCCACCCCCTATGAGAGGCGGCGTGCCCGGCTCAGGTTCGGGCAAACAAAAGGAGGTCAGCGCTTCGAGTACTGCGGGGCCTTGCGCGCCTTCTTCAGACCATACTTCTTACTCTCGGTGACGCGGGCGTCACGCGTCAGGAAACCGGCCTTCTTGAGCGCCGGACGCAGGTCGGGGTCCAGGTCGCACAGGGCACGGGCGATGGCCAGCCGGAGTGCACCGGCCTGGCCGGTGATCCCGCCGCCACGCAGGTTGGCGAACACATCGACGTTTTCCACCCGCTCGGTGATCACCAACGGCTCGCGGACGAGCTGCTGGTGCACCTTGCTGGGGAAGTAGTCCTCGATGGCCCGGCGGTTGAGAAGGAACTGACCGGTGCCGGGAACGATCCGGACCCGGACGATCGCCTCCTTGCGGCGGCCCACGGTCTGAATCGGGCGCTCGCGGCGCACACCGTCACCGGGCTGCGCCTTGGTGGCTGTCGCGGTAGCGGCGGCCTGCACGGCCTCGACGGAGCTGTTGGTGTCGGTGTCGGTGTCGGTCATCACGCTTTCCTCGTCGGCACCCACGGCTGGCGCGCTCACTGGGCTACCTGCTTGATCTCGAATGGCTGCGGCTGCTGAGCGGCGTGCGGGTGCTCGGCACCCGCGTACACCTTGAGCTTCTTGATCAGCTGCCGGCCCAGCCGGTTGTGCGGCAGCATGCCCTTGACGGCCAGCTCGATCGCCCGCTCGGGGCGCTTGGTCAGCAGCTCCTCGTAGCCGACCGCCTTGAGGCCACCCGGGTATCCGGAGTGCCGGTAGGCGACCTTGGTCTGGCGCTTGTTTCCGGTCAGCGCGACCTTGCCGGCGTTGATGACGATGACGAAGTCGCCGGTATCCACGTGCGGCGCAAAGGTCGGCTTGTGCTTCCCGCGCAGCAGCGTCGCGGCGTGGGTCGCCAGGCGGCCCAGCACGACGTCGGAGGCGTCGATCACGTGCCAGCGACGCTCGATCTCACCCGGCTTGGGGCTGTACGTACCCACAGGTTTACCTGTCCTCATAAGGCCGGTCGATCCGCGCACCAACGAGGCGCCACAGGCTCGACCAGCCGATCTCTCGGCCGACGTTTCGTTGTCCGGTGCGATTACGCGAATTCACACGCGCATATAGAGCGTACCCGCATGCAGGAACGCCTGAACTATCGCACAACAGCAGGCAACGATACCTGGTAGCCACTGAGAGGGTCAAACCAGCCGGGGAGCGGCCAGGATGTCCCAGTCTGTCCGGTCCGCCAGCATGTCACCGCGGTTTAGCGGAGCCGAAACACCGGAGAAGCCGCCTGGAAATCGGGCGCGGGCAGTCTTGAGCACGTGCACGAGCCACCCCCAGGGTTTTGGGACGGACCTGGGGGTGATCGCCGAGTTGGCCACTCGGCTGCGGTACGGCACCGGTTCCGACGTCGAGCCGGCCGTACCTGAAGAGCTGCGGCGTGCCCCGGCGGGGGGTGCGGACCATTGCGCAGGCGTGGCCTGGGAGCGGATCGACGCCGAGGACGGCGCTGGCCGGACCCCGTGGACGACCGCCCTGGGCACGCCGCGGCTCTTCCCCTACCTCCACCGTCCCGCGTCCACCGTTCCGGCCACCGGCCATCAGCCGACCGGATGAACCGGTCTTAGCAGGTCGGAAACAACGCAGAAGCGTCGGCGAAACGGCCGGACGGCACGGTGAGACCCATGACACCGGTGGCGACCACGCGGTACCAGGGGGCCGGTTCCGGGGTCGCCGCCGGTGATGGCGCGACCGGCCGACGCGGTACGGCGGCCGGCCGATGAGGACGGGGCGCGGATCGGGTACGGGTTCGGTGAGCACGTCCGAGCCGCTGTCCGGATTCACTGTCGCGATCGTGGCGGACCGCTGCCGCGACGAACTGGCCGGGATGCTGGAGCGCCGGGGTGCCCGGGTGGTGCTCGCACCGACCCTGCGCGTCGTGCCGCTGGCCGAGGACCCGGATCTGCGGGCCGTCACCGGGGCACTGGTGGACAACCCGCCGGACATCGTGGTCGCCGGTACCGGGGTCGGGCTGCGCGGCTGGCTGCAGGCCGCACGGCAGTGGGGCCTGGGCGACGGGCTCCGTACCGCCATCGACTCCGCGTACCTGCTGGCGACCGGCCCGACCGGCGGCCTGTGCGGCGGATCAGGCGGCACGGCAACAGACGGCTTGGCAACAGACGGCTTGGCAACAGGCCACGCGGCAAGCGGCGGCGGGTCAGGCGGCGCGGCGAGCGACAGCGCGACAGGCCCGGGCGACGTTCTGGAACGCCTGCTGCGGCACGGGGTCGCTGGCGCGCGGGTCGCCGTTCAGGTGCACGGAGAGCCGCAACCCGAGCTGTGCGCGGCGCTGGTCGGCGCCGGAGCGGAGGTCATCGAGGTCGCCGTGCACCGCTGGGTGCCGCCGGCCGATCCGACCCCGCTGCGCCGGCTGGTCGATCTCGCTGTGAGCCGGCTGGTCGACGCGATCGCGTTCACGTCCGCGCCCGCCGTTGGCGCGCTGCTGCGGCTCGCCGGCCCGGACATCGACTCGTTGCTCGCCGCGCTGCGTGCCGACGTGGCAGCCGCCTGCCTGGGGGCGGTCAGCGCGACGCCGCTGGTTCACCGCGGGGTACCGGTCGTGGCTCCCGCGCGCCCGCGGCTGGCCGGACTGGTCGCCGCGCTGGTCGAGGAGTTGCCGGAACGGGCCCCGACGATTCTGGTGGCGGGACGGGAAGTCGTTCTGCGCGGCCACGCCGCGCTCGTGGACGGCAAGCTCCGGCCGCTCGCGCCGGCGCCGATGGCTGTGCTGCGTGCCCTGGCGGCGACCCCGGGTCGGGTACTCTCCCGGGCCGCGCTGCTCACCTCGCTTCCCCGGGGCGCCGACGAGCACGCGGTCGAAATGGCGGTCGCCCGGCTCCGCGCGGCACTGGGCGGCTCCGCGTTCGTACAGACGGTGGTCAAGCGCGGGTACCGGCTGCGGGTCGACTGAGCCGGGCGGCGAGCCAGCCCTAACGGCCGGCCCGCGCCAACTCCACTCGCAGCGAGGCGATCGCGTGCTCGACCACCGTGATGAGTACCGATTTCACCGACTCGCGCTGGCGCGCGTCGGTCAGGACCAGTGGCACCTCCGGCGCGATGGCGAGCGCCTCGCGCACCTCGTCGGCGGCGTACCGGGGCGCCCCGTCAAAGCAGTTCACCGCCACCAGGTACGGCAGCCGCCGGCTCTCGAAGAAGTCGATCGGCGCGAAGCTGTCGGCGATCCGGCGGGTGTCCACGAGTACCGCGGCTCCCAGGGCGCCACGAATGATCTCGTCCCACATGAACCAGAACCGGGTCTGCCCGGGGGTACCGAACAGGTACAGGATCAGGTCCTCGGCCATGGTGATACGGCCGAAGTCCATCGCGACGGTGGTGGTGCCCTTACCGGGCACCTTCGACGGATCGTCGATGCCGACGCCAGCCTGGGTCATCACCGCTTCGGTGGTCAGCGGCGTGATCTCCGAAACCGCACCGACAAGCGTCGTCTTGCCGACGCCGAACCCACCCGCGATGACGATCTTCGCCGATCTGATCGCGGAAGGCGCCCGGCGCCCGGGGTCAGAGCCTCCGAAGTCCACTCAACACCCTTTCCAGCAGCTGCATACGGTCGTCGTCATGTACCTGCGCCACCTCGTGCAGCGCGAGCAGGCCATCGGCGACCATGTCGGCGACGAGCACCCGGGAGACGCCGAGCGGAAGCCGCGTGTACGCGGCGATTTCCGCCAGCGACTGCGCACGCCCATCGCATAGGGAGGCGATCGCTTGCTTGTCACGCCCGGCGAACCGGGCTTCCTGCTGGCCGCGGTGCGTGGTCAGCAGAATCGCCTCGATGGCGATGTCCCGCTGGGGCTCGGTACGGCCACGAGTGACCGCGTACGGCCGGACCAGCGCTCCGCGCGGATCGTCCGGAGACTTCTCCATGGCCCTCCTCACCCCCTTCCGGTGGCGCCCGTATGAGGGGCGTCAAGGTTGATGGAAACGTCAGCTAGCCTGAGCGCTCCGCGGAGCCGGTACGAGCGCCTGACCGACCCGCTCCACGAGCAAAGCCATCTCATAACCGACCTGCCCCACGTCACACTGGCGTCCGGCCAGCACCGCCAAGCACGAGCCGTCGCTGATCGACATCAGGAAGAGGTAGCCACCGTCCATCTCGACGATGGTCTGCAGCACCGAACCACCGTTGAAGTAGCGGGCCGTGCCATGGGTCAGGCTGACCACGCCGGCGGCGATCGCGGCGAGCTGGTCGGCTCTGTCTTCCGGCAGCCCGCGCGAGGAGGCCAGCAGGATACCGTCGGCGGACACGGCCACCACGTGAGCGATTCCCGCCACGTGGTCGGCAAAGTTGGTCATCAACCAACTCATGTCCTGCATGGCGCCCGGCCTGGTCATCAATGTCTCTCCTCGTTGGTGGTCCGCTGAGCACCGCTCGGCCCGCCGTCAGTACCGGAGCGGCCCCGTTGCACGCCCCGGTGATATGCCGACAGCAGACCGCGCACCTCATCGGGAGTACGCCGGTTCTTCGCGACGCTGGTACGGGCATCCACCCCGCCCGGCACGAGCTGGGCCGCCGGTACCCGCTTGGGTAGACCCGAACGGGTCGTCTCGGACGGGGCCGGCTCGGCCGCCGCTGCCGCCGCACGCCAACCGTCGTCGGCCGCGGTCCGCCAGGATTCCTCGGCCGACGGCTGGTACTGCGGCGGGCTCGAGGGCTGGACCGGGGGCGGCGGTGGAGCCTCCGGTGCCACGTACGCCGACGGCACCACAGGCGGAGGCGAGGACGGCGCCGAAACCACCGGTGGGGGCGGCGGCGGCGCGACGGGCGGTTGGGCCACGGCGTAGCCGTTGGTCAGCCCGGCGGCGACGTTGTGTCCGGGCTCGCCCTGCGGCCCGACAGTCGGCCAGTTGCCGGTGGCGGAGTGGCCGTGGCTGCGGAACCACACAGCCTCCATCGCCCGGAAGATCGGCAGTTCGGCGGTCTCGTCGCTGCCGGTGCGGGGCTGGCTGTTCGCGATTGTGCCGAGCGCGTCGACCAGGGATCCGGTGCCGTTGGCCGTCGTGGGCGCGTTGGCAGGGGGCACGCTGGCCGGGGGCGCTGGCGGCGCGCTCGCCGGTGAAGCGCTGATCGTCGGTGTCGCGACCGTCGGGGAGATCGGCTGGTTGACCGGCGTCCAGTCCTGCCGCGCCTCTGCCAGTTCGGCCCAGCCGCTGAGCGTGGCGGTGCCGACTCCGCCGCCGGTCAGCGCCGGAGACCCTGCGCCGGCCAGGCCCGGCAACTGCGGCATCGGCCAACCCGGCTGGTTCGGCGGTGCGCCGGCCGGACCCCGCTCCACCGCGAGCGGAGTTCGCGGCCTCGTCACCACCGGCTCGCGGCCACGAAGGCGGGGCAGGATCAGGATGCTGCTCGGCAGGGTGACCTGGGTGACGATGCCGCCCTCGGGGTTCGGCCGCAGCTCGACCTTGATGTCGTACCGGCTGGCCAGCCGGCCGACCACCGCGAGACCCATCATCCGGAACGCGGCCACGTCGACCGTCGGCGGTTCGGCGAGCTTCTCGTTCAGCGCCGCCATCTGGTCGGGTGACATGCCGAGCCCGCGGTCCTCGACCTGGATCAGCACGTAGTCGCCGATCCGGCGGGCGTCCGCGAGGACGCTGGCGGTGGGTGGCGAGAACCGGGTCGCGTTGTCGAACAGCTCGGCGACGAGACGTACCACGTCGTTGACCGCACGCGCGGCGATCGACACGTCCGGGTCGACGGTGCCGAACTCGATGCGGTTGTAGAGCTCGACCTCGGACTGGGCGGCGCGGACGACGTCGGCGAGCAGCGCGTCCTCGCGACGAGGCGCGGAAGAGTCGGCGCCGGCGAGCACCAGCAGGTTCTCGTCGTTACGGCGCATCCGGGTGGCCAGGTGGTCGAGCTGGAACAGCTGGGCCAGACGCTTGGGATCCTCTTCCCCGCGCTCGATGGCGTCCAGCTCGCCAATCATGCGGTCGACCAGCGCCTGCGAACGCCGGGCCAGGTTGAGGAACATCGCCGACACGCTGGTACGCAGGGCGGCCTGCTCGGCCGCGACCCGGACCGCCTCGCGGTGGACGACGTTGAACGCCTGCGCCACCTGGCCGATCTCGTCCCGGCTGTCGATCTGAATCGGGTCCCGCACCTGCCGGGCGATCTCGTCCGGCGAGTTTTCGCCGATGTCACGCACGTCGCGCAGCCGGGCCACCGCCTCGGGCAGATCGCGGTCGGCCACGCCGAGCGCGCCCTCACGGAGGCGGGACAGTGCCCGGACCATCGAACTCGCGAGCAGGAAGGCGATCATGATCGCGATAGCCAGTGCGAGGAGGACGACGATCGACTCGATGACGACCTCGCGGATCACCGACGATCGGACAGCGTTGGCGTCCCTGATCAGTGCGCTGTCCAGCTTCACCTCGGCAAAACGCATCAGGTCGACCTTCGCGCCCACCTGGTTGGCGAAGTTCGTCGCCGTCTCGATCGTGGGTTGGACGCTGTTCGAGGCGGTCAGCGAGTTGGCGGCCTGGTCGGCCAGCGCGACGGCGTCACCTGTGATCGTGTTGGCCACCAACGCCTTCTGGTCCGACGTCGCGGCCAGGTCGAACGCGGCCAGGTCGGACTGCTGACTGGTCTCCGTCGCGACCACCGCGTTGTACTGCTCCCGAGCCACCACTTGCTGATGGCTCAGAGTGGCGTAGCCGACGGCCTGTTCCTGCGAGGCGTCGTCCTTCGCCTGGGCGAACGCGGCCATCGCCCGCAGGCCGTCGCTCAGCTTCTGGTCGGTGGTGACCTGGCTGAGGGAGCTGTGGTACGCGACCAGGTCGCTGATGATGTTGTTGTACCGCAGGACCACCTCGTTTGGCAGGCCCTTACGCTGCTCTACCTGCTGGCGTACGCCGCCCAGCGTGGCCAGCTGCGTGTCGATCTGCTGCAACCGGGCCTCGACCCCGTCGGGCACGCCGTGCAGTGACTGGCGATGCTGGGTGTACGTGGCGATGGCGGCGTTGGTCGCCGCGGCCTGCGCCTTGTAGGCGGTGGCGACCGTCACCGGCTTCAGGAACTTGCCGCTCGCGTCCTTGACGGTCGCGTCCTTGGCGCTCCAGCCGGCGACAAACGCGGTGGGAGAGATGGCGTACTCCGCGCCCAGGATTCGCTCCTGCTCCAACTGCTGGGTCGACTCCGCGACGTCGTTGGAGAGGCTGGTCAGCGAGGACACCAGGCTGGCCGACAACGCGCGCTGGCCGCTGTCGGCGAGTCGGGCCACCGCCAGGCTCACGATGGCGATGACCGGCACCACCAGAATGAGCGCCAGCTTTGACCGGATCCGAGCATCGCGCAGCCCACGCCGTCGCTTCGGTCGAGCGTTGGGTGCCTTGATGCGGACCGGCCTGGAATTGCTCGTCCGGGTGCTCACGTCAACGCCCTTCGCTCGCGACCGTCGTGCCGTCCGTGTTCACTTGCTGCGCTCACCGGCACACCCTTCGCTTTGCGACCCATGCACGCCGCTCCGCGCCCACGCTGCCGCCTCCGCTAAAGCTCTCGAGTCACGCGCCGTTCGGCCAACCGACCCCGGCCGAGCGTCGGGTGGGGGCACGCGGCTCGGCCGCGATTTCATCACGACAGGTACTCCCGGCGGAAGGCTCAGCACGGCATGAATCCGGCGCACAATGCACCACGAACCCGGGCCTTCGCAACTCGGGAGTCGACCCGACCCCGATGACCAGCGCGAATATTCTCTGATGACTTTTTAAGCCCGGGGAGCGCCCGGAAAATATGTTCCCGGCAAACATTGGCTGTTGGTGATTAATCGATTGCTACGAGTGATCGCCTACGATGGCCGCCGAGAGGGCACGACCAACGGCTTGACCCGGGGTACCCGGACCGGCAAGGTTGGATCGCTATTCAACCTTCAGGGGCGGCACCGCCGAGCGCACGGCCGGCAACCGTCCACAACAGACTGACGCTGCCCGCACGGGCCGCTCGCCGCGCATGAGGCAATCGGTGCCGCGGCTGGGTAACGGGAGGAACGACGAGTTGAAGAGCAACCGCGTCTCCGTACTGGCCACCGCCGCGATGCTGGCGTTCGGCCTCACCGCCTGTGGCGTGATCGGCTCAGCGGCCGACGACAGCCCGATCGTCATCGGAGCCGACCTCGAACTCACCGGACCCTACGCCGCGGTCGGCAAGGTCTACCAGAACGCGCTGCAGCTGGAGGTCGCTCAGCTCAACGCGGCCGGTGGCGCCGGCGGCCACCCGGTGCAGCTCGTCATCAGGGACAACCACTCCCAGGCGCAGACCGCGACGAGCGACATCGCCTCGCTGACTCAGCAGGACGTCGCCGCGATCGTCACCGGCGCGTGCGGCGAATGTTCGGCGGCGGTCATGAAGACCCTCAACGCTAAGCAGATCCCGACCATCTCGCTCGCCCCGGCCGACCTGGCGGATCTCACCACCCAGGGCACGCTGGTCAGCGGTTCGAGTTCGTACCTGTTCAAACTCAACCCGAACCCGGCGGACAACGCGGCCGTGCTCAGCGCTCAGATGCAAACCGACACGAACGCCCACAAGTACGCGATCCTGGCCACGAGCAACGACGGCTACGGCCCGGCGCTCACCAAGGACGTGCAGACGTACGCCGAGAAGGCGCAGTTGGAGCCGGTCGCCCCCCAGCAGGTGGCGGCCTCCGCCAACGAGACCGGCCTGCGCCAAGCGGTGCACGACGCGTTGTCCCAGTCACCCGATGCGATGGTCGTCTCGCTGCTGCCGGCTCAGGCCACGCAGGTGGTCGCGCTGGCGCGCAATGAGGACTACCACGGCCCGTTCTACTTCGACGCGATCGCCGGGGGCGACCTGTTCCTCCCGTCGCAGGGGGCGATGGTGGGCGTGAAAATGGTCGCGCCGCAGAGCCTGGTCATCGACGATATCATCGCCACGTCGCCGGCCCAGACCGCGCGCAAGCAGTGGTTCGCCGCGTACACGTCGAAGTACGGCACGTTCTCCGCGTACTCGCTCTACGCCGCGGACGCGGCGCGGATCATCTCGTCGGCCGTGGCGAACGCGGGTGGCACCGGCCACGACCAGTTGCGCAACGCGATCGAGGCCACCCAATTGGAGGGGCTGTCCGGCCCGCTGCGGTTCACGCCGGACGACCACTCCGGACTGACCTCGCAGGCGTTGGCCGACGTCAAAATGACCGACGACAACCGGTGGCACCTCGCGACCGGTGCCAACAGCTGAGTGCTCGACCGAACACGGGTGGTGGGTACGGACCGTGATCGGATAGCCTGGCCGGCGACACCCCCGACCATCCCAGCCCTCGCCTCCTCAGCTGTGGAGCTAGCGCGATGATTACCTTGACCGACGTATCGCAGACGTTCGTTGGCAGAACCGGTGCCGTCGAAGCCCTTCGGGGGGTCGATGTCCAGGTCAACGAGGGCGAGTTCCTCGCCGTCGTGGGCCGCTCCGGCTGCGGCAAGTCGACGCTGCTGCGCCTGATCGCCGGCCTGGTCACACCGACCACCGGCCGGGTCACCGTCGACGGGACCCCGGTCGCCGGCCCGCGGCCGGACGTGGCGCTGATGTTCCAGCGTCCGGCGCTGCTGCCGTGGCGCAGCGTGCTCCGCAACGTCATGCTTCCGGCGGAGATGTTCGGCTGGAAGCGCTCCGAGCACCGCGAGCGCGCCCACCGCCTGCTCGAACTCGTCGGCTTGAAGGGGTTCGAGAAGCGGCTTCCGCACGAGCTCTCCGGCGGTATGCAGCAACGTGTGGCGCTGTGCCGGTCGCTCATCCAGCAGCCCCGCGTGCTGCTGATGGACGAGCCGTTCTCCGCACTCGACGCGCTGACCCGCGAGGAGCTGTCGGTCGAGCTGCAGCGGGTGCACATGGAGATGCACACGACCATCGTCTTCGTCACCCACTCCATCGCCGAGGCGGTGCTACTCGCCGACCGCGTGATGGTGCTCAGCTCACGGCCGGGCCAGGTCCGCAAGGTGATCGACGTGGAGATCCCCCGGCCGCGGTCGCTCGGTCTGGGCGCCCACGTCGACGAGGTCGCCCGGTCCAGCGCGGAGCTGCACGAGCTGCTGCTGGAGCCGGCCGCCGCCGCCGTCTGACGCGCCGGTCGCGCTGGGCCGAGCCGGGCCCAGCCAGGCCGTCCATTCTGGACATCAAGGACACCGCTCGTCCGGTACGCATCGACACCTGCCGAGCCCGGGTTGGCGGACCGGACGAGCCGCCAAGCCGCTGAGCTGCATCGTCGCGAGTCCGGTGATCTCCACCGGTGGCGGGTCGCGCCGGCCGGCGGTCGCCTCGTACGCTGGCCGGCATGGCCGTACGGACCTGGACTGGGCCGCTGGTTGTCGCGATCGGTGCCGGTGTGCTCGCCGGCGCCGGGCAGTTGGGCATCGGCGACGGGTTGGGCATCCTCCGCTGGGATCAGCACTCGCTCGGCACCACCCCCTGGCACACGCAGCTGACCTGGATCGCCTTCGTGGCGGCCAGTGCGGTCGTCGTCGCGGCAGTCGCGGGTGACTGGCGGGCGGCCCGGCTGCGTCAGCGACCGGAACTCGCCCAGCGGATCGCCACCGTGATGGCCGGCGTCATCGGAGCGGCGATCGTGGTGCCGCTGGCCGCACGGCCGGCCGGTGGCATCGACCTCGCGGAGACCGGCAGCCCGCGGCTGACAGTCGCGATCACCGCCGGTGCCGGACTGCTGATCGGCCTGGTCGGCGCGTTCGCCGTACTCGCTTTCCCGGCCGTACGCGGAAATGTCATCACCTGTATGGCATGGGTGTGGCTGGCGTCGGCGATGTCCGCGGTCTGGGCTCTCGGCACCGGATCGACCTGGGCCAGCGCCCGGTTGGCTCAGCTCCCACCGGGCGGTGTCTGGACGCCGGCGGTACTGATCGGTGCGCCGGTGCTCGTCGCGCTCGTGGTCGCCACGGTGGCCCGGTTCGGCGGAGGCAACCCGATCACGATTTCCGTGTCCGGCGGGACCGGTCCGCTGCTGGTCGGCGCGGCGTACCTGATCGCCGGCCCGCACGGGCAGTCGTCCGCGTACTGGTCGGCGCTGATCGCGGTCGCCGCGGGCCTGGCGATCTCGGTACCGGTCGCGTACGTGTACCGGCCGGCCGCGGCGTTGCCCAGCGCACCGACGGCCCCGGCCGTACCAGGGGCGGACGACGGACCACACGTCGGCGATGACGACGACGTACCACCGGCAACCGGCACAGCCGGGGGCGAGCCGGCGGCAACGGGCACGCTGAGCTACACCGGACCGGGCAACGGCGAACCGGGCGACACCAGACCGGGCGACACCGGCACGGGTGGGAACCAACAGAGCGCCGAGACGCCTACCACCGGCCCGGCCGGCGACCCCGGACCCACCCCGGCTAAGCGCGGCGGGCTGCTCAAGGCGGCGCGTGCGTTCGGCCGGGGCAGGGGACACGGCGCACCGCGCCAACCCGACTCCCCCGGTCAACCGGCCGGCGCCCCGATGCCCGTACCGGAGGCGTCGCCCGCCCCTGACCTCTGGTCGACGCCCGGCGACGGCAGCGACGCCGCGCACGTGGCGGTCACCCAGCAGACCGCGGTGTACCGGCGGGTCGAGGAAGGCCAGCCACCGACGGTGACCCAGTACGCGGCTCCGATCCAGCAGGCTCCCCCGGGTCGGAGGCACGCCGCGAGCCAGCACACCGCGAGCCAGCGCGCCGCCACGACCGCGCCAGCCGCCACGAGCGCACCAGTCGGCACAACCGCGCCGGCGGCCACGACTCATGCGGTGGCCGCGGACCACCGGGCGCCCGGGGAAGCCGATCCGGACAGGGCGCGGGAATCGGCTACCGACCCGCGTGGCGGGAAGACCGGCTGGCGCATTCCGCGCGCCAGGAAGGCTTCGGCCGCCGAGACAACCGCCCCACCCCAGCCGGTCGCCGCGAGCGACACCGCCGCGAACCGTGCCGCCGCGAGCGATACCGCCAAGAACACTGCCACCAAGAACACCTCGACCAGAAACGCCGCCGCCAAGAACACCGCCGCCGGGAGCACCGCAGTCAGCGAAAGCGCCGGAGCCGCCCCTGTCACCGGAAGCGACATCGCTACCGGAGGCGCCGCCACCGGGAACGACGCCGCCACCGGGAACGACACCGCCACCGGGAACGACACCGGCACTGGGAGCGACACCGGCACTCCGGACGCCCGCCGCCGCGGGTGGCGGTGGGGCCTCAAGCGATCCGGACGCCGCGACGAACAGCCGCCGGCCAGCGAGGCGGTCGCGGGCGCCGAGCCGACGTCCGGGGCGCCGGGCACCGCGGCCGGCGCGAATGCGCCAACGGGCGGCACCACGACACCGGCCGGAGCCCCAATCCTTGCCCCGCTCTCCGTTCCCTCCGAGGGCAGGCAGCACGCCACGCAGACCCCGCCGACCGGCGAGGCCGGCCCGGCCGCACCGACCGCCGGGCGCCGGACGGCGTCAACGAGCGGGCCGGCGACGGCACCGAACGCCGCGGTCCAGACACCGGCCGGAAAGCCGACCGGGAGGCGACAGACCACGCCGGCCGCCGGGCCCGGACAGGTCCCCGGCTCCGGGGACGGCGGCGGGAGGGCGGCCGGGGCCGGCATCACGACTGCCGCAGCCACAGGCACGCAAGCCACAGGCACGCAAGCCACAGGCACGCAAGCCACGACGGGAAAGCCAGCTGACACGACCGAGAAGCCAGCCAAGAAGCGTGGCCGTGCCGGCAAGTCAGGATCGGCCGGGGAGCCAACCAGCGAGACGGCGAACGCGGTAAAGCAGGCCACGGATCAGCCGGCCGCCGGGAACCGAGCCGCGACCGGACCGACCGCGACCGAGCCAGCCTCGGGCACGACAGCCACGACGGGGCGGGCCGCACGGAAGCGCGCCGCGACTGAGCCGGCAGCGACCGAGCCGGCAGCGACCGAGCCAGCTACGACCGGCAGCGGGCAGACCGGCAGCGGGCCCGGCACCGACGCTCCGGCCGAACCGGTGAAGCAGCGCCGCTGGGGGTCCCGCCGCAAGGCCGACGCGCAGCCCGCGGCGACCGAGCCCGCGGACGACGAGTACGTCGACTGGGTCAAGGGGCTCTCCGCGACCGAGCCGACCGTACGGATCGGTGACAGCCGGGCCGCGCGGCATTCCAGGGATGCCGGCGAGTCCCCGGACTCGTCACGCTGACTTGGTCGTCACCGGCAGGTACACGGCGCCCCCGGACGCGACGAACTCGGCCGACTTCTCACTCATGCCGGTCGCGACCGCCGCGTCGATGCTGACGCCGCGCTCGGCGGCGTACCGCTGAAGTTCGTGACCGATCTTCGCGGAGCAGAACTTCGGTCCGCACATCGAGCAGAAGTGCGCGATTCTCGCCGGCGCGGCCGGTACCGCCTCATCGTGGAACGAGCGCGCGGTGTCCGGGTCGATCGCCAGGTCGAACTGATCCTCCCAGCGGAACTCGAAGCGGGCCTTGGACAGCGCGTCGTCCCACGCTCGCGCGCCGGGGTGCCCCTTGGCCAGATCGGCCGCGTGCGCCGCGATCTTGTAGGCGATCACGCCGGCCTTGACGTCCTCACGGTTCGGCACCCCGAGGTGCTCTTTCGGCGTGACGTAGCAGAGCATCGCGGTGCCGTACATCGCCACCATGGCGGCGCCGATGGCCGAGGTGATGTGGTCGTACCCGGGCGCGATGTCAGTGGTCAGCGGCCCGAGCGTGTAGAACGGCGCTTCCCGGCACCACTCCTGCTGGAGGTCCACGTTCTCCTTGATCTTGTGCATCGGTACGTGTCCGGGGCCTTCGATCATCGTCTGTACGTCCCGGCGCCGGGCCACCCAGGCGAGTTCACCGAGGGTACGAAGCTCGGCCAGCTGAGCCGGATCGTTGGCGTCCGCGATGGAGCCCGGCCGCAGCCCGTTGCCGAGGGAGACCGTGATGTCGTACCGGGCGAAGATCTTGCACAGCTCCTCGAACCGGGTGTAGAGGAAGTTTTCCTGGTGGTGCGCCAGGCACCAGGCGGCCATCATCGAGCCGCCGAGTGACACGATCCCGGCGACCCGGCCGACCGCCAGCGGGATGTGGCGCAGCAGCAGGCCGGCATGCACGGTCATGTAGTCGACGCCCTGTTCCGCCTGCTCGATGACGGTGTCCCGGAACAGCTCCCAGGACAGCCGGGTCGGATCGCCGTCGACCCGTTCCAGCGCCTGGTAGATCGGCACCGTACCGATCGGTACCGGTGAATTGCGCAGGATCGCCTCGCGGACCTCGTGGATCCGGTCGCCGGTCGACAGGTCCATCACCGTGTCCGCGCCCCACCGGGTCGCCCAGCGCAGCTTGGTCACCTCCTCCTCAGGTGTCGATGTCGGCGACGCGGCACCGATGTTCGCATTCACCTTGACCAGGAAGCGCCGGCCGATGATCATCGGCTCCGACTCCGGGTGGTTCACGTTCGCCGGCAGTACCGCCCGACCCGCCGCAAGTTCGTCGACCACTGTGGACACCGGGACCCCTTCGCGGAGCGCCACGAACTCCATTTCCGGCGTCGCCACACCCGCCCGAGCGAAACGCAGCTGCGTACCGCCGGCCACCCGCTCTGCCGCCCAGGCCGACCGCATCGGCGGCAGGCCCACCGCCGGCCCGTCAGAACCCGGTCCGGACGTGTCGTAGAGCCGGATCGCGGGCGCGTCCCCGGAAAGAGTCACCTCCCGGAACGGCACCCGGATGTCGGCACGCGGTCCTGTCACGTAGACCTTCATGTGTTCCCCCACTCACCGAAGCCCAGAGGATCCAGTTGGCCGCCATGCCGATCGGGAGAGGCCGCCCAGTCTGGCTCGGCGCGTCTGACGCGACGCGACGACCCAGGCCAGTCGGCCGGTACGGCGACGCGGCGCGCAGGGCGGCGGCCGGTCGCGGGGTACCCGCGATCGCGAATGGCATCTGCGATCCGTACTTGCAGGAAGGGTGTGCCCGTCAGAACCGCCGCGCGGACCTCAGGCGCCGGATCTCCATCCCGACGCGCACTCGGGACGAGACGCAACCGGCGTGTGCATGGGCTCACCGCCGCTCCTCCCTGCGCCGGCATTACCCGGATCAGGTGTGACGGTCAGGGGCGCGCCAGCCCCACTCTCAGCCCGGTGCCCCGGGCTCCCGTGGAATTTTGTGTGTGTACCGACGCTAAGCGTGATGGCCGCCGGACGCAATGTTAGGCCGTGTCTCGAAGTACCTGGCCGGCCTGGTTCAGCCGACATCCCAGGTCGGTTCCGGCGTTTCGACGACCTCGCCGTCGCCCTGGAACAGCAGGAACCGGTCGAAGGAACGGGTGAACCAGCGGTCGTGGGTGACCGCGACGACCGTCCCCTCGTAGCCCCGCAGGCCCTCCTCCAGCGCCTCGGCCGACGCCAGGTCGAGGTTGTCGGTCGGCTCGTCGAGCAGGAGCAGCGTCGCCCCGTCACACTCCAGCAGCAGCACCAGGAACCGGGCCTGCTGGCCGCCGGACAGCGTGCCGAACAACTGGTCGCCCTGGCCGGCGAGTTCGTACCGGCCGAGCACCTTCATCGCGGCATGGCGGTCCATCCCGGCACGGCGCTCGCTGCCCCGCCACAGGATGTCGACCAGTGTGCGGTTGACCAGGTCGGGCCGGTCATGGGTCTGCGAGAAGTGCCCGGGCACGACTCGCGCGCCGAGCCGCGCCGTACCCGACGCCGCCACCGGCTCCACCACCGACAGGGCGGACGCGTCCGGATCGGTACCGCCGGCGGCCAGCAGCCGGAGGAAGTGCGACTTGCCGGTACCGTTGCCGCCCAGCACCGCCACCCGGTCGCCGTACCAGACCTCCAGATTGAACGGGTAGGTCAACCCGTCCAACTCCAGCTCCTCACAGATCACCGCGCGCCGGCCGGTACGCCCGCCGGACAGCCGCATCCGGATGTCCTGCTCGCGCGGCGGCAACGGCGGTGGCCCGGCCTCCTCGAACTTGCGCAGCTTGGTCTGCGCCGACTGGTACCGCGACGCCATGTCCGAGTTGTACGACGCCTTCTGCTTGTACATCAGCATCTGCGCGCGCAGCTTCTCGCGTTCCTCATCCCAGCGCCGCCGATCGCGCTCCAGCCGCTCGTGCCGATCCGACCGAGCCTCGTGCCAGGACGCGAAACCCCCGGGGTGTACCCAGGCCGAACCGCCCTCGACCGCCACCACCCGGTCGGCGGTGCGGGCCAGCAGCTCACGGTCGTGCGACACGTACAGCACCGACTTCCCGGACTCCGCCAGCCGGCTTTCCAACCAGCGCTTGGCCGGTACGTCCAGGAAGTTGTCCGGCTCGTCGAGCAGCAGGACCTCGTCGCCGCCGCGCAGGAGCAACTCCAGCGCGAACCGCTTCTGCTGCCCACCGGAGCAGGTGCCGACCCTTCGGTCCCGTACCGCGTCCCAGGGCAGGCCGAGCGCGGCGACCGCGGCCGTGTCGAACAGCACCTCCGCGTCGTACCCGCCGGCCTCACCCCACCCGGCCAGCGCGTCGGCGTACCGCAGCTGCGCCTTTTCGTTCGCGGCGGCGGCCTGCACCGCCCGCTCGGCCTCGGCGAGCCGCTCACCGGCTGCCCGGACGCGAGGCGCCGCCAGCGAGAGCGCGAGGTCGTTCAGCGTGCGGTCGTCGTCGATCATCCCGATGAACTGGCGCATCACGCCCAGCCCACCGGAGCGCGCGATCACGCCGGTCTTCACCGGGAGGTCTCCGGCGACCATGCGCAGCAACGTCGTCTTACCCGTACCGTTCGGGCCGACCAGCGCGATCTTCGCGCCGTCGCCGACCCGGAAGGAGACGTCGGCGAACAGCACCCGTCCATCGGCCAGCGTGTGCGCCACTCCGGCGACGTCGACGTACCCCATGGTTATCGAATTGTGGCCACGGCGCGGCGCCACGTCACCCCAATTACTCTGCGTGCGCGACGGAGAGCACTCGGTACCCCTTCTGCGACGCGCACCGCTCCACCTGGTACCCCTGACTCGACAGCCACGCCTGGAGCGAGTCCCCGCCGAGGTGCCGGTCCACGACCAGCCAGGCCGTACCGTGCCGGGCCAGCCGGGGCAGCCATCGCAGCAGCATCTCGTGCAGCTCCGCCTTGCCGATCCGGATGGGCGGGTCGCTCCAGATTTCGTCGAAAACCACCTCATCCGGCACCCGATCCGGCGTGGCCGGGATAATCCGGTCGCTCAGTCCCAGCGCCGCCGCGTTCCGCGCGACCAGTTCCAGCGCCCGAGGGTCCACGTCCACCGCGTACACCCGGACGGCCGGCGACGACGCGGCCAGCACCGCGGTGATCGCCCCGTACCCGCAGCCGAGGTCCAGGTACACGCCGCCGCGCGGGCCGGGCAACGGGGCCTTGCGCAACAGCACCGCGGCACCCGGGTCGAGCCGCTGGGCCGAGACAGCCCGGCTCGACGCCGCCAGCGTGAACTCGCGCCCGCCGGCCTCGAAAGTCACCGTCTGGCCGGCTGCCTGGGCATTTGGGTCGGCGCTGAAGTGATGGTCACCGGTCACTCGATGAATTGTGGACCGGACCTATCAGTTGCCCGCGATCGGCCGCCCTTCGGTAACCTTTCCGTCATGACTTATGGGTACGGCGACTCCCCAGAGGGATGGCAGACGCCATCCGAGCCGGACCCAGGGGGCCGTGGACGGCGACGCGCGTACGAACCGGACGACCACCAGGGCGGAAGCGGCGGCGAGTGGCCGACTCCGGAGCGTGACGACCCTTCCGGTGGCGACTGGCGCCCGCAGCAACGAGGCTCGGCACCCGGCAGATACGCGTCGGGCGGCAGGGCATCGGTCCCGGGCGGTCGCGCCTCGGTCCCCGGAAGCCCGTCCTCGGGCGGTCGCGCCTCGGTGCCGGGCAACTACCCGCCCGGCGGTCGGGACGCCGGCCCAGGCCCGGCGCGCGGATCCGGCCCGGGCGTGTACTCCTCCGGCGGCAGGGCATCGGTCCCCGGCGCACGCCCGTCCGACCCCGGCACATACTCCTCGGGCGGCAGGGGCGAGCGCCGCGAGCCGTCCGGCCCCGGATACCCGCCCGCACACGTGCCCCCGCCGCCGCAGTACCGCCCGTCGTGGCCGTCCCGGGGCAGGCCCGAGGCCGAGCCGAGCTGGCCGAGCCCGGGCAGCCAGGACCCGCACGAGGGCGGCTGGTCCGACCGGGGCCGGCCGGCCGGCGAATACGGCAACCCGGGCTACGGGCGTGGCCCGGACGACGCCGGACGCCGATCGGGCTCCGCGCGGGCCGGCGTCGCCACGCCCAGCCGGGCCGCCGGCAGTGCGTCCGCGGGTAACCGCGGCAACGGCCGGACCGGGAAGGACGGCGACCGGCTGCCCAGCAAGCTCTGGATGTCGATCCTCGGCGGCGTGACCGTCGTCGCGCTGGTGGCCGTCGGAACGGCCGGCACGCTATTCATGATCAATGACCACGGGTCCGGCTCGGCGAGCGCGCACGGGTCCGACAAGGCCAAGCACGACATCTCCAACCAGCAGGTCGATCCCAAGCCGCTGAGCACCACCGAGGTCTTCCCGGCCGCGGCGATCGCCCCGGATCCGGCCGGACCGCCCTACCAGGTGATCAAGTCCGAGGAGACCGGCAACTGCGGCATCGGGGCCGTGGGCGACCTGGCCACGCTGATGACCAACCAGGGCTGCACGCAGGTGGTCCGCGCCACGGTGTTCTCGCCCGACAAGACCTACGTGATCACGACGGGCATCTTCAACCTGCGGGACAAGGCCGGCGCCCAGGCGGCCGACGACGCCATAGACGCCAGCGTGGGTGGCAAGAAGGGCCGGTTCCCCGGCCTGGCGGCCGGCAGCGGGACGGATGTCATCGCTTCGTCCGCGACGCAGCTCGGCTGGGACCATGAGGGCCACTTCCTGGTCTACTGCGTGGTCGCGCGGAGCGACGGCAAGCCGATCGACTCCGGCGACCAGGCCACCACGAAGATCATCAACGACATGGTCGAGATCGATCTCAAGGGCACGGTCATCGCCGACCGGATCAGCCCCCGCCCGGCGCCCAGCGGGTCGAACGCGCCGTCACAGAAGTGACCGCCGGTTCCGGGTGATCTCCGCTCGGGCGGCGTACCCCGGCTCGCTGCCCGGGTACTCGACGGCCACCAGGGTGAGTCCTTGGGCCGGCGCGACCGTCACCTCGTTCGCCCGTACGGTGCGGTCCAGCAGCCCGGCCGGCCACGGTACCGGGCGCCGGCCGTCCCCGACCGCGAGCAGCGCGCCGACCAGGCTCCGTACCATCGCCTGGCAGAACGCGTCCGCCTGTACCGTCGCGACCAGCACACCGTCCGGTTCCCGCCGCCAGGCAAGCTGGCTGATCGCCCGGATGGTCGTCGCGTTCTCCTTGCGCCGGCAGAACGCCGCGAAGTCGTGCTCCCCGAGAAGCCGGGCGGAGGCGTCGTTCATCGCCGCCAGGTCCAGCGGCCGGGGCCAGGCCAGCAGGTACCGGGACCGCAGCGGGTCGGCGCCCCAGGACGCGTCGGTCACCCGGTACTCGTAGCGACGGGACAGCGCCGAGAAGCGCGCGTCGAAGCTGGCCGGTACCTCGGTCGCGACCCGTACCCGGACGTCGGGCGGCAGGAGACGGGCCAGCCGCCGTACCAGATTGCCGCTACGGCCCGCCCAGGCCGCCACCGGTACGTCAACGTGGCAGACCTGCCCGGTCGCGTGTACGCCGGCGTCAGTGCGCCCGGCGACGGTCAGCCCCTCGATCTCGCCGAGGACCCGGACGAGTTCGGCGGCCAGCACGCCGGCCACGGTGCGGCGCCCGGGCTGAACGGCCCAGCCGGAAAAGTCCGTACCGTCGTAGGCCACGTCCAACCGCACCCGGACCAGCGCGGCCGGATCGGCCGGCCCCCAGGCGGCGACGAGCCCGGCGCCCCCATCGGGAACGCCGGGCTCGTTCGTGCCTTCGCTCAGGACTTGTTGTCCTCGGGCTCGACGTCGTCCGCCGAGTCGGCCGAGGCCAGCGGCTCGTTCGCCGCCGGCTCGTCCTCGGCCGGCACCGCGGCGGTACCGGTGGCCTCGGTCTCCTCACCGGCCAGTGCGGCAACCGCGTCGGCCCGGGCCGCCTTGCGGGCAGCAGCCCGGCCGGGCGCGGCCTTGGTCGGCGCGACGGTCAGCTCCTCGACCAGCTCGATGATCGCCATCGGCGCGGCGTCACCCTTGCGCGGACCGGTCTTCACGATCCGCGTGTAGCCACCCTCGCGGTTCGCGAACCGGGGTGCGATCTGGTCGAACAGCGTGTAAACCACGTCCTTGTCCCGGACCACGGTCAGCACATGCCGCCGAGCGTGCAGATCACCGCGCTTGGCCTTGGTGATGAGCTGCTCGGCGAGCGGGCGCAGCCGCTTGGCCTTCGTCTCGGTGGTCGTGATCTTTCCGTGCCTGAACAGTGACGTGGCGAGGTTCGCCAGCATCAGCCGCTCGTGCGCGGGGCTGCCGCCGAGGCGGGGGCCCTTGGTGGGCGTGGGCATTGGTGCTCCTTCTACAGGGGCAGCGGCTCAGAGCTGCTCGGTCTCGCGGTAGTCGTCGGTGTCGTAGTCCACGTCAGAGAAGGTGTCGACGACGTGGGTCGGGTCGAAGGTCGGAGCGGAGTCCTTCAGCCCCAGACCCATCCCGGCCAGCTTCATCTTGACCTCATCGATGGACTTCTGACCGAAGTTCCTGATGTCGAGCAGATCCGCCTCGGTGCGGCCGATCAGCTCGCCGACGGTGTTGATGCCCTCACGCTTGAGGCAGTTGTACGAGCGGACGGTCAGGTCCAGCTCCTCGATGGGCAGCGCCAGATCGGCGGCCATCTGCGCGTCCTGCGGCGAGGGGCCGATGTCGATGTGGTCGGCCGTCTCGTCCAGCTCGCGGGCCAGCCCGAACAGCTCGACCAGGGTCGAGCCGGCCGAGGCCAGCGCGGTACGCGGGGTGATCGAAGCCTTGGTCTCGACGTCGATGATGAGCTTGTCGAAGTCGGTACGCTGCTCGACGCGGGTCGCCTCGACGCGGTACGTGACCTTCATGACCGGCGAGTAGATCGAGTCGACCGGGATCCGGCCGATCTCGGCGCCGGCCTGCTTGTTCTGCGAGGCGGTGACGTAGCCGCGACCGCGCTCGACGGTCAGCTCCATGTCCAGCCGACCCTTGCCGTTCAACGTGGCCAGCTTCAGGTCGGCGTTGTGCACCGACACCCCGGCCGGGGGCTGGATGTCTCCGGCGGTGACGTCGCCGGGGCCCTGCTTGCGCAGGTACATCGACACCGGCTCGTCGTGCTCGGAGCTGACGCACAGCTCCTTGACGTTCATGACCAGCTCGACCACGTCCTCCTTGACACCGGGGATCGTGGTGAACTCGTGCAGGACGCCGTCAACCTTGATGCTGGTGACGGCCGCGCCCGGAATGGACGACAGCAAGGTACGCCGCAGGGAGTTGCCCAGGGTGTACCCGAAGCCCGGCTCCAGCGGTTCGATGGTGAACCGCGACCGGGTCTCGCTGATCGGCTCCTCGTTGAGGGACGGCCGCTGAGTGATGAGCACTTGCTTTTCCTCCGATACGTCGGGCGCCCGCTATTTGACGCCAACGCTTGTGTGGCGGCCGCCCAGGCCGGGCGGCCGCCGAAAGCTCTTACTTCGAGTAGTACTCGACGATGAGCTGCTCCTGGATCTGCGTGTCGATGACCTGCCGAGCCGGGAGAGTGTGCACGAGGATCTTCAGCTGGCTGGGGATCGCCTCCAGCCACGCCGGCACCGTCCGGGAACCGGCCTCGGCGACAGCGATGATGAACGGGGTCAGCTGGCGGGACTTCTCCCGGACCTCGATGATGTCGTGTTCGCGAACCCGGTAGGACGGGACGTCGACCTTCGTGCCGTTGACCACGAAGTGGCCGTGCTTGACCAGCTGGCGGGCCATGTCCCGGGACTTGGCGTAGCCGGCGCGGTAGACGACGTTGTCCAGCCGGGACTCCAGGATCTGGAGCATGACCTCACCGGTCTTGCCCGGCTTGCGGACGGCGTCGTCGTAGACCGCCTGGAACTGGCGCTCCAGCACGCCGTACACCCGGCGGGCCTTCTGCTTCTCACGCAGCTGGAGCAGGTACTCGGTCTCCTTCGGACGACCACGGCCGTGCTGGCCGGGCGGGAAGGGGCGCGACTCGAACGGGCACTTCGGCCCATCGCACTTGCTGCCCTTGAGGAACAGCTTCATCTTCTCCCGACGGCAACGGCGGCAGTCGGCACCTGTGTAACGAGCCATCTCTATCTATTCCTTCTCAGACCCGGCGACGCTTCGGCGGACGGCACCCGTTGTGCGGCTGCGGCGTGACATCGGCGATCGTGCCGACCTCAAGCCCGACGGCCTGCAGCGAGCGGATGGCGGTCTCCCGGCCGGAGCCCGGACCCTTCACGAACACATCGACCTTGCGCATGCCGTGCTCCATCGCACGCCGCGCGGCGGCCTCGGCGGCCAGCTGCGCGGCGAACGGGGTCGACTTGCGCGAACCCTTGAAGCCGACCTGGCCGGCAGACGCCCAGGAGATGACGGCCCCGGTCGGGTCGGTGATCGACACGATCGTGTTGTTGAAGGTGCTCTTGATGTGCGCCTGTCCGTGCGCGACGTTCTTGCGTTCCTTGCGCCGTACCTTCTTGACGGCGGCGCCGGTGCGTGCCTTCGGCGGCATAAGCTTCGTAGTCCTCCTGAATCGATCCGCTGGCGGTGACGCCGTTCCGGTCCGTCAACGGCCGTCCCCACGCGGTGCTCGAACGGCACCGCTGGGCGGCCAGTTGCGTCCCGGAGTCGCCGGCGGACCGAGCGCTCCTGATTGTTACTTCTTGCCGGGCTTCTTCTTGTTGGCTACGACCTTCTTCGGGCCCTTGCGCGTACGCGCGTTGGTACGGGTCCGCTGGCCGCGCACCGGGAGGCCCCGGCGGTGACGGATGCCCTGGTAGCACCCGATCTCGACCTTGCGCCGGATGTCCGCGGCGATCTCGCGGCGCAGGTCACCTTCGATCCGGAAGTTGGCTTCGATGTAGTCGCGGAGCTGAACCAACTCTTCGTCGGTCAGGTCCTTGACCCGCTTGCCGGGGTCGATGCTGGTCGCGGTGAGCGCCTCGGCGGCGCGGGTGCGGCCGACCCCGAAAATGTAGGTAAGCGCGATCTCCATCCGCTTCTCGCGGGGAAGATCAACGCCGACTAGACGTGCCATGGATGGGCGTGCTCCTCGTGCTCGTGGAGGTCTGTGCCCGTCCCACCCCTACCTGCCCGGGTAGGGCCCCGGCCTCCCACCGGGGGTCAGCCGCTGTCCATCGAGTGGACGAACCGCGGCTGGGACGAACCTGTCTTGTGCTACGGGCAGTGCCCGGGCGTCAGCCCTGACGCTGCTTGTGACGCGGGTCGGTCTTGCAGATGATCATGACCCGGCCATGCCGGCGGATCACCCGGCAGTTGTTGCAGATCCGCTTAACGCTCGGCTTGACCTTCACTGGTTACCCCTCATTGGTCAACCGGACGTCACTTGTATCGGTAGACGATGCGGCCACGGGTGAGGTCGTACGGTGAAAGCTCCACCACGACCCGGTCTTCCGGCAGAATACGGATGTAGTGCTGCCGCATCTTGCCGCTGATGTGTGCCAAGACCTTGTGCCCATTAGCGAGCTCGACCCGGAACATGGCGTTCGGAAGTGGCTCGATCACTCGGCCCTCGATCTCGATGGCCCCGTCTTTTTTCGGCATGTCCTCCGCTACCTGACGTCCAGTTTGATGACAGGCTCACAGAGTCCATCGCAAATGCCAGAGGACATTTACGCCAGCCGCGGAACCATCACGCCGCCGAAGCGCAGGGCAGGCATGACAGTGCGGACGCTGTGCGCCGAAAAAATAGTGTACGCGTACCAACACGCCAGCGGCAAACTCACTCCGGAGGACCGGCGCGTCGGTTGACACCGGGCCTTCGAGCGACTACCGCCAGCGATCCCGGCGCCGGTCCCAGCGGTCCTGGTGCCGCTCCCAGCGGTCCTGGCGTCGGTCCCGCTCCCGATCCTTGCGCTGCTGCTGGCGCTCCTGCTCAGCGGCCAGATAGGTGTGCGGGTCGCCACTGGCGTACGCCATGATCGTCCGGCCGAGCAAGATCGCGCCCCACGGGCCGGCAACCCAGACCGGCCACGGGTACCCGCCGAAGTCGCTGGCCACGTAGATCACCATGCAAATCAGCGTGGTGGACAGCCAACCGCCCCACATCGCGAGCAACAGCGGCGACCGTCCCTTGCGACGCTGCTGCTCGGCCGCCGGCGGGACAGGCGTCCCGTATCCGGCCTGAGCCCCCGACGGTCCGGACGGCCCGGGCGCCGCCGGCGCGACCGCCGACTGCTCCGGACTGGCCGTGCGCGGCAAGTCGTCGAGCACCCGGTCGAGTTCGCCGTAGGTCTTCGCGGCATACGCGCGCTGCAGCCGCTCGTCATACTCGGACAGGTCCAGGCGGCCCTCGTTAAGCGCCGTACGCAATCGATCAGCTACGAACTGCCGGTCCGAGTCGGCCGCTCGCAGGTCGTCACGCCCTTCCGCCACCATCAAAGCTTCCCACGCCTCGGCAAGCGGACGCCAATGCGGGTTTCCCCGAGCCGGCGGCTGCAGGTCAGGCGTCGGTGACGTGCGAGGTCAGCAGCTCGCCGAGCCGCTCGCGGCCCCCGTCCTCGGCGGTGAACACCCAGACCCCGTCCTCGTACAGGCCGATCGAGTGCTCGACGTGTACCGCGGTCGAGCCGTCCCGGGTGATCACGGTCCAGCCGTCCGACAGTTCGACGGTGTCGGCCGCGCCCATCGTGATCATCGGCTCGATGGCCAGCGCCAGCCCGGCGACCAGCCGGGGCCCCTTGCCGGCTCGACCGTAGTTGAGCACGTGCGGATCCTGGTGCATCTCGGTACCGATGCCGTGGCCGCCGTACCCGCGGACGATCCCGTACCGGCCGGCTCCGCGCAAGTGTGCCTCGATGGCGGCGGAGATGTCGGTGAGCCGGCCGCGACCGGACCGGACGCCCCGTGCCGCGGCGGCGATGCCCGCCCACATGGAGTTCTCCGCGACCTCGATCGCCCGGCTCAGATTCGGCTTGATCTCGCCCACGCCCACCGTGATGGCGGCGTCGCCGTGCCACCCGTCGAGGATCGCGCCACAGTCGATCGAGATCAGGTCGCCTTCGGCCAGCACCTGTGTCGGCGACGGGATGGCGTGCACGATCTGCTGGTTGACCGACGAGCAGATCGTGCCCGGATATCCGTAGTACCCCTTGAACGAGGGCACCCCGCCGGCCGCCCGGATGTTCTCCTCGGCCAGGGCGTCAAGGTCACCGGTGCTGACTCCGGGCGCCACGGCGTCCCGCAGCTTCGCCAGGGTGTCCGCCACCACGAGACCGGCGGCCCTCATCTTGAGCAACTGTTCGGGCGTTTTGTACTGGATGTCCAGTGTTGCGGCTCGCATACGTACGCTCATCCACCGTACGAGCGGAGTGCGTCGATCGCCCGTACCGTGACGTCCTCGACCGGCCCGGTCGCGTCGATGCCGACCAGCTTGTTCTGTGCGCCGTAGTAGTCCACCAAGGGAGCGGTGTCCCGGGAGTAGACCTTCAAACGCTCGGCGATCACATGGGGCTTGTCGTCGTCCCGCTGGTACAGCTCGCCGCCGCAGCGGTCACAGGCCGCCTCCTGGCTCGGAGCGTCGAACTCGACGTGCCAGATCTTGCCGCAGCCGCGGCACTGCCGCCGGCCGGACAGCCTCCGGATCACCTCGTCGTCGTCGACCACCAGCTCGAGCACGAGGTCCAGCTGGGTGCCCAGGTCGGCGAGGAGCTTGTCGAGCGCGGCGGCCTGCGGCAGGGTGCGCGGGAACCCGTCGAGCAGGAACCCGTCGCCGGCGTCCGGCTCGGCCAGGCGCTCCCGGACCATGTTGATGGTCACCTCGTCGGGTACGAGCTGGCCGGCGTCCATGTAGCGCTTCGCCTCGACGCCCAGCGGCGTGCCCTGGCCGACATTGGCCCGGAAGATGTCCCCGGTCGAGATCTTGGGTACCGCGAGGTGGGCCGCGATGAACTCCGCTTGGGTTCCCTTGCCCGCGCCGGGAGGACCGACAAGTACCAGCCTCACGCGACGCCACCTCCCCGACCGGCCGAGGCCCGGCCCGGTGACAACTCGCTCCACATAGCGCGCGGCGCCGCGAAGGCACTCGCGGCGCGGCGCAGCAGTCGGGTCAGCCCGCTCACTACCTCAGGAACCCTTCATAGTTGCGCTGCATGAGCTGGCTCTCGATCTGTTTCACGGTCTCCAGGCCGACACCGACGATGATCAAGACGGCCGTGCCACCGAACGGGAAGTTCTGCTTGTTGTTACCCACGAGGCCCATGAACAGGTTCGGCAGCACCGCGATGATCGCCAGGTACAGAGCGCCCGGAGCGGTGATCCGGCTCAGGATGAAGTCGAGGTACTCGGACGTCGGCTTGCCGGGCCGGATGCCCGGGACGAAGCCGCCGTACTTCTTCATGTTGTCCGCGACCTCGGTCGGGTTGAACGTGATCGAGACGTAGAAGTACGTGAAGAACAGGATCAACAGGAAGTAGACCGTGATGTTGACCCAGTCGTTCTGCTTGATCAGGTGGCGGTCGATGAACGTGTAGAGCGCGTTCGGATGGTTCGCGTCCATCAACTGGAGCGCCAGCTGCGGCAGGTACAGCAGCGAGGACGCGAAGATCACCGGGATGACACCGGCCTGGTTCACCTTCAACGGGATGTACGTGGACGTGCCGCCGTACATTCGTCGCCCGACCATACGTTTCGCGTACTGCACCGGAACCCGGCGCTGAGCCTGCTCCATGAAGACGACTGCGGTGATCACGATCAGGCCGATCGCGATGATCAGCGCGAACACGGGCCAACCCCGGCTGGTCTTGATCGACCAACCCTCGGAGGGAAGCCGAGCCGCGATCGACGTGAAGATCAGCACGGACATGCCGTTGCCGATCCCCTTGTCGGTGACCATCTCACCGAGCCACATGATCACACCGGTGCCGGCCGTCATCGTGATGACGATGACGCTGACCGTGAGCCACATGGGGATCTTGGTCTGCGGGATCGCCGGGAACTGATCGCACTGGTTGTTGAACAGCTGCCCCGACCGGGCCAGTGCGACGAACGCCGACGCCTGGAGAATCGCGAGGCCCAGGGTCAGGTACCGGGTGTACTGCGTGATCTTGGCCTGGCCGGCCTGCCCCTCCTTGCGGAGCTGCTCCAGGCGGGGGATCACGACGGTGAGCAGCTGCAGGATGATGCTCGCGGTGATGTACGGCATGATGCCCAGCGCGAACACCGACAGCTGCAGTAGCGCGCCACCGGAGAACAGGTTCAGCAGGCTGAAGACGCCGTTGCTGCCGTTCTGCACTAGCTTGATGCACTGCTGGACGTTGCCGTAGGACACACCGGGACTCGGCAGAGTGGCGCCGAGCCGGTATATAACGATCATCCCCAGCGTGAAGAGCAGCTTCTTACGCAGGTCAGGCGTTCGGAACGCACTGAGAAAGGCGGAGAGCAACTTCTTCCTCCTGCGCGGCGCGGGCCCGCGGTGCTGCGGGGTCTATGGCCAGGGCGTAGAACAAAAGCCTAGCTGGGAACGGACTCTAACAGTCCGCTCCGAGTTCGGTGAGGGGTGGATGACACATCGTCAGCCACCAATTGAAGATCATGGCGCCCGCCGGCCGCGATCGCAACCGTGCGGACCCCGCCAACCTCGACAAGTCCCGGACCGACCGCGCCAGGCCCACCCCGATCGGAGTGGGCCTGGCAGCCGAGTCCGTGGCCTCACGGGGTCAGACTTCCGTAGCCGACCCGCCGTTGGCCTCGATCTTCTCCTTCGCCGACGCGCTGAACGCGTTCGCCGACACCTGGAGCGTCACTCCGCCCAGTTCCCCGGTACCGAGAACCTTCACCGGCTGGCCCTTGCGAACCGCACCGGCCTCGACCAGTTCGGTGATACCGACCTGACCGCCCTTGGGGAACAGCTCGGCGAGCCGGTCCAGGTTGACCACCTGGAACGTCACCTTGAACTTGTTCTTGAATCCCTTGAGCTTCGGCAGCCGCATGTGGATGGGCATCTGCCCACCTTCGAAGGCCGCCGGA
Source organism: Rugosimonospora africana (assembly GCF_016862975.1). Classification (GTDB taxonomy): domain Bacteria; phylum Actinomycetota; class Actinomycetes; order Mycobacteriales; family Micromonosporaceae; genus Rugosimonospora; species Rugosimonospora africana. The sequence continues at coordinate 55,075 of NZ_BONZ01000006.1, forward strand.
ACCTGGTACCGGGCCTTGGTGCCCTTGGTACCGCGACCGGCTGTCTTACCCTTCGAACCCTCACCACGACCCACCCGGGTCTTCGGCGTCTTCGCGCCCGGGGCCGGACGCAGGTGGTGGACCTTGATCGTCATTACTCGACCTCCTCGATCTTCACGAGGTGGTTCACGGTGAAGATCATGCCCCGAATCTCGGGGCGGTCCTCCTTGACCACCACGTCATTGATCCGCTTCAGGCCGAGCGTGCGCAGCGTCTCGCGCTGGTTGCGCTTCGACCCGATCTCGGACCGGACCTGGGTCACCTTCAAGCGGGCCATCACGCCCCCGCTCCGGCACGCGCGGCCAGCATGGCCGCCGGCGCGACATCCTCGACCGGAAGACCGCGACGGGCGGCGACCGCCTCGGGCGACTCCAGCTTCCGCAGGGCGTTCACGGTCGCGTGCACGATGTTGATCGGGTTCGACGAACCGAGGCTCTTGGAGAGCACGTCGTGGATGCCCGCGCACTCCAGCACGGCACGCACCGGACCACCGGCGATGACACCGGTACCGGCGCTGGCCGGCTTGAGCAGCACTACGCCCGCGGCGTCCTCACCCTGTACCGGGTGCGGGATCGACGACGTGATCCGGGGCACCTTGAAGAAGTGCTTCTTGGCCTCCTCGACGCCCTTGGCGATGGCCGCGGGCACCTCCTTGGCCTTCCCGTACCCGACGCCGACCGTGCCGTCACCGTCGCCCACCACGACGAGCGCGGTGAAGCTGAACCGGCGACCGCCCTTGACGACCTTGGCGACGCGGTTGATCGTGACGACGCGCTCGAGGTGCGGGGTCTTCTCGACCGGCGCGTTACCCCGGCCGCCCTCGCGACGGTTGTCGCGGCGGTTGCCGCCACCCTCGGAGCTGCCGGACCCGCCGCCTCTGCGCTGTTGACCTGGCATGAAGCGTTCTCCTTCCTAGAACTCGAGTCCGTTTTCGCGGGCGGCGTCGGCCAGAGCAGCGAGCCTGCCGACGTACTTGTTGCCACCGCGGTCGAAGACGACCTTGCTGACGCCAGCGGCCTTGGCCCGGTCGGCCAGCAGCGCGCCGACCTTACGGGCCTGATCGCTCTTGGCACCCTCGGTGCCTCGGATCGAGGCGTCCATGGTGGAGGCCGACGCCAGGGTGCGCCCCTGCGCGTCGTCCACGACCTGGGCCACGATGTGCCGGAGCGACCGGGACACCACCAGGCGCGGGCGCTCGGCGGAACCGCGGATGTTCTTGCGGACCCGGAAGTGCCGGCGTGCCTTGCCGACCCGGCGCGTGGAGGCCACTCCGCCACCGTTGCGCCTCTTTAACAACGTAGCCGTCACAGCCCCGCCAACCTCTCTTCGCTCGCAACCAGAACCGTTGCCAGCGTCCTCGCCGAGCTCACTTCTTACCGGCCTTTCCAGCCTTGCGGCGGATGACCTCGCCCTGGTACTTCACGCCCTTGCCCTTGTAGGGCTCCGGCGGCCGGATCTTCCGGATGTTCGCGGCGACCTCACCGACCTGCTGCTTGTCGATGCCCTCGACGCTGAACACGGTCGGGCGCTCGACGGAGAACTTGATGCCGTCCGGCGCGGCCACCGTCACCGGGTGCGAGAAGCCCAGAGCGAACTCCAGGTCCTGCCCCTTGGCCTGGACCCGGTAACCCGTCCCGTTGATCTCCAGGGTCTTCCGGTATCCGGTGGTCACGCCCACGATCATGTTGTTGACCAGGGTGCGCGACAGGCCGTGCAGCTCCTTCGAGCGGCGCTCGTCGTTCGGGCGTACCACGTTGAGCGTGCCGTCCTCGGTCCGCTCGGCCGTGATCGGATCCGCCAGCGTGTGCGACAGCTGCCCCTTCGGGCCCTTGACGGTCACGGTCTGGCCGTTGATGGTCACGTCTACCCCGGTGGGCACCGTGATCGGCTTGCGTCCAATGCGCGACATGTTGTGCAGCCCTCCCGCTACCAGACCCAGGCGAGGACTTCCCCGCCCACGTTTCGCTTGCGGGCCTGCCGGTCGGTCAGCAGTCCCTGGGACGTCGAGACGATCGCGACACCCAGTCCACCGAGTACCCGCGGCAGCTCCGGCGCCTTCACGTACACCCGCAGGCCGGGCTTCGAGACCCGGCGGATCCCGGCCAGGCTGCGCTCGCGGTTCGGGCCGTACTTGAGGTCCACCGAGAGGGTCTTGCCGACAACGCCCTCCGCCGGCTCCTCTACCGACCAGCTGGAGATGTACCCCTCGGCCTTGAGGACCTCGGCGATGTTCGCCTTGATCTTCGAGTACGGCATGGCCACCCGGTCGTGGTACGCCTGGTTGGCGTTGCGCACCCGGGTCAGCATGTCCGCGATCGGATCAGTCATGGTCATGGTCAGGTCGTACCTTTCTCGCCGCGGTTCCCTGTCCGGGCCTTCGGCGAAGAGTCATCTACCAGGAAGCTTTCGATACGCCGGGGAGCTCGCCACGGTGGCCCATCTCCCGGATGCACACGCGGCACAACCCGAACTTGCGGTATACCGCCTTGGGCCGCCCGCACCGCTGGCAGCGGGTGTACGCGCGCACCGAGAACTTCGGCTTCGCGGCCGCTTTGATGATCAGCGCCTTCTTGGCCATGGTCAGCTCTCCTTGCTCTGGTCCTCACGGAACGGGAAGCCGAGCAGCCTCAGCAGCGCCCGACCCTCCGCGTCCGTGCGCGCGGTGGTCACCACGGTGATGTCCATGCCCCTGGTGCGATCGATCCGGTCCTGGTCGATCTCGTGGAACACCGACTGCTCGGTCAGACCGAACGTGTAGTTGCCGTGGCCGTCCAGCTTGCGGCCGTCCAGGCCGCGGAAGTCACGGATACGCGGTAGCGCGATCGACAGCAGCCGGTCCAGGAACTCCCACATCCGGTCGCCGCGCAGGGTCACCTTCGCGCCGATCGGCATGCCCTCGCGCAGCTTGAACTGCGCGATCGACTTGGTCGCCCGCCGTACCTGCGGCTTCTGGCCGGTGATCGCGGCCAGGTCGCGGACGGCGCCGTCGATCAGCTTGGCGTCCCGGGCAGCCTCGCCGACACCCATGTTGACGACGATCTTCACCAGGCCCGGCACCTGCATCGGGTTCCCGTAGCCGTACTGCTCACGCAGCTGGCCCACGATGTCGCTGCGGTACCGCTCCTTCAGGCGCGGCTGGGGCGCGGCGGTGGTCTCGTCGCTTCGAGTCTTGACGTCAGTCATCACAGGTCCTTACCGGAACGGCGCGCGACGCGAATCTTCGAGCCGTTGTCGTCGATGCGGTAGCCGATACGGGTCGGCGCGCCGTCCGAGTCGACGACCATCACGTTCGAGACGTGGATGGGCGCCTCCTGGGTGACGATGCCCCCGGTCTTCGAGCCACGCTGGGTGGTGCGGATGCGAGTGTGCTTCTTGACCCGGTTCACGCCTTCGACGAGGACCTTGTCCAGGCGCGGGTAGGCCGCGATGACCTTGCCCTTCATGCCCCTGTCCCGGCCGGCGATGACCATGACCGTGTCGCCCTTCTTGACCTTCACGGCCTACAACACCTCCGGTGCGAGCGAGATGATCTTCATGAACCGCTTGTCCCGCAGCTCACGGCCAACCGGGCCGAAGATGCGGGTACCCCGCGGGTCGCCACCGTCCCTGATGATCACGGCGGCGTTCTCGTCGAAGCGGATGTACGAGCCGTCCGGGCGGCGCCTCTCCTTGGCCGTGCGCACGACGACCGCCTTGACGACGTCGCCCTTCTTCACACCGGCACCCGGAATGGCGTCCTTGACGGTGGCCACGATGACATCGCCGATGCTGGCGTAGCGCCGGCCGGAGCCACCGAGCACCCGGATGCACAGGATCTCCCGAGCCCCGGTGTTGTCGGCGACGCGCAGCCGCGTCTCCTGCTGGATCACGTCATTCTCCTATGTCTGCCAGTTCTCCGCCGCCGACGACGGCGGAGCTTGGCGGAACGTCCTGCCTACTGGTGAGCTCGCTGAAGGTGCTCGCTCACTTGGCCTTCTCGAGGATCTCCACGATCCGCCACCGCTTGGTCGCGGACAGCGGACGGGTCTCCATCAGCAGCACCCGGTCGCCGATGCCGCACGCGTTCTGCTCGTCGTGCGCCTTCAGCTTGCTCGTCCGGCGAAGCACCTTGCCGTACAGCGGGTGCTTGACCCGGTCCTCGACCTCGACGACAACCGTCTTGTCCATCTTGTCGCTGACCACGTAGCCCTCGCGCACCTTGCGGCGGTTCCGCGGGGCGGTGTCAGTGTCGGTACTCATGCCTCAACCACCTCAGTCGGCGCGGCCGAAAGACCCAGCTCGCGCTCCCGCATGATCGTGTAGATCCGGGCGATCTCCTTGCGGATGACCTGGAGCCGCCGGTTGTTGTCCAGCTGCCCGGTCGCGCCCTGCACACGCAGGTTGAACAGCTCAGCCTTGGCCTCTCGCAGCCGCGTGACGAGGTCGTCCTCGGACAACTCGCGCAGCTCGACAGCCGTTGTGCCCGCTGCCATCAGCCCTCAGCCCCTTCGCGTGTGACGATGCGGCACTTCATCGGAAGCTTGTGAATGGCGCGGCGAAGCGCCTCGCGGGCGATCGCCTCGTTCGGGAAGGACATCTCGAAGAGAATCCGCCCCGGCTTGATGTTCGCCACCCACCACTCCGGTGAGCCCTTACCGGAACCCATCCGGGTTTCCGCCGGCTTCTTCGTGATGGCCTGGTCCGGGAAGATCGTGATCCAGACCTTTCCACCACGCCGGATGTGCCGGTTCATTGCGATACGAGCGGCCTCGATCTGCCGGTTCGTGACGTACGCCGGCTCAAGCGCCTGAATGCCGAACTCGCCGAACGCCACCCGGGTACCGCCCTTCGCCGCACCGTGCCGGTCCGGGTGGTGCGGCTTGCGGAAGCCCTTCGGGGGCTTACGCGGCATCAGCATGTTTCAGCCCTCCTGCTGCTCTACCGGCGCGGCAGGAGCCTCGCCAGCTTCGGTACTCACCGCGACCGGGCCGCCCGTACTGGTCGGCTCGGCGGCCGCGCGGCCCGCCTCGGTACCGCCCTGCGTGGTGCCCGACGACCCGGAACGCAGCCTGCGCGGACGCTCGGGACGGTCGCCACGCTCGCGGCGCGGACGCGACGGACCCGTCTCCGCCGGAGCTTCCCGGCCGGGTACCGCATCGCCCTTGTAGATCCAGACCTTCACGCCGATCCGGCCGAAGGTGGTACGGGCCTCGAAGAACCCGTAGTCGATGTTGGCCCGCAGCGTGTGCAGCGGAACCCGGCCCTCGCGGTAGAACTCGCTACGCGACATCTCCGCGCCGCCCAGGCGACCGCCACACTGCACCCGGATGCCCTTGACCATCGGGTTCTTCATCGCCGACTGCATCGCCTTGCGCATCGCCCGCCGGAAGCTGACCCGGCTGGACAGCTGCTCGGCGATGCCCTGCGCGACCAGCTGGGCATCCGACTCGGGGCTCTTCACCTCGAGGATGTTCAGCTGGACCTGCTTGCCGGTCAGCTTCTCCAGCTCGCCACGGATCCGGTCCGCCTCGGCACCCTTACGGCCGATGACGATGCCCGGACGGGCGGTGTGGATGTCGATGCGGACCCGGTCCCGGGTGCGCTCGATGTCCACCTTGGAGATGCCGGCCCGCTCCAGGCCGCGGGACATCATGCGCCGGATCCGTACGTCCTCGGCGATGTAGTCCTTGTACAGCTTGTCGGCGTACCAGCGGCTCTTCCAGTCCGTCGAGATGCCGAGCCGGAACCCGTGCGGGTGAACCTTCTGACCCATTACTCGGTCTCCTCCTCGGCAGCAGCCGCTGTGGTGTTCTTGGCGGCCGGCTTCTTCGCCGGCGCCTTCTTGGCTGCCTTCTTCGCGGGCGCCTCGGTGGCGGCCGGTTCCTCGGTGGCCACCGGCTCGGCCGGCTGCGCCTGAGCCGCCGCCTTCTTCACCGGCCGGATCGGCCCGGCCTGGACCGACTCCACCGCGATGGTGATGTGGCAGGTCCGCTTGCGGATCCGGTACGCCCGGCCCTGCGCCCGCGGCCGGAACCGCTTGAGCGTCGGGCCCTCGTCGACATACGCCTCGCTGACCAGCAGCGAGTCGGGGTCGAGCCGCTCGTTGTTCTCGGCGTTCGCGATCGCTGAAGCCAGCACCTTGTAGACCGGTTCGCTGGCGGCCTGCGGCGCGAACTGCAGCACGGTCAGCGCGTCCTTCGCGGGCAGCCCGCGGACGAGGTCGACCACGCGGCGCGCCTTCGTCGCGGACATGCGCACGTGCCTGGCAACCGCACGGGCGCCCGGCAGCACGGCGTCGCCAGAGCTCGCGGGTCGGCGTTGCGTGTTCGTTGGCATCGGTGTCCTTACCTAACTGTCCGCTGGTCCGCTTACCGGCGCCGGCTCTTGCGGTCGTCCTTCTCGTGACCCTTGAACGTGCGGGTCAGAGCGAACTCGCCGAGCTTGTGGCCGACCATCGACTCGGTCACGTACACGGGCACGTGCTTGCGCCCGTCGTGAACGGCGATCGTGTGCCCGAGCATCTCGGGGGTGATCGTCGACCGTCGCGACCAGGTCTTGATGACGTTCTTGGAGTTCCTGTCGTTCTGCGCTTCCACCTTCTTCATCAGGTGGTCGTCGACGAACGGGCCCTTCTTCAGGCTGCGAGGCATATCTACTCAGAACCTTCCTCAGCCGCGCTTGCGGTTGGCGTAGCGGCGGCGAACGATCAGCCGGTCGCTCGGCTTGCCCTTGCGACGGGTACGACCCTCGGGCTTACCGTTCGGGTTGACCGGGTGGCGACCACCGGAGGTCTTGCCCTCACCACCACCGTGCGGGTGGTCGATCGGGTTCATCGCGACACCACGGACGGTCGGGCGCTTGCCCTTCCACCGCATCCGGCCGGCCTTGCCCCAGTTGATGTTTGACTGGTCGGCGTTGCCGATCTCGCCCACCGTGGCGCGGCAGAACACCGACACCCGGCGGATTTCCCCGGAGGGCATGCGCAGCGTGGCGTAGTCCGCCTCGCGGCCGAGCAACTGGATGCCGACGCCGGCCGAACGGGCCAGCTTGGCGCCACCGCCCGGGCGCAGCTCCACGGCGTGAACCGTGGTGCCGACCGGGATGTTGCGCAGCGGCAGGTTGTTGCCCGGTTTGATGTCGGCGCGGGAGCCCGACTCGACCCGGTCGCCCTGCTTGAGGTCCTTCGGCGCGATGATGTACCGCTTCTCGCCGTCGGCGTAGTGCAGCAGCGCGATGCGCGCGGTGCGGTTCGGGTCGTACTCGATGTGCGCGACCTTCGCCGGTACGCCGTCCTTGTCGACCCGCTTGAAGTCGATCAACCGGTACTGGCGCTTGTGCCCGCCGCCCTGGTGCCGAGTGGTGATCCGGCCGTGGGCGTTGCGCCCGCCCTTGCTGTGCAGCGGCACGACCAGGGACTTCTCCGGCTGCGACCGAGTGACCTCGGCGAAGTCGGCGACGCTGGAGCCTCGACGACCGGGCGTGGTCGGCTTGTACTTGCGGATAGCCATTATCGATAAACCCCTAGCTCACCGGGCCGCCGAAGGCCTCAATGCGGTCCCCGTCGACGAGCTTCACGATCGCGCGCTTGGTGTCCTTGCGCTTGCCGATACCGGTACGCGTGCGCTTGCGCTTGCCCTGGCGATTCAGGGTGTTCACCGTCTCGACGCGGACGTTGAAGATCTGCTGGATGGCAATCTTGATCTCGGTCTTGTTCGCGTCCGGGTGCACCTGGAACGTGTACCAGTTCTTGTTGAGCTCGCTGTAGCTCTTCTCCGAGATCACCGGCGCGACGATGATGTCGCGCGGGTCGGCGATCGTGCTCACTGTCCGCCCTCCTCGCTGGCGTCGTCCTGCACAGCGGCCGCGTCGGCGGACCCGCCGCCGGCCACCCACGGCACACCGAGGAACTCGTCCAGGGCCGTGGTCGTAAACACCACGTCGTCGGCGACCAGTACGTCGTACGTGTTGAGCTGGCCGGCCTCGATCAGGTGCACGGCCGGCACGTTGCGCAGGGAGAGCCAGTTCAGCTCATCCTCGGCGCCCAGCACGACCAGTACCCGCTTCGCTTCGGCGACGACCTTGCCCAGCGTCGCGACCGCGGCCTTGGTCGACGGCGTCTCACCGTCCACGAAGGACTCCACCAGGTGGAGGCGGCCGTCGCGGGCCCGGTCGGACAGGGCACCACGCAGGGCGGCGACCTTCATCTTCTTCGGGGTGCGCTGGCTGTAGTCCCGCGGGACCGGGCCGTGCACCACGCCACCACCGGTGAACTGCGGCGCGCGGGTCGAACCCTGCCGGGCCCGGCCGGTGCCCTTCTGCTTGTACGGCTTCTTGCCGCCGCCGGACACCTCGCCACGGTTCTTGGCCTTGTGCGTGCCCTGCCGGGCCGCCGCCAGCTGCGCCACCACGACCTGGTGCATCAGCGGGATGTTGGCCTGTACGTCGAAGATGTCCGCGGGCAGGTCAACCGAGGCGGTCGTGGTGCCCTCACGGCTGATGACGTCGACGGAGGTCACTTCGTACCGCCCTTCTTGGCCGCGCTGCGGACGAGCACCAGCGCACCCTTCGGACCGGGTACCGCGCCCTTGACCAGGATGAGGTTGTTCTCCGGGTCGACCGCCTGGATGGTCAGGTTCTGCACGGTGTAGCGCGAGCCACCCATGCGGCCGGCCATCCGTACGCCCTTGAACACGCGGCCCGGGGTGGCGCAGGCGCCGATCGAACCCGGGGAGCGGTGCTTGCGCTCGACACCGTGGCTGGCGCGCAGGCCGTGGAAGCCGTGCCGCTTCATCACACCGGCGAAGCCCTTGCCCTTGGTCCGACCGGTGACGTCGATCGGCGCACCGGCCTCGAACGCCTCGACGGTGACCTCGGAGCCCAGCTCGTACTCGCTGGCGTCGGTGGTGCGCAGCTCGACGATGTGCCGGCGCGGCGCCACGTTCGCCTTGGCGTAGTGTCCAGCCTTCGGCTTGTTGACCTTGCGCGGGTCGATCGCACCGAACGCGAGCTGGATCGCGGAGTAGCCGTCCTTGTCGGCGGTGCGGACCTGGGTCACGACGCACGGGCCGGCCTGCACCACGGTCACCGGGACAACGCGGTTGTTGTCCCAGACCTGGGTCATGCCGAGCTTGGCGCCCAGGATCCCCTTGACTTGCCTGTCCATTAGTCGAGTCCCTACTACAGCTTGATCTCGATGTCGACGCCCGCCGGCAGGTCAAGGCGCATCAGCGAGTCGACCGTCTTCGGCGTCGGGTCGATGATGTCGATCAGACGCTTGTGCGTACGCATCTCGAAGTGCTCGCGCGAGTCCTTGTACTTGTGGGGCGAGCGGATCACGCAGAAGCGGTTGATCTCCGTGGGCAGCGGCACCGGGCCCGCGACCTGCGCCCCGGTACGTGTCACCGTCTCCACGATCTTGCGAGCCGAGGAGTCGACGACCTCGTGGTCATAGGCTTTGAGCCGGATGCGGATCTTCTGTCCCGCCATAGTGGCTTCTGTTCCTTCTTCTCGATGCCGCTGTTGTGCGGGTCCGTGGACCGCCCCGGCTCGTCTCCGAGCTCCGGGTCTAGGCCCCGCTCCCGCTCGTACCGACCCCCGCGGTCGGGCGTGTCGCCTTGTGGAACCAGGCTCCGCCCCTGATCCGGAGCGGTCTGGCGGCGTCCCGACTCAGGGCCGGATCGCCGAGGCGTTCGTCCGTGGCTCACCACGCCGATGGGCGGGAGAACCGTTCGGTGGTCGAAAGGCGCCCAAGGTGTTCGAGCGCCATGCGGGGGTGGCCGACCGAAATCGGCCACCCCGCGCTGAGCACAACCTGTTCAGTATGCCGTACCGAGGTACGGCGACAAAATCAGGGTTACCCAGGTCACTTAATGATCTTGGTGACCCGACCCGCGCCAACGGTGCGGCCGCCCTCACGGATCGCGAACTTGAGACCTTCCTCCATCGCGATCGGCTGGATGAGCGCCACCGTCATAGCGGTGTTGTCGCCCGGCATGACCATCTCGGTGCCCTCGGGCAGCGTGACGACGCCGGTGACGTCCGTGGTCCGGAAGTAGAACTGCGGACGGTAGTTCTGGAAGAACGGGGTGTGCCGGCCGCCCTCCTCCTTGGAGAGGATGTAGACCGTGCCCTCGAACTCGGTGTGCGGGGTGTTGGTCCCCGGCTTCACCACGACCATGCCGCGCTCGACGTCCTCGCGCTTGATACCGCGGAGGAGGAGACCGACGTTCTCGCCGGCCCGAGCCTCGTCGAGCAGCTTGCGGAACATCTCGATGCCGGTCACGACGGTCCGCATCGACTTCGGCTTGATGCCGACGATCTCGACCTCCTCGTTCGGCTTGAGGATGCCCCGCTCGCAACGGCCGGTGACGACCGTACCGCGACCGGTGATCGTGAAGACGTCCTCGATCGGCATCAGGAACGGCTTCTCGGTCTCCCGCTCGGGCTGCGGAATCGCGGTGTCGACCGCGTTCATCAGCTCCATGAGCTTGTCCGCCCACTCGGCGTCGCCCTCGAGCGCCTTCAGCGCCGAGACGCGAACGACCGGCAGGTCGTCGCCCGGGTACTCCTGGCTGGAGAGCAGCTCGCGCACCTCCAGCTCGACCAGCTCAAGCAGCTCCTCGTCATCGACCATGTCGCTCTTGTTGAGCGCCACGACGATGTACGGGACGCCGACCTGGCGGGCCAGCAGCACGTGCTCGCGGGTCTGCGGCATCGGGCCGTCGGTGGCGGCCACGACCAGGATCGCGCCGTCCATCTGGGCGGCACCTGTGATCATGTTCTTGATGTAGTCGGCGTGACCAGGGCAGTCGACGTGGGCGTAGTGCCGCGCCTCAGTCTGGTACTCGACGTGTGCGATCGAAATGGTGATGCCGCGGGCCTTCTCCTCCGGCGCCTTGTCGATCTCGTCGAACGGCGTGTACGGGTTGAGATCGGGCATCTTGTCGTGCAGGACCTTGGTGATGGCCGCGGTCAGCGTCGTCTTACCGTGGTCAATGTGACCGATGGTGCCGATGTTGACGTGCGGCTTAGTCCGCTCGAACTTCGCCTTCGCCACTGCTGTCCTCCTGTGGACTTCTTGGTTCGTACGTCGTTTACCTGGGTCTGGCCGCAGTGGCCGGCCCGGATGATGCAGCTCGCTCCCGCCGGGACCAGCCGGGGATCACTCCCCGGCTGCCTCGGTGGATTGCTCGGCGGCGATGCTCACTCGCCCGTCGCCTTCGCAATGATCTCCTTCGCGACGTTCTGCGGAACCTCCGCGTAGGAGTCGAACTGCATCGAGTAGCTCGCCCGGCCCTGGGTCTTCGACCGCAGGTCGCCGACGTAGCCGAACATCTCCGACAACGGCACCAGGGCGCGGACGACGCGGGCACCGCCGCGCTCCTCCATCGCCTGGATGATGCCGCGGCGGGAGTTGAGATCGCCGATGACGTCACCCATGTTCTCCTCCGGGGTGACGACCTCGACGGCCATCATCGGCTCGAGCAGCACCGGATCGGCCTTGCGGGCCGCCTCCTTCAGCACCATCGAGCCGGCGATCTTGAACGCCATCTCGGACGAGTCGACCTCGTGGTACTTCCCGTCCGTCAGCGTCAGCTTCAGCCCGACCAGCGGGTACCCGGCGAGGACGCCGTACTGCATCGCGTCCTGGGCACCGGCGTCGACCGAGGGGATGAACTCCTTCGGGATGCGCCCACCGGTGACCGCGTTGACGAACTCGTACGTCGGCCCGTCCGAGGCCAGCGGCAACGGCTCCAGGTTCACGAGAACGCTGGCGTACTGCCCCGACCCACCGGTCTGCTTCTTGTGCGTGTACTCGACCTTCTCCACCTTGCGGCGGATCGTCTCCCGGTAGGCCACCTGCGGCTTGCCGATGTTGGCCTCGACGCGGAACTCGCGCTTCATCCGGTCGACGAGGATCTCCAGGTGGAGCTCGCCCATACCGCTGATCACGGTCTGGCCGGTCTCCTCGTCGTTGCGGACGCGGAAGGTCGGGTCCTCTTCGGCCAGCTTCTGGATCGCGGTGCCGAGCTTCTCCTGGTCGGCCTTCGACTTCGGCTCGATGGCCACCGAGATGACCGGCTCCGGGAAGGTCATCGACTCCAGGATCACCGGGTGCGCCGGGTCGGACAGCGTGTCGCCGGTCGTGGTCTGCTTCAGACCCTGTACCGCGACGATGTCGCCGGCCTGCGCGAACGGGCGGTCTTCCCGCTTGTTCGCGTGCATCTGGTAGATCTTGCCGATCCGCTCCTTGCGGTCCTTCGTGGAGTTGATCGTCTGGGCGCCGGACTCGATCCGACCCGAGTACACCCGCACGTAGGTGAGCTTGCCGAGGTGCGGATCCGTCTGGATCTTGAAGGCCAGGCCGGCGAACGGCTCGTCGACGCTCGGCCGGCGGTGGATCGGCGTCTCGCCGTCGGTGGCCGTACCGTCGATCGCCGGAACGTCCAGCGGCGACGGCAGGTAGTCCACGACGGCGTCGAGCATGGGCTGGACGCCCTTGTTCTTGAACGCCGAGCCACACAGCACCGGGTTGACCTTGCCAGCGATGGTCGCCGCGCGGGTGACCGCCTTCAGCTCCTCGACGGTGAACTCGCCGCCCTCCAGGAACTTCTCCAGGACGGCGTCGTCCGTCTCGGACAGCGTCTCCAGCAGCTTCTCGCGGTACTCGTTGGCCTGGTCAACCAGGTCCGCCGGGATCTCCTCGACGGCGTAGTCCTCGCCCTTCTGGGTCTCCCCGCGCCAGGTCAGCGCGCGCATCCCGAGCAGGTCGACGACGCCGATGAAGTCGGCCTCGTTACCGATCGGAATCTGGAGCACCAGCGGGTTGGCCTGGAGCCGGGTCACCATCATGTCGACGCAGCGGAAGAAGTCCGCGCCGGTGCGGTCGAGCTTGTTGACGAAGCACATCCGGGGCACGTGGTACTTCTCGGCCTGCCGCCAGACCTGTTCGGTCTGCGGCTCCACGCCGGCAACGCCGTCGTAAACAGCCACCGCACCGTCCAGAACACGCAGCGAGCGCTCGACCTCGACGGTGAAGTCGACGTGGCCGGGCGTGTCGATGATCTGGATCGTGTGGCCCTTCCACTCGCACTTGGTTGCGGCGGAAGTGATGGTGATACCGCGCTCCTGCTCCTGCTCCATCCAGTCCATGACGGCAGCGCCCTCGTGAACTTCACCGATCTTGTACGTGATACCGGTGTAGAACAGGATCCGCTCGGTGGTCGTAGTCTTACCAGCGTCGATATGCGCCATGATGCCAATGTTGCGGAGCTTGGCGAGCGCGTTGTCGGCGGCAGCCACTGTGATCCCCTACTTCGTCTTCGTTTTCGTGACCTCTACCACCGGTAGTGCGCGAAGGCCCGGTTGGATTCGGCCATCTTGTGGGTGTCCTCGCGCCGCTTCACGGCGGCACCGAGGCCGTTGCTCGCGTCGAGCAGCTCGTTCATGAGTCGCTCAACCATCGTCTTCTCGCGCCGAGCCTTGGAGTACGTCACCAGCCAGCGCAGTCCCAGAGTGGTGGCCCGGGTCGGGCGCACCTCAACCGGCACCTGGTAGGTCGCGCCACCGACGCGGCGGCTGCGTACCTCCAGAGTCGGCTTCACGTTGTCCATGGCGCGCTTGAGCGTGACCACGGGGTCGGTGCCGGTCTTCTCCCGGCAACCCTCCAACGCGCCGTACACGATCCGCTCGGCGAGCTGACGCTTGCCGCGCATAAGGATCTTGTTGATCAGCTGGGTGACCAGCGGTGAGTTGAAAACCGGGTCGGCGACCAACGGCCGGCGCGGCGCGGGGCCCTTACGCGGCATGTCAGCTCTTCTCCCTCTTCGCGCCGTACCGACTGCGCGCCTGCTTGCGGTTGCGGACGCCCTGGGTGTCCAGCGATCCGCGAACGATCTTGTATCGGACGCCCGGGAGGTCCTTCACCCGGCCGCCGCGAACCAGCACGATCGAGTGCTCCTGCAGGTTGTGCCCGACACCGGGGATGTACGCGGTGACCTCGATCTGGCTGGTCAACTTGACGCGGGCCACCTTGCGCAGTGCCGAGTTCGGCTTCTTCGGCGTGGTGGTGTACACGCGCGTGCACACGCCGCGCCGCTGCGGGCTTCCCTTGAGCGCCGGCGTCTTGGTCTTGCTCGTCTTCGCCTGGCGGCCCTTGCGGACCAGCTGCTGGATGGTGGGCATCCGGGTCTCGAATCTCCCTTCGACCGCTGCCTCGCGGCCGCGCCGTCTTGCCTGTCGAACGTCCTACACCTGCCGTGCGGCCGGATCGGCGACGATCGCCTGTCCGGCCCCCGCGGTCGGGCGTGTCGTCCGGCACACGGGCCCGACGGCAACCATGCGGACCGCCGGGTTAATTTCTCGGGCGACGCCACACGGGCGCACGCACGATGAGCCCAGGGCATGCCCGGGCACGAGGGGAAAGAGTACCGACCGTTTGAGCCCTCGTCAAAATGAGCCCTACGGAAGTCACTCCGGTATCAAATAGTACCTCGCGATTACGGAACCCTGCCGCCGACCGGCCGTCGCGCGGTGCCGGGCCGAGTGAGGCCCGTCTCAGTCGCCGCGCTCAGCTGATGAGCAGGGCGAGCACGAACCCGAACGCGGCCACGCCCAGGCCCGAGGCCCCGCACCAGATGCCGGCGAGCGCCGCACCCCGGCCCTTCAGGCGTCCCCGGGCCGATCCGATCTGGCGGAGCGCGATCGTACCCAGCGTGATCGCGGCCGCACCGAGCAGAGCGGACAGGATCGCGAACGCACCCGAGACCAGGGGACCCCAGCCGCGGCTGGCGCCGGCCACTCCGAAGCAGATGACCACGAGAGCCACCAGCGCGGTCCCGATGCCGGCCACCATGCTCCCGGTGGCCAGGCCGAGGAAGGTCGGGTTGACCGGCAGGTAGGCGATCCCGAACTCGGTGCCGGGTACCGGGTCGATGCGTACCGGCCGGCCCTGGGCGACGACGGGTCCTGATGGCGGCGGCGGGGGTGCCGGCACCCTCGGGTACCCCTGGTGGACAGGTACGCCACCCGGGTACTCCAGCGCACCGCCGGGGTGCGCCGGCGGCCGGACGACCGGCGTCGGGCCCGGGTACGGGTGCCACCCCGGGGGCGCCGGAGGCGGGTACGGCTGGCCCGGCCCCGGCGGCGGATAGTGCGGCGCCGGCATCGAGGGGGGTGGCCCGGGGTTGGCCCAGGGCGGCTGGGGCGGCTCCGTCACGGCCGGCCTTTCAGTTCACGTTGGGGGCGTAGTTCGTGCCGCCGGAGCTGCCGGCCATGTGCAGCAGCCCGACGATGGCCGCGACCACCACGGCGGTCGCCGCCAGGACGATGCCGACCCAGGCCAGCGCGACTCCGATGCGGATGCGCCGGCCGCCGGTGAGGAACCCCTTCGCCGCCGACATCTCCCGCCGGGCGTCCCGGGCCAACAGCAGGGCGAGTGCCGCCGGGATGAGGCCGCCGAGGAAGAATCCAGTGACGGCGGCGACGATGCCGAGCGCCAGGACCGCGACCGCCTTCGACGACGGCACCGGATCGGGATCGAGCGGATGCCGCACGGTGGCCACGTCGATCGATCCCACGCTCGCTCCCGGGATAGCGCTCACCACTTTATAGAAACAGATCGGGGCCTCAGGCGTTCACCTGAGGCCCCGATCTCACGCTCGGTGCCGGCTGTTCGGCCGGGTTTCGCTCGGCGCGTCAGGCGCCGGGCGATGACCCAGACCGGTCAACCGGCCGGCCTGGGTCGGCACGGCGTGCGCCGAGCGACGACCCAGACCAGTCGACCGTCAGCGGAACGATCCGAGATCGAAGTCGTCCAGCGGTACCGCGTGGCCGCTGGCCGGCCCGAAGCCGTAGTCGGTCTCGGCGTACCCGGTCATCGAGTACACCTTGGCCTTGGCCTCCTCGGTCGGCTCCACCCGGATGTTGCGGTACTTGCTGATGCCGGTACCGGCCGGGATGAGCTTTCCGATGATCACGTTCTCCTTCAGACCGATCAGCGAGTCGCTGCGGGCGTGGATCGCCGCGTCGGTGAGCACCCGGGTCGTCTCCTGGAAGGACGCCGCCGACAGCCACGACTCGGTGGCCAGCGACGCCTTGGTGATACCCATGAGCACCGGACGCCCCGCGGACGGCTCGCCGCCCTCGGCCACGATCCGCCGGTTCTCCGCCTCGAAGTGAGCGCGGTCGACCAGCACACCCGGCAGGAACTCGGTCGAGCCGGAGTCGATGATCGTCACCCGCTTGAGCATCTGGCGGATGATGATCTCGATGTGCTTGTCGTGGATGAGCACACCCTGCGACCGGTAGACCTCCTGGACCTCCTGGGTCAGGTGGACCTGGACGGCCCGCGGACCCAGTACCCGCAGCAACTCGTGCGGGTCGATGGTGCCCTCGGTGATCTTCTCGCCGACCTCCACGTGCCCGCCGTCGGTCACCCGCAGGCGGACCCGCTTGGAGATCTTGTCGTGGACGATCTCGTCGCTGCCGTCGTCCGGCACGATGATGATCTTCCGCGACCGGTCGCCTTCCTCGATCCGGATCCGGCCGGCGATCTCCGCGATCGGCGCCTTGCCCTTGGGCACCCGCGCCTCGAAGATCTCCTGGACACGGGGCAGACCCTGGGTGATGTCCTCACCCGCGACGCCACCGGTGTGGAAGGTACGCATCGTCAGCTGCGTGCCCGGCTCACCGATCGACTGGGCGGCGATGATGCCGACCGCCTCGCCGACGTCCACGGTCTTGCCGGTCGGCAGCGAACGGCCGTAGCAGGCCCCGCAGACGCCCAGCTTGGACTCGCAGGTGAGCACGCTGCGCACCCGGACGTTCTCGACGCCCGCCGCGACCAGCTTGTCCACCAGGATCGAGTTGATGTCGTCGCCACGATGCGCGACGACGTTGCCCGACGTGTCCTTGATGTCGTCGGCCAGCGTACGGGCGTGCGCCCCGGTCTCGGCGTGCTCGTGCACCACCAGCTGACCGTCCGCCGTCCGCTCGCCGACCTGCATCGGGATGGCCCGGTCGGTACCGCAGTCCTCCTCACGGATGATCACGTCCTGCGAGACGTCCACCAGACGCCGGGTCAGGTACCCGGAGTCGGCGGTACGCAGGGCGGTGTCGGCCAGACCCTTGCGGGCACCGTGCGTGGAGATGAAGTACTCCAGCACGGACAGGCCCTCACGGAAGGACGACTTGATCGGACGCGGGATGATCTCACCCTTGGGGTTGGCCACCAGACCACGGATCGCCGAGATCTGCCGGAGCTGAAGCAGGTTACCGCGAGCACCCGAGTTGATCATCTTCCACAGCGGGTTCTCCTTCGGCAGAGCCGTCTCCATCTCCTTGGCAACCTCGTTGGTCGCCTTGGTCCAGATCTCGATCAGCTCGCCGCGGCGCTCCTCCGCGGTCATCAGACCACGCTGGTACTGCTTGTCGATGCGCTCGGCTTCCCGCTCGTACCGCTCCAGGATCTCCCGCTTGCGCGGGGGCTGGACCACGTCCTCGATACCGATCGTCACACCCGACCAGGTGGCCCAGTGGAAACCGGCCTCCTTGAGCGCGTCCAGAGTGGCCGCCAGGGCGACCTTCGGGAAGCGCTCGGCCAGGTCGTTGACGATCGCCGAGAGCTGACCCTTGCGGATCTCGTAGTTCACGAAGCGGTACCCGGGCGGCAGGGTCTCGTTGAACAGAACCCGACCCAGGGTCGTGTCCATGATCAACGGAGTACCCGGCTCCCAGCCCTCCGGAGCGTCCCACGGGGCGGCACCGACGCCGTTGTCCACGCCGATCACACCGTGGAGGCGGATCCGTACCGGCGCCTGCAGGTGCAGCTCGCCGTTGTCGAAGGCCATCCGCGCCTCGGCGTCCGAGCTGAACGTCCGCCCGGCTCCGGGCAGGTCCTCCCGCTTGTGCGTGAGGTGGTACAGGCCGATGACCATGTCCTGGGTGGGCATGGTGACCGGCTTGCCGTCGGCCGGCTTGAGGATGTTGTTCGACGAGAGCATCAGGATCCGGGCCTCGGCCTGCGCCTCGGCGGCCAGCGGCACGTGCACCGCCATCTGGTCACCGTCGAAGTCCGCGTTGAACGCGGTGCAGACCAGCGGGTGGATCTGGATGGCCTTGCCCTCGACCAGCTGCGGCTCGAAAGCCTGGATGCCCAGACGGTGCAGGGTGGGCGCCCGGTTGAGCAGCACCGGGTGCTCGCCGATGACCTCTTCCAGCACGTCCCACACGACCGGGCGCTGACGCTCGACCATCCGCTTGGCGGACTTGATGTTCTGCGCGTGGTTGAGGTCGACCAGCCGCTTCATCACGAACGGCTTGAACAGCTCCAGCGCCATCTGCTTGGGCAGGCCGCACTGGTGCAGCTTGAGCTGCGGGCCGACCACGATGACCGAACGGCCGGAGTAGTCGACGCGCTTGCCCAGCAGGTTCTGCCGGAACCGGCCCTGCTTGCCCTTGAGCATGTCGGACAGCGACTTCAGCGGCCGGTTACCGGGACCGGTGACCGGACGGCCACGGCGGCCGTTGTCGAACAGCGCGTCGACGGCCTCCTGCAGCATCCGCTTCTCGTTGTTGACGATGATCTCCGGGGCACCCAGGTCGATCAGGCGCTTGAGCCGGTTGTTCCGGTTGATCACACGGCGGTACAGGTCGTTCAGGTCCGACGTCGCGAACCGGCCACCGTCCAGCTGCACCATCGGGCGCAGGTCCGGCGGGATCACCGGTACGCAGTCCAGCACCATGCCCAGCGGCGAGTTGGTGGTGTTCAGGAACGCGGCGACGACCTTGAGCCGCTTGAGCGCACGGATCTTCCGCTGGCCCTTGCCGGAACGGATCGTCTCGCGCAGGTCCTCGGCCTCGGCGTCGAGATCCATGTTCTCGATCAGCGCCTTGATCGCCTCGGCGCCCATGGCACCCGAGAAGTACTCCCCGAACCGGTCGCGCAGCTCGCGGTACAGCAGCTCGTCGGTGACCAGCTGCTTGGTGTCGAGCTTGCGGAACGTGTCCATGACCTCGTCGAGCCGGTCGACCTCGCGCTGCGCCCGGTCACGGATCTGGCGCATCTCGCGCTCGCCAGCCTCCTTGACCTTGCGCCGCACGTCCGCCTTGGCGCCCTCCGCCTCCAGCTCGGCCAGGTCCTGCTCGAGCTTGGCGGCGCGCTTCTCGATCTCCGAGTCGCGGGCGTTCTCGGCGTGCCGCTTCTCCGCACCGATCTCGCTCTCGACCGTGGACATGTCGCGGTGCCGCGCCTCGGTGTCCACGCTCGTGATGACGTACGACGCGAAGTAGATGATCTTCTCGAGGTCCTTGGGAGCCAGGTCGAGCAGGTAGCCCAGGCGGCTCGGGACGCCCTTGAAGTACCAGATGTGGGTCACCGGCGCCGCGAGCTCGATGTGTCCCATCCGCTCACGCCGCACCTTGGCCCGGGTCACCTCGACGCCGCAGCGCTCACAGATGATGCCCTTGAACCGGACCCGCTTGTATTTCCCGCAGTAGCACTCCCAGTCCCGGGTCGGGCCGAAGATCTTCTCGCAGAAGAGCCCGTCTTTTTCCGGCTTGAGGGTGCGGTAGTTGATCGTCTCGGGCTTCTTGACTTCGCCGTGCGACCACTGGCGGATGTCGTCCGCGGTCGCCAGGCCGATACGCAACTCGTCGAAGAAGTTGACGTCGAGCACTTGGTCCCTCGTATTTCTTGATCGCTACGCGATGCTCGGGTTTGTGGTCGCCAGGCGGGGCCCGGCCGGCAGGCCGGCCGGACCCGACACCTCAGATCTCCTCGACGCTGCTGACGCCCTCGTTGGGACGCCGGGACAGGTCGATACCCAGCTCCTCGGCCGCCCGGAACACCTCGTCGTCGGTTTCCCGCATCTCCAGAGCCACGCCGTCGCTGGAGAGCACCTCAACATTGAGGCACAGCGACTGCAGCTCCTTGAGCAGGACCTTGAACGACTCGGGAATGCCGGGCTCGGGGATGTTCTCGCCCTTGACGATCGCCTCGTATACCTTCACGCGGCCGAGCACGTCGTCCGACTTGATCGTGAGCAGCTCCTGCAGGGCGTACGCGGCGCCGTACGCCTGCATCGCCCAGCACTCCATCTCACCGAAGCGCTGCCCACCGAACTGCGCCTTACCACCCAGCGGCTGCTGCGTGATCATCGAGTACGGTCCGGTCGACCGAGCGTGGATCTTGTCGTCGACCAGGTGGTTGAGCTTCAGGATGTAGATGTAGCCGACCGCGATCCGGTCGGGCAGCGGTTCGCCGGACCGGCCGTCGAACAGCTGCGCCTTGCCGCTGGCCCCGACCAGCTGGACACCGTCCCGGTTGGCCAGGGTCGAGTCGAGCAGGCCGGCGATCTCCTCTTCCTTCGCGCCGTCGAAGACCGGGGTCGCCACGTTGGTGTCCGGCTCCGACTCGTGCGCGTTGATCGACCGCAGCGCCTTCTTCCAGGTGGTGTCGTCGCCCTCGAGCTTCCAACCGGTCTTGGCGACCCACCCGAGGTGCGTCTCCAGCACCTGGCCGACGTTCATCCGGCTCGGTACACCCAGCGGGTTGAGCACGATGTCCACGGGCGTGCCGTCCTCCAGGAACGGCATGTCCTCGACCGGAAGGATCTTGGAGATGACACCCTTGTTGCCGTGCCGGCCGGCGAGCTTGTCGCCGTCCTGGATCTTCCGCTTCTGGGCCACGTACACCCGGACGAGCTCGTTGACGCCCGGCGACAGCTCGTCGCCGTCTTCCCGGGAGAAGGTACGGACACCGATGACCGTGCCGCTCTCACCGTGCGGCACCTTCAGGCTGGTGTCCCGGACCTCGCGGGCCTTCTCACCGAAGATCGCGCGAAGCAACCGCTCCTCCGGGGTCAGCTCGGTCTCGCCCTTGGGCGTGACCTTGCCGACCAGGATGTCGCCCGGTACCACTTCGGCACCGATCCGGATGATTCCCCGCTCGTCCAGGTCGGCCAGCATCTCCTCGCTGACGTTCGGGATGTCGCGGGTGATCTCCTCCGGCCCCAGCTTGGTGTCGCGGGCGTCGACCTCGTGCTCCTCGATGTGAATCGAGGTGAGGACGTCCTGCTGGACCAGCTTCTGGGACAGGATGATCGCGTCTTCGTAGTTGTGGCCCTCCCAGGGCATGAACGCCACGAGCAGGTTGCGCCCGAGCGCCATCTCACCCTCGTCGGTGCACGGCCCGTCCGCGATGACCTGGCCGGCCTCGACCCGGTCACCCTCGAAGACCACCGGCTTCTGGTTCACGCAGGAGCCGGCGTTCGACCGGCGGAACTTGTGCAGCAGGTAGGTGCGGCGGTGGCCGTCGTCCTGGTGCACCGTCACGTAGTCGGCGCACAGGTCCTCGACCACGCCACCGACCTCGGCGACGACCACGTCACCGGCGTCGACCGCGGCGCGGTACTCCATGCCCGTGCCGACCAGCGGCGACTCCGCCTTGATCAGCGGTACGGCCTGGCGCTGCATGTTCGCGCCCATCAGGGCCCGGTTGGCGTCGTCGTGCTCGAGGAACGGGATCATGGCGGTCGCGACCGACACCATCTGGCGCGGCGAGACGTCCATGTAGTCCACAGCCAATGGCGCCACGGCCTCGAACTCGCCGCCCTTACGACGGACCAGCACCCGCTCGCCGGCGAACGCGCCGTCGCTCTTCAGCGGCTCGTTGGCCTGCGCGATGACGTGCCGGTCCTCCTCGTCCGCGGTCAGGTAGTCGATCTGGTCGGTGACCCGACCTTCGAGGACCTTCCGGTACGGCGTCTCGATGAAGCCGAACGGGTTGACCCGGGCGAAGGTGGACAGCGCGCCGATCAGACCGATGTTCGGGCCTTCCGGCGTTTCGATCGGGCACATCCGTCCGTAGTGCGACGGGTGCACGTCACGGACCTCGAAACCGGCCCGCTCCCGGGACAGACCACCAGGGCCCAGCGCCGACAGGCGGCGCCGGTGGGTCAGACCGGCCAGCGGGTTGGTCTGGTCCATGAACTGGGACAGCTGCGACGTACCGAAGAACTCCTTGATCGCCGCCACTACCGGGCGGATGTTGATCAGGGTCTGCGGCGTGATCGCCTCGACGTCCTGGGTGGTCATCCGCTCGCGGACGACCCGCTCCATCCGGGACAGACCGACCCGGACCTGGTTCTGGATCAGCTCGCCGACCGTACGCAGGCGCCGGTTGCCGAAGTGGTCGATGTCGTCCGGCTCGTACCCGTCTTCGCCGGTGTGCAGCCGGCAGAGGTACTCGACGGTCGACACGATGTCCTCGACAGTCAGCACACCCGTGGTGATCGGGACGTCGACCTCGAGCTTCTTGTTGAACTTGTATCGCCCGACCTTCGCCACGTCGTAGCGCTTCGGGTTGAAGAACAGGTTGTCCAGCAGGGTCTGCGCGTTCTCCCGGGTCGGCGGCTCACCGGGCCGCAGCTTCCGGTAGATGTCGAGCAGGGCTTCGTCCTGGCCGGCGATGTGGTCCTTCTCCAGCGTGGTCATCATCAGCTCGGACCAGCCGAACCGCTCGCGGATCTGCTCGTTGGACCAACCGATGGCCTTGAGGAGGACGGTGACCGCCTGGCGGCGCTTGCGGTCGATGCGAACGCCGACCGTGTCGCGCTTGTCAATGTCAAACTCCAGCCAGGCACCCCGGCTGGGGATGACCTTCACGCTGGACAGGTCCCGGTCAGAGGTCTTGTCCGGCTGCTTGTCGAAGTACACGCCCGGCGAACGGACGAGCTGGCTGACCACGACGCGCTCGGTGCCGTTGATGATGAAGGTGCCCTTCGGCGTCATCATCGGGAAGTCACCCATGAACACCGTCTGGCTCTTGATCTCGCCGGTGGTGTGGTTGGTGAACTCCGCGGTCACGAACAGCGGCGCACAGTAGGTCAGGTCCTTCTCCTTGCACTCCTCGATCGAGGCTTTGACCTCGTCGAAGCGCGGCGCGGAGAATGACAACGACATAGTTCCGGAAAAGTCCTCAATGGGACTAATTTCGTCGAGGATTTCTGCAAGACCCGAACGAGCGTGCGGATCATCAGCCGAACGCGTTGCCCACGCCTCGTTGCCGACCAACCAGTCAAAGGACTCGGTTTGAATGGCAAGGAGGTTGGGGACTTCGAGGTGTTCGGTGATCCTGCCGAATGAGATTCGGCGGGGAGCGAAGGCGCTCGACGACGTACGACTGGTCTTCGCAGGGCGGGAAGCTGCCAAGATGCGTCCTTCCGAGGACCGGTGGTGCTGCAAAACGGCCGTTGCGCGTGCACCCCGATTGACCCCTGTTAAATTACCCAAAACGGACAATCTAGGCGGGGGCTAGTTCGGAAGGCAGCGCAAACTAGCAGTGTAGCCGAAAGGCTAACCGCTGTCGAGCCCCCATCGCGAAGTCTCCTGAGCGGGCCATACCGGGGGGTGAACCCGGGGCCTGCACGGGCCTCAAGGACCCTTGCTCGGGACTTCCAGCGACGGTCTGGCGCATCCGCGGAAGGCGTTGCGCAATCAGCGTGCCTGTCCCGTGCGGCCCCGTCAAGAGTTGAGCGACGGGTCGGACACGGGTGATGCGCAACTTGCATATGCGCATACGGCATATTCGGACAAAGGGGTGCGCAGAAGGCTCCGGCCGGGCCATCCGGTGGCCAACTTCCCGGCGGCTGGACGGCCCCGAGGCGCGTACCGCCGCGTTCCCGGACGGGCGAGCCGGAGGCCGGCGGTGGCTCCAGCGGACGCCGGATCGCACCCGGCGCGGGCAGAAACGCGGCGGCCGGCTCCGGGTACCCGGAGCCGGCCGCCGACCGACGCGTTGGCGTCAGGTCACTTGAGGGTGACCTTGGCGCCCTCGGCCTCCAGCTTGGCCTTGGCCTTGTCGGCGTTCTCCTTGTTGGCCTTCTCCAGGACCGGCTTCGGCGCGGCCTCGACCAGGTCCTTGGCCTCCTTCAGGCCCAGACCGGTCAGCTCACGCACGACCTTGATGACCTGGATCTTCTTGCCGCCGTCAGCCTCGAGGATGACGTCGAACTCGTCCTTCTCCTCCTCGACCGGGGCAGCAGCGGCGCCGCCGCCCGGGGCCGCCGCGGCAACCGCGACCGGGGCGGCGGCGGTGACGTCGAAGGTCTCCTCGAACTGCTTCAGGAAGTCAGACAGCTCGATCAGCGTCATCTCCTTGAACGCGTCGAGCAGTTCGGTGTTGCTCAGCTTCGCCATGATGGGTCGGCTCCCTTTCCGTACGTTGTGGTGGTCAGGCGCCTTCCGGCGCGGAAGTGGCCGACGCCTCGGCTGTGTCGGCGGGCGCGGCGCTGGCCGGCCCGCCTTCCTTCTCGATCTTGTCCTGCAGGGCGGCCACCACGCGGGCGGCCCTCGACAGCGGCGCCTGGAACAGGCCG
Source organism: Rugosimonospora africana (assembly GCF_016862975.1). Taxonomy (GTDB): domain Bacteria; phylum Actinomycetota; class Actinomycetes; order Mycobacteriales; family Micromonosporaceae; genus Rugosimonospora; species Rugosimonospora africana. Next base: position 79,470 of record NZ_BONZ01000006.1, read on the forward strand.
GCGGCCTTGCTCAGGTTGCCCTTCATCGCGCCGGCGAGCTTCGCCAGCAGTACCTCGCGGGACTCCAGGTCGGCGATCTTGCTGACCTCGTCCGCGTTGATCGCCTTGCCTTCGAACACGCCGCCCTTGATGACAAGCAGCGGGTGAGTCTTCGCGAAGTCGCGCAGGCCCTTCGCCGCCTCGACGGGGTCGCCGGCAACGAAGGCGAGCGCGGTAGGACCGGTGAACAGGCTGTCCAGGCCGGTGATGCCAGCATCGGTCGCCGCCCGCTTCGCGAGCGTGTTCTTGGCGACCTCGTACTTCGTCTCGGCGCCCAGCGAACGCCGCAGCTCGGTGAGCTGAGCGACGGTCAGGCCCCGGTACTCGGTGAGAACGGTCGCGCTGGAGCTACGGAACTGCTCGCTCAGCTCGGCGACCGCGCCGGCCTTGTCGATCCGGATCTTGTCCGCCATGTCCCTCCTTCCTGTGGATCCTCGCGGGAGCGCTCGTGTCACGAGACTTCCCTGATTGGGCTGTACGGCTGGGTGCCCAACAACGAGAAAACGCCCCGGCGCGGGGGCGCACGGGGCGGGCAGGAACATGATGGCCCGACTCACGATGCTCCGGACATCGCGAACCCGGACCGCCAAACGGCCCGACCTTGCGGATGTCCGCCCCTGCGCGGGCCGCCCGCTCGATGCGGGGCCTTCGGCCGCGCCTTCCGAAACGATCTTCCGATCGGATCATCAGCGCGGTGACCAGCGGTCTTCGGGTGGAACTTCGGTGTGAAGGATACCGGACGGTCGGGTCGGGCGCCAAAACCGTTCCGGAATCAGGCCCGGGTGCGCCTCAGCCAGCCGTACCCGGCCAGAACGAGCGCGGACCAGACCAGCGCCCAGCCGGTGAACCCGCCCAGGGCACCGGCCCCGATCCCGTTCGCGAGCGCCCGGGCGGCACCCATCAGCGGCGGCGCCAGCCACGGTACCGGCGAGCCGCTCAGCCCCAGTACCAACCCGAGAACGGCGCCGCCGACCAGGACGGCGGTGGCCCGGCCGGCGGTGGTGGCGATCACCCGGCTGCTCCACGCTCCGACAGCGAGGGCGGGTGGCAGCACGATCGCGTGCGCCCACAGACCCAGCAGCAGCCCGGTACCGGCGTGCGCGTGCTTGACGCCGTTCACCACCCAGGGCAGCCCGAGCGCGATGATCACCGCGGGTACCGCGATCACGGACGCCGCGAGCAGTCCGGCGACCGCCTCACGGCGGCGGGAGCGCAGCGCGACCACGGCCAGCCGGCGCTGGACGTCCGGCTCGGCGTCGAGGAGGAGCTTGGTCTGCCAGGCGAGCACCGGGAACATCAGCAGCGCGGACACCCCGTACGCCTCGGCGGCGTCGGCCTGGCCGCCGCCGTACAGGATGCTGAGCAGGACGAGAGCGGCAAGCAATGGCGGGATGAACCGTCCGGTGCGCAGGAAGCCGGCCACCCGCATGGTCACCAGCGGTGCCAGCCGTGCGCCGCTCATGCCCGTACCCGGATGATCTCGTGCCCGGCGGCGCGCAACGCGGCCACGGCGGCCGGCCCGTCGCCGGCGGCGACCTCGATGAGCCACGGAGTATCCGCGCCCGTCCTCGCCTTCTCGGCCCGCTCCGGCGTCACTCGAGCGCCGTCGACCGTCCACTCGGTCGCCTCCGGCAGCCTCGCGGTGTCGCCCCGGTGATCGCTGACGATCACCGACCCGCCGGCGGCCACGATCTCGGCGACGATGTCCGGCACCAGATCGCGGGCCGCCGCGTCCAGCCCTTCCCACGGCTCGTCGAGCACCAGCAGCTGGGGTCGGCAGATCAGCGCCTGTGCCAGGCCGACCTTCTGCGCCGTGCCCTTGGACAGCTCGGCGAGCTTGACGGTGCGGAACGGCGCCAGGCCCAGCCGGTCGATCCACGGAGCCGGCGACCCCGCCCCGTGCAGCGCCGCCATCGCGGCCAGATACCCCGAGACGGTGAACGGCTGCTCCGCCGGGAACCGCTCCGGCACCCACCCGACCCGGGAAGGCCGGTCGAGAATGCGACCGCGGGTCGGCTGGAGCACCCCGGCCATCATCTGGAGGAGCGTGGACTTGCCGGCGCCGTTGCGCCCCCGCACCACCACGACCTCGCCGTCGCCAATGTCGACGGTGACTTCCGACAGCACCCATGCGGTCCGGCGACCGTACCGGAACGACACCTCATCCAGGCGCATGCGAAACACGATGCCACAAACGAATCGACGGGAACGACCCTGCCGGTCGTCCCCGTCGATCTGGTTGCGTGCGCCCGCTCGGGCCGGCGGTTACTCCGCCTCGGCTCCGGTCAGGTTGCGCGTGATGCTGGGGTCGATCGGGATGCCGGGCCCCATCGTGGTGGTCACGAAGACCTTCTTGAGGTACTTGCCCTTGGCCGCGGACGGCTTCGCGCGCAGGACCTCGTCGAGTACGGCGGCATAGTTGTCGACCAGCTGGTCCTCGGTGAAGGACGCCTTGCCGATGATCAGGTGCAGGTTCGAGTGCTTGTCCACCCGGAAGGTGATCTTGCCGCCCTTGATGTCCTGCACCGCCTTCGTCACGTCCATCGTGACCGTGCCCGTCTTCGGGTTCGGCATCAGGCCGCGCGGGCCCAGGATCCGCGCGATCCGACCGATCTTGGCCATCTGGTCCGGCGTGGCGATCGCCGCGTCGAAGTCCAGCCAACCCTCTTGAATCCGGGCGACCAGCTCATCGGTGCCCACCACGTCCGCTCCGGCGGACTCGGCCTCGGCGGCCTTCGCGCCGGCCGCGAAGACGATGACGCGGGCCGTCTTGCCGGTGCCGTGCGGCAGGTTGACCACGCCCCGGACCATCTGGTCCGCCTTGCGCGGGTCGACCCCGAGGCGCATCGCGACCTCGACCGTGGGGTCGAACTTGACCGTGGTGGTCTCCTTGGCCAACTTGATCGCGTCGGCCGGCGTGTACAGCTTCTCCCGGTCGACCTGTTCGGCTGCCTTGCGGTAGTTCTTGCTGTGCTGCATGAGCTCTAGTCTCCTGTGGTGTCTGGCGGACGCACCCGCGTCCTCCCACGGTGTTGCGGGGGTCAGTCCTTGATGGTGATGCCCATGGAACGGGCAGTGCCGGCGATGATCCGCTCGGCCATCTCGATGTCGTTGGCGTTGAGGTCGGCCATCTTCTTCTCGGCGATCTCGCGCAGCTGGGCCTTGGTGATCGCGCCGACCTTGGTCGCCTGCGGGACGCCGGAGCCCTTCTGCACACCCGCGGCCTTGATCAGCAGGCGGGCGGCCGGCGGCGTCTTGAGGATGAAGGTGAACGACCGGTCTTCGTAGACGCTGATCTGCGCCGGGACGACGTCGCCGCGCTGGGACTCGGTCTGGGCGTTGTACGCCTTCACGAACTCCATGATGTTCACGCCGTGCTGACCGAGGGCGGGACCGACCGGCGGAGCCGGGGTCGCCTGGCCAGCCGGCAACTGAAGCGTGAAGGTCTTGACGAGCTTCTTCTTCGGAGGCATGGCAGCTTTCTTTCCTGGGCTGGATGTTGGCACATACTGCCGGCCCGATCGCGTCGCACGGTACGACACGGCCCGGGCCGGACGTTTCAGGGTACCGCGACGCCACGGGCGGCTTCGTCCGGCTCTCGCCGGCCGCCCGATCCGCGCGGAATCAGATCTTCGCGACCTGATTGAAGTTGAGCTCCACGGGGGTCTCCCGGCCGAAGATCGACACGAGCACCTTGAGCTTCTGCTGGTCGGCGTTGATCTCGCTGATCGTGGCGGGCAGCGACGCGAACGCGCCGTCGGTGACGGTCACCGAGTCGCCCACCTCGAAGTCGAGGACCTTGACCTCCGGCTTGGCCTTGGCCTTCTCCACCGTCGCCGCCGGGGCCAGCCACTTCAGCACCTCGTCGAGCGAGAGCGGGGCCGGGCGGTCGGCACGGTCGGTGGCGCCCACGAAGCCGGTGACCCCCGGCGTGTTGCGCACGCAGGAGTATGACTCCGGGGTCAGCTCCATCCGGACCAGGATGTAGCCCGGGAACACCTTGTTCTGGACCTGGAGCCGCTTGCCGTTCTTGACCTCGACCTCTTCCCGGGTCGGAACCTCGACCTGGTAGATGAAGTCCTCCATGTCGAGGCTCGTGATGCGGGTCTCGAGGTTGGTCTTGACCTTGTTTTCGTACCCGGCGTACGAGTGCACCACGAACCAGTCACCGGGCGCGAAGCGCAGTGCGGCGCGCAGTTGCTCGACCGGGTCGCCCTCCTCGCCGTCCATGGCGTCGACGTCAACGGTGGCGACGGCGGTCGTCGGTACGGTGGCCGCCTCGGCCGACGCGTCGATCTCCGCCGCCTCGGCGTCGGTCACGTCGTCGGGGGTACGGGCAGTCTCGTCGTACTCAGGCACGGCTTTTCTCTTCTCCTACTTCTGACCCTTGCCGAACACGAACAGCACGGCCTTGGCGAACCCGAGGTCCAGCAGTCCGACGACGGTCAGCATGATCGCGACGAACACAACGACGACCGTCGCGTATGTCAGCAGTTCCTTGCGCGTCGGCCAAATGACCTTGCGCAGCTCAGCAACGATCTCACGAATGAACCGGCCGATGCGGCCGAAAATTCCGGGACGGTCGTCCGATGCGTCCTTGACGGTCTTCTTGTCCGTCTTGTCGCCATCGTCCTTCGACTTCGTCCGGACCGCGGTCGCCTTCCGGGCTGCAGCCGACGCGTCCTCGTCGTCGAGGGAGTCATCGTCGACAGCGTCGTCGAGCACCTCATCGAGGTGCTCATCCACGGCGTCCTCATCGCGCCGCTTGCTCTCGGCCACTTCGCCCTCTTCCATTTCCGAGGTGATATGTCACGCGCCGCGGATCGCTACCGCGCTCTTTCTGTCGATGCGGGCCGGCCGACCCGCCGTCCGTCATGGCCTGCAGGGGCGACAGGACTCGAACCTGCAACCTGCGGTTTTGGAGACCGCTGCGCTACCAATTGCGCCACACCCCTACGAGGAGCACACCCGGCCATGCCTGACCAGGGTTAGATCGCCCCACGGCCGACCAGTGTACGGGTATCGACCGGGTTTTCCCAAGCGGAACCCACGCACGAGGATCACGCCTGTCGCACCGTCGCCCGCGCCTGCGCGAGTACCTTCTCGCCCTCGCAGGTCGCGGTGAGATCCAGTACGGCGTTTCCGTCCTCGGTCACGCTCTTGAGGACGGCATTGATCACCAGCTCCGTGCCCTCATCGGTGTCCGGAACGACGATCGGCCGGGCAAACCGGACAGTGTAGTCGACAATGGGCGCCGGGTGCCCCACCCACTCGGTCACCGCGCGTCCCACCAGCGCCATCGTGAACAGGCCATGCGCGATCACGCCGGGCAGGCCGACGCCGGTCGCGATCCGGTCGCTCCAGTGGATCGGGTTGAAGTCGCCGGACGCGCCCGCGTACCGGACGAGATCTGCCCGAGTGATCCGGTACCTGCGCTCCGCCAGATCCATCCCGCTCACTCTCCCCGTACCACGATCTTGGACCAGCCCGTGACGACCCGCTCGCCGTCCTCGTCGAACACCTCGGTCCGGGCGGTGAGAAAGTCGTGCCCGCCCCGCGACATGATCTGTTCCACCGTGCTCCGGCAGGTCAGCACGTCTCCGGCATGGATCGGGCGATCATGCTGGAGGCGTTGGTCGCCGTGCACGACCCGGCTGAAGTCCAGCCCGAGGTCGGGATCGTCGAGCAGCTGCCGGATGCCGGAGTTGGTGAGCAGGACCGCGAAGGTCGGCGGGGCCACGACATCCGGGTAGCCCAATTTGAGGGCCGCTTCCGGATCGAGGTACGCCTGATCCTCGGCGCCGATCGCCTCCGTGAACTCGCGGATCTTCTCCCGGCCCACCCGGTAGGGCTCGGTGGGCGGGTAGGTGCGACCTTCGTACGACGGATCCAGCGGCATCCTGCGAACCTACCGCCTGGCCGTTCGCGCCGGGAACGCTGCTCGGCCACTGCCGCGCCACTGCCGCGCCACTGCCGCGCCACTGCCGCGCGTCCATGGGCGCTCCCGCCCGGCCCGGCCGCGGCGGCGCCCGAGCGGGACGGGAAACACCGATGGCGGCGCCCGAGGATTCCGGGCGCCGCCATCGGCGGACGATGTCTAGTCGAACCTGGCCGCAGTGCCCCGCACGGGCGCCTGCCGGGCCGTCCCGCCTTCGCGAGGACCGGGCGTCCGGCCGGCTCAGCTGGCCGCTGAAGCTACCGCGTCTCGCGGTGTACCGTGTGCCTGCCGTCGCGCGGGCAGAACTTCCTCAGCTCGATGCGGTCGGGGTCGTTACGGCGGTTCTTACGCGTGATGTAGTTGCGCTCCTTGCACTCCACACACGCCAGTGTGATCTTGGGACGTACGTCGGTCGCCTTAGCCACGGCGGAGTGCCTTCCTCGCTGTTGGGATGCTCGGCGTTCCAGAGTAGCCGCGCGGCGGCCACGGACGCAAAGCGGGCGACCCTGAGGCGCCCGATCACTACGTAGCGGTGGCCGGACTTGAACCGGCGACACAGCGATTATGAGCCGCTTGCTCTACCAACTGAGCTACACCGCCAACTGCCTTCCCGCACTTACCGGAAAAGCCACCCGCCGGTATCGCCCGGAAGGACCCCGACGGCGTCAACTGGCAGGTCGAGCCCCCTTACGGAATCGAACCGTAGACCTTCTCCTTACCATGGAGACGCTCTGCCGACTGAGCTAAGGGGGCGTCACACTCTCCGTCTGGAGAGGCGCACCGGGTAAGAGTACACAACTCACCGGTGCGGGTCGAACCGGTATCCGGGGTGTCAGGGAACGGCACGAAGCCGCCGTACCTCCCCGGCAGGTGTGGGCTCCGGCTCGGTCTGCGCGGCGAACCACGCCTCCAGCCGGTCGTACGACAGCGGGCGGCTGAACAGGAATCCCTGACCGATATCGCAGCCGACCTCTTCGAGCAGCGAGAGCGTCAGTTCGCTCTCCACGCCCTCGGCGACCACGCTCAGCCCGAAGTGCCGGGACAGGTCCACGACGGCGCGGACGATCGCCAGGTCGTCCGGGTCGGTCGCCATGCCCTGAATGAAGGCGCGGTCGATCTTGACTTCGTGTACCGGCAGGCGCCGCAGGTACGACAGCGACGAGTACCCGGTACCGAAGTCGTCCACCGACAGCCGTACGCCCATCTCATTGAGCCGGCGCAGGATCGGCAGCGGGCGGTCCGTGCCGGCGATCACACTGCTCTCGGCCATCTCCAGAGTCAGTTGCTCAGGGCTGACGCTGTATTCCTCCAGCAGCCCACCGACCCAGTCCGGGAACTCCGGGTCGGTCAGGGTCCGGGGCGACAGGTTGACCGCCACGTTGAGCGGCCTGCCGGCTTGGGACCACTCCCGGCACCGGCGCAGGCCCTCCCGCAGTACGACCTCGGTGAGCCGGCCCATCTGTCCGGTGTGCTCCGCCACCGCGACGAAGTCCTCCGGCGAGACCGACCCGTGCGCGCTGCCCTCCCACCGGGCCAGGCATTCCACGCCGATCAGCCGGCGGTTGCGGAACGACACCTTCGGCTGGAAACACACGGTGATGTCGCCGTTGTCCAGCGCCTTGCGCAGGTCGCCGGCCAGGCCGAGCCGCCGGCTGGACCGGGACTCCAGGCCGAGGTTGAACAGCTGGACGGGCGGGGACATCGACTTCGCCACGTGGGTGGCGACGTCCGCGCGCTGTAGCAGGATCCCGGGGTCGGCGCCGTGATCGGGGTGTACCGCGATCCCGACCGCGGAGTCCACGTCGAGCTGGAGTGCGCCGATCTCCATCGGCTCCTGGAGCGCCTGCCGCAGCTCGCCGGCCAGGCCCACCGTGGCGTCTGTGCCCTGAGCCCGCAGCATCACCACGAACTCGTCGCTGCCGAGGCGGGCGACCAGCGCGGCGGCCGGGGCCGCCTCACGCAGCCGGCGGGCCACTTCGGCAAGCAGTTCGTCGCCGGCCGCGTACCCCAGCGACTCGTTGACCTCGCGCAGTCCGGACACGTCGAACTGCAGTACGGCGACGACCTCACCCGGAGCGCGCACCTTCACGGCCTGCTCCAGCGCGTTGAGCATTCGCCGTCGGTTGGGCAGCCCGGTGAGCGCGTCATGGTGCGCGTCGAACCTCAGCCGGTCGACCAGCCGCGAATTCTCCACGGCCGCCGAGGCGTGGATCGCGACGGTCTCCAGCAGCTGAACGTCTTCGACCCGGAAGCTGGTGGTCGAGCCACCCAGCCGTTCGGCCACCTCCAGCGTGCCGATCACCGCCCCGCCGGAGCGCAGCGGTACCACGATCGCGTCCTTGGTACCCGTCTCCCGCAGCGCGGCGCGCAACTGCTCCTCGTCGCCGAGCTTCGGTCCGGCGGCCACCGTCTCGCCCGACTCGGCCGCGCGGCGGCGCAACGCTTCCGGGGTGGCCGACAGGTCGGTCAGGGCGGTGTCGTCGACCCGGGCCGACAGCAACGTCTCCGGGAACCGGCCCTGCGCCGGCAGCCACAGCGTCGCCCACTCCGCGGCGAGCAGATCCCTGGTCCGGACCAGCAGGACGTCGGCGAGCGTGGCGTCGTTCTGGGTCTCCGACACGGCGCGGGTCAGGTCGTAGATCTCGCTGAGCGACCGGTGTTGGCGCAGCGACTGCGCATAGGCCCGGTAGATCACGATCCCGGCGCCGGCGAGGCCGGCCAGCAGGAGGATCGCCCACGGACTGCGCTGGATGGTGATCAGTACCAGCAGCCCGACCGCGCCGTTGATGCTGCCGACGAGTACGCCCGGAGTCGCGGTGCGCAGCATCCGGCGCAGCGAGGCGCCGCCCTGGATCAGCGAGATCACGCCGACCACGGAGACCACGGTGACCAAGTTGGTGCTCAACGCCGCCACGAACAGGACAAGCCAGGTGCGTGGAGTGCGGTCCAGCGGACCGAAGTACGTCACGATCAGGCTGGCCACCGCTATGCCGGCCAGCGCGTTGGAGACGTTGAACGCCAACTTGACCGGGGGTGCCCCCTGCCGGAGTTGCGCGATCAGCCGGGCAACGGCGCGGATCACCAACAGAGTCAGCGGCGGCAGGTAGTACAGCGACAGGATAATAGGAATCTCGGTCAGCGCGATGATCAGCGCATGCCGGCGAACGTCGATGTTGAGCGAGACGGCATCAGCCGCCACGAACATCGCGAGGAAGAGCAGCGTCTCGGGTAGCGGCGCCAACAGCGGTCGCCGGTGGATCACCGCCGGCATGGCGAACAGGATCGTGAGCCCGACCAGCGGCCCGGTGATCAACCAGGAGAGATAGTCGGACTTTCCACGCGGAACCGATACAGGACGAGCCACGACACCTACCGCACTCCTACCAGGAGCGGCTAGCCCCAGACGCCTTCCAGCGGGCTGAACACCGGCGCGGCGCCCAAGAAGCCAGCGTTCGTGGATGACCCGTCGTCGCCGACGATGGCGGCCGGGACAGTGTCATCGCTCGACACGGCCACGGTGCGGGCGTGCGAGAGGGAGACGAGGAGGGCGACACCAAGCGCGACCGCCGCCACCGCGATGAGCCGCAGTGCGCCAGTGCGCAGTCCGCGTACGTGCATAGCAGCTCCTGTCGGTGTAACAAGTCGATGGATTGCGAGGAGTAATGGTGATGATGGTGCCACAGAAGCCGTCATAGCAAAAGTCCAGCTTCACCCTTGAGCCGTTTGACTCGCCAATTCTCACCCAATGCGACGGCGGGAGCAGCGGAAGTGGCCGGGAATGGCCGTAAGCCAGTGCGCCACCCGGCCGAAAGGGCATGACCTTATCAGCCGAACGGATGATCATCATGAGCGCATTCCGGCTCGCCGGGTGAGCCCGCACCCCACCGCCACCCGGGCAGTCAGACCGGCGCACCGGACCCGCTGGCGACGACCCCAGCTAGATCCTTCCCTTGCCCTACAGCGAATCCCTACTTCTTGTAGGAGGGATCGACATAAGCGCTGGCCGACCCCCGCCCCCCGGTAACCGGACGCACGAACGGACGCGGGGACACCGCTCGCACACCCACCCGAGCACCGTGGCGGGTACCGGCCGCCCGCCGGCCGCCCGCACTCGGACACCAGTACAGCGAGTAATAGCGAGACGGAACCACGCACCGTTACCGGATTCTTCCGAATGGCCACCGTTCATCGGCTATTCGGAACCACCGAGAGATCACCGCTTCGACGAACGGGTGTTGCTTCCCGGCAAATTTCACCCATTACAGCGGAGACCCTTTCCCGAGCCCGGATTCCACAATTAACGACGGAATAGCAGCAATACTCGATATGCCCTTTTTCGGACTAACCGCCACTCCCGAGCCCATCGCGCGTCGACCCGACCGCACAGGCCCAATGGGACGAATGAGTCCTAACCGATCCTGCCGACCTACGGCGTGGTGACGCCGCGCCCCCACTGGACCCCCACCCGGCCGCGCGCCACGGGAGACGGCCGTGTCGCACGCCCCTGATCCTCGGTCGAGGCCGGCGCGCGGCGAGCGGGGGCCGGGACCGGGTGCTGCGCGCGGTGAACCCGCATCGCGGCAGCGAAAGCCTCCTCGTTGAGGCTGCGTCGCGCCGCCGCGGCCATGTCCGCCTGGTGCCAGGCGGTGCGCTCGATCTCGGACAACCCCTGATAGGTGCGCAGCAGCCGGGACCGGCCAGCGCAGCGGAGGATCAGATCCTGCTCGAACGGATGGAGCCGCGGATCCCAGCCGTTGCGGTGCATCATCGCCGCGCTCAATTGCTCGATGGTCAGCTCGCCACGGTGGTACGCGCCGGTCGCTGCCCGCAACAGGTACCTCTCCCGCCGCTGCGCCTCATCCGCGGACAGCGCCGGGTCGTCGTCGGCGGGGAGCGGGAACGCCGCGGCCTCGATCGCACGCCGCGCCGCGCGGTCGGCGGCCTCGTACGCGCTCCAGGCCGCCTGCTGCGCGTTGTGTACCGCGTGCCACTCCTGCCGGCGCCGCTCGGCGGTCACCGACGCGCGGCTGGCCGCGACCGCCACCTCGGCGGCGTAGCGGTTCAACTCGGCGACCGGGTCGGCGGCCCGGTCGCCGTCCGTGCCGGAGGAGGCCGCGCCCACCGGTGTCCGGCCGCCGTCGCCGACCCGGGTCAGCACCAGAGTCGGCGTACTGTCGCTGGCCGCCACCCGGCTGGCCCTCGCCGCGGCGCGGGCCAACTCCTTGCGCTTGTGGCGCAGGGCGGCCCGGCGGGCCCGCTGTGCTCGGCGGGCGGCGCGCCGCTCCCGGCCGCGCTGGCTGCTAAGGGAGAGGACCACGCACACCAGCGCGGTCAACGCGACCAGACCGAGCCAGATGGTCAGTGCCTCACGTACGTCGAAGAGAAGCTCATGCATGACGAAATGTCCCACGATCGATACCTCGTCCATGATCGATGCGGTTGGCGGTGCGGTGGCCGCCCCCGAAGGGAACCTCCCCGGGGGAACGTCCCCGGAAGAGCGAGGCGGCCGGTGCGGGTGTGAACCTGAGTGACGGCCTACGGCCGGAAACGGTCTACCCGTGTGGGAACAGAAGGGTGGCGTGGAGCCGTCGGCGACCGGAAGCGGTCGCCGGTGTCATGCGAGAGGAGGAGCCCGCGAGCCGACGGCGGCGGGAACGGTCGTGCGAGACAGGACGAGCGGCGGCGCGACCGGAGGCTGTTGAGTGTCGTTGGACGCCGGGGCGGACACGACCGCGACAGGTACGGCGCGGTATGCGACCCACTGCTCACTGCCGCCGCCTCGGGCCGGAGCGATGTCGGCGTCCGCCTGGCGCGCGCCGGCGGCGTCGGCCGCGAAGCCAGCGGGGACGGGGGGCTCTGAGACGGTCAGGTCGGCGGGAACGATGCGGGCCGCAGCCGACACTCCGGTCGCCGTGAGGGGGGTCGGATGCCCGTAGCGCGCGCCGGCCGCCATGGAGAGCAGGGCGAGACCGACGAGCAACGGCATGGATCGATGCGAACGCCGCCGGTGGCGGGGCGACGCAACGAGGGGCATGAGTGGACGTTACTCCCCATAGGGGACGGTCGTAAACCGCTCGTGACGAACATCGCGCAGCGGACCGGACCAGGTAGAAGGCGCTTTCCAGGAGCGGCGCGCAGAACCGTCGATATCCCGTCCGGCCCACGCGCGGACACCCACTCAGCCGGCCTCGCCTCAGAGCCTGCGGGCGAGGAGATGTGCCTGCGGTACCTTCTCGGTCTCGTCCGGCTCACGCACCAGCCGGGCGACCATGACCAGTCCCGCCTGGCTCAACAAGTCGGCGACCCGGTCCGGCGGCAGCCGGTAGGCGTCGAGCGACACCGCTTGCCCGTACGCCCGCTCGACGCGGAGTCGTTCGTCGCCCGCCTGGAACGCGAGCAGCACATGCCCGCCCGGCGCCAGCACCCGGTGAAACTCGGCGAACAGCGCCGGCAGCCGCTCGGGCGGCGTGTGAATGATGGAGTACCAGGCCACGATCCCACCGAGCTCACCGTCCGCCCGGTCCAGGGCGCTCATCGAACCCTCGTCGAACCGCAGACCGGGGTACGCCCGCCGGGCCACCTCCACCATCGACGGCGACAGGTCGACACCGGCCGCGGTCAGCCCCAGGTCGCGCAGGTACGCGGTCACGTGGCCGGGACCGCAGCCGAGATCGGCGACCGGCCCGCCGCCGGCCGCCCGTACCAGTTCGGCGAACGCCGTCAGCAGCGCTCGTGTCAGCGGTTGGCGGTCGAGAGCGTCGCGCAGGCGCTCGGCGTACTCGACGGCAACGGCGTCGTACCCCGCCCGGGTCTCGGTCAGGTAGTTCGGCTCGCTCATGGGCGACGACGGTAGCCGGATCCTGCCGGTGCCGGAGATCCGGCTGTTCGGGCGGCCGACCGCGCACGATGCCGCCGTCGGGCGGCTGGCCGGCCAGCCGCCCGACGGAAATCGCCGCTCGTCAGAGAATGATGAACGCCGACCATCCGGTACTGCCGATGAAGGTCTCGATGAACTGGTTGTCGACGGTGACGTAGTCGCCGGTGCATCCCTGGTTCTCCCACAGCCGAAGCCGGTGGCCGCTGCCGTAGTCCGAGAGCCCGCTCTTCACCTTGTTGTCGAAGTTCGACGGCAGGTTCTGGCAGCCTTTACCGCCGTACTTCGAGAACGCGATCTCGAAGATGTTCCCGTACCCGCCGATGTCGTCCCAGACGCAGCCCACACCATTGGGACACTCCGTGTAGGCCGGCGTGGCGACACCGGCCGTGGATGACGCCTGAGCCGACGCCGGCGCCTGAAGGCCGGCCACAGCCAGGACGGAGGCCAGGGCGAGAGCGGCCAACGTACCGATCAGTCTGCGCATGGGTAGATCCCTTCGCTTGACGACAGGTGATCCGCGTCCGGCAGCCTCCGGCTGATCCGATCGGGATCACCTTCGAGCTTGCGCAACACCATCGATACGTTCGTTATGCGTCTGCTATGCGTACCGCGGGCCCGTCCTCACGGCCAGGGTTGGGTTGCGGCGGCCGGAACAACGCCGGGGCCGTTTCGTTACAGTCAAGCGGGTACGCCCGCGGAGGTGGGCGTCCGGACGAGGCACACCGTACCCGGACAGCGACAAGACGGTGTCGGTGGTGTTTTCGCTATGTATGACGTTATCCAGGTCGTCGGTTCGCTGCTCATCCTGGCCGCGTTCGTGGCCGCCCAACTCGGCCGGCTCAACCAGTCCAGCTACCGCTACCTCGTCGCCAACGCGGTCGGCTCGGCGGTTCTGACGGTCACCGCGGTCGTGAGGCTCGAATGGGGCTTCATCCTGCTCGAGGGCGCATGGGCGCTGATGTCGATCTATTCGATCGCGCGGAAGGCGGCGGGACAGACACCGGCAGCGCCGCATTGATCGGCCATGTCCGCGACCCGCCAACGTCCGCGCGGGTGGATGTCCCACCCCGATGGACTCGGCAGAAAAAGGTTCTCGCGCGAGTTTCGCCGAGATAGGCGGACACCTATAGCGTCGGCCCCTTCCCGGTACGATCAGGCCATCTCAGTGCTTACTTCACTTGTACCGGTGGTGGGTCCATCGAGATCGCTCTCGGCAGACTGGCGACCTACACCGAGTCTTGTGCCACTGGCCGCTGTTGCTACCGCGATCGCGCCAGACGTCATCTCGTTGTCAGCCATACGCGAGCTGCTTCTTGCACCGCGAACGGATAGAACGAACTGTTCGTCATCCACTCGACGTAATTGCGGATCGTCGAGACCTTCACCGGCGACGGGACAACGAGAGAGCTGACCGTTCCATTGCCCCATCTGGTGGTTCGCATCAACACCCGTTCGTCGATGGACAAGGCACTGAACTCGGGAACGCCGTAGCTCCCGAGCGCGGAGGCGCCGCTGCCAGCGATGTCCCACTCGTCGGAAAGTTGGACCCGCACCCAGGCCAGTTCTGGCTCATCGGGGGCTTCGGAATAGTCGACTTCGAGCAGGAACTCTCGATGCTCATCAAAGAGGCCGGAGCCGGTGGCAAGCCGAAACCATTGAGCATTGATCTTGCCGGCCCGATCGGAGTCATCGAGGTCAACGGACGGCCCGTCGATGCGCCCGTCTTCGTCGCGGCAGCACGGCGCGAGATTCGCGGCTTCGACCGGAATCCGGATTGCGGCGCGGTCTCGTGCGACGAAGTGGAGACCCGCAGGTGCCAGATCGGCGGCTACATCGGCGTCGGACAGAGACACGTAAAACCCGCCTATATAGATCAGATTCGTGAGCGCTGGACGCTGTTTCACGACAAGCTACGCCCAACTGTTGCCCACTTCGGCCACCTCGGGTGAGCCACTGCCCCAGGCGGATCTCCAACCATGTGCGGACCGGCGCGCAACTGCTCGGCCACGCACCTGACTGCTTTGGATCGTGCTCCAAGCTTTGCCACGCATCTGCCGCGGCGACTGAGCCTGGACCGGTCCGGGTGAGACTGAACGGGATTCACGAGAACGGCCCCTGGTCAGCGTTTCCGCTGCTCAGGGGCCGCTTTGCGAGGCTGTGGCGGGTGGAGGGTTCGAACCTCCGTAGCTCTCGCGACAGATTTACAGTCTGCTCCCTTTGACCACTCGGGCAACCCGCCGTGACAATCGCTGCCGTAGCTCGGCCACGGTAGCGGAAGCAAGGATAGCGGTACAACCTGGGGCTCGCGCAAACGGGTACCGTCGGCACGCCGGTGGGTACGTGGCAAGCTGGATGGACGAATTTCGCAAACAGGAGACGAC
The DNA here is from genome assembly GCF_016862975.1 of Rugosimonospora africana. Lineage (GTDB taxonomy): Bacteria > Actinomycetota > Actinomycetes > Mycobacteriales > Micromonosporaceae > Rugosimonospora > Rugosimonospora africana. The sequence goes on from NZ_BONZ01000006.1 coordinate 94,705, forward strand.
GTGGCAGACCCATCTTTCGACATCGTGAGCAAGGTCGACCGGCAGGAGCTCGACAACGCGCTCAACCAGGCCGAGAAGGAGCTGGCCACCCGGTTCGACTTCAGGGGCACCGGAGCGCGGGTCAGCTCCGCTGGCGAAAACGCGGTGACCGTCTCGGCCGAAACCGAGGACCGGGCCCGCGCCGCACTTGAGGTGTTCAAGGAGAAGCTGGTCAAGCGCAACATCTCGCTGAAGTCCCTGGACGCGGGCGAGCCGAAGGCGTCGGGCAAGACCTACCGGATCGAGTGCAAGATCATCCAGGGCATCGATTCGGACAAGGCGAAGGCGATCAGCAAGAAGATCCGCGACGAGGGCCCGAAGGGCGTCCAGGCGCAGATCCAGGGCGACCAGCTCCGGGTCAGCGGCAAGAAGCGGGACGACCTGCAGTCCGTGATCGCGATGCTCAAGCAGGGCGACTTCGGGGTGGCCCTCCAGTTCACGAACTACCGGTAGCCCCGGCTCGCTCACCGGGAAAGGGATCCGGCCTGGCCGACCGCGCGAAGCGGGCGACCAGGCCGGCCGGTACGGGGTCGGTCAGCGCGTGTACGCGACCGGACCCTGGTTGCCCGCCATCTGCTCCAGCCGCGCGATGCGCTGGGCCATCGGCGGGTGGGTCGAGAACAGCTGGGCCAGCCCTTGCTTGCGGAACGGGTTGGCGATCATCAGGTGGGCGGTGCTGGTCAGCTGGCGCTCGGGCGGCAGCGGCAGAGCCTGAGCCCCCGCGTCGATCTTGCGCAGCGCGCTGGCCAGCGCCAGCGGGTCCTGGGTCAGCCTGGCGCCGGAGGCGTCCGCCTGGTACTCCCGGCTACGGCTGATGGCCAACTGGATCACGGTCGCGGCCAGCGGACCAAGGATGATCATGGCCAACGCGCCGAGGATTCCGCCCTCACGGTCGTCGTCGTCGGAACGACCGAACGGGATGAGCCACGCCAGGTTGGCCAGCATCGTGATGATGCCGGCGAGCCCGGCGGCCACCGAGGAGATCAGGATGTCCCGGTTGTAGACGTGGGACAACTCGTGACCGATGACGCCACGCAGCTCGCGGGGGTTCAGCATCCGCATGATGCCCTCGGTGACGCAGACCGCGGCGTGCTCCGGGTTACGACCGGTTGCGAACGCGTTGGGCTGCGCGGTCGGGCTGATGTACAGGCGCGGCATCGGCTGCCGTGCGCTGCTGGCCAGCTCGTGGACCATCGCGTACAGCTGCGGGGCCTGGGCCTGGTCGACCGGGCGGGCACCCATCGCACGCAACGCGATCTTGTCCGAGTAGAAGTAGGAGACGGCGTTCATCACCAGCGAGATGACGACGGCGATCACAAGGCCGCCGCTCCCGCCGAACAGCCAACCGACCGCGAGAATGAGGCCGGTCAACAGGCCCAGGAGGGCCGCGGTCTTGAATCCATTGAAGTGCCGGTGCACGTTCACTCCTTTTCCGGTTGACCGGTACAACGCGGCCGCCGGCGGGTGGCCTTCCCGCATTTTGCCGTGAATCCGCTGAAAGGAGCCTGGGAAAGCGCCGGGGATGATCCACTTCCGTTCCGACCAGTCTGGCTCGGCGCCTCTGGCGCCGCGCCACGTCCCAGACCAGTCGCTTCAGGTGAGAGAGTCGATCACCAACTGCGGCGCAAACCCGACGACCACCGCGACGACGGCGACCGCGCCCAGAGCGGCCGCAACCGGCCATCCGACCCTGATCCGGGCCGTCTCGTCACCGGTCGCGAACAGCGATCCGACGGCCCGTACGTAGTAGGCCAGCCCGATCACCGCGTTGACCGCGACGACGATGGCCAGCCAGGCTGCACCGCCGGACAGCAGGGCGCGCACGACGATGACCTTGGCGAACAGCCCGGCCAGACCGGGCGGCAGGCCAGCCAGGCCGATCATCGAGAGGGTGAACACGCCGGTGACCCAGGGCGCGCGCCGCGCCGCGCCGCGGTAGTCGGCGATCGGGCCGCCGTCCTGGTCGCCGCGGAGGGCGACGACCGCGCCGAACGCACCGATCTCCAGGATGACGTAGAAGACGGCGTACCCGACGGTGGCGGCCACCGCCGCGGACATTGCCGGCGGGGTACGCCCGCGGGACAGCGCCAGCGCGCCCAGCGGCGCCAGGATGTACCCGGCCTGGGCGATCGACGACCAGGCGAGCAGCCGGACCATCCGGGTCTGGCGCAAGGCACCGAGGTTGCCCACCAGCATGGTGAGCGTCGCCACCACGGCCAGCGCGGGCCCCACGATGTCCAGGGCCGGTCCCAACGCGTCCACGGCGACGTACAGGATCGCGATGACGCCACCCAGCTTCGACGCGGTCGACAGGTACGCGGCGACCGGCACCGGTGCGCCGTCGTACGCGGCCGGCGCCCAGGCGTGCATCGGCACCGCGGCCACCTTGAAGGCAAGCCCGGCGATCACGAGTACCGCCCCGGTCGTCACCATCGGCTGCCGGTGCCCCTGCTGCAGCGCGCCGGCCAGGACCGTGAAGTGCAGGGCACCGGTCGACGCGTACAGCAGGGCGGCACCGAGCAGGGTCACCGCGGTGGACACGACGCTCACCACGAAGAACGTGATCGCGCCCTCCGCGCTGGCGACGCTGCGCCGGCGGAAGGCGACCAGCGGGTACAGCGGCAGGGTCAGCGTCTCGACCGCGACGGTCAGGCTGATCAGGTCGCGGGTGTACCCGAGGATCACGCCGCCGGTCATCGAGCAGCCCAGCAGGAAGTAGTACTCCCCCAGCGACTGGCTCGGCACGGACAGCGCGACGACGACGAGCGTGAGCAGCGCGAACACCACCGCGATCAGGGCCGCCCGGTGGTCGGCGACGTACGAGCAGCCAACCGAGCAGAACGTCCGGCGCACCGGTCCCCGCCCGACCGCTATCGCCGCCACGGCCGTGGCGACCGTACCCACGGCGGTGGCCGCCGCGACTACTGCCCGCCGGCCCGGTACCAGCAGGTCGGCCAGGAACGCGAGCAGCGCGGTACCGGCGGCGCAGTACCCCGGCAACAGTGCAACCTGATCGATGCTCATCGCACCGCCTCACTGCGTTCGCCGGCACGATGAGGCATAAAAACGCTGAGCCCCATGATTCGCTCACTCCGCCTGCTCATCGCACCTCCTCACTGCGTTCGCCGGCACGATGAGGCACGAAAGCGCTGAGCCCCATGATTCGCTCGCTCCGCTCGCTCATCGCGCCACCAGTTCCATGACCGGGCCGTGCGCCAGCCAGAGCACCACCCCTGGAACCAGCCCGACCGCCAGCGCGAGCACCACCAGCGGCGCCCAGGACACCACCTCACCGGCCGACAGCGGCGCGCAGGCGCCGGCGAACGCCGGCCCCACCGGGCCGTGACTGACCCGGCGCAGCAGTCGCAGGAAGTACGCGGCGGCCAACGCACCGCCGAACGCGGCCAGTACGGCCAACACCGTCCACAGTGGACCACCGTGGCGCAGCGCGGCGACCACCGCGAACGCCTCACCCCAGAATCCGGCCAGGCCAGGCAGCCCGAGCGAGGCGATCGCCGCGTAACCGAGCAGGCCGGCCAGGCGCGGCATCCGTTCGCGCAGGCCACCGAGCTGGGTCATCTCGCCGGTGTGCGCCCGGTCCTTGATCGCGCCGACCAGGAAGAACAGCAGGCCGGTGATGATGCCGTGGGCGATGTTCCCGATCAGCGCGGCCTGGATCCCGGTGGCGTTCAGGGTGGCGATGCCGAGCAGTACGAAGCCCATGTGCCCGACGCTGGAGTACGCGATGAGTCGCTTGAGTTCGGTCTGCGCCAGGCAGACCAACCCACCGACGAGGATCGCGGCCACGGCGAGCACGCCGAGCACCGGCGCCACCCGGCGGGCGCCGTCGGGCAGCACCCCGACGGCGATCCGCAGCAGCCCGTACGTGCCCATCTTCAGCAGTACGCCGGCCAGGATCACCGAGCCGACCGTCGGCGCCTCGGTATGCGCGTCGGGCAACCAGGTGTGCAGCGGCCACAGTGGACTCTTCACCGCGAACGCGAGGGCCAGCAGCACGAACGCGGCCAGTTGCAACCCGCTGGACAACCCGGCGCCGTGAGCGGCCGACAGCTTCACCAGGTCGGCCGTGCCCGCGCGGGTCACCACGAGGAACACCCCGACCAGCAGCAGCACCGACCCGGCCAGCGTGTAGAGCACGAACTTCCGGGCGGCGTGTCGCCGGCCCGGCCCGCCCCAACCCGCGATGACCGCGTACATGGGCAGCAGGACGATCTCGAAGAACACGAAGAACAGCACCAGGTCGAGGGCGAGGAACACGCCCAGGATGCCGACCTCGATGACCAGCAGCAGCGCCGCGAGCAGGCGACCCGCAATATATGGAGGTGGTGTGCTTCGGGGTTGTGCCCCTGGGCTCACCACCTCCACAGCTGGAACCGCCCACAGTGTATAGATACAACAGATAAGGGTCAGCAGGGCGGTCAGGACTACTAACGGGTAGGAAATGCCGTCCACGCCGATGTGGAAGCGAAGGTCCAGGCCGGGCGCCCAACGCAGGTCCACCTGATGCCAGGGCACGATGCGGCTTCGCGGCACGGTGGGCATCGGCGGGATCGTCCGATGGAAGAGGGCGAGGCTGGCGAGGAACGCGAGCGCCGCGGCCACGGTGGCCACCAGCCGGCCCAGCCGGTCGGCTCGGGCCGGCACGAGCGCAGCGCCGGCCGCGCCCAGCGCTGGGGCCGCGAGCGTCACCACCAGGAATACTTCTCCGGCCGTCATCGCGCACCCACCACGAGTACCGCGGCCAGCCCGATCAGCAGTGCCCCGCCGAGCACCGTCGCGGCTGCCCGCGGCAGCGCGGCTCGGTGCCACCGGCCGATCGTCTCGCCCAGGTCGACCGCGCGCCGCCCGGTCGACTCCACCGTGCCGTCCACAATGGACTCATCCGCGCGGCGGACGGCCGCGGCGAGCCGCCGTACCGGGCGGACGACGGCCGCATTCTGCACCTCGTCCAGGTAGAACGCGCCCGCGAACACCGGTGCCGCCCGGCCCAGGGCCAGCGCGGGGTCGGCGGCCGGGTCCCGACGCCACAGCGCCCAGGCGAGCAGCACCCCGACCACGAGGCAGGCCAGCGGGGGGACCGTGGCGGCGTCGAGGTGAACGAGTTCGGCGGCACCCAGCCGGTGCGCGAACCCGGACGCCAAGCCGGCGAGACCGAGCAGGACCGTCGGGACCGCGAGCAGCACGATCGGTACGAGCATCACCGGGCCGGCCTCGTGCGGATGGGCGTCGCCGCGGGCCGGCCCGAAGAACGTACGCAGCCACAGCCTGGTCGCGTACCACGCGGTGACCAGCGCGGTGATGAGCGCGGCGAGCCAGACCAGCAGGCCGACCCAGCCCGCGGCCGGGCCGCGTTCGCGGGCCTCGAAGGCCACCGCCACCACCGCGTCCTTGCTCCAGAACCCGGCGAATGGGGGTACCCCGGCCAGTGCCGCAAGCCCGACCGTGAAGCACCAGAACGTCACCGGCAGCGCCCGGCGCAGTCCGCCCATCAGCGCCATCGAGTTGCCGCCCACCGCGTGGATCACGCAGCCGGCGGCCAGGAACAGCAGCGCCTTGAAGGCGGCGTGGGTCAGCAGGTGGAACAGCGCGTCCGGTGCGGCGCCGACGGCCAGCGCGCCGGCCATGTATCCGATCTGGGACACGGTCGACCAGGCCAGTACCCGCTTGATGTCGTCCTGGGCGGTCGCCGCCAGGGCACCGAGCAGCATGGTGACCGAAGCCATCACGCCGAGTACGGCCAGGGTGGCGGGTGCGCCGAGGAACAGCGGGTACAGCCTGGTCACGACGTAGATGCCGGCCGCCACCATGGTGGCGGCGTGGATGAGCGCGGAGATCGGGGTCGGGCCGGCCATCGCGTCGGGCAGCCAGGTGTGCAGCGGGAACTGTGCACTCTTGCCGGCCACGCCGGCCAGGAGCAGCAATGTCGCGAGGGTGAGCCGGGCCGGCGAGTAGTGCGCGGCGAGCACGTCGGCGATCCGGAACGATCCGGCGGACAGGCCGAGCAGCGCGATGCCGATCAGGAAGCCGACGTCGCCGACGCGGGTGACCAGGAACGCCTTGACCGCGGCGCCGGGCGCCTCCGGGAGCGTGCGGTCGTGGCCGATCAGCAGGTACGAGCAGATGCCCATGACCTCCCAGCCGACCAGCAGTGCGATCAGGTCGCCGGAGACCACGACGAGCAGCATGGCGGCGGTGAACAGGGACACCTGGGCGGCGTACGGGGCGTACCTGTCGTCGTCGTTCAGGTACGCCACCGAGTACACCTGGACGGCCAGCGCGACGACGCCGACCGCGACGGCGACCAGCGCGGCGGCGCCATCCACCCGTACCGACAGGGTCACCGGCAACTGGCCGAAGTCGGCGATCCGGTACCCGCCGGCAATCCGTCCATTGTGGACGGCCAGTGCGACGGCGAGCCCGAGCGCCACCGCCGCGCCACCGATCCCGAGGGCGATCGCGGCGGTACGCGCCCGACCACCGGCCCGTACCGGCAGCAGCAGGCCGAGCAGCGCGGCCAGGAACGGTACGGCCGGCAACGCGCCGGCCGCCGCCGTCACAGGTCCACCTCGTCCCGTACCGGCAGGGTCGCACCGGAGGGGCGGCGTTGCACCGGGATGCCGTCGGTCACCGGCGCCCGTTCGGACAGCGGGATCCGGTCGACCGCGACGCTGGCCCGCAACCGGTACAGCGCGAGGATCAGAGCGAGCCCCACGCCCACCTCGGCAGCCGCGAGCACGATGACGAACAGGGCGAACACCTGCCCGCTCGCCGGCAACTCGGCCCGTACGGTCGCGTCCGAGGTGATCAGGATCAGGTTCACCGCGTTGAGCATCAGCTCGACGGACATCAGCAGCAGTACGGCGTTGCGGCGCACCAGGACGCCGTACACGCCGAGGCCGAACAGCGCTGCCGCGGTGAGGTACGGGATGACCGGGTGCATCAGCGGCTCCCGGAATCGTCGCCGGGAGCCGGGCGGGACACCACGATCGCGCCGATCAGGGCGGCCAGCAGGAGCACCGACAGCACCTCGAACGGCAGCACCCAGTGCCGGAACACCTCGCCGCCGAGCAGTTGCGCCGAGCCGACCGCGGGCGCGTCGACCTTCTGCCACCGGTACCCGTCAAGCAGCAGCGCGCCCAGACCGAGCGCCGCGCCGCCACCGACCAGCAGCCCGGTCCAGCCCGGCCGGTCCAGGTCGGAACTGGCCCCGATCGGCGCCCGGGTCAGCATCACCGCGAACAGCAGCAGTACCACGACGGCGCCGACGTACAGCAGCACCTGAACCCAGGCCACGAGTTCGGCCGCGAGTACCAGATAGGCGCCGGCGACCGCGCCCAGCGTCACCACCAGCCAGAGCCCGGCCCGGACCAGATGGCTGGTGATCACCACCCGCCAGCCGGCACCGACCGCGATCGCGCCGAGCGCGAGCAGAAGTACGTCCGCAGCTGTCATGAACCATCTCGCATGGCTCGCTCCGGTGGCTTGTCGGGCGGCCTCGCGGGCCGTTGGCCTATCGAGCGGCCCGGCGGGCCGCGGTGCTCTCCTCCTTCGCCGGCTCCCCCATCGGGTCGTGGGCGGGCGGCGGTGGCACCGTCCACATCCACTCCCGCAGCCGGTCCTTTTCGTGCAGCAGGTCGCGGATGTCGTACTCCGCGTATTCGAACTCGGGTGACCAGTACAGGGCGTCGAACGGACACGCCTCGATGCAGATGCCGCAGTACATGCACAGGGAGAAGTCGATGGCGAACCGGTCCAGCACATTGCGCTGGCGCGCCCGGGCGGCGCCCGGCACCACCACCTCCTCCTTGTGGGAGTCGATGTAGATGCACCAGTCCGGGCACTCCCGGGCACAGAGCATGCAGACCGTGCAGTTCTCCTCGAAAAGGGCGATCACCCCGCGCGAGCGGGGCGGCAGGTCGGGCTCCACGTCGGGGTACTGCCGGGTGTGCGCCCGGTGGGCCATGGTCTTGGCGGTCACCGCCAGACCCTTCACCAGGCCCTTCCCCGGGATGCCATCCATAGCGCTCATCCTTCCCCGTCGGGCCCGCTCACGCGAGCACCCGTACCGCCGCGGTCAGCACCAGCTGGCCGAGAGACACCGGTACCAGCACCAGCCAGCACAGCCGCTGCAGCTGATCCTCGCGCAGCCTCGGGTACGAGACCCGGACCCAGATCACCACAAAACTGACCGCGAACGTCTTCACCAGTGTCCACAGCCAGCCCAACTGGCCGTCGAGCGGGCCCTTCCAGCCGCCCAGGAACAGCACCGCGGTCAGCGCCGAGATGACCACGATGCCCACGTACTCGGCGAGCAGGAAGAACGCGAAGCGCAGCCCGGTGTACTCGGTCATGTACCCGAAGACCAGCTCGGAGTCGGCGATCGGCATGTCGAACGGCGGCCGGCGGATCTCCGCCAGCCCGGCCACGAAGAACACCAGCATCGCGGGCAGCTGCCAGAGCAGCCACCAGGGCCGCCAGGCCGCGACGATGCCGGGCAGGCTCAACGTGCCGGCCGCCATCGCCACGCTCGCCGCGGCCAGCACGAACGGCAGCTCGTACCCGAGCAGCTGCGCGGCCGCGCGCAGGCCGCCGAGCAGCGAGTACTTGTTGGCGCTGGACCAGGCCGCCATCAGTACCGCGACCACCCCCACGCCGACGACCGCGAGCACCACGAACAGGCCGATGTCGATCGGCTGGCCGACCAGCCAGTCGCGCGGACCGAGCGGGATGAACAGCAGCGCGACCAGGTACGGCACGAGCGCGATCACCGGCGCGATCCGGAACACCGGCCGGTCGGCGTCGGCCGGGGTCACGTCCTCCTTCTGGACGAACTTCACCCCGTCGGCGATCAACTGTGCCCAGCCGTGGAACGCTCCGGCGTACATCGGCCCGAGCCGGCCCTGCATGTGCGCCATCACCTTGTGCTCGGCCTGACCCACCAGCAACGGCAGGGTGAGAAACGCGACCACCACGCCGAGCACCCGGATGATGACCTCGATCACGGCTACCCCTCGCGATCCGGGATGCGCGGCCTGGGAGGTTCGCCAGCCGCCGGGCCAGACGCGCGACCGGACTCGCGACCGCCCGGGCCGGACTCACCACCGGCGCCCGGCTCGCGCGGGCCCCACTCGCCCGGCGCCGGTACGCCCGGCGGGCGCATCGGGGCTCGCCGGGCCGTATTCGGGTCGTGCGACTCGCCCGGCTCCTTGGCGCCCGGCCAGGCTTTGGCGACTCGCGCGGCGAGGACGAACTCCTTGCGCAGCGGATGCCCCTCGAACTCCGGCGGCAGCAGCAGGGGGCGCAGACCGCCCGGGTGTCCCGGGAAGTCGACGCCGAACATCTCGTGCGTCTCCCGTTCGTGCCAGGCGGCGCCGGCGAAAATGTCCACAATGGACGGTACGGCGGCGGTCTCCTTCGGGACGAGCGTACGCAGCAGGAGTCCGGTACGCGCGGAAGTCGACCACAGGTGGACGACGATCCGGTACCCCTCGTCCAGCTCATCGACGGCGGACAGCCAGTCCAGGAAGTCGTACCCGAGCCCGTCCCGCGCGGTGCGCACGGCCGGAGCCCAGCCAGCGACCGGCACGTCCACGGTCACCCTCGACCACGCGCCGCCCCCGGACACGGAGGCCGCGCCACCGAGCCGGGCACCCACCTCCTCCGGGGTCATGGGAAGGATCGTAACCGGCCGGCCGGGTCCGGCGGCAGTTCCTCAGAGTCGCGAGTGCTGCCCGGATCGGTAGACTGGGTCGATGAACGAGCCGCCGGCCGGCTCGGATCCCGCGAGTCCCGGCTACGCCGACCCGGCCCATCCGGGCCCGAGCCACCCCGAATCGGGCAGCGCCGACTCCGGTAGCACCATCCCGTCGCCGGCCGCGCGGGCCCGTCCCGCGCTCTCCGCCGACGAGGGCATCTGCCTAGCCCGGCTCGCGAGTGCCGCGGTCGCCGCGAAGCTGGCCGGCGCCCCACCGGACGACCAGCCCCCGGCGTCGGGGCGGCTGCGCGAGCCCGGTGCGTCGTTCGTCACTCTGGAGACGCACGGCCGGTTGCGCGGCTGCATCGGTAGCCTGCGCGCGATCCGGCCGCTGTACCTGGACGTGACGCGCAACGCCCGGCGGGCCACGATCGACCCCCGCCTGCCGCCGGTCACCGGCGCCGAGTGGGCCGACCTGGCGGTGTCCGTCTCGGTACTCAGCGATCCGTCGCCGCTACCCGCCGGAGAGCTGGTCGAGTTGGTGGCCGCGCTGCGGCCGGGGCTGGACGGGCTGATCCTCACCGACGGCAATCGCCGGGCGACGTTCCTGCCGGCGGTGTGGCGCAAGGTCGCCGATCCCGAGCAGTTCGTCCAGGCGTTGCTGGCCAAGGGCGGCTGGCCGCCCGGAGAGTGGCCGGCCGGAATCCGGGCCGCGCGCTACACCAGCGCCGAGTTCGTCGACGCCCCGCCGCGGGCGGCACTGTCCTGAGACGCCCGCCGCGGGCGGCGCTGCGCTGAGACTCCCCGCCCGGGAGGCGCTGCCATCGGGCGCCCGCCGCGCGAGACGCTGCCGGGAGACACCCGCCGCGGAAGGCCCTACAGTGACGGACATGCACCCGCTGGTTGAGGAGGCCATGAAGAAGGCCGCCGTGGCCTGGTTGACCGTTCCCGGGCAACCCGGCCCGTACGCGGTCTGGTGCCTCTGGCTCGACGGGGCGCTGTACGTGGTCAGCGGGCCGGGCGAGCAGCCGGCACCGGGGCTGGCCGGCGCGGTCGTCGTGGACGTGTCGTCCCGTGGCGACCATGGTGGGCGGATCGTCACCTGGCCGGCACAGGTCCAGCGGCTGGCGCCGGACGACGAGGCGTGGCCGCCGGTCACCCAGCAACTGGCCGGCAAGCGGCTCAACGCGCCGGCGAGCACGGCCGACACGGTACGGCGCTGGGCTGACGAGTGCGTGATCAACCGGCTGGTGCCGGTCAGCGATCAGGTGGAGGCGGGGGCCCCGGCGGATGCCGGCTCCGGCGCCGCTCCGCCCCGGTCCACCCCGGCCGCCAACCGCACCGCGAAGCCGTTCCGGCTGCATCGAGTGCGCGGGGCGGGCCCGAACCGGTAGGCCGGTGGGGCGGTCAGCCCACGAACGGCGGGATCACCATCTCACCGTGCGCGATGGGTACCACCCGCCCGCTCACCGTCGCGGACACCGCCACCCCGTCGCGCGCCGTCACCCGGCACTCCAGGGTGGACGGGCGGCCCATCTCGTAGCCCTGCTCGACCACGTACTCCGACTCGCGGTCGCCGGGGAGCAATCCGGAGGCGATGAGCCAGACGCCCATGCCGAGCGCCGCCGACCCGGTCGCCGGATCCTCGATCATCCCGCTGCCGAAGAACAGCCGGCTGTACCCGGTGCGGTTCGCCGCGTCCCAGGCCACCAGGCTCACCCCGAACAGCCCCGCCGCCCGGGCCGCGGCGGAGTCCCCAGCCGCCCGGGTGAGCGCGTCCCGGGTCACCGACACGAACGGGAACTCCAGACCGCAGCCGGCGATCCGGGGAGCCGGCCCGACGAAGTCTTCGCTGGTCAGGCCGGTTGCCGCCAGCAGGTTGGTGGGGTCCAGTGCCTCCCCGACGGTCGGCTGGCCGCCGGTCAGGGTGGCCTTTCCGCCCGCGTACACCTCGATGGGCAGCAGCCCCGCGCCGCACTCCTGCACCACCACGCCGGGGCCCCGCCCGGCCCGCTCGACGAAGGTGACCGCCGACCCGACGCTGGGGTGCCCGGCGAACGGCAACTCCTCCTCGGTCGTGAAGATCCGCGCCCGGTACGTCGCCTCCGAAGTGGTCGCGGGCAGCACGAATGCCGTCTCGGAGAGGTTGAACTCGCGAGCGATCGCCTGCAGCTGCTCGGTGGCGAGATCGTGCGCCTCGAACACGACCGCCAGCGGGTTGCCGGTGAACGGGCGGTCCGTGAACACGTCGACGATCTGGTACGGCAGGGTGATCATGCGATCAACCCTATCCGCCCACTACGCTAGACGGGTGACCACGGCGACCAGGGTGTACGTCGCCCGGCTCGCCGGCCTCGCCGTCTTCGACCCCAACGGCGATCAGGTCGGGCGGGTCCGGGACGCGGTCGCGCGCGTTCGCAGCAGCAGCGTGCCGCCCCGGGTTGTCGGGCTGGTGGCCGAGATGCCGCTACGCCGGCGGATCTTCCTTCCGATCAACCGGATCACCGCGATCGAGCCCGACTCGGTGGTCCTGTCCACCGGCACCCTGAACCTGCGCCGCTTCGAGAAGCGCACCGGGGAGCTGCTGGTCCTGAGCGAGCTGCTGGACCGGCGGGTCGTCATCGGTGACACCGGGCGATCCGGCACGGTCGTCGACGTGGCGATGGAGGCCGACCGGGCCGGGGAGTGGTCGTTGACCCGGGTCGCGGTACGCGAGGTGACCGGCCGGCTGGCCCGCCGGGGCCACCTGCACCAGTTGGAGTGGGCCGAGGTCACCGGACTGATCGGGGTCGCCGATCAGCAGGGCACGGCCAACCTGCTCGCGGTGCTGGACAACATGCGCCCGGCGGACCTGGCCAACGTGCTCCAGGACCTGTCCGACAGCCGCCGAAACGAGGTCGCCGCCGCGCTGGACGACGAGCGGCTGGCCGACGTGCTCGAGGAGCTGCCGGAGCACGACCAGGTGGAGATCATCGCCGCGCTCAACCCGGAGCGGGCCGCCGACGTCCTGGAGGAGATGGATCCGGACGACGCCGCCGACCTGCTCGCCGAGCTGCCCAAGCCGGACCAGGACGTGCTGCTGGACCTGATGCAGCCGGACGAGGCCGATCCGGTCCGCCGGCTGCTGGACTACTCGCCCGGCACCGCGGGCGGCGTGATGACTTCCGAGCCGATCGTCCTGCCTCCCGACGCGACGGTCGCCGAGGCGCTGGCCCGGGTCCGTGAGCCGCAGCTGTCCCCGGCCGTGGCGGCGCAGGTCTTCGTGGCGCGCGCACCGATGGCGACACCCACCGGCCGGTACCTGGGCATGGTCCACTTCCAGCGGCTGCTCCGCGAGCCGCCGGCCGAGCTGCTCGGCGGCGTGGTGGACAACGACATCGACCCGCTGGACCCGGACACGCCGCTGCCCGAGATCACCCGGCGGATGGCCACGTACAACCTGATCGCGATCGCGGTGGTCGACAACAACGACCGGTTGGTCGGCGCGGTCACCGTGGACGACGTGCTCGACCACCTGCTGCCGACCGACTGGCGCGACCGCGATCAGGACGTACCGCTACGGATCGGCCATGGCTGACCTCCGCCGGGACGTCCGGCTCGATCAGCCGCGGGTGTCCCGACGGGTACCGGTCCCGAAAATCGACAGCGAGACCTTCGGCAGGTTCGCCGAGGTGTTCGCGCGGTTCATGGGTACGCCGCGGTTCATCGCGTACATGACGATCTTCGTGGTGGTGTGGATCGGGCTCAACATCGCCGGGATCTACGGGCTGCGCTGGGACCCGTACCCGTTCATCCTGCTCAACCTGTTCTTCAGCACCCAAGCCTCGTACGCCGCGCCGCTGATCCTGCTGGCCCAGAACCGCCAGGCCGACCGGGACCGGGTGACCATGGAAGAGGATCGGCGCCGGGCCGCGATGCAGAAGGCGGACACCGAGTACCTGGCCCGGGAGATCGCCTCCCTGCGCATCGCGCTCGGCGAGGTGGCGACCCGCGACTTCGTCCGCTCGGAGCTGGTCCGGCTCGTCGAGGAGCTGGACGAGGCCGCGGCGCGGCGACAGAAGTCGGAGCGCAAGGAGTTGCGCCGGGAGGCCCGGCGGGCGATACGCAAGGCAGAGACGGAGCACCTGGACGAGCCGTTCGACGATCTCGACGACGACTCGGCGCTGGAGGAGAATCCGCCGCCGTTCGACCGGTCTGGCTCGACGCGTCCGACGCCGCGCCACGACCCAGACCAGTCGTCCTCACGGGGCTAGCGTCGTGTGACTGGCGCCACCTGGGCCGCGGCGGTCGAGCCGGCGCCGGCGGGTCGGGCCCGTACCGGACGTAGCATGGCGTTATGTCAGCTCCGACGACGTCCATGGAAGCCGCGATCCAGACCGCTCTGGCGTCCGTACAGGACCCGGAGATCCGCCGGCCGATCACCGATCTCGGGATGGTCCGCGAGGTCACGGTCGATCCGACCGGCCGAGCCACAATCGAAATCCTGCTCACCGTCGCCGGCTGCCCGATGAGGGACAAGCTGAACACAGACATCACCGCCGCGGTGTCCGCGGTACCCGGAGTCACCGGCGTCCAGATCGGCTTCGGCGCGATGAGCACCGAGCAGCGCCAGGCGCTCCAAGCCTCGCTGCGCGGCCCGGGCGCCGCCGAGCCGGTGATCCCGTTCGCCCAGCCGGGCTCCCGTACCCGGGTGTACGCGGTGGCCAGCGGCAAGGGCGGCGTCGGCAAGTCCAGCGTCACGGTCAACCTGGCCGCCGCACTGGCCGCGAAGGGGCTGTCGGTCGGCGTGGTGGACGCGGACATCTACGGGCACTCGGTGCCCCGGATGCTCGGCATCACGGCCCGCCCGACCCAGGTCGAGGACATGATCATGCCGCCCCAGGCGTACGGCGTGAAGGTCATCTCGATCGGCATGTTCACCCAGGGCAACGCGGCCGTGGTCTGGCGCGGCCCGATGCTGCACCGCGCACTCCAGCAGTTCCTCGCCGACGTGTACTGGGGTGACCTGGACGTCCTGCTGCTCGACCTGCCCCCGGGTACCGGCGACGTGGCCATCTCCCTGGCGCAGTTGCTGCCCAGCGCCGAGATCCTGGTGGTCACCACGCCGCAGGCGGCGGCCGCCGAGGTCGCCGAGCGGGCTGGGGCGATCGCTCTCCAGACTCACCAGCGCCTGGTCGGCGTCGTGGAGAACATGTCCTGGCTGGAACTGCCGACCGGCGAGCGGATGGAGGTCTTCGGTACCGGCGGCGGGCAGACCGTGGCCGACTCGCTGACCCGGATCACCGGCGCCACCGTGCCACTGCTGGGCCAGATTCCGCTGGACACCCGAGTCCGCGAGGCGGGCGACCAGGGCATGCCGATCGTGCTGGACGCGCCGGACGCACCGGCCGCGGCGGCGCTGTCGGCGGTGGCCGACCGGCTCGCGGTCCGCCGCGAGTCTCTGCTCGGCAAGCCGCTCGGATTGCGTCCCTCCGGGCGCTAAAGCCGAACCAGCGCCCCTCCGGGCGCTGTGGGTTACCGCACGCGAAAGGCCGGCCCTCGGGCCGGCCTTTTCAGTGACCTCGACTCCGCCGAGGCGGACGTCGTCAGGTGGCGTCCGCGTCGTATGCCACCTGGCTCGCGGTGATCGACGCCGGGCCGCCCGACGAGGTCGGCTTGGCGTGCAGGTCGACCGACTCCGCCGCCGACTTGAGCTCGTTGTGCACGCCCTTGATGTCCTGCTGTACGTCTTTGTAGAGGTCTTCCAGCGGCTTGCGCAGCGCCCGCTCGTCCTCCTCGGAGAGCAAGTGCTTGCGGATCAGGCTCTTCGGGTTGAGGTCTTCCAACTGGATGTCGGTGCCCAACTCCCGGCTCAGGTCGCCGGTGGCGTTGCGCGCCATGTCCCGCAGGTTGCGCAGCATCTTCACGCCGTCGGCGATCGCCTTGGGCAGCTTGTCCGGGCCGAAGATGAACAGTGCCAGCAACAGCAGCAGAAGGATCTTTTCGCTGTCGAGGTTCTCAAGCCCGAACATGTCGATCTACCCTCCTCGGCGGCGATCAGGGGCCACGCGAGCCAATCCGCGCCGTTGCTGTCGACGAGCCCGTTTCACAGACTACGCACGGCAGGGCCCCTGCGGCGAGAGGGCCGAGGGGATCAGTTGGTTGATGCAGCCAAGGTCACCTGTACGTTGTGAGGCCCGCCGTCCCGCTGATACTGGACATTCACCGACTGGCCCGGCGCGTACATCCGGACGAGGGCGATCAGATCCGCCGGCTGGTCCAGCGGCACATTGTTGATCCGGGTCAGCACGTCGCCGGCCCTGATCCCGGCGTGGGAGGCAGGTCCACCCGGGGACACCACGGTCACTTCGACGCCACCGTTCGGGTTCAGGTACGAATTGGACAATTCGGCACCGATTACCGTCCGACGGGCCTTACCGTTGTTGATGATGTCCTGTGCTATCCGCTTTGCCTGGTTAATCGGAATCGCGAAGGCGAGGCCGATATTCCCCGCTGTCTCCGAATCCGACGCGGTCGAACGGATCACCGAGTTGATCCCGATCACCCGGCCGCCGGCGTCGATGAGGGGCCCACCGGAGTTGCCGTGATTGATCGCGGCGTCGGTCTGGATCGCGGCGTAGTACCGCGTCGGACCGCCCGGCTCATCCGCCTCGATGGTGCGGTTGAGCGAGCTGACGATGCCGTACGTCACGGTGTTGGCCAGGGCGAGCGGTGAGCCGATCGCCAGTACCGGATCGCCGACCGCCACCCGGTCGGAGTCGCCGAACTGGACCGCCGGCAGGCCGGTCTTGTCCATCTTGAGCACGGCGACGTCGGACTCCTCGTCGACGCCGATCAGCTTGGCGGACACCGTCGTGGAGTCGCTGAACGTCACGGTGGGCTGGCCCTTCTCCCCCTCGACGACGTGATCGTTGGTGATCACGTAACCGTCGCCGGAGGCGATGAAGCCCGAGCCGAGGCTGTATCCGGAGCCGGTGCCCACCTTGATCGTCACGACGCTGGGCAGCAAACGGGAGGCCACCCCGGCCAGCGAGCTCGGCGGCCGTACGGTCAGTGAGGCCGGCGAACCGTTACCGCCCGCACCCAGTACCGTGCGCCCACCCGCGCCCCCTCTGGTGGCGAACACGTAGCCGAGCGTGCCGCCAAGCGAACCGGCCAGCAGAGCGCTCACGATGGCCACCAGGAATACCAGTCCGAGCCCCCGGCGCGGCCCCGTACCGGTGGAGGTGGGGTCCGATTCGAGGGGCGGCGGCTGGGCGGCCGGGCGGATCACCACGGCGGACGGCGCATCCGGATCTCGCCACGGATCGCTCAGCGCGTCGGACCACCATGGTGACTGGCCCGTTCCCGTGGTGCTGGTCGAGCGCGCTCCGGGCGCGCCTTGCCCGGCGACGCCGTCAGGCTGCCGCCAGGCCGAACCGTCAGTCACGATCGGCACCCTCTCCTGTCCATCCCCGCCTCCAGCATCGCACGCCCGGCGCTGTCGTAAGTCGGCGCTCGGATCTCCACCGGCCGCCGTGCGCACCCGCCGCCGCGGCCGGTGGCTGTCGTACGCGCCCTGGCCAGCTGATCATCTTCCGGCTCCCGTACGCCGCCTCGGTTCGGCGAGATCAACAGGACAGGGCCTACGCTTAGCTCGCAGCGCCCGCGCCCCAGCCGTGGCGCCCGCCCACCGTCGGCGTCCGCCTACCGGAGGCGCCAGTCCCCCGATCGGGAGGTGCACCATCGCCGCGACCATCAACACGCCGAATCCGGTCACCGCCGCGACGCGCGAGTTCGCCGAGGCATACGCCCCCGAGGACCGGGTCCTGCAGGTAGCCCGCTCGCTGTCCCACGAGATCGGCCTGTCCCCGGTGCAGCCGGGCGCCGGGGCCGCACTGCGGCTGCTCGCCGCGGCCGGTGGGGCCAAGGCGGTCGTGGAGATCGGCACGGGTGCCGGCGTCAGCGGGCTGTGGCTGCTTTCCGGCATGCGGTCGGACGGGATCCTGACGACGATCGACGTCGAGGCCGAACACCAGCGGATGGCCCGGCGCATCTTCATCGAGGCCGGGTACCAGCCGTCCCGTACCCGGATCATCACCGGCCGGGCGCTGGACGTGATGCCCCGGCTCGCCGACGGGATGTACGACCTGCTTTTCGTGGACGGTGACCGGGACGAGTACGCGTCCTGTGTCGGATCCGCGCAGCGGCTGCTGCGCCCGGGCGGAATTTTGGCGATCAACGGGGTACTGGCCGACGGGAAGGTGGCCGACCCGGCGGCCCGCGATCCGGAGACCGTGGTGCTGCGCGAGTTGGTCAAGGCGCTGCGCGAGGCCGAGGAGTGGCTGCCCGCGCTGCTGCCGGTCGGCAACGGCCTGCTCGCGGCCGTCAAGCGGTGAGCCATCCGGTGCGCAGAGCCGCCGTCGCTCGCATCGCCGCCTGTCAGGACTGCTCGCCGACGCTCTCCAGCCAGCGCAGCAATGTGCGTACCCCCCAGCCGGTCGCGCCCTTGACCAGCTCCCCCTCGTTCGTCTCGATCCACGAAGGTGCCGACATGTCCAGGTGTGCCCAGCGGTCCCGGGCGACACCGGTGAACTCGCGCAGGAACAGCGCGGCGACCACCGAGCCGGCACCGCCGTCCCCCACGTTGGCGGCGTCCGCGACATCGCTCGCGAGCGACTCCAGGTAGTCGTCGGTCAGCGGCATGCGCCACATCCGCTCCCCGGCGGCGGAGGCGGCCGCGGTCAGCTCACCGGCCAGTTCGTCGTTGTCGCTGTACAGCGCGGCAGTGCGCTTGCCCAGCGCGACCGCGTTGGCGCCGGTGAGCGTCGCCAGGTCGACCAGCAGGTCGGGGTTCAGCCGGCGGACCGCGTACGCCAGCGCGTCGGCGAGCACGATCCGGCCCTCGGCGTCGGTGTTGAGAATCTCGCTGGTCCGGCCGCCGTAGTGGCGCACCACGTCACCCGGCCGGTACGCGGAGCCGCTCGGCATGTTCTCGGCCAGCGGCGCGAGCGCGGTCACCCGTACCGGCAGGTTCAGCGCGGCGGCGCCGAGGGTGGCCGCGATGATCGCCGCCGCCCCGCCCATGTCCTTGCGCATCAGCTTCATGCCGTCCCGGGGCTTGATCGAGATGCCGCCCGAGTCGAAGGTGATGCCCTTGCCGACGAGCACCACGTGTCGGCGTGCCCCGCGCGGCCGCCAGCCCAGCTCGACCAGCCGGGGTCCCCGGGGGGAGCCACCGCCGACCGCGAGAATGCCGCCGAAGCCCTCCTCCGCCAGTTCCCGGGGCTCCCGGACACGCAGCTTGAGCCCGGACAGGCGGTTCGCCTCCCGAGCCACCCGCGCCGCGAACCAGGCCGGGCTCTTCTCCTGGCTGGGCATGTTGGTCAGGTCCCGGGCCAGGTACGTCGCGCTCGCCACCGCGTTGGCCACTCCGAGCGCGGTCTCGAAGCGCTCCGGGGCATCGACGAGTACCGTCACCCGGCGCAGCGCCGGGCCGCCGTCCGCCTTCTCCGCCGCCAGCCGGAACCGATATCCGGCGAGCAACATCCCCTCAGCGAGCCCGCGCAGCGCGGCCGGCTCGACGCTGCCGGGCAGCGCCACGGACAGCGCCGGCTCCCGGACAGCCGCCCGGTACAGCGCGGCTCCGGCCGAGCGCCAGTCCGCCTCGGTTCCGGCGCCGATCCCGACCAGCAGCAGCCGGCGCGGCCGGTCCTGGGGTCGGGGGAGCACCTGCACCGCACCCGCCGCGCCGCTGTGGTCGGCGTCCTCGACGAAGGCGGCGGCCTCCGCGGCAATCGCTCCGGCGACTGGCGCCTCGACGGGTACCAACCCGTCCGGGGACACCGGGAGCGCCAGCGCGGCCGGGGCGCCACCGGTTGTGGAAAGGCGGATGTTCAGCAAAGCCCGGTCATCTCCCGTTTTGCGATTGGTCTGGGTCGTCGCGCCAGACGCGCCGAGCCCGACTGGTCTGGGTCGCAGCGCGGCGCCAGACGCGCCAAGCCCGACTGGTCGGCGACTGGTTCGGGTCGCGGCGCGGCACCAGACGCGCCGAGCCGGACTGGTGGAACTGTTCGACCGTCACGGCAGCCGCCCGCACCCGGTGATCCGATGGATCATTCCGGGTGCGGACGACTGCTTGACATATTCAGCTGTCCTTACCGACGGGTCGGGGTCAGCCGGCGGCGGCCTTAAGCGCGTCTCCGAGCGCGTTCGCCTCGTCGGGAGTCATCTCAACGACGAGCCGGCCACCGCCTTCCAGCGGGACACGCATTACGATGCCCCGGCCCTCCTTGGTGACCTCCAGCGGACCGTCGCCCGTCCGCGGCTTCATCGCCGCCATCTCGTCTCCCCTCACACTTTCTGCAGGTCAAAGCGGCTCCTCCGACCTGTACGGCAGCGGCACTCCAGCCCGGGGCGGCGACCCCGGAACTGTGCCGACTCATGATTTTCCCTGATGAAGGGCGTCAGACCCAAACCGCCCCGGCGGGGATATGACACCGATCTAGACCTGACGCCAGGAAACTGTCACAATGAGCGGCATTTCCGCCGGCCGGCGGCGTGATGTCGATCACGAAGGGTGGGCAGACCATGCAGGCGCGCTCGGCCCTGTTCGACCTGTACGGCGACTATCTGCGCCCGCGCGGCGGTCGCGCGCCGGTCGCCGCCTTGGTCCGCCTGCTCGCCCCGCTGGGGATCGCCGCCCCCGCCGTCCGCACCGCCGTGTCCCGCATGGTCCGCCAGGGCTGGCTGCATCCGCTGCGCCTGTCCACCGGGCCCGGCTACCTGCTGAGCCCCAAGGCAGCCCGGCGCCTGGACGAGGCGGCCGCGAGGATCTACCGCACCGGTCGGACCGGCTGGGACGGAACGTTTGATCTGATTGTTATCGACACCCCGCCTCAGCGCGGCGACCGGTCCCGGCTCGCCGCCAATCTGGCCTTCCTCGGATATGGCAACATCGACGAGGCTACCTGGGTGGCCACCCGCACCACCGACGAAGTGGACACTCTGCTGCGCGAGTCGGGCCTGCGGTACGAACGGTTCACGGCCAGCCACGCCGCGGGTACGGCCGGCGCCATGGCGCTGGTCCGCCGGGCGTGGAACCTGGAGGAGATCAGCAACGCGTACGAGCGGTTCGTCCGTGAGCTGCGTCCGCTGGTCGCGACGATCAATGAGCGCAGCACGGATGAGGTCTGCTACGCCGCCCGGTTCACGCTGGTGCACTCGTGGCGAACGTTCCTGTTCAGCGATCCGCAGCTGCCCCCGAGCCTGCTTCCACCGCGCTGGCCGGGCACGGCGGCGGCGGCGTTCTTCGACCGGCACTCCGGGCGCCTCCGACCGGCCGCGGACCGGTACGTCGACATGTGCCTGGAGCAGTCGAGCCGCACCCTGGCGGCCCGCCACCTCACGCGTACGCCGGTCAAAACCGTCCGGCAGCAGACGATCCGGAGCGAGGAGCGGACATGAGTGACGTTCTGCTGGTCGAGCGCGACGGCGCGGTCGTGTCGCTCACCCT
Source organism: Rugosimonospora africana (assembly GCF_016862975.1). Lineage (GTDB taxonomy): Bacteria > Actinomycetota > Actinomycetes > Mycobacteriales > Micromonosporaceae > Rugosimonospora > Rugosimonospora africana. The sequence goes on from NZ_BONZ01000006.1 coordinate 115,953, forward strand.
CAACCGGCCCGACTCGCTGAACTCCCTCAACCGGGAGTTGAAGGCGTCGCTGCGGGACACCCTCGGCGACCTCGAGTCCGATCCGGAGTGCCGGGCGGTGGTGCTCGCCGGCGCCGGCCGGGCCTTCTGCGTGGGTCAGGATCTGCGCGAGCACGTGGAGGTGCTGGAGTCGGGTTCGACCGATCCGCTGGGCACCGTGAGCGAGCACTACAACCCGATCGCCGCGCGGCTGGCCGGGCTGAGCAAGCCGGTCGTCGCCGCGGTGCGCGGAAGCGCCGCCGGTGCCGGGGCATCCCTCGCGCTGCTGGCTGACTTCCGGATCGGCGGCCCGAAGACCAGCTTCCTGATGGCGTTCGCCAACGTGGGCCTGGCGGCCGACACCGGCGCCTCCTGGACGCTGCCCCGGCTGGTCGGGCTCGCGAAGGCGACCGAGCTGCTGATGCTCGCCCAGCCGGTACCCGCCGACGAGGCGAACCGCCTCGGGCTGCTCACCACGCTGGTCGACGAGGACGATGACGTTCTGCCGGCGGCCAGGGCACTCGCCGCCCGGCTGGCCGCGGGGCCCACTATGGCGTACGGCGCGATCAAGCGCGAACTGGCGATCGGCAGCACCGGCAGCCTCGCCGAAGCGCTGGCCGGCGAGTACGAGGCTCAGACGCTGACCGGTGCGTCGGCGGACCACCGGGCCGCGACGGCGGCCTTCGTCGCCAAGCAGAGGCCCGAGTTCACCGGCCGCTGAGCGCGCCCACCGACCGCCCAGCCGCTCGCCGGACCCTCAGTCCTCCTCGGGATCGAGGTTGGTCTGCTCATTCATCAGGTATGCCTGCATGGCCAGCTCATTTCCGGCCGGCGAGACGTAGACCGGCAGCTCGGCCGGGCCCAGCTGATCCACATAGGACCAGAACCGCTCCACCGCCTCGGCCGGAGAGTCGGCCTCGATCGGCAGGTCGAGACTGATCAGCCAGCGTGCCGTCATGGAGTCACCACCACCCGCGCCGTCGAGTCGCCTGCCGCGCCACGGCCGGGGCGCCCGCCGCCCGATCGCCGGGCGGACACGGTCGCCGGACGGCCCCGGCGAATCACCGGCCACCGCCACGGGTCGCCTTGCGAGGCCGCTTCTTGACGGCCACGTAGCAGTCGGCGAGATGATCGTCGACCATGCCGGTGGCCTGCATCAGCGCGTAGGCGGTGGTCGGTCCGACGAACCGGAAACCGCGCTTGCGCAAATCCTTCGCCATCGCCGTGGACTCCGGCGTCGACGCCGGGACCTCGGCGAACGACTGCGGACGGGGCCTGCCCGGCTCCGGCGCGTAGGACCAGAGGAAGGCGGAGAGGCCGTCGGGCAGGTCGCGTGCCGCCGCGGCATTGTTGATCGCGGCGTTGATCTTCGAACGGTTGCGCACGATTCCGGCATCCGCCATCAGGCGCTCGACGTCTGATTCGTCGTAGGTGGCCACCTTGTCGATGACGAAGTCGTCGAACGCCGCCCGGAACGCCGGTCGTTTGCGCAGGATCGTCAGCCACGACAGGCCGGACTGGAATCCCTCCAGGGTCAACCGCTCGAACAGCGCGTCGTCGTCGCGCACCGGCTGGCCCCACTCCACGTCGTGGTATGCCAGGTAGTCGGCCGTGCTGCCGGCCCACCCACATCGCGCGAGCCCATCCGCCCCGATCAAGAGATCCACGCGGTCAGCCTAGCCAAGGGGTCCGACAGTGAGAGCCTGCTGGCAAACCTCCCGCTCGGCCAGACGTTTTCCAGCAGGCTCTCACGGCAGGGTGCCGGCCTCGACCAGCCGGGCGAATCGGCGCAACATCTGGGTCAGGCCGACCTTGGAACCGGGCCAGAGCACCGCCCCGGCGAACCGGCCGGCCGGCCCCGCCGGTAGCTGGAACCACTCGTGCCAGACGACCTGGGTGCGCCCACCACCCATCGCGGTACAGCGCATCACGCCCGGCCCGCGCAGCAGTCGACCGGTGTGGACGACCCGCACCTCGTACGGCGGGTCCAGCTTCGCGATCTTCATCTCGTCACGCAGGATGGCCGGGCCGACCGTGGTGACCGCCTCGACCGTGCTCCCCTCGCCGCCGTCGCCGTCGGTGATCCGCACCTTCGTGAACGGGATCCAGTCGCCCTGCCGCTCCCAGGCGGTGAAGGCGGCGTAGACCCGCTCGGCGGGTGCGTTGACGATCACCGTCGCGGTGACCTCGCCCGCGCCCGGCGTCGACGGCGGTGTCGACGCCGATCTCGGGCCGGTCACTTGGCCGGCTCGGCAGCCGCCGGGTCGCTCATCTTGCCGAAGCCGGTCGGCCAGCGACGGCCGTCCTGATCGCCGTCACCGGCCGGGGAGTCGTCGCCGTCGCCAGCGTCCTTCGGATCGGCGGCCTTCGGATCGGCGGCAGAATCGGCCGGCTGCGCGGCGTCCTCGGCCAGATCGGAGGTCACCGTCTGGCCCGGGTCTGCCGCGGTGACGGTCAGAGCCCGGTCGGACCCGGCCTCCGCACCGGTCGCCTCCGCACCGGTCAGTCCGGCGTCGTCGCCCATCCGGGTCGGCCGGGCCGCCTGCTCGCGGGCGTCGCGCAGGGCGTCCGCCTCCTCGACGCGCCCGGCGCGCAACGCCGCGACCTCGGCCTCCAACACGCCGATCAGCTCTTCCTTGTACCCGAGGTCGTAGGCGGCCCGCCGAAGCGCCAGGTCAACCTGCGTCATCCGGTAGCCACGTAGGGTTACATCGAAGCGGACCTGTCCGAGGTCGGACTCGGTCAACGGCCGGGACCCCGGCAGCGGGACAGATCGACCATCCGGTTCGATCGGCTCCAGGCCCTGGTCACCCCCCATGATCAGCACGGTGATACCAAAGACGAGCGCGGCGGCGACGAGTGCCACGGCGAGCACAATGAAGAGCTGGCCCATGCCCACGATCGTGGCACGCTTGCCGAGTACGGGCGACCCCGCCACCCGGACGAGGAGATAGATGAACGAGCACGGCGAACGAAGTGGCAGGCCCGGGGCGGTCGAGCCACGATCGTCCGGTTCCCGGACGGCCGCCGAGACCGGTACCGGCGCAGGTGACGGGGACCTGCGGCTCGGCCGGCGGACCTTCCGGCCGGGCGAGTCGGCCGTGATGGCCATCGTGAACCGGACGCCGGACTCCTTCTTCGACCATGGGGCCACGTTCGCGCAGGACGCCGCGCTGCGGGCGGTCGAGCGGGCGGTCAAGGACGGCGCGGACATCGTCGACATCGGCGGCGTCAAGGCCGGCCCGGGCGAAACCGTGGACGTGACCGAGGAGATCCGCAGGACGGTCTCGACGATCTCCGCGGTCCGGGCCGAGTTCCCTGACCTGGTCATCTCCATCGACACCTGGCGCGCAGCGGTGGCCCGGGAGGCGGTACCGGCCGGAGCCGACCTGCTCAACGACGCCTGGGCCGGCGCCGATCCCGAGCTGGCCGAGGTCGCCGCCGTGACCGGGGCGGCGCTGGTCTGCTCGCACGCCGGGGGCCTGGTGCCCCGGGCCCGGCCGCACCGGCCCGCCTTCACCGACGTGGTCGCCGATGTCGTGGGTACCGTGACCGGACTGGCCGAGCGCGCTCTGCGGCTGGGGGTCCGCCGGGACGGCATCCTGATCGATCCGGCTCACGACTTCGGCAAGAACACCCGGCACTCGCTGGAGGTGACCAGGCGCCTGGGCGAACTGGTCGGCACGGGGTGGCCGGTGCTGGTCGCACTGTCCAACAAGGACTTCGTGGGCGAGACGCTCGACCTGCCGATCCACGACCGGCTGGAGGGCACCCTGGCCGCCACGGCGGTCTCCGCGTGGCTGGGCGCCCGGGTGTTCCGAGCGCACCACGTCCGGCAGACCCGTCGGGTACTGGACATGGTCGGCGCGATCCGCGGTGACCGGCAGCCGGCGGTCTCCCGACGCGGGCTGGCCTGATCGGGCCCGGCCCGGGCGGAACCGGTGTGGTCGCCGCCGGGCCGCGTCAGGTCCAGCGCAGTACGCGCTTGCGCCAGGCGTAGAGCAGGCCGAGAGCCAGTACGGCCACGAAGATCCCCATCTCGACGACCGCGCTGGCGCCGAACTCCGGTCGGTCGTAGATGACCGCCCAGGGAAACAGGAAGACGCTCTCCACCGCGAACAGCACGTACAGGAAGGCGTAGAGGTAATACCGGATCTGGGCCTGGGCCCAGTCGCCGCCGACCGGATCGAGGCCGCACTCGTAGTTCCGGTATTTGTCCGGGGCGGGATTGGGTGCGCTCGGGCTCAGCAGGCGGTTGGCCGAGAACGCGCCGACAAAGACCAGTGCGCCGACCACGATGAGCAGACCCAGCGTCGCGTACGAGCCCAGATAGCCCGACATACGGACGATCGTACCGGCGAAGTTCGGCCGTGTACCCGGCAGAATCCGGCCGTCCTGCCGCGTCCGGAGACCGGAACGAGCCCTCACAATCGAAGTGCGAAACTCTCGTCGCCCAAGGTCATGAGGTGCCCGTGCCACGCTGGTCCGCCGCCCGGAAGCTTGGTTCGTTGACAGTCATCCTCCTGGTCGGCGCCCTGATGGTCAGCCCGGCCGCCGCACGTGCCGACGACGGCGGCACGGCCGCGCCGGCGTACGTCGAAGACTCCGCGGCGCCGGGCGAGTCCCCGACACCGGACGGGTCACCGACACCCGGCCCGACCGACGCACAGCCGGACTCGCCGACCCCGCCGCCACCCGGGTCGCCGACACCCGACCAGCCCCAGCCGTCGGCGACGACGGCCGACCCGGAGCAGGGCGGCACCGGATCTCCGGGCCTGCGGGTACGGGTGTACGCGAGCAACGCCGTTCTCGACGACCGGTACTGGAGCGGCGCGAACTCCACCTCGTTCACGATCACGGTCCGGAACACCGGTACGGCGACGGCGACCGTGGCGGTCGACTACACCGTCCCGGCCGGCGTGACGGACGTCGCCACGGGTGCCTGCCAGCACGGCCACTGCTCGGTGTCGTCGGTCTCGCCGGGCGCCTCGGTACCTCTGCCGGTGGCGATCACCGTGTCCGCGGACGCCTGGCGCAGCGCACCGCTGACCGGTCGCCTCACCTTCACCGTGAGCGCCACCGGCGCCTCGGACGTCAGCGGCCAGCGCACCTGGGGCCTGATCTTCCCGCCCGGCCCACCGGCCCCGGGGATCGATCTGCGGGTCGACGACGTGACCATGGACGCTCAGCCGGACGTACCCGCGCAGCTGAAGATCAGGCTCACCGACAGCGGCAGCCAGCCGGCGGCCGCCACGGTCGACGTGGTGGTACCGGACGGTGTGACCACGGGCACGATGTCCGGCTGCGAGTCCCAGGGGCGGCCGAGCGGCTCCACGGCGCGGTGCGTGCTGGGCGCGCTGCCGGCCGGCGGGCAGAAGACGATTCTGGTCCCACTGACCGCAAACGCCGAGGCCCGCGCCAACGCACCGCTGGCCGGGCTGGTGCGCGCCACGCTCTCGCCGCCCGGGCAGGCCGGCCGGACCACTCAGGCTTCGTACGAGATCGACGTGCCGGCCGATCAGACCGGGGTGAGCGTGGCTGCCGCGGCGTCGGTCGTACCGGCGCCGACCATGGGCAACCACGGCGGCTCGTACGTTCTGAGCTCACGCAGCGCGGTGGCGTGGCCGATGATCACCGTCTCGTCGGCGGTACTGATCACGGTCATCGTGGTGCTGGTCATGGTGCTGCGCGGGCGTCCCGTGGCGGCGGGGCCGCGGCTGGCCGGTCCGGCGGGCGGGACATTCATGAGTGGGGCCGCCTCGGTCGAGCCCGCCGACAGGACGGCCGGGGCGGAGCCTGCCGGGCTGAAGCTTGCCGAGTCGGTGCCTGTCGATTCGGTGCCTGTCGACTCGGTGCCCGTCGAGTCGGTTCCCGCCGAGGAGGAGCCCGCCGGATCGGAGCCTGTCGGGAAGGAGCCCGCCGAGGCCGGGCAAGGCCCAGCCGATGACTCCGGCGAGGACCCTGAGGACGCGGCCGGCCGCTCGTAATGCCGCCAACAACGGAGATGTCGTTACTTTGGCCAATAGTCGCCGAGACGCCCGCCTGAGCCTGATTAAGCGCAGCGAGATCTATAACTGTGACCAAACGCCTAAACATTCGTCGGACCCGGGACAGAACCCCGGTTGAACCTCGACGTAGGCTCAAGGTGATTAACACTTTAGCGGGCCGGGCTACAACGGTGTTGCACACCCGCACACGCATGGCCCGCCGCGAGGAGGTCCCTTCCCGTGACCAAGCAGGTCCGTCAACTGGATCGGGTGGTCATCCGGTTCGCCGGCGATTCCGGCGACGGTATGCAGCTCACCGGTGACCGATTCACGTCCGAGACCGCCCAGCTGGGCAACGACATCTCGACGTTACCCAACTTCCCCGCGGAGATCCGGGCGCCAGCCGGCACCCTGCCCGGCGTGTCCAGCTTCCAGGTGCACTTCGCCGACTTCGACATCCTCACTCCCGGCGACGCGCCGAACGTGCTGGTGGCGATGAACCCGGCCGCCCTGAAGGCCAATCTGCGAGACCTGCCGGGCGGCGCCGACATCATCGTCAACACCGACGAGTTCACCACCCGTAACCTCACCAAGGTCGGCTACACCGCCAACCCGCTCGAGGACGGCTCACTCGACGGCTACGCGGTGCACCCGGTCGGCCTGACCAGCATGACCGTCCGCGCCCTGGCCGACCTCGACGTGTCCAAGAAGGACGCCGAGCGAGCCAAGAACATGTTCGCGCTCGGCCTGCTGTCCTGGATGTACTCCCGGCCGTACGAGTCGACGATCACCTTCCTGGAGCGCAAGTTCGCCGCCCGGCCCGAGCTGGTCGCGGCGAACATCGCCGCGTTCAAGGCCGGCTGGAACTTCGGCGAGACTACCGAGGACTTCGCGGTCCGCTACGAGGTCAAGCCGGCCAAGATGTCGCCCGGCAACTACCGCAACGTCACCGGCAACACCGCGCTCGCGCTGGGCGTCGTGGCCGCGCGGGTGCGGTCCGGCCGGCCGGTGGTCCTCGGCGCGTACCCGATCACGCCCGCCTCGGACATCCTGCACGAGCTGTCCAAGCACAAGCGGTTCGACGTGACGACCGTGCAGGCCGAAGACGAGATCGCCGCGATCGGGGTGGCGCTCGGCGCCTCGTACGGCGGTGCTCTCGGCGTCACCTCGACCAGCGGCCCGGGCGTCGCGCTCAAGGGCGAGACCATCTCGCTCGCCGTCGCGCTCGAACTGCCACTGATCATCATCGACGTGCAGCGCGCCGGGCCGTCGACCGGCATGCCGACCAAGACCGAGCAGGCTGACCTGAACATGGCGCTGTTCGGCCGGCACGGCGAGGCCCCGGTCGCGGTCATCGCGCCGAAGTCGCCGTCCGACTGCTTCTACGCGGTACTGGACGCGGCCCGGATCGCGCTGACCTACCGGACGCCGGTGATCCTGCTCTCCGACGGCTACATCGCCAACGGTTCCGAGCCGTGGTTGCTGCCCGAGATCGCCGACCTGCCCGACCTCTCGGTGGAGTTCGCGACCGAGCCGAACGGGCCGGCCGGCGAGTTCCTGCCGTACCTGCGCGACCCGAAGACCCTGGCCCGGCCGTGGGCGATCCCCGGCACCCCGGGACTGGAGCACCGCATCGGCGGCCTGGAGAAGGCGGACAAGACCGGGGACATCTCGTACGATCCGGCCAACCACGACCTGATGGTGCGCACGCGTGCGGCGCGGATCGAAGCCATCGAAGTACCCGACATCGAGGTCGAAGACCCGGACGGCGACGCACGGGTACTCGTTCTGGGTTGGGGCTCCACGTACGGGCCGATCGGGGCCGCCTGCCGGGCACTCCGGCAGCGTGGCTGCGCGATCGCCCAGGCCCACCTGAGGCATCTCTCGCCGATGCCGCGCAACCTCGGCGAGGTGCTGAAGCGGTACGACAAGGTGGTCATCCCCGAGATGAACCTGGGCCAGCTGGCCCACGTGATCCGGGCCCGCCACCTGATCGACGTGATCGGATACAACCAGGTCCGCGGCCTGCCGTTCACGGCGGCCGAGCTGGAGACGATGTTGGAAGAAGTCGTGAAGAATGTCTGAATCGGTATCGATCAAGCTCACCACGAAGGACTTCAAGTCCGACCAGGAAGTGCGCTGGTGCCCGGGCTGCGGTGACTACGCGATCCTGGCGGCCGTCCAGTCGTTCATGCCTGAGCTAGGCATCCCGCGCGAGCGCATCGTCTTCATCTCCGGCATCGGCTGCTCGTCCCGGTTCCCGTACTACATGAACACGTACGGCATGCACTCGATCCACGGCCGTGCCCCGGCCATCGCCACCGGCCTGTCGGTCTCCCGGCCCGACCTGTCGGTGTGGGTCGTCACCGGCGACGGCGACGCGCTGTCCATCGGCGGCAACCACCTGATCCACGCGCTGCGGCGCAACGTCAACCTGAAGATCCTGCTGTTCAACAACAAGATCTACGGGCTGACCAAGGGTCAGTACTCTCCCACGTCAGAGGTCGGCAAGATCACGAAGTCGACGCCGGTCGGGTCCACGGACTCCCCGTTCAACCCGATCTCGCTGGCGCTCGGGGCCGAGGCGTCGTTCGTGGCCCGGACGATCGACTCGGACCGCAAGCACCTCCAGTCGGTGTTGCGCGCCGCGTCGCAGCACCAGGGCTCGGCGTTCATCGAGATCTACCAGAACTGCAACATCTTCAACGATGGCGCGTTCGACGTGCTCAAGGAGCCGGCGACCCGGGACGACTTCCTGATCCGGCTGGAGCACGGCAAGCCGATCACCTTCGGCGCCGACGGTGAGTGGTGCGTCGTGCACCCGCCCGGCGGCTTCGGGCTGTCGGTCGAGCGGACCGCCGAGACCGACCAGGCGCACGTCCTGGTACACGACGCGACCGTGGCCGACCCGGCCTACGCGTTCGCGCTGTCCCGGCTGCCCGACCTCGACCTCCGGCACACCCCGATCGGGCTGTTCCGCTCGGTGGACCGGCCGGCATACGACAACCTGGTTCGCGAGCAGGTCACCGCGGCGCAGAGCAAGCTCACCCGCGGGCTCGACGAGGAGTTCGCCGCGCTGCTCGGCTCGGGCGACACCTGGACGATCCTCTAGACGCATCGATCGAACGACCCATCGAGGGCGGTCCGGCGACGGGCCGCCCTTTCTGTCGTCCGGTGCCGGGTCGACCGGGGCTCAGGACGCTCGCGAGTCGACGTCGCGGGCCGGTACCGGGGCCGTACCGGTGACGCGCTCCTTCTCCGTGAAGCGCACCGAGCCGGCCTTCAGGTCCGGGTGCTCCACGGCGAGTGCGACCTTGGCCGCCTCGTCGAGCGTGAGGGCGGCACCCTCGGCGTACGCGGAGTCGAACGCCGCGTCGCCCAGCGCCGCCCGCAGCCGGGTCTGCTGCTCCGCCCAGTACGAGCCGTAGATCCTCGCCACGTCGGGCAGCAACGCGCGGGCGGCCTGGGCGGCGCCGAACAGCCGGGCGCCGGTGATCGGGTCATCGCCCAACGCGCAGCGCACCGCGAAGCCGTTGATGGTCTCGACCGCGCACGAGTGGAAGCCGTATCCCATCCGCGAGCGCAGCGCGACGGCCAGGTGATCATGCGCCGCGACCAGGTCACCGCGGGCGAGCGCGACCATGCCCAGGATCATGTCGACCGCGCGCCGGCCGCGCTCGATCGGCCGGCCGGCTTCCACCGGACGGGCCGCGGCGAGCAGTTCGGCGGCATCGTCGAGGGCACCCCGCTCCCAGAGGATCTGGGCGAGACAGTAGACCGCGGGCAACGCGTCGCCGATGACGTCGTGCGCGCGAGCCCAGTCGATCAGTTCGCGGCATCCCGTCTCGGCCTCGGCCGGGTTGCCCATGCTCAGCAGCGGCGAGCCGCGCCCGGACAGCGCTCGGGCCAGCAGCGCGGAGTCCCCGGCTCGCCGGGCGTACGCCTCGGCGCGTTGGGAGAACCGCAACTCCTCGGCGTACTCGCCATCGGCGCCCGCGTGCAGGGCGTGCACGTGGTATGCCGCGGCCAGCTCGGCCTCGGGGATCTCCTCACCGGTGTTGGAGATCCGCTCGTACAGGCGGAACAGCCACAACCGGCCCTCGCGGGCCAGGCCACGCTCGCGCCACCACTGGTCGAGCCCACCTACGATGCGCAAGCCCTGCCGGGCACTGCCCTGGGTGGCGGTCCAGTGCAGCGCGGCGCGCAGCTCGTCGGCCATCGGGTCGATGGCGAACAGCGACAGTGTGACCGGCCGCCGGTCCGGGGACTGGTGGGCACGCTCGATCGCGTGCAGGCACCAGGCCACGTGCCGGTTGCGTGCGGCGTCTGCCTCGTCCGCGTCGGCGAGGCGCCGCGCCGCGTACGCGCGGATCGGGTCGAGCATCCGGTACGTCGTGCCGGAAGCCGTGGGCTGCGCCTGCACGAGCGACTTGTCGACCAGTACGGCGAGCGCGTCCAGCGGGTCCTCACCCAGCAGCCATTCGATGGCGGGCAGATCCACCCGCCCGGCGAACACGGCCAGCCACCGGAGCAGCCGGGCGGCCCGTGGGCCGAGCGTCCGGTACGACCAGGTGACCGTGGCCTGCAGGGTGGCGTGTCGTAGCGCCGCACCGCCGGCCAGCGGCACGGTGTCCACCATGGACAGCCCGGCGTCCAATGTGGACACGACATCGTCGAGCCGGTTCACCAGTTCGTTCGCGGTCAGTACCCGCAGTCGGGCGGCGGCCAACTCCAGGGCGAGCGGCAACCCCTCCAACCGGTACGCGACCCGGCACAACTGTTCCAGCTCGGTACCGGACGGCCGCTTGCCGCCCCGGGCCGCGGCGGCCCGGTCGAGCAGAAGCGCCACGGCGTCGCCCGGCGCGCCCGCCGGATCGGGTTCCAAGGACATCGGCGGGATCCGCCACACCACCTCGCCGGCCAGCCCGAGCGGCTCCCGGCTGGTGGCCAGCACCTGCACTCCACGGCTGCCGGCGAGCAGCCGGCCGACGACCATCGCGCTCGCGCCCGGCTGGGCGTCGCAGGTGTCCAGGACGATCAGGAACCGACGGCTGCTCGCGTAGTCGGCGATGGTGTCCACGACCGCACGGCCGGGCTCCGGCCGCAGCCCCAGGGTGGCCGCCACGGTCACCGCCACGAGGCCAGGGTCGGTGGCCGACGCCAGGTCGACGAACCAGACGCCGTCCGGGTAAGCGTCCACCCGGGTGGAGGCGACCTCGACAGCCAGCCGGGTCTTGCCGGCGCCGCCCGGGCCCACGACGCTGACCAGCCGGTGCTCCTCGACCAGGGCGGCCAGTTCCCGCTGTTCGGCGGCGCGGCCGACGAAGTTTGTCACCGTGCCGGGCAGATTGTGCGGGGTCGCGTCGAGCGTGCGCGGCCGCGGGAACTGCCGGTGCAGCCCGGTCGCGATGAGCTGGAAGAGTCGTTCCCGGTCGTCGAAGCCGCGCAACCGGTGCAGCCCCAGGTCGAGCAGCCAGGCATCGTCGCTCAGCTGGCCGGCCAGCCGTGCCGTGGATGCCGAGCAGAGCACCTGACCACCGTGCGCGGCCGCCGCGATCCGGGCCGCCCGGTGCACCTCCGGGCTGGTGTACTCGTTGCCCATCGGCTCGGCGTACCCGGTGTGCAGGCCCATCCGCACCTGGGGCCGGGCCTCCGGCGTCGGCCAGTCGTGAACGGCCAGAGCGCGCTGCGCCTCGGCGCACGCGTGCAGGGCGGCGCCGGCATCCGAGAACGCGACGAAGAGCGAGTCGCCCTCGGTGGACAGCGGGGTGCCGGCACACGCGGTCAGGGTATTTCGAAGCAGCCGCCGGTGCTCATTGAGAACAGGCGGGTACCCCGCACCGAGCATCTGGGCCAACCGGGTCGACCCCTCGATGTCGGTGAAGAGGAATGTCACCAGACCGCTCGGCAGGTGAACCCGTTCCGACACGCGTGAACCTCCGCCCCCTGGAAGTCGTGCCTCATGCTGACGCACCCTCCGAAGCGACCGCATCGGAGAAACGGTCCGGCACGGATCGGCCCAAGGTCGAACCCTGGGTTCAGATCATGGCACGGTGGAGTCAACGAGCGGAGAAGCACGGGGGTGCTACGGCTGACGTAACGACGACCACCAGGCCGAGTTGCGGTCCGCGAGGTCAATGTGGGCTCGACCGACCGGCCGAGCGTTCGTCCCGTCCGGCCGCGCCAGCGACGAAAGATGCGCCGCCACCGGCTCGGATGCCCCACGGATCGCGCGTGGCGGTCCAACCTAGCACCCGCAGGCGCCTCCGCAGCACCCCCCTGAAGCGGCAGACGGCCCGGTCGACGAGGCACGACCTGCGACGGAGACCGTGGACAGAAGCTTGACGGTGTCGTCGTGCCCGTGCGGACAGCGTGCGGGCGCGGCCGACTGCTCCATCGGCCGGTTCAGCTCGAACGTGTCGCCGCAGGCACGGCATCGGTACTCGTAACGCGGCATGAACACAGATTACGACGGCTGCACTGACACCGGAATGGGTGTAATACTCACCTAGTGACCGGCACGGATATGGACTCCCCTCCCGCGCTACGGCCAGCCGCCCCGCCCCCACCCGCCCGTCACCGACCATCGCGCTTCGCGTGGTTGGCCAGGGCCGGCCGGCGAGTCAGGCAGGGCATGGCGGCCACCGGCCGGGCACTACACCGGTGGGCGCTGCGGCCGAGCGGGCGCTTCGTGCTCCCCGCGCTGGCGCTGGCCGCCCTGCTCGCGTTGGCCGGCGGCGCCGGTGGCTACCTGGTGCCGGCCACCGCTCCGGACAAGCCGCTGTCCCAAGCGGACCCGCACGCGGCCGGCGCCGACGGCACCCAGCCCAGCGCGCCGGACGGCCTCGACCCGGACGCCACACCGCTGCCCGGCGCGACCGACCTGCCCACGGACGAGCCGACCGGCACGACCGCCGCCGTGACGCGACCGGAGGACGTGTTGGCCGGCTGGGCGACCAAGCTGTCCCCGGTTCTCGGGATCCCGATCGTGGCGCTGGAGGCATACGGGTACGCCCAGCTCTGGTCGCAGCAGAGCCTGCCGTCCTGCCACCTGACCTGGACCACCCTGGCCGGCATCGGCAAGGTCGAGTCCAACCACGGCCGGACGAACGGCGCCGTACTGCAACAGGACGGCCGCGCCATGCCGCCGATCATCGGCCTCACCCTCGACGGCACGGGCGAGCGGGCGAAGATCCCGGATACCGATCACGGCAGGTACGACGGCGACATGATCTACGATCACGCGATCGGGCCGATGCAGTTCCTGCCGAACACCTGGGGCAAGTACCAGGTCGACGCGGACCAGGACGGGTCCGCCGACCCGAACGACATCAACGACGCGGCCCTGGCCGCCGCCGACTACCTGTGCGCGGGCGGCCGAAACCTTTCGGTACCCGCGGATTGGCGGTCGGCAATCCTTTCGTACAACGACCTGGACTCTTACGCGGACGACGTGTTCGCCGCCGCCGACAACTACGGGATGCAGAGTCGGACGGTGAGCTGACGCCGGACAACTTTCCGGCAGCATTAAGAATCGCCGGAACAACTACTTTCGCCGGCCTGCGATTATCGGCAAGCTAGAGCGGTGATGGTACGCGAGTGGGATCCCCGAACCGCGCCGTCCGTCGAGATCGAAGCCGTATTGGCCACGCTCAACGCAGCGCAGTCTGTCGATCTTCCGGACGATCCGCAGTGGCGCATTGACGCGTTCCGCGAATACCTTGCCGTCACGATGCCCGGCGAGCGCCGGGTCTGCTGGCTGGCCGAGTCGAGCCCCGGCGCCGCCGCGCGCGGCGAGCCGGTGCTGGGCGAGGCCAACATCCTCCTGCTGGGCGACATCGGCGTGATCGAGGTGTGCGTGCACCCGAAGGCGCGTCGCGGCGGGCTGGGGCGCGAGCTGCTCGGCGCGGCGATCCGGCGGGCATACAGCGAAGGATTCGCCTCGATCGGCGTCGAGGTCGTCGGCGGCACTCCCGCAATCGACTTCTATGAGCACCACGGGTTCCGCTGCGCATACGTGGAGATCCGTAACGTTCTCAAGTTGTCGAGTGTGGACTGGATGCGGCTCGGCGAGATGGCCACCGGAGTTGGCTCCGGGTACCACATCGAGTACTACCCTGGCGGGCCGCCGGAGGAGCTGTACGAGGCGTACGCGGAAGCGAAGGAGATCGTCCGCGAGTCCTACGATCTGGGCGACCTGGAGCTGCGGCCCAGCTCGTACGATCCGAACCGGCTACGTGCCAGCCTCACCACGCTGCACGCGCGTGGGCTCAAGCCCTACATCGTGCTCGGCATCCACGAGAAGACCGGGAAGGTCGCCGGCCTCACCGAGGTCGTCGTGCCGGCCCAGCGCCCGACCAGGGCCGACCAGTACGACACGATCGTGGTGCCGGCCCACCGCGGCTACGGCCTGGGACGGGCGATCAAGGCGCGGATGCTGTTCGAGCTGCGCTCGTCGGAACCTCGGCTCACCGAGGTGCAGACGTGGAACGCCTTCGAAAACGAGCCGATGCTCAAGGTCAACGCCGAGCTGGGCTTCCTGCCCGACCGGCAGTGGCGCGAATATGAGGCCGATGTGCCGGATCTCGTCCGCCTGCTCAACCTGGCCGGCCCCTGACCCGCGCCACCACTCTTCAGCCCCAGTAGCGGGTGTCCGGCGGAGGGCGCTCGCCCCGGTGCTGGGCGACGCGGACCTCCCACTGACTGCGCTTGCGCAGCCAGTCGCGGTAGCTGCGGCTGCGGTGGAACGTCTCCGGCGGACGGGCCAGCCCGTAGATGTCGGCCCACCACTCTCCGGGGAGCGGATCAAGGATCGTGTCCAGGTGCGACGGGTACCGCCGCTCCGCGCCATCGCGGATGTCCTCACGATCCCGCATCGGCATGATGACGTGTCCGTTGGCGTCGACCACGGCGAGGTAAAGCCCCGCCGCACCCAGGAGGCGCTGCAACAGATCCAGGCTCGGCGTGAGGGTGCCCGCCTCGACCCGGCCGACCGTGGACGGCGAGACCCGAGCCCGGTTGGCCAGCTGGCGTTGGCTCAGGTCGCCGATCCTGCGGGCACGGCGGACGAGACCAGCTATCGGATACTGACCGGCTCGCGGTGGGTTGTCCACGCCATCAGGGTGCCCGATCGGCCAAGCCCGGCTCAACCGCCGGGCGAACCCTGTGGATAACTCGCCGCCCGCCGGCCGAGGTACTCCCTTCGGCACGCTTTGCTCTGCTTACCCCCACGCAACACTCTTGGCGAAAATCGTTGCGTATAGGTAAGCAGAGCAAAGCATCCACAACAGACACCCGGCGCCGGTCGAGCCGGTGCGCCGGGCATCGAAGGCGCCGAGCGACGAGCGGCCGGGGCAGCGGGCAGCGGGCAGCGGGCAGCGGGCAGCGGGCAGCGAGGATCAGAAGCCGGCGCGCAGCAGGCGGGCCGCCTCGACGGCCCAGTACGTGAGGATCGTCTGGGCGCCGGCTCGCCGGATCGAGGTCAGCGTCTCCAGGATCGTGCGCTCACGCTCCAGCCACCCGTTCGCCGCGGCCGCCTCGACCATCGCGTACTCGCCGGAGATCTGGTACGCGGAGACCGGCACGTCCACCGATGACGCCACGGCGGCGACCACGTCGAGATACGGCAGGGCGGGCTTGACCATCACCATGTCGGCGCCCTCGGCGACGTCGAGCGCCACCTCGCGCAGCGCCTCCCGGACGTTGCCTGGGTCCTGCTGGTAGGTGCGGCGGTCGCCGACGAGCGCCGACTCGACCGCCTCGCGGAACGGCCCGTACAGCGCCGACGCGTACTTGATCGCGTACGCCAGGATCGCCACGTCCGCGTACCCGGCCTCGTCCAGCGCCCGCCGGACGAAGCCGACCTGGCCGTCCATCATCCCGGAGGGGCCCACCATGTGTACCCCGGCGGCGGCCTGCGTCACCGCCATCTCGGCGTACCGGGCCAGGGTCGCGTCGTTGTCCACCGAACCGTCCGGCGCGAGCACGCCGCAGTGACCGTGCGAGGTGAACTCGTCGAGGCACAGGTCGCCCATCACGACCGTGGAGTCACCGACCTCGGCGATCACGTCCCGGATGGCGACGTTGAGGATGCCCTCCGGATCGGTACCGCCCGAGCCGACCTCGTCGCGATGCTCCGGCACGCCGAACAGCATCAGCCCGCCGATCCCGGCCGCGACCGCCTCGGCGGCGGCCTTACGCAGCGACTCCCGGGAGTGCTGCACGACTCCGGGCAGCGACGAGATCGGCCGCGGTTCGGTCAGTCCTTCCCGCACGAACATCGGCAGGATGAGCT
Source organism: Rugosimonospora africana (assembly GCF_016862975.1). Classification (GTDB taxonomy): domain Bacteria; phylum Actinomycetota; class Actinomycetes; order Mycobacteriales; family Micromonosporaceae; genus Rugosimonospora; species Rugosimonospora africana. The sequence goes on from NZ_BONZ01000006.1 coordinate 132,252, forward strand.
GGCGCGGCGCGAGTTCGGTCTCGCTCACCAGCCGGCGCATCGCCGGGGTGCGGCGCAGCCGGCGTGGGCGGGCGTCCGGATAGGTCATGGCGACCTCCTGAGGATGCGGCATTGCCGGATCGGGAACGCCGGGTCGATCGAACCCGGCCGATCGGCAGGGCCGACGGTCAACGGTACCGGCGGGTCACCGGAACCGCAGAGCCGTCGGGCCCTGCACCTTGGAGCCGCGCCGCTGCTTGGCCGGCATGGCGGCCAGCTTCTCGCGCAACTCGACCGCGTACGTGGCGAGCTCCTCGACCAGGTCGGGAACCGCGGCGTGCGGCGGCTGGACGTCCACCCTCAGGCCGAACTCGACGGCCGTCTCCGCGGTCTTCGGTCCGATCACCGCGACCACCGTGCGGGTGTGCGGCTTACCGGCGATACCGACCAGGTTGCGCACCGTCGAGGACGAGGTGAACAGCACCGCGTCGAATCCTCCGGACTTGATCGCGTCGCGGATGTCGGCCGGCGGCGGCGCGGCCCGAACGGTTCGGTACGCGGTCACGTCGTCGACCTCCCAACCGCGCTCGGTCAGGCCGGCGGCCAGGGTCTCGGTCGCGATGTCGGCGCGGGGCAGCAGCACCCGGCCGACCGGGTCGAGGATCTCGTCGTGCGGCGAGAACTCGGCGAGCAAGCCCTCGCTGGACTGCTCCCCGGCCGGAACCAGCTCGGGCTGGATGCCGAAGGCGCGCACGGCGCTGGCGGTCGCCTCACCGATGCAAGCGATCTTCACACCGCCGAAGTGCCGGGCGTCCAGGCCGTGTTCGGCGAACTTCTCCCAGACCGCGCGGACCGCGTTGACCGAGGTGAAGATCACCCACGCGTACCGGCCGTCCACCAGACCCTTGATCGCGCGTTCCATCTGCGCTGGGGTGCGGGGCGGCTCGACCGCGATCGTGGGTACCTCGCAGGGAATGGCGCCGTACGCGCGCAGTCGCTCGCTCATCACGCCTGCCTGCTCCTTGGTGCGGGGCACCAGGACCTTCCAGCCGTACAGCGGGCGGTTCTCCCACCAGCCCAGCTTGTCGCGCTGCACCGTACCGGCGCCGACGGACAGCACCACCCGGCCGCTGAAGCCGAGCGCGGCGGCCACCATGCTGTCCACGGTGGACGTCGAGGTGTACTGCGTCTCCCCGGTGCCGTCGCCGGTGACCGCGACCGGCGTCTGCGGGTCGAGTCCGGCCGCGAGCAGTCCGTCGCGTACCGTCCCCAACTCGCCCGCCTCGACCGCGACCGCTACCGCGCCACGGCCGGCGGCGGCCGCCAGCGCCTCGAAGTCGACCGTGCTGATGTCGTCGATGTCGGCGGAGGTGCGCACGCCGGTGAGCGGGATCCCGGCGTAGGCGGCCACGCCGGCCGCCTGCCCGATCCCGGGTACCACCTCGAACGGCACCGCCGTGCGGGCGACGGCCTGGACCTCCCGGACCACGGACTCGTGTCCGAACGGGTCGCCGGCCACGAGGTGCACCGCGTGCAGGCCGGACCGGGCCGCCGACAGCAGCACCTTGGCGACGTCGCCGGAGGCGCCCTCGGCCGGCGAGAACTGCGTGTCAGGCGACGCCAGGTCGCGGATCGCCCCGAGCATGACATCGGACACGCCCCGGTCGAACACCACCTGGTCGGCTGAGGTCAGTGCGTCATGGGCGCGGCGAGTGAGCAGGCCAGGGTCGCCGGGGCCGGCCCCGACAAAGCTGATGTGCCCGGTGGACTTTCGGGTCCGCGTCATTGCTGTACTCCCAGTACTTCGTTGGCCCCCGCGTCGAGCAGTTCGTCCGCCAGCAGGCGGCCGAGCGTCGACGCGTCGGCGAGCGTTCCGGTGCGGGACAGCCGGAAGGCGACGCGCCCATCCGGACTCAGTACCGCACCGCGCAGGTAGATCTCCCCGTCCTTATCGGCGGCCGGAGCGTGAACCGTAACCGCCGCGCCGTGCTCGACGATCTCGGCAAGACCGGCGACGGGTGCGCTGCAGCCCGCCTCGAGCGTGGCGAGCAGCGCGCGCTCGGCGTCGACCGCGGCCCGGGTGGGGACGTGATCGAGCGCACGGAGCGCGTCGTACAAATCATGATCGTCGACCCGGCACTCGACGGCCAGCACACCCTGGGCGGGGGCCGGCAGCATCTGCCGCGGGTCGAGGATCTCGGTCACTTCGTCGGCACGCCCGAGTCGGACCACCCCGGCGTACGCCACGACGACCGCGTCGAGCTCACCGGAGGCCACCCGCCGCAACCGGCTGTCCACGTTGCCGCGGATCGGCACGGTCTCGATGGGCAGCCCGAGCGCGTGCAGCTGAGCGAGCCGGCGCACCGCGCCGGTGCCGACCCGGGCGCCGGGCGGCAGCTCGGCCAGAGTCAGTCCGTCCCGGGCGACCAACGCGTCGCGCGGGTCCTCGCGCTGCGGGGTCGCCGCGATCACCAGGCCGTCGACCGGCGCCGTCGGCAGGTCCTTGTACGAGTGCACGGCGAGGTCGATCTCCTTGGCGCCGAGCGCGTCGCGCAGCGCGGAGACGAACACGCCGACGCCCAGCTGGGCCACCGGCGCGGTGGACCGGTCGCCAGCGGTGCTGATCTCCACCAGCTCCACGCTTTCGCCGGACGCCCTGGACAGCGCGTCGGCGACCATGCGGGACTGGGCCACGGCAAGCGCGCTGGCCCTCGTCCCCAGCCGGATGCTCACGAATCGACCTCCGGAACCCCGTTGACCGCGCCGGGTGAGGGCACGTCCAAGTCGAACAGCTCACGCAGCAGGGCGGCGTACCGGTCCCCACCAGGCCCGGCCGCCAGCTCCCGCACCCGCACCGTCGGCTGGTGGAGCAGGCGCTGCACGACCCGGTGGATCGTACGCGCCACATCGGCCCGTTGCTCGTCAGTCAGCTCCGGACGGCGTTGCGAAAGTCGACGCAACTCCACGGCGACCACGTCATCTGCCCGGGACCGCAGCGCGGCAACCGTGGGCGCCACGTCAGAACTGCGCAGCCAGGCCAGGAACGCCTCGACCTCGGCGGCGACGATGCCCTCGACCGCGGCCTTGTCGGCGGACAGGCCACCGTCGGCGGACAACGACGCGCCGAGCCGTTCGATGTCGATCAACTCAACCCCGGGCAGCGCGGCGACCTGCGGGTCAACATCTCGAGGGACAGCGAGGTCCACGATGGTCACCGGGCCGGTCACGTCCGCCGGCGTGATCACGTGGCCGGACGAGGCGGTCGCCGAGACCACGATGTCCACGGTGGACAGATCGAGCCCGGTAACGGCGGTCGCGTCGTACAGCTCGGCGAGCCGGGCGGCGCGTTCGGCTCCCCGGCTGGTCACGTACAGCGGATCGGCGCCGGACCGGCGCAACGTGGCCATGGCCAGCGAGCCCATCGCCCCGGCGCCCACCACGAGCGCGGAGCGGCCGGCGAGCACGCCCCGCCCCTCGACCGGCTCGGCGCCGGCCGCGTGAGAGCCAGCCGGCTCGGAGTCGGTCGCGTGGGGGCCGGCCGCGTGCGAGCTTGCGACCGCGGCCAGGTTCAGAGCGGCCGAGACCACGCTCTGGCCGGCCCGATCGATCCCGGTCTCCGCGTGCGCCCGCTTGCCGACCCGCAGCGCCTGCTGCATGAGTTCGTGCAGCAGGCGACCGGTCGCGTCGTGCTCCGCCGCCATCGCGTACGCGTCGCGAAGCTGCCCGAGGATCTGCGCCTCACCGATCACCATCGAGTCCAGCCCGGTGGTCACCCGGTACGCGTGCCGGACCGCCTCCGCGTCGTAGTGCACGTACGCGTGCGGCGCCAGGTCCGCCGGAGCCGCGCCGGCCCGGGCCGCCAGTACCGAGACGATGTCGGTCAACCCGCCGTGGAACGCGGACACCCCGGCGTAGACCTCGACCCGGTTACAGGTCGACAGCACGAGCGCCTCGCCGATGTAGGGCTGGGCGAGGAGCTGCGCCAGTACCGGAGGCACCTCGGCCGGCGACGTGACGAGCCGTTCCAGCACGGGTACCGGCGCCGTGCGGTACGAGACGCCGACGACGATGAGATTCATCAGCTGATCGCCTCCGGCAAGGCCGTCAGGGTCGACTTCCGGTGCTCATGGAAGGACAGGATCTGCAGCTCGATCGCGAGGTCGACCTTGCGTACGTCCACATTCTCCGGCACGGACAGCACGCACGGCGCGAAGTTCAGAATGCTGGTCACGCCGCAGTCCACCAGGGCGTCGGCGACTGCCTGGGCGGCGTGCGCCGGCGTGGCGATCACCGCGATCGCGATGTGCTCGGTCGCGACGACCTCGGCCAGCTCGTCGATGTGCCGCACCGACAGGCCGGCGATCCGGTCGCCGACCCGGGTGGGATCCGCGTCGAAGAGGGCGGCGATGTGGAAGCCTCGGGAGCCGAACCCGCCATAGCCGGCAAGGGCCTGGCCGAGGTTACCGACGCCGACCAGGGCCACCGCCCGGTGCTGGTTGAGCCCGAGGACGTGTTCGATCTTGTCGATCAGCTGTCCGACGTCGTACCCGACCCCACGGGTGCCGTTCGAACGCAGGTAGGACAGGTCCTTGCGCAGCTTCGCGGAGTTCACCCCGGCCGCCTGGGCCAGTTCCTCGCTGGAGACCACGTCGCCGCCGCCATCGGCCAGGACGTGCAGCGCCCGCAGGTATTCCGGGAGCCGGGCGACGGTGGCCTCGGGCAGGTCCGGCAGCTCGGAGGCCGGCGCACCACGCTCGGGCAGTCCATGGCCCGGCGACCCGTCGGCACTCAGCCCGGCCGCCGAGCGTGCCGGCCGGGAGTCACTTCCCGCTGGCCGCTCGCTGCGCTGCTGACTCAAGTGTTCCTCTCGATCCGGGCCGCCTGAGGGGCGCGCCGCTGTCGCGACACTGCCGGCCACCCGTCGTCCGCGTAGGTGCCTGCCGGGAACCCCACCGCGCCGACCACGGCCGACTGTGCTAGGAGGCTCACCGCGTTTATAGACTAGGCGCTCGTGAACGCGTGCACAAATCGTGATCTTGAAAGGCCGAGCCGCAGGTCAGCGCCGTGACCGGTGGGGATAACCCGACCACGGAAACGGCGGCGCGCGGGATGGGGCGTTCCGTCTCCGGTGTCTAGGTTCAATGACATGACACACCCCCGCCCCGGAAATCCCGCCGGCCGCATGCTCCGGCAGATCGGCGCCGACTCGGCCTACGCGATCGTCGGGTTCCCCATCGCCCTGGCCGGGTTCATCGTGACCCTGCCCCTGTTTGTCCTGGGGGTCGGCACGCTGATCACCGTGGTCGGCTTCCCGATCATGGTCGGCGCGCTGTACGCCGCCCGGGGGTTCGCCGATCTCGAACGGCTGCGGCTGCCCACGGTGACCCACCGGCCCGCTCCCCGCCCCGCGTACCGCAGTGCCCCGCCAGGCTCCGGCTTCTGGCGGCGGATCTTCACCCCGCTGCGGGACGGCCAGTCGTGGCTCGACCTGATGCACGCGATCTTCGGCTGGATCCTCTACACGGTCAGTTTCGTGTTCACCGTCACGTGGTGGGCCGGCGCACTCGGCGGCCTCAGCGCGATCATCTGGACCCAGTACATTCCGCACGGCGATACCGACCAGGACCTCAACGAGTTGCTCCACATCTCCGACACGCTGACCGCCCGGATCGGCCTGAACACCGTGATCGGGCTGTTCTTCCTGGTCACCCTGCCCCTGGTCGTCCGGGTGGCGGCACTGGTCCCGGCGCAGTTCGGCCGGGCGCTGCTGACCGGCATCGCCGAGGTACAGAACCGGATCAGCGGGCTGGAACAGCAGCGGGACTCGGCGGTGTCGGCCGAGGCGACCGCGCTGCGCCGGCTGGAGCGCGACATCCACGACGGGCCGCAGCAGCGCCTGGTCCGGCTCGCCATGGACCTCGGCCGGGCCCGGCAGCAGATGAACAGCAACCCGGACGCGGCCCGCGCCACGATCGACGAGGCGCTCGGCCAGACCCGGGAGACCCTCGACGAGCTGCGTGCCCTGTCGCGAGGCATCGCCCCACCGATCCTGTCCGACCGGGGCCTGCCCAGCGCACTGGCCGCGCTCGCCTCGCGCAGCACCGTACCGGTGGCGCTCACCGTCCCACCCAAACTCGGCCGGCTGACCCCGATCCTGGAGAACACCGCATACTTCCTGGTCGCCGAGTCGCTGACCAATCTGGCCAAGCACAGCCAGGCGACCAACGGCGCGGTCTACGTCTCCCACGCCAACGGGCGGCTGATCGTCGCCGTACTGGACGACGGAGTCGGCGGCGCCCACCTGTCCAAGGGCCACGGGCTGACCGGCCTGGCCGACCGGGTACGTGCGGCGGGTGGCACGCTCACCGTCGTCAGCCCGGAAGGCGGGCCGACCGAGATCCGAGCGGAGCTGCCATGCGAATAGTCGTCGCGGACGATGCGGTACTGCTGCGAGAGGGCCTGGTCCGCCTCCTGGAGGAGAACGGGCACCAGGTCGTCGCGGCGGTCGGGGACGGACCATCCCTGGTGGACGCGATCGTGGAGCACCGCCCCGACGTGTCGATCGTGGACGTACGGATGCCTCCGTCACACACCGACGAAGGGCTGCGCGCCTCAGTGTCGGCGCGCCGGCTGGTACCCCGGTCGCCGATCCTGGTCCTGTCCCAGTACGTCGAGGTCTCCTACGCGGACGACCTGCTGGCTGACCGGGTCGGGGCGATCGGGTACCTGCTGAAGGACCGGGTGGCCGAGGTCGCCGACTTCCTGGACACGCTGGAGAGGGTGGCCGGCGGAGCCACCGTGCTCGACCCCGAGGTGGTGGCTCAGTTGGTGGTACGTCGCGGCCGGGCGCCGCTGGATTCGCTCACCCTCCGGGAGCGCGAGGTGCTGGCGCTGATGGCCGAGGGCAAGTCGAACGCGGCCATCGCCAAGACCCTGGTGGTGACCGACGGCGCGGTCGAGAAGCACGTGAAGAACATTTTCACCAAGCTCGACCTGCCGCCGGACGAGGAGCAACACCGGCGCGTCCTGGCCGTGCTGACCTACTTGCGGGGCTGACCGTGGCTCGCGAGGCTGGTCACCGCCGCGGCCGGCCAGGACACGGAACGAGCCGCAGCCGGCTCGGACACGGCCGGCTCGGACACGGCCGGCTCGGACACGGCCGGCTCGGACGCGGGGCTAACTGAGCGCCGCGAGCCGGGCTGCCTCGGCAAGCGTGTCGGCGACCGGCACGCCGACCGCCCGCAGCCGGGCCGGGTCGGTGAAGCCGCCGGTGTAGAGGACACAGCGGGCACCCACGCTCTGGGCCGCGATCGCGTCGTCCTCCGAGTCGCCGATCAGCACACAGTCGTCACCGACCAGCCCCTGCGCCCGCAGGTGAGCGACCAGGTGAGGCGCCTTGGGACCGCCGCCGACCGCATCACGGAGCCCGTCGATGCGGGCGAAGTACCGGTCGAGCCCGTACCGCGACACGGTGGGTACCAGTTCGTGGTGGAACCACATGGACAGCAGGGACTGGGTGCCGGCCCAGGAGCTCAACGCCTCCATCGCGCCCACGGACAGCGCGCACCCCAGCAGCCCCTCGGCATATGCGACGTGGAACGTCTTGTCCAGCCGGACGAACTCCTCCTCGTCGATCACCCGCCCGAGGACGTCGCCGTAATACTGCGCGATCGGCCGGCGGAAGTCGCGCCGGTGCTCTTCGGCGGTCACCGCCGGGCCGCCGAGTTCGGCGAGCGAGGCATTGGTAGCGGCGACGACCAGGGTCAGGTCGTCGAGCAGGGTTCCGTTCCAGTCCCAGACGAGGTGCGGCACCCGGCAACTCTAGCCGGGACCGATGGCCGGACGCCTTCGAAAAAGGCCGCCCTCAGCCGGCCAGGTCCCGGCGCAGCCGGGCCTCTTCCACCCGCCAGTACCCGTGTTCCTTGCCGTCCAGCAGGACCACCGGCACTCGGTCGCCGTACTCCGCCTCCAGCTCCACCTCCGACTCGACGTTGATCTCCTGCCACTGCTCCCCGGTGTCCGCCGCGATGCGCTCCAACGCCTCTTTGGCGACGTCGCAGAGGTGGCAGCCGGGTCGGGTGATCAAGGTGAGTCGAGGCACGGAACCAAACCTAGCCCTGGTCGCGGAGCTTGGCCTTGCGCACCCGCCCGGTGGCCGAGTGCGGCAGCGACGGGACGAACTCGATCGCCGTCGGGCACTTGAACCTGGCCAGATTGCGCTCGCAGTGGGCCAACAACTCCTCGGTGCCGACCATGGCGGAGATCACCACGAAGGCCTTCACCGTCTGTCCGGAGTACGGGTGGGGAATGCCCAGCACCGCCGCCTCCCGTACGGCGGGGTGCGCCATCAGTACCTGCTCCACCTCGTACGGGTACACGTTGAACCCGCTGACCAGGATCAGCTCACGCTTCCGGTCGACCAGGAACAGGTCCCCGTCGGCGTCGGCGTACGCCACGTCGCCGGTGGCCCACCAGCCCTCGGCGTCCGGGCCGTCCCGGCCGTCCGGCCAGTACCCGCTGAACAGGTTCGCCCCGCGCGCCACGATCTCGCCCGGATCGGTGCCGGGCGAGCCCGGCGCGTCGTCGTCGAAGTCGTCGTCGGTGATGTCGATCTCGTCCCCGGACGCGGCGACCAGCTTCAGTGTCACGCCCGGGATCGCCCGGCCGATCGATCCCGGCTTGGGTACCGGTGCGGCCAGCGCCGAGGTGAGCACCGGCGCGGCCTCGGTCAGCCCGTACCCCTCGAAGACCGGGTGCCCGGTGGCGTTGAGGAATCGGGTGCCCGCCACGGGGTGCAGCGGCGCCGCTCCGCTGACCGTCAGCCGTACCGACGCGAACGCCTCTCCGAACTCGGGCAACAGCGACCAGGCGACGAACATCGCCGGCACCCCGATCACGATGCTCACCTGGTGCTCGGCGACCAGCCGCAGCGACTCGACCGGGTCGAACCGCTCCAGCAGCACGCCCGTGGCGCCGTGGTAGGCCAGGGCGCCGAGCCCGGCGTTGAGCCCGTACGAGTGGAACAGCGGCAGGGCGAGCAGGATCATGTCGTCGGCGGCCAGCGGCTGCGGCTCGACCTGGGCGAGCTGGGCATGGTTGGCCAGCAGGGCCCGGTGGGACAGCATCGCCCCCTTGGGGTTGCCCTCGGTACCGCTGGTGTAGAGCAGGACGGCAAGATCCTCGCCGCCGGCCTGGCTTTCCGACACCTGGTCCGGGAAGCGTGGGGGGTGCTCGCCTCCGCCATGACCCGGCTCCGGCTGTGCTCCCCCGGGAACGGACGGCGGCGCGGCATCCGGCGCGTACCGGTGGCGCAGCGGCAGCCCGTCGGCGACCAGGTCGACGCTGGCCAGCACCTCCGGCGTCGCGAACAGCACGGCGGCCCCGGAGTCGGCGAGGATGTGCCGCAGCTCGCGACCGGTGTATCCGGGATTGACCGGTACGGCGATCAGCCCCGCCCGCAGCACGGCGAAGTACGACTCGACGAACCGCGGCACGTTGGGCAGCGCGATCGCCACCCGGGCCGGGTGCCCGTTGTCCTCGGGCAGGTCGAGCGCTCGCAGCCCAGCGGCAAGCTCATCGATGCGGCCGTCGAGCTCCGCCCAGGTCACGGTCTGGTCCTGCCAGATCAACGCGGCCTTGTCCGGAGTGGTCCGCGCGGCCTGTCTGACCGTTTCGGCGACGTTTCGTGGCTCGTGCACGAAGGCACACTAGCGCCGGGGTGGCAATCCTGGCGCCTGTCAATTTTCTCCCTCCGCGTCAGTGGCCCATGATCATGGACACGCCCGGGGTACCACGACACGCCGAAGCGACACGCTGATCACGACACGCCGAAGGGGCCGGGAGCGTGTCGCGGAAATCGGGCGATCCCCACCCATCAAAGCCTTGTCAATCACAGACAGGCGGACAACGTGTGCGACGGGTGTAGGAGCGACTCCGAAATACTTCGCCTCTGAGTAACGGACTCCGCACGTATCAGTGACGTTAGCCCTATTATTTCTCAGGTCGGCCCACCCGATGTGTCGTGTGTCGACACCCCTCTGCCTGAGGAGGCCGCAGTGCCCGTTGAAGCACCGCACCACCACCTCGTGGGCAGGAGTCGGATTCCCAGGCGAATCCCGGCCTCCGCCCAGTGGGCGCTGGTGCACGGGCCGGCGGAGGAGGTGCGGTGACCCGTTACGACCTGGCCGGCGCTGGAGCCGGCGCGTCCTTCCCCGAGGTTCTCGGCGCCCGGCTCGCGTTGACCGAGGGCCTGTCCGTGCTGCGCGGCTGCGTATCCGAGATGCTGACGTCCGTCCTGCGGGGCGACGGCGGCACCAGCTCCCGCACGCGCAACCGGCCACACATCAACGACATCCCGATCCGGCACATCCCGGGCGGCAACACGAAGCCCGTCGGTGGACGGCTGGCCGTGCCGTCGCGACCGGTACCGGTGCAGGCGCCCGAGCTGGGCGGCGACACCGAGCCACTGCCCGCGACGTCCGGGACGGCTGCCACCGAGGTGATCGACGGACTTCGTGCCGACCGGACCACCGAGACGCCACCGTCGCGGACCGGGCCGCCCGGCGGGCCACCGACCGGGTACCCGGACCGCCCCGACCCGTCCGACGCCGCCGCGGCGGTGTGGACGCTGGTCGAGCGGGCGCAGGCCGGCGAGGCCGAGGCGTTCGGGCTGATCTACGACCGGTACGTCGACACGGTCTTCCGGTTCATCTACTTCCGGGTCGGCAACCGACAGCTGGCTGAGGACCTGACCTCGGACACCTTCCTGCGTGCCCTGAAGCGCATCGGCAGCTTCACCTGGCAGGGCCGCGACCTCGGAGCCTGGCTCGTGACGATCGCCCGGAACCTGGTCGCGGACCACTTCAAGTCGGGCCGGTACCGGCTGGAGGTCACCACCGGCGACGTGCTGGACGCCGATCGCGAAGACCGGGGCCCGGAGGGCAGCCCGGAGTCGGCGGTCGTGGACCACATCACCAACGTCGCCCTGCTCACCGCCGTCAAGCAGCTCAACCCCGAGCAGCAGGAGTGCATCGTGCTCCGCTTCCTGCAGGGGTTCTCGGTCGCCGAGACGGCACAGGCCATGGGCAAGAACGAAGGAGCGATCAAGGCACTCCAGTACCGCGCGGTGCGCGCGCTGGCCCGGTTGCTACCGGACGGCTTCCAGGCGTGACCGCCCACATGCCGGGAACGCGTGGGCCGGCAGCCGGCCGGGCCGTAACCGGAGGCGTGACTCGTGCGTTGAAAACGATGCCAGCCGGCAGGGTCGCCGCCGGTGGGACCAACGGGAGGGGGTGCGGGTAATGGCTGCCGCGTTTTTCAACCGTCGTCGCGCCGAACGATTCGCACAGCTCCTTGACCAGGCCGACGGCAGGAGCCGCCGGCACAGTCGCAGTCCGCTCGACGAAGAGCTGGCCGACTACGTGGCGCTGGGCCGGATGGTCTCCGGTCGCGAGCTGACCACGCAGAACCGGCCGGATCCGGACTTCCGCTCCAGCTTGCGCGCCATGCTGGTAGCCACCGCCGAGCGCGAGGGCATCGGAGTCACCGCGGGCAAGGACCAGCGCCGCACGGTCATGGGGCCGGTGTACCTGAGCGCGGTCGCCCAGACGGGAGCGCCCAGCGCGTCCCGGCCGGGCAACCGGCGGCCCGTGGTGGGTAGCCGCCGTACCCGGGGCGCGATCATCATCGGCATCGCCGCCGGTACCCTCGCCCTGTCCGGAATGTCCATGGCCAGCGGCGACGCGATGCCTGGCGACCCGCTGTACGGCGTCAAGCGGTCCACGGAGAGCGCCCAACTCGCGCTGACCGGGTCCGACGTCGACCGAGGCCAGGCATACCTGGGGTTCGCCCGCAACCGGATCCTGGAGGCGTCCACGCTGCGTGATCCGGGTCGGGTCGAGGCGACCCTCGGCGACATGGACAACGAAACCACCCAGGGCATCAGGCTGCTCACCGGGGTCGCGCTGAACCAGCACGACTCGACCGCGCTCAACCTGATCGACGACTTCGTCACGACGCAGCGTCCGCTCGTCACGCAGCTCACGGGCGACCTGTCCGGTCCGGCACGGGCGCGGGCGCAGCAGTCGGTGAACCTGCTCGATCAGGTCGGTCGACGGGTGGCGGGCCTGCGCGGTTCGCTGCTGTGCGGCTCGGCCGGTACCGCCTCCGACGCGCTGGGACCGAAGCCGCCCGCGTGTCCGGGTGCGTCCCGAGCCGGTCAGACATCGCCGGGACACTGAGCTTCGCCCGGCGGCATCCGCACTCAGAGCCTGCCAGCGGGCTCTCAGACCCCCGGTGATGCCGGGGGTCTTTTCTTGCTCGGACAGATACCCTCGCAGGGGTCGATATCCGATTGCGGAAAGGGGCGGAGCGTGACCGGGACACCACGGCACGAAGTGCTCGCCGGCTGGGCGGCGGCCGAAGTCGAGGCTGCGCTCACGGTGCCCGCGGACCGGTCTGCCGGGGCCTTCTTCGACATCGACAACACGATGATGCAGGGCGCCTCGATCTACTGGTTCGCGCGTGGCCTGGCCGCGCGCAAGTACTTCACCACGGCCGACCTGGCCCGGTTCGCCTGGAGCCAGCTGAAGTTCCGGCTGCTCGCCCGGGAGCACCGCGGCGACATGTCGCACGCCAAGCAGGCCGCCCTCGCGTTCGTGAAGGGCTGGTCGGTGGGCGAGTTGCGGCGGTTGTCCGAGGAGATCTTCGACGAGCTGATGGCCGAGCGGATCTGGTCCGGCACCCGGGCGCTGGCTCAGCTGCACCTCGACGCTGGGCAGCGGGTCTGGCTGGTCACCGCGGCCCCGATCGAGTTGGGCCAGGTGATGGCCGACCGGCTGGGGCTGACCGGCGCGCTGGGCACGGTCGCGGAGATCGACCAGGGCGTCTACACCGGCCGCCTGGTCGGCGACCTGCTGCACGGCCCGGCGAAGGCGGAGGCGATCACCGCGCTGGCCGCGACCGAGGGGCTCGACCTCAGCCGGTGCACGGCGTACAGCGACTCGGCCAACGACATCCCGATGCTGTCGCTGGTGGGGCACGCGGTCGCGGTCAACCCGGACACGGCGCTGCGCCGGGAGGCACGACACCGCAACTGGGAGGTCCGCGACTTCCGGACCGGCCGTAAGGCGGCCAAGATCGCCGTACCGTCGGCACTGGGCACCGGCATGGTCATCGGTGCGGTCCTGGCGACCGCGGCGGTCCGGCGCAGGCAGTCCCGCTAGCGCCCGGGCCCGCTAGCGCCCCGGAGTCCCGCTAGCGCCGGGGGCGTCCCCGCCGTCCCGGTCGCGCTGCTCCAGCAGCCGGTACAGGGTCTGCTGGATGGTCTCCCGCACCTGGTCGGCGAGGTTGAACACGACCGCCGGATCGTCGGCCTGCTCGGCCCGCCCGGTGGTCTCGATGGGCGTACCGAAGCTGATCAGCCACTTCGACGGCAACGGGATCATCCCGAGCGGCCCGAGCCACGGGAAGGTCGGCGTGACCGGGAAGTACGGCCAGCCAAGCAGTCGGGCCAGCGGCTTGATGTTGCCGATCATCGGATAGATCTCTTCGGCTCCGACGATGCTCACCGGGATGATCGGGGTACCGGTGCGCAGCGCCGCCGAGACGAACCCGCCCCGCCCGAAACGCTGCAGTTTGTACCGGTCGCGGTACGGCTTGCCGACGCCCTTGAAGCCCTCCGGGAACACGCCGACGAGTTCGCCGTCCCCGAGCAGCCGCTCGGCATCCGGGTTGCAGGCCAGCGTGCTGCCGTGCTTGCGGGCGAGTTCGGAGATGAACGGCACCCGGAAGACCAGGTCGGCCCCGAGCAACCGGAGGTACCGGTGGGCCGGGTGCTCGTCGTGTACGGCGACGGTGAGCATCAGCGCGTCCATCGCCACCACGCCGGAGTGGTTCGCCACGACCAGGGCCGGCCCGTTGGCGGGCAGGTTCTGGATGCCCTCGACCTCGATCCGGAACCAGTCCTGGTAAAGCCGCCGGAGCAGCGGGAAGAACACGCCGTCGGTGAGTTCCTGGTCGAACCCGAACTCGTCCACCTCGTACGCGCCGGTGAGCCGCCGGCGCAGGAACGCCAACCCGTTCGCGACGCGGCGGTCCCAGACGTCCTGGCCGGGGGCCAGGGACGGGTCGGTGATCTCCCGCGCGGCCGGCGGCTCGGGCGACGGTTCCGGCGACGGTTCCGGTGCCAGGGAGGCGGCCGGGGACGGGACGGGCGGCTTGCGGGTGCGGCCGGCCGGCGCGGTGATCGGCGGCAGGCGACCGGCCCCATTCGGGTACTGGATGCCGGCACGGCTCTCGAAGTCGGTCATGACGCGTCCCGCAGGGCTGCCCGGGCCGCCCGGATCCCGCCGAGGATGCTCCGCTCCGCGGCGGCGATCGCGTCACCCGGCAGGATTCCCCCCGCCCCGCTGCCACGGAGGAAGTCGGCGAACGCGTCCGACGTGGTACGCGGGGTGTACCCGTACTCCTTGATCAGGCGCGTCGTGTCCACCACCCTGCCGTGCACGAACAGGTCGAGCTGGTCGAGGCTGAACTTGACGCCGGAACGCGCCAGCCCGGCGGCGGCCGACAGCCCGTGCTCCATCACCGGAACGGCGATCCGGTCAGCCCGGCGTACCGCCTGGGACAGCGTGATCACTCCGGCGCCCGCAACGTTGAAGGTCCCCGGATGATCCTCCACCACCGACCGGTGCAGGATCTCCAGCGCGTCGTCGACGTGGATGAATTGGAGGCGGGGATCCCGGCCCAGCACGGTCGGCACGAACGGCAGCGCGAAATACCTGGTCAGGCTCGTGTTGGCCCGCCTGCCGATGAACGGCGCGAAGCGCAGCACGGTAGCCGACACGTCGCGGCGGCGGCGCCGGAACCCGCGGACGTACCCCTCGATGTCGAGCACGTCACGCGCGAACCCGCCGCGGGGTATCTCCCGCGGCTCCGTGTCCTCGGTGAACACCGCTGGATCGCGGAAGGACGCCCCATACGCCGCGGTCGACGACCGGATCACGATCTTGCGCAGGTCGGGCGCCTGCTGGCAGGCGGCGAGCAACTGCATCGTGCCGATGACGTTCTGCTCTTTCATGGCCGGCCGGCCACCGGCACGCCGGTCGCCGGCCACCGCCAAGTGCACGACCGCCTCCACCCGCTCAGACGAAATGATCTTCGCGGGTGCGGCGGTCGTGATGTCGGCGGCCACGAACTCGACGCCGCCGGCGAGAAGGATCGCGAATTCGGCGGGCGGCTCCTCGCTGTCCATCCCGATGACCCGGCCGATCCGGGGGTCGGCAGCGAGCCTCGCGGCAACCTGGGCGCCAAGGTAGCGGGCCACGCCGGTGACCAGCACCACTGCGGGGCCACGGTGACGTCGGCGCGGGATGGCGCCGTTGATCCGGCGCTCCTGACCGGTGCTCACGTCACTCCTCCGCGTTATCGCCAGAAGGAACCGAGCGAGGGGTGCGTCTACCTTCCCGCCGAGGCGGGGCGGCTACTTGCCGAGACGGCGACGCTGGACGCGGGTCTTGCGCAGCAGCTTCCGATGCTTCTTCTTGGCCATCCGCTTGCGGCGCTTCTTGACCACCGAGCCCATACGAGTGTTCCCCTCGAACTATGCGCTTGAGTAAACCCGGTAAGCCTAGCCGGCGCCCGAGGAGAAGAGGAAACCGGCCCTGCCCGTACCGGTCAGGCCGATCTCTGGAACGCGTCGCGCAGGTAGGCGTGCACGGCGTGCTCGGGTACCCGAAATGATCGCCCGACCCGGACGGCGGTGAGTTCCCCCGAGTGGACCAGGCGGTAAACCGTCATCTTGGACACCCGCATGAGCCCCGCCACCTCGGCAACGGTCAAGAACTGAACCTCCGAAAACCTGCCCTCGGAGTGCGCGGATCCCGCCATGGCTCACCCTCGGTCCTGTTCCCGGCGCGTCCCCGTCGGGACAGCGGGGCGCCGCCGGGGCGGGGAACGCGCGTGTAACTAGAACGGTACCGGTACGGGTGTGACTTCCGCGACGGCTTCTCGCATTTGTTCCCCGGTCGCGGGACCCATGATCAGGTGGCCCGGGTTCAGTTCCGCGACGCCAGCGACCGGGCGAAGAAGGCCAGGTTCCTCGGGCGCTCGGCGAGCCGGCGCATCAGGTAGCCGTACCACTGTTCGCCGTACGGCACGTAGACCCGCACCTGATATCCGGCGGCGGCCAGCCGGTGCTGTTCCTCGGGCCGGATGCCGTAGAGCATCTGGAACTCGAAATCCTCCGGCGACCGGTCGAACCATTTGGCCCGGTCCTCGCCGATGGCGATCAGCCGGGGATCGTGAGTCGCGATCATCGGGTACCCGGGCCCGGACATCAGGATGTTGAGACACCGCACGTACGACTTGTCGACCTCGACCGTGGACTGGAATGCCACCGACTCCGGCTCGGAGTATGCACCCTTGCACAGCCGGATCCGGGAGCCCGGGACGGCCAGTTCCCGGCAGTCCCCCTCGGTGCGCCGCAGGTACGCCTGGAGCACCGCGCCCGCGGTCGGGAAGTCCCGGCGCAGCCGGTCCACCGTGTCCAGG
Source organism: Rugosimonospora africana (assembly GCF_016862975.1). Lineage (GTDB taxonomy): Bacteria > Actinomycetota > Actinomycetes > Mycobacteriales > Micromonosporaceae > Rugosimonospora > Rugosimonospora africana. The sequence continues at coordinate 148,782 of NZ_BONZ01000006.1, forward strand.
GTCAGATCGGTGGTCGCCGCGTCCTCCATGTCCAGCGTGACCGTGGTACCCGACGACGCCGCCACCTCGCAGATCGCGTGTGCGTACTCGTACGCCAGGTCCTCGTCGAACCGCTGGCCGAGCGCGGACAGCTTCACGCTGACCTCGGCGGCCGCGGTGACTCCGGCGTCGGCAAGCGATTTGAGCAACCGGAGATACTCGTCCTTGGTGGCCGCCGCCTGCTCGGCGGTCTGCGTGTCCTCACCGAGATAGTCCAGAGTGACCTTCAGTCCCTCGGCGACGAGCTCACGGGTCGCACGCAGCGCGTCGTCGGTGGAAACACCCGGCACGAACCGCCGTACCACGTCCCGGCTCACCGGGACGGTCTGCACGAGCCGCTCCACCCGCGACGATCGGGCAGCGGCGAGGATGACCGTTCGGAGCATGGGGCGAGCGTAGCGCCCGCGAATGGCTTCGACCCGCTAACCTCTGTTCCGGCCGACTGGAGGACGGACATGCACCGGATCAGCAGTACGCCCCGGCCGGGGTGGCAGCAGACGGTACGCGACCAGGGGGTTTCCCTCGCCCGTTGGGACGAGACCGCCTGCTATGTCCTCGACCTCGGGGAGGTGCTGCGGCTGGAGGCGCTCACCGCGGAACTCCATGAGATGTGCCTCGCGGCAGCCCGGTACGTGGTCGAACAGGGCAGGTATGCCGATTTCGGCGTACCGGAATGGGCCGTCCCGGCGGTCCACGCCTCGCTGCTGTCCGGAGCGCCGAGCCTGTGCTCCCGTCTCGACCTCTGGTACGACGGCAACCGGCAACCCAAGCTGCTGGACTGCCGATCGGACGTGCCCGGTGGCCTGGTCGAGACGTCGATCGCCCAGTGGTACTGGCTGGAGCAGACCAGACCGGACCAGGACCAGTGGAACAGCCTGCACGAGCGGCTGCTCGCCGGCTGGCGGACGATCGCCACCGGCCTGCGCCACCCGACAGTCCACTTCGGCTGGTCGCAGCTCGACCCGACCGGCGGCGACGAGCTGGCCGCCGGATATCTGGCCGGGGTGGCCGAGCAGGCCGGCCTGACCACCCGACTGGTACCGATGCACCTGATCGGCTGGGACGGCCAGCGCTTCCTCGACGACGAGAACACCCCGATCGCCACCTGCTTCAAGCGGTACCCGTGGGAGTGGATGATCCGCGAACCGTACGGCCGGGTGGCGATGTCGCCGGAGGTTCCGACGACCTGGATCGAGCCGCCCTGGAAGCTGCTGCTGTCCGGCACTCCGCTGCTGGCCACGCTCTGGCAGCTGTACCCGGACCACCCCAACCTGGTACCGGCGTTTGCCGGCCGGGCCGTGGAGCTTCCCCCGCCGCCGAGCTTCTCCGGCAACCCGGTCGTGCTGACCAGTTGGATGGTCAACGGCGACGGCGGGCTGGCGCACACCGCCGGGGCCGGTTTCCGGGAAGCGGGCGTCGACGGATTCGAGCGATTTGTCCCCCACTATGTAACAAGATAGGCATCGGCGTACCTGGATTGCGCCGCCCGCGCGAACACCGTCTACCGTTGTCGCGTGAACTTCGACGCGTACGCCCACCGGGCCGTTGATCTCGTCAACGCGCCGCTGGACGACCTCGATGACCTGAGGAGCCTGTTCGGCCCGGAGAACTGGATGCGGGACGGGACCACGGAACGCGACATCGCCTCGTTCCGCCGGGCCCAGAAACGGCTGCGGGAAATCTTCGAGCTGGGTACGGGCCACCGGGACGCGGAGGCCGTGGCCGCGCTCAACGCGCTGCTCGACGCGCACCCGGTGCAGCCCCGCATCTCCGGCCACGATGCCGCCGACTGGCACATGCACGTGGCCAGCCGCGGCTCGTCGGTCAGCGCCGAATACCTGGCCGGTGCGGTGTGGGGCCTGGCGGTCTGGCTGTGCGAGTACGGCAGCGCCCGGTTCGGCGTCTGCGCCGACGACCGGTGCGGCAACGTCTACCTCGACACGTCCTCCAACTGCTGCCGCAGGTTCTGCTCGGAACGCTGCGCGACCCGTTCGCACGTCGCGGCGCACCGCGCCCGTAAGCGTGCCGCGGACGCGCTGGCTCCGATCAGCTGATCGACCAGCCGGGCCGCGTCACTCAGGCGGCCGTCGCGTCACTCAGACGTCCACTGTGGACGTCTGAGTGAGATGCGTGCGCGCGAACGCCAGCGCCTCGGCCAGATCCGACTCCCGCTCGGCCCGGCTGGCCGCGCGCCGGGTGGACACCTCGACGGCGATCGAACCGGTGAAGCCCCGGCCGGCCAGCGACTCCAGCAGCGCGGCGCACGGCTGCGTGCCCCGGCCCGGGACCAGGTGCTCGTCGCGCGCCTCGCCGGTGCCATCGCCGAGGTGCACATGCGCCATCGACGACCCCATCACGTCGGCGAGGGCGAGCGAGTCGGTGCGCGCGGCGGCGCAGTGCGAGAGATCCAGTGTGTACGCGTCGAAGCCGACCTTGGTCGGATCCCAGCCGGGCGAGTAAGGCACGAACTCCCGCCCCGCCATCCGCACCGGGAACATGTTCTCCACCGCGAACGTGACGCTCGGGTGCTCCTCGCGCAGCTTCGCGATGCCGGACGCGAACGTCCGGGCGTAGTCCCGCTGCCAGCTGAACGGCGGGTGCACGACGACGATGCCGGCCGACAACGACTCGGCGAGCGAGGCGCTGCGGCGCAGCCGCTCCCACGGATCCGGGCTCCACACCCGCTGGGTGACCAGCAGGCACGGGGCGTGGATCGAACCGATCGGCACACCGTAGTGCTCGGACAGGCCGCGCAGCGCCCCGGCGTCCTGGCTGACCGCGTCGGTCCAGACCATCACCTCGATCCCGTCGTACCCCAGAGCGGCGGCCATCGCGAACGCGGCCGAGGTGGGCTCCGGGAACACCGACGAGGTCGAGAGCAGGACAGGAATCACACTGCCAGCGTAGCTCCGGCCCGGTATCCCGGCCGGAGTCGTCGGGACAATACGAACTGAACGTCCGACTCCGGCCGCTTGACCAGCACGGTTACAAACCGGGCGAGCCTGGCGGTCGCGGCGTCCGACTCCGGCGCGAGATCAACTCTCCAGAATGTCCAGGCGGCGGAGGATCACGCCCTCCCGCAGTGCCCAGGGGCAAATCTGCAGCTCATCGATGCCCAGACGGCGCATCGTCGCCTCCGCCACCACCGCGCCCGCCAGCAACTGGTGCGCCCGGGGAGCGCTGACTCCGTCCATCTCGCCGAGCGCGCTGCCCGGAATGTGCCGGATGAAGCCGAGCACCTGGTGCAGACCGGTCCGGGTGAGTACCCGGGGAACCAGCGGCCCGGCCCCCGACGGTGACGCGCCGGCCAGCCGGGCCAGGGTGCGGAACGTCTTCGAGGTCGCCACCGGACGGTCCCAGCCACTCGGCTCGATGACCCGGGCCGCGCCGTCGACCACCTTCCCGGCGTACTCGATCAGCGCGTCGACGTCGGCGGCCTTGGGCGGCGAGCCGTGCAGCCGCTCCCGGGTCAGCCGGCCCGCGCCCAGCGGTACGGACAGCGCTATGTCCGGCTCCTCGTCGATACCGGCGGCCAGTTCCAGCGAACCGCCGCCGATGTCGAGTACCAGCAGCCGCCCGGCCGACCAGCCGAACCAGCGCCGTACCGCGAGGAAGGTCATCCGAGCCTCGCCCTCGCCGGAGAGCACGCGCAGCTCCACGCCGGTCTCCCGGCGGATGCGGGCGAGTACCTCGGCCGAATTGGTCGCGTCCCGGACCGCCGAGGTGGCGAACGCCAGCAGATCCTCGGTCTGCAGGCGCTCCGCGGCCTCGCGGGCATCGCGGACGGCTTCCACGAGCGCGTCCGCGCCCTGGGTGGACAACCGGCCGTCCGGCTTGATCTGTTCGGCCAGGCGCAGGACGACCTTCTCCGAGTGGGCCGGCCAGGGGTGGGCACCGGCATGCGCGTCGACAACCAGAAGGTGAACCGTGTTGGAGCCGACGTCGAGGACACCGAGACGCATGCGGAATACGCTAGTCCGATGAGCATCCGCGCGTCCGTCGACGAGCCGAACGACCCTCGCAGCCTGGAAGTGGGCTTGGACTACCCCCGTGAGTGGATCGAGTTCCCCGATCCGGCCGATTCCGAACACGTCATCCGGGCCGACCTGACCTGGCTGCTGTCCGCCTGGACGTGCGTGTTCGGCAAGGCGTGCCACGGAATCATCAAGGGCCGGGCCGGCGACGGCTGCTGCTCGCACGGCGCTTTCTTCACCGACGCCGATGACGAAAAGCGCACCCGGGAGGCCGCGCGGAAGCTGACGCCCGAGACCTGGCAGCACTACCGGCGCGGATTCAAGAACTACACCGAGATGGACACGATCGACGGCAAGACGCCGGCGCGGCGCACCGCGACGCGGGACGGCGGGCCGTGCGTGTTCCTCAACGAAGCGAATTTCGCCGGCGGTGGCGGCTGTGCGCTGCACGCTCAGGCGTTGCGCGACGGTGTGCACCCGCTGGAGTACAAGCCGGACGTGTGCTGGCAGCTGCCGATCCGCCGCGACCAGGAGTGGAGCAAGCGCCCAGACGGGACGAAGGTGCTGGTCTCCACGATCACCGAGTTCGACCGGCGCGGCTGGGGCGAGGGCGGGCACGACCTGGACTGGTGGTGCACGTCATCGCCGGAGGCGCACGTCGGCACCGAGCCGCTCTACCGCTCGTACGGGCCCGAGCTGACGGCGCTGATCGGCAAGAAGGCGTACGCCAAGCTGGCCGAGCTGTGCACGGCCCGGATGGACCTCGGGCAGATCGCGCCGCACCCGGCAACGCCGAAGACCATCCCGGTCATCGCGCTCCAGCCGGGCGGCCGCGAGCCCGCGTCGCCCCGCCGCCGGGCCAAGAGCGGAGCCCGCAGCACGGACACCGCCGACTGAGTCCGGCGGACCGGCGGGAGCTTTCTCGCGGCCCGCACGACGGGCCGTTCCCGAAGGACGGAGAGCCACCCGGAACCAGGGTGGCCTCCGCCGGGCTCGGCCGTGGCGCCTGAGCCCGGCCAGACCGCCCGGCCAGACCGCCCAGCCTGACCGCCCGGCCTCACCGTCGGCCTGGCTGACTGACCGCCCGGCCTGACTGACCGGTCGGCCTACGGCTCGAACTTGTAGCCGAGGCCGCGGACCGTGACGATGTGGCGCGGCGTCGACGGCTCCGGCTCGATCTTGGAACGCAGCCGCTTCACATGAACGTCCAGGGTCTTGGTGTCGCCCACGTAGTCGGCGCCCCAGACCCGGTCGATCAGCTGTCCCCGAGTCAGTACCCGGCCGGCGTTGCGCAGCAGCATCTCCAGGAGCTCGAACTCCTTGAGCGGCAACGGCACCGCGTCGCCGGAGACGGTCACCACGTGCCGCTCGACGTCCATCCGCACCGGACCGGCGGCCAGCGTGGGCGCGGTCACCTCGACGGCCTCACCGGACTGCCGGCGCAGTACCGCGCGAACCCGGGCGACCAGTTCCCGCGGCGAGTACGGCTTCGTCACGTAGTCGTCGGCGCCGATCTCCAGCCCGACCACCTTGTCGATCTCCGAGTCGCGCGCGGTGACCATGATGATCGGCACGTTCGAACGGGAGCGCAGCTGCCGGCACACCTCGGTCCCGGACATCTCCGGCAGCATGAGGTCCAGCAGGACGATGTCCGCGCCGGTCCGGTCGAATTCGGTCAGCGCCTGAGTACCCGTGGCCGCGACGGAGACCTCGAAGCCCTCCTTGCGCAGCATGTATGACAATGCGTCCGAGAACGACTCTTCGTCCTCGACGACCAGCACGCGGGCCACTAAGCGCTTCCTTTCACTGGAACTCAGCCTTTCACTGCAACTCCGCGGCGGAGTATCCCGCCGCGATCACAACCGACGGCGGTAGCGGTAGAGCGGCATCCGGTGGACGGGCGGGCAGCCGCAGGATGAACGTCGAACCCTCGCCGACCGTACTGACCACGTCGACCTGGCCACCATGGTTGGTGGCGATGTGCTTGACGATCGCCAGGCCGAGGCCGGTGCCGCCGGTCGCCCGGGAGCGCGCCTTGTCCGCCCGGTAGAAACGCTCGAAGATCCGGTCGAGGTCCTTCGGCTCGATGCCGATGCCCTGATCGGTCACCGCGATCTCGACGAACTCGCCGTTCACGCCGGCAGTGATCATCACCTGCAGCGGCGGTTCGCCGCCCACGCCGTCCGGCGAGTACACCACCGCGTTCTCGGCGAGGTTGGCCACCGCGGTCATCAGCTGGCTCTCGCTGCCGTACACGGTCAGTCCGCGGGTACCGGAGAAGTTGACCTCGATGCCCTTCGCCGAGGCGGGGGTACGGGTCCGGTCGATCACTTCCGCGACGATGCGGTCGACCGGCACCGGCGCCGGCTCGGGCAGCGGCTCGCCGCCCTGGAGGCGGGACAGTTCCAGCAGTTCGGTGACCAGACGTCCCATCCGGGTCGATTCGTGCTGGATGCGCTCGGCGAAGCGGCGCGCCGCCTCGGGGTCCGGCGGCGTCGCGCCATCCGTATCCAGCGCGTCCAGCAAAGCCTCGGCCAGCAGCTGTAGCGCCCCGACCGGGGTCTTCAGCTCGTGGCTCACGTTGGCGACGAAGTCCCGGCGCACCCGGGCGACCCGGTGCGCCTCGGTGACGTCGGCCGCCTCGACCGTGACGTGACCGTCACCCAGCGCAACCGCCCGGATATGCACTCCGAGCGGGTCCCGGCCGTTGCCCCTCGGCAGGTCGAGTTCGACCTCGCGCCGGGTACCGGTGCGCCGGGCCTGGCCGGCCAGGGTACGCACGACGGTGTGCGCGACCGGGGTCCCCCCGGCCACGGTACCGGCGCGCAGCAGGCCGAGTTCCCGTGCCGCCGGGTTCGCCAGCACGGGTCTGTCCTCTTCGTCCAGCACCAGCACGCCGACTCGCAACGCGTCCAGGCTGCGCCTGCCGAGTCCCTTGGCCGACACGCCTCGGGCGGGCTCTTTTTCCACCGAGTCCTCCGCGTCTGGAACCGGATGCCGCTGGACCGGCCCGCCGCCGTCCTTGGCGCCGCGACGGCGCATCCACTCCACACAGTGATCGTAGGCTCGCTGTTAACCTAACGATTTCGCAGCAACGGACAAATAGGACAGCGAAGATATAGAATTCACCACTCGTCCCCGTACCGTTCACCGGAGTTCACCGCTGCGACGCACCGTGGACCTACCGTCACCGCCGAACGCGAGTAAACCTGCTGCTCAGGCCCACACCGGGGCGCCGACGGCGAGAGCACCGCGTGACCGGCCTGGACAGAACGCCAGACCGTAAGTTACGCCGCTTGACCGGTCTGGCCGACTGCCAGCCCGTGATCAGACTGGAGCGAAATGCGCGAGGAATTCCGAGCAGACCTGGCCAGCGTGGGGCAGACCCTGGTCGCGATGGCCGAGGGCGTCCGGGCAGCGATGCGTGAGGCGACTGCCGCGCTGCTGGCTGCCGACCAGACCGGGGCCGAGGAGGTCGTCCACGGCGACGCCGAGATCAACGCGTACTACCGCCAGGTCGAGGACAAGGTCTACGACCTGCTCGCCCGGCAGGCGCCCGTCGCCTCAGACCTGCGCCTGCTGATCAGCGCGATCCACGTGGCCGCCGACCTGGAGCGGATGGGCGACCTCGCCGATCACGTCGCCAAGACCTGCCTCCGGCGGGTACCCGCCCGCGCGGTACCGGACGAGCTGGTACCGGTGGTCAGGGACATGGCGGCGGTCGCTGACCGGATCGCCGGCAAGATCACCGAGATCCTCGAAACCTCGGACGCGCAGCGCGCCGCCGAGCTGGAGAGTGACGACGACGAGATGGACGAGCTGAACAAGCAGCTGTTCGGGCTGCTGCTGGGCACCGCGTGGCGGCACGGGGTCGAGGCGGCGATCGACGGCGCGCTGCTCGGCCGCTGGTACGAGCGGTTCGCCGACCACGCGGTCAACGCCGGCGATCAGATCGTCTACCTGGTTACCGGCGAGGCACCGGCAGCCTGACCGCTTCCGCCCCGGGACACCGATCTTCCCGCCCGGGCACCCAGCTCCGTCGCTGGGTGCCCGGGCGTTCGGCTCACCGGCCCTGGTTGGCCACCGCGGCGGCGGCTTCCGCGGCCGCTTCCGGGTCGAGGTAACGCCCACCGGTCACGGTCGGGCGCAGGGTCGCCGGGTCGAGGTCGTAGCGCAGCGGAATCCCGGTGGGGATGTTCAGCTTGGCGATCGCCTCATCAGAGATCTGATCCAGGTGCTTGACCAGTGCCCGCAGCGAGTTGCCGTGCGCCGCCACCAGCACGGTACGGCCGGCCATCAGGTCCGGCACGATCGCGTCGTACCAGTACGGCAGCGCCCGGGCCAGCACGTCTTTCAGGCACTCGGTACGCGGCCGGGCGTCGACCGGCAGCGTGCTGTAGCGCGGGTCGTCGACCTGAGAGAACTCGTCGTCCGCCTCGATCGGCGGCGGCGGGGTGTCGTACGAGCGGCGCCACAGCATGAACTGCTCCTCGCCGTACGCCTCCAGGGTCTGCTTCTTGTTCTTGCCCTGCAGGGCGCCGTAGTGCCGCTCGTTGAGCCGCCAGCTGCGACGCACCGGGATCCAGTGACGGTCCGTGGTGTGCAGTGTGATCTCCGCGGTCCGGATCGCCCGGCGCAGCACCGAGGTGTGCACGACGTCCGGCAGCAGGTCGTTCTCGCGCAGCAGCTCACCGCCGCGGCGCGCTTCCTCCTCGCCCTGCGCCGACAGGTCCACGTCGACCCAACCGGTGAACAGGTTCTTCGCATTCCATTCGCTCTCGCCATGGCGGAGCAGCACGAGGGTGCCCACAGTCATGCCGCCCATCCTGCCCGACCAGTCTGAACGCAGGTCAGCCGGCCGGGTGCGAGCGGGAAGAAGCGCCCGGAAAGCGTGACGTGGAAGACATGTTCGGGCGACCCGCCGAACGGTCCTGATTGAATGATCTGTAAATAAGACTTACAGGAGGTGCCGTGCGCGCCTGGTTCCGGGCAACCGCGGGTGGGCTCTCGGCGACCTACTGGGTCATCTGGTCGGGCATCCTGGTCAACAAGGCCGGCGGGTTCGCGACGCTGTTCCTGTCGCTGTACCTGACCGGTCCCCGGCAGCTGACGCCCGGACTGGCCGGCACGATCGTCGGCGGGTCGGGCATCGGGGCCGCGGCGGGCACTCTGCTCGGCGGGGTGCTGGCCGACCGCTGGGGCCGGCGTCGCACCCTCCTGCTGGCACATTTCGGCGCCTCCGGCCTGCTTCTCGTGCTCGCCAGCGCGCACAGCCTCCCGGTGATCGCGGCCTGCGTCGTGCTCGTCGGCGCCTCGCAGGGCATGCCCGGGCCCGCCTTCGTCGCGGCGATTGTCGACATCACCCCCGAGGCCGCCCGGCCGCGCGCGTTCAATCTGCAGTTCTGGGCGTTCAACCTCGGCGTGGCGGCGGCCGGGCTGATCGCCGGCGCGGTGGCCCGGTTGAGCTTCACGCTGCTGTTCGTGTCGGACGCGGCGACCACGCTGGTCACCGCGTTGCTGATCCTGCTCTGGGTGCCGGAGAGCGTGCCGCACAAGCGATCCAGGCCGGCGGTCGAGTTGGCCGGAGGCGGGCCCGCCGGAGCCGAGCCGGCCAGCACCGGAGTGACCGGCACGGCGCCGGCCAGCACCGGAGCGACCGGCGGCCCGTCATCGGCCCGGGCCGGACTGCGGGTGGCGCTGACCGACCGCATCTTCATGACGTTCGTCGGGCTGGCTCTGCTCCAGGCCGTACTGAGCGCGCAGAACACCTCGATCCTGCCGCTGTCGATGACCGCGGACCGCGTCACCCCGTCCGGGTACGGGCTGCTGATGTCGCTGACCGGGCTGCTCATCGTGGCCGGGCAGCTGTTCGTACCGTGGCTGATCCGGCGCATGCTCAACGGCTCGGTACTGGCGCTGGCGCTGGGCCTGGCCGCCGCCGGGTACGGCGCCCTCGCGTTCGCCGGCTCGCTGGGCTTCTACCTGGCCTGCGCGACCGTCTGGACTGCCGGCGCCATGCTGGCCGCACCCGCCAACGCCACCATCATGTCCGACCTCGCGCCGCCCACCGTCCGGGCCCGGTACCAGGCGGTGTTCTACCTGACCTTCTCGCTGGCGAGCTTCATCGCGCCGGCCCTCGGCGGGCTCAGTTGGCAGTACCTGGGCTCCTGGCACTGGGTGCTGTGCGGTCTGGTGGGGCTGGTCGCCTGCGTCGGGCACCTGATCGCCTCCCCGGCCCGGGAGCGCCGCATCGCTCGGCGACCGGTAACCGGCCCGGCGACCAGGGACGTCGAACTGATTGCCGAGCTGTCGTGACACAGCGCTGAGCTGTCGTAACGCAGCGAGCGGGGCTGTCGGGACAAAGACCGGAAACGCCGGATCTGAAACGCGCGCGACGACCGATCTTCCCGTATGGTCGCTTGTCTATGGAGAGGGACAACTGGCCAGGGCCGGTATCCGGCCCGGCATCAACCGATGGGCAACACGTCGTAGGCGTCGCACACGTACCGGATCTGCGCACCATCCTGAATGAGAACACAGCGAGCGACCTGCCACTCGTCCGCACGAGTCAGGCCCAGCCGACCGATTCCCCGAATCCACAATCCCACTGACGTCGAGTTCGGTACGGCGGGCGGGCGGCGCGGCCCCTGAGCCGCGTCCGCCGCGCCTGCCGCACGGGACACCAAAAGGGTTCGTCGCAATCCTTCGGGATGCCGACGAACCCTTTCTGGTTCCGGTGGCGACCTACGTCCCCCAACGAGCGCCACCCGACGGGCTGCCTTTCGGGCCGCCGTTTCGACCCCCTCGAACGACTGGCCAGCAGCGCGTCTTGCGTTAACGTACGGGGCGCGGTAAGGACCGGGCAAGTCGTTTGCGTTGTCGCCTCGATCACGGTCCCGACGCGTTTAAGTTGATGGAACCGTTGCGGCACAAGCACTTCGGGCAACGTTCGGCGGTCCGGCCGCGCTCAGACTCCACAGCGCGCATCGCTCACCCGGGGCCACTGTCCAATGTGGTCATTCGGACCCGGCCGTCGAACCAGTGTGCGTCCACTCAGGACGGATTGACCAGGTGCTCGAACGCACGCAGATTGTCCAGCGGCTCGCCGCGCTTGACCCGCCAGGCCCATTCCCGCCGGATGGCCGCACCGAAGCCGATTTCCAGCATCGTGTCGAAGCTCTCGTCGGCGTAGGTGAGCACCGAGCCGAGCAGCCGGTCCAGTTCGTCGGCGGTGACCGCGTGCAGCGGCACCCGGCCGGTGAGGTAGACGTCGCCGGCCTTGTCGATGGCGAACGCCACGCCGTAGAGCCGCGCGTTGCGCTGCAACAGCCAGGCCCACAACTCTTCCCGGCGCTCGTCCGGCTGGCGCATCACGAACGCCTCGATGGCCAGCGCGTGGTCGCCGACCATGAGGTTGCAGACCGTCTTGAGCTTGTGGGTACCGGGCAGGGTCACCGCGTACCGGCCGTCGCCGGTCCGCTCCCAGGCGAGTTCCCGTTCGTCCAATGTGGACTCGATGAGCGTGGCGACCTCGTTCATCGCGCCGTCGCCAGTTCGAAGCCGAAGCCCTGCGACCGGTACCCGGTCACCGCGTCCCGGTACACCGCCAGCAGGCTGGCAGCGGTGTGGTTCCAGGAGAACTGGCGAGCATGCTCGATGGCGCCCTTGGCCAGCAGCGCGCGCAGGTTGGGCTTGCGCAGCAGCCGGGACATGACCCGGGCCCACTCCACCGGGTCGTGGCCATCGACGAGCACCCCGGAGCGACCATCGCGCACCGCCGTGCGCAGCCCACCCACGGCTGCCGCCACGACCGGCGTCCCACACGCCTGCGCCTCCAGCGCGACCAGCCCGAAGGACTCGTTGTAGCTGGGTACCGCGACGAGGTCGGCGGCCCGGTACACGTCGGGCAGCGCCTGCCTGTCCTGCGGCGGGAGGAACCGCACCACGCCGGCCACGCCCAGCTCGGCGGCCAGGCCGGCGAGGTCCAGGCCACTGCCGCTGTTGCCGCCGACGATCGCGAGCGTCACCTGGTCACGCAGGTCCGGCGGCAGGTCGGCCGCGGCGCGGAGCAGGATGTCGGGTGCCTTGAGCGGCTGGATGCGCCCGACGAAGGCGATCACGTGCCCCCGGGTCGGAAGCCCCAGCCGGCGCCGGGCGGCGGACCGAGCCGCGTCCTCGCGCCCCACCGAGGCCGGCGCGAACCGGTCCAGATCCACGCCCGGCTCGACCACGGTGACCCGGTCCTCCGGGGCGCCGTAGAGGTCGATCAGCTCGCGCGCCTCACTCGGCGTGTTGGCCACCAGCCGGTCGGCTTCGGCGATCACCTGCTCCTCGCCGATCACCCGGGCCTTGGGTTCGGGCCGGTCGCCGTCCGCCAACTGGCGGTTCTTCACTTTCGCCAGGGTGTGCGCGGTATGTACCAGCGGTACCCCCCAGCGATCCTTCGCCAGCCAGCCGACCTGACCGGACAGCCAGTAGTGCGAGTGCACCAGGTCGTACCAGCCGGGCGAGCGGGCCGCCTCGGCGCGCAGCACACCGTTGGTGAAGGCGCACAGCTGGGCCGGCAGCTCCTCTTTGGCGAGCCCCTCGAACGGGCCGGCGACGACGTGCCGGACCAGGACACCGGGAGCCATTTCCACCGTCGCGGGCAGCCCGGAACGGGTGGCCCGGGTGAAGATCTCGACCTCGACGCCGGCCTGGGCGAGACGTTTGGCGACCTCGACGATGTAGACGTTCATCCCACCCGCGTCGCCGGTACCCGCCTGCTCCAAGGGAGAGGTGTGTACCGAAAGAGTGGCGACCCGACGCGGCAGCCGTACTGCCGCCAGTGTGCTCACTCGGGCCACGTGTGCCCTCCTACCGCGTCGTCGGTACCCGTCGTCGGTCCTGATCGGTTGTGCCCTTATCCAACGCTGTCAACCGCCAGACCGCCTCGCATCTTCCCGCTTCGCATTCCCGAAACGCCATCGGGGTGAGCAAACTCGCACCGGCCGGCCGCCACCCTGCCCGGCGCCCGGACGCGGGTGGCAGGATTTCAGGATCGCGCCGCGACGCGCATTCCCGCCAAGGAGGACGGTCGACCATGCCAGCTCACTCACCGGTACGGGCGGAAACCGACGTGCGGCCGATCGCGGTGATCACCGGAGCGTCCAGCGGGATCGGCGCCGCGACCGCGCGCCGGCTGGCCACCGAGCGGTTCCACGTGGTGGTCGCGGCCCGGCGCGCCGACCGGCTGGCCGCCCTGGTCCAGGAGATCCGGGCCGGCGGTGGTCAGGCGACCGCGGTGCCGGCCGACGTCACCTCGGCCGACGACGTGGCGGCGCTCGCCGCCGCCGTCGCCGAACTCGACGGGGACGTGACCCTCCTGGTCAACAACGCCGGCGGCGCGCTGGGCCTGGACCCGATCGAGTCCGCCAGCGTCGAGGACTGGCAGTGGATGTACGACGTGAACGTCGCCGGTACGCTGCGGGTCACCCAGGCGCTGCTGCCCGCGCTGGACGCGTCCGGTGCCGGCACGGTCGTCGTGCTCGGCTCGACCGCCGGGCTCATCGTGTACGAGGGCGGGGCGGGCTACGCGGCGGCCAAGCACGCTCAGGCCGCCCTGGCCGAGACCCTGCGCCTGGAGCTGTCCGGCCGCCCGATCCGGGTGGTCGAGATCGACCCGGGCATGGTGCGCACGGACGAGTTCTCGCTCAAGCGGTTCGACGGCGACGAACAGCGGGCCGCGGCGGTATACGCCGGCGTGGCCAACCCGCTGGTGGCCGAGGACATCGCGGACTGCATCGCGTGGTGCGCGACGCGCCCGCACCACGTGAACATCGACCGGATGATCGTGCGACCGCTGGCCCAGGCCGCGCAGCACAAGGTGCACCGGGTGCTGTGAGCCCGCGGACGGGTCACCGCCCCGACCGGCCGGCCCCGGTGGGCTCGGTGACCCGGGGCACCACGAATCCCAACCGGCTGCGCCGGGTGGACGGCTGGATCTGCGCGGTGCTCGGTCAGCGGCTGCCGGACGATCCGCTCGTGGTCGACCTCGGGTACGGGTCCTGGCCGGTCACCACCGTGGAACTGCGGTCCCGGCTGGCCCGGGTGCGCCCGGCGGCCCGGGTGGTGGGGCTGGAGATAGACCGGGCACGGGTGGCGGAGGCGTCGCCGTACGTCGACCCGCCCGGCCTGACCTTCGCGCTCGGCGGGTTCGAGTTGGCCGGCCTGCGCCCGGTGCTGGTTCGGGCGATGAACGTGCTGCGCCAGTACCCGGAGTCGGAAGTACCGGCCGCCTGGTCGACGATGTGCGCCTCGCTCGCGCCGGGCGGGTACGTCATCGACGGTACCTGCGACGAACTGGGCCGGCTGGCGTCGTGGATCCTGCTGGACGACTCCGGGCCGCGATCCCTGACGCTGTCCATCCGGCTGTCCACATTGGATAGTCCGATCGAGGTCGCCCAACGGTTGCCCAAGGCGCTGATCCATCGGAATGTGCCGGGGCACTGGGTACACGCGTACCTGACCGCGCTGGACGAGGCGTGGCGCGACGCGGCGCCGCTGTCCGCGTTCGGGTACCGGCAGCGGTGGATCCGGGCGGTGTCAGCGACGCGGGATGCCGGCTGGCCGGTACGGGACGGGGTCCGGCGCTGGCGCCTCGGCGAGGTGACCATCGACTGGCCGGAGCCCATCGACCGGTAGACACGCGCCACGCGGGCGCCAAGACCGCCGCCGACATGCAACGGACAGATCGAGGTTCTACAGTAGGTGCGACTTCGGCGGCCGGGGCTGGGGGCGGAGCCGATCGCGTCGCCGATGACACAGACATGGACGGGGATGAGCGCGAACGTGGACAAGAAGGAATTCAGCCTCGCGGCGCTGCGCACCGAGGGTCCGGCGTTCCGGGAGGCCGTCGCGGACGCGGCGCTCGACGCGCCGGTGCCGTCCTGCCCCGGCTGGAGCGTGGCTGATCTGATCGGCCACCTCGGTGAGGTCTACGGCTTCGTCGCAGAACACGTCGGCCGGGGCGTGACCAGCCGGCCCGAGGACACGGCGCCGGACCGGTTCGCGCCGCCGTCGGGTGTCGACCTGCTCACCTGGTGGGACGATCAGTACCAGAAGCTGGTCGCACTGCTCGACTCGCTCGACCCCGAGCTGCCGGCCTGGAACTGGGCTCCACAGTCCAAGACGGTGGCGTTCTGGCACCGGCGGATGGCGCACGAGACGATCATCCACCGCTGGGACGCGCAGTTCGCCACGATCAACGCGGAACCGATCGACCCGAAGTTCGCCGCCGACGGTGTCGAGGAGGTGCTGGACTCCTGGCTGCCGGCCGGGCGCCGGCGCGGCCCGACGGACCTGGTCGGCATCGTCGGGCTGTGCGCCACCGACGTGGAGCGGGAGTGGCTGGTGCGGTTGCGCGCCGACGGCGGCGTGGCGCTGCTGGACACCGACACCCTGCTGGACACGGACGAGCACCACGAGCGGGCGATGGCGCGGGGCACCGCCAGCGACCTGATGCTCGCGCTGTACGGCCGGGTCGGCTACGACCTGCTGGAACTCAGCGGCGACGTGCGGCTGCTGGAGGCGCTGCGCACCGGTTGCGCCTGAGCTCCGCCTGAGCGCAGCCCGGAGCCGGCGGCGGCTACCGATCCAGGCTCAGGACCAGCTGCGGGCGGGCGATCTCGTGATCCGGCCGGATGGGCCGGACCGCGGTGCCGATCGCGAAGAACTCCGTGGTGTGCGAACCCCACGAGTGGTTGCGCTGATCGAGCTGTACGCCGACGATGCCCTCCGCGGACAGTGCCTCGGCCTCCTTCTGCATCCGCGCCATGGCCAGTTCCCGGGCGTCGTAGAGGGCCTGGGTGAACTGCGGCAGCTCGGTGTTCTGGCCGAGGTTGGACAGGATGTTGCCGAACGTGCGGTGAGCCACGTGGTACACGCAGACGCCCATCACCATGCCCAGCGGCGCGTAACCGGCCTGGAGCAGCGTCCAGAAGTCCTGCCCGGACAGGTCCGACGTGAACGGTTGGCCGTGGTCGTTGCGCCAGCTCTGGCCGTCGTCCGCCTTGACCGCGGTGCCGACCGCGAGGAACTCCGCCGCGTCCGAGCCCCACTCCTTGAACTCCACCTCCAGCCGCACCCCGACGATCCCGTCGGCGCCGAGCAGGTCAGCCTCCGCCTGCATGCGGGTCATGGCCAACTCCCGGGCGTGGTACATGGCTTGGGAGAGCACATCCAGTTCCTGGTTTTTGCTCCACCGGCCGACCTGGAAGCCGACGTGGTACACCGAGGTGCCCAGCACCAGCCCGAGCGGGGTGAAACCGGCCTGCTTGACCAGAAGGAACTCGTTCACCGTCAGGTCGGACGTGAAGATGTGGCCCTTCTTGTCCGGCTGCAGCTCGGCGAGCCGGTTCATCGCGTCCTGCGGCAGGCCGAGCTGGCTCGGGTCGACGCTCATCGAAGCTCCATTCAAGCCCTCACAGGCGCATCATCGGTAGCGGCGCCTCAAGGGAGGCGGTCGTTTCAAACGGCACCACGGCGGTGCCCCAGATGAACGTGTTCGCGACGTGGTCCTCGCCCTCGCCGCCACCGCTGCAGCGCTGCTCGGACACCTGCATCATCATGTCCCGCAGCAGGACCGTCTGCCCGCCGACCTGCTTCGCGTCGCTGGCCAGCGACTTGCGGGCGGAGTCCCGGGCGGCCTGGACCAGCTGGGTCGACCCGGCCAGCTCCTGGTTGTACCAGGACGTCCGCTGGCTCATCATGCTCCAGTCGTCGTGCCGGATCATCGAGCCGACGCCCTGGACCAGGGCCACCGGTGCCCACCCGGCGCGGATCAGCTTGGCGAAGTCCTGCCCGGTCAGGTCGGAGGTGAACGGCTTGCGCGGGCGCTTGGCCCCGTCGGCCCGGACCGCCGTGCCGATGGCGATGAACTCCAGGCCGTTGCCGTAGAACGACTGCACGGTCAGGCGTACCCCGACCACGCCGTCGCCGCCGAGCCCCGAGCACTCCTGGCGCATCCGTTCGACCGCCCGGTGCCGGGCCTGACTGAGCAGCTGCTGGGTGGCCGGCACCGGAACCACCGGAGCCATCGTCCACCCGCCGCCGAACGTGCCCCCGCCGGCGATGCCGCCCCCGGCGAAGCCCCCGCCCGCCATGCCGCCGCGTACGCCGCCGCCCAGGCCGATGCCTCGGCCGTAGTAGTACCCGCAGCCGGTGTACGACCAGCCGACGTTGTAAACCGCGCTGCCGAGCACCTGCCCGACGGGCGAGAAGCCGACCGAGCGGATGGCGGCGAACTCCTCGACGCTCAGTGCGGAGGTGAAGCTGCCCGGCTCGCCCCGGTCCCGCCGTTCACGCTGCTCGGCGATGCGCCACTGGGCACGCAACGGCAGGCGGCCGGCGGTGATCTCCACCGCGCTGCCTTCCGCGATCTCCTCCGCGGTCCAGGTCTGGCCGGCCGGGTCGACGGTCACCGGTGGCCATCCCGGTGCCGGCCGGTCACGGCGCGGTGAGTTTCTGGAGCGCGGCCACCGCCGCGGCGTTCGTACCCGCGACCTCGGCCAGCGCGGCGGCCAACCTGCGCGCCCACTCCTCGGCGGAGACCTGTTTCGTGGACAGCACCACACCACCCGACTCGTGGCAGACCCGGGTCGCGGCGCGCGCCCCGACATCCTCGCGGTCCAGCTCGTACCGCTGGTCGCCGACCGTGACCGCGATGCTCAGCACCGCGGGCTCCCGACGCCCGGCCAGCCGCGCCTTCCACTTGCCCTCGCGGCGCACCTGGACGAGGTCCGGCGGCAGCGTCGCGGACAGCACGTTGAGCAGCATCCCGGAGTACAGCGAGAGATCATCTGTGTGCCGGCGCAACTGGGCGGCGAGCAGTTCGAGATCAAGATTCGACTGCGGTGTGCCCTGCGTCATACGCCCCTCCATCGCGTCACCCCGCTCCAGGCTAGCGCTCGGCGGCCACCTCCCGGGCGACCGCGAGAACGTCCGCCCCGAACAGCACGAGTCGGACCTCCTCCGGGCGGGCAGTGGCCGCCTCGATCGCGGTGAGCGCCTGGCGGACCGCGTCGTCGACCGGCCACCCGTAGGTACCCGCGGAGATCAACGGAAACGCGACCGAGGCCGCGCCCACCTCGTGCGCCACCGCCAGGGAGTTGGTGTAGCAGTCCCGGAGCAGGCCCGACCGGTCGTCCTGACCGGTGTAGACCGGGCCGACGGTGTGGATCACCCAACGGGCCGGGAGGTCGCCGGCCGTGGTCGCGACGGCCTGTCCGGTGGGCAGCCCGCGGCCGTACCGGGAGGCACGCAACGCCCTGCACTCGGCCAGGATCTCCGGGCCACCACGCCGGTGGATCGCGCCGTCGACCCCGCCACCACCCAGCAGGGAGGAGTTCGCGGCGTTCACGATGGCGTCCACCGGCTGCGCGGTGATGTCCCCCTGGACCAGTTCGAGCGTCATCGGAGAATCATGTGCCTAGTGCGGCAGGCCGTACATCCGGCGGGTCATCAGGGTGGCGCCGACCACGGCCGCCGGCATCACCAGGATCGCGCCGAGCGGGATCAGGAAACACGCGAAGACCGCCACGCCGAAGCCGAGCGCCAGGAACCGGTGCTGGCGCAGCACCTGGCGGCGCCCGCGCAGCCGGATCCCCCGCCGGGCGAACGCCACCCCGGTCAGCTCCAGGGCCAGCGCCCAGCCGCCGACGAGCGCGCCGATCACCGGTACCACGGTCTGCCCGACCGCCGGCAGGAACCCGGCGACGAACAGCAGCACACCGATCACCGCGGAGAAGACCAGCAGCCGGATGGATTCGCCGAGACCCCGGACGATCTCCCGCCACCAGGGCAGCTCGACCGCGTCCGGTACGCCTCCCAGGCCGTCCTCGATCCGCTCGGAGATCTTCTCGTAGAACGGATCGCCGATGGCCAGCGTGAGCCCGGTGAACGCGACGAACGCCAGGAGGAGGAACACCCCGATGATCGCGATGTCCGCGAGCACCCGGACGGTGTCCCGGGCGCCGGCGGACCAGTCGTCGGCGAACCAGGTCACCGCACGCGACTCGGGGCCGAGGAACACGAGCAACACGATGAACACGCCGACCAGCAGGGCGAACGCGATCAGCGCCGGCAGCATGCCGAGGATGACCAGTCCGGGGTTGCGGGCATAGGTCCCGAGCCCCCGGAAGAGCAGCCCCACGCCGGTCAGGAACTCCTGGATCGGCCGGCCCGCGCGCGCCACTCGGTTGTCCACGCCGGGAGCCTAGCGGTGAAGGTCGGATCCCGCCCGGGGAGCGCAGCCGGAGCCGGGTTGCGGCGGAGGCGAGCAGCCCCCCGTCGCTCAGTGACGACCACCGTCAGTCCGAGACGCGCACCCGTACCCGCCGGTTGGCCCGGCCCTTGCTCTCCACCTTGACCACCGACACCTTGCCGATCTGGCTGGTGGACGCGACGTGCGTGCCGCCGTCGGCCTGCACGTCCAGCCCGGTGATGTCGACGATC
The DNA here is from genome assembly GCF_016862975.1 of Rugosimonospora africana. Lineage (GTDB taxonomy): Bacteria > Actinomycetota > Actinomycetes > Mycobacteriales > Micromonosporaceae > Rugosimonospora > Rugosimonospora africana. The sequence continues at coordinate 168,287 of NZ_BONZ01000006.1, forward strand.
CGGATCTCCTGCTCATCGGCCGGGATCAGGTTGGACTGGGTACGGATGATGTCCGGCAGTGCCAGCGCCTCGTCCCGGGACAGCACCCGGGTGACCACCCGGCGGTCCGCGGTCACCTCCGCGTTGACCAGCTCCTCCAGCCGTGCCTTGAAGTCGGCCGGCACCTCGGGCAGGTTGAAGTCCATCCGGGCCTCGCCGGGCTCCATGTTGCCGCCGGTGACCAGCGCCCCGAAGTCGCGGAACACCACGCCGCACAGCACGTGCAGGCCGGAGTGGGTACGCATGAGCATGCTGCGCCGGTCGTCCTCGACGGCTCCGGTGACCGCGGTGCCCGGCGGCGGAAGCGGATCGCCCTCGGCCGGCAGCAGGTACAGGTCGTCGCCCTTCCGGGTGCCGACGATCCGGGTCTGTACCCCCTGCCAGAGCAGTACCCCGTGGTCTGGCGGTTGGCCACCGCCCCCGGGGTAGAACGCCGACCGGTCCAGCACGATGCCGTCCTGCGCGTCGGACGACAGGACCGTGCACTCCCACTCGCGCAGGCTCGGATCGGCCAGGTCGAGCCGGTGCGTGCGGCCATGCTGCGTGACACCCATAACCCGCGACCCTACCCGCTCAGTCGGGAGCGCCGAGGAAGGCGCTGATGCGTTCTCTCAGGTCGGCCCGGGCGGTCCACAGCACTCCGGGCTGGTCGTAGACGTGCAACTGGGCGTGCGGCAGGAGGCTGGCAAGCCGTTCAGCCACCGGTACCGGGTGCAGCTCGTCCCCGGCGGCCGCGATCACCAGCGCCGGGGCGGTCACCGCGGCCAGGGCCGTCGCGTCGGGTACCGCGACCCGGCCGGTGAGCCCGGCGAGACCGGCGCCGAGGCCGTCGCGGAGCAGCCGATCGGCCCGTTCCCGGACGAACGCCCGCGCCGCCACGGTGGCCCGGAGGGCGGCCGGTACCTCAAGGAAGATCACCTCGGCGAGCCGGTCCCGGTCGCCGGAGCCGATCGCGTCCAGCAGGGCGGTCAGCCGGGCGTGGGACGGCCCGGTCCGGGGCGTGTCCAGTACGGCGGGCAGGAAGAAGACCAGTCGCCGGAACCGGTCGGGACGGTCCACCAGCAGCCGGCACAGGGCGCCCGCGCCGAGGCTGATGCCCAGCGCCTGGTCCGCACGGTGGAAGTCGGCGACCGCGGCGAGGTCGGCCGCCAGGTCGGCGTAGCTCCACTCGCCCGGCGGCGCGGCCGAGCGCCCGTGACCGCGGAGCTGTATGAAGATCTTGGAGCCGGGGACTCCACTGCCCAGCGGGCGGGTATCGGCGATGCCGCCACCGAGCCCGTGGGCGAACACGGTCACCGGGCGACCGGTACCGGTGGCCAGATATTCCAGCTCGACGCCGTGGGGCGCGCCCAGCAGCTCGGTCGGGGGCGATGGCAGCAGCGCGGGTCCCCTACCAGGAGCCCTGCCCGTCGACCGCGTCGCGGAGCGCCGGACGCAGGTCGAGCAGGTACACGGCCGCGACGGTGATCGCGATCAGGCCGAGGAAGCTCCGGACGCTTCCGAACAGCAGCGTCACCAGCAGGGCGGCGCCGGTCATCGCGAGCCACCCGCCCTTGGGGATGCGCCCCACGATCTGGAACGCGTCGGCCCGCTGGGTCAGGCAGTTGACGAACGCGAACAGTTCGATGATCAGGCACACCAGGGTGAGCGCATAGGTGACGACGTTGGTCACCGTGATGTAGAAGAGCGGCGCGGCAACGACCATGGCTACGAGCTTATGCCGGCGCGGCCCGGGGATCCCGGGCCGCGCCGACGCTGTGTGGTTGTCCGACCGGTCTGGCTCGGCGCGTATGACGCCGCGCGACGACCCAGACCAGCCGTGTGGTGCGCCGTGAGCTACTTCGCGGCCGGCTTGGTCCGCTTTGCCGGCTTGGCCGCGGTCTTCTTGGCCTCGGCCTTCCCGCTCTCGGTCTCCCCCTCAGCGGGGGCGGAAGCCGTGGTCTCCTGCTCGATGCCGATGGTGGCGTGGATGACCCGGCGACCGCGCACCACTTCCTCGCCGCGGGCGACCAGGTCGGTGTAGATCGCCTGCGCGCGCTCCTGGGCGGCCTGAGCGTTGGTCACCAGCGCGGTCACGTTGCGCTGGGCCGCGTCCCGCAGCCGCTCGACCCGCTCGGCCGCACCACGCAGCCGATCCACGTCCAGGTCGGTGTCGGCCACGCGGCCGCGCAGCTCGGCGACCGTGGTGGGCAGCTTGCGCAGCCGCTGGTAGGCCATGTCGCCGACGGCGGCCGCGGCGTACAGCGGAGCGGGAATCTTCGTGTTGGTTTCGGCAGCCATCAGATCTCCTTGGTCGTGGCGGCCTTCCCGGCCGCGTTCGTGGCTGGTGTGTGCTGTGCGGGGACTGAGGGAGCCGAGGCTTCCTCGGCGGTCACGGCCTCGTCGAAGCGGGCGCCGCCGCCGTCGGTGCGGGCGTCGTCGCCGGCCGGTTCCGCCGGCGCCTCGCCCTCACGGGCGTGCTCGGTCTCGCGGGCATGCTCGGCCTCGCGGGCGTTCTCCCGACGGAATGTCTCGTAGATCTGGATGAGCGACTGCTTCTGGGCCGCGGTCAGATCCGGGTCGGCCGCGATCGCCTCCAGGACGTCGTGGCCTTCCTTGCCGTCGAGCAGGCCGGCGCGCAGGTACATCAGGGGTGTCGAGACCCGCAGCGCGCTGGCGATCTGTTGCAGCACCTCGGCGCTCGGGCGGCGCAGGCCGCGTTCGATCTGGCTGAGGTACGGATTGCTGACCCCGGCCTGGTCGGCGAGCTGGCGAAGCGAGATCCGCGCGTTGCGGCGCAGGTCACGAATGAACTCGCCGATGTCGCGTGGCAGGTCCTTGGGCGTTGGCATGCGCCCAACGGTACGTCGGCGTGCTTGCAACAGCAAGCAGAGCGCTAGCAGTTGCTAGCGTGAGCCCCGCCACTCCGGCGGTTCACCAGATCGCCCGTACCGTTCCCACCGGCTCACCGCGGCCGCGCTGGACGACGCCGTCCGCGTCGGCGGCCAGCTCGGCGAGGACCGGAGCGTCCACCCCCAACCGGCGCAGTGCGCTGGCCAGAACCGGGTACCGAGCCCGCCGGTTACCGTCATCGATCTTCATGGCCACCGCGCCGACCCCCGGTACGGCGACCGCCAGCACGCCCTCGGCGCCACCCTTGGCGAGGATGCCCGGTATGCCGCGCATCAGCCGGGCGTCGTCCGCGCCGGTACCGGAGACCAGTTCGGGGTACTGGCGCATCGCGTCCGCCACGGCCCGCTCCCCGGTACCCGGTTCGGCCCGTACCACCCGCAAGAAGCCGGACGCCAGCGCGTACAGCGAGATGGCCAGGACCGGCGCACCGCAGCCGTCCACACCCACCGCCGCCACCGACTCGCCGACGACCTCCTCCAGCACCGATCGCAGGTGCTTCTGCAGCGGATGGTCGGGCCGGTGGTAGCCCTCGGTCGGCCAGCCCGCCGCCACGCAGGTCAGCAGCATGCCGGTGTGCTTGCCGGAACAGTTCATGTAGATCCGCTCCCGGTCGCCGCCGGCCAGGAGCACGTCCCGGCGCGCGGATTCGGACAGCGGCAGGTCGGGCGGGCAGGCCAGCGCCTCTTCGGTCAGGCCGGCGCCGCGCAGCATCGACCGGGCGAGGTCGATGTGCATCGGCTCACCGTGGTGACTCGCGGCTGCGAGGGCGAGCTGGGCCGGCTCGGCCGGTGCCAGCCCGGCCCGGAGCATCCCGGTGGCCTGGAACGGCTTGTTCGACGAGCGCGGGAAGACCGGGGCGGTCACGTCGCCAGCGGCGGCCACCGCCTCACCGGTGGCGGAGAGCACGACGACCGAGCCCCGGTGGTACCCCTCGACGAACCCGGACCGGGTCACCTCGGCGAGCAGCTCGCCGCCGGCGTACGTGTCGGCCGTCGCGGGGCGCTCCCCGGTCGCGTCGTGAAGATCAACCACGGCTCTTTACCTCCAGCAGCGCACGGGCTTCGCCGGCCGGCATCGGCGGCCGCTGCGCCAGCCGGGCGAAGCCGACCGCGCGCGCGACCAGTTGCATGTTCGATTCGACCGGCTGCCCCTTGGCGTAGCTGATCGTGTCCTCCATGCCGACGCGCAGGTGGCCGCCGGCGGACAGCGAAGCGAGCATCACCGGAATCGTGGACCGGCCGATTCCGGTGGCGGAGAAGGTCGCACCGTCGGGCAGGTCGCGCAGGCAGGAGACGAGTGCCTCAGCGGTACCCGGCATCCCGCCCGGTACCCCCATCACCAGGTCGACGTGGACGTGCCCGCCGGCCGGCGGCCCGTACTTGTCGAGCAGGCGGCGCAGCGTCGTCAACTGGCCGAGGTCGAAGATCTCGTACTCCGGCACGATCCCGCGTTCCCGCATCCGGGTGTGCAGCTCGACGATGAACTCCCACCGGTTCATGAACACGTCGTCGCCGAAGTTGACCGTACCCATCGTGCAGGACGCCATGTCCGGCTCGGCATCCAGTACGCGCAGCCGGTCGGACTCCGGGTCGGAGACCGCACCCCCGGTGGACAGCTGGACGATCAGATTGGTCTGCTCGCGCAGGGCCGCGACCGTGTCCCGCAGCCGACCCAGGTCGAGTGTGGGCCGGGCCTCGGCGTCGCGGATGTGGACGTGGATCACGGCGGCACCGAGGGCCTCGCACTCACGCGCGGTGCTCACCAACTCATCGAGGGTCACCGGCAACGCCGGCACCTCGCTCTTGGCGGACTCGGCGCCGGTCGGCGCGATCGTGATCAACGTCGGTGTTGTCATGGTCGCGATCCTGCCACGCCCGCTGACCTGCCAGCCAATCCGGCATCTGCCATCTATTGACGTAACAGATAAGACTCTTTACTGTTCAGCAATCGACATCCATCCCTGTATCGATTGCTGATAGGGAGACCTGTCTTGGCCAGATCACGCATCGTCGCGTCCGTCGCCGCGCTGGCGGGCGCCGCGCTCGTCGCCACAACTCTCGCGCTCGCGCTGCCCGTCCAGGCGGCCGGCGGTGTCACCGCGACGTTCAGCAAGGATTCCGACTGGGGTACCGGCTACCAGGGCAAGTACACGATCACCAACGGTACGTCGACCGGCATCAGCTCCTGGACGGTCGCCTTCGACCTGCCCTCCGGGCTGACCATGGGCACCTACTGGGACTCCCTCGTCACGACCAGCGGCCAGCACGTGACCGCGAAGAACCGGGACTACAACGGCACCGTCGCGCCGGGCGCGAGCGTGACCTTCGGCTTCACCGTGAACGGCGGCTCGGGCGCGCCCACCGGCTGCACGATCAACGGCGCCTCCTGCTCCACCGGCTCCGGTGGCGGGGGCAGCTCGCCGACGCCGCCGCCGACGAAGAGCCCCACGCCGAGCCCGACGCCGACCGGTGGTGGAGGCGGCGGCGGTACCGGCACCACGCTGGCGACCGCGCCGTACATCGACATGGGATCGTGGCCCACGCCGGTGCTGTCCGACGTCGCCTCCGCGAGCACCCTGAAGAACTTCACCCTGGCGTTCGTCACCTCGGCGGGCTGCCACGCCTCCTGGTTCAACGCGTACGACCCGCGCAGCGGCTGGCAGCTCGACCAGATCAACGCGATCCGTGCCCGGGGCGGCGACGTGAAGATCTCCTTCGGCGGCGCGTCCGGCATCGAGCTGGCCCAGGCGTGTACCAGCGTCAGCGCGCTGACCGCCGAATATCAGGCGGTGGTCAACGCGTACAGCCTGAAGTACATCGACTTCGACATCGAGGGCGCGGCGGTCGCGGAGCCGAACTCGATCAATCTGCGCTCACAGGCGATGAAGCAACTCCAGAACGCCAACCCGAACCTGAAGATCTCGCTGACCCTGCCGGTGCTCCCGACCGGCCTGGACAGCAACGGTCTGGGCGTCGTCACCGCCGCCAAGAACGCGGGCGTCAACCTGGACGTGGTCAACGTGATGGCGATGGACTACTACCAGAGCGGCGACTACGGCGCCTTCGCGATCCAGGCCGCGCAGTCCACCTTCAACCAGCTCAAGTCGCTGTACCCGAGCAAGACCACGGCCCAGCTGTGGCGCATGGTCGGGGTGACCCCGATGCTCGGCCAGAACGACGACGGGCACGTCTACGACCAGGCCGCAGCTCGCGACCTGGTCTCCTTCGCCAAGACCAACCACCTGGGCGAACTCGCGTTCTGGGAGGTCACCCGGGACCGCAACGCGTGCACCGGTGCGCTCTACATGTGCACGAACATCAGCCAGTCGCCGTACGAATTCAGCAAGATCTTCTCCAGTTACACCGGCTGATCTGATAAACCAGCAGGACGCGGGCCCGCTCGTCCGGGGTGGGCCCGCGCTCGGCGCTCAGCGTCACTCCCGCGGCCTGGGCCGCCTCTCCGAAGAACGGCCGCGGCTGCGCTCAGGGGATGTCGATCGCCGCGGCCGACACGCCGACGCGCAGTTGCTCATCGTCGCCGACGTTGCGCTTGACGATGGCCAGCGCGATCATCCCCAGCTCGTGGTGACGCACAGCGGTGCCGACGAACCCCACGTCACGCCCGTCGGCGGTGGACACGGCGGTGCCCGGGGCGGGCAGTTCGTCCGTGCTGACACCGTCCAGGTGCAGCAGTACCAGCCTGCGGGGCGGTCGGCCCAGGTTGTGCACCCGGGCGATCGTCTCCTGGCCCCGGTAGCAGCCCTTGTCCAGGTGCACCGCGTCGGCGGTCCAACCCACCTCCGCCGGAATCGTCCGGTGGTCGGTCTCCAGCCTGTACCGGGGCCGGCGGGCGGCCACCCGCAGGGCCTCGAACGCCCAGATCCCGGCCCACGGCACGGCCAGCTCATCGGCGACGGCGGCCACTCGGGACCGCGGTACCAGCAGGTCATAGCCGTATGCCATCCGGCGCGCCCAGCCGCCACCGGGCAGTGGAGCGGTCGAATACACCGTGGTCGGACGCGGCGCCACGTCGGCCGAGGCGAACTTCGCCCCAGGTACCGGCGCCACCTTCGGCGGGTCCAGCTCGATGCCCGGGATCCGCGCCTCGGGGCCGACAAGCGAGAGCAGCGCCCAGTCGGCGGTCACGTCGGCCGGTTCGACCCGCATCAGGAACCGCATCCGGTTCAGGAAGTCCAGCAGCGCCGGCGCGGTGCCCGGCTCGGTATCCAGCCAGGTCGTGGTGCCGTCGTCGGTCAGTACGGCGTGGTGCTCCACGTGCCCGTGCGGCGACAGCACCAGCAGCTCGCTGCCCTCACCCGGCCGCAGGTCGGTCAGGTGCTGGGTGGTCAGGCTGTGCAGCCAGCTCAGCCGGTCCTCGCCGGGGATCGCGATGATCCCCCGGTGCGACCGGTCGACCAGCCCGGCGGCACCCTCCAGCGTCCGCTGCTCGCGGACCGGGTCGCCGTAGTGCGCCACGGCGCCGGTGTCCGGCGAGCCCGGCTGTACGGCTTCGATCAGTACCTCAGGCATCCCCGCCTCCACATCCGGCACACAGCCCGAACAGCGCGACATGGCCGATATCGATCAGGAAGCCGTGGTCCCGGGTCAGCGTGTCGGCGAGCGGGTTGAGCACTCCAGAGGAAACCTCAAGGATGGCTCCGCAGCGCCGGCAGACCAGGTGAACGTGCTGTGCCTCACCCACCGCGTGATAGGTCGGCGCCCCGTGGGAGAGGTGCGCGTGGGTCACCAGACCCAGTTCCTCAAGCAGCTCCAGGGCGCGGTACACAGTGGTGATGTTCACTCCGGCGGCGGTCTCGGCGACCCGTGCGTGCACCTGGTCCGGGGTGGCGTGGCCAAGCGAGTGCACGGCCTCCAGCACAAGCTGCCGCTGGGCGGTCAGCCTCAGACCCCGGGAGCGCAGTACCTCCGCCAGCGGCGAATTCGACACGTTTCGAGAGTACTCGGAGGGGCCGGTTCGACCATGACCGGCGGGGCGTCGCGCGCGGGCGGGACCGCCCCTGCGGGTAGGCTCCCGATGTGTCGCAGCGAGTGGTTGCCGTGCTTGGTCGCGGTGTCGTACCAGCCCAGACGCCCATCCTCCGCGCCGACGACCTCGGCGTCCTGCGCGGTGACGGGATCTTCGAGACGATGCATGTCCGGGATGGCCGAGCCTGGCTGATAGAAGATCATCTCGACCGGATGAGCCGCTCAGCGAGCCTGGTCGAGATCACGCTCCCGCCGCGCGAGGCACTCCTCGACCTGGTCGGCCAGGCGCTGGCCGAGTGGCCGGACGGCGTCGAGGGCGCGCTGCGCCTGGTGTGCACCCGCGGTGGCGAAGACGGCGAGCCGGTCACGGCGTTCGCCACGCTCGCCCCGGTCGGCGCCCGGCAGATCCAGGGACGCCAGGAGGGCATCGCGATCGCGACCGCCTCGCTGGGCGTCGCCGCGGACGCGCGCCCGGCCGCGCCGTGGCTGCTCGGCGGCGCGAAGACGCTGTCGTACGCGGTGAACATGGCCACCCAGCGGTGGGCCGGCGGGCAGGGCGTGGACGACGTGCTGTGGGTCTCCAGCGACGGATACGCGCTGGAGGCGCCGACCTCGACACTGGTCTGGCTGGCCGGCGACACGCTGTGGACGGTGCCGGCCGCCTCGACCGGAATCCTGCCCGGAATCACCGCGCGCTGCCTGCTGGACCACGCCGGTGACCTGGGTTACGCGGCCGGTGAGCGGATGATCCGCCCGGTCGACCTGACCGAGGTGGACGGCGCGTGGTTCGCCTCCTCGGTGCGCGGCCTGGCGGAGATTCGCAGCCTCGACGGCAAGCCGCTCAACCGGGCCGGCGACACCGCCCGGATGCTGAGCCTGCTCGGCTTCTGACCGGCGGCGATCCGCCAGTCGCATCCGCCGGCACCCGGCACCCGGCACCCGGCCCGCGTGCCAGCGGCGTCAGCCGCCGGTCGCGTTCGCCGGCACCCGGCCCCGGGCCAGCGGCGTCAGCCGCCGACCCGGAGGAGCCTCGCGGACAGGTGCGCGGACAGCGGCTGTCCCACCGCGGCCATCTCCTGCGCGTAGAGCAGGGCGCCCTCGACGATGCCGTACAGCCGCTGGCCGGCGGTGACCTCCTTGGCGGAGACCGTACGCACCACCGCGTCGGTGACCAGCTCGACCTTGAGGTGATCCATCCGGCCGACGTACAACTCCATGATCCCGGTCGGGTTGCTGAGCAGCACCTCGAGCTCGTCGGTCGCCTTGTCGTCCGCCATGACCGGGCGCCACCAGCCGGTCTCCCGGGCCGCCGGCCGGATCGGCGTGCCGTCGTCCTCGATCAACCAGGAGCGCGACTCGTAGAACAGGAACGGCCGGCCGTCGTGGCTGAACCGGACTTCCTGGGCGTAGTCGAAGTCCTCGATCGTCGGGTACCCGCCCCGGCCCCGGCCCCGCCAGACGCCGACGAACGGCAGCAGCCCCAGCAGCGCGGGGTGCAGGTCCGGCCCGGTACGCAGGTCGTGAGTCTCCTCGTACGGATACTCCGGAACCGGCGGGGCGTTCAACCACGGCGGCGGTGTCAGGCTGTCAGTCACCAGCGTCCTCTCGATACCCGTACGGCAAGATAGACCAGCCCGCCCGCCAGCACGCCGAAGCCGGCGACCAGCAGGCTGACAAAACCGATCTCGGTAACCACGGCATCCGATCCTATGCTGGTCGGCATGGTCCGTTCTCTGGTCATCAAGGTGACTGCCGGCAGCGATGCCCCGGAACGCTGCTCACAGGCGTTCACCGTGGCCGCGACGGCGCTGGCCGCCGGTGTCGACGTGTCGCTCTGGCTGACCGGCGAGTCGGCCTGGTTCGCGGTGCCCGGCCGGGCCGCCGAGTTCGAGCTGCCGCACGCCGCGCCGCTGCCCGATCTGCTGGACGCTGTGCTGGTCGGCGGCCGCGTGACGCTCTGCACCCAGTGCGCGGCCCGGCGCTCGATCGGCCCGGAGGACGTGATCCCACAGGTCCGGATCGCCGGAGCGGCGGTCTTCGTCGAGGAGATCACCGCCGAGGGCGCCCAGGCGCTCGTCTACTAGGCCGTTTCTCGAGGTGCTCGGTCGAGCGGCGCCGGGTCAGGACGCGCAGCCACCGGTGGTGAGCGTCACGGTGAGCTGGTCGCCGTCGGTACGGACCAGCAGGCCGGGGTCCTCCGCGTAGACGTCGTCGCGCTCGACCACGGGCGGCTGTGGCGGTACGGGCAGGGCGTCGAGGGCCTGCCGCGGTACCCCGACCGCCTCCACGGTGCGTACCCCGCAGGGCAGCCGGTGGGTGGACCAGTGCGGGGAGGCGACGCCGAGCGCGTCGAGAACGCGCTGTACGGCGGCCCGGTCGGCGGCGGCCGGTACCCCGGTCGGGTCGGGTGCCGGCAGGTCGCCCCGCGGTCGGCAGCCGGTACCGGCGGTGACCTGCACCAGCCCGGTACGGTCGACCGAGCCGTTGATCTGGACGTAGTCCCCGGCATCGGCGCTCATCCGCTGCGCCGTCAGGCCGCCGGATTTCGGATGTACGGCACTCGGCCGGTACGAGTGGGGCAACCCGGCCACGATCCGGTCCAGCAGGCCGGACTCGGTACCCGGCCTGGTGGCCAGGAAGACCACCCGGTCATAGCGCACCCCGGGGCGTACCGGCGTGATCGCGCAGGTGGTCACCTCGTCGTACCCGGTGATCGCCGGCACCACCCCGGTGCCGGCCGCGTTGATCACCTGGCCGAGAGCCCGGTCCACGGTCGGCTCAGCCCCGGCGGCGGTGGTCTGTTCCCGGACGGTCGGCCGGCCAGCCAGCGCGTACCAGACGCCGCCCGCCAGCAGTACCAGCGCCCAGGCGCAGCACACCGCGACCAGCACCCGGCGCCGGCGCGGGTCGGCGGGCGGGGTCGGCCGGGGCGGCTCGTACGGCACGTACCTCGGCGGGTTGTCCACTGTCACGCGACCATCGTCCTCTCCACGCACAAAGGTGCCGGCGGCACGTCGTGCGCGCCACCGGCACCTCGTGATGAGGTCGCTTCCTGGACGGTCAGGCGGCCACCGACAGGGCCACCTCGGTGATGCCCCGGCCGGCGTCGACCGTGGCGTCGCCGTTGCCCGCGCGGGACAGCGCCCGCAGCGTCCAGCTGCCCGGAGCGGCGAAGAACCGGAACTGCCCTGCGGCCGAGGTGACCACCTCGGCGGTGAACTCGCCGGACGCGTCGAGCAGCCGCACGTAGGCACCGGACACCGGCTGGTCACCGGCCCGGACCACGCCGCTGATCACGGTCTCCTTCTCCACGTTGACGCTCGCCGGGAGCGGCGCGGACTGCTCCGGCGCGCCGCAGCCTGAGATATCAGTCATGATCTTCACCCCTGCCCCGGCTCGTCGCCGAGCGCGACCGGCACGCCCACCAGCGAGCCGTACTCGGTCCACGAACCGTCGTAGTTCTTGACATTGCTGTGACCGAGGAGCTCGCGCAGCACGAACCAGGTGTGCGAGGAGCGCTCACCGATCCGGCAGTAGGCGATCGTGTCCTTGCTGTCGTCCAGCCCGGCGGCGCCGTAGATCTCGCGCAGCTCGTCGTCGGACTTGAAGGTGCCGTCTTCGTTGGCGGCCTTGCTCCACGGCACGTTGATCGCGGTCGGCACGTGCCCGGCCCGCTGCGCCTGCTCCTGCGGCAGGTGGGCGGGGGCGAGCAGCCGGCCGGCGAACTCGTCGGGCGAGCGGACGTCGACCAGGTTCTGCGCGCCGATGGCGGCGACCACGTCGTCGCGGAAGGCCCGCAGCGACAGATCCTGCTCCTGCGCGGTGTAGTTGGTCGCAGGGCGGGACGCGGGCTCCTTGGTCAGGGTCCGGTTGTCCAGCTCCCACTTCTTGCGGCCGCCGTCCAGCAGCCGGACGTCGCCGTGCCCGTAGAGCTTGAAGTACCAGTAGGCGTAGGCGGCGAACCAGTTGTTGTTGCCGCCGTACAGGACGACGATGTCGTCGTTGCCGATGCCGCGCGAGGACAGCAGGGTCTGGAACTGCTCACGGTTGACGAAGTCCCGCCGGACCGGGTCCTGCAGGTCCAGGCGCCAGTCGAGCTTGACGGCGCCCGGGATGTGACCGGTGTCGTAGGCGCTGGTGTCCTCGTCGACCTCGACGAAGACGACGCCCGCGGCGCCCAGGTTCTTCTCGGCCCAATCGGCGGAGACGAGTACGGAGTCGCGACTCATGGTTACCTCTCGAGATGGTGACGGGGCCGCGATCATGCGCGCCGCGACCCATGGGCGATCGATGGGTACGTCGGACGGCGCCGCTGCCGGCTAAGAGGCTGGAAAGAACGGCCGCCGTATCAGACCTGGCGACACAGGCATGCTGCGACCAGGCCGAAGTCGATCGGCCGGCGCTTGGTGAGCATCAGGTCACGGTCGCTGCACGCCAGAGACGGCGAGGCGGGGACCACTGGGCTCATGGTTCGGGAGCTTATCATCGCGACAACCGGCCGAACAGGGCGCCTAACCTTGCGACAAGGCTCACTCACGCTCCGGCGCCGCCCAGCGGGACATTTGTCGCCGTCGCTGTGATGGTGACGCCCTCCGGCTTCGCCTGAACGCTCTTGATCTTCAGGTGGTACGGCAGCGGCGGGATCTTCACGGTGAACGACAGCTGCTCCTTGAGCGAGCCGAGCACCGCCTGGAGCACCGACGGGATGCCGCCGCCCTGGACATTCACCTGGGTGATGTTCACGTGCGCCGCGTCGCCGTCGACGGCGATGGTGCCGGTGGCGACCACGGTCGTCGACAGGCTCAGCACCTTAACCGGCGCGGTGATCTGCACCTGGCCGTCGGGCAGCGCGGCGACCGTCGCGCCGGTGCTGTTGAACTGCGACAGGTCGATCAGCTTGTTGACCGAGTCCCAGCCGAGCCGGCCGGTGCCGGTGACGTTGTCCGCGGTGACCTGGCCGTTTCCCTTGATGAGGGCGCTGGCGCTGGCGTTGACGCCGGTGGCCACCACGGTGAGGTCGTCGAGCGTGACGCCCTGGTCGGTCGGCTTCGTCACATCGATCGTGATCTTGTCGTACCGGCCGCGGGCCACCTGGGTCAGGAACGGAAAGCCGCCGATCTTGACCTTCGGATCCTCCGGCGAGCTGATGTTCTGGTCGGCCATCTGCTGCTTGGCCTGGCTGGCGACGGTGCGCTCAGCGGCGTAGACAGCCACCCGGTCGGCGATGGCGAACAGCCCGACCAAGGCGATCACCAGGATCACCAGGACGAGCAGACCTTTGCGTCCACGACCGGCCGCCATGTGAGTGCTCCTCGCTGCGTTGCGACGCGTCAGTTCAGGTTGGTCACCAGTACCATGACGCTCAGCACGTACGCGACCGGGGATGCCAGCGCGAAGCCGCCGAGCGGGCCTTGCAGGTGCCGTGCGATCCACAGCGCCGGCTGCCCACCGTCCAGCTCCCTACTCACCTCCGCATATGAGACCGCGAGGTCGGCGAGCACCGCCACCAGGGCGGTGGCGAGCCCGACGATCGCGGCCCGCGGCGGGTGCAGCCCGCTCAGCACTGATCCCATGATGCTCGCCGCGACGGTTCCGGCCATCGCGCCCAGGACCACTCCGATCGAGCCGCGCGGCACCTGGGGGCTGGTGCGTGGCGACGGCAGCACGGTGTCGGTCAGCCTGGCGACCACCAGTGCGACTCCGGCGGCAACCAGACAGGCGACGATCGCAGGGGTACCCGGCGCGTGCCGGCTCAAAACAATCAACATCGCGAAGCAGATCACGCCGATGACGACGATCAGCGTGCTGCCCAACGACTCCGTGACGCGCGGCCGGGGGCTGCGGCGCAGCAACTGCCCGCCGACCGCCGCCCCGACCGCGGCGACCATGATCAGGCCGAGCGGGGCGAGCGAGGCGTGCTGCGGCAGGGAGGCGGCCAGGTCGGAGCCGGCCGCGGCGGCGAGCGCCACGCCGGCGACGATCCGGGGTCCGGCCGGACGGATGGTCACCGTCCAGGCCAGGACAAACAGCACCTGTACCGCGAGGACCACAAACGCGTACGAGCCGGGCACCATGTACGCGCCGAGGATCAGCGCGAGCCCCAGCAGCCCGGAGAACCCGGCCACCGACAGAGAGAGCAGCCGCCTGGCCGGCGCCACGCCCTCGCCACGCTCCTGGAGCCAGCTCGGCAGGTCGGACTGCATGCCGCTGGTGAGGCCGGTCTCCTGGCCGGCTTCCGCCCGCCGCCGGTGCGGCCTGCGCAACCGGCGACCGCCGCCCTCGCCCGCCCCGTCGCGCGGCGGCTGCCCGCCCGGACCCCCCGGTGCCCCGATCGCGACCCTGGTCGGGTCGTCCCGATGCTGCTCGCCCCAGGGGGCGTCGCCCGCGCCCTGGTCTGCCTGCCACGGCTGTGTCATGCCCTGCTCCACCCGGCCCCGTTGATCTCCGCGTCCCCGCTCCGCCCGGGCACGATCCGCACGGCCACCCCGCTGCTGCTCCTCGGGCGGACCGGACGGGTAGTCGATCCCACCATCCCGCGCCGCACTCCAGCCGAACGGATCGGAGTCGTCGATGCGGCGCTCGGGCGAGTCCGCACGCGGGGAGCGGCGCGCGTCCGCACGCTGGCCGCGCCAGTCGTCGCGGCCACCGTCTGCCGCCTCGCGGCCTCCGCCGGGAGGAATTGTCGGGGACACGCCCCTGATCGTGCCAGAGCATGGGGTGTTGCCGCGACGCCGGCCACCGCCGGTCGGGCTCCGGGCGCTGCCTGCGGGCCGCCCGGATCATGCCGGACTGTGCGGTGTTGCCGAGATGACGCGGTAGCCGGTCCGGGCTCCGGACGTGCCACCGGCCCCGGACCGGCCGCGGCGACCCTCGCACCAGCCGAGTGCCTCAATTCACCCAGTGAGTTGAGCAGGACCTTCGGTTATTCTCTTCTCTTAACCGCCCGTCAGCGCCGTCGGGAATGATCGACAACAGACGGAGGAGACGCGTGGAGATCCTGTTGTTGACCGGTGGTCGCGCCGGTGAACCGGCGACCGTTCTCCCGGCCCTGGACCTGCTGCCGCACTCGGTACGCACCGCACCACGCGACGTACGCACGCTGGTGTCCGGCCCGTCGCCGGACGTTGTCATGATCGACGCCCGTAACGAACTCGCCGACGCCCGCGCCACCTGCCGGATGCTGCACGCCACCGGTCTGGGCGTGCCGCTGCTGGCGGTGGTCTCCGAGGCCGGCCTGGTCGCGCTGTCTGCCGACTGGGGACTCGACGACCTGGTGCTGGCCTCGGCCGGCCCCGCCGAGATCGAGGCGCGGCTGCGGCTGGCGGTCGGGCGGATGGGGCAGGCCAACTCCAACGAGGGTGGCCTGATCCGGGCCGGCGAGCTGACGATCGACCCGGACACGTACGCGGCGAAGCTCAAGGGCCGGCCGCTCGACCTCACGTACAAGGAGTTCGAGCTGCTCAAGTTCCTCTCCCAGCACCCCGGCCGGGTGTTCACCCGGGACCAGCTGCTGCGCGAGGTGTGGGGCTACGACTACTTCGGCGGTACCCGCACCGTCGACGTGCACGTCCGGCGGCTGCGCGCCAAGCTCGGCTCCGAGTACGAGTCGATGATCGGCACGGTTCGCCAGGTCGGGTACAAGTTCGTGGTGCCGCCGTCCCGGGCGCTCCCGGAGGGCGAACCGGTCGGCGTCGTTCAGCCGGAGGCCGTGGCCAGCCCGCTCTCGTAGCCGAGGATCACCGCCTGCACCCGGTCACGCAGGCCGAGCTTGGCCAGGATCCGACCGACGTGGGTCTTGACCGTGCCCTCGGAGAGGTGGAGCGCGCTCGCGATCTCGGTGTTCGTCAGGCCGCCCGTGATCAGCGTCAGCACCTCGCGCTCCCGGGCGGTCAGCACGTCGAGCCGGTCCGCGCGGCGGGGCGCCGGCGGGGCGCTGTGCAGGAAGTGCGCGATGAGCCGCCGGGTGACGCTGGGCGCCGCGACCGACTCGCCGCCGGCCACGACCCGTACCGCGGCGATGAGGTCCGCCGCCAGCGTGTCCTTGAGCAGGAAGCCGCTGGCGCCGGCCCGGAGCCCGGCGAACACGTACTCGTCGAGATCGAACGTGGTCAGGATGATCACACGCGGCACCGAGGTACCGCCGGCCCGCAGCCGCCTGGTCGCCTCGATCCCGTCCAGGCCGGGCATCCGGACGTCCATGAGCACGACGTCGGGGCGGTACCGGCGGATCACGTCCAGCGCTCCGGCTCCGTCGGCCGCCTCACCGACCACCTCGATGTCCTCGGTCTCGTCGAGGATCATCCGGAACCCGGTCCGTACCAGCGTCTGGTCGTCGACCAGCACCACCCGGATCGTCACGCCGGAGACCAGACCGGGTCGGCGGCCGGGGCGGCGGCAGGGTCGGCTAGCGGAGCGACGGCAGGGCCGGTCGCGCCGCCCAGCGGGGAGGCGGCACGGCCGGTCGCGCCGGCCAGCGGAAGGACCGCGCGGACCCGGAAGCCACGCTCCGACGGCCCGGCGACAAGGGTGCCGCCCAGGACGCTGACCCGCTCGGCGATACCGGCCAGCCCGCTGCCCGCGCCGTCGGCCGCCGCCTGGCCGTCGGACACTGTCTGGCCGTCGGCAACCGCCCCGCCGTCGGCCACCGCCGTGCCCCGACCGTCGTCGCTGACCTCGATCTCCAGTTGGTCGGGCCGGAAAGCCAGCCGTACCTGAGCCTTCGCGCTGGGCCCGGCGTGCTTGAGCGTGTTGGTCAGCGACTCCTGCACGATCCGGTACCCGGACAGGTCCACCCCGACCGGCAGCGGTACCGGCTCACCCTCGATCGTCAGGACGACCGGGGCGCCGGCAGCGCGCACCTGATCGACCAGCGCCGGCAGCGCCGCCACGCCCGGCTGCGGTGCCAGCTGCGGATCTTCGGCCGGGTCCCGGCGGACGACGCCGAGCAGCCCACGCATCTCGGCCATGCAGCCGCGGCCGGTCGCGATGACGTCGCGCAGCGCGGCCTCGGTGCGTTCCGGATGCCGGCGCAGTGCGGCCGCCGCGCCCTGGGCCTGGATGACGATGACCGACAGCCCGTGTGCGACCACGTCATGCAGCTCCCGGGTGATCCTGGCGCGCTCGGCGGCGGCGGCCAGGACCGCCCGCTGCTGCTGTTCGCGCTCCAGGTCGGCGGCGCGCTGTTGCAGCGTACGCAGGTGGGCCTGGCGGGTACGCGCGCTGTCGCCGAGCACGACCGCGAGTGCCAGCATCAACAGCACCTCGACCGTCGATCCGACACCCTGCAACTGCAGGAAATGCCAGTACGACTGCTCCGCGGACACCTCTTTCACGGAGATGGAGATGGCGGCGGGCGATTTCGGCAGCCACGTGCCGAGCAGGAAGTCGCCCACGACCAGCACCACGAGCGCGCACAGCGGAACCAGCCGTGACCGGGCACGACTGGCCAGCGAGTAGAGCACGATCAGCACGGCGAAGTCGATGAGCGGCAGCGGGATGAGCCGGTCGTTCTGGTGACCGGCGGCGCCGATCGACGCCAGACCGAGGGCGGGCAGCGGCCAGCGGTGCGCGAGCAGCATTCCGGCCACGAGCAGAGCAGTGGACACCCACCACAGCGTCAGCGCGTGGTGCCAGCCGCCGACCGAGCCGTACGCGAGCAGCAATTTCCTCGCGAACGGCCCGTCGAACAGGTAGCCCGCACCCTGCACGATGCTGCCCAGCGTCAACACCAGCGCCAGGCCGGCGTCGACGAGGAGTGTCCGGTTCACAGTCAGGCGGGACACCCGTTCATGGTAGGTACGGCCGGCGGTCCCTGGCATCTGTCTGTGGTCGTACCCGCCGGTGCGACTCCCGTCGGATGCCGGCACGACAGATCCGACGGTACGCAGACGATCCGGGCCGGCCCGCGCCGGACCGTGTGGGCATGAGACTTCACCGATTCCTCGCTCCCGCCGTCGCGGTCGCGCTGCTCGGCGGCTCCGGCCTGGTGGCCGGCTGTGGTGGCCGGTCGGCGGGTTCCCCCGCGGCCTCCCCCTCGGTGGCCACCGACGGGCAGATCCTCGCGATCGGCCGCGAGTACGCGCAGTGCCTGCGCACCCACGGGATAGCCAACTACCCCGATCCCGTCGTCGCGGACGGCCGGCTGGCCTGGCAGGTGACCGACGGCGCGGATCCGAAGCAAATGCTCCAGAGCAACAAGGCGGCCGCGGATGCCTGCCACTCGATCCTCGACCGGCTGCCGGCGTCGGCCGTCAAGCGGCGCAGCTTCTCGCCGGAGGACATGCAGAACCTGCTGCGGTACGCGCAGTGCATGCGCCAGCACGGTATCCCGGACTGGCCCGACCCGCAGGCAGACGGCACGTTCGAGCTCTCCCCGGCGCTGAGGAACGAGGGCAAGTCGTCTCGCCGGATCGCCGCCGGCCAGGCGTGCGACCAGTACCTGAACGGCAACGGGATAGCGGTGAGCAAATGACCGGCGCACCGGGCACCGACGAACGGGCGGTCGCGCCGGCCGGCGACGACCCGGCTTTCCCGCCGGGCGGCGGCTCAGCGGCCGGCGCGCACAACGGCGATTCCAGCGGCGCGTCGGGCGGCGATCCCCACGGCGGGCGCGACGGCGATTCCAGCAGCGCGCCGGACGGCCATTCCGAACGCGGACAGCACAGCGGCCGCCGGGCCGGGCGCGAGCGCCGACGGCTCAGGCGGGCACTGGCCGGCGCCGCGGCGATCGCGGTGGCCGGCTCGGCGGCCGCCATCGGGTACGCGGCAACCGCCCGGCCGCACGACAACGCCGCCGTGGCCGGGACCGTGCCCAGCACCACCGCGCCGGTCACTCGGGGCACGGTCACCGAGACCGTGAAGGTCGCCGGAACGCTCGGCTTCGACGGCGACTTCCCGGTCGTCAACCAGTACGCGCCGGGGGTGCTCACCGGGCTACCCGAGTTGGGTGCGACGGTCGCCCGGGGCGGCACCCTGTACCGGATCGCGAACCACCCGGTACGGCTTCTCTACGGGGCGGTGCCGGCGTACCGGGGGTTCGCGTCGGGCATGCCCGACGGCCCGGACGTCGCCCAACTGGAGGCGAACCTGGTCGCGCTGGGCTTCGACCGGAGCCACGCGATCACCGTCGACAACCACTTCACCGCGGCCACCGCCAGCGCGATCCGGCGCTGGCAGGCGTCCTGGGGCGTCCCGGCCGGTCACCGTACCGGCACCCTGGAGCCCGGCGAGGTGGTGTTCCTGCCCGGCGCGCTGCGCGTCAGCCAGGCACAGGCGGCGCTGGGCACGACGGTGGCACCGGGCGCCCCGGTGCTCACCGGCACGTCCACCTCCCGGGTCGTCACGGTGGACCTGACCACCGACCAGCAGTCGCTGGTACACCAGGGCGACCGGGTACAGGTGAGCATCGCGAACGGTGCGCCGGTCGCCGGTACGGTCAGCCGGATCGGCCGGGTCGCCACCGCCCCGACCAGCGACAACGGGCCGGCCGGCGGTACCGGCGGCGATTCGGGACCCGCCACGGTACCGGTCACCGTCACGCTCACCCCGCCGCCCGGCGCCGCCGACCTGGATCAGGCACCGGCCCAGGTCTCGATCGTCGTCGACGAACACCCGGACGTCCTGCTGGTGCCGGTCACCGCTCTGCTGGCCCGGCCCGGCGGCGGGTACCAGGTGCGGCTGGCGTCGGGCGGGTACCTGGCCGTGCAGCCCGGACTGTTCGACGACGACACCGGCACGGTGGAGGTCACCGGTGCCGGGCTGACCACCGGCGACCGGGTCGAGGTGCCGGCCTCATGACCGCTTGCGGCGAACCCGTACTGGAGCTGCGCGACGCCCGCAAGGTGTACCCCGGCAATCCGCCGGTGGAATCGATCCGGGGCATCGACCTGACCATCCGCGACGGCGAACTGGTCGCGGTGATCGGCCCCTCCGGGTCCGGGAAGACGACGCTGCTCAACCTCGCGGCCGCGCTGGACCGGCCGACCACCGGATCGGTCCGCATCGCCGGCCAGCGGGTGGAGAACCTGTCCGACCGGCAGCTGTCCGGGCTGCGCGCGTACCGGCTGGGTGTGGTCTTTCAGCAGTTCTTCCTGCTCGACCAGTTGAGCGCGGAGGACAACGTGGCGACCGGGCTGCTGTACCGGGGGGTGCCGGCCAGGCACCGGCGCGCCGCGGCCCGGGAGGCGCTGGCCCGGGTCGGGCTGGCCCACCGCGCGCACCACCGGGGCCAGCAGCTGTCCGGCGGCGAGCGGCAGCGGGTCGCCATCGCCCGGGCGCTGGTCGGACGGCCGGCTGTGCTCCTGGCCGACGAACCGACCGGAAACCTGGACTCGGCGACCGGTGCGGAGATCCTCGCGCTGGTCCGGCAGCTCAACGACGACGGCACCACCGTCGTGATGATCACGCACGACGCCGCGGTGGCCGCCGCGACTCACCGCCGGATCGAGCTGCGCGACGGGCTGGTCGTGCGCGACACCGCCGGCGCGGGCAGCCCGGTGCCGGCCGGTGCGATACCGGCCGGTCCGGCGGGCCCGATGCCGGTCGGTCCAGCGGGCTCAGTGCCGGTCGGTCCTTCGGGCCCGGTGCCGGTTGGTCCGGCGGGCTCAGTGTCGGTCGGTCCGCCGTGCGACGGCGCTCCGGGGACGGGAGGGTCGCGATGAACTCCCGGATCCGGCTGGCCGACCTGTTGCCGCTCGGCACGATCGGGCTGCGCAGCCGGCGCGGGCGGGCCGCACTGTCCATGCTGGGCGTCACGATCGGCATCGCGGCGCTGGTCGCGGTGCTCGGCATCACCCGGTCCAGCCAGTCCGATCTGCTGGGGCGGATCGACCGGCTGGGCACCAACCTGCTGACCGTGGTGAACGGGCACACCATCGGCGGGGACGAGGCCGAGTTGCCCAGCACCGCCGGGGCGACCATCGCCCGTACCGCCGGTGTCGTGTCCGTCGCGCCCACCGCCGAGCTGTCCTCGGTACCCGTGTACCGGTCGGATCGGATCCCCAGCTACCGCGGCGGTGGGCTGTCGGTACGGGCCTGTGACGGCCAGCTGATGTCCACACTGGACGGTCACCTGTTGCGCGGGACCTTCTTCGACGCGGCGACCGTGAACTACCCGGCGACCGTGCTCGGGTACACGGCCGCGCAGACCCTCGGGATCACCGACCTGTCCGGCACGCCGCGGGTGTTCCTGGGCGGCACCTGGTTCACGGTCATCGGCATCCTGGCGCCGTCCGAGCTGGCGCCGGAGGTGGACCACTCGGCGCTGATCGGGTTCCCGGTGGCCGCGGCTGACTTCGGGTACGACGGGCACCCGAGCCGGGTGTACGTACGCGCCGACACCGCCCGTACCGAGGAGGTGTCGGGCCTGCTGGCCCGGGCGACCGACCCGGAGCACCCGGAGCAGGTCACGGTCAGCCGGCCATCGGACGCGCTGTCGGCCCGGCTCGCCGTCTCCGGTGCGGCCACCACTCTGTACCTGGGACTCGGCACGGTCGCGCTGCTGGTCGGCGGCATCGGCATCGCCAATGTGATGGTGATCTCAGTGCTCGAACGGCGGCACGAGATCGGCCTGCGTCGGGCGCTGGGCGCGGCCCGCCGGCACGTGGCGGCCCAGTTCCTGGTCGAGTCGCTGCTGCTCGGGGCGGCCGGCGGGGTGGCCGGGGTGGCGGTCGGCGCGTGGATCACGTACGGGCTGGCGAACCAGCGCGGCTGGCAGCCGCTGATCCCACCGACGGCGGTGGGAGCCGGGCTGCTGGCCGCGGTGGTGATCGGTGCCGTCGCCGGCCTCTACCCGGCGGCCCGGGCGGCCCGGCTGTCGCCCACCGAAGCGCTGCGTACGGTTTGACCATTCTCCCGGGCCGGTCGGCGAGTGCCGGCCGGCCCGGCCCGTTGCCTCTGGTCTGAGTGACGGCACGGCGCCAGACGCGTCGAGCCAGACCGGTCGAACGACTGGTCTGGGTCGTGGCGCGGCGTCAGACGCGTCGAGCCAGACCGGTCGAACGGGACCGGGCTCACACCGGGCCCCGCCGGACAACGGATACGGTTGCCAGATGACCTCTACCGTGCCGGTGCGGCGCCTCGATCGACTGGACCCGCACCAGGTCGGCGAGGTACTGGAACTGACCCGTGCGGCGGGCGACGCCGACGGTGCGCACCCGCTGTCCGAGCACGTGATGCTGCACGTCCGCCACGGTGGCGACGAACCCGCCGAGCACCTCGTCATCCGGGTCGACGGCCGGCTCGTCGGGTACGCGCACGTGGACACCACGGACGCGATCGAGGGAGCCAGCGCGGAACTGGTGGTACACCCGATGTACCGCCGGCATGGGCTCGGCCGCGCCCTGGTCGCGGCGGCGACCGCCGCGGCGACCGAGCATGACCCGACCGGCCGGCTGCGGCTGTGGGCGCACGGTGACCACCCCTCCGCCACCGTTCTCGCGCTGTCGATGGGATTCGAGCGGCACCGGGTGCTGTGGCAGATGCGCCGGTCGCTGTACGCGCCGGTCGAGGCGCCCCGGCTACCGGCGGGCGTGCGGATCCGGGCGTTCCAGCCGGGTGAGGACGACACCCGCTGGGTCGAACTGAATGCGCGGGCCTTCGCGCACCACCCCGACCAGGGCAAATGGACGCTGAAGGACCTGCGGGTACGGATAGCCGAGCCGTGGTTCGACCCGGCCGGCTTCCTGCTGGCCGAGCGCGAGCCGGGCCCGGCCGGTGGAGCCGGCGACGACCGGCCCGACCCGGCCGGCGACCGGTCGGTCCTGGGCTTCCACTGGACCAAGGTGCACGGCGCGCTGCGCGACGAGGGCACGGACATGCACCAGCACGACCCGATCGGCGAGGTGTACGTGCTGGGTGTCGACCCTTCCGCGCAGGGGCTCGGCCTGGGCACCGCGCTGACCCTGGCCGGCCTGCGGTACCTGCGGGGACGCGGCCTCGACCAGGCCATGCTGTACGTCGACGAGAGCGACGCGGCGGCGGTCCACCTGTACCAGAAGCTCGGCTTCGCGCGGTGGTCGACGGACGTCAGCTTCCGGCGCCAGGTCTGAGAGCGCCGGGTCCGAGAACGCCGCTCCCGAGAACACCGCGTCTGAGAGCGCCGGGTCCGAGAACGCCGCGTCTGAGAGCGCCGCTTCCGAGAACGCCGGGCCTGAGAGTGCCCCGGACCGACGGCGCCGAGCCCTTCCCGGACGCGGTGAGCGACCTCACCGGGGACGCCGGATGCGGCGGCCGAGGCACAGATATCCGAATAAGTTAGCCCCAAAATCGGGCATCAGCACCACCGTTCACGCAACCGACATCTCGCCATCGGCACATCGTCAGCTAGTGCCCGGAACGTGTTCACCCTGCGTTCACTTGCGGCCTCTGCACCGTCCATCTGCCGCTCCTACCGTCCAGGGCATCCGGTGTGATCGCCGGTGACTTCGACGGTGGCCACCGCCGCCGTATAACTCTCGAAAACTCTCGAAGGGACAGCACGTGAAGCTCCAGCGGCACGGCATCCTGGCTGGCCTCGCGCTGACCGCGACGTTCGCGCTCGCCGCGTGCGGCTCGGACAACAACACCACCCCACCGGCGAACGCCGGCGGTGGTAGTTCTTCGGCGTCGAACCCCATCGCCTGCGCGAGCGGCACCCTGAACGCGGCGGGTTCCACCGCCCAGCAGAACGCGATCAACGAGTGGGTCAAGGACTACCAGACCTCCTGCTCTGGCGCCAACATCGTCTACACGGGCAACGGCTCCGGCGCGGGCCAGCAGGCATTCATCTCGGGCACCGCGGACTTCGCCGGCTCGGACTCGGCGCTCACCGCCGCCGACCAGCCGAAGGCTGACGCTCGTTGCAAGACCGGCCCGGCGATCCACCTGCCGATGGCCGTCGGCCCGATCGCGGTCGTTTACAACGTCCAGGGCGTGACCAACCTGCAGCTCAAGCCCGCCACCCTGGCGAAGATCTTCGCTGGCAAGATCACCACCTGGAATGACGCGGCGATCAAGGCCGACAACCCGAGCGCCACGCTGCCGTCCACCAAGATCCTGACGGTGCACCGCTCGGACAGCTCCGGCACCAGCGACAACTTCACCAAGTACCTGGGCACCGTGGACGCCGCCGACTGGACCTTCGGCCACGACAAGACCTGGAAGGGCCCGGGCGGCGACGCCGAGAAGGGTTCGGACGGTATCGCCTCGCTGCTGGGCAAGACGGACGGCGCGATCGGCTACGTCGAGTGGTCCTTCGCCCAGGCCGACAGCCTGAACGTCGCGAAGGTCGGTAACGGCGCGGGCGAGTTCGCCACGCTGGACGGCGACTCGGCCGGCAAGACCATCGCCAGCGCGAAGACCACCGGTAGCGGTGACGACATGCAGCTGAGCATCGACTACAACACCACGGCCGCGGGTGCGTACCCGATCGTCCTGGTGACGTACGAGATCGTCTGCGAGAAGGGCAACGACGCGACCAAGCTCCCGCTGCTGAAGGACTTCCTGTCCTACACCGCCAGCACCGGCGGCCAGCAGGCCATCACCAAGGTGGGCTACGCGCCGCTCCCCGACTCGGTCCGCGCCAAGGTCGCCTCCACCGTCAGCAACCTGAGCTGACGACCACGACAGGTAGACGAATCGATAGGTAGACGATGAGCCAACCATCGTTTCCCGGCTCCGCCGAGGCTGCTTCCGCAGCCTCGGCGGATTCGCCGAATGACCTGACTGTGCAAGACGACACCCGTGCCGTCGACATCCCCCGTCACCGCTCCGGCGGCCGGGGGCCGGTCGCCCCGATGGGCGGCGGTGGTGCCCTGCCCCCGAAACGCCGCTTCGGCGCGGAGAGTGTCTTCCGCTGGTTCACCACCGGTGCCGGGACGATTGTGCTGGTCATCATCGTGGCCATCGCGATCTTCCTGATCGTGAAGGCAGTACCGGCGATCAAGGCCGACAAGGCCAACTTCCTGACCCACTTCGAGTGGTTCCCCAACGACCCGACCGATCCGAAGTTCGGCATCGCGTCGCTCGCGTTCGGCACCGTGTTCAGCTCCGCGATCGCGCTGGTTCTCGCGGTACCGGTGGCCCTGGGCATCGCGCTGTGCCTGTCGCACTACGCGCACAAGCGGCTGGCGAACGGCCTCGGCTTCCTGATCGACCTGCTGGCCGCCGTGCCCAGCATCGTGTTCGGCCTGTGGGGCCGCGACTACCTGGTCGACCCGGTCCGGCAGCTGTCCGGCTGGCTGCACAAGTACTTCGGCTGGATCCCGCTGTTCGGCAGCGACGGCCCGTACGGCAAGTCGATCCTGCTCGGCTCGCTGGTGCTGGCCATCATGGTCCTGCCGATCGTCACGTCGCTGTCGCGTGAGGTGTTCCGGCAGACGCCTGGCATGAACGAAGAGGCGGCGCTGGCGCTCGGTGCGACCAAGTGGGAGATGATCCGCATGGCGGTCATCCCCTACGGCCGTCCCGGCCTGATCGCCTCGGTCATGCTCGGTCTCGGCCGGGCACTCGGCGAGACCATCGCCCTGGCGCTGACCCTCGGCGGCGGTTGGGCCGTCGGGTCCGACATCATCCACGACGGCGGCAACTCGATCGCCGCGAACATTGCCAACGGCTTCGGCGAGGCGAACGACATCGGCCGGGGCGCTCTGATCGCCTCCGGTCTCGTGCTGTTCGCGATCACGCTGATCGTCAACATGATCGCTCGGGCCATCGTGTACCGGCGCCGTGAGTTCATCGGGAGCGCGGTGTGACCAGCATGACGACCATTCCCACGTCCTCGTCGGCACCGCTGACCAACGCCCTGAGGTCCCGGCGCCTGCCGGTCTGGGCGCTGGTGGCGATCGGGGTCGCCGCCGCCGTACTGGCGGTCCTGCTGTTCAAGGTCGCCGGGCTGATGGACGGCGGCTGGGTACTCACCCTGGTGGGTGCCGTGCTCATCTTCCTGATCGGCTTGTCGGTCATCTCCTCGGTGGTCGAGGGCCGCCGGGCGGCACGCAACCGGGTGGCCACGTCGCTGATCTACTCGGCCTTCGTGCTCGCGTTGGTGCCGCTGGTCTCCGTGGTGATCACGCTGCTGAACAAGGGCCGGACGCGGCTCGACGGCACCTTCTTCAACAACTCGATGCGCAACATCACCGCGTTCGACTCCGGCGGCGGCGCGTACCACGCGATCGTCGGCACCCTGGAGCAGGCGGGCATCGCGACGTTGATCACGGTACCGCTGGGCGTCGCGGGTGCCATCTACATCGTCGAGTACGGCCGCGGCCGGCTGGCGAACACCATCCGGTTCTTCGTGGACGTCATGACCGGTATCCCGTCGATCGTGGCGGGTCTGTTCATCCTGGCGTTCTGGGTGCTGATCGTCTCGCCGCACCTCTCCTCGACCCACCAGCCGTTCAACTCGGGCTTCGCCGCGGCCCTGGCACTGTTCGTGCTGATGCTGCCGACGGTCACCCGGTCGACCGAGGAGATGCTCCGGCTGGTACCGGCGTCGCTGCGGGAGGGCTCGTTCGCGCTCGGTATCGCGAAGTGGAAGACGATCATGCGGATCGTGATCCCAACCGCGCTGCCCGGCATCGTCACCGGCATCATGCTCGCCGTCGCCCGCGCGGCCGGCGAGACCGCGCCGGTGCTACTGGTCGCGGGCGGCACCCCGAACCGCAACTTCAACCCGTTCGAGGGCAACCAGGAGTCGCTCTCGGTCTACATCTACGACCAGGCCGCGGCGGCCACCAAGTACGGCCCGCCCCGGGCCTGGACCGCGGCGCTGACCCTGGTCGCGCTCGTACTTCTCCTCACGGTCGTGGCAAAGCTGCTGTCGCGCCGGACCAAGTTGAACCAGAAATGATCGCCACACAGGAGTTGGCAATGGCGAAGCGGATAGAAGCGGTCGGCGTCACCGCATACTACGGCGCCTTCAAGGCGATCGACGGTATCAGCATGGTGATCGAGCCCAAGTCGGTCACCGCCCTGATCGGGCCGTCCGGCTGCGGGAAGTCGACGTTCCTGCGCTCGATCAACCGGATGCACGAGGTGCTGCCGGGTGCCCGGGTCGAGGGCAAGCTGACCATCGACAGCCAGGACATCTACGCCCGTGACGTGGACGTGACCGCGGTACGGCGGACCATCGGCATGGTCTTCCAGCGGCCCAACCCGTTCCCCACCATGTCCATCTACGACAACGTGGTGGCCGGGCTGCGGCTGGGTGGCGTACGGCGGAAGTCGCTGCTGGACGACGCGTGCGAGAAGGCGCTGCGCGCGGCGAACCTGTGGAACGAGGTGCACACCCGGCTGAACCGGCCGGGCGCCGGGCTGTCCGGCGGTCAGCAGCAGCGACTGTGCATCGCCCGGGCCATTGCCGTCGAGCCGCAGGTCGTGCTGATGGACGAGCCCTGTTCCGCGCTGGACCCGATCTCCACGCTGGCGATCGAGGATCTGATCAGCGAGTTGAAGAACCAGTACACGATCATCATCGTCACGCACAACATGCAGCAGGCGGCTCGGGTCTCCGACCGCACGGCGTTCTTCTCGATCGACAAGACCGGTGACCCGGGACGGCTGATCGAGTACGCCGAGACCGCCAAGATCTTCACCAACCCGTCGGTGAAGAAGACCGAGGACTACATCACCGGCCGCTTCGGCTGACACCGTCAACCGAAGCGGCTGACCGCGGGATCTGGCTCGTCGCGCGGCGCAAGGCGCGCCGAGCCGGATCGGTCGGAGGCTGGTCCGGGTCGTCTCGCGCGTCAGACGCGCCGAGCCAGACCGGCCTCAGCGAGCCGGCGTCGAGAAGGTGGCGGCCTTCAGAACACGAGCCGGCCCTCGACCAGTCGTGGGCGCACCGGGTTGACCGCATCCCGGTGCGCCGCCGCGGCCATGGCCTCGTCGATCCCGCCGTGCCCGGCCAGCTGATCGAGCGTGGTCCGGGTCGGAGGCAACATCGGCAGATCCTGGGTCTCGGCGGGTGCCACCCAGAGCGACAGTGACGCCTCCGTACCGATGTGCCGGGTCAGTTGTCCCTCCGGCAGCCGGGCGAGGAAGAAGTACGTGTCATACCGGCGGGGTTCGAATTCCGGCGTGATCCAGCGGCTCCACGCCGCCAGCAGGTCGCCGCGCAGCACCAGCCCCCGGTCCCGGAGCAGCTCGGCAAAGCCGATCTCGCGCGACTCGACCGCTCGGCGGGCATCCTCCCAGTCCACCGTCGACACGTCGGCGAGCACGGAGTCCGCGGACGGCCCCGCGAGCAGCACGCCGGTCTCCTCGAACACCTCGCGCACGGCCGCGCAGACGACTGCCCGGGCCTGGTCGGCGGGCAGCCCGAGCCGCTCGGGCGGGGCCACCCAGTCCAGCTCGGTGGCCGCGTCGCGGGGGTCGACGGTACCGCCGGGGAACGCGTACATCCCGCCGGCGAAGGCCATGCTGGCCGCCCGGCGGACCAGATAGACCTCGAACGGGGAGCGGAGCAACAGGACGGTCGCGGCGGGCCGGGGACGCGCGACGGACTCGGGACTCACGCGTCGACCCTACTTGGCCCGAACGCACATGATTGGATCAAGCCATGACCACTCCGGAACGGCCGCTTGACCGCAGCGCCTCGTCCCTCGGCGCCGCTGGCGGCCGCAACACTCAAGAGCGGCCGCTTGACCGCAGCGCCTCGTCCCTCGGCGCCGCTGGCGGCCGTGGCACCACCCGAATCCGCTGGGGCATCCTGGCCACCGGCCGTATCGCCAACACCTTCGCCGAGGATCTCGCGCTCCTGCCGGACGCGGAGATCGCCGCCGTCGGCTCCCGTACCCTCGACGCCGCCCGGGGCTTCGCGACCCGGCACGGGATCCCCCGCGCGTACGGCTCGTGGGACGAGCTGGCCGCCGATCCGGACATCGACGTGGTCTACGTCGCCAACCCGCACTCCGCTCACCACGCGGCGACCCGGCTGATGCTGTCGTCCGGCAAGGCGGTGCTCTGCGAGAAGCCGATCACCCTGGACCTGGCCTCCACGCAGGACCTGGTCACCGTCGCCAGAGAGAACGGCGTGTTCTTGATGGAGGCGATGTGGATGCGCACGATCCCGGCCATCCGCAAGATCGCCGGCCTGGTGGCCGACGGGGCGCTCGGTGAGGTGACCGCCGTGTACGCGGACTTCGGGGTCGCCGGGCCGTTCGCGCCGGAACACCGGATGCGCGACCCCGCGTTGGGCGGCGGCGCCCTGCTCGACCTGGGCATCTACCCGGTCACGTTCGCGCACCTGTTCCTCGGGCCGGCGCAGCGCACCACCGCGCTGGCCACGCTGACCCCGGAAGGCGTCGACGAGAACACCGCGATCGTCCTGGGCTATGACAACGGCGCCCTGGCCAGCCTGCACTGCGGGATCGTGGGGGCGTCGCCGAACATCGCCTCGATCGTCGGCGAGACCGGCCGGATCGAGCTGCCGGCGCCGTTCTTCCGCCCCGACCGGTTCACCATTCACCGGGGTGAGCACGCCGAGGTCGTGCAGGTGCCGATCCGCGGCAACGGCATGGGCTACGAAGCCGAAGAGGTCATGCGCTGCCTCCGCGAAGGGCTGACCGAGAGCCCGCTGGTGCCGCTGTCCGCGACCCTGGACGTGATGCGCTGCCTGGACGCCGTACGCGCGCAGATCGGCGTCACGTACTAGCGGCTTCGCTCGACACCGAGCCGGCCGCCGCGACCGAGAGCGTCAGCCGGTTGCGTGCCGGGCCGGAGGCGGGCAGCACCTCGACGGCCTGGTTCGTCGAGACGAATCCGGCACAGAGGGTGTACTCGCCGCCCGGGCCGCCGAGACCGGGCGTGGCGCCGCTCACCTCGACCGTCTGCCCCGGCTCCACGATGCCGGCGGTACCGGCGTCGACCACCAGGGTGGCGTCGAGATCCTCCCCGCCCGGCCCGCGTACGGACAGGTGCCAGCGATCGGCGTGCGCGGTGAACTCGCCGACGTTGCGCACCTGGTACCCGCAGCGGAACGGCGCCCCGGCGACCGGTGCGCCCGGCTCGACGGTCAGCCCGGACGTCAGCATCAGGTCGTGGTACGGCGGCTGTGCCGGCCGGTAGTCCTGAGCGAACAGGCCCCGCCACCGGTCCTGGACGTCGCCGGCCTCCAGTGACCAGGAGCCGTCCGGCCTGCGGGTGACCGTGCCCTCCACGTCCGGGCAGCGATTGTCGTAGATGTGCAGTTCATCGCCGTCGTACCCGTAACAGACCACCTGGTGGTTGTCGCCCAGGTCGGTCAGCAGGGTCGACCGGAGCAGCCCGAGGACCACCGGATCGCCGCGGTCGATCGACCGTCGGATCCGGACCAGTTCCTGGCTGGTCCGGGTGTGGACGCCGGGCAGCCGCAGGATGTCGTGATCGGGCCGCAGCGTCCAGGCGATGAACTTGGTCGCCGATCCGGTGAGGAAGCTGTCGATCAGGCGGTGGTAGATGTAGCCGGCGAGCACGCTGCCGTCGGGCGGCACGCCGTCGGCGAAGTCGCCGGTCTCGTGGGTGGGGACGGGCAGCCCCGCGTGGAAGTAGTCGAGCGCGGCGTAGGCCATGCCGCCGCACCGGCCGCCGGTCGTCACGTCCACCGCCCCGTGCAACGGGACATGCAGCGTGACGATGTGGTTGACGAAGTTGTTGGGGAAGTGGAAGCCGTTCTTCCCGGCACGGAAGGCGGTGTCCGGCATGGGTCCTCCCGCGGTCGCGGTCGGCCGCCCTCGGGGGCGTTTGCGGACACCGTAGGCGGGCCGGTGACGCTGCGTACACGCAGCGACGCGCAGCCGACAGCGCGGACAGCCGTTCGGTCGAGGAGGGGTCGGGCGGAACGGCGTCAGAACAACGGATGGATCGCGAGGTAGACGATCGCGCCGACGGCTCCGGCGGCGGGGAAGGTGAGCACCCAGGCGACCAGGATGTTGCCGGCGACGCCCCAGCGGACCGCGGAGAGCCGCTTCGTCGCGCCGACGCCCATGATGGCCGAGGTGATCGTGTGGGTCGTCGAGATCGGCAGGCCGTACGCGGTCGCTGTGTAGAGCACGGCCGACGCCGTGGTCTCGGCCGCGAATCCCTGCGGCGGGTCGAGGTGGATGACTCTGCGGCCGAGGGTACGGATGATCCGCCAGCCACCCGAGTACGTGCCGGCGGCCAGTACCAGGGCGGTCAGCACGTCCACCCACCACCGGTGGCGGGTGGCGCCCTGGTACCCGCCGACGGTCAGCCCGAGCAGCACGATGCCGACCGTCTTCGAGGCGTCCTGCATACCGTGCCCGATCGACATGCCGAACGCGGAGACCGACTGGGCGATCCGGAAGCCCCGGTTGAGTGTGCCCGGATGTCCCTTCCGGAAGATCCAGAGAACGGCGAGCATGACCAGGTACCCGAGGATCAGCCCGACCACCGGCGAGACCACCATCGGGATGATCACGCTCTTCAGGATGCCGTGCCACAGCACGATGCCCGGGCCGGACAGCAGGGTCGCGCCGACCAGACCGCCGAACAGCGCGTGTGACGACGAGGACGGGATGCCGAAGTACCAGGTGATCAGGTTCCAGGCGATCGCGCCGATCAGCCCGGCGATCACGACGCCGAGACTGCCCGTGCCCTCGGGCAGATTGACGATGCCCTTCCCGACGGTGGCCGCGACCTTGCCGCCCAGGAAGGTACCGATGAGGTTGCCGACCGCCGCCATGAGCAGGGCCACCCGCGGAGTCAGCGCGCGCGTCGAGACCGAGGTCGCGATCGCGTTGGCCGCGTCGTGGAACCCGTTCGTGTAGTTGAAGCCCATCGCGAAGACGATCACCGCGATGGTGGCGAGCAGTTCGAAGCTCACGATTCCTTCACCGCGATGGTTTCCACGGTGTTGGCGACCCGTTCGAACGAGTCACACGCCAACTCCAACTCCTCGACGACCTCCTTCATCTTGAGCACGGTCAGCGCGTCGTACTCCCCGGAGAAAAGCCGTACCAGCAGCATCCGGTAGGCCCGGTCGCCCTCGTTCTCCAGCCGGTTGCACTCGACCCAGTAGTCTTCAAGATCCTTCAGGCCCTTCAGCCGCGGCATCGCGTCGGCGGTGACCCTGGCCTGGCGGTCGAGAACGTCCACCATCTCGTGCATCTCCCGGGGCAGGGCCGGCATCTTGGTCAGCCCGTACAGGTAGACCAGGCTGCCGACCGCCTCCAGGTGATCCATGACGTCGTCCAGGTTCGAACCCAGCCGGTAGATGTCCTCCCGGTCGAACGGCGCGATGAACGTCGAGTTGATCTTCTGGTACAGGTCATGCGTGATCGCGTCGCTGTCGTGTTCGACCTCGACCAGCCGCTCACTGATCGCCTGGATGTCGGCGCCGGGCAGGATCAACTCGGCCAGCAGCTCGGTGCCGGTGACGAGGTTCTGCGCGGCCCTGCTGAAGAATTCGTAGAAGGAGTTGTCGCTGGGACGCAGTCGGAATCGCACGCGGGGAACCTCACACGGTACGGAGGGGTGATCTCGCGGGAACTCTAGTTCACCGCCTGGTCACCCGGTGTTTGGCGGGGCTTGTGGAAGCCGCCAGCCGGCGCCGCTCGGCGGCGACGTCGAAGTCGCCCTCCGGATAGGTTAGCCGCAGATCCGCGAAAGCTTCTCTGAGCAGCGTCGCGACGGCCCAATCGCGGTACCACTTCCGATTTGCCGGAACCACGTACCACGGTGCGTAATCGGTCGAACACTCCGTAAGCGCATCCTGGTACGCCTCCTGGTACTCGGTCCAGTAGCCCCGTTCGTCCACGTCTGCCGGGTTGTACTTCCAATGCTTGGTCGGGTCGTCCAGCCGCTGCTCGATGCGCGCGCGCTGCTCCTCGAAAGATATGTGCAACATCACTTTGACGATGGTGGTGCCGTTACGGGTCAGATCCCGCTCGAACTGGTTGATCTTCTCGTACCGCTCCCGCCACACGGCCGGGGCGACCAGCTCGTGTACCCGCGCCACCAGCACGTCCTCGTAGTGCGAACGGTTGAAGACGCCGACATATCCGGCAATCGGCAGGGCAGCCCGTACCCGCCACAGGAAGTCGTGCGCCAGCTCCTCGGGAGAGGGCTTGCCGAAGCTGACGATGTGCAGGCCCTGAGGGTTCATGGTGCCGGCGACCTTTTTGGTCGTGCCGTCCTTCCCGCCGCAGTCCATGGCCTGCAGTACGAGCAGTAGGCGACGGCGGGAATGGCCCGCCTTGGCGCCCGCGTACAGGCGCTCCTGGTGCGAGGCGAGGTCGGTGCCGATGGACTCCAGCTCCCGCCGCGTCCAAACCTTCGGCTCCTTGCCGGCTTTCTTCGGCAGGCCGGGGGTACCGGCCGGATCGATGGCGCCGAGATCCACCCGGCCGCCCGGTGCCACCCGGAGGATGTCGCGTAGGTTCACCGGCCGATCATCGCGCATTCATATGGATCAGCAAGCCGGGCGCGATCTCGCCGCCGGCCGGCCGGCCGGTCGTGACCCGACTCCCGCCGGCCGTGCCGGCCGCGCCGCCGACCGTCGTTCAGGCCAGCCGCCGTGGCCGGGGTCACCGTAGGCTCGACGGATGGTCGATGAGTCCGGCGGGCAGTTCGAGGAGCACCGTGGCCACCTGTTCGGCGTCGCGTACCGGATGCTGGGCAGCCGGTCGGAGGCCGAGGACGCCGTCCAGGAGACCTGGCTGCGCTACGCCTCGTCCGGGTCCGA
Organism: Rugosimonospora africana; assembly: GCF_016862975.1. GTDB lineage: Bacteria > Actinomycetota > Actinomycetes > Mycobacteriales > Micromonosporaceae > Rugosimonospora > Rugosimonospora africana. The sequence goes on from NZ_BONZ01000006.1 coordinate 201,863, forward strand.
GCCAGCGGATCTGCGTGCCTGGCTGACCACCGTGATCGGCCGGATCTGCCTGGACGTGCTGCGTTCGGCGCGGGTACGCCGGGAAGCGTATGTCGGCCAGTGGCTGCCCGAACCGATCGTCACCCGGCTGCCCAGTGGCGCCCCCGATCCGGCCGACGAGGTCGCGCAGCACGAGCAGGTCAGCCTCGCGCTGCTGGTGGTGCTGGAGCGGCTGACCCCGGAGCAGCGCGTCGCTTTCGTCCTGCATGACGTGTTCGCCGTACCGTTCGAGTCCATCGCGGCCACTCTGGACACCACACCGGCCGCGGCCCGGCAGCTGGCCACCCGGGCACGGCGCACGCTGGCCGGACCGGAGACGCCCCGGCACACCGCCGACCTGACCGAGCAGAGGCGGGTCATGTCCGCGTTCGTCGCCGCGGCCGCTCGGGGCGACCTGGACGGACTGGTCCGCATCCTGGCACCGGACGTGGTCGTCACCGGCGACGGCGGTGGCCTCGCCCCGGCCAGCCGGCAGCCGGTCGTCGGCGCCTCTCAGGTGTCCCGCTTCGTGCTCGGCCTGTTCCGCCAGGCCGACCGGTTCCAGGTGGCTCGCGCCGAGCTTGCCCTGGTCAACGGCGATCTCGGCCTGGTGATCGACGGAGTCGACCCGGCCGGCAACCCGAGCCTGACGGTGGTGGCGCTGGCCGTGGCGGACGGGAAGATCACGGCCGTCTACAACCAGCTCAACCCGAACAAACTCCGCGAGGTCCCCCGTCCCGACGCGGCGACAGCGAGCTGGCCGCCCACTGTGTGAGTAGACGCCGGCTGGGCTGAGGAAGGCGCCTGCTGGCTCTGGGCCCGGCCCACGGTCGCCATTCCCGGAAGGGAATTGCCGGGACACCGCGCGGCCAGCACGATCCACGACATGGACAGCGTGGCTGACGGCAATCACCTGGGTGTGGTGCTACCGACCGGGAAGGCCCAGTGGGGCGAGGGTACGGATCCGCGCGACCTGATCGATTTCGCGGTACGGGCCGAACGGCTCGGCTACGCCTCGATCTGGGCGGGCGACACGCTGCTGCGGCCGGTGATCGAGACGTTCACCATGCTGTCCGCCGCGGCGGCGGCGACCGAGCGCGTGGGACTCGGCAGCGCGGCCCTGATACCGGCCCTGCGCCGGCCGGTCCAGGCGGCGCAGGCGATCGCCTCACTCGACCTGCTCTCCGGTGGGCGGCTCACCCTCACCGTCGGCGCCGGGTTTCCCCACCGCTCCGAGACCGAGTACGCGGTGGCGGAGGTGCCCTGGCGGGGACGGTTCGCCCGGCTCGATGACACGGTCGCGCTGTGGCGGCAGCTGTGGACCGCTGACGGACCCACCTCGTACCACGGCGACGTGCTGCACTTCGATCACATCCCCGAGGCCATCCGTCCGGCCCAGCCAGGCGGGCCGCCGATCTGGCTCGGCGGTGCCGCTCCCGCCGCACTCGACCGCGCCGGCCGGCTCTACGACGGCTGGCTGCCGTACCCGCCGGAACCGGCGGACTACCAGACCGGACTGGCGGCGGTGCGCCGGGCGGCCATCGGGGCGGGCCGGTCGGCCGAAGCGGTGACCCCGGCACTGTTCGCGACCGTGCTCATCGTCGACGACCCGGAGGCGGGACGCCGGGCCCTCGCGGAGTACGCGCAGCGCACGTACCGGATGCCGATCGAGGTCGTGGAGACCATCCAGCTACTCGTCGCCGGTCCCCCCGAGACGGTCACCGCCGCGCTCGACCGGTACGTCGCGGCGGGCGCCCGGCACGTCGTGTGCCGCATCGGCGCGCTGGACCTGAAGTCCCAGCTCGATCAGCTCGAACTGATCAGCGAGCTGCGCCTCTCGCCGGCCGGGGCGGCTCAGAGCACCTGGTCGAGCCAGGCCCGATAGCCGCCGGCAAACGGCTCGGTGTCGTCGGAGAGCGCCTTGACCAGCCAGTGGGCGGCCGCCCAGGCGTTGTTCACCACATCCTCCGGGTATCCGAACCGGACCCGGTTGACCTCGAACTCGTCCTCGTCGACCAGTTCCACGACGCTCTCCACGCGCCGTCGCCGCACGTCGAGGTCCAGGTCGACGAACCGGACCAGGTACCGGTCGACCCAGGTCGCCGGCGTGGCGATGTCGCAGTAGATCTCGGTGCGCCTGGGCGGCGCGTTGAACAGCGCCGTCCACCAGGCGTCCCGGGGCACCAGCAGGACGTAAGGGTCGTCGTACTTGTAGCCCTCGTTGTGCGCGTACCGGGGCTCCGGTACGCCCAGCCAGACGCCGTGCTCGTCCTCACCCAGGCGCAGAGCCTCATATCCACGGTGTGCGCCGCCGTCGTACTTCGTGTACTCGACGCGCACCACCTCTCTGGCCATGAGCAGACAGTACTGTCCACCACCCTGGTAACACAGTTAGCGAACTGGAGTTTTCCCCGACGTGTCCGGTGGATAACTCGCCGGGGGTGTGGACGACGCACCGGGGCGTCGGAGGCACGCGGTAGCGTTCTCACCCGTGAGCCGACCCAGCGTTGACAGTCTGCTGACCGCCGCCGTGACGGCCGTCCCCGGCGGTGCGAAGCGTCCCGGGCAGCAGGCCATGGCCGCCGCCGTAGCCGAAGCGGCGAAGAGTGGGGAGCACCTGCTCGTCCAGGCCGGCACGGGCACCGGCAAGTCGCTGGCCTACCTCATCCCCGCCCTGCTCGTCGACGGCCCGGTCGTGGTGTCCACCGCCACCCTCGCGCTCCAGTCCCAGCTGGTCGACCACGACCTGCCCCGGCTGGCCGACGCGATCGAGCCGGTGCTCGGCCGGCGCCCCACGTTCGCGGTGCTCAAAGGCCGGCATCACTACGCCTGCCTGGCCCGGCTGGACAACCTGAACGAGGAGGAGCCGACCGACTCCCTGTTCGAGTCCGAGGGCGGCGGCACGAAGTGGCTCGGTGAGGCCGGCCGGCTGGGCAAGCAGATGCAGCGACTGCGCGACTGGGCGCTGGAGTCGGACACCGGTGACCGCGACGAGCTGGATCCGGGCGTCGACGACACCGCCTGGCGGCTGGCATCCATGCCGGCCCGTGAGTGTGTCGGCGCGGCCCGATGCCCCTACGGCTCGGAGTGCTTCGCCGAGGCGTCGCGGGCGCGGGCCCGCGAGGCCGACATCGTGGTCACGAACCACAGCCTGCTCGCCGTCGACATGCTCGCCGGCCGGCACATCGTGCCGCCACACAAGCTCCTCGTGGTCGACGAGGCGCACGAGCTGGCCGACCGGGTGTCCAGCGCGGCGCAGGCCGAGCTGTCGCCGGAGGCCATCGAGCGGGCGGCCCGGCGGGTGCGTTCCCTGGTGGACACCGACGACCACGACCGGCTGGTCGAGGCGGGCGACGGGCTGGCGGCCGGGTTGACCGAGGCGCAGCCGGGCCGGCTGACGGCCGGGCTGCCGGCGGCGATCGCCGAGGCGCTCACCCTGCTCGACAGCGCCTGCCGGCGCATGCTCGACCGCCTCGGCGACGTGAAGGCCGAGGATCCCGACCCGGTGCGCAAGCAGCAGGCCAAGGCGACGCTCTCCGAGATGTCCGAGACCGCCCAGCGCCTGCTCGCCGCGGCCGACTTCGACGTTGCCTGGATCGAGCTGGGCGACCGACGCCGGGCCATCGTCGTGGCGCCTCTGTCGGTCGCCGGCACGCTGGCCAACCACCTGTACGAGGACCGCACCGTGGTGGCCACGTCGGCCACCCTGGCTCTCGGCGGCCGGTTCGACACGGTCGCGCGGGCGCTGGGCCTGAGCGAGGACCCGTCGACGGTCGACCCGAAGGTGTCCCCGTCCTGGAAGTCGCTCGACGTGGGCTCACCGTTCGACTACCCGAAGCAGGGCATCCTCTACGTCGCCGCGCACCTGCCCCGGCCGAGCGCGTCCGGGCTGTCCGACGCGGCGGCCGACGAGCTGATCGCCCTGGTTCAGGCGCTCGGTGGGCGGACGCTCGGGCTGTTCTCGTCCCGGCGGGCCGCGGAGCGCGCGGCCGAGGTGCTGCGGGCGAAGACCGACGTTCAGGTGTTGCTGCAGGGCGACGAGGCGCTGCCCCTGCTGGTCCGCAAGTTCCGTGACGACCGCACCAGTTGCCTGATGGGCGTCATGTCGCTCTGGCAGGGCGTCGACGTGCCCGGCGACGCGTGCCAGCTGGTCGTCATCGACCGGCTGCCCTTCCCGCGCCCCGACGAGCCGCTGGCCGCGGCCCGGGCGGCGGCCGTTGACGCGTCCGGGGGCTCCGGCTTCGCCGCCGTGAGCGTGCCGATCGCCGCCGTACGGCTCGCTCAGGGCGTCGGCCGGCTGATCCGCAGCGCGCAGGACAAGGGCGTGGTCGCCGTACTGGACTCGCGGTTGGAGACCGCCCGGGGATATGGCGGCTACCTGCGCCGCACGCTGCCGCCGTTCTGGTACACGACGAAGCCCGAGGTCGTCCACGGCGCGCTGCGCCGGCTGCGGGAGCCCGCCCCAACGGGCTAGCTCTTGACCACGACTTCCTTGGGCGGCGGCGGTTCCGGCTGATGTCGCTGACGCGCGGCGAGGTGCCGGATCCCGGTGTTGAGCACCGCCAGGATCGGTACCGCCACCAGCGCGCCGATGATCCCGGCCAGCACCACGCCGGTCGCGATCGCGACGATCACGGCCAGCGGGTGTACCGCGACCGCCCGCCCCATGATGAGCGGCTGGAGCACGTGCCCCTCGAACTGTTGGACGAGGATGACCACGGCCACGACCAACAGCGCGGTGACCGGGTTCCGGGTGACCAGAGCGACCAGTACGGCGATCGTGCCGGTGAGCGTCGCCCCGACGATCGGGATGAAGGCGCCCAGGAAGACCAGGGCCGCCAGCGCGAAGGCCAGGTCGACCCGCAGGATGACCAACCCGATGCCGATGCCCGTCGCGTCGATGAACGCGACCAGCACGGTGGCCCGGACGTACGCGACCAGGGTCTGCCAGGACTGCTCACCCGCGCCGCGCACCGGCTCCCGGGCGGCGACCGGCAGCAGGTTGACCAGGAACCGCCAGATGCGCCGCCCGTCGCGGAGGAAGAAGAACGTGGTGAACAGCGTCAGGAAGGCGGACGCGATCACCTCGAACGCCGTCGTGGCGGTCGACCAGGCCCCGGTGGTCAGCAGCGACTTGTGGTCGTTGAGCCAGTCCTGGACCGAGTTGAGCGCCGAGTTCAGCTGCTGGTCGGACAGGTGCATCGGCCCGCGCTTGAGCCAGTTCTGGATCTGCTGGATGCCGCCCTGCGCCTGCTGGCTCAGCTCACCCCAGCTGTTCACGAACTCGGTGACGACCAGTGTCAGCACGCCGGCGACCACGGCGAGGCCGGCGATCATCGTGAGCGCGGTGGCCAGCGACCGGTGCACGTGAGCGCGCTGGCGCAGGAAGCCGACCGACGGCGCGAGCAGCGCGGACAGCAGGAGCGAGATCGCGATCGGCACGACGACCTGGTGTAGCGTGCCGACAACCCACAGCAACGCCGCCCCGGCCACCGCGACGATCAACAGACGCCACGACCAGGCGGCCGCGATCCGCAGCGGGTACGGCACATCCTGGCCGTCCTTGCCGACCGGGTGTTCGGGGTACTCGGCGTACTCCTCGCTGTCCACCGGATCGTCGCCCGTCACGTCGGGCTCGCGCGACTCGATGGCGGCGCTGCGCGCGGTTTGGCGACCGGCCTGATAAGCCCGCCAGATATTCGCCTGTACCTGCCTGAAACGGCCCAAGGCTCTCTCCATCTACCGGCCTCGCCGATCCCCACCCGCTCGATGGCTACCGACTGTGACGCGGTGCCGTCCCGTAGCGGTGCCCCCACCAGACCTACCGTACCGAGGCAGGCAATCGAGATCCGCTGTACCGTACCGATCGTGAACGCGAACGACCCCGACCAAGGTCTGCCCATCCGCCTGCTCCACGACCGCGTCCTCGTCCGGCTGGAGGGAAACGAGGGGGAACGACGCTCTGCCGCGGGCATCGTGATTCCCGCCACCGCCTCGGTCGGCCGGCGGTTGTCCTGGGCTACGGCGGTGGGCGTCGGCCCACACGTACGGTCGATAGTGATGGGTGATCGGGTCCTCTTCGATCCCGACGACCGCTCGGAAGTCGAACTGCACGGGCGCGACTACATCCTGTTACGAGAGCGCGACGTCCACGCCGTCGCGGCCAGCCGGGTCGAGCCCGACGCTACCGGGCTCTACCTGTAGTCCAACGCGCTCGCACCGCTACCGGTAACCGGTCTGCGGGTACCGGGGCAGCACCACGGGCACCGGTACCACCGGCAGCTCCGGCGGCTCGACCGTGCGCACCGAGCCGTCCGGGAAGCTCACGTGATAGCGGGTGCCGTCCCAAGTCACCGGCGGCGCGTGCGGATCCCGGGAGAACTTGCCCCGGTACCAGGCGATCGCCTCCAGCAGCCGGCGCTCTTCGGCGAGCATGGCGGTCAGGTCGGCGGGCCGCATCGCCAGGCCGCGGTGGAGGCCGTCGCGGAGCAGGGCGAGCTGGGTAGCGGCGAACTGGTACCCGCGCATCGCCCGGTCGCCCTCGTCGCCGGCCACCCGCTTCGCCCAGGCTCGGGCGGACATCCGCCGCCCCATGGTGACCAGCGTGGCGACCTCCGGCGCGGTGAGCCAGCCGGTCCGCACGTACTCCGGCAGGATCCGCTCGGTCAGCCGGCCCTCCCACGCTCGCAGGTAGAGGGCGAGCCCAACCATGGCCAGGAAGATCGGAACCATCACCGAGAAGTACCCGTAGAGCTGGATCAGGTACTGGCCGGTCTGCTGGGCCAGGGTGATCATGAGGTTCCACGAGCCATGCATGATCATCGCAGCGAGGAGCCCGGCCAGCGGAGCCAGCCGGCGCACGGCCTTCGAGCCGGCCCGGGCGGCGACGCCCAGCCCGACGCCGGTCATGGAGGTGAACAGCGGGTGGGCGAAGCCTGACAGCAGGATCCGGGCGATGAAGAGCGCGATGACCTGGGAGAGGCCGCCCGCCACGCCGCCCTTGTCGGCTCCGCTGGCGTACCCGTACCCGCCCAGGTACAGGATGTTCTCCACCATCGCGAAGCCGGTCGCGGACAGTCCACAGTAGACGATCCCGTCGACCACGCCGGAGAACGTCCGGCGCCGGCGCCAGAACAGCAGGATCGGGCCGAGCGCCTTCATCGACTCCTCGATGATCGGCGCCACCACCACCGCGACCAGGGCCGCCGGCCAATGCAGCTTCCCGAACGCCCAGCCGGCCAGGTTGTTCAGCAGGAACGCGACGAGGGTCGCCACGCAGGCGCCCCAGGCGAAACAGTAGGCCAGGTACTTGATCGGCTCCGGCTCGTACCGGTCGAGCCAGAAGAAGGCCGCGACCAGCACCGGTACCGGAATGATCGCGGCGAGCACGCCGACGGCCAGCGCCCGCGGGCCGATGTTGTATCCCAGCAGGATCAGCATCGCCACACCGCACAGCGCGATGAAGACGATCAATCCGGCCAGCAGGCCGATCCTCTTCCAGTCTGGCCGTCGGGGCTGGATCGGTTCGAGGCTCCCAGCGAGCTGGCTCATGGACTGAGACTAGACCCTGTCCCTGCCTACCTTGCCGGGCGTGAGGGGCGGGCCACCCGGCCGGCGGCCCGGTGGATCAACCGCGTCGTCGCGCGGTCCGACACCCCGGTGGCCAGCAGCAGATCGGTGCCGATGGTGCGGATCTGCGCGGCGATCACCCCGGCGGAGAAGCCCAGGCCACGCCGGTACGCCTCGCCGGCTATGGCCACCGAGGCCAGGGTGAGTTCCCGGGTGCGTACCGGATCCCGGCCCGCGGCCAGCTCCCGCACCAGGGTTTCCACCGCCTCGGACGCGCTCTGCAACGAGGCGATCAGGGCGGCGGGCGACTCCTCGCCGTCCTCGATCGCGATCACCGCCCGGCGTGCCAGCACCCTCGCGTTGCGCAGGGCGTGGTCGATGTGTGGGGCGGCGTCGACATACTCGGTCAGCGGCACCCGGGCCCGCCACCGGACCGGCGCCAGCGTCGCGGTCTCCCGGGCATCGGCCAGCGCGTCCTGGAACCGGGTGACCGACGCGTCCGCGTCCCGCAGTGCGTCCAGGGCCGCCTGCGCGTCCTGGAGGCTGCCTGCCCGCAACGCGGCGGCGCAGTCCCGCAGCCCCTCGGCCAGGCAGCCGAACGCCGGCTCGGCCGCACGCTTGATCACCGTGAGCGGGTTGATCTGGAGCAGCAGCGCCAGCACCAGCACTCCGACCACACCGCCGGCCAGGGCGTCCACGAAACGCGAGTAGTAGATGCCGCTCTGCGGCGGCGCCAGGGTCGACACCAGGACGGCCGAGGACGCCGCCTGACCGATCACGGTCGGGCTGCCGCCGAGGAACACGCAGGCCAGGATGACGAAGGCGACGGACACTCCGATCTGCCACGCCCCGGTACCGGTGAAGTAGATCAGCAGATCACCGAGCAGGATTCCCAGCGCCACTCCGACCAGCAACTCCACGGCCCGGCGTAGCCGCTGGCCGACCGACACGTTCAGCACGATCACGGCGGCGATCGGCGCGAAGTACGGGTGCGGGTGGCCGATCAGCTCGTGCGCGACCAGCCAGGCAAGCGATGCCGCCAGGCCGCCCTGGGCGGCGAACAGCAGGCTTCCGCGCAGGCGCCGGACGCGGTCGGACAGGTCCGCCCTCGACCGGTGGCTGATCTCGTTGACCGCGTCTACGGCTGTGTGTACCCGGGTTCCGGCCATCGCCATGGTCGAAAGACTATGCGTCCGGCCTGCCCGAATACGCTCAGATGAAGCCAGACCGTGTCTCGAAGTGCCTGGCCGGCCTGCGGCGGGTCCAGACGACGACCGGCGGCCTTGTCGTCTCGTCCGGATACAACACCGGTATCCGGACGAAACTCCGCCTTGCCGGATCGCCGCCTGGACCTCGCCTCGGCTCGACCGAGCACTCCGAGACACGGCCTAGTCGTAGAAGCCGCCCACCTCGGGGTCGAACCCGAATTCGGGGTCGACACGCGGATCGGGCCGGCGACGCCTGCCCCGGTAGACCAGCATGCCGAGCATGCCCACCCCACCGACTACCAGCACGGCACCGAGAATCATGATCCATGGCCCGATCGAACCGCTGGTCTTCAGCGGCGCCGTCTGGGCGCTCGGCGCCCCGTTGTTGAGCGGGACGACCTGGCCGCCCAGGCTGCTGGGGGCGAACAGCGCCGGTTCGGTCGGCTCCTGCGCGACAGACGTCGCGGCGTGGGTCGGCGTCGGCCGCCCGGCGTTCGGGGTGGGACTGACAGCGCCCTGAATCGTGTACGTGGCCACCTGCGCGGGCCGCCCGAGAGTCCCCGGTACCGCGACCCGGTGCGCCCCGGCGGCACGGGCTCTGGCCGGTGGCCGGGCGCGGATGCTCGCGACGCAGGCGGTGGTGCCGTTTCGCCGGGCCGACCGCTGCGGGGCGCCGAGCGGCAGGCCGTCCCAGGTGAACTGCACGACCGGGCAGCCCAGCCTCGGTCCCTGCTGCGTGCCGGACGGCTGGACCCGGTACTGGGCCACGAAGACCGCGGTGGGCAGGCCGTGGTTGGGCGCGAGGGTGAGCGAGGAATCGTTCGGAGCCGACACGGCCGGTGACCCGATCAGGACCACGCCGGTCAGGACCGCCGCGCCGAACAGGGGCACGGACGCGAGCCGGAGTACGCGCATCGGCTCATCGTGGACCAGGGCGCCGGTTCGGGCTACCCCGCGTGGGGGAGTTGGCACCCCGAGGCTCGCCAGGGTCGGGTCCTCCTTGAGTCGTACCCACAAAGCGTTCTTCGCGGCGACGACCGCGGCCCTCGCGCCGCCATAGCGTGCCGGCATGACAACATCCACGACCACGACCCGGGCCGCCGTGTCGATGAATGAGCTGGTCAAGGTGTACGGGACCGGAGACACCGCGGTACGCGCCCTGGACCGGGTGAGCGTCACCTTCGGCGCTGGCGAGTTCACCGCCATCATGGGCCCGTCCGGCTCCGGCAAGTCGACCCTGATGCACTGCGCCGCCGGCCTGGACACGGTCAGCTCCGGCACGGTCGCCATCGGCTCCACCCAGATCACCGGCATGTCCGACAAGGCCCTCACCCGGCTGCGCCGGGAACGAGTCGGATTCGTGTTCCAGTCCTTCAACCTGCTGCCCACGCTCACCGCCGCGCAGAACATCCGGCTGCCCTTGGAGCTGGCCGGGCGGCGGGCCGACCGGCAGTGGTACGACACCGTCATCGACGTGCTCGGCATCCGGAGCCGGCTGGAACACTTCCCGGCGCAGCTGTCCGGTGGGCAGCAGCAACGGGTCGCGTGCGCCCGGGCGCTGCTGCCCCGGCCGGACGTCATCTTCGCCGACGAGCCGACCGGCAACCTGGACTCCCGCTCCGGCGCCGAGGTACTGGGCTTCCTGCGCGACTCGGTACGCGAACTCGGCCAGACCGTTGTCATGGTCACCCACGACCCAAACGCCGCCTCGTACGCCGACCGGGTGGTCCTGCTCGCCGACGGCCGGCTGGCTGGCGACCTGCCCGACCCCACCGCCGACGGTGTCCTCGACGCGCTGCGGCGGCTGAGCGAGCCCGCGCCAACCCGGAGGGGCTGAGCCGGAGATGCTGAAGACCACACTCGCCGGGCTGCGGGCCCACACCCTGCGGCTGCTCGCCACCGCCCTGGCCATCGTGCTCGGCGTCGGCTTCATCGCCGGCACCCTGATCTTCAACGACACGATCAAGGCCGCGATGTACGACGAGTACGCCCGCACCGCGCGCAACGTCGACGTCTCCATCACGCTGCCCGATTCGGCACAGGCCCGCGCTCCCCAGGCCGGCTCTCCCCAAGCCATGGAGTTGCCGCTGTCCACACTGGACAACGTGCGCCGCGTGCCCGGCGTGGCGTTGGCCGACGGACGGATGCACGAAACCCTGCCGCTGCTGAACAAGAAGGGCAAGCTGGTCGGCAACGACGGCAAGCCGGGTATCGCGCTGTCCGCCGGTACCGTGCCGGCGCTGCGCCCGTACGACGTGACGAAGGGACGCGTACCGGCCGGCGTCACCGAGGCCGCCCTCGACGCCGACACCGCGGCGCACACCGGGTACGCCGTCGGCGACACCCTGACAGTGCTGGACACCAAGCAGGTCAGGCACACCGTGACCCTGGTCGGCATCGTGAGCTTCGGCGACTCCAAGCAGTACGCCGGCGAAGCCGTGGTGATCCTCACCCAGGACGCGATGGCGCGCCTGGCCGGGGCCACCGGGTACAGCCAGGTGGTGGCGAAGGCGGCACCGGGCCAGGACCAGTGGCTGCTCACCCGCAAGGTACGCGCCGCGCTGCCCGAGGTGCGGGCCGTCGCCGGGGCACAGTACCGGGACAACCTGGCGAACGACGCGATCAACCAGCTCAGCCAGTTCACCGAGGTGCTGCTGATCTTCGCGATCATCGCGTGCGTGGTGTCCGCGTTCGTCATCTACAACACGTTCAACATCCTGATCGTCCAGCGCATGCGGGACATGGCGTTGCTGCGCTGCGTCGGCGCGTCCCGCGGCCAGCTGTTCGGTTCGGTGCTGCTGGAGTCCGTCGCGGTCGGGCTGGCCGGCGGCGTACTGGGCATCGGGCTCGGAGCCCTGCTCGGGTACGGGCTGTTCCGCGGGCTCGGGGCGGTGGACGAATCGCTACCGTCGCACGCCGTCGTGCTCACGCCCACCCCGATCGTCGTCGCCCTGCTGGTCGGTGTCGTGGTCACCGCGGCGTCGGCGCTCATCCCCGCGGTACGGGCAACCCGGGTGCCGCCGCTCGCGGCGCTCCAGGTGGCGCCGCTTGCCACCGCGTCCCCGGGCCGGCGGCGAGTCCTCCGGATCGCGGCCGCCGTACTGGTCGCCGCGGCCGGTACGGCGCTGACCGTGGCCGGTTCCCGGACATCCGGCGACGCGCAGACCGCGACGCTGGCCGTGGTGGCCGGCGGGCTGGTGAACTTCCTCGCCGTACTGATCGCGTCGCCGCTGTTCGTCGGCCCGCTCACCGCCGCGCTGGGCTGGCTGCCGGGACGCCTGTTCGGTACCCCGGCCCGGCTCGCCGCCGCGAACGCCCGGCGCAATCCGGGCCGTACCGCGGCCACCACGGCGGCGCTGATGATCGGCGTGGGCCTGATGTCGGCGGCGACGGTGGCGATCACGACCGTCAGAACCACGGCCAACGATCAGCTCAACACTCACTACCCGATCGACTACATGCTGCGGTCCAGCGATCCCGACCACGGCTCGGGCGTCCCCACGGAGGTGGCGCGCCGGCTGCGCGACCGGCCCGAACTCGGCACGGTCGCCGAGATCCGGCTCGGTCAGGTCACCCTCGACGGCACCCGGCTCGACGTCGGCTCGGTCGACCCGTCCGGTCAGGCGTTGCTGACCGGCGCGGCGATGCCGGTCGTCGCCGGGTCGACGGCTCACCTGGGGCGTGGATCGATCATCCTGTTCACCTCCGCACCGGACGCGAAGGGCAAGAAGGTCGGCGACACCGTCACGTTGTCCACCGGGGACGGACGCGGTGGCCGCTTCACCGTGGCCGCGCTGGTCAGCGGCGAGTCGCAGTTCGGGGTCGCGCTCCTGGCGTGGTCCGACTTCGCCACGCTGTATCCGGCGAGCACCGACGACACCGTCCTGGTGAAGGCGGCGCCCGGGGTGTCGCCGGCCAGCTCGCAGGCGGCGGTCGAGTCGGTGACGGACGACTATCCGGTGATCAGCGTCGCAAGCCTCGCCGAGTGGCGATCGGAGATCAACCAGTCGGTCGACTCGCTGATCGCCGCGGTCGCGGCCCTGCTCGGAATCGCCGTCGTCATCGCGCTGATCGGCATCATGAACACGCTGTCGCTGTCGGTCTTCGAGCGCACCCGCGAGTCGGCGATGATCCGCGCGCTCGGCCTGACCAGGGGACAGCTGCGCGCCACCCTGCTGATCGAGGCGCTGCTGATGGGCGTGGTCGGCGCGATCGTCGGCTTGAGCTTCGGCCTGCTGTACGGCTGGGCCACCACCCGGGTGATGTTCACCGGCTTCGCTGCGGAGGTGACGGTACCGGTGGGCCAGCTGCTCGGGTACCTGGCCATCGCCGCCGTCGCCGCGGTCGCCGCCGCCGTACTGCCGGCCCGCCGGGCGGCCCGCGCCTCGATCGTGTCGGCCATGGCGGAGACCTGAGCGTGCGGCGACCTGAGCGTCAGGACCGGCGGGACGGCCGGGGTACCTCCGGACCGTCTCCGCCGGTCAGGTCGGCGAACAGGTCGCCGTACCGCTTGATCCGCTTGAGCACCTCGTCGGCGCGGAACTGGCGGACCCGGCCCTTCTCCAGCTCCGTCCAGGTCAGCGGCGTGGAAACGGTCGGCGCCGGCTCGGCACGCATCGAGTACGGCGCCACCGTGGTCTTCGCCGCGTTGTTCTGGCTCCAGTCGATGAACACCTTGCGTGGGCGCAGGTTCTTGGCCATCCGGGCGACGATCAGCTTCGGGTTGTCCCGCTCCAACTCCTCGGCGATCCTCCGGGCGTACGCGGCCACCTCCTCGGCCGGCTGGCTGCCCGCGATCGCGCACATCAGCTGCATGCCCTTGCGTCCGGAGGTCTTCGGCTGCGGGTCCAGGCCATCGGCGGTTAGCCGCTCGCGCAGCAGCAGGGCCACCTCGGTGCACTCGGGCAAGCCCGCGGGCGGGCCGGGGTCCAGGTCCACGACCAGCCGGTCCGGCCCCGCCGAGCCGACCGTCCACTGTGGGACGTGCAGTTCCAGGGAGGCGAGGTTGGCCAGCCAGACCAGGGTCGGCAGGTCATCGGCGACGACATAGTCCAGGGTCTCCCGGCCCTTCGACGAGCCGGGTGCGGGCAGGGTCTCGATCCGTACCCAGTGCGGGACGCCGGCCGGCGCGTTCTTCTCGAAGAATCCGTTGCCGCCGACCCCATTCGGGTACCGGATCCGGGTCAGCGGGCGGCCCGCCAGGTGCGGCAGGAGGACCGGTGCGACCCGGGTGTAGTAGTCGATCACTTCGCCCTTGGTGAACCCGGCGGCCGGGTACAGCACCTTGTCGAGATTGGACAGCTCGAGGGTGATGCCGTCGACCTGCACCGGGAAGCGATCAGGCATCGACACACTCCTCCGGAGACTTGTCGGTGCGCAGCCGCTCCAGGCGCGGGAAGCGCAGCCGGTGGTCGGCGGTCACCTGGCCGTACCGGACCTCCACCACGACCTGTGGCCGTACCCAGACCGCGTCCCGGGCGTCCTCCCGGGGCAGCGGGCTCGCGAACGGCGAGGACGGCACGATCAGCGGACGCAGCGCGGCGAGCAGGTCCCGCTCCTTGGCGGCCGAGATCCCGCCGCCGACGCGGCCACGGAACTCCAGCCGACCGTCCGGCCGCGCGGTGCCGACCAGCAGGGCTCCGATGGTCCGCGCGCCCCGTCGCCAGCCGCCGACCACCAGGTCGGCAGTGTGCTCCCGCTTGTACTTCACCCAGTCCGGCGAGCGGGTACCCGGCCGGTACGGCGCCGAGAGCCGCTTGGCCACCACCCCCTCCAGCGCGTACTCGTCGGCAGCCGCCAGGGTCGCGTCACCGTCATCGAACCGGGGAGGTACCAGCCATCGCCTCGCGGACAGGTCCAGGTCTTCCAACGCGGCGCGGCGGTCGGCGTACGACCGGCCGGTCAGGTCGAGCCCGTCCAGCGCGAGCAGGTCGAAGATCATGTACGTGACCGGACGGGTGGCCGCGAACCGGGCCGCCCGGCCCGCCTCCCGGACATGCATCCGCTCCGCGAGCGCGGTGAACGAGGGCCGCCCGTCCTCGTCCAGCACGACGATCTCCCCGTCGAGTACCGCCTGGTCGAGGACCGCGCCCAGCGGCGCCAGCTCGGGATAGGCCGCGGTGACCTCCGCGCCGCTACGGGCACGCAGCCGCAGGGTGCCGCGCTCGACGGTGGCGATCACCCGCACGCCGTCCCACTTGAACTCATACGCCCAGCCCGGCCCGCTCGGCAGCGGACCGGCGGTGGCGAGCATGGGCGCGCCGGGCACCCTTCAGACCCTATAGCGGCTGGTGCGCCCCTGGCCGGCAGAAATAGCGGGCGGCCGCGCGCAGCCCGCCGGCCACCGCCCACATCGGGGCCCCGGTCACCCAGCCCCGGACCGCGCGCCGCGGCGACCTGGCCGGCCCGGTCTCGCCGGCCGCGACCAGGTAGGCGGCGAACATCTCCTCAGCCTGATCGGCGACCAGATGGGCGCGACCGCAATCGTCGCCACCAGGCAGAACCCGGGCGGCGGAATACAGGGTGGCGTGCACATCGCTGCTCAGCATCGGCCCGTCGCCGACCACCGTTGGCAGGAGGTCGGCGGCCATGGCGAGAAGTCCCGCACCGATCGTCGTCGCGACCGATTCGAGCCCGGAGAGCGGCCGCTTGACCGCGGCAGCTCGTCCCTCCCCGCCGCTGGCGGCGGATGAATCGGTCGGAACGATCATGGTCACGCCCGGACTCCTCCCCTGGCCACCGCTCCAACCACGTCGCTCGTCGGTCCGGCCCAAGGACCGATCCGCGACGCGTGCGTGGCGCCGCTCTCCCGCAGCCGTCGTCATCCGGAACAGCCGACTTCGGGGAACTCGACGCCGACGCTCCACACAGCATGCACCGACGTCTATTGCGATGCAACTCCCAGATAATCACGTTGCGTCACGAGTCCCTAGCATTCCTCTGCTACAGATGCGAGACTCAGCGCCGTGACCAGCAGCCCGACCGTTCGCCGCCGCCGTATTGCCCGCGAGCTTCGCCAGTTGCGCGAACAAAATGGATTGACACTGGACCAGGCCGCGCGGCAGCTCGATATGTCCAAAAGCAACCTGTCCCGGATCGAGAACGCGCAGATCGGCATCAAGCCGCGTGACGTGCGCGCCGCTCTCGCCCTCTACCAGGTCAACAATGCCGACGCCGAGGTGCTGATTGAAATAGCCCGGGGCGCCCAGCAGCGGGGCTGGTGGCACAACTACAGCGACGTCCTGCCGGAATGGTTCGAGTTCTACGTCGGACTCGAGGCCGAGGCGTCCGTGATGCGCACCTACGAGGCCGAGTCGGTGCCGGGGTTGATGCAGACCGAGGCGTACGCGCGTGCCATGTTCCTGCTGACCGTCGGCGACGTGGACATCGACCGCAAGGTTGCCGCCCGGATCCAGCGCCAGGAGATCCTGCGCCACCAGGAGACGCCGGTGGCGCTGTCCGCCGTCCTGAACGAGGCGGTGCTGATGCGCCCGGTCGGCGGACCCGACGTGATGAGCGAGCAACTGGAGCAGCTAGCGGATCTTGCGAAACTACCGAACGTAACTATCCAGGTACTACCGATGGCGGCCGGTGGGCACCCTGCGATGACAACACCCTACGTAATCCTGAGCTTCAAAGACGCCCCGGCCGAATCAATCGTTTACCTGGAAAATCTCACAAATGGACAAGCTTTGGAGGAGCCCGAACACGTCGGAGGGTATACCATGGTCCACGAGAAGCTGTGCAGTATGGCGCTCGGTCCCGACGACTCGATTGCCCTACTACGCGAAGCTTCTCGTAACATTCAGTAACTCCTCCGATAGCTCTCCTAAAAGACAAAAGGGGGTGCGGTATGGCCGCCATGGACCTGACCCGCGCCGCGTGGCACAAAAGCTCACGCAGCAGCGGTAACGGCAACTGTGTCGAGGTCGCGATCCTCGACGACACAGTTGCGGTCCGCGACACCAAAGACCGCAGCGGTCCGGTGCTGGTATTCACGCCAGCCGAATGGAGCGCGTTCGTAGCCGGCGCCAAGGACGGAGAATTCGACCTCGCCTGCTGAGTTAGCCGAACACCAACGACCCCTGAGCAGGGGGTCGTTGCTTGCTTTTTGGGGCGCCCTCGCTGAGAGCGCCCCACACATTACGTTCCGTCTGGGCCGGTAATTGCGCCTTTGAACCCTTCGGAGCGGTCGTTTTCCCTGGTCGTCGGTCGTATCCTGGCTGTATGCGGGCGATCTGGAAGGGCGCGGTCTCGTTCGGCCTGGTGTCGATCGGGGTCCGCCTCTACTCCGCGACCGAAGAGAAGGACATTCGCTTCCATCAGGTGCACCGCACCGATGGCGGGCGCATCCGGTACAAGCGGGTGTGCTCGGTGGACGGCGAGGAAGTCTCGTACGACGACATCGCCAAGGGCTACGACATCGGCGGCGGCGAGATGGTCATCCTCGATGACGAGGACTTCGCCGACCTGCCGCTGACCACCTCGCACGCCATCGAGGTGCTGGAGTTCGTGCCGGCCGAGCAGGTCGACCCCATGCTCTATGCCAAGGCGTATTACCTGGAGCCGGAAAACACCGCCGCCAAGCCGTACGTGCTGCTGCGCGACGCGCTGACCGGGGTGGACCGGGTCGCCATCGTGAAGGTCGCGCTCCGCCAGCGGGAGCAGCTGGCCACCCTGCGGGTCCGCGAGGGCGTGCTCGTCCTCAACACGATGCTGTGGCCGGACGAGGTGCGTGCGCCCGCGTTCGACTTCCTCGACGAGGACTACTCGGCCCGGCCGCAGGAGCTGGCGATGGCCGAGTCGCTGATCGACTCCATGGCGGCCGACTTCGAGCCCGACGCGTACACGGACAACTACCGCGAGGCTCTTCAGGAGGTCATCGACGCGAAGATCGAAGGCCGCGAAGTGGTCGCGCCGGCCGAGGAGGAGGCAGCGCCGGCACCGGCCGTCGACCTGATGGCCGCGCTGCGGGCGTCGGTGGACCGGGCCCGGGCGGCACGCGGCGAGTCGGGTGCCCCGCGCTCGTCGGAACCGACACCGATCACCTCGGCGAAGTCCGCCAGGAAGGCCGCGGTGAAGGCCGCCCCGGCGAAGAAGACCACCAAGGCGGCGCCCGCGAAGAAGACGGCCGCGAAGGCAGCCGCGGACGAGGACAAGCAGGCCACGAAGAAGACCGCCGCGAAGGGTACGGCGGCCAAGAAGACGGCCGCGAAGAAGGCGCGCCGGTCGGCCTGAGCCGGCGCGCACCTCCCGGCCACGCCGGCCCGTCTACCTGGCGCCGTCGCTCAGCCGGCCATCCGCACGTCCAGGGCGCCGTCCGCGTACTGCGCGCGGACCACCTTCTTGTCGAACTTGCCGACGCTGGTCCTGGGTACCGCCTCGATGAACGCCCACCGCTCCGGCACTTGCCAGTTCGCCACCCGGCCGGCGAGAAACTCGCGCAACTCGTCGACCGTGACGGCGGCCGACTCGCGGAGCACCACGGCGGCCAGCGGTCGCTCGTCCCACCGGGGATCCGGTACCCCGATCACGCACGCCTCCAGCACGGCCGGGTGCGCCATCAGGTGGTTCTCCAGATCCATGCTGGAGATCCACTCGCCGCCCGACTTGATGACATCCTTCGCCCGGTCGGTCAACGTCAGGAAGCCGTCGGCAGACAGCGTGCCGACGTCGCCGGTACGCAGCCAGCCGTCGCGGAACTTGTCCGGGTCGGGTACGTCGTCGCCGAGGTACCGCGCGGTCACCCAGGGGCCCCGGACCTCCACCTCGCCGACCGCCTGGCCGTCGTTGGGCTGTACGTCGCCGAGCGGCCCGACGATCCGCGCCTGGACCGAGGCCGGGAACAGGCCCTGTGTGTACCGGTAGTTCCAGGCTTCCTGGCCGTCCACGAGCGCCGGGGTACGGGACACCGAACCGAGCGGGGACATCTCGGTCATCCCCCAGGCGTGCAGGATCTCGACGCCGTAGCGCTCCGAGAACGCGTGCATCAACGCCGGTGGGCAGGCCGAGCCACCGACCACGACCTCCTTGAGCGACGAGACGTCGGCGTCCGGATGCGAGTCCAGGTATGCCAGCAGGTCGGTCCAGATGGTCGGTACCGCCCCGGCCAGGTTGGGCCGCTCGCTCTTGATCATCTCCGCGAGCGGGGCGGCCTGCAGGAACCGGTCCGGCATGATCAGCGAGGCGCCGGCCATGAACGCCGCATAGGGCACCCCCCACGCCATCGCGTGGAACATCGGCACGATGGCCAGCTCGCGGGAGTGCGTGGTGAGCCCGAACGCCGCCGGCGAGCAGACCTGCATCGAGTGCAGCCAGATGGACCGGTGCGAGTAGGCCACGCCCTTGGGGTTCCCGGTGGTACCCGACGTGTAGCACAGGGCCGCCGCGTCGCGCTCGTCCAAATCGGGCCAGTCGTACTCGGTGGGCTTGCCAGACAGCAGCGCCTCCCACCGGTGTACCGGTATCCCCGTCGCTTCCAGCGGGCCGGCGTCACCTCCGCCGACCACCACCACGTGCTCCACGGTCGGCATCTGGGGCAGGCTCTTCGCGAGCAGCGGGACCAGCGTCGAGTCGACGATCACCACCCGGTCCTCGGCATGCGTCGCGATGTACGCCAGTTGCTCGGGAAACAGCCGGATGTTGAGGGTGTGCAGCACCGCACCCATGCTGGGGATCGCGAAGTAGGCGACCAGGTGCTCGGCGTTGTTCCACATGAACGTGCCGACCCGCTGGTCGCCCACCACGCCGAGGTCGTCGTGCAGCGCGTGGGCCAGTTGGGCGGCCTGGGCGCCGACCTCGGCGTACGTAGTGCGCCGGGCACCGTCCGCCGTCCAGGTCACCACCTCGGACCTGCCGTGCACGCCGCGGCCGTACTCGAGAAGCCGGGAGATCTGGAGTGGGAGATCCATCATCGTGCTACGCATGATCACACGTTAGTGGCGAGCGTCACACCGGGCCAGTGGCAAAACGGTCCGGTTACCGGGATCCGTTCCCGGCAACCGGACCGTCAGCGGCCCGCCCCGCCACAGAGCGGCTGGGCTCAGACTCTGCTTCCGTTGGTTGTGCTCGCCTACGCCACAGACCGGCTCCGGCTGCGCTCAGGCGATGCTCAGCCGATGAGCGCCTCGGCCGCCGCCTCGCGGTACTCGCCGTCCTGCTCGCCGC
Organism: Rugosimonospora africana; assembly: GCF_016862975.1. Lineage (GTDB taxonomy): Bacteria > Actinomycetota > Actinomycetes > Mycobacteriales > Micromonosporaceae > Rugosimonospora > Rugosimonospora africana. The sequence continues at coordinate 221,824 of NZ_BONZ01000006.1, forward strand.
CCGGCTGGCCTGCACCGCGAAGCTCGCTGTTCGGCAGGACCAGGCAGAGCACCACCGCGATCAGCGCGACCAGGCCCGCGACCAGGAAGATCGGGTGCAGCGTGTCGACGAAGCCGTGCTGGATCGCCGAACGCAGCGGGCCGGGCAGCGCCTTGATCGACGCCGGGTCGTTGATCGAGATGTTGTTCGCCTGTCCGGCGAAGTGCCGCGCCACGTCCGGCGGCAGTTGCTTGAGCGCCGCCGTGACCAGCGGAGCCAGCGCGCTGCTCAGCTTGTTGCTCAGCACAGCGCCCAGCGCCGCGACACCCACCGAGCCGCCCAGCGAGCGGAAGAACGTGGCGGTCGCGGTACCCGAGCCCATGTCGCGCAGGGACAGCGAGTTCTGTACCGCCAGGATCAGCGGCTGCATCGACAGGCCCAGACCGATGCCGATCACCAGCATGTAGATGAACGACAGCCACAGCGGGGTGTCCACCTGCAACTGGGTGAACAGCAGCAGGCCGGCGGCGAGGATGACGGTACCGGCGATCGTGCTCCACTTGTACTTCCCGAGCTTGCTGATCACGCGGCCCGAGACGATCGAGGTCACGATCACGCCGGCCATCATCGGCAGCATCAGCAGACCGGACTTGGTGGGCGTCGCGCCCTTGACGATCTGCAGGTACAGCGGCACATAGATGATCGCGCCGAACATGCTGAAGCCGAGGATGAACGTCGCCGCGTTGGAGATCGAGAAGCTCGGGATCTTGAACAGCCGCAGCGGCAGGATCGGCTCCGACGCACGCGATTCGACAAACATGAATCCCGCCGCGAGAACCACGAACGCGATCAGCAGGCCGAGCACCTTCGCGGAGGTCCAGGCCCAGCCCGTGCTACCGCCGAAGGACAGCGCGAGCAGCAGGCAGATCACGCTGAGGACCATGAGAATCGAGCCCTGCCAGTCCACCTTGTGCTCGCGCTTGACGTGCGGCACCAGCCGCAGCACCGAGTAGCACACGAAGATCGCGAGGATCGCCAGCGGCACGTTGATGTAGAAGATCCAACGCCAGTCGTGCTGCGCGAAGTACCCGCCGACGAGCGGGCCCGCCACGCTGGACAGGCCGAAGACCGCGCCGAAGATGCCCTGGTACCGAGGCCGGTCGCGGGGCGGCAGGACGTCCGAGACGATGGTGAACGCCAAGGTCATCAGACCACCGGCACCCAGACCCTGGATCCCGCGGAACAGGATCAGCTCGGTCATGTTCTGCGACAACCCGGCCAGCAGCGAGCCGACGAGGAAGGTGCCGATGGCGAACATCAGCAGCGGCCGGCGACCGTACAGGTCGGACACCTTGCCGTACAACGGGGTGGACGCGGTCGAGGCCAGCAGGTAGGCGGTGACCACCCATGAGTAGTGGTTGATCCCGCCCAGCTTGCCGACGATCGTCGGCAGTGCGGTACCGACGATGGTCTGGTCCAGCGCGGCCAGCAACATGCCGGTCATCAGACCGGCCATCAACAGAAGGATCTGCCGGTGACTCAGCTGTGGCCGGGTCTGGTGCCCGACGGCCGTACTCATCTTTTCTCCTGTCCCGATGTGGCGATCGTTTCGTTGAGCCGCGTGAACAGCCTGGTGAACTCGGCCCGCTCCTCGGCGGTCCAGTCCGCGAGCAGGTCGCGGAGCGCGGACAGCCACAGATCCCGGTTACGGGCGAACACCTCGTGGCCGCTGGCCGTGGCTCCGACCAGTACGGCCCGCTTGTCGGTGGGATCGGGCGAGCGCCCGACCAAGCCGGCCGACTCCAGCGCGCCGACCTGACGGCTGACCGTCGACAGGTCGAGACACACGTCATCGGCCAGCGCGGACAGCCGGGCCGGACCGCCGCTGGCGATCCGGCTCAGCAAGATATAAGCGCCCCGCTCCAGGTCGAGACCGTCCGGTGGAACGCGAAGGCTCGCATAGAACCGGTCAGCCCGACGAAGGAAGATGCCGAATTGACGCCCGATCTCGACGTGATCGTCCGGCAAAAGTTGTTCCCCGCAATCCCCCGAGATACTTGCTCCGCACAAGCATTTCTCGACAGCGGTCCCACTGACAACCGAAATAGCCCTGGTGTGGGCTAGCTCTCTCCCAATCGGGCCGCTTGACCGGCCCGCCCACAAACCAGGCGGACCTGACGGCCCTAACTCTCTCTCCCAATCGGGCCGCTTGACCGGCCCGCCCAAGAACGAGGCGGCCCTACGACATACTCGCGAGGCCGCTCGGCCTGCCGACCGTGTTCAGCACGTACACGGCCTTGTCCGGTTCCAGCGCGGCCGCGAGCGCGGTGGCCCGTTCCTCGGCCGCCTGGCGCGCGGCTTCCGCCTGCCGACGAGCTTCTTCGGCTTCCCTCTTACCCGAGGCACCCGCCTGTACGCCGAGGAAGCCTCCGAGGATGGTCCCGACCGTGCCGGTGATGACGCCCAGCGCGGCGCCCACCTCGGTACCGGTCTTGTACCGGTACACGGCCACCCCGAAGAACAGGAGCATGGCCGCGATGGCGACGAACACCGCCAGGAACGCGTACCCGCCGCTGCCCCGCGAGCGCTCGCCGGAACTCTTCTTACTGCTGGACATGGGCGTCCCACCCCCTGGATCGCCTGGAACTGACGGATCGACTTTAGTCCCGATTTGGGCTATCTACGGCGTTTGGCGTAGTTCGGGGCAAATGGTCGAGACGCTCCGGTCCGAGGCGTGATGGCCATCGTGCTGGCCGCAGCGCTCGGGTAGGGATCAGTTGGCCGCCGCGGCGTCCAGCGGGGCGGCTTCGCCCTGGCTCGGTGCGCGCCCCGTCCCGCCCTGGCGCGGCACGCGCACGATCTCACCCTGGCGCGGCATGCGCCCGATTTCCTCCGCCGGCACCGGCCGGCCGAACAGCCAGCCCTGCCCGCAGTCGCAGCCCAGGTCGCGCAGCCAAGCCTCCTGTGCCGCCGTCTCCACGCCCTCCGCGGTCGCGGACAGCCCGAGCCCGTGAGCCAGGCCGACCAGCGTGGCCACGATCCGGTCGCGCGCCGGATCGGCCGGCTGCGAGTCCCAGAGCCCCTCGATGAACTGCGCGGCCAGCTTCAGGTTGTGTACCGGCAGGTCACACAGGTACGCGAAGTTGGAGTACCCGGTGCCGAAATCGTCGATCGCGATCCGGACTCCCATGGCGACCAGGGCGCGCAGCATCCGGATGGGCTCGCCGGTGGTGTCCATGACCGCACTCTCGGTCAGTTCGAGCTGCAGCAGCCGGGGTTCGAGCCCGGTCTGGCGGAGCACGTCCCGTACCGTGTCGGCGAGGTCCGGCTGGTGAATCTGGCGTACCGACAGGTTGACGCTCACCACCAGGTCGGGCTCACCGTCCCGCTGCCAGCTCCGGGCCTGCCGGCACGCCTCCGCCAGCACCCAGCGGCCCAGCGGCACGATCAACCCGCTCGCCTCGGCCACTTCGATGAACTGGTCGGGCAGCAACCGGCCGAGCGTCGGGTGCTGCCACCGGACCAGCGCCTCCACGCCCAGCAGCGCCCGGTCGGCAAGCCGCACCAGCGGCTGGTACTCGACGACGAACTCACCCCGCTCCAGCGCCGCCGGCATGGTCGCGGACAGCGTGTACCGGGTGACCTCGCGTGCGTGCCGGTCCTCGTCAAAGAGTGCCCAGCGGCGGCCGCCGGCCGACTTCGCCCAGAACAGAGTGGTGTCCGCGGCCTTCATCATGTCCTCGACGTCGCTGCCGCGCACGGCGCGCTCCACCACGCCCACGCTCGCGCCGACGGTCAGCTCCTGGCCGGCGATCGGGACCGGAGCCTCCAGCGCGGCGAGCACGTCGCGTGCCACCCCGACGACCTGCTCGGTATCCGTCGAGTCGGAGACGAGCACGACGAACTCGTCACCCCCGATCCGGGCAACGAAGTGCCCGAGGCGGGAGACCGCGACTTCCAGCCGAGCGGCGATCGCGGCCAGCAGACGGTCGCCGAGGTCGTGGCCGAGGGTGTCGTTGACCACCTTGAAGTCGTCCAGATCCAGGTAACAGAGCCCGACCCTGCGGTCCCGGTCGGTGGCGGCGAACAGCTCGTTCATGCGCTCCAGGAACAGCCGCCGGTTGGGCAGGCCGGTCAGTGGGTCGTGCCGCGCCTCGTGGCGCAGCCGGGCGTGCAGCCGCTGCCGGTCGGTGACGTCCTGGATCATCGCCACCGTGTATCGGGGCCGGCCGTCCCGGTCGCGCAGCAGGGACAGGGTCATCTCGGTGTAGACGGTGCTGCCGTCCCTGCGCCGGTAACGCCGGTTGCGGCGGATGTAGTCCACCTCGCCGCCGATCACCTGCTGGTACCCGTCCCAGCTGGACGGCTCGTCGTCCGGGTGCGACAGGTCCCACACGGTCAGCTGTCGCAGCTCCTCGATCGGGTACCCGAGCAGGTCGGCCAGGGCCTGGTTCGCCTCCAGGATCCGGCCGCTGATGTCGGCGATACCGATCCCGATCGCGGCACTGGCGAACACCGCCCGGAACCGCGCCTCGGCCTGGGCCTGCGCGGCGGCCAGCGCGTCCCATGCCTGCTCCTGGTCGTCGAGGGTGCGCCGGCGCAGCGCCCAGGTGTACCCGCTGGCCAGCGCGCCCTGAAGCCCGGCGATCCGGCCGGCGGTGTCGCGCGGCTCGGGATCGGCGGTCGGTTGCCCTCTCCGGGCGTCCGCTTGGGCGTCCACAGCGCCGGCAAACTCCGTGCCGAGCAGCGCGACGGTCCGGCTGAGCGCGTCCGGGTTGAGAAAGTGCGCGTCGACGAGCGCCGCTCCCACCCGCCGCGCGGAATCGGCGGAGAACGGCCGCGCGGACAGCGCCGCGATCAGTTGGTCGGTGAGGCCACGCAGCAGCTCGCTCAGCGCGGCGGAGCTCATCGGGACATAGCTGGTCCCGCCGATCGCCCGCGCCCACGCGTCGACGAAACGGTCCCGACCGGATCCGGCTGTCGAGCCGGACCCGTTGCGTCCCATAAGGCCCTCCCCCAGTGCCCCGCGGCAACGCCTACCTCCGCGGCGACGCGTGCGTACGCGACGACGCGCGGCATGCCCGCGCGGTGCGAGCATATTGCCATCGACAACGCCTCGGGAACCCGCCGACAGTACCGGCCGATCCGCCGGGACTTTGATGCCTGTCAACGTATTCCCCGACTGGGCCTGCGGTAATCGTCGAGAGTCGCGACCCGAACACGTACCGTTTCCAACCCGGAAACCACGAAAGGCCGGAGCTGAACTCCGGCCTTTGCGTGCGCGTCGCGCGTGGAGCCGCCTGTCGGAATCGAACCGACGACCTCATTATTACGAGTAATGTGCTCTACCGACTGAGCTAAGGCGGCGCGAGACCCGTTGAGTCTACGCGACGCGGTCATGGCGGGCCCACCGGGTATCGGCAAGGTCGTCTCGGATCCCGAGGTGTTCCCAAACCGTTACGATGTTGATCGTCATACCGGGTTTTTCCTGGCCAAAGGCATGATCGAGATGCCTGGCGCGACCGGTCGCGCTGCTACCCCGGCCGCACATCATTGATTACCCTGCACACGCATGACCAATCGAGCAAACGACCGCCCGACCGCGGCGCCCCGCCGACCGGTCCTCGGGTGCGCGACGGCGGCGGCAGCTCAGCGTCCCTCGCGGCCGGCAGCCCGGCGCCGCCCGACCTCGCGGGCGACCGCATGACCATCGACGACCAGCCGGTCACCGAGCCACGACCGCGCACCTTCGACCCCAAGGAACTGGGCTTCCGCCCGCAGCCCCCGGTCGGTTGGCTCCAGCCCGTCCAGCTCTCGGGCACCGCGCTGCGGGTCATCCTGTCGCAGATGTTCGGCGCGTACCTCGACAAGCGCGAGCTGCAGAACACGCTGCCGGCCAGGGTCTACGACGAGGGCGCCGACCGGGACGAACTGTGGTTCGACTATGTCGCCGACCTCGGCGACGGATTCAACCCCACCTACACGGTGGCCTACCTGCTCGCCCAGCCCAGCCTCACGGTCGATGGGCATGAGCTGCCCCGGGGCAAGGTGCTGATGATGGGCGGCGACGAGGTGTACCCGACCGCGAGCACCGGTGCGTACGAGGACCGTACGAAGGGGCCGTACAAGGCGGCGCTGCCGTGCGCGTACGGCGCGGACCAACCCCAGCTGTACGCGCTGCCGGGCAACCACGACTGGTACGACGGCCTGACCGCGTTCCTGCGGCTGTTCGCGAAGAACGAGGCGGACAGCATCGGCGGCTGGGTCAACGCGCAGGCCCGCTCGTACTTCGCCATCTCGCTGCCGCACAAGTGGTGGCTGCTGGCCATCGACACCCAGTTCGGCGCGTACCTGGACGACCCGCAGTTGCGCTACTTCCGGGACGTCGCGGCCCGGCTGGACGCCGACGATCGGCTGATCCTGTGCTCGTCGACGCCGGGGTGGGTCGAGGCGATCGACGACGCGAGCGCCTACGACGCCATCGACTATTTCATGCGTACCGTCGTCGAGCCGACCGGCGCCAAGGTAAAGCTGATGCTCTCCGGGGACCTCCACCACTACGCCCGGTACGAGGGGCCGGACCGCCAGCTGATCACCTGCGGCGGCGGCGGCGCCTACCTGTACCCGACGCACAAGCTGCCCGAAGAGATCATGGTGCCGCCGCCGGTCAGCAGGTCGCGCCGGCAGAGCCCGATCAAGCGGTACGGGCTGGCCACCACGTACCCCTCGAAGGCGAGGTCGCGGCGCTACGCCACCAGCGTGTTCACCAGCGTCCTGGCCCGTAACTCCAGCTTCGCCGCGCTGCTCGGTGCCGTGCACACCCTGTATGCGATGGCCCTGGTCGAGCTGATGCGCCACCCGTCCGGAACGGCGCAACGCCTGTTCACCATCCCGGCGGCGCTGATGGGCCTGCTGATCATCGGCGGGGCCACGTTCTTCGCGATGCCGTCCAAGGGCGGTAAACAGTCGAAACACTGGATGTTCGGCGTCGGACACGGGCTGGCGCATGCCGCTCTCGGCGTGCTCGGCGCCTGGGCGTGGCTGCACCTGCCGTTCGGTGACTGGGTCTGGCCGCTGCCGCTGTTGGCCGCCGTGGTCATCTACCTGCCGGTGTCCGGCCTGATCGCGCTCGAACTCTTCTGCCTCTACCTGCTGCTGGCCAGTACGGCCCGGGTGAACCTGAACGAGCTGTTCGCCGGGCAGTCCATTGTGGACTCAAAGTGCTTCCTGCGGCTGCGTTTCGACCGGGATGGCTCGCTGACCATCTACCCGATCGGGATCGACCGGGTCAATCTCGGCTGGGAGGTCGCGCCGGACGCGCCGCAGACGCAGTCGTGGATCGAACCCACGAGGCCGATCGACATCCACCTGATCGAGCAACCGCTGCGGATCGAGTAACGGCCGGTTCAGCGGCTCTCGTACGCCTGGCGGGGGCCGCACACCGAGGCCCGGCTGCACGAACAGCGCGAACCGTCGGCGTCCATGCGGACGACGACCGAGTCGCGCGGCACGCTGTGCCCGACCACCCGGCCGTCACCGTCCGGAGTGGACACTCGGGTGCCCACCGCCGGGGCGGCGGCCTGGAACTGCTGGTACAGCGGGTGCTCGTACTTCAGGCAGCACATCAGGCGGCCACACGCGCCCGAAATGCGCAGCGGATTGAGCGGGAGGTCCTGGTCCTTCGCCATCCGGATGGTGACCGGCTCGAAGTCGGTCAGGAACGTGGCGCAGCACAGGTCGCGTCCGCACGAGCCGATCCCGCCCTGGACCCGCGCCGAGTCCCGGGCGGAGAGCTGGCGCAGCTCGACCCGGCAGTGCAGGGTGGCGCCCAGGTCGCGGACCAGCGACCGGAAGTCGACCCGATGCGGCGCGGTGAAGTAGATGGTGGTCCGGCCGCCCGAGCCCCCGGCGCTTTCCAGCACGTGGTCGACCGCGACCACCTTCATCGGGAGTTCGTGCTCGCGGATCAGCCGCTTGGCGGCGGTCTTGGCCTCCGCCTTCCGTTTGCGCATCAGCTCGTCGCGGCGCAGGTCGTCGTCGCCGGCCACGCCGAGCAGCTGAGGGAAGCCGTCGGTTTCCTCGGAGACCCACTGCGGCGCCCATACGCACTCGGCGACCTCGGCGCCGTCGTCCGTGGGGACCAGCACCTTGTCACCGACGCTGATCGACAGGTCGCCGGGGTTGAGGTAATACAGCCGGCCGTACCGATTGAAGCTGACCGCACACAGCATTCCCATCAAGCCACCTTATCCCGGTTTGGTGCGCCGGAGACCAGGCGTGATGCGGCCGGCACGCACAGGCAACGGGCAGTCAGCCGATTTCCAACCGCCCGTGAACGCTGGTCGCCATCGGGGCCTGGGCCGGAAAGGGCAGGTCGTCGAGCCGGCCGGCCCACGCGTCGAGGACGCGCCGGCCATCGTCCAGGATCTCGGCCGCGCCACCGAGGATGTGCGCGCCGAGGTCGGCCGCCGCCCGGGCGGCGTCGCGGGACGTGGCGGTCGGTCCGTCAAGGGCGCCGGCCGGTCCGCCGGCCGCTCCGGCGGTGACGCCACCCCCGATGCCGATGCCCGCGAGGTTGCTGACCGCGCCGGCAATGCCCGCGATGTCGCTGCCCGTGCCGGTATGGCCGGTGCCCGGGGCCAGGGAGGCCCGCAGGGTCGCCGCCTCGGCCGAGCCCAGGCACTCGGCCAGCGTGCCGGCCAGCGCTCGGCGCCCCCGGGCCAGCCAGGCGCCGACCTCGTCGAGGTATGAAGCGGTCGCGTCCAACCGGCCGGCCATGCTGGCCGAGTCGCCGGCCAGGTATCCAGAGAGTGTCGACCACCGGGCGGCGAAGCTCTCCGCGGCCGGGCCGCGCCAGGCCGCCGGCATCGGTGCCGACGCCTGCCCGGTCTCGTAGCCCTCGGACTGGCGGCGCAGAGCATCACCGGCCACGACGAGCGGATCGGCGGTCACCGCGGCGAGTTGCGTGACAACGTCGCCCGGCAGCGCGCCGACCCGGCGCAGCAGCGGCAACACCGGATGGTCGGCCGGTGCACCGGCGGCGATCAGCGTGGCGTCGATCCGGTCGAGCAGGGCGCCGGCAGCGGGGTGGATGCGGTCGAGGAGGTCCATCACGGCGCTCCCGCCCGTCGGTGCCGGCGGTGCGCCGCGTCCTCGGCGTCGCGGTAGCCATCGGCCGCGGTGCGCAGCGCGCCGGCCAGGTCGGTGAGCCGGGCACCGGCCGCCGCCGCCTCCCGCTCCCGGGCAGCCAGCGCGGCCCTCCACTGGGCGTGCAGAGCCCGGCCAAGCTCGCCCAGGCGGCCGGAAGCGTCGCCCGCGAACGCCTCCGGACCCGGGTCGGTCCGGCCGAGCCGGTCCGCGGCGCCGGACACCTCGTCGCCGAGCGCTCCGATCCGGCCGGCCAGCTCATCGATCTCCATCGGCCCTCCTCAGCGGCCGGTATTCGCTGAACGTCTCGGCGTGCAGCGTGGTGCGGGCCCAGGCGGCGGCGTCGGCGGCGGCCGACACGGCCTGCCGGATCGAACGGGACAGCTCGGCGTTGGTGCGGCCGGTGAGGTCACCGGTGACGGTCACGTCGCGGATGGCTCCGTCGGCGGTCACCACGACCTCCACGAGGCCGTCGGGGGAGCTGACCGTTACCTCGGCGGTGCGCACCGCCTTCTCGAACTCGGCGAGCCGGGCGTCGAGGCGCTGGTAGCGCTCGATGGCCTCCTCGATGAAGTGCTCGTCGATCTCGCGCCCCATGAGGGTCACCGTACGGCACCTCAGGGTAGTGGGAAACCCCGCGATCCGGGCCTGTGGATAACTCCGCGGCAGCCGGGGTCAGCCGCGCCAGAGGGCGAGCATCATGGCCTCGACCGCGATGCGCGGCTTGACGTTCAGCTCGATCTCGGCCCGGCAGGCGAGTACCGCCTCCAGCCGGCGCAGGGTGCTCTCGGGAGTCCAGCGCGCGGCCGCCTGCGCCGCGACTTCGACGCTGTCGGCGTGCACCGGTGCCACCGGTGCGGCCAGCTTGTCCACGAGCACGTCCCGGTAGAACCCGGCCAGGTCGACCAGGGCCCGATCCAGGGCGTCCCGTTGAGCCCGGGTGGCCCGCGACTTCTGCCGCCGCTCCAGTTCCCTGATGGCGCCCGTCATGCCGCGCGCGGCGGACGCCGCGCCCTTGCCGGTACCGCCGGCCCCCAACGCGGTCTGCAGATCGGCGCGTTCCCTGGCGTCGACCTCGACCACCGCGGCGGCCGCCTCGCTCTCCGCCGCCTCGATCAGTGACGACGCGGCGTCGAAGGCCGCGCCGATTCCGGTGAGCCGGCGCGGTACCCCGAGCACCTTGTCCCGGCTCGCTCGGGCCTGCGGGTCGCGCGCCAGCCGGCGGGCGCGGCCGACGTGCCCCTGCGCCGCGGCGGCGGCCCAGGCCGCCTCGGCCGGGTCGATGCCGTCCCGGTTGACGAGTACCGAGGCGACTGCCTCCGCGGGCGGCTGGCGCAGAGTCACCACCCGGCACCGGGAGCGGACGGTCACCGAGATGTCATCCGGGTGGGTGGACGGCGTACAGAGCAGGAAGACCGTACGCGGCGGCGGTTCCTCGATCGCCTTGAGCAGCGCGTTGCCGGCCGCCTCGGTGAGCCGGTCGGCATCCTCGATCAGCAGTACCTGCCAGCGGCCCTGGCTCGGTGCGCTGGCCGCCCGCAGTACCAGGGCACGCATCTCGCCGACCCCGATGGTCAGCCCCTCGGGGACCACGAACCGGACGTCGGCATGCGTACCGGCGAGCGTGGTGTGGCACGCCGCGCAGGTACCGCAGCCCTGATCGGCGCACTGCAGAGCGGCGGCGAACGCGCGGGCGGCCACCGACCGGCCCGACCCCGGCGGCCCGGTGAAGATCCACGCGTGGGTCATGCCCTGCGCCGGTTCGCCGCGCACCACGGCAGCGGCCGCTGCCGCCGCGCGACGCAGCGTGTCGATAGCGTCGTGCTGGCCGACGAGCGAGTCGAAGACCCCGGTCACGACGGCGACCGGCTCTCCAGCGTGGACAGCGGCCCTTCAAGCACCTTGGTGGGCTGATCGGGACCGTCGGGCGCGACGTCGCTGGCCAGGCCGCCGTCCGGCGCCTGCGGGCCCTCCCCGGCCTCGGGCCGCTGCCCGGGCTCGGACTCCGGCCCGGCCGACGGCTCCTGCCCAGCCGATGGCTCGGCCGACGGCTCCGGCGCGGCCGGCGGCTGCGCTGGGCTCGGCGCGGCCGGCCCGACCATGCCGACCACCCGATCGGCCACCAGCCCGGCCACCACCTCCGGCGGCCGGCTCGCGTCCAGCACCAGGTACCGGTTCGGGTCCGCCGAGGCCAGGTCGAGGAAGGCGTACCGGACCCGCTCGTGGAACGGCAACTCCTCGGCCTCCAGGCGGTCCGCGTCCCCGGCACGGTTGCCGACCCGGGTCAGCCCGATGGACGGATCGATGTCCAGCAGCACGACCAGATCCGGCTTGAGGCCGCCGGTCGCCCACGCCGACAGCCACCGCACGTCGTCGACCGGCAGGGTACGGCCGGCCCCCTGGTAGGCCAGCGACGAGTCGACGTACCGGTCGCTGATCACGATCGCGCCCCTGGCCAGCGCCGGGCGTACCACGCTGGTGACGTGGTGCGCCCGATCGGCGGCGTACAGCAGCGCCTCGGCCCGCGGCGCGATCGCGCCACCGTCGACCGGTCCGGGATCGAGCAGCAGGCCGCGGATGCGCGCACCGACGTCGGTCGCGCCCGGTTCCCGGGTCACCACGACGTCGTGACCCTCCGCCCGCAACCGGTTGACCAACCGCTGTACCTGCGTGGACTTGCCGGCGCCCTCGCCACCCTCGAACACGATGAACCGGCCGACCCGTACCGACTGCTCGTTCAGCGACAGCGGGCGGCCCCGCACCGACCCGATCAGGTCCCGGAAGAGCGGTACGCCCTTCTTGTCGTCCATCTGGCGCAGCGCGGCGATGCCGGCGAGCACGCCGATCAGGCCGGCCGCGAACAGCAGCAGACGGGTGGTCGAGATCGGGACACCGAGCAGCCTGCGGGAGCCGCCGACGCCGGTGATCAGGGCGGACACCGACACGCTGAACAGCAGGGTCAGCTGGGCACCGACCTGGATGAAGGAGAACACCCGGCCACGGATGTCGTCGTTGACCTCACGCCCCATCAGCGTGGTACCGGCCAGCAGCGCCATGCCCGCGCCGATGCCCACGCCCACCGCGGCGACCACCGCGATGACCAGGTGCCAGGCGAACGCGAGGACGGCCACCGACAGCGCGGCGAGCACGATGGACAGCCCGAACCAGCGACGCCGGGACAACGCGCCGACCAGCCGGGGACCGCCGACGATGCCCAGCGCGAGGCCGATGAACAGGAACGCGAACAGCAGGGAGAAGCTGGACTCGCCACCGCCCAGCGACCGGGCGTAGAACTGCGCGGTACCAACGACCACGCCAGCGACCGCGAACGCGCACAGGATGCCCTGCACCAGCCCGCGCACCATCGGCGTCTTGCCCACGTAGGCCCAGCCGGCGATGAACTCACGCCAGAGGCTCGACTGCTTGGCCCGGCGCTCGGCGGACCGGCCGCTGATCTCCTTGATCCCGAAGAACACGGTCAGCGCGGTCGCCAGGAACGTCAGCGCGTCGAAGTACAGCGCCACATGCGTCGCGTTGATGGCGCCGTGCCCGGTGGCCCGGTGCAGCGACCCGAGGACGGTGTTGAGGGCGGCGAGCACGAGGCCGGCCAGCACCGGGGTGATGCCGTACGTGGTGGCCAGCGTCAGCTGGTTGGCCGACTCCAGCCGGCCCTTGGGCAGCAGGTTGGGTACCGAGGCGTCCTTGGCCGGGCCCCAGCCCATCTGCAGCGTCTCGATCATGAACGTCGCGATCGCGGCCCAGAGCACGATCAGCCTGGAGTCGCCGGTGACCAGGGTGATCCCGGGGATCGAGGCGAACAGCACGAACCGGCCGAGGTCACAGACCACCATCGTGTACCGGCGGTCCCACCGGTCCGCGACGACTCCGGCCAGCGGGCCCATGACCAGCGCGGGCAGCATGCGTACCGCGACCACCGAACCGAACGCGGCGCCCTGGGCCGCGGAGCCGGTCACCTGCTGGCTGGCGAACAGCGCCGAGCCGAGCAGGCCCAGCCAGTCACCGAGCGAGGAGAACCCGAGTACCAGCCATAGCCGGCGGAAGGGCCGGATCTGGAGGATCGCCTTTAACGCGGCGCCCCCCGACAAATCGACGGGTGATTGTGCTGGCGGATCCGGCGATTCCGTGCGCCGTTTCCGCGGCTCGGACGTCGTACCGATGGCCCTAACCTCCGCACCTGCCAGCTGTCGAGCAGCTCCCCATGGCGTTAACTGTAGCCGGGCTACCGATCGCCAGCGGATCGGCACTGCGTGTCGCCCTTGCTTTGTGGGGTCGACAAATTATCCCCGGCGCGAAACTCTCACGCAGGTCAGACGGTACGCACCCCGAATCGGTTCGGCAGCCGGCGGATCCACGCCGCGAAACGGCCCCGCCTATCGACAGACCGCTATGCGACACAAACCCGTCCCTCCGAATTACGCGAGACTGTTTCGTGTTAATCGCGGACCAGCTAGCGTGCTTTTGTGTCCAACGCAACGTCCGAGCGGGTTGCCCTGCTTACCCGCTACAACCGCGCCACTGTCGCGCTCGATCCGCCGTTCGCGGTCGTCGACCTCGACGCCTTCGACGCCAACGCCACCGAACTTGTGAAGCGATCGGCGGGCAAGCCGCTGCGCGTGGCCAGCAAGTCGGTGCGCTGCCGGCACCTGATCGGCCGCGCACTGGACGGGCCCGGCTGGCGCGGCGTGATGGCGTACACCCTGGCCGAGGCCGTCTGGCTGGTCGAGTCCGGAGTCAGCGAGGACGTGCTGGTCGGGTACCCGACCGCCGACCGGCTCACACTGCGCACCCTGGGTACCGATCCGAAGCTGGCCGCCTCGGTCACGCTCATGGTCGACAGCCCGGAGCAGCTCGACTTCATCGACGCGGCCGCGGGCGGGAGCGCCGCGCGGGAGACCATCCGAGTGTGCCTGGAACTGGACGCCTCGTGGCGGCCGGTCGGCCAGCGGCTGCACGTCGGGGTGCGCCGCTCACCGGTACACAGCGCCGAGCAGGCCGGTGCGCTGGCCGCCGCGGTGGCCGGCCGGCCCGGGTACCGGCTCGTCGGGCTGATGTCCTACGAGGCGCAGATCGCCGGCCTCGGCGACGCTCCGGCCGGCCAGCGGGCACGGGGTGCCGCGATCCGGTTCATCCAGCGCCGTTCGATGCCCGAGCTGGTAGCGCGCCGGGGCGCCGCGGTGGCCGCCGTACGGGAGCACGCCGAACTTGAGTTCGTCAACGGCGGCGGTACCGGCAGCGTGGCCGCGACCTCCGCGGACCCGGCGGTCACCGAGGTCACCGCCGGGTCGGGTCTGTACGGGCCGGCACTCTTCGACGGGTACCGCGCCTGGCGGCCCCGGCCGGCGGCGTTCTTCGCGCTGCCGGTCGTACGCCGTCCCGCACCCGGCATCGCCACCGTCCTCGGTGGAGGCTGGATCGCCTCGGGCGAGACCAGCCGCAGCCGACAGCCGGTGCCGTGGCTGCCGGAAGGGCTGTCGCTGATCGGCACCGAGGGCGCCGGTGAGGTGCAGACCCCGGTGACCGGACCGGCCGCCGACGCGTTGCGGGTCGGCGACCGGGTCTGGTTCCGTCACGCCAAGGCCGGAGAGCTGTGCGAGCACGTGGACACCGTGCACCTCGTCTCCGGCGATCGGATCGTCGACACGGTACCGACGTACCGCGGCGAGTCGCGGACGTTCCTCTAGGCCATTCCGCGCTGGCGCGCGGAGACCGGGACGGAGCTGTCAGCGGGAGATGGTGTTGACGTGTCGGTACAGGTACTCGCGGATCAGCGCCTTCGCCTCGGCCAGGACCGCCGGATCACCGTCCGGGTCCCGGCGGAAGGCCAGCTTGATCAGCGCGTCTCCGGCCTCCACGGCGATCCCGAGCGCGAAGTCCAGCCGGGGGCCGGACGCCGCGCCGAAGTGATCCACCAGCAGTCCGGCGAGTTGCTCGGCGATGATCGTGTTGTTGTCCCGCTCCTCGTCGAGGAGGTGGACGTCGACCACGTCGCCGAAGTGCAGGGTCCGGAAACCCGGCACCGCGCGGTGCATCGAGATGTACTCGTCGATCGCCGCGTCGACTACGTCCCACCAGTGCGTGAACTGGGTGTCGGCGAAGCGGGAGCTGATTCGTTGCAGGTACCCCTCGAGGTTGCGCAGGGTCAAAGCCTGCACGATCGCCCGCTTGTCGGGGAAGAACTGGTACACCGAACCGATCGCGACCCCTGCCCGCTCGGCGAGCAACGTGGTCGTCAACGACTCGTATCCGATCTCGTCTACCAGTTCGGCGCACGCATCCAGCATTCGCTTGACTCGCGCGACGCTGCGCTCCTGTACTGGAACACGGCGCAGCGGTCGGCTGGAAGCCTCGGTCGTCACTCTGCGCGCCACCCCTTCCGCGGCTACGGGCGATCCCGCCACTTGACGTCAAATCTACTCAGAGCAACGATGCCGGCGCGGCCTCGAAGTGCCCTGTTCGGCTTTAAAACACCCCAGATCGCGCGAGTCCACTTCAGCGAGGAGCCTCGATGAGCGTCAACCAGTGGCAGAACTGGGCTGGAAACCAGCGGGCGCAGGCCGCCCGAGTGGCACATCCGGCCAGCACGGACGAGGTATCTGCCCTGGTCAAGACGGTTGCGAATGAAGGACTGAAGATCAAGGCAGCGGGATCCGGACACTCGTTCACGTCCGCCGCGGTCGCCGACGGAGTCCGGGTCGAGCTGGACCGGCTCGCCGGCACGGTCTCGGTCAATCCAGCCACCCGGCGGATCACTGTCCAGGCCGGCATGCCACTGCGGGTACTCAACCAGGTGCTCGCCGGACACGGGCTGGCACTGCCGAACCTGGGCGACATCGACGTGCAGACGGTCGCCGGGGCGATCTCCACCGGTACCCACGGCACCGGCGGCCGGCTCGGCTGCCTGTCGACCTTCGTCGAGGCGCTGACCCTGGTCGCCGCCGACGGCTCGGTGATCCGGTGCTCGCCGACCGAGCGGCGGGAGGTCTTCGACGCGGCCCGGGTCGGGATCGGTGCCCTCGGAATCCTTACCGAGGTGACACTGCGTTGTGTAGACGCCTTCACGTTGCGCGCCGAGGAGCGCCCGGAACCGCTGGCCGACGTACTCGCGGCGCTCACCGAGCACATCGAAGGCAATGATCACTTCGAGATGTACTGGTTCCCGTACACCGACCGGGTGCAGACCAAGCGGAACAACCGGGTACCGGCCCACGACCGTCCACTTCCCCGGTTCCGGAGCTGGCTCGACGACGAGTTCCTGTCCAACACGGTGTTCGCCGGCGCCTGCCGGGTCGGCCGGGTGGTCCCGGCGCTGATACCGGGGATCACCGCGATCGAGGCCCGGGCGCTGACCGCGAGGATCTACACCGGACCGTCGCACGAGGTGTTCTGCACGCCGCGGCGGGTGCGCTTCGTGGAGATGGAGTACGGGGTACCGCGCGCCGCACTGCCGGAGGCATTCGAGGGGCTGCGGAAGGTCGTCGACCGGCTGCCGTTCAAGGTGATCTTCCCGGTCGAGGTGCGGGTGTCGGCGGCGGACGACATCTGGCTGTCCCACGGGTACGGGCGGGACAACGCGTACATCGCGGTCCACCAGTACGTCGGCATGCCGTACGAGCCGTACTTCCGCGGCTTCGAGGAGGTCGCCGAGAGCCTGGGCGGGCGGCCACACTGGGGCAAGATGCACTGGCGTACCCGCGAGGACCTCAGGCCGGCGTACCCGCGCTTCGACGACTTCCTCGCGGTACGCGACCAGCTCGACCCGGGCCGCGTGTTCGCCAACCGGTACACGTCGAGGGTCCTCGGGGACTGAGCCCCGAGGACGCCCCTAGGTCGTCTTCTTCGCGGCGGTCTTCTTGGCCGGTGCCGCCTTCTTGGCGGCGGTCTTCTTGGCCGCAGTGGCCTTCTTCGCCGTGGTGGTCTTCTTCGCGGTCGTGGTCTTGCCCGCGACCGCCTTCTTCTCCGCCGCGGTCTGCTTCTTCGCGGTGGTCTTCTTCGCCGCGGCCTTGGTGGCCTTCTTGCGGGCCGGAGCTGGCCCCTTGGCCCGCTTCTCGGCCAGCATCTCCGAGCCCTGCTCCACGGACATGGTCTCGGGCGTCTGACCCCGCCGCAGCGAGGCGTTGGTCTCGCCGTCGGTCACGTACGGCCCGAACCGGCCGTCCTTGATCACCAGCGGCTTGTCCGTCAGCGGGTCGGGGCCCAGCTCGCGCAGCGGCGGCGCGGCCGGCCGGCGCTGGCGGGTCTTCGGCGCGGCCAGCAGTGCCAGGGCCTCGTCCAGGCTCACCGTGAACAGCTGCGACTCGTCGGCCAGCGACCGGAAGTCGTCGCCCCGCTTCACGTACGGCCCATACCGGCCCGCCCCCGCGAACACCTCGGCGCCCCCGGGGTCCTTGCCCAGCAGCCGGGGCAGCGAGAGCAGCTGCAGGGCGTCGGCCAGCGACACCGCCTCCGGCGACTGATTACGCAGCAGCGAGGCGTTGCGCTCCCCGCTGGACACGTACGGGCCGAACCGACCCGACTTGATCACGACCAGCTCGCCGGTCTCCGGGTGCTCGCCCAGCTTCCGCTCGCCGCCGCCGCCCAGGAACAGTTCGTCGACCTTCGCCGGACTCAGCTCGTCCGGGGCGATGCCGTCCGGCAACGACGTCCGATCGTCCTCGCCGGGCTCCTGGCCGGGCACCGTACGCTGCAGGTACGGCCCGTACCGGCCGACCCGCACCACGACGTCCCGCTCGGAGTCGTCCCGGAACAGCGGGATGGAGTTGACCCCACGGGCGTCGATCTCGCCGAGGTTCTCGGTGACCATCTTCCGCAGGCCACCCGCCCTGGCGATCGAACCCTCGTCGCCCACCCCGCCGAAGTAGAACGCGGTCAGGAAGTCCAGCGCCGATGCCTCGCCGTCGGCGATGTCGTCGAGCTCGTTTTCCATCGAGGCGGTGAACTGGTAGTCCACCAGCCGGGGGAAGTGCCCCTCCAGCAGGTTGGTCACCGCGAACGCGGTGAACGACGGGATCAGCGCCTGACCCCGTTTGAACACGTACCCGCGGTCCTGGATGGTGGCCATGATGTTGGCGTACGTCGACGGCCGGCCGATGCCCAACTCCTCCAGCGCCTTGACCAACGACGCCTCCGTGTAGCGGGCCGGTGGCTGGGTGGTGTGGCCGACCGGGTTGAGCCTGTCGGCGCGCAGCGGCTGATCCTTGACCAGGGTCGGCAGCCGGCGCTCGGCGTCCTCCGCCTCGGCCTCCTCGTCGTCGCTGGACTCCACGTAGGCGCGCAGGAAGCCGGGGTCGGTGATCGTCTTACCGGTCGCCCCGAAGTCGCACTCCTCGTTGTTCGTGGAAACGGCCCGGATGCGCACCGACACCGACGAGCCGACCGCGTCGGTCATCTGCGAGGCGATGGTCCGCCGCCAGATCAGCTCGTAGAGCCTGAACTCCTCGGTGGACAGCTCGTTCGCCACCTCGCCCGGGGTGCGGAAGGTGTCCCCGGCCGGGCGGATGGCCTCGTGCGCCTCCTGAGCGTTTTTCACCTTGGACGTGTACCGGCGCGGCTGCGGCGGCACGAACCGGTCGCCGTACAGCTCCTGGACCTGGGCCCGGGCAGCGGTGATGGCCGACTCGGAGAGGTTCACCGAGTCGGTACGCATATAGGTGATGTAGCCGTTCTCGTACAGGCGCTGTGCCGTACGCATCGTCTGCGCGGAGGAGAACCGCATCTTGCGGGCGGCCTCCTGCTGCAGCGTGGAGGTGATGAACGGCGGGTAGGGCCGGCGCCGGTACGGCTTCTCCTCGACCCTGACGACCTTGAACGACTGGTTCTCCAGCCGGCCGGCCAACCCGCGGGCGGCCGCCTCGTCCAGGTGCACCACGTCGCTGCGGGCCCGGCCGGTGGTCGGCTCGAAGTCCCGGCCGGTGGCGATCCGGTCGCCGTCCAGCGAGATCAGCGTGGCGGAGAAGCCCCGGGGCCCGTCCGCAGGGGCGTCGAGCATCGCGAGGTCGGCGATGATGTCCCAGTACTCCGCCGAGCGGAACGCCATCCGCTGCTTCTCGCGATCCACCACGATCCGTGTGGCCACCGACTGCACCCGGCCCGCCGACAGCCGTGGCATGACCTTCTTCCACAGCACCGGCGAGACCTCGTACCCGTACAGGCGGTCCAAGATCCGCCGGTACTCGTACGCGTTGACCAGGGCGCGGTCGATCTCCCGGGGGCTGGCCACGGCCGCCTGGATCGCCGGCTTCGTGATCTCGTGGAAGACCATCCGCTTGACCGGGACCTTGGGCTTGATCGTCTCCAGCAGGTGCCAGGCGATGGCCTCGCCCTCGCGGTCCTCATCTGTCGCCAGGTAGACCTCGTCCACCTCTTTGGCCAGCTTGGTCAGGCGGGTGATCTGCTGCTTCCGGTCGCTGGAAACCACGTAAAGCGGCGCAAAACCGTTGTCGACGTCCACGCCCAGCCGGGCCCACGGCAGCGACTTATACTTCGCTGGCACGTCGGCCGCGTTGCGCGGCAGGTCCCGGACATGGCCCAGGCTCGCCTCGACCACATACCCGGGGCCTAGGTAACCCGAGATCGTCTTGGCCTTCGCCGGGGACTCGACGATGACCAAGCGCTTAGCGTCGTGCGGCACGGCACTCCCAGTTGCTCATGGACACGGTGTTCAAACGTAACCCAGCGGTGTCCGGAACCGGGCGTACCGGGCCCTGCCAGGCGGCGTCACCGTACACCCAACTCCGCCGGTGACTCACGTCACGGCACCGATCATGCCCCGAACGCGTGATTCGCACCTCGGATTCCGGCCGCTACCGAGATGCCGGCCACGCCTCTGCGGGAACCTCGGCTGGACGGTCGCCGACAAGCTCGGCAAGCCTTCCGATCCGGCGCCGGCCGGCGATCCGGTACGCGGGTCCGCCGGCCCTGGTACCCAGCAGAACTGCCGGTAATCCGACACTCGCGAGCGCCACGCCGACCGGCTCCCAGGCCGGCTCGTCGGACGGTCCCAGCCGGAGGGTGAAGCCGAGTTGGTCGCCGTGCCCGGCAGCGATCACCCACAGCCGCAGGCGCCGGCCATCCAGCCCGAACCCGGGCGGCGGCAGCTTCACCGCACCCCGCAGCCAGGCCGCGCCCAGCGGGGCCAGGGTGCTGGAGTATGCCGTCCGGACGCCGATGTGCTGCTCGACCGTGGACACCAGGGTCGCCGGTACCCCGCGTTGTGCCAGCTCGGCGTGCAGCACCCGGCCCCGCCACAGGTCACCGACCACGACGGAGACCCGGGCGGTGCCGCCCATCCGGACCACCTGACCCGGCCCGGCCAGCAGCCCTTCGAGGTCGGCCGGTGCCGGTGGCGCCGCCTCGACCCCGAATATGGACAGCTGCTTCACCTGCATCCCGGCCTCACCGCATCCCCGCCCGCTACCCGCACTCCGGTACTGCTTCGAACTCCTCACGCAGTTCCGTCGACGTGAGCGCGCCGGTGTTGAGCCCCGCCTGCGAGTACTCCTTGTCGAGGGTGCCGACCGCGGCGGCCACGCCGTCGTAGAACGGCTTCGGCTGGCTGGTCGGGAGTGCCGCGACCGTGTGGTGCGCCTTGTCGTACGCGTCGCGTACGTGGGCCAGCGCGGACACGAACCGGTTGGCGATCACCTTGCCCCCGTCGACGTCGGGCACCCCGGCGGCGGCGACCTTCACCCGCGCGCTTTCCGTGGAGTCCCGGGCGCCGTCGAACAGCCGGATCATGTTGTCCCTGGTCTGCACCGGGGTCTTCGCGTCCTTCATCTGCGCCGCGGCCTGGCTGTTGAGCTGTGAAATGCTGGCCCGCCACGGGGACAGTGCCCGGCACACCTCGGTGGCCCAGGTCTTGGCCGGCGTGGCATCGCTGCCGCACGCGGCGACCGTTGCCACCACACCGAAGGCCGCCAGGGACGCGAGCATGCGACGCATGCCCGTCACTGTACGACTGTTCGATTGCCGGCGGTGTCTGGCGGAGGCTGCGGGGCGCGTGGCGTACCGGCCGGAGGCCGCCAGCGGGCCCGAAACGACGGCGCCGGCCCCGCGGGAACCCCGCGGAGCCGGCGCCGGTCTGCCAGCAGGCTCTTACACCTTGGCGGCTTCGGCGTCCTCGCTCGTGTTCGCCGAACCGTCGCCCGGCGTCGCGCCGCCGTTCGTGGCGGCCGCGATGTCCTCCTCCGAGGCCACCGACATCGGCTTGCGCTTGTTGATGGTCACCGCGACCACGATGATCAGCAGGGCCAGCACCGCGACCAGGATGCGCAGCGGGGTGTTCTTGTCGCTCCCCACGCTCCACATGACCACGGCCGGTGCGATCAGCAGCGAGACCAGGTTCATCACCTTGAGCAGCGGGTTGATCGCCGGGCCGGCGGTGTCCTTGAACGGGTCACCGACGGTGTCACCGATGACCGTGGCGGCATGGGCGTCCGAGCCCTTGCCGCCGAACTTGCCGTCCTCGATCATCTTCTTGGCGTTGTCCCAGGCACCACCGGAGTTGGCCAGGAACACGGCCATCAGGGTCCCGGCACCGATCGCCCCGGCCAGGTAGCTGGCCAGCGCGCCGATGCCCAGGCCGAAGCCGACCGCGATCGGCGCCAACACCGCGAGGAGGCCAGGCGTGATCAGCTCACGCTGGGCGTCCCTGGTGCAGATGTCGACCACCCGGCCGTACTCGGGCCGCTGGGTGCCGTTCATGATCCCGGGGAAGTCCCGGAACTGCCGCCGTACCTCGAAGACGACCGCACCGGCCGACCGGGACACGGCGTTGATGGCCAGTCCGGAGAAGAAGAACACCACGGCCGCGCCGAACAGCAATCCGACGAGGTTGCGCGGGTTGGACACGTTGAGGATCTGGTCAAGCGACTCGGTGACCTTCGCCTTGGTCAACGCCGTACCGACGGTGTCCGTGTACGACCCGAACAGCGCGGTGGCCGCGAGTACGGCCGTGGCGATCGCGATACCCTTGGTGATCGCCTTCGTGGTGTTGCCCACCGCGTCCAGGTCGGTGAGCACCCGGGCGCCATCCTCGTCGATCTCACCGGACATCTCCGCGATGCCCTGAGCGTTGTCGGAGATCGGGCCGAAGGTGTCCATGGCCACGATCACGCCGACCGTGGTCAGCAGGCCGGTGCCGGCCATGGCGATCGCGAACAGGGACAGCACGGTCGAGCCGCCGCCGAGCAGGAACGCGCCGTACACACCGGCGCCGATGACCAGCGCCGAGTACACGGCCGACTCGTACCCGATCGAGATACCGGCCAGGACCACGGTGGCCGGACCGGTCAGCGAGCTCTTGCCGATGTCCTGCACCGGACGCCGGTCGACCTCGGTGAAGTAGCCGGTCAGCGCCTGGATGATGGCCGCCAGCACGATACCGATGATGACCGCGATGATCGCGACCACCGGCGGGGAGAGCCGCAGGTTGTCGGTGGGGGCCAGGCCCAGGGCGGTCCGCCAGCTGTCGCCGAGCAGGTCCGACCAGTTCTTCGGCAGGTACAGCCACGCGGCCACCGCGCTCAACACCGCCGAGATGCCGGCGGAGATGAAGAACGCTCGGTTGATCGCGGTCAGACCATTTCGGTCGGACGCACGCAGCCGGGTGATGAACACGCCGATGATCGCGGTGAGCACACCGATCGTCGGAACGATCAGCGGGAACACCAGTCCGTACTCGCCGAACGCGGCCTTGCCCAGGATCAGGGCGGCCACGAGCGTCACCGCGTACGACTCGAAGAGGTCCGCGGCCATGCCGGCGCAGTCGCCGACGTTGTCGCCCACGTTGTCCGCGATGGTGGCGGCGTTACGCGGGTCGTCCTCGGGAATCCCCTGCTCGACCTTCCCGACCAGGTCGGCGCCGACGTCGGCCGCCTTGGTGAAGATGCCGCCGCCGACCCGCATGAACATGGCCAGCAACGCCGCGCCGAAGCCGAAGCCCTCCAGCACGGTTGGCGCGTCGCCCTTGTAGATGAGCACGACGATCGCCGCACCGAGCAGGCCGAGCCCGACGGTGAGGAAGCCGACCACGCCGCCGGTGCGGAACGCGATCTGCATTGCCCGCTCGCGGCTGCCCTGACCGGTGTTGGCGGCCGCCGCGACCCGGAGATTCGCCCTGGTGGCCAGGGCCATGCCCGCGCCACCGATGAACGCGCTGAACAGTGCGCCCACCACGAAGAAGGCAGACCGTCCGATCTTGACCGACAGGCCGCCCTCGTTGACCGGGAGCAGGAACAGCAGAATGACGGCAATGATCACGAACACGCCGAGGGTCTTGAACTGGCGGAAGAGGTACGCGGTCGCGCCCTCCTGCACAGCCCCGGCGATCTCTTGCATTTTCTGGGTACCCTTACCGGTTGCGAGAACCGCCCTAACCAGGGCGAACGCAAAGCCCAACGCCACCAGCGCGATAACCGCGGCGACTATGACGTAGGACAGGTTGCTACCGGTAAGGGGCAGCTCGCTGGCAGCGAGGGATCCCTCGGACATCTATGTCCTCCTGTACCGATATGTGCGTCATCGCCCGGTCAGTGGCGATGACAGACTCTACGCGGGAGTAACCGCGCCCCTGCCCCGCAAACGCGGGGACAAGGATTAGCTGATGACCCGGGGTACTCTAGTCGGCCGCCGTGGGCCTGGTCACACCGCCGTACCCATGTGTCCCCTGCTGGGGCCGGTGCGGGGGTTCCGGCGGGCCCACCCGAGCACAGCCGGAGCCGGGTTGTGGCGGAGGCGGGCAAAGGCTCGACCGTACGGGCTCAGCCCCGCCCGCCCGACCCGTTCCGGCCCGACGGCATGGGCCACGACATCCGTACCTCGGTGCCCGGACCATGATCCGCCGGGCGTACCGTCAGGTCCTCGACCAGGCCGGCGAGCAGGGCCAACCTCATTCCCACGGTGACCGCCTCCTCGGTGGCCGGATCCGGGCTGGCCACCTGTCCCGGGGGCTCCTCGAGGAGCGCGACGGGGTCGGCGAGTTCGGCCGGGTCACCGAGCGCCTGACCGAGCGCGGCGTCGATCGGTGCACGGTCGATGACCCGTACCGTGAACCGGTCGTCGTCGCCGAGCGCCACCTCGACGAGGTCGGCGATCGAGTGGTCGCGATGCAGGGCGACGGCACGTGAACACGCCTCACCGATCGCCAAACGGATCTCGTCGAACAGTTCGGAGGCCACCCCGGCGCGACGGGCGACCGCGACGCCCACCAGGCGTGCGGTGCGTACATGAGCCGGCGCGGGCGTGAAGGACAACCTGACCGTCGGCATCCGCGCCTCAGCCGGCCGAAGCGGCAGGGTCGGCGCCACCGTCCGCGTCTGGAGCCGGGGTCCCCGTGCCGGAGCCGCCCTGGCCACCAGCCGTCGCCGCCTCCACCGACGGGAACATGGTGAAGACGCGGTCCAATCCGGTGATCCGGAAGATCTTGAGCAGCCTCTCTTGGCCACAGGCGAGGAACAGCTCACCTCCGACGCCGCGCAGCCGCTTGAGCGCGCCGACCAGGACGCCGAGCCCCGTCGAGTCGAGAAACTCCACCCGGTCGAGGTTCACGATCACGTGCCGTGCGCCGCCTTCGACCAGCGCGATCAGACGCTCACGCAGCTGGGGTGCGGTATAGACATCGATCTCGCCGGCCACATCGAGTATCAGATAGCCCTCGGCGTCGCGGGCCGACAACGACAGCTCCATGTGGACCTCCTTCGGTGGCGTCGCCGAAGGGCGCACCTCCCTGGGCATCTAACCATCGTTCGGCGATCTCGTGCGCACGCGTACCACACCTGGAGATCCGACGTCGTCGCGCGTGGTGAGTCCGGCGTCGCCGGGCGCTCACGAGGGAGCCACGTCGGGTGGCTCACCGTCCCGATCCGTCGTTGGACGTGGCCCGGGCACCAGTGTCAGAGTGCTTGGGTGACCAGCCCCGCCCTGTCGCCCGCCGGGACGCTCGCCCCCGACGAGTTGCTCGACCGGTTGTCGAGCGGCCAGCAGGAGTCGCTGACCCACGTCGAGCGGGTACCGGCCCGGGACGGTGTGACCGCCGCCTGGCCCGGGTGGGTCACGCCGGCGCTGCGCGCCGCACTCGCCGACCGGGGGATCACGGCCCCGTGGAGGCACCAGGCCGAAGCCGCCGACCTCGCCCACGCCGGCGAGCACGTGATCGTGTCCACGGGTACCGGCTCGGGCAAGTCGCTCGCCTACCACCTGCCGGTGCTCGCGACCCTGGAGAGCGATCCCCGGGCCACCGCGCTCTACCTGGCCCCGACCAAGGCGCTCGCGGCCGACCAGCTGGGTACGGTCTCCGCACTGGCGTCGCCGGGCATCCGGCCGGCCGGGTACGACGGGGACACGCCACGCGAGGAGCGTGACTGGGTGCGCGCGCACGCGCGGTTCGTGCTGACCAACCCGGACATGCTGCACTACAGCGTGCTGCCCCGGCACGACGGCTGGTCGGCGTTCCTGCGCCGGCTGCGTTATGTGGTCGTCGACGAGTGCCACACGTACCGGGGCGTCTTCGGCTCGCACGTGGCGCAGGTGCTGCGGCGGTTGCGGCGCGTCTGCGCCCGGTACGGGTCGGCCCCGGTGTTCGTGCTCGCGTCCGCGACCGTGGGCGATCCCGCCTCCTCCGCCACCCGGCTGACGGGGCTGCCGGTCACCGCGGTCAGCGATGACTCCTCGCCGCGCGGCGGGGTCACGTTCGCGCTGTGGGAACCCCCACTGCTGCCGTTCAGTGCCACCGACGCTCAGTCCGGCGAGGCGACCGGGGCACAGGCTCGTGACGCGGTGCCCATCCGCCGGTCCGCGCTGCGCGAGACGGCCGACCTGCTCGCCGACGCGATCGCGGGCGGCGTACGGACACTCGCGTTCGTCCGGTCGCGCAGGGGTGCCGAGGTGGTGGCCGCGATGGCCCGCCGCTCGCTGGCCGAGGTGGCACCGGAGCTGGCCGATCGGGTCGCCGCCTACCGGGCCGGGTACCTGCGTGAGGACCGCCGGGCCCTGGAGACCGCGCTGCGCACCGGTGAGCTGTACGGACTGGCCTCGACGAACGCGCTGGAACTCGGCGTGGACCTGGTGGGGCTGGACGCCGTGGTGATCACGGGGTACCCGGGCACCCTGGCCTCGCTGTGGCAGCAGGCCGGCCGCGCCGGCCGGGCGGGCCGGGACGCGTTGTGCGTCCTGGTGGCACGGGACGATCCCCTGGACACCTACCTCGTGCACCATCCGGCGGCGCTGTTCGGGCGGCCGGTGGAGGCGACCGTGCTCGATCCCGGCAACCCGTACGTCCTCGCTCCCCACCTCTGCTGTGCCGCCGCCGAGCTGCCGCTGACGGATGCCGACCTCACCCTGTTCGGCGAGGCCGCCCGGGCGGCGGTGGACGCCCTGGTCGAGGCCGGCGCGCTGCGCCGCCGCCCGTCGGGCTGGTACTGGACCGCCTCCGACCGGCCGGACGTGGACCTGCGCGGTACGGGGGACTCCCGGATCTCCATCGTCGAGTCGGCGACCGGCCGGCTGCTCGGTACGGTCGACGGCGGCTCGGCCCACGCGCAGGTGCACACCGGCGCCGTACACCTGCACCGGGGCGCTACCTACGTCGTGGACGAGTTGGACCTCGACGACTCCGTGGCGCTGGTGCACGCCGAGGAGCCGGACTGGACCACCCATCCGCGCGACGTGACCGACGTCGACATCGTGTCGGTGTCGTCTTACGTGGACGCCGGGCCGGTCGGGCTCTTCCTCGGTACCGTCGACGTGACCGGGCAGGTCGTCGGGTACCAGCGCCGGCGCATCGGTACCGGTGAGGTGATCGACAGCCGGCCGCTGGACCTGCCGGTACGGCAGCTGCGCACGACGGCCGTGTGGTGGACCATCTCGCCGGAGGAGCTGGACCGGTACGGGGTCGAGCCGTACCAGGTCCCCGGCGCGCTGCACGCCGCCGAACACGCCGCGATCGGCCTGCTGCCGCTGATCGCCACCTGCGACCGGTGGGACATCGGCGGCCTCTCCACAGCCGTGCACCCGGACACCGAGGCGCCCACGGTGTTCGTCTACGACGGGCACCCGGGCGGCGCGGGCTTCGCCGAGCGGGCCTACCACGCGGCGGCGCAGTGGCTCACCGCCACCCGGGACGTGATCAGCGCCTGCGGCTGTGAAACCGGCTGCCCGTCGTGCGTCCAGTCGCCCAAGTGCGGCAACGGAAACGATCCGCTCTCCAAGCAGGGCGCGATACGGGTGCTGGAAGCCGTCCTCGCCGCGCTGCCGTCCTGACCCGCTCGCCGGGCGCTGCCGTCCTGACCGGCTCGCCGGGCGCTGCCGGCCCAGGCGGCTCGCCGGGCGCTCCCGGCCCGGGCGTCCGGCAGCGCCCACAGCATGCGGAGGCCCCGGCCCGCCCTCCGTCCGCCGAGTGCCGCCAGCGGCAGCGGCAGCGGCACGCAGCGGACCCGCCCGAGCGACCGCCCGTGCACGGGCGATGTCCATGACCGCCACCTCCCCGGTCACGACCAGGTCCAGTCCGTCGAGCCGGCAGTCCGCCATCCGGGCACCGTTGCCGTTCACCACTGGCTGCGCCCGCGCGCACGCGACCGCCGCGCCGTCGATCACGTACCGTGCGCCGGCCAGCGCCCCGAGATCGGCAGCCACCTGCGCCCGGTGCCGGGCCGTGGCGGCCGCGGTGGCCAGCGCGCCGGCCAGCCCCACCGCGACCACGACGAACCCGGCACCGAGCAGCCAGATCGAGGCGGAGCCCCGATCGCGACGTGGGTTCACGGCACCGCCACGGGCTCGACGTCGGCCACCGCGTCGGCCGAGACGGTGACTCCGGGAAGGTGCGCGCCCAACGGCCGGACGTCCAGCCGGATCCGCACCCGTACCGTCTGCCCGTCGTCCGTCACCGACACCACGGCACCGTGCGGCGCCCTGGCCCGGCCGGTCGCCGTACCGTCGCCACCCCGTGCCGCCTCCAGTGCCGCGTCGCGGGCCGCGTCGACACACTGCATCCGGGCCAGTACGGCATCCACCGCACCCAGCGCGAACAGCAGCAACAGCACCAGGGCGGGGAGTGCGACCGCCAGCTCGGCGGTCGCGCTTCCCCGATCACGGCCGTCGCGCGCGGAGCACCACGCCGGCAGCCTCATTTGAGGGCCCGCTGAATCACCGCGGCGAGCGCCGCCTGCACCTGCCCGGAGGTCAGCACCTTCAGCAGGATCCCGGCGAACGCGACGGCGGCCAGGGTTCCGACCGCGTATTCCGCCGTGTTCATTCCCCGGTCGTCACGCAACCGCCGGGCGAGTCTTCGCAACAGCCTCACGGAACCTCCTCAGGACCGAAGTACGCCGCCGAGTACGGCGACGATCACCGGCACGATGCCGGCGAAGACGAATGCGGGCAGGAAACAGAGACCCAGCGGCAGCACGACGAGCACACCGGCCCGGTGACCCGCTGCCTCCGCGTCGGTGACGCGATGTGCCCGCTGGTCGTCGGCGAGCCGGACGAACGCCGCGGCCAGCGCCGAGCCGCTGTCCGCGCTGCGGACGGCCGCCGCCGCCATCCGGCCTCCGCCGGGCAGGTCGGCCATGGATGTCCACGCCTGGGCGGGGGCCAGGCCGAGCCCGAGCGACCGGCCGACCCGCGCCAGCCGCTGCCCGACCGGACCGTCGACCGCGTCGGCGACGACGGCGACCGCCCGGCCGGTAGGCAGGCCCGCGCGCAGCGCGGCGGCGAGCAGGTCCGCCGCGAACGGCAGATCGGCCTCGGCACGCAGCCGCTCGGCGCGACGCCAGGCGGGCTCCATGCGCCGCAGGTACCGGTCGGCCGCCACGGAGACGGCGGCACCGACCACCACACCGGGCCACCCACCGATCAGGAGAGCAGCGGCCACCGCCCCGAGGGCTACCGCGCCGAGTCTCGCGACGGCGATCCGATGACGTCCCGGCCGAGGGTCGCCCGGCCGACGACCGGCCGGCAGACGACCGCCCCGCCGACGACCGCCCGGTAGACGACCGCCCGGTAGACGACCGCTCGACAGGCGACCGCCGGGCAGGCGACCGGCCGGCAGACGATCGGCCGGCGCCTTTCCGGCAAGCCGCCCGGGCCCGGGGGCGGCGCGGCGCCCGGGCGCGGCCACCGCTCGCCGTCCGGCCATCACATGCCTCCGGCGATGCCCCGAGCCAGGCGGCTCGACCAGGCCATGCCGGCAACCTGCAGCAGCAGCGCCAACCCCGCGCAGGCGGCACCCACCCGCGTGTGCAGCAGGACGCCCAGCGGATCGGCACCCATCCCGTACCCGACCCCGATACCCGCGACCGGCAGGGCCGCGAGCAGCCACGCCGTCGCACTGGCACCGGCCGCCTGGGCAGCCGCGTTGGCCCGCACCCGGTCGAGCCCACGAGCGTCGGTCTCCAACCGGTCGAGCAGCTCCGCCAATGGCGCTCCTGCCGCGTCGGCGACCTCCCATGCACTGGTGATGCGATCGACCAACCGGCTCACCGGAGCGACGTCCGGCACCGAGAGCGCCGGCAACGCCGCGCCGAGAGCGCCACCCGGCGCCACTCCCGCTCGCAGGTCGGCCGCGAGCACCGCGACCGCGTCCAGCGCTCGTGCCGTCGCTTCGGTGGCCCACCGTGTCCGGCGCCGACGCAGGACCATCGACGCCGCGAGCGTCCCGTAGACCGCTGCCGCCGCCCCGGCCACCGGGCCGCCCGCCAATACGGCGATGGCGGCGCCGAGCGCTCCGACCGTGACCGCTGCTGTACGCGGGCGGCGATCGGCGAGCCGTTGCGGAGCGGCCGGCTCAGCTCCACCGCCGAGCACGGTGAGCCTGCGGTGTCGCCGTGACACGAGGATGTTCACGGTCGCTCGCTCAACACGTCGGGAGGCGTGACGCCGCGTGCCTGCAGCAGATCGACGAGATCGCGGGCGGCCGGTCCGGCACCGGTGCCGCGCTGCCACGCCGGTACCGCCGCCACTGTCCGGTGCGGATCGACGGGCACCAGAAGGCAGATCTGCTCGAGTACCCGTCCCGACGGCTCCCGCCGCAGGTGTACCGCGACCCGCAGCGCGGCCGCGATCTGCGCGTGCAGCGCGGCACGTGGCACACCGCCGAGCAGCCCCAGCGCCTCCAACCGGGCCGGGACGTCCGCGGCGCCGTTCGCGTGCAGCGTGCCGGCACCGCCCTCGTGGCCGGTGTTCAGCGCGCCGAGGAAATCCAGCACCTCCGCGCCCCGGCACTCACCGATCACCAACCGGTCGGGCCGCATGCGCAGCGCCTGCCGGACCAGCTCACGCAGCCCCACGTCGCCCGCACCCTCGACATTCGAGGTGCGTGACTGAAGCCCGACCACGTGCGGGTGGGTCGGGCGCAGTTCGGCGGCGTCCTCGACCAACACGATG
Source organism: Rugosimonospora africana (assembly GCF_016862975.1). Classification (GTDB taxonomy): domain Bacteria; phylum Actinomycetota; class Actinomycetes; order Mycobacteriales; family Micromonosporaceae; genus Rugosimonospora; species Rugosimonospora africana. Next base: position 252,343 of record NZ_BONZ01000006.1, read on the forward strand.
CGCTCGTCGTGCGGGACCAGCCCGAGCAGGCTCGCCAGCAGGGTGGTCTTTCCCGAACCGGTGCCGCCCGAGACGACGAACGGCAGCCGCGCCGCGACGATGGACGCGAGCAGGTGCGCCCCGCCCGCGTCGACCGTGCCAGCGGCGACCAGGTCGGACAGCGTGAACGAGCGCTGGCGGAACGTGCGCAGCGACAGGTACGGCCCACCGGTCGCGATCGGCGGGAGGACGGCGTGCAGGCGACTACCGTCCGCCAGACGTACGTCGACGAACGGGACGCCCTCGTCGAGCCGGCGACCACCGGCCGCCGCGAGGCGCTGCGCCAGCCGGCGAACCTCGTCGGGCCCACCGACAGCCAGCGGAGCCCGGACCAGTCCGGCACCCCGGTCGACCCAGACCTCCCGGCCGTTGACCAGCAGGTCCGTCACGCTCGGGTCGCGCAACAGAGAAGTCAGCGGGCCGGCCGCGGGTAGATCGTCCGTGATCCTGCCGACCAGCGTCTGCGTGCCGCTCATGACGCGACCGCCTTCGCCGCGCCGAGCCCGAGTTCCCCAAGCAACTGCCGGCACAGCACGGCCAGCGGCCCCCGCCCGTCCCGCGCGGGCGGCTGCCCGCGTTCCAGGCCACGGGCCAGACCCGGCTCCGGGCGCAGCACTCCGGCCAGCGGCAGTCCGAGCGCCGAGGCGACGTCTGGGCCGCGCAGGCCGCCCGGTGCAGGACCCCGTACCACGACGGACAGGGACAGGCAGTGCGGCGCGGCGGTCGCGGCGACCCGGGCAGCGGCGGCGCACGCCCGCAACTCGGCAGGCACCACCAGGTAGCTGCGGTCGGCCGCGCCGAGCGCGAGCACCGACGCGTCGTCCAACCGGCGCGGCAGGTCCACCACGACCAGGTCCTGTCCGCGCCGACCGGCGTCCAGGGCACTGGCCATCGCCTCCGCCGGTATTCCGAGCACACCGCCGCGATCCCACGACAGCACCACCAGCTCGCCGCGCTGGGGCAGCACCTCCACCAGCGCCGGTGGGCTCACCCGGCCGCTGGTCTGGGTCAGAGCGGGCCAACGCAGACCGTCGAGCTCCTCCCAACCGAGCACCAGGTCCACCCCGCCGCCCAGCGGATCGGCGTCCACCAGCAGGGTGCGCATGCCGGACCTGGCCGCGGTGACCGCCAACCCGGCCGCCAGCACGCTGGCTCCGGCACCGCCCCGCCCGCCGAGCACCGCGACCATCCGGGCCTCGGCCCCGGCGAGCCGGCCGATCCGGTCGACCAGCCAGGGCTCGGCCGCCGGCAACGTGGCCACGTGCTCCGCGCGGAGGTCGAGCGCGACCGGCCAGTCCGGAGGCCCCGGTCGCTCGTAGCGCCCGACCAGTACGACGCCGGGCCGGCGGGGAAACGACGCGCGAGCGCACTCTTCCGCCACGTCGATGCCGACCAGCACCATCGGAGCACCGCTGAACCACTTGCCTGCTGCGACGGCATCCGGCGCCACGTCCATCATCACGTTTACCTGGGCGGCGCATCGCAACAGGTCATCGAGGAGGTCGAGGTCGGCCGTGACGACGAGCGGGCGCCGCTGGCCGGGCATGGGCGCGGCGTTGTGTGCGATGCGAACAGCCATCACGGCCTCCTGCCGGGTGCGACGGATCTGACCCGCACACCGTGGACCGCGAGGCCGGTTCCACCAACCGGCGAAACCATGATCTGTGGACAGCGAGGGTGACTGTGGAAGCCCGGATTCGAGGCCCGGAGGATCTGCTATGGAACCCCGGTTGAGCAGGGCGTCGGCATCGGTGCCGGTGCGTCGCCGCCGGAAGGAGCCGCCGGAAGGAGCCGCCGGCCGACATCCCGCGGAGTTGGTAAGAGCACGCCCAAGGTCGTTCAGGGCGCCGTGCGGGCGCCGGGACCGCGTGCGGGTGGTTGGGGGAACCGCGGATTTCCGCGGCGGTCCTGGCGCCTTTCTGGTGGCCGTCCAGGTCCGGAGCCACCGGGCGGTCCGCCCCACTCGCAAGCCGCGCGAACCATCCGGGAGGGACGGGCGGGAGGGAGCCCCGCGGGACCGATCCGGGGAAGTCGTCGTGACCTGGGGATTTGCTACCAGCACGTACGGTGCGGGAATAGGGACGACCCCCGCCGGGGGGTGACGGGGGTCGTCGGGGGTCCGGCTCCGGGGGGGTCGAGCCGAACCCACTCAGCGGTTACGGGGGGTGCAACCGCCGAGGGTCTGAATGTCGAGCAACGCGGTCGCGTCGGGGCAACAGGCAACCGTCGTTGTATCAAGCATGCCTGAACCACTCGGCACACGTCGAGTGGCCTACGCCCCAACACACCGCGACACTCCACATCGCGATCATTCCGGCACACCATACGCCCATCGATCCCGCGCGGGCACGCCCCTTACGCAACGCATTCGCCCGTCTCGGGGTCTGTCACCCCAGTAACGAGGTACACCGCTAGACTTGCCCGCCGTGGGCCACGGCGCCGCCTTCTTCGACCTCGACAAAACCGTCATCGCCAAGTCGAGCGCTCTCGCGTTCGGCCGACCCTTCTACCGCGACGGCCTGATTACACGGCGTGACGTAGTCAAGGCTGCGTACGCCCAGCTGATCTTCAAAATCGGTGGCGCGGACGATCAACAGATGATTCGGACGCGCGACTATTTAGCCGAATTGTGCAAGGGGTGGAAGGTCGAACAAGTCCGACAAATCGTAAATGAGACGTTGCACGATCTGATCGACCCGTACATATATGCCGAGGCTGTAGAACTCATCGAGCATCACCAGGCGGTAGGCAGGGACATCGTCCTGGTCTCCGCGTCCGGCGAGGAGATGGTGCGCCCGATCGGCGAACTGCTGGGTGTGACCCACATCATCGCGACCCGGATGGTCGTCGAGGCCGGCCGGTACTCCGGCGAGATCGAGTTCTACGCCGGCGGGCCCCACAAGGTCGCCGCGGTCAAGGAGATGGCCGCCGCCCAGGGGTACGACCTCGCCGAGTCGTACGCCTACTCAGACTCGATCAGCGACGCCCCTCTGCTGGAGTCGGTGGGCCACCCGACCGCCGTGAACCCGGACCGGGCCCTGCGCAGGGTCGCCGCCGAGCAGGGCTGGCCGGTGCTGGCGTTCCGCCACCCGATTCCGCTGCGCCGCCGGCTGCGTGACCGCCCGGCGGTGCCGGTGGCAGCCGCCGCGATCGGCGTCGGGGTCGGAGTCGCGATCGGCCTCGCCTGGTACGGGCGGCACCGCCGCTCACGTCCGGGCGGGCTGGAAGCGTCCCGGGCGCTCTGACCACCCTCTCTAGGTTCCGGGCAGCGACACTTTCCGCCCGAGGGGTAGCGGGCTGTCCCGAACCGGCGTAGAACAAGGAGTGCGAAACCCCTCGGGGTTACGCACACGGCCACCGGGCACCCACGCGCGACCAGCCGCGGCAGGCACGTTGCGGCGGCGCCGTGAGGACCGCCGACAACGAATATGTGCACGCTTGGTAACCCGGTAGGACGTGTGGTGACGGCGCCTCCACTGGAGGCGCCGTCCACATGTGTGGCACGATCCGTAGCCCCCGAATCATCCACTGTGGATAGTCCGGACGGGGAGCCAGACGTGAACGTCAGGATCAGAGTTGCTTCGGCCGCCCGGCCACCGCCGCGATCGCGGCGAGTTCCTCCGCTGCCACAGAGATCGCCGCCGTGCAGTGCTTGATCCAGGAGCGGACCCCGTCCGGGGTACCGGTCGCATAGGCACCGGCGGCGCCGAGGTACTCCGGCTGTCGAGCCAGGTGGCCGACCTCCGGCGCGAGCAGCCCCCGGGGATCCAGCCCACCGGCCACCAGCGTGGTCCGCGCCGCCGCTCGGGCCACCACCCCGTTCGGACCGGAAAATGGCGCCATCGACAGCAGCTCACCGTGCACGATCGAGGCCAGCAGCATGGTCGGGACCGAGGTACCACCGGCGATCAGCTCCAGCAGGGCGGTCAACCGGTTCACGTCGACACCCGGGGCGGGCCGGCCCAGTTCGTCGGGCGGTACGACATCCCGGGCGGCCAGCACGTGCATCCGCACCAGCACCTGCCGGGGCACCTTCGTCCACAGGTCGGCGAGCCCGTCGGACTCCCGGGACACGCGTAGCGCGCCCTGGACCACCGGGTCGGTCACTGTGCCGGAGCGGACCTCTTCCAGGTCGTACCCGTGGCCCTCGATCGCGGCGCTGGCCACCGCGGACCGCAGGCCGGCCTCGGCCGCCATCGCCCCGCCCGACGAGCGCAGCGCCGGGTGACGCAGCGCCGAGTCCACGTCCGCGCGAGCCGAGTCCAGCGCTGCTCCGACGTCGACGAGTTCCAGCAGCGGGGCCAGCACATCGGTCACGATCACACAGAGTAGCGAGATTTTGGGAGGGAATAAAGCGCACACTCCGTTGCCGAACAGTCACACCTGCTTGAAGACTGTTCGTAACCGCGCAGAAACGGCAAGATTGAGCCGGCGCACGCGCAGCGTTTGCTCGCGTCGTCGGGAACGTGCTGCACGAAAGCGAGCCGAAGAGGGAGCCATGCGATGAGCGAGACATTGGAGAACCTGCTCCAGGAGACCCGCCGGTTCGAACCGCCGAGCGACCTGGCCGCAGACGCCAACGTCAAAGCGGACGCGTACGACCGGGCCAAGGCGGACCGGCTTGGTTTCTGGGCGGAGCAGGCCGGGCGCCTGTCCTGGGCCAAACAGTGGGACCAGGTGCTGGATTGGTCGAACCCGCCGTTCGCGAAATGGTTCGTCGGCGGCACGCTGAACGTGGCGTACAACTGTGTCGACCGGCACATCGAGGCCGGCCGGGGCAACAAGGTGGCCATCCACTGGGAAGGCGAACCGGGCGACACCCGCACCATTACGTACAGCGAGCTGCACACGTCCGTGTGTCAGGCGGCGAACGCCCTGACCGCGTTGGGTGTCGGGAAGGGCGACCGGGTCGCGATCTACATGCCGATGATCCCCGAGGCGGCGGTCGCGATGCTCGCCTGCGCGCGGATCGGCGCGACACACAGCGTGGTCTTCGGCGGCTTCTCGGTCGACGCGCTCAAGGGCCGCATCCAAGACGCGGACGCGAAGCTCGTGATCACGGCGGACGGTGGGTACCGGCGCGGCAACCCGAGCGCGCTCAAGCCGACGGTGGACGAGTCGGTGGCTCAGTGCCCGAGTGTCGAGCACGTGCTCGTCGTGCGGCGCACGGGGCAGGACGTCGCCTGGACCGACGGTCGCGACCTGTGGTGGCACGAGGCCGTGGAGACGGCGGAGCCGACGCACGAGGCTCAGCCGATGGACGCCGAGCACCCGCTGTTCATCCTCTACACCAGCGGTACGACGGCCAAGCCGAAGGGCATCCTGCACACCACCGGCGGGTACCTGACCCAGACCAGCTTCACGTTCAACGCGGTCTTCGATCACAAGCCGGACACCGACGTGTACTGGTGCACCGCCGACATCGGCTGGGTCACCGGGCACTCGTACATCGTGTACGGTCCGCTGTCCAACGGCGCCACCCAGGTCATGTACGAGGGCACCCCGGACACGCCGCACCGGGGCCGGTTCTGGGAGATCGTGCAGCGGTACAAGGTAACCATCCTTTACACCGCACCTACCCTGATCCGCACGATGATGAAGTGGGGCGACGAGATCCCGGCCGAGTACGACCTGTCGTCGCTGCGCCTGCTCGGCAGCGTGGGCGAGCCGATCAACCCCGAGGCGTGGATCTGGTACCGGCAGACGATCGGCCGCGGCGCGACGCCGGTCGTGGACACGTGGTGGCAGACCGAGACCGGGTCGGTCATGATCAGCCCGCTGCCCGGAGTGACCGCGGCCAAGCCCGGTTCGGCCATGCGGCCGCTGCCCGGCATCGACGCGGACGTCGTGGACGACCAGGGCAACAGCGTGCCCAACGGTGGCGGCGGATACCTGGTGCTCCGCGAGCCATGGCCGAGCATGCTGCGCACCATCTGGGGCGACGACCAGCGGTTCATCGACACGTACTGGTCGCGCTTCGCGAACATGTACTTCGCGGGGGACGGCGCCAAGCGCGACGAGGACGGCGACCTGTGGCTGCTCGGCCGGGTCGACGACGTGATGCTGGTGTCCGGGCACAACATCTCCACCACGGAGGTGGAGTCGGCGCTGGTCAGCCACCCGAAGGTGGCGGAGTCCGCGGTGGTGGGCGCGACCGACCCGACGACCGGGCAGGCCATCGTCGCGTTCGTCATCCTCCGGGGTGCCGGCGAGGGCGACGACGCGCTGCTCAAGGAGCTGCGCGACCACGTCGCCAAGACGCTCGGCCCGATCGCCAAGCCGCGGCAGATCATGCTGGTACAGGAGCTGCCGAAGACCCGGTCCGGGAAGATCATGCGCCGGCTGCTGCGTGACGTCGCGGAGAAGCGGTCGCTGGGTGATGTGACCACGCTGCAGGACTCGACGGTCATGGACCTGATCCAGAACGGCATGTCCTCCGCGAAGTCCGACGAGGACTGACACCGTCGCGGCGCCGGTCCGGGAGACGGGAAACCGCGTCCCGGCCGGCGCCGCCTCGACGGGCGCTCCGGCGGTCACAGCTGATCGACCGAGCTGATCGAACAGGCTCGTCGGCCGGCAGCGTTCAGCCGTGCAACGAGGCGAGCAGCCCCTCCCGTACCGTGGCCAGAGCCGCGTCCAGCGCACCGAGCAGTACCGCGTCGTCGGTGACCGACGTGATCGCGACCGCCGTCTCCAGAGCCGGCGCGGCGCGCATGGCGCCGACCACCGCCTCGCACAGCGCGGGCCCGCCCGCCTGCGCCACCTCACCGCCAAGCACCACAAGCGGCGGATCCAGGACGGCGACCACGGCGGCGAGCCCCACCGCGATGCGCTCCGCCAGCTCCGCCAGGAACGCCTTGCCGTCCGGACCGGCCGCCACCGCGGCGTTCACGACCTCGGCGGGAGTCTGTCCGGGCACCCGGTGCGACGCCCCCAGGTCGAGGACCGCTCGACCGCCGACCAGATCCTGAAGGTCGGCGTTGCGCGCACCGGCCGCGCTGAACAGCGGCATGTACCCGATCTCGCCGGCGCCGCCCCGGGCCCCGCGCAGCAGGGTGCCGTTCAGGTCGATGGCCAGACCGAGACCTTCGCCGAACCAGAGCAGCGCGAAGCTTTCCGCATCGGTAGCGGCGCCCCGGCGGCGTTCGGCGATGGCCGCCAGGTTGACGTCGTTGTCCACGCCCACCCGGGTGCCTACCCGCTCCTGGATCCGGCCGATGAGTCCCGGCCGGTTCCAGCCCGGTACGTCGACGTGGTGCACGGTGCCGGTGTGCGGGTCGTACGCGCCGGCCACACCGATCTGCACGTACCCGGTCGCATCGGCCGACATGCCGGACCGTTTCCGCAGGTCATCGACGATGTCGCCGACCGCGTCGACCGGATCGGCCGCCCGGAAGTCCACCGGCGCCTCCAGCCGGGCGCGCACCGCGCCGGACACGTCGCACACCGCTCCGGTCAACGCCGGCGAGCCGGTCATCAGGGTGTCCCGCACGGACAGCGCGATGCCGTACGCGGCGCCGGGATTGGCGGCGTACACCTCGGCGTTCGGGCCGGGGCCGGCGCTGACGTGACCAACCACGATCACGAGGCCGGCATCGGTCAGGCGGCGTACCGCCTCGGAGATCGTGGGCTTGGACAGGCCGGTGAGGTCGCGAAGCTCCGCCCTTGTCAGCTTGCCCCGATCGAGCAGGTGCGACAGCGCCGCACTCTCGTTCATCGCGCGCAACAGGCGCGATGACCCGGCAAGGTGGGTCACGCATACTCCCCTAAACGGGCAGAGTCTTTTACAGTTTTATGAACGGTAGGGCGGCCGAGGGCCAACGTCAACGCGCCGTGCCAGTGCCGGACGGTATCCACGGAATTGCAGTCCGTTCGGCCGGTCTGTCCCTCCGGTGAACGCCCGAGTACGGTCCGTTCGCGGCCCGCCTCGCGGCGGAGCCGAACACCCCGGCGCCGCACCGGGGACTACCCGGACGTGACCCGGAACTCTCGTGTGAAGCGTTCGCCGAGCTGACCTCCGGCCCTACCCTGTGACCATGAGCGCTCCCGACGAGTCAGCCGTTCTGATCGAAGGGCCGTGGACCCACCGGTTCGTCAGTGCCAACGGCAGCCGGTTCCACGTCGTCGAGGCGGGCACCGGTCCGCTCGTGCTGTTCCTGCACGGGTTCCCCGAATTCTGGTGGGCGTGGCAGCACCAGGTGCGGGCGCTGTCCGAGGCCGGCTTCCGGGCCGTCGCGGTGGATCTGCGCGGGTACGGGGCGAGCGACAAGCCGCCGCGCGGCTACGACGGGTACACGCTGGCCGGCGATGTGGCCGGGCTGATCCGGGCGCTGGGCGAGCGCTCGGCGATCCTGGTAGGCGGCGGAGCCGGGGGCATGGTCGCGTGGACCACCGCCGCGTTCCACCCCAAGCTGGTCCGGCGCCTGATCGTCACCGGTGCCGCGCACCCGCTGCGGCTGCGCACCGCGCTGGCGTCCGACCCCCGGGGCCAGCTCGCCGCGTCGGCGCCGATGCTGAGGTTCCAGGTTCCCCGCTACGAACACGCCTTGACCCGCGACGACGGCGCGCTGATCGACATGTACCTGCGGCGATGGGGCGGTCCGGCGTGGGTACGGGGGCCGGGTTTCGCGGAGTACTCGCGACTGTGCCGCACCGCGATGCAGATCCCCCAGGCGACGTTCTGCGCACTGGAGGCGTACCGCTGGGCGTTCCGGTCGGTGCTCCGGCTGCACGGGTACCGGTTCGTGAAGCTGGTTCAGCAGCCGATCGTCGCGCCGACGCTGCACCTGCACGGACAGCTGGACGGCGCGATCCTGCCGCGTACGGCGCAGGGTTCCGGCCGGTACGTCATCGCGCAGTACGAGTGGCGACCGATCGAGGGCGTCGGGCACTTCGCCCCGGTCGAGGCGCCCGATCTGGTCACCGGCGAGATCCTGCGCTGGGCCAAGGAGTCGTAGCGGAACACCTCGGCCCGGCAGAACCTAGACGCGGAACTCCCGCACGTCGGTGACTTCGGCGGCCGGTGCCCAGCCCTGGTACACGCCGAAGTCGAACTCCTCGAGCCCGAGCGCGGCGGCGACCGGGGCCTTGCCGCCCGTGTACTCCACCCGCAACCAGCTGTCGTGCTCACCGAGCACGATGAACGGCTCGCCCCGCCAGTGGCACATGGTGCGCACGTACCCGAACTCGGACACCTCGTCGGCCGGCACGATCCGCCGGTACCGGTCGGGGCGGATCTCCTCGAACCCGTCGCGGGGCTGCGTGGCATACAGCCGCATCTCGTCGCCGTCCGGGCTGACCTCGTACTCGTCGCCCCGCCACCGGCCGACGTACCCGTCGCGCATCACGCTTCCGGCTCCCGCTCGGCGTCATCGGTCGGGCTCTGGAAGCCATCGTCCCAGTCGGCATCGGCACTGCCGTGATCGCCGGCCGCTTCCGAGTCGCCCGCACCGCCGTCACCATCGGCTTCGTCGGTGGCCGCCGCGGTCGCCCCGTCCTCGCCGTCGGACTTGTCCTCGGGGTCGGCCTCGACGCGGCGCCAGCGCGGCTCGCCGGAGTCCAGCAGGGCCATCAGCGTCTCGCCGCCGTCCCGGCTGACCCGCCACATCTGTGCGCCATGCGGCAGCCGGGCGCTGTCCACCTTGAACTCCGCGATCACGTCGCTGCTCTCGCTCGGGGCGAAGCCGTTGCCCCGGAACGGTGGCCGCTCGATGACCCAGCCCTGCATCGCGCGCATGCCGGCCTGGTCCCGGCCGCCGTACGGGATGCGGTACAGGTTCGGCCGGTACGCCGTCCACCGCAGCACGTAGAGCTCATCGTCGGAGGGCTTGAACGGCGACCCCGGGTACCCGAGGCCGAGCGCCGCGTACAACTGCTCCGGCGTCGTGAGGTGGGCCGCCTCGCTGGCCCGGTGCACGAACCCGGAGACCCGGTCGTACCCGCGCTCCAGGAAGTACGCCACCTGGGTGGGCGCGATCGGCTTCTGCATCACGACCGTGTGCTGCGTCTCGGGACGCGTGGTCGTGGTCGAGGCCACCTTGTCGAACTCCACCGACGGGTCGTCGCTCAGGCCGACCTCGGCTGCCCAGGCCGCCAAGGCACGGATCTGAGCACCGGGCAGGGTCGCTCCGACCGGCGTGCCCGGGTTGACGGAGAACGACCAGGACTCGTCGGGCCAAGCCTTGATCAGCTGGACGAATTTGACCGTGGTCGAGTCGACGTCCGTGCCGAGGTGCTCCTCCATCCGCGGCGGCGAGGTGAACACGACCACGTACGGCTGCCCGTCGATCTGCTCACGCCGCCAGGCGAAGCCGGGCTCTCCCGGGGCGGTCGCGGTCGACTCGCCGGGCGGTACCGGTACCAGCACCTTGGCCAGCAACAGCGTGGACAGGAACGTGTCGGTCTGCCCGTCGGACGCGGCGGCCAGCAGGTTTGCCTCCACCTCGTTGGCCGGAACGAAGTCCGGATCGAGGGGCGGCGCTTCCTCCTTCGTCTCCGGTACCCCGGAGTGCGCCGGCACCCGGGCCCGCCCGGCCCGCTCGACGGGAGGCCGGCTGGTCTTCTCGCCGGGGCGTGCCAAAGGTGCCCGGACGGAGCCCACCGCTGCCGCGCCGGACCATCCGCCCGCGGGCGAGACGGGCGCGGACGCCTGAGCCGGCGCGTACGTCCTGGCCGGCTCGGGGCGCGGCGCGCTGTCCGGATGCGCCGGACCGGACTGGGGCGGCCGGCCGGGCAGCGGCGTGGGGGCCGGGTACGGATCCGCGCCGATCGGGCGCGTCGGCCGGCCGGGCAAGGGGCCGGCACCGTAATCGGCGTCCCCCGCCGGACGCACCGGCCGACTCGGCAGGGGGCCTGCACCCTGATCGGCGTCTCCACCCGCCGGCCGCACCGGCCGGCTGGGCAACGGACCGGCGCCCTGTTCTGTGTACGGCGACGGCCGGCTCGGCAATGAACCATACGGATCCGGCGGCAGCGGCCGGCCGGGCAACGAACCGTACGGGTCGGCATCGGCACCCATCGGACGTACCGGCCGGGTCGGCAACGCACCATCCGGCGCAGCCGGCGACAGCGGCCGGCCGGGCAACGAACCGTACGGATCGGCATCGGCACCCATCGGACGTACCGGCCGGGTCGGCAACGGACCATCCGGCGCAGCCGGCGACAGCGGCCGGCCGGGCAACGAACCGTACGGATCGCTCGGCGGCAGCGGGCGGTTCGGCAAGCCACCGACTGGATCGCTCGGTGGCAGTGGCCGGCTCGGCAAGCCACCGGCCGGCTCGCTCGGCGGCAGCGGGCGGTTCGGCAACGGACCGCCCGGGGCTCCGAACGCCCCCGGCCTGCTCGGCAGCGGGTCTGCCTCTCGGGGGCCGGGACGCAGTGGCCGGGTCGGCAGCGGTCCGGCCGGGCGTCGGGCAAGGCCCTCCGGAACCCTGGGCGGAAGGGGCTCGCCCATCCGAGGTTGGTCGCCGGGCTGCGGCTCCAGCCGCCCTTCGGCGGCCGCGCCGGGCGGGGCGGTTCCCGGTCGTGACGCCAGCGGCGGTGGGCCGCCGCCGTCGGCCGGATCTCCGACCGGCGCGACCCCACGTACCCGGGCGGCGGCCTCGACCCGAGCCCGCGCGCCCAACGTGCGCCCGGGCAGCCGGACGTCTCCGCGGGCAAGCTGAGCGACGAACCACGCGGGCAGATAGCCCTCCACCGGCAGTCCCGGGTTGATCGCCAGCCACCAGTCCTGGTTCGGCCACGCGGCCGCCAGGTCGTGATACGGCACACGGCGTGCCGGGCCGGTGTGGTTCGTCAGGCTGGAGCGCATCGACTCGGGCGAGGTGAACGCCAGGACATGAGTGCGCCCGCCGCTCGTCCAGGTGCCCCAGCCGGCCGCCGGTTGACCCGCGACAGCGTTTCCCGAGACAGGCAGCAGCAGGTCCACGCGAGCCAGGATCCTGAAGTACAACTCCTGGTCACCGGCGTGCAGCGCGTCCCGCAAAGCCGCCTCGGCCTCGGTGGCTGGCTCCCAGTCGGTCACTAGGGCTGCACCTCCACCGCGCCGAAACTACGAAATCCCGCGACTAAACCTACAAGCCGATGCCGGGTTGCGCAGCAGGTGGTCGCCTCACACGTCGGGTCACGGGTGAAGTCGTCCATCGATACGATCCGACACGGCGTCCCTACACGCGGCGATCATCGGTGGCAGGACGCCTTTCGACGGCATCCTGGAGGCTGCATGCGCCGGATTGTGGCGCCGCTCGTGGCCGTTATGACGCTCTTTGTTGCATTCGTTACACCGGCCCGATCCGCCGAGGCGGCGCCGGCCTGCGCCGGAACGCCGAGCGGGGTGCCGGCCGCCGGCTCACCTCAGGCCGGAGTGCCGTGGGCCGAGCAGCGGTACCAGCCGCAGCGGCTGTCCGGTATCGCCGACGGTACCGGTGTGGTGGTCGCCGTACTCGACTCCGGCGTGGACGGTACGAGCCCGCTGCTGCACGGGCGGGTGCTGCCCGGTACCGACGAGTTGGGCTCCGGCGACGGGCGGCTCGACTGTGTCGGGCACGGTACCGCTGTGGCGAGCATCATCGCCGCGTCCGGATCCGGCGACGGATTCGCCGGGCTGGCACCTCGGGCCCGCATCCTGCCGGTACGGGTGACCGAGCAGGAGATCGTCGGGGGTACGGTAACCGGCCGGCCCGGTACCGTCGCCGGCCTTGCAGGCGCGCTGCGATGGGCGGTTGCGCACGGCGCCCGGGTACTGAACGTGTCCCTGGTCGTCTACCAGGACACGGCCGTCCTCCGCTCAGCGGTCGCCGACGCGCTGGCGCACGACGTGGTCGTGGTCGCCGCCGCCGGCAACGGCCACTCGCGGGGATCCGGGCCGGATCGGGTCCCGTACCCGGCCGGGTACCCGGGCGTGCTCGGGGTCGGTGCGGTCGGCCCGGACGGGCAGCGGCTCTCCGAGTCGCCGATCGGGCCGTTCGTGGACGTCGTCGCGCCCGGCGGGAGCGTGGTAGCGGCTGGTGAGGGAAAGTCGCTGGCCAGCTACAACGGCACCAGCTTCGCCACGCCGTTCGTGTCGGCGACGGCTGCCCTGATCCGGCAGCGCGACCCGGGGCTTCCCGCCGCCGAGGTGTCGGCCCGGATCCTCGCGACCGCCGATCCCGTCCCGGACGGACGCCCTTCCGGCGGGTACGGGTACGGGGTCGTCAACCCGTACCGCGCGGTGACCGAGAGCCCCGACGCCGCCGGTCCGGCGAGTGCGCCGGTACCGGCACGGGTGGCGCCGCGCCCGGTCGCGACGCCGGCACCGGTACGCGGACGGGCCGTCGCCCTGGCGCTGGCCGGCGCCGGACTCGTCGCGCTCGTGGTGCTGGCCGCCACGATCGTTCCGCGAGCGTCACGGCGTCGCTGGCGACCCGGCCGGGGCTGAGCTTCGACCCGGCCAGACACGGCTTCGACCCGGCCAGACGGCTTCGACCGGCTAGACGCAACCGGCCCGGGCGCCTCGGAGCCCGGGCCGGTGCGACGCGCCGCCCGGCCGGAACGACCGGGCGGCGCTGCTGGAACCGTTCACTATTGGAACATCCCGGTGTTGCGGCGCTCGGTGTGCAGGTAGTCGCTGGCCGAGTCGTCGACCGAGACCTTGATGTTCCGCAGGATCCGGGACAGGTCCTCGGCGGCCGAACGCCACTGGGCCTGCCGGACGTCGTACGCCTCACGAGCCGAACCGTCCCACGTCGAGACCAGCGGTGCCGCGTCCTGCTCCAGCTGGCCCAGCTGCGAGGTGAGCGCGTCCAGCGCGGCCTGGATGTCCAGGCTGGCCTGTGAGAGCGCGGCGAAGTTGACGACGAGCGTGTCGCTCATAACCCTGACCATCCCTCTGCTAGAGCGGCAACTGCAGGCCGCCGGTGGCCCCGCGGACCCGGTCCGCCGCGGCGGTGTCAGACATCTGGTACTGCCGGCCCGACGTGCGGATCGCCGTCGCCGTCTCGCCGAGCGCCCGCTGCAGCGCCTGCTGATCCTCGGACCATGCCTGCTTGACCTGCTCGAATGAGGCACCGCCGGCACCCTGCCACTGGGTCCGCAACACCTCCAGCTCGCCGAGCAGCCGGCTCAGCGTGCTCTGCAGAGACTGGCTGACCTGCTCGAACTTGGTCGCGGTGGCCTCCATCACCGCGGCCTGCGCCTGTGTCGTCGGCATCGCGGAACTCGCCCCCAATCCCTCGAATCTCACGTCCTGCGGTCACTGACGTCGCCGACGGTAGCGATGCATCGGAACCCGTCGCTACCCCCGAAGTCGCGCCTGTGGATAACTTCCGGCGGATCAGTCAGAACGGCGTCAATGCCACGGCAGCGGTCGTCCGCGCCGCGTCCGGGTCCAGCGCAGGCCCGGTCGGGAGCGCCGCCACCAGCCCGGACGGCATCCGTACCGGACTCACGCCGGCGTACCCGAGGATGTTCAGCACGTCGGCCCTGGGCACCGGGTACCGCACGCCCAGGTCGGTGACCAGGCTGAGCGCGCCGCTCGGCGCGTCCGGGGACGGCATCGCCTCGACGATCGTGCCCCGGCCGGGCGGCACCACCACCCGCGCGGCGAGCGCACCGTTCGCGCCGGTAACCGGCCCTGCCGGCACGTCGAGCCGTACCGACGGCAGCCGCTGGACGCCGTCGGTGCGGACACACAACCCGGAGTCCACATTGGACGGCTGAGTCAGGGCCGGCATGGACAGCGGCGGCGCGAGTTCATCGGCGCGCGGCGTGAGCGGCGCCGACACCGGTGCGGCGGTGTAGTCGCCGGGAGACAGTTCGATCGCGCCCGACCGGCCCTGTACCGCCGCGGTCTGCCGGTCGCCGAGCAGCAGATTCGCCTGTACCTGCGAGATCGCGGCCAACCCGTCACTCACCGCGACCGCATACTGCGGCACGCCACCCTGCGGGCGTACCACGAAAACCTGCCCCACCGTGAACCCGGCCCGCGACGGCCGTCCCCGCCCGGCGATCGGGACGGCCCCCAGGTCCGGACCGGCCGGTACCGCGTTCAGCAGCGCGGCCGCCACGGACAGCACCGGCTGGCCGCGCCAGGCCAGCGCGCCCAGCGCGAAGTCGGTGACCTGGTGCCGGTGGCCTCGCCAGACCAGCGAGATCCCGCCGGCCGGGTCACCGGCCGCACGCACCAGGACACCGGCGTCGCCGAGCGGGCGCCCGCCCGGCACCGCCTGCCCGATCGACAGGGCCGACGCCCCGGCGGCGTCGGAGCACATCGTCCACGGCGCGCCGAGCAGCCGCCCGGCCTCGGGCAGGGAGTCCGGGGCACCCGCGATGCCCAGCGGCGCCCCGCGGCGCACCCGCTCGATCGAGCGCCGCGCGACCGACACCGTGTGCGCATCGGCGGAGCCGATGACCAGCAGCGCGGAGGTGTAGTTGGGCACCGGGCGCAGGACGCCGTCGAGGTACACGTAGCGCGCCCCGGTCTCCTTTTCGACGATCACCGCCGACGGATCCCGCCAGCCGGTGCCGCCACCCGGCGCGAGTACTCCGTAGACGGCCACCGCGGCGAGCGACAGCGCGGCGACCAGGACGCCGATGAACGTCGATCCGGCCAGCCGGGAAAACGGCGACTGCGCCGGATCGGTCTGCCCGGTGACCAACGCCGAGACCACGCGCTGCGCGGTGAACTGGTACGAGTGAAGCTGGTCGGTCCGTGACGCCACGCCGTCCTCCCGTGCCATTCGGGGTCACCGATGCGAGCGAGCCGGCAATACGATATGCGGCCGGAGGCGATGACGGGAGGTGACCGCGTGCCGACGCTACGAGATCATGGCTGACTCGTCTCGGGTCGCGGTGCGGCGCCAGACGCGCCGAGCCGAACCGGTCGGAGGAGTTCCGGGCCGAATCGTGGCGGCCCAGGTCGCCGTCCTCGTCCTGCTGCTGGCCGCGTTGAGTCATGGCGCGCTGGCCTGGTCGCTCGCGACACCAGTCGCGGTTGCGCTGATCGCGCTGGTGGGCGTGCGCTGGCGGCACCGTTGGCTGCACGCCTGGCTGGCCACCGCGGTGCGCTACCTGGTCCGGGCCCGAACTCCGCCGGCCGGTTCCGGCGCGACCGCTTTGCTCGGGTGGGTCGAGCCGACCGCCTGCTACGGCGCCCAACCGGGCGTCGTCGAGGACTCTGACGGCGTGGTCGCGGTCCTCGAACTGGGCGACGGCGAGGCGCTGCAGCCGGGAGCCCAACCCACCCTTCCATCCCCGGCCGAGCTGGTACCGGCGGCCGGTCCCGGCACCGTCGCGCTGGTCGTCTCGGCCACGCCGGCCGGGGGCGCCGGTCCGGCCGGCGCGTCGTACCGGCAGCTGACCGACGGCCGGATACCGGCCCGGCAGCGGGTACTGCTGGCGGTCCGCGCGTCCCGGGTGGACGTCGACTGGTCCGGCGACGAGCTGCGCCGCTGTCTCGACGGGAGCCTCCGGCGCATCGGCCGCCGGCTGCGCCAGGACGGGATCGCTGTCCGGCAGCTCTCCGTCGAGCAGGTTGCGGCGCTTCTCGACGAGGCGTCGGAGGGCAGCGGTCCGGTGCGGGAGGGCTGGACCGGCATCCGGCTCGGCGGGCTGCGCCAGACCAACCTGCGGGTACTCGGGCTGGATCGGCTTGCCGCCGAGGTCGCCGAGCAGTTCATCGCGCGGTTGCTGGCGCTGCCGGCCGCGTCGACCACGATCGGTTGGTGCGCGTGCGCCGCGGGCACCGAGCTGACGGTACGGCTGGGCGCCGGTACCCCGGCCGGTTTGGCCGCCGCCGTGGCGACCGCGCACCGGCTGGCGGGTACGGCCGGCGCGGTTGTCGAGCGGCTCGACGGGCAGCAACGCCGAGGCCTGGCCGCCACGCTCCCGCTGGCCCGGCCGCCCGGCGGAAGCCCCGGCGGGGAGCCCGGCGCACGGCCTGACGGGGAGCCGGGCTCACCGGAACCGGCGACCGCGCCACGGTTCACGCCGGCCCCGTCCGGGCTCGTCCTCGGACACAACCGGCACGGGCAACCCGTCACCGTACGGCTGTTCCGGCCCGAGCCGACCCGGACGATGCTGCTCGGCGGCGTACCGGCGGCACAGGTGCTCACCATGCGCGCGCTCGCGGTGGGCGCCCAGGTGGTGGTGCAGACCGCCCGGCCGCAGGCGTGGGAACCGTTCCTGCGCGCGGTGAGCCTGCCGACCGGTGGTCTCACCGTGGTACCGCTCGGATCCCCGGTGCCGGCGCCGTTCGGCCCGCTGGTGCCGCAGCTGGTCGTGGTCGACGCAGGAATGCCGGACGCTCCGGCCGTACCGGCGGCCGCCTGGCGCGCCAGCCTGTTGCTGCGCGAGGACGTATCGGCCCCGGACATCGCCGAGCTGTCCCGTGCCGACCTGGTCATCCTCCAGCCGTTGCGGCCCGACGAGGCCGCGCTGGTCGGCGACGCGCTCGGCCTCGACGCCAGCCGCGACTGGCTGGGCCGCCTACCGGCCGACATGGTCGGTGCGGTGAGCCGGGCCGGCGCCGGGCGCAGCGCGGTCCGGTGGGCCGTCCTGTCCGCGACGCTCATCGAACGGCAGGTGATCGGGGCACCGGAGCGGGTCGCCACCGGTTGATCGGACATGCGAGGATCGCCCGATGGGCATCGTCATCCGGGTCGCGGTCACGGCCGTAGCGCTGTGGATCTCCACTCTCCTGCTGTCCGGCATCGAGCTGGGCGGGAGTTCCACGCTGAAGAAGGTCGGCACGCTGATCGTGGTGGCGATCATCTTCGGTGTGATCAACGGAGTGCTCCGTCCGATCATCAAGACCGTCGGTTGCGCCGTGTACGTGCTGACGTTCGGTCTGGTCGCGCTCATCGTGAACGGGCTGCTGTTCCTGCTGACCAGTTGGATCGCCGACCAGTTGACGCTGCCGTTCCACGTGGACAACTTCTGGCCGACCGCCGTCCTCGGCGCGCTGATCGTCGGCGTGGTGAGCTGGCTCATCGACCTGGCGATCCCGAAGAAATTCAAGTGATCGACGGCTACCGGATCGACACCGAGAACTTCGATGTCGACCTGGTGCACCACTGGCTGTCGGACGAGTCATATTGGGCGACCGGGCGCAGCCGGGAAACGGTCGAACTGAGCATCCGCAACTCGCTGTGCCTGGGCGCGTTCGCCGCGGGCGGCGAGCAAGTGGCGTTCGCCCGCGCGGTGACCGACTGGGCCACCTTCGCCTGGATCGCCGATGTGTACGTCGCCAGCGACCACCGGGGCCGGGGGCTCGGCACCTGGCTGGTGGGCGACCTGTGCGACCGGATCAGGGCGTCCGGGGTGAACCGGCTGCTGCTGGCCACCGCCGACGCCCACGGGATATACGCGAAATTCGGATTCGCCGGCCTGGCCCGGCCCGAACGCTTCATGGAGATCGACCTGCGGTGACGGTCCGGCTCGGCGCGTCTTGCGCCGCGCGGCGACCCAGACCGGTCGGTCAGGCAGGCTGGTAGACGAGCAGCTTCTCGCCGTCGGCTCGGTCCAGTTCGATCCGGTCGATGTCGTTCGGGGCGAGCGAGACGTGCGCGTGGGTCGGAGCGGCGTCCTGGCCCGGCCGTACGGGCCAGGGCTTGAGCGGTACCGGCTGGCCGCCACCGCGCGGGTAGACGACCAGTTGCACCATCCACGGCGTGTTGTACTGCGACGACTGGGCGTACAGGCACAGCATCCGAATGTCCGTACCGCCGTCGGCCTCGTCGTAGCCGAGCAGCGCGACGATCGGCACATCCGCGTCGACCGGCCGCATCTGGGCCACCACCGGCTTCGGCGGCGTTGCCGGCTTGCTCACCATCACGGTCACGCCCACCGCCGCCAGCACGGCCAGGCAGGCCGCGGCCAGCCCGGCGCCGGCGAACTGCCAGCGCCGCCGGCGGGCCGAGCGGCCCCGCTCCGCGCCGGCCGTACGCAGCACCGAGTCCAGCAGAGCCGCCGGCGCCTTGGTGGCCGGTCGGTCGATCGCCACCGCGGTACCCGCGTCCAACCGACCCAGCAGTCCCGGCAGCACGGCGAGTTCGGCCACCTCGTTCCGGCATTCCGCGCACCCGGCCAGGTGCCGCTCGTACTGAGCCCGGTCGGCGGGGGCGAGCGCACCCAGCACGTACACGCCAGCATCGACCGTTTGCGGGCACCTCATTGCGTCACCCCCATCTCTTCCAGTACCAGGCGCAGCGAGCGCAACGCGTAGTGCGTACGGGACTTGACCGTCCCTGGTGGCACACCCAGCCGACTCGCCGCCTCGGCCACCGACCGGCCCTGGTAGAAGCACTCCACCAGGACCTGCCGGTGAACCGGGGACAGCCGGCTCAGTGCCTCAGCGATCAGCCACGCCTCAACCGTACGGTCGGTTTCGTCGTCGCTGACCGGTTCGGGCAACGTGTCCGTCACGACCTCGGCCACCCGTACCGACCGTCGCCGCCACGAGTCGATCGCCAGGTTCCTGGCCGTCGTGAACAACCACGCGCGCACCGAGCCTCGGTCCGGATCCAATGCCTCCGGATGCCGCCATGCCCGCAGCAACGTCTCCTGTACCAGGTCCTCGGCCCGCTGGCGGTCACCGCTGACCAATCGCAGGGCATGGGCATACAGCGCATCGCCATGATCGGCGAACATCACCCTCAGCAGCTCGGTGTCGTCGCGAGCCGGTCCTCGCGCCGGACCGGCCAGGCGGCGCTCGACCCTACCCATTCCCATATCCTCCCGCGCCCTACGCAGGATGACACGAGCCGGAACGCGAAGTGGTTCACCGTTCGGTCGTCGAACCGCCAGGTCGGCAGCGGTTCACCGGCGAGCGGCCGGCGGCTCCGGCGGTGTTGTCCCGCCGTTCGGGCCGGGAAGCTCCTCAATGAGGGCGCCGGCGACAGCGCGGGCGGTAGCGGTCAACCGGGCGCGTACCGCCTTGGCCGACGTCATCATCTCGGCGGCCGGCAGCGCGCACGCCACGACCACCCGGCGGTCCGGGTCGCGGTCGGCCATGGCGAGCACCGAGGCGCACGCCACACCCGGCCGGAACTGGCCGATCTCCATCTGCATCGCGCGCCGCTCCCCGGCGGCCAGGTCGGTCTCCAGCGCGTCGGGCGTGACGATCGTGGCCTGGGTGAACGGGCGCATCCCCCAGTCGCGCAGGTACCGGCTGCGCTGCTCGCTGGTCAGCGTGGCCAACAGGGACTTCCCCAGCGCGGTGGCGTGCGCGCCGTCGTCGAACCCGGGGACGAGATCCTCCAGGTACGGCGAGCGGGGCCCCTCGGCCACCGCGCAGAGCACCACCCGGCCGCTGATGAACCGGGCCAGGTAGTGGCTGTACCCGGTGTCCAGCGCCGCCTTGCGCAGCACGTCGGTGACGCTCGCCGGCCCGCGCAGCGCCGCCGTCAGCTCCCGGAACCGGTCCGAGACCTCCATTCCGACCACGTACGTGCCGTCCTCGCGGCGGGCCACGTAGCCCTCGTAGGCGAGCGTCCGGACCAGGTGATAGGTGGTGGCGACGGTGAGCTCACAGCGCCGGGCGATCTGCTTGACCGTCAGGCCCTTCGGCGAGGCTCCAACCGACTCCAGAACCCGCAGCGCCCGCGAGACGCTCCGAATCAGGTCGGAGGGCTCACCCTGTGGATCTCGCACCGGGGCACCTCCCCACGCCTCCAGGCTTTACACCATATGAAATCGGCTTTGATTTGTGAACGCCTGTCCGTTCTGCAACGTGCTGGGAAACCGCCGCGAGACAGCAACGCCGGGCAGCCGGGCGCCGACGCCGGGGAGGCTGCCGGATGAATCTTCCCTCGTCACGAGGGGTGAGCGAGTGATTGCGCTTTGGTATGACCACCGGAAAGACGGTGACGAGATTGTGACCCTAATCTCGCCAAAAACCCGCGGCGGGGCACTGGAAGATCGAGATCTGTGCCGCGCGGCGGCGATCGGGTCGGACTCGCGGGTTTGCCGCACACCGCCGCCGCGGGCGCCACGTGTCCGCCGGAAGGCGGCCGGTCCGCCGTCCTGGCTCAGCTGGTGCGGTCGGCGATGAACTCGCAGAGCGATTCCAAGGCCCGGCGCGCGGACGTGTCCGGCAGCGGCGCCAACTCCGTGCGTGCCTGCTCGGCGTACCCCCGGACGGTCTCCCGGGCGTGCTTGAGCGCCGCGGACTCCCGGAGCAGCCCGAGCGCCTCGGCGTGCCGCCGCTCGTCGGTGAGCGGGCCGTCCGCCAGCAACTGCCGCAGCCGTACCGAGCCGGCGTCGCGCTCGTCCGAGGCGAGTGCGTACAGCACCGGGAGCGTGGGCACGCCCTCGCGCAGGTCGGTGCCCGGGGTCTTGCCCGACACCGGGGAATCGGACTCGATGTCCAGCAGGTCGTCGGAGAGCTGGAACGCGATGCCCATCGCCTCGCCGTACCGGGCCAGCGCCTCGGCCTGATCCTGTGGCGCACCGGCGAACATGGCCCCGAACCGGGCCGACGTCGCCATGAGCGAACCGGTCTTCTCGGCGAGAACGTACAGGTAGTGCCGGACCGGGTCGGCGTCTCTCGGGCCGACCGTCTCGGCGATCTGCCCGTGGACCAGCCGGGAGAACGTGCTCGCCTGGATCCGGACCGCCTCGGGGCCCAGCTGAGCCGCCACGTCGGCGGCCCGGGCGAACAGGAAGTCGCCGACCAGGATGGCGACCGAGTTGTCCCAGCGGGAGTTGGCGCTGGGGGTGCCGCGGCGCAGCGACGCCTCGTCCATCACGTCGTCGTGGTACAGGGTCGCCACGTGGGTCAGCTCCACCACCTCGGCGGCCTTGACGACCTCGGGACGGCGGTGGTCTCCGAACTGAGCGCAGATCGCCACGAGCAGCGGCCGGAACCGCTTGCCGCCCGCGTCGACCAGGTGCCGAGCGGCCTCGGCCACCAGCGGGTCTCCGCTGGCGAGCGCGACGTGCAGCCCCGCCTCGACCTCCGCGAGCGTGGCCGCAACAGCCGACTCCAGCTCGGGATCGGATAACGGGATGCCGACTGAGTCGCTGGGAACCGCACCTACCACGACTCAACGATGCCATACCCGCCGGCAGGCGCCGATCCGGCCCCGGGCGGCCGTCAGGTATTCGTCAACCGGGTGCGGCTATCGCGCGTACCGTGCCGGGTTTGCCGGGTTCCGGCCCACCCCAACCGGGTTCCGGCGCGCCCCGGCCGAGTTTCGACGCACCTCAGCCGGGTTCCGGCGCACCCGACGGGGCGGCCGGGCATGGGCCGGCCCGCCGCATGGCAGCGGGCCGGGTGTCCGACCGGTCCGGCTCGGCGCGGCTGGCGCCACGCCACGACCCGGACCGGTCGTTCTCAGCGAATGAACTGGGCCGCGTGGTTGGTCAGGTCCAACAGCGGCGCCGGTACGACGCCCAACACCAGCGTGGCGAGCCCGCCGATGGCCAGCGTGGCCGAGGTCAGGGCGCCGGGGATGGACACCGTCGGAGTCGACTCACCTGGCTCGGACAGCCACATCATGACCACCACCCGCAGGTACGGGAAGGCGAGGATCATGCTGCTGACCACACCGAACACGACCAGCCACGACTGGCCGCCGCCGATCGCCGCGGCGAACACCGCGAACTTGCCGGTGAAGCCGCTGGTCAGCGGGATACCGGCGAAGGCCAGCATGAGGAACGTGAACAGGCCCGCGTACAGCGGGGAGCGGCGGCCGAGCCCGGCCCAGCGGGACAGGTGGGTGGCCTCGCCGTCGGCGTCCCGTACCAGGGTCACCACCCCGAACGCGGCGATGACCGTGAACCCGTACGTGACGAGATAGAACAGGGTGCTCGACAGGCCGTCCTTGCTCAGGCCCAGGACGCCCACCAGGATGTACCCGGCGTTGGCGATCGACGAGTAGGCGAGCAGCCGCTTGATGTCGGTCTGGGTGACCGACAGGATCGAGCCGACCAGCATGGTGAGCACCGCAATCGCGCCGATGACGGGCCGGAAGTCCCAGTCCGTGCCCTGGAATGCCACGTACAGCACGCGGATCAGGGCACCGAACGCGGCCACCTTGGTGCAGGCCGACATGAACGCGGTGATCGGGGTCGGTGCGCCCTGGTACACGTCCGGGATCCAGACGTGGAACGGCGCCGCGGCCGCCTTGAACAGCAGGCCCAGCGCGACCAGAGCCAGGCCGATGTACAGCAGCGTCGTGCTCTGCGTCGAGGTCTGGATCGCGCTGTGAATGCCGGCGAAGGAGATCTGCCCGGAGAACCCGTACAGCATCGCGATGCCGAACAGGAAGAACGCGGAGGCGAACGAGCCGAGCAGGAAATACTTCATGGCCGATTCCTGCGACAGCAGCCGGCGCCGCCGGGCCAGGCCGCACATCAGGTACAGCGGCAGGGAGAAGACCTCCAGCGCGACGAACATCGTCAGCAGGTCGTTCGCCGAGACGAACAGCATCATGCCGCCGAGCGCGAACAGCAGCAGCGGGTACACCTCGGTACCGGCGTCCTCACGGGCGGCCTGGGTGCGGTCCTCCTCGGTACCCGCGGTGACCGCGGCCGCGGCGACGAACGGCCCGCCCGGCTCCAGGGTGCGCTCCGCGATCAGCAGCAGCGCGACGATGCCGAGTGCGGCCAGCGAACCCTGCAGGAACAGGGCCGGCCCGTCCAGCGCGATGGCGGCGCCAGCGGTCAGCTCCCGGGTACCCGACTCGGTGATCACTACGATCAGCGCGGCGACCAAGGCGCCCAGCCCCAGCACCAGCTGGAGCGCGTACCGGCTGCGGCGCGGTACGAACGCCTCGATCAGCACCCCGACGGCAGCCGCACCGAACAGGATGAGCATCGGCGCGAGCGCACCGTAATTGAGGTGCGGAAGCTGGAGAGCATCCTGCGCGATTGTCACTTGCCGCCTCCCTGAGCGACCGTCGGGTTCGGGTCGGACGTCCCGATCTGCGAGAACGTCGCCTTGACCGCCGGGTTGATGAC
Organism: Rugosimonospora africana; assembly: GCF_016862975.1. Classification (GTDB taxonomy): domain Bacteria; phylum Actinomycetota; class Actinomycetes; order Mycobacteriales; family Micromonosporaceae; genus Rugosimonospora; species Rugosimonospora africana. The sequence goes on from NZ_BONZ01000006.1 coordinate 276,319, forward strand.
GTCGGTGACCGGCTTGGGATAGAAGCCGAGCAGCAGAAGCAGCACGATCAGCGGGGCGACCACGACCTTCTCCCGCACCGACATGTCCCGGCGCATCGCGTCGACCTTCTCCAGGGCCGGGTTCAGCGTGCCCTGGGTGGTGCGCTGCACCATCCAGAGCACGTAGGCCGCGGCCAGGATGATGCCGACGGTCGCGATTACGGCCACCGTCTTGTGCACCGTGAAGGTGCCCAGCAGAACCAGGAACTCGCTGACGAACGGGCTGGTGCCCGGCAGCGCGAGCGAGGCCAGACCGGCGATGAAGAACACCCCGCCGAGGACCGGCATCAGCTTGCCGGCGCCGCCGAAGTCGGAGACCAGCGAGCTGCCCCTGCGCGCCACCAGCATGCCCACGACCAGGAACAGCAGGCCGGTGGCCAGACCGTGGTTGAGCATGTAGAGCACCGCACCGGTTCCGCCCTGGGTGGTGAAGGCGAAGATGCCGATGCCGATGAAGCCGAAGTGCGCGATCGACGTGTACGAGACCAGCCGCTTGAGGTCGTTCTGCCCGATCGCCAGCAGCGCGCCGTAGATGATGCCGACCAGCGCCAGTACCAGGCCCAGCGGGGCGAAGTACTTCGACGCGTGGGGGAACAGCGGCAGGCAGTACCGCAGGATCCCGAACGTACCGACCTTGTCCAGCACTCCGACCAGGAGCGCGGCGGCTCCGGCCGGCGCGGCGCCACCGGCGTCCGGCAGCCAGGTGTGGAACGGGAAGAACGGCGCCTTGATGGCGAACGCGACGAAGAAGCCCAGGAACAGCCACCGCTCGGTGGTGGTGGACATGTGGAGCGAGGTCAGCTGGTGCCAGTCGAAGGTGCCGTGGCCGAGCTGGTCGCGCCCGACGACCCAGAGGCCGATGACCGCGGCGAGCATGAGCAGCCCGCCGACCAGCGAGTAGAGGAAGAACTTCACCGCCGCGTACTGCCGGCGCTGCCCGCCGTACGACCCGATCAGGAAGTACATCGGGACGAGCATGACCTCGAAGAACACGTAGAACAGGAAGATGTCCGCCGCGGCGAACACCCCGATCATCGTGCACTCCAGGGCGAGCAGCAGCGCGAAGTAGGTCGGGACCGATCGCTTGGCGCTGTCGACGTCGTGCCAGGAGGCCAGGATCACCAGCGGTACCAGCAGGGCGATCAGCGCGAGCATGACCAGCGCGATGCCGTCGGCCTCGAAGGTGAACCGGGCTCCCCAGAACGGGATCCACTGGTACGACTCGCGGAACTGGAAGCGCGACCCGTTGGCGTTGAAGGTGGCGTACATGACCGCGGTCAGTACCAGGGCCGCCAGCGACCAGACCAACGCGACGACCTTGGCCAGCTGCGGCCGGCTGCGGGGTAGGCACGCCACCACCGCGGCGCCGACCAGCGGCCCGCCGGTGAGCACGCTCAGATACGGAAAGGAGCTCATACTGCGGTGGCCTTCCCCAATCGCTTTCTAATGCCGGTCATCCGAGTGCCACCGCCAGCATCGCCGCCACGATGAGCAGCGCACCTCCGAGCATGGACAGGGCGTAGCTGCGGACGAATCCGGTCTGCGTGCGCCGTAGCCGGCCCGAGCTGCCGCCGACCAGCGCGGCGAGCCCGTTGACCAGGCCGTCGATGCCGCGGTTGTCGAGGTACACCAGGGCACGGGTCAGGTACAGGCCCGGCTTCTCGAAGACCGTCTCGTTGAACATGTCGCCGAACAGGTTGGCGCGGGCCGCCGCGACGACCGGTCCGGCCGGCTGCTCCTGGGGGGCGGTACCCCTGCGGAACAGCAGCAGCCCGATCGCGAGGCCGATCAGGACCACGACGAACGTCATGCCGGTCGCCCACCACTGGCCGATGTGCTCGTGGCCCTCGGCCGCCGGGTTGTTGAACACCGGCCGCAACCAGTCCTTCACGTTGAACGGCGAGTAGACGAACAGGGCGCCGGCCGCGATCGAGCCGACCGCCAGCAGCACCAGCGGGATCGTCATCACGGCCGGGGACTCGTGCGGGTGCTCGATGTCCTCGGTCCAGCGCTTCGGCCCGTGGAACGTGAGCACGAACAGCCGGGTCATGTAGAACGCGGTCAGCCCGGCGCCGAGCAACGCGGCGGAGCCGAACAGCCAACCAGTCCAGCCGGCCCGGTTGAACGCCGATTCGATGATCGGATCCTTGGAGAAGAAGCCGGACAGCGGCGGGATACCAATGATCGACAGGTACCCGAGCCCGAACGTGGCCCAGGTGATCGGCATGTACCGCCACAGGCCGCCGAAGCGCCGGATGTCGGTCCGGTCCTTCATGCTGTGCATGACCGAACCGGCGCCGAGGAACAGGCCGGCCTTGAAGAAGCCGTGCGCGAGCAGGTGAATCAGCGCCAGCGCGTACGCCGCGCCGCCCAGGCCCACGCCGAGGAACATGTACCCGATCTGGGACACCGTCGACCAGGCCAGTACCCGCTTGATGTCGTCCTTGGCCCCACCGATGATCGACCCGAACAGCAGGGTGAACGCGCCGACCGCGACGACCACCGTCTGGAGCGTCAGGTTGGCGGTGAACAGCGGGTTGGACCGGGCGATCAGGTACACGCCGGCGGTCACCATGGTCGCGGCGTGGATCAGGGCGGAGACCGGGGTCGGGCCCTCCATCGCGTCCGGCAACCATGCCTGGAGCGGGAACTGGCCCGACTTGCCGCACGCGCCGAGCAGGAGCAGCAGGCCGAGGATCAGGATCGTGGTCTGGCCGGCGCCGTGCGACGCGACCCCGTTGAACACGTCGGCGAAGTTGACCGAGCCGAACGTGGCGAACATCAGGAAGATGGCGGTCACGAACCCGGCGTCACCGACGCGGTTCATGATGAACGCCTTCTTGCCGGCGGTGGCCGCGGCTGGCCGGTCGTACCAGAACGAGATAAGCAGGTAAGACGCGAGACCCACGCCCTCCCACCCGACGAACGTGATCACGTAGTTGTTGCCGAGTACCAGCAGCAACATCGCGGCGACGAACAGGTTGAAGTACCCGAAGAAGCGCCGGCGCCCCTCGTCGTGTGACATGTACCCCACGGCGTACAGATGGATCAGGAAGCCCACGCCCGTGATCAGCAGCACGAAGATCGCCGACAACGGGTCGTACAGCAACCCGAACTGCACCTTCAGCCCGCCGACCGGAATGAAGTCGAACAGGTTGAGCGACGCCGCCCGGTACGGGCTGGAAAGGCCGCGCAGCGAGAAGAAGTAGATCAGGCCGAGGATGAACGAGGCGAGCACGCTCGCCACGCCCAACAGGTGACCCCACCGCTCGGTGAAGCGGCCGAACAGCAGCAAGATCGCGGCGCTGGCCAGCGGAATCGCGACGAGCAACCAGATACTGGACAGCGTCCCATGCGCTGCCGCGAAGTGAACCGGCATCTAAAACCTCAGTACTTCAGCAGGTTGGCGTCGTCGACGCTGGCCGACCGCCGGGTACGGAAGATCGACATGATGATGGCGAGCCCGACAACGACCTCGGCCGCGGCCACCACCATCACGAAGAAGGCGATGATCTGACCGTCGAGGCTGCCGTTGATCCGGCTGAACGTGACCAGCGCGAGGTTGGCCGCGTTCAGCATCAACTCGATGCACATGAACAGCACGATCGCGTTGCGCCGGACCAGTACTCCCACCGCGCCAATGGTGAACAGCGCGGCCGAGAGCACTATGTAGTAAGTCGGGGTCATCGCTCAGTTCCCTTCGGAGCCGACTCGGCACCGCTCAGCTCCCGGGTCGGCAGGATCTTCGAAACGCTGCGGTCGGCGAACGTTCCGTCCGGCAGCAGGGCCGGCGTGGCCACCGAGTCAGAAGTGGCGTAGACGCCCGGTCCGGGCTTGGGGCCGGGGTAGTTGCCCGGCGCGAAGCGCGCCTTCATCAGGTCGACCTGGCTGAGCCGGTTCTCCCGGCGCCGTTCGACGTGCGCCAGGATCATCGCGCCGACCGCCGCCGTGATCAGCAGCGCGGAGGTGACCTCGAAGGCGAAGACGTACTTGGTGAACAGCAGCGCGGCGATGCCCTGGACGTTCCCGCCGTTGGCCTGGTTCGCGGCGTCCAGGCCCTTCGCCGAGACGCTGCCCATCGCGCGGGCGATCGCCGTGCAGACCAGGCCGGCGAATCCGAGGCCGATGAGGATCGCCGCGGTGCGCTGGCCGCGGAGTGTCTCGATGAGCGCGTCCGAGGAGTCCCGGCCGACCAGCATCAGCACGAACAGGAACAGCATCATGATGGCGCCGGTGTAGACGATGATCTGCACCATGCCGATGAACGGCCCGGCCTGCAGCACGTAGAACACGCCCAGCGACAGCATGGTGAGCACCAGGAACAGGGCCGAGTGCACGGCGTTGCGCGCCCACACCATCCCGATGGCGCCGATCAGCGCGAGCGGCCCGAAGATCCAGAAGAAGACCTTCTCGCCGGTACCCATCTGGCCCGCCGCGGCGGCCAGAATCGAATGACTCATGCGGCACCCCTGCTGAGTGGTTCCCCGGGCTGGGACGCGTCGGCGCCCCCGGCACGCTCGGCACCGGCCGAGGTACCCGGGTTCGTCAGGCTCCCGAGGTAGTAGTCCTTTTCGGAGTCGCCCAGCCGCATCGGGTGCGGTGGCTGCTCCATCCCGGGCAGCAGCGGCGCGAGCAGCTGCTCCTTGGTGAAGATCAGATCCTGCCGGCTGTCCCGTGCCAGCTCGTACTCGTTGCTCATGGTCAGCGAACGGGTCGGGCAGGCTTCGATGCACAGCCCACAGAAGATGCAGCGGGCGTAGTTGATCTGGTAGACGCTGGCGTACCGCTCACCGGGCGAGAAGCGCTGCTCCTCGGTGTTGTCGCCGCCCTCGACGTAGATCGCGTCGGCCGGGCAGGCCCAGGCGCACAGCTCGCAGCCGATGCACTTCTCCAGCCCGTCCGGGTGACGGTTCAGGATGTGCCGGCCGTGGTACCGGGGGGCCGGCGTCGGCGGCTTGAACGGGTACTCCGTCGTGACGACCTTGCGGAACATGTGCGCGAAGGTCACCCCGAAGCCCTTGAACGAGCCGGTGAAGGTACCCACCTCAGTTCTCCTTCTCGTCTGTTCCGCCGCCGACGGTCGCCGGCTCGCGCTGGCCGGTCAGCCGCTGCAGCCGAGGGCTCGGCGGAACCTGCAGGTCCAGCGGCGGCAGCGGGAAGCTGCCCTCGGGCAGCTGGGCGAGCTGCTCTTCCAGCTGCTCCGTGGACGGCGCCTCCGGCCCCTTCTTCTCCGGCCAGAGGAACACCGCGATCAGCGCGACCACGACCACACCCGCGATCACGAACCAGCGGGTGTTGCCGGTGGGCGTGCGCTGCGTCGTCTTGATTCCGGCCAGGATCAGGATCCAGACCAGGTTCGCCGGAAGCAGGACCTTCCAACCCAGCCGCATGAACTGGTCGTACCTCAGCCGGGGCAGCGTGGCCCGCAGCCAGATGAAGCCGAACAGGAAGATCAGTACCTTGCCGAGGAACCAGATCAGGCCGAACCAGCTGTGGTTCAGGACGCCGTGGTCGATCAGCGAGAGCGGCCACGGCACCCGCCAGCCGCCGAGGAACAGCGTCGCGCCGACCGCCGACACGTTGATCATCGCGATGTACTCGGCCAGGTAGAACATCGCGAACTTGAACGACGAGTACTCGGTCAGGTAACCGCCGACGAGTTCGGACTCGGCCTCGGGCAGGTCGAACGGCGCCCGGTTGGTCTCACCGACCGCCGAGATCGCGTAGATCACGAAGCTGGGCAGCGTGACGATCGCGTACCAGCTCGGCGCCTGTGGGTGCCAGCCGAAGATGTCCCAGTTGGCCTGGGCGCCACCGGCCTGGGCGTGCACGATCCCGGAGGTGGACATCGTGCCGGCGGTCATGAACACCGCGACGATGGACAGGCCCATCGCCACTTCGTACGAGATCATCTGGGCGCTCGACCGGAGGCCGCCGAGCAGCGGGTACGTCGACCCGGAAGCCCAGCCGGACAGCACGATGCCGTACACCGACATGGACGTCGCGGCGAGGATCACCAGTACGGCGACCGGCACGTCGGTCAGCTGCAGCGGCGTCCGGTGCCCGAAGATCGAGACCATCGGCCCGAACGGGATCACCGCGAAGGTGATGAACGCGCAGGTACCCGCGATCACCGGAGCGAGGAAGTAGACCACCTTGTCCGCGGTGATCGGGATGATCTCCTCCTTGAACGGCAGCTTCATGCCGTCCATGAGGCTCTGCAGCCAGCCATTCGGGCCGACCTGGTTGGGGCCGGGCCGTACCGCCATCCGCGCCACGACCTTGCGCTCATACATGATCGTGAACAGCGTCAGTACCAGCAGCAGGGCGAAGACGGCGACTACCTTGATCAGCACCAGCCACCAGACGTCGTGGCCAAAGTTGGCCAGCGTCGGGTCCTGCGCAAGATACTTCACCGGGCACCTCCTTCGGCGGAGATCCGCACGACCGCGCCGGAGGCTACACCGAGGGTGCGGTGCACTCCCGAGCCGGGTGAGTTGGTTGGCAGCCAGACCACACTGTCGGGCAGGTCGGTGATGGCCGCCGGCATGGTCAGCGCGCCCCGGTCGGTGCCGACCGTGACCGCGTCGCCCTCGGCGACACCGAGCCGCGCGGCCGCCTCCTTGGACAGCCGCACCAGCGTCGGGCGGGCGGTGCCCTTCAAAATGTCGTCGCCGTCCAGCAGGCTGCCCGAGTCGATCAGCTGGTGCCAGGTGGCCAGGACAGCCTCACCGTCGGCCGGCCGCGCCGCGTGTCCGGCGGTGACCGCCGGCGCCGCGGGCCGCGCGGCGGTGGTCGAGGGCAGCGAGCCCATCTCCCGCCGCACCGACGCCGGGTCGCCCACGCCCAGTTCCACACCAAACTCGCGGGCCAGCGCGTCGAGTACCCGCGCGTCGGTCATGGCCGGGGTGTTGAGCACCCTCTCGAAGCTGCGTACCCGCCCCTCCCAGTTGAGGAACGAGCCCGCCTTCTCGGCCACCGGCGCGATCGGGAACACCACGTCGGCCCGCCGGGCCACCGCGCTGCGCCGCAGTTCGATGCTGACCAGGAAACCCACCCTGTCCAGCGCGTCCTCGGCGGCCCGCGGGTCAGCCAGGTCGGCCGGGTCGACGCCGGCCACCACCAGCGCGTCCAGCCGCTCGTGCGCGGCGGCCTCGATGATGTGATCGGTGTCCCGGCCCAGCCGGTTCGGCAGCACACCCGACTCCAGGTCCCATGCCTGGGCCAGCTCGGCACGGCCGGCCGCGTCCAGCACCGGACGGCCGCCGGGCAGCAGGTTCGGCAGGCAGCCGGCCTCGATCGCGCCCCGGTCGCCGGCCCGGCGCGGTACCCACGCCAGCCGGGCGCCGGTACGCGCGGCGAGCGCTGCGGCGGCCGACAGCGCACCCGGTACGGTGGCCAGCCGCTCGCCGACGATCAGCAGCGCGCCCTCGATGCCCAGCGCGGTGCTCACCGCCTCGTTGCTGGCCAGTGCCGCGGCCTCGTCGCCCGGAACGGTCGGGATCAGCGTGGCGCCGATCTTCGTGAAGCCGGGGCTGGCGAACGGCGCGAGAGCGTAGACCGGCACGGCGCGCTTGTTGTACGCCTTGCGCAGCCGCAGGAAGAGGATCGGGCACTCCTCCTCCGGTTCCAGCCCGACGATCACCACGGCCGGCGCGGCGTCCACGTCGGCGTACGTCACGTGGTGCGTCCCGACCACCGACGAGGCCAGGAAGTCCTGCTCCTCGTTGATGGAGCGGCTCGCCGGGTCGGCGGAGCGCACCGGACGGGACCGGAAGTCGATGTCGTTGGTGCCCAGCACCACCCGGGAGAACTTCGCGTACGCGTACGCGTCCTCGACGGTCAGCCGGCCACCGGTCAGTACGCCGACGCCCTTGCGCTCACGCGCCCGGCGCAGCCCCTCGGCTGCCACCGACAGCGCCTCCGGCCAGGACGCGGTGCGCAGCTCCCCGGTCTTCCGGTCGCGCACCATCGGCTCGGTGATCCGGTCGGTGGCGTTCGCGTACTGGAAGCCCCAGCGGCCCTTGTCGCAGTTCCACTCCTCGTTGACCTGAGGGTCGTCGCCGGCCAGCCGGCGCAGGACCTTGCCCCGCCGCCAGTCGGTGCGCTGCGAGCAGCCGGCGGCACAGTGCTCGCAGGCGCTCGGCGTGGACACCAGGTCGAACGGGCGAGACCGGAACCGGTACTGGGCGCCGGTCAGCGCGCCGACCGGGCAGATCTGCACCGTGTTGCCAGAGAAGTAGGAGTTGAACGGGTCGTCGTCGGCGTCCGGCTGCTGCTGCTCGTAGGCCAGCTCGTCGATCGTCGAGTGGTCCCGGGGGTGGCCGAACGCGGCGTCCCGGAAGATGCCGATCTGCTCCGCTGAGCCGCGGTCCATCAGGTCGATGAACTTGTCTCCGGCGATCTCCTCGGAGAACCGGGTGCACCGCTGGCACAGCACGCACCGCTCACGGTCGAGAAGCACCTGGGTGGAGATGTTGATCGGCTTCTCGTACTCGCGCTTGTGGTCGTGGAACCGGGTGTCCGTACGGCCGGTGGACATCGCCTGGTTCTGCAGCGGGCACTCACCGCCCTTGTCGCACATCGGGCAGTCGAGAGGGTGGTTGATCAGGAGGAACTCCATGATCCCCTCTTGCGCCTTCTTGGCGACGCTGCTGGTCAGCTGCGTGCGGACGACCATGCCGTCGGCGACCGGCTGGGTACAGGACGCCACCGGCTTGCGCTGGCCCTCGATGTCCACCAGACACTGCCGGCAGGCGCCGGCCGGCGCGAGCAGCGGGTGGTCGCAGAACCGCGGGATCGCGATGCCCAGCCGCTCGGCGGTCCGGATGACCAGCTCACCCTTCGGCGCCTCGACCTCGATGCCGTCGATGGTGAGCTTCACCGTCGGTACCGGCGGCGGCGTCGGCGCGGTCGCCGACGGCACGGCCTGGGTGCTCTTTTCCAAATCGGTCACTAGTGCGCTCCCACCAACTCCGCGGGCGACAACAGCGGAGACCTGCGGCCCTCGATGTAGTCCAGGTAGTCCTGCTTGAAGTACTTCATGGACGACTGCACCGGGCTGGCCGCGCCGTCGCCGAGGGCGCAGAACGAACGGCCGAGCAGGTTGTCGCAGGTGTCCAGCAGAGTGTCCAGGTCCTCGTGGGTGCCCTTGCCGGCGAGGATCCGGTGCAGTACCTGCACCATCCAGTAGTTGCCCTCGCGGCACGGCGTGCACTTGCCACACGATTCGTGGTGGTAGAACTCGATCCACCGGTACGTGGCGTAGACCACGTCGTCCTGGTCGGAGAAGACCTGCACGGCCGTGGTACCGAGCATGGTGCCCACGCCGGCCATGCCCTCGAAGTCCAGCGGCGCGTCCAGGTGCGCGGCGGTCAGCATCGGCGTCGACGAGCCACCCGGGGTCCAGAACTTCAGCTCGTGGCCGGGCTGCATGCCGCCGGCCAGCTCGATCAGCTGCCGCAGCGTGATGCCCAGCGAGCACTCGTACTGGCCCGGGTTGTTGACCCGCCCGGAAATCGAGTAGATCTTCGGGCCGGGCGACTTCTCGGTACCCATGCTGCGGAACCAGCCGGCCCCACCCAGCACGATGTACGGCACGCTCGCGATCGTCTCGACGTTGTTCACCACCGTCGGGCTGGCGTACAGCCCGTGGGTGGCCGGGAACGGCGGTCGCAGCCGGGGCTGGCCGCGGTAGCCCTCCAGCGAGTCGAGCAGGGCCGTCTCCTCGCCGCAGATGTACGCGCCCGCCCCGCTGTGCACCACGACCTCCAGGTTGAACCCGGAGCCGAGGATGTTCTCGCCGAGGTACCCGGCGGCCTTCGCCTCATTCACCGCGTTGCGCAGCCGGCGCGCGGCGTGGATCGCCTCACCCCGGATGTAGATGAAGGCGCGGTCGGCCCGGATCGCGTAGCAGGCGATGATGATGCCCTCGATCAGCGAGTGCGGGTCGGCCATCATCAGCGGCAGGTCCTTGCAGGTGCCCGGCTCGCCCTCGTCGGCGTTCACCACCAGGTAGTGCGGCTTGCCGTCGTTCTGCGGGATGAAGGCCCACTTCATCCCGGTGGGGAAGCCCGCGCCACCCCGGCCGCGCAGGCCGGAATCCTTGACCAGGGCGATCAGGTCGTCCGGGTGAGCGGTCAGCGCCTTGCGCAGGGCGGCGTACCCGTCGAGCCGCTCGTACACGTCGATCTTCCAGGCGTCCGGCGACAGCCAGCGCTTGGTGAGGACCGGCGTGAGCTTCGCCAAGGCTTCCTGGGAGGGGGCGGTCATGCTCCTGTCACCTCTTCGTTCTTCACGACGGGTCCTCGCGGCCCGGCGTCACGTCGCCGGCCGGCTTGGCGTCGCTGGCCGGCTTGTTCGCCTCCAGGCCCTTCGACTCCGCCGGTGAGGTCACCACGGGCGCGGCCGACGGGGCGGGAGCCGGCGGGGCGGCCTTCTCTTTCTCGGCCTTGGCCTCGGCGGCCGCCTTCGCCGCCTCGCGGTCGGCCTGCGTCGGGATCGGCGTGTTCGGGTCGTACCCGGCCACCGAGACGCTGTACTGCTCGGCCAGCCGATTGCCGCGCAGCGTCGACTCGCCGGCCGGCCCATCGGCCAGGGCGCCGTCCCGCTCCTCGGCGAACCCGGCGAGCTGGATCGACATCTCCTTGAGCGTGCACAGCCGGGCGCCCCGGGTCGGGGTCGGACGTTCGCCGTTCTTGAGCTGCCGCACCATGTCCAGCGCCTGCTCGGCCTGGACGTTGTCGAAGAACTCGTAGTTGACCGTGACCACCGGCGCGTAGTCGCACGCCGCGAGGCATTCGGCGTGCTCCAGCGTGATGGTGCCGTCCGCGGTCGTCTCGTCGTGCCCGACGCCGAGTTCCTCGGACAGCGTCTGGAAGGTCCGGTCACCGCCGAGCACGCCGCACATGGTGTTGGTGCAGACGCTGACCAGCCAGTCGCCGGTCGGCCGGCGCTTGTACATGGTGTAGAACGTGGCGACAGCGCCGACCTGGGCCCGGGTAATGCCCAGTTGCTCGGCGCAGAAGGTCACCCCCTCCGGCGAGACGTACCCCTGCTCGGACTGCACCAGGTGCAGCAGCGGCAGCAGTGCGGACCGCTCGCGACCGACCGGGTACCGCGCGATGATCTCCTTCGCGCGGGTGTAGGTCTCTTCACTGAAAGCCATTAACGGTCACACCCACCCATCACCGGGTCCAACGAAGCTCCTCCGGCGATCACGTCGGCCAGCAAAGCACCCTCCGCCATCGCGGGGATGG
>NZ_BONZ01000007.1 GCF_016862975.1 Rugosimonospora africana
CGCTTCCGGCCGTCTCGGAGGGTGCGCTGATCGCCGACGTGATCGCCGGGGGCGCGTCCCTCGACCCGGTGATGGGTGGCTGCGACCGCTGACGGTCGGCGCCGGAGGGCTACTCGTAGAACGAGATGAACTGTTCCATCGCCCGGTCCACGCCGGCCCGGTCGCCGGTGGCGAGCAGGTCGAGCAGCAGACCGCGCATCGTCGCAATGCCGAGCCGGGCGTGGGCCCGGGTGGCGGCCGGATCCAGACCGTGCCGGGCGGCGACGTCCGACGCCTCGTCGAGCCAGGAGTCCACGATGCCCTCCAGCAACGCGGCGGTGCCCGGCCGGCCCTGCAGCGCCTGACCGTACATCTCGAAGAACAGCCGTTCGTGCGGCCACCGGACCGGGTCGCTCAGGTCGTGCCACATCCGGCGCATCACCTCGGCGAGGCTCTCCGCCGGATCGGCGCTCAGCGCCTCGAACGCCTCGCGCTGGCGCGCCTCGACCGCGCGAACGACCTCGACCAGCAGCCCTTCCTTCGACCCGAAGTGGTAGATGAGCATCCGGTGGCTGGTGCCGATCGCGGCGGCCAGTGAGCGCAGGCTGATGTCGGCCATGCCGTGCACCGCCACGTGGTCGATCGTCGCGGTGAGCAGCCGTTCCCGTGCGCTGTCGTCCTGAGCCACACCGCCTCCTTCGCGACGGCATGATACCCCCGGGGCCCCGTGTCTCCAGGCGACTCCGCTGATGCGGGTGGGGAAGGCAACCGAATCGGCCGCCCGCGCGCACCTAACCTTCAGAGGAGGTGTGATGCCGAAAGACGACGTGGAGCAACGCGAGTTCGGGGAGTACTTCACGGCACGCCGGGACGCGGTACGCCGCACCGCGTACCTGTTGTGCGGCGACTGGTACTGGGCCGACGACCTGACCCAGGCCGCGTTCATGCGCTTGGCGGCTGGCTGGCGGCGGGTACGCGACCGAGGGGCGCTGGACGCCTTCGTACGCACGTGCCTGATGCGCGCGTACCTGTCGGACACCAGGCGGATGTGGCGTCGCCGCGAACGTACCGTGGCCGAGCCCCCGGACGGGCCGACCGGCACGGGCGGCGCGGAATCGGTGGCCCGCCGGGTGCAGTTCGTGGCCGCGCTGCGCCAGCTGCCGCCGAGACAACGCGCGGTGCTGGTGTGCCGGTACTACCAGGATCTCGATGTCGCGGCGACCGCCGCGGCCCTGCGGTGCTCGCCGGGGACGGTGAAGAGCCAGACCGCCAAGGCTCTGGCGAAGCTCCGCGACCTGCTCGACGACCCGGTCGAGGAACCGCGGTCGCGACAGTTGACAGCGATAGAGGTGACGCCATGAACCAGTTGCGGCAACTGTTCGAGGAAGCGGCCGGCGTGCCGGCGCCGCCGAGCCGCTTGTCGGCCGCCTCCGTGTACGCGAGGGGCCGGCGCCGGGCGCGGTTCCGGATGACGGCGGCGGGTGCCGTGTCCGCCGTCGCGGTGGCGGCGGCCGGATCCTTCGCCGGGCTGGGCTTCGCCGGCCAGGGCGGCCCCGGGCCGGTACCGTCCCGTAACGACATCCACGACGGCGCGGTGCTCTCGGTGGCAGCCGCAGACCGGAACCACCTGTACGAGGTGATCGCCGCCTGCCCGTCGAAGGATCCGCACTACTCCGAGCCGGAGAACTGCACCGACCGGCTGTTCGGCTCCGACGACTCCGGCCGCACCTGGACTCTGCGCAACCCGGACATCGACCGGGAGAGCGTGGGTGTGCTAGCACCGGGGGTGCTTGCTGCCGACCCGGACGCCGTGGAACACGACGGCTTCCCGGGCTCGTCAACGTTCATCCCGTGGCAGAAAAAGCCGACGAGCCCGGACACGTTGAACGGTGACAGCTCGGCGCTGATCAGCTCGGATGGCGGCCGCACCTGGACGCGCTGGACGCCCAAGGACGACCCGACGCCGCTGGCGGCGCTACCGGCCGGAGACTGGCTCGCGTGCCACTGGATCCGGCCGCCGACCGGCTGCGCGTTGACCGCGAACGATCCCGCCACCGGCAGGTCGTCCCCGCTGGCACACCAGCCGCCGATGAACGTGGAACAGGTGGACGACCTGTCCGCCGGGGCCGGGCTGTGGGTCAGCGGCCAGGACCGGCCCAGCGGCTATCCCGCCGTCGGGGTGAGCACCGACCGGGGGCGCACCTGGAGCGTGCACGTGTTCGGCCCGGGGGAGTCCGACCATCCCGGCGACGGGCTCCACGTCCAGGGGGCCGTGCCGGCCAGTGCCGATGGGAAGACCGTCTACGTCGTCGTGGTGTCCCGAGCGCAGCACGGACCGGGGCAGGCGTTCGTGTACCGCAGCGTCGACGGCGGGGCGACCTGGCAGCGTACGGATCCCAACCACACGCTGCCGTACGCGGACCACATGGCCGGTACCTCGTACGTCGCCGCGGACGGCACCCACATCGTGTACAACCTGGGCAGCCCGCCGGCGTCGTGGCCGGCCAGCAGCGACGCGGGGACGAGCTACCGGCCCGCAGCCTGGGTGCCCGGTCTCTTAAGGCTGACGGATCCGCGTGGGTTCGTGGCCGCGCCGGGCGTCTATCTGGTCTGGGACAACGACACCGTGTACCGGTCGACCGACGGCATCCGCTGGTTGCCGCTGCCCACGCCCGCCGGGTAGGTCGAACTGGCCTGGAAAAGCGTTTCGGTCACCCGGGTGTCACCCCGTCGTCGTGCGCCGCCGGTCTGGTGTTTATGGCCGGCGCGCACGCTGGCGCCCATGCTGACAAGGCGAACACTTCTCCAGCTGATGGGAGCCTCGGGGCTCGCGGTCACCGGCTCGGAGTTGCTCTCCCAGGCGGCGGCCAGCGCGACGCCGGCACACTTTCCGCACGGCTCGAACGGCGTCGAGCACGTGGTGGTGCTCATGATGGAAAACCGCTCGTTCGACCACTTCCTCGGCTGGCTGCCCGGCGCCGACGGCCGCCTCGACCTGACGTTCCGGTCCGCGGACGGCAACACCTACCCCAACTACCCGCTGGCACCTGACTTTCAGGGCTGCGGGTACACCGACCCGGACCACAGCTGGGAAGGCTTCCTGGTCCAGCACAACGGCGGCAAGATGGACGGGTTCCTCCAGCGGCCCACCACCCCGGCCGACAACCCCGGAGTGACGTTGGCCGCCGCCAACACATTCCCGGTGGGTTATTACACCAACCTTGACAAGCACCACAAGCACAAGGCCGTCCCGGACCTGCCGGTGATCGGCGCGTTGGCCGAGCACTACACGGTCCTCGACCGGTACTTCTGCTCGTTTGCCGGCGAGACCTTCCCGAACCGGTTCTACCAGCACGCGGCGCGGACCGACCGGGACCACAACTCGACCACCCTGTCGACGCTGCCGACCATCTGGGACAAGCTGTCGCCGATCCCGAACACCCAAGGGGTACCGACCGGAGGCTACTTCTTCCGGGACAGTCCGTTCCTGGCCCTGTGGGGAACGAAGTACTTCCCGTTCTGGCACCCGTTCGCCGACGGCGACACGGACGCGCTGGGCATCCCGGTCACCACGCCGTCGTTCATCGACACCGTGGCGGCGGGGAACCTGCCCAACGTCAGCTTCATCGACCCGGCGTTCAACAGCGAGGGCAACGGCACCTCGGCCGACGACCACCCGCTGGCCGACATCCGGCTCGGCGAGCGGTTCATCGCCGACGCGTACCACGCGCTGGCCGACGCCGGATATCTGGACAACACCGTGTTCGTGGTGACCTTCGACGAGTGGGGTGGCTTCTACGACCACGTACCGCCGCCGCGTGTCGTCGACGACACCGACCCAGCCAGCGTCGACCACACCGGTGACGCCACGACGCCCACCGAGGGCCGGCTCATGCCCGACTACCGGCAGCTCGGCTTCCGGGTACCGGCCATCGTGGTGTCCAACCTGGCGCCGGCGCGGGTCGTCCACCATGGACCGTTCGAGCACACCTCGACGCTGAAGCTCATCGAGTCCACGTTCGGGCTCCCGGCGCTGACCGCCCGGGACGCCCACACCGAAAACCTGGCCCAGGTGCTGGAGCACAAGCCGCGGCGGCCGGTTCCGGCCGGCGCCATCCCGACCAGCGGCCAGGTCATCGGCCCGGTCGCCGATGCCGACGCGGTGTGCGGCGCGGACAGCGTCCAGTCGGTGTCCCCGGCCCCGGTCCACGTTGGACACGGTCACGGCCACGGTGGCCCGAAGACGCACCGGTCCGGTACTCCGACCGGAGCCGGCATGGACAACTTCGGCCGCGAGCTGCGCCAGGGCCGGACACCGGGCCGGTCGTAGCTCACCACAGGGGTGGCCCGATCGAGGGGCGCCGGCATGAGTGCCGGCGCCCCTCGTCTTCCGGGGGAGCGAGTCAGGCGGTCGCTCGACCGGGAGCCCCGACCTGCACCCGGTGAGCGGTGAATCCCTTGGCCTGCACAGCCGCGCGACGGGCCTGCCGGGCCAAGGCGCTGCCGTTGCCGTTGACGGCCGAGGTGTCGGTCGCGAAGAGGCCGATGGCCCACGCGATCGCCGCGGCGTTCTGTCCCAGCGCCGTACGGTTGATGTTGCCGAGGTTGTCACACGCCTGGTGGTAGCACGAGTCGAACGGCACACCGGCGGTACCGCCGAACAGCGCGACCTCCGCCTCCGTCTTGCGGACCTCGGCGCCGGTGAACAACCCACCGGACGGGATGCCCACCGCGATGAACGGGCCGTAGTCCGAGCGGCCGTCGAAGTCGGTGCCCTCGTGGGTCAGGCCCTTACCGTCGAGGTACTGCGTGAACACGTCCTCGATCTGCGCCGAGCCGTACGGCCCCGGGCCGGACCCGACGGCATCGGAGTCGTCGCCGTCGTAGACGAACCGCGCGTAGTTCGGTGACGCGATCATGTCGAAGTTGAGGTACAGCGCGATGTCCAGCTGTTGCTCGAAGCTCAGCTGCGACACGTAGTACTGCGAGCCGAGCAACCCGAACTCCTCCGCCGACCACCAGGCGAAGCGCACCTTGTTGGTCACCTTCTGGTCGGCGAGCTGCAACGCGAGCTCGAGCTGTGCGGCCGAGCCGGAGCCGTTGTCGTTGATGCCCGGGCCCTCGGTGACGCTGTCCAGGTGGGCGCCGGACATCACCACGTTGTCGGCCCGCCCGCCACGGGTCTCGGCGATGACGTTGTGGGTGGTCCGGGTCTCGCTGAGCACCCGCAGTTCCAGGTGGACGGTCACCGGTCCGGCGGCCACGTCCGCCGCGAGTGCCTCACCCTCGCCGCGCGGGATGCCGGCGGTGGGGATGCGGCCGCTGGCCGCGTCCGTGAGCCGCCCGTTGACCGGATCGGTCGGCACCTCCGCGTTGTTGTAGACGAGCACTCCGACCGCACCGACCGCGACGGCGTTGTCGTGCTTCTGCTGGAACGTGCACGAGCCGCGCTGGATGAGCACGATCGTGCCGGTGTAGCTGCCGGTGAAGTCCGCGGGCTCGCAGCCCGGGGTGGCGTCGGTGGCCAGGCCCGGCACCGCCGTGAGAGGCGCGGTGACGCCGCCCTCCGGGGTGTTCGGTGAGTACTGCATGACGACCGGACTCAGCGTCCGCGCCGTCGGGCTGGTCTCGGTGGCGGTCTCCGCGAGGGTCTGCGTGAACGGGAACTCGAAGTTCTGGATCCGCACCAGATAGCCGGCCGCGGTCAGCTTGTCGGCGATGTACTGGGCCGACGCCTCGTGGCCGGGCGTGCTCGCCGCGCGGATGCCGTCGTTGGTCTCGGCGATCCGTTGCAGAGCGATGAGGTGGCGGTTGATGTGGTCGACCGTGACGGCCTTGACGAGTCTGTTGGCGAGCTTGGTCGGGTCGGTTGCCTTAGCGGCCGGCGCGGCCTGCGCCGGCGTTGCGACGGCCAGGGCCAGAGTGCCGGCCGCGATCAAAGAGACCGCGCGCCATTGCGTGACCTTGAATCGGGGCAACGGTATCGCCTCCTGTTCGCGCAACGGCCCCCGAGGGCCGCCGCTCATGGCACGCATGCTGCCGGGAACCGCGGCAATAGACAATCCCGAATCGGAAGATTCATTTTCCGTGGCGTTGGTCAGACCGCTATTGGTCTTTTCCGCAATTCTTCAATTGCCTTTTCGTTTGGAGACGCTGCGTGTCCGCGGCGGCATCCGCCAACGGATCACGCCTGGTGGTGCGTGCTCAGGTGCCGGTGTGCCAATTCGACGACCGCGTCGGTGGCCTCCCGATGCGGGAAATGGCCGACACCGTCGAGCACCTCGCGCCGGTACCCGCCGGTGAACCGGTCGGCCAGCCCCTCGGAGTGCTCCGGATAGTCGCAGTAATCGGATCCGCCCTGCACCATCAGGGTCGGCGTGGACAGGCGATCGGTCTCGGCGATCCGTTCGCGCAGCCCGTTGTACCGAGGGTCCCGCGGCTCGCCGGGCAGGAATCGCGAACGGTCCGCGTTGAGGGTGATCGCAGCCCAGTCGGGATTGCGGAAAGCCGTCGCGATCGCGTCGAATTCGTCGTCGGAGAACCAGCCGGGCGGGCTCCAGGTGTCCCACTGGATCCTGGCGAACCCGACGGGATCGTTACGCACCGCTTCCGCCCCGGCGTCCACGTGCATCAGCCACTGGTACCAGAATGCCCGGGCCTGCGCGAAATCGGGAATGGTGAACGCGCCGCGTGGCTGGTACGCCAGCGCAAGCGTGCAGATGGCGGTGACCCGCTCAAGCCTCGCCGGCCACTTCGCCGGCCACCGGAAGGCGACCGGTCCTGCGCCAGGTCGCCACGTTCGACAGGACGACGCCGAGCAGCGTCAGCGTTCCGGCCGCCGCCGCCGCCAGCGGCGGAGCGAACAGCATCGCCGGCGAGACCACGGCGAGGGCGATCAGCCCGGCCACCCGCGACCAGGACACCCGCGCGAAGACCGTCTGGTCCAGTCCGGCGCGGCCGGCGAGGAACAGCGCCGGACCGCTCAGGATGAGCGCCGCCCAGGTCGCTCGCGGGTGGTGCATCGGATGGGCGATCGCTATCTCGTCGCCCGCGGCGATGAGAACCACGCCGGCGACCATGAGGAGATGGGCGAACGCGGCCCGCTGCCCGGGGCGCAGCGGCTCGGGCGCCTGTTTGATGACCGCCTCCAGCATCGAACCGGCACGGTAGATGTAGATCCGGGCGACCAGTGCGGTGGTGGCGAACGCGATCAGGAACGCTCCGGTCCGGGCGACGCTGAAGGAGTTGTGGCTGAGGGCCAGTCCGCTGGTCAGGATCGTCTCGCCGAGGGAGATGATGAAAAACTGGCGGTACCGCTCGGAGACGTGCTCCCCGGTCGGCTGGAAGTCCTCCCGTTTCAGGCGACCGATCCAGGGGGTGGGCCATCGCAGCTTCGGTGCGGCGTAGTCGACTGCGGCGGCGAACGCCCACAATGCTTCCCCCACGCCTCCGAACAGGAACGAGCCGGCGAGCCACGGCACGGCGGAAAGGCAACCCCAGAACAGCGCCCGCAGGTTGGGCCCCCGGAAGCGGTTGTGGCGGTTGATGAAGGTGTAGTACGAGGCGGCGCCGACCTGGACGGCGACGTACGCCCCGGCGAAGACCCAGCGGGTTCTGTCGTATGCGTGGGGCACCGATACTGCCATGATCAGGATGCCGACCATCACGAGGATCACGTGGAGCTGCACGGTGGACCGGTCCGGATCGTAGGTGTCCGTGACCCATGCCGTGGTGGTCCACACCCACCACAGCGGCAGCAGCAGCAACAGGGTGCGGCCGGCCCCGGCCCAGTCGAGATTCCCGATCAGGTAGTCGGACAGCTGGGTGAAGGCAAAGATGTACGCCAGGTCGAAGAACAGCTCCAGAAACGTGGCGTGCAAAGGGGTTCGATGGCTTCGGGTGAGGGTGGCCGACGCCTCGGCGGGCCCGGTTTTACCCTCGCCGGTCGGCTGCATCCCCACCGGCACGCCGTACCCCGTGCGGGGCGGGACATGCCGGTGAGTGTGGAGCCTCCCGGTCCGGGTAGGTCCGCCCTTACCGGCATCGGCAGAGCGGAGCGATCATGAAGGTATCCCATTTCCCCCTGCGCGTCGCGATCGGCGCGTTCTTCCTGAATTCCGGGATGTCGAAGTGGAACCTGGAAGGCCAGGCTGTGGAGACCACACACGCCATGGCCGTCGGGGCGGTCCCGCAGCTCCAGCGTTTCCGGCCCGGGGTCTTCAACCGGCTGCTCGCCGCCAGCGAGGTCGTCATCGGCACCGCGCTGGTCGTCCCGGTCGTTCCGTCCGCGCTGGTCGGGCTGGGGCTGTGCGGGTTCGGCGGCGGGTTGATGCGGCTGTACTGGGCCACTCCCGCCATGCACCGGCCCGGCGACCCGCGGCCGACGCAGCAGGGCGTACCGCTGGCCAAGGACTCCTGGCTGCTCGGTGCCGGCCTGACGCTCGTCCTCGACGATCTGATGAACGGCAAGCGCCGCCTCCGCGGTCGCGGCTCCCGCGCGGCACGCGGCGCGACGCTGCTTGGGCGCGGCTCCCGTGCGGCGCATGGCTGAGGCTCGGCGTTCGCGGATCCCGCGCAGGAGTCCACAGTGGACCAAACGCACCGGATTGCGCGTGCCGGACTACGCGCGCCTGCCCTTGAGGTGGCGGCTGAACTCGCGGGCGATCTCCCGGTTCGCGTCGCGTTCGGCCAGAGCCTGCCGCTTGTCGTAGGACCGCTTTCCCCGGGCGAGTCCGACCTCGACCTTCACCCAGCCGTTCTCGAAATACAGCGACAGCGGTACGAGCGCGATGCCGGGCTCCCCGAGCCGGGACAGGATCCGGTCGATCTCGACCCGGTGCAGGAGCAGCTTGCGGGTGCGGCGGGGTTGGTGGTTGGTCCACGTCCCGTACCCGTACTCCGGGATGTGCAGCCCGTACAACAGGATCTCGTTGTTCAGCTCCTGCGCGAACGCGTCCACCAGCGAGGCCCGGCCGGCTCGTAAGGACTTGACCTCGGTGCCGCGCAAGGCGATGCCCGCCTCGTACGTCTTGAGGACGGCGTAGTCGTGCCGCGCCCTCTTGTTCGAGGCGATGAGCTTGTGACCGGACTCCCTGGACGTGGCGGCCTCCCGTCGGCGATGCGCCACTCATCGTATCGAGAGTGCAGGCATCGCCTGAGTCTGATCCGACCGACCGTGCGGCTGATGGGAGTACGTTCCGTAACGGTTCGACGCGACGTCGAAGCGGTTACCGAACGTAATTGTTTCCCGACGGTCGATGGGTTCGGATGATCGGTTGATTATATCCACCTGATCGGTGGACATATCCCAGACCATGAGCTTCAAGTAGATCAATAGGCCGTACCTCAGTGAGGCTGGCATATACCTTTCGGCCCGGCACGAGGAGTAACTGTCAGAGTCATTCCTTTGTGGGGAGAGAGGCAGAGTTGATCGAGCTTCTGAGGAGAATGCACACGGAGAGTGGGGTGGCGACCGCCCTTGTTGGGCTGGCCGGCTCGGGCGGCGTGTTCGGATTAGTGCGGGCTTACTTCAGGTACCGCACGAGGATCCAGTTGGCGAAGGAGCTTTCGAATCGGACCAGGATCCGCGCGATGCACATCGTCCGTCTCGTCTCCGCATCGCGCGGTGGCTGCGAGATCGTGGAGCACGATAGCGATGGGCATCGGCGGGTGATCCACCTGCACGGTGATCCGACGCAGACCGAAGACCGCGACTGGAAGGACGCGGCATGAGCGTCGCGGGCGTTGCAAAGCAGGCACAGCATTACCGGCCGGGCCGTCCTCTCGGCTCGCCGGACGCCATCGAGGCGGAATTTGCCGCCTTCTGCGAGCGGAATCTGTCCCGGGTCCGGAACTTCCTGCGCGGCCAGTGTCGTGACCCGGAAATCGTGGAGGACGCGTTACAAGAGACGTTTCTGGCCGCTCGTGAGGCATGGCCGAAGATCCGAGAATATGACGAACCGATGGGCTGGGTCTACAACGCCGCACGGTACAAGCTACGCAAGCAGTTAGAGCGGGCCAGACGTGATCTCAGCATCGAGGATGTCCCGGCAGAGCAGATCGTCCAACCCAGTGATGCCCGTGAAGCGCAGGAAACCCTTGTCGGACTGCTATCGCGGCTACCCGTTCGCCAGGCGCAAGTGTTCTTTCTCGCGACGGAGGGCTTCGCCGAGAATCAGATCGCCGGGATCCTCGGCATTGCGCGGAACACGGTGCATGCCTATCGGTACCAGGCGCGGCACGCCCTACAGCAGTTACTCGCGGGCGAACGACCGCAGACGTCGGCAGGGGAGTGAGGCACCAATGAACCTCGACGAACTCGTTGAGTTGGCGCACGCCGCCCAGCCGAGCGCATTGGAGGCTGGCCAGGCGCGGCGCACTGCGCGCCGCATCCAACGGGAGTACAAGCACGCCACGGCCATGGGGCACAGCCTGATCGAGGACCTGGAACTGCGTGATCCGTTGACCATCGACTCCGACGAGGCTGCACGTATCACCCGGGCGGCGCAGATGGCCAAGCTGGGCACGTTCACCTGGACCTGCGGCGAGACCGGCCACATGTCGTGGTCGGACGAAATGTCGATGATTCTCGGGTACGCCCCGGGTGCGGTACAACCCTCTGCGGAGCTGCTGTTCAACCTGATCCACGAGGAAGATCACGACGACTTTCGGGAGGCGATCAAGCACTCCTGGCAGCAGCGCAGTGTCCGGCAGATTACCTGCCGCGTCGTACGGCCCGATGGAATTGTGCGACACATGCATTGCCACATAGAAGTGTTGGTGACCGAGGACGGCCAGCCCAGCGGGATCATCGGCACTGGACAGGACGTCACCAATCGAGAACTTGCGCGGCGCGAGATGGAACGGCTCAAGCGCCGGTGTGAGACGGTGCTGACCGTGCTGGCCGACCGCGAACCCGACACCTGCCTGCTCACCCGGCGCCGTTTCCTGGACGAAATTGACCGAGCCTTGCGCGCCGGCTCTGGCGCTCTTCTCGTCCTGTCTGTCGAAACTGCCGGTGAGTCGCATCCGCAGACGACCCCAGGCGGCACTGCGCGTGCGGTCATGAACGAACAGCTTGTCGGATCGGTCGCCGCTCTGGTCACCAACCTGGTTTCCAGGGGCGACATGTGCGGCCGGGTCGGTGCGAACGAAATCGGCGTGCTGATGCACAATGCGCCGACTCGACTGGCGCGCGCGACGGCCGAAGCAGTGCTGGAGACGCTCCGCAGTCAAGAGTTCCTGGTGCGTCACAGCCGGGTACGCGCCCAGGCGTGGGGGGGTTTGGTTCGGTACAGCGCCCGTACCGAAGCCGACAGCCTCGACCTGCTGGTCGACGCTGAGAGTGCCTGGCGGCGGGCGAAGGCAAGGGGTGCTGCGCTAAAGGTACTCACTGAACCGGCGCCTGCCGCGGAACGCCGGGACACCTGCCGCGGCAGGATTCTTACGGCCATCCAGGACAACCGCTTCACGTTGTACGCACAGCCGATCCTTGACTTGAACCTCAATCAGGTCACCCGTCATGAGATTCTCCTGCGGCTGCTGGACGACACGAACGCACCGGTGGCTCCGGCCGGATTCCTGGACATCGCCGAGCGGGTCGACGAGATACTCGCCATCGACATGATGGTCCTCGACCGAGCCCTTCTACTCATCGCGGAAGGACCCGAAACGGCGCATTATCACGTCAACCTCTCGGGCCGCTCGCTCGGTGACGACCGGTTGCTCCGTCATGTCGACGATCAGATTCGCCGGCTCAATGTCGACGCCGGTCAGCTCACGTTCGAGATCACCGAGACGGCAGTCATCGGCAACATGACCGAAGCCAGGCGTTTCGCTCACAGCGTTCGCGAGCTCGGCTGCCAACTTGCACTGGACGACTTTGGTTCGGGGTACGGATCCTTCACATACCTGAAGTACTTCCCCATCGATCTGGTCAAGATCGATGGAGACTTCATTTCGAAGATCTGTACGACAAAGGTCGACCAAGTCATGGTCCGGTCGGTCGTCGACATCTGCGCCGCACTGGGCATCCGAACCATTGCCGAGTTCGCTGAAGACGCCCCCACCGTGGACTTGTTGCGAGGCTACGGAATCGAGTTCGCGCAAGGCTACGCGATCGGGAAGCCGGCCCCGATCGCGCAGAGCCGGACCGTATCCTCGCTCGCTCTGCCGACACTGGGCGAGCGCAGCGCGAAGAGAGATATACCGAGGAGCGCCGCTGGTTGACCGCGATAACGGCTCGTGCCCGTTGCTCAGCCGGGCACCCGAGTCCAGCGGCAGGTCGACCTGCCCGGCATCGATCGGGTGGGAACGGGATGTTGGGCGCCGATGCGGACGGCCGGTACCAAATCGCGTCGCGGCCCCGCCTGCGCGGCCCGCACGGCCTCGCGCGGCCCGCATCACCTCCGGTTTTCCGGGAAAGCACCTGATGCGGACACCACACGGTTTCGAGGGTCAGGAGAAGCGCGTCATGCTGTTGAACATCGCCGGTTCCGGAAACATGGCCAGGGCCATCGCCGCGAGGGCCGCGTTCGGGGACCATCAGGTACGCATCATCAATCCCCATCTGGAAAGCGCCCGGGATCTCGTCACCGACCTGAGGCAGCGCTTCAGCGGGTTCGACATCGGCGTGGGGGAGCAGCTCGGGCCGGCCGACCTGAACGTGATCGCCGTGCACTACCCGACGGGCAAGCAGGTCGTCCAGGAGGCACGCGACCGGCTCGCGGACCAGATCGTGGTCGACATCAGCAATCCGGTCGACATGGGCTCATTCGACTCTCTCGTGGTGCCGGCGGACAGCTCGGCGGCCGAGCAGATCCAGCAGGTCGCCGGCCCGGCCGTACGGGTGGTGAAGGCGTTCAACACCATCTTCGCCGACCTGTTGGAGGCCGGCGAGGGCGGCGGGGAACCGCTGGACGTGCTCATCGCGGGCGACGACGAGTCGGCGAAGATGATGGTGTCGCAGTTCGCGTCGTCGACGGACATGCGACCGCTGGACGTCGGGCCGCTGCGGCGGGCCAGAGAACTCGAGGCGTTCGAGTTCCTGCACATGACGATGCAGCAGCGGCTGGGCCTGAACCAGCAGAGCGCCATCAAGATTTTGTCGTAGTCCCGCGTCCGCCCGCGTGCCGCCGGCGGCCGGCCGTCGTCTCCCACAGCAGGAACATCAGCGCGCCGACGACGACCTGCGGCACGAAGGTCGCGGTACGCCACACCAGATCCACGGCCAGGGCCTGGCTACCGGTGGCGCCGAACGCGGCGAGCAGCCCGGTGAGGGCGGCGTCCACGGTACCCAGGCCGCCGGCGGTGATGGGAATGAAAGACACCACCGCCGCGAACGAGAACGCGGCCAGCGACTCGGGCCAGCTGAGCGAGAAACCATTGGGGGTACGGGCTTCCAGGCCGCGCAGCGCCACGTACAGCACCGCCCACGAGGTGAACTGCGGCAGCAGCGTCGACAGCGGCACGGCCACCGGTCGCCGCTTCATCACCTCGATCACACCCGACCGGAAGTCGAGTATCTTCCCGGCGAGGTCGACCGTGCGGCCGCGCCGCAGCCGCCGCAGTGTCGCGTTGACGGCCCGGTCGGCCAAGCGCCCGACCCGGCGCGCGCCCTGGACGCTGCGCAGGATCACCGCGAACGCGCCGAGCGCGAAGCCGACGGTCAGCACACCGATGATCGCGATCAGGACGAAGTTCCATCCCGCCTCGCCCTCGATGAGCAGCG
This sequence comes from Rugosimonospora africana, assembly GCF_016862975.1. GTDB lineage: Bacteria > Actinomycetota > Actinomycetes > Mycobacteriales > Micromonosporaceae > Rugosimonospora > Rugosimonospora africana. The sequence goes on from NZ_BONZ01000007.1 coordinate 13,709, forward strand.
CCAGGATGCCGACGATCGGCATGAAGAGCGTGGCGAACACGTTGAAGACGCTGGAGATGGCCGCCGCACTCGCCGCCGGCCCGGCGGCGAAGCCGTACGACTCCAGCATGTCGTACTCGACGCCGAGCCCGATGGCGCCACCGGCCGGTACCGTGTTGCTCACCGCGAACGAGGTCTGCCCCACCACGAACGCCGGCCGGTAGCGCAGCCCCGGCAGTGCGGCCTGCAACGGCCAGGCACCGACCGCGATGTTGACGGCCGCCGCGGCGGCGAGACCGATGAGGGCCGAGGGCGGGATCCGCAGTGCCGACGACCACGCCTGCGAGTAGTTGGCGAACCTGGGGAAGATGCCGACGCCCACGGCCGCGAGCACCGCCAGGGTGACCGGAGGTACGACCACCCTGCGCCAACGATGCGTGCCGTGCCGTATTTCGGACCCCCTGCGACCGTGTGGCCCTGTCGTACCCAGGTTCGCGCCGATCACGCGTGCCAGGCGCGGCAGTGGCCGGCGGGGCTATCCGGAGGGTGCGGACTCCGCGGTATTCGCGGACACCGGGGGCAGCCGGTTCTGCGTCACCGGCCACCGGTGACCGGTGCGGCCGGCCGTGGTCGACGCCGACCCGGCCTCGACGCCACCGAGATTGAGCTGGCGGTCGATCCGGCCGTGCCGCACCAGCAGCCCGTCATTGCGCAGGGATACCAGGTCCCCGGTCCGGTAGACGCCGCCGTCCGCCACACCCGGGCCACCGATGGACAGCTCGCCGGTACCGCCCGGCGGCAGGTACACCGAGGTGCCCGGGATCGGCCGCCCGATCGGTACCCGCGGGCCGGTCGCGTCGGCCGGTACGCAGCGGTGCACCGTGCTCCACACCGTGCACTCGGTCGGCCCGTACTCGTTGAACAGCCGCGCGCTCGGTACCGCCTGGAAGTGCCGTGCCACCAGCTCGGGCGGGCAGTCCTCACCGGCAACGACCACAGTGGACACATCCTCGAGCGCTCCGGCCACCCCACCGGCGAGCGCGGCGGCGTACAGCGACGGCACCATCGACAGGTGCGTACACCGGTAGCGCGCGGCGAACCGACCGACCGCGGCCAGATCCGTCGGCCGGTCGCTGGGAATGGCGAGCAGCCCGCCGCACGCCAGAGTCCAGTAGATGCCGGCGACCGCGCTGTCGGACGAGATGGAGGAGCAGAGCAGGAATCCGCTTACCGGTTCGGTGTAATAAGCCAGCCGGGCGGTCGTCGAGTACGCCAGGGCCGCCGACGGTACGGTGACGGGCCGCCGGTTCCCGCCGGCGACGCGGGTGTACGCGAGCGGACCGCGCCGGGTCGCCGCCGCGAGGACATCGGGCGCCAGCACCGCTCCGCCGGCCGGCAGCACGGCGCCCTCGACCCGGATCAGCCGTCCCAGCCCCGGTTCGACCAGCGCGATCGCCGCCCGGCTGGCGGTGACCGTCTCCTGCTGCCGGTGGATCGGGAACGCCGCGTCGACGACGACGTACCGGGCGCCGGCCCGGAGTACGCCGAGCATCGCCACCACCGCCCAGGCGGACAGCCGGGCGTGGACCAATACCGGCTCGCCCGGCACGACACCACGGTCGATCAGCGCCGCCGCCATCCGCCGGGACATCGTGTCGAGGTCGCGGTAAGACAGTTCGATCCGGGGGTCGGCCACCGCCGGGCGGTCGGTGTCCAGCCACGGTTCGATCAGGTCCAGCACGTTGCCGGGGTGCTGCAGCGGCGGGCTCGTGAGGGCGTTACCGATCATCGCTTCCCGCCTCAGGATCGACCGGTCGGGGTCATCGCGCGGCGTCAGACGCGCCGAGCCAGACCGGTCGGAAAACCGTTTCCTGGCGAGGCTAGGGCGAGGGCCGTCGCCGGTCGTCCCCCGTTGGTTTGAATACCGGTCCACCGTGCGTGGTATTCGCGGCCGATGCCGGAACCCACTGACCAGCGGTACGGCAATATACTTCTCTTATGATCAACTCCCGCCAGCTGGAGTACTTCCGCGCCGTCGCCCGGGAACTGCACTTCACCCGGGCGGCCTCGGCTCTGCGGATCGCGCAGCCCGCGCTGTCCCAGCAGATCCGCAAGCTGGAGCGGGAACTCGGCGTCACGCTGTTCGAGCGCGACAAGCACCGGGTCGAGCTGACCGCGGCCGGCGCGTCCCTGCTGGACCACGCCGAGCGGGTCCTGTCCGACCTCGCCGCGGTCGAGGCGGAGATGCGTGGCTGGGCGGGAGGCACCCGGGGGCAGATCCGGCTCGGCGCCGCCCGCGGGCTGGCCGCGCAACTGGCCCGCCTGCTGGCCGAGTTCTGCGCCGGATACCCCGACGTGGACGTGGAACTGCGCGAGGAGAGCAGCGACGACATGGTGGCCGACCTGACCGCCGGCCGGCTTGACGCGGCCACGCTGGCCGGCCCGCCACGCCAGCCCGGCGGCCGGCTGTCCACCCATCCGCTCGGTCGGGAGCCGCTGGTACTGGTCACCGAGCGCGGCGGCGGCGCGCCCCGCCGGGACCGGGTACCGGTCGCCGACCTCGACGGCGCGGACCTGGTGCTGTACAGCCCCGGGTCGGCCGTCCGGGAGCTGATCGTCACCGCGCTCGCCGCAGCCGGCGCCACGCCCCGGGTCCGGTTCGAGACCCGGGAGTACGGCACCGCCCGCACCCTGGCGAGCGTCGGTCTCGCCGCCGCCATCCTGCCCCGGTCCGTGGCCGAGGCGCCCGGGCCGCCGGTACGGGTGGCCCGGCTGGACCCCGAGCCGACCTGGGCGCCGATGCTGGCCTGGTCGGCGAACCGCCGCCCGGCCCCGGCACTGGCCGCGTTCCTCGGCTTCGTCATCGGGCACCCGGAACTCGTGTCGATCCCCGAACTTGATAAGCAAAACAGCTCACCATGATCTCGATCATGTCTTGGACATCTCACCCCCTGCGCGATCATGCTGGTGGCGACGGGATCCGGAAGAGGAGACAACGGGATGAATCGCTACGAGCGCGGCGACCGCGAGTACCAGGGACTGATGGGCGGCGCACCGGACCAGGACCTGGCCGCAGTCCGCCAACGGTCACCGCAGCTGTACGACGCCCTGATCGAGGGCGGGTTCGGCGGCACCCTCGCGCACCCCGAGTTGAGCCGGACCGACCGGGAACTCGCCACGGTCGCGATGCTGTCCGCCCTCGGCGGCGCCGAACCGCAACTCGCCAGCCACATCCGGGGCGCGCTGCGGCAGGGCATCACCCCGACCGAACTGCGGGCACTCGCCGAGCACGTGTCCCTCTACGCAGGCTTCCCGCGCGCTCTCAACGCGCTGGCGGTCATCGACCAGGTACTGACCGAGACCGGCGAGCCCCGGCCGGCCACACTGCGCCGGGTACGCCTCGCCGACCACGAGACCCTGGTTGCCGCGTACGGCGACAGCGGACCCGCGGTCCTGCTCGTCCACGCTCTCGGGCTGGACTGGCGGATGTGGGAGCCGGTGATGGCCACACTCGCCGAGGCCGGCCGGCGAGTGTTCGCGTACGACCTGCGCGGGCACGGCTGGGCAACCGGCTCGCCGAACCCGTTCGGCATGGCCGACACCGCAGCCGACCTGGTCGGCGTGCTCGACGCGGTGGGGGTCGACCGGGCTCACGTCGTCGGTCTCTCGTACGGCGGCGGAGTGGCCCAGACCGCCGCCGTCACCCACCCGGAGCGGTTCGCCTCGCTGGCCCTGCTCGCCACCACCGACCATCCGTTCGACGCGTTCGAGAGCCGGGCTCGCGCGGCCGAGGACAGCGGCATGGCGGCCCAGGTGGTGCCGTCGCTCACCCGCTGGTTCACCGCCGAGGCGCTGGCCGTCAACGGGCCCGGCGTCCGGTACGCCCGGGAGCGGGTACTGCGCGGCAACCCCGCCGACTGGGCCGCCGCCTGGCGTGCCTTCGCCGGAGTGGACGTCCAGGGCCGGCTCGCTGGTCTCGACAAGCCGACCCTGGTACTCGCCGGAGAACGGGACGCGTCGACCACACCGGCCATCATGTCCACGATCGCCGACCGGATCCCCGGCTCCCGGTACCAGGAACTGCCCGGCACCCCGCACATGCAGACACTCGAACAGCCCGAGCTGGTGGCCGCCGCACTGAACGACTTCCTGCCAGCAGCCTCTTGAAAATCTTCCTCCGAATTTTCCGGACCCTGTCCATCTCGACGCCCGGCGAACGTCGCACCTATGTGTGACCCTTTCAGGGGTCGGAGCAGAGGAGGACGAGTGCGGACAGACACAGCGGACTCGGTGACCGGCGCGACCACCGAGATCGACATGGAGATTGACCTGCCGATCGAGCAGGTCTGGAAGCTGATCAGCGACGTCGGCCTGGTCGGATCGTGCAGTCCCGAGTGCGTGCACGCCGCCTGGCTGGACGGGGCGGGCGATCCGCCGATCGCCGGCGCCCGGTTCGAGGGCCGCAACAAATTCCCCAACGGACACACCGGCACCGTCGAGTGCGTCGTCACCGAGGCCCAGTCGCCGTCGGTGTTCGAGTGGGTGGTGCTCGACGGCGAGCGCGAGGTCGGCCGCCCAGGCTCGATCTGGCGGTACGAGCTGCGGCCGGGCACCCGCGCCGGCACCACCGCCGTCAGGCACCGGTTCACCCACGGCCGGGGCATGTCCGGCCTCCGGGCGGAGGCCGACGCCGACCCGGGACGCGCCGACGCGGCCGTGCGGGAGCGCCTGGAGCAACTGCACGGATACATGACGGTCACCTTGCACGCCATGGTCACGCCGGCGGTGGCTGCCCGATGAAGTTCATGCTCTTCATCTGCGTCGACACCGCCGCACTGGAGACGTTGCCCGAGAAGCCGGTCGAGGGGCCCATGCCGTGGGCCGACGAACTGAACGCGGCCGGCATCCGGCTCGACGGCGATCGGCTGCGGTCGCCGGACGCCGCGACCACCGTGCGCGTCCGCGGCGGCGAGGTGCTCCTTGGAGACGGCCCGTTCGCCGAGACCAAGGAGGTCATCATCGGCTACGACGTCATCGAGTGCACCAACCTCGACGAGGCGATCGCCATCGCGGCGCGACATCCCGTCGCCGAAGGCGGGCTGATCGAAGTCCGGCCGTTCTTCGGGTGAGTGACGGACGCCTCGTCGAGCACACCGGCGGTGAACCCGACGAGGTCGAGGCACTCCTCGCGGAGACCTTCCGCGAGGAGTGGAGCCGGGTGGTCGCCACCCTGATCCGGGTCACCGGCGACTGGGACCTGGCGCAGGAGTGCGCCCAGGACGCGTTCACCCAGGCAACGGCGCGGTGGCGGACCGACGGAGTGCCGCGCACACCCGGCGCGTGGCTGGTCACCGTCGCCCGCCACCGGGCCGTCGACCTGTTGCGGCGGCGCGGGCTGGAGGCCGCCAAGCTGCGCGAGAGCCTGCACCTGCGGGAGGTCACCGTGGTCGACGACGCGTCCGCCACCATTTCTGGTACCGGCTGGGAAACGCTGCCCGACGATCAGCTGCGGCTCATCTTCACCTGCTGCCATCCGGCGCTGGCGTTGGAGTCCCGGGTCGCGCTGACCCTGCGCACCGTCGCCGGGCTCAGCACCGCCGAGATCGCCCGCGCCTGCCTGGTCTCCGAGGCCACCATGGCCAAGCGGCTGGTACGCGCGAAGGCAAAGATCCGTGACGCCGGCATCCCGTACCGGGTACCCCCGGCCGACCAGCTCGGCCCGCGCACCTCCGGCGTACTCGCCGTCCTGTACCTGCTGTTCAACGAGGGATACGCGGCAAGCGGCGGCGACCAGTGGATGCGCCCGCCGCTGTGCACCGAGGCCATCCGGCTGACCCGGCTGCTGGCCCGGTTGCTGCCCACCGATCCCGAGGTGGCCGGGCTGCTCGCCCTGATGCTGCTGCACGATGCCCGCCGCGCGGCCCGGGTCGACAGCGCCGGCCGGCTCGTGACCCTGGCCGACCAGGACCGCACCCGCTGGCACCGGCCGCAGATCGACGAAGGAGTGGCGACCCTGGAGGCCGCCCTGGAGCACCGCAGTGCCGGCCCGTACCAGCTCCAGGCGCTGATCGCCGCACACCATGCCACCGCGCCGACCGCCGAGCAGACCGACTGGTCCGCCATCGCCGGCCTGTACCGGCAACTGCTGCGGGTCATGCCGTCCCCGGTCGTCGAGCTGAACCACGCCGTGGCCGTCGCGATGAGCGACGGACCCGCGGCCGGCCTGACCCTGGTCGAGCGCCTGGAAGCCGACGGGCGGCTGGTCGGGTACCCGCCACTCGCCGCGGTACGTGCCGACCTGCTGCACCGGCTCGGCCGTCACGCCGAGGCGGCCGACGCGTACCGCACCGCCATCGAACTCGCCCCCACCGCCGCCGAGCGCGACTACCTGAGCGGGCGCAGGGCAGAGCTCACGGGTTGATTGCCTCACCGCTAGCTGTCGCTTCTCGGTCGACGCCTCCACGCGTTGCCCGGGCGCGCACCGCGCGCAGCATGCGTGGAACGATGACGCGGTGGGCGCCGGAGCCGATGACCAGTTGGCGGTACGCCCAGCCGTGCAGCCCCGGAAACTTCGCATACGAGCGGGCACTCAGCAGCGTTCCGTCCAGCTGGGTCGTGAGGCTGAACACCAGCTCGTACCGGGAAAATCGATGGTGGCCCGTCAGCCGCACCAGTCGCTCCGGTACAGCCTCCGACACCGCGAACCCCGGCAGAGTCGAGCCCTCGTCGAGCGGCGTACCGGTGACCGACCGCGGATCGGTGGCGAGCAGGTACGCCAGCGCCCGGCTACCGTCAAGCCGGGCGGGAGTGAGCTGCCTGGTCAGGGAGAGCCACACGGCCGGCGCGGGGGCTGGTACGAGCACCTGGTGCTCGTCGATGAACGGCAGGTCGGCGGTCACCGGACCTCCTCCGGAGGGATCGACTTCCGTCAAGGATGCCCCGGATCCAGACCGGGTTCGGGGGCGGGGTCCTGCGGGGCGGCCCTCGGTGAGCCCTGACGTGAACGGGTACCCACAGGCAGGTACCCTTGTGCCCGTCGCCCTCGTAGCTCAGGGGATAGAGCAACGGTTTCCTAAACCGTGTGTCGCAGGTTCGAATCCTGCCGGGGGCACCTCGAAGATCAGCCAAAACGGCACTTCACCAGCAGATATTCTCGGTGGTCGACCTGTTGCAATGCGCAGCCGTAGGCCGGTCTGGGCGGCCGTTTGTCGGTGTCCACGGAATATACACGGAATGGATCATGGGGAGTTTTCCCAGGTCGCGCTCACTGTTCGCGGCAAGATCCGGAATGGCGGCGTCCTGGTCGAGGGTACTCACGCGGCATCCGCCAACGCCGCCTCGATCCGCCGGTTGATCGTCGCCTCCTGGCCGTCGAGGCACTTCGCGTACACCTTGAGCAGCACGTCCACCGAGTTGCCGGCACGCTCCGCCGCATCGGTCGCCTGCACCCCGGCATTCAGCCACAGCGACAGCGCCGCGTGCCGCAGGTCGTAGGGCCGGCCCGCCAGAGGCGAGGCCACCTGACGCGGAGTCAGGCCGTACGTCCGCGCCTCCTCCCACACCCGGTAATACGTCGATGCGCTCACCACGTTGCCCCGCTCGCTGCGAAACAGCCGGCCGTCCGGCGCCACCCCGTACCGTGCGATGTGCTTCCGCAGGATTGTGACCAGTTCCGGCGGGATGGGCACTACCCGCGGCTCATCCTCGCCGCGATGCTTCAACCCGCGCTCGTCGTGCGCCTCGCCGCTGTCCCTCCACCGCTTGCCCGCCTGGGGCCGCGACTTCTCCAGCGTCAGCCGTCCCCAACCGGTCTCGGGCAAATAGCAGTCGCGCTCACGCAGCCCCAGCGCCTCGCCCGGCCGCAGCCCGCCGAAGTACAGGCAGGCAAAGAACCCGCGCAACCGCTCGCCCCTGCCCCGCCGCCCGACGTAGGTCACCGCGACCAGCAGCTCTCGCGCCTGAGTGGGGTTGACGACCACCCGCCGGTCGATTGCGTTGACCACCTTGGTACGCCGCGACCGCACCCGCAGCTTGTCGATCGGGTTAAACGACAACACCTCCAACTCAACCGCGTACTGGCAGACGTTGTAGAACACCGACCGCTTGCGTCGCATCGTGGTGACCGCCGCCGGCTTGCCGTCCAGCTTCAGCGCCAGGGCGTCGAGCGCGGACCGGGTAACCGTCGCCTCCATGAGGTCGGTCAGCGGCAGCGAGGCCCGCCGCAGCCAGCGAATCACCGAGGCCAGCTCGGCCGGCGGATCGAGTTGCCGAAACGCGGGCGGGAGCATGAAGTCACGCAGCGCGGTTCGCATCGCATCGACGGCGGGCCGGCCGGGCAGATCCCGGACCAGCACCGGCGTCACGGTCGCCAGAGCATCGGTCATGCTGTCCCGCGACTTCGCCGCCGCGCCGGGCCACTTCATGCTGACGTACGACTGGACGAACTCCAGCCAGCTCGTCGCCTCCTTCGCCTCGACCATCGAGTCCGGCAGACCCGAGTCGATGTCGAAGCTCTCGCCCTTGTTGATTGCCTGCATCAGGTCCGATCGGAAGTTGTCGGCCAGCGCCCGGGTCACGAACGTCTTGGACTTCTCCCGACCGGCGACGATCCAGCGCACGGTATACGAGCGCTTCTTGCCCTGCCCCTTGTTGGGCCGGATGTCCCAGACCCGCACATCACGCGACTTCATGCCGCCCGGTCCCGCAACTGCTCAAGCCAGGTCTGAAACTCGCTGCGCCACACCCGCAGCTCACCATTGGGCAGCCGGATGCACTCCGGCGCGATGCCGAGTTCCCGCCAGCGGTAGAAGGTTCGCCGCGACACGTTGTTCAGCTCTGCAAGGATCTGCGGCACTGTCATCAGCTGATCCACTGTGGACAATCCTCCCGTTAAGCCGCTTGAGTCAAAGTCGTCGCGTCGTGAGTTGCCGAACCAGCGCCGGGCGGGTTCTCCCGCGCTTGGGCCAGGGCTTGGCGCCAGCGAATGCGGGTGGAGATGGCCCGCAGGATGCGGTGCTCGACGGGTGGCACGTCCGGGTCGTCGGGGCGGGCCAGCTCGAAGTGGTACCGGTTGGCTCCGTCGGCCGGGTCGGGCACCGCGGCCTGGTCCTGGTCCTCTCCGTCGACGGCGCCGGCCAGGACCGCACGGATCCAGGCCCGGTTGTCGGCCCGGTGGTCGGCGAGGGTCTTCCCGGACCATTGCCGGGACACGAGCACGCGCCGGCCGGTGAACCCGAGGGTGCGCCGCTGGTGGACCTTGCCGGTGCAGCGGCCGGGGACGAGGCCCGGTTTTGTCTTGTCGGGTTGCACGCCGTAGAGGAGCCAGTTCGCGCAGGTTGGGGAGCAAGGCAGGGTTGACAGTTCGGCGTGTAGCCGGTCGAAGTGCGCCCGTTGTGCCTCGGATCGGGGTGAGACCTGGTCGGCGATGTCCTTGGTGACGTACTTGGTCACGTACCGGATGGACCGTTCGGCGTCTTTGGTGCCCTGATCGATGCCCCGGGCGTCGATCGTTCCCAGCCGAGCCACGTACGCCGGTTCCGCGTCCGGCGTGTCCAGCTGGTCGACGGCCGCGCTCCAGGTGGTCAACGGTTGCTTGGTGCGCGAGTCGACGTACGCGCCCTGGTCGGCGTCCCAGGCCGGGGGCCGCTCCACCGAGTACACCGGCCGGTCGAAGGCCGGCCACCAGACCTGGTGGTACGTGGCCGCCGCGACCTGCTTGAGCAGCCGCCGGGGCAGCGTGCCCCGCACCGCGAAGTGCCCGTGCGGCGCCAACCGTCGTTGCATCTCGACACACCCGGCGTACTGGACGTTCCAACCGGCCGCCCGCCGCAGGTTCTGCCACCACCGGTCGAGCACGCGGGCGAGATGGATGGCATCCAGCGCGGCCCGCCGGTAGTCGTACGCCGCCGGATCGATCGGCGTGCCGAGCAGGTCGTCCCGTTCCCCATGGCGCTGGCCGCACTCGCACGGCACCAGGTACGCGCCGCGCCGAATCGAGGAGTGCACCGGCCCATACGAGCCGAGGGTGAGCGAGACCAGCATGGACGGCCGGTAGGTCTTGCCGTCTCGGCCCGCGTAGGACCGGCCGATGGTCCGACCGTCCACGGGCAGCCGAGGCAGGTCGGGGGAGTCCTTGCGGCGCCGGGTCGAGCGGGCTTTGCGCGGTTTCTCGTCACGGTCGCGGGGCGTGAGGTGCCCCCGCAGCCCGGTCGCGGCGAGCGCTTCGTCCACGTCCTCGATCGCCTCGTCCAGATCGGGCAGCTGGTCCCACATGGCCTGCCGTTCGGCGTCGGCCCGCTCGAACTCCAGATGCGCCCGAACCCGGACCAGCGACAGCACATCCTCGCCGGCCCGGTCGGGGCGCACGGCCGGTTCGTCGGCGAGGTGCCAGCCTTCCCGGAGTTGTTGGATGCGCAGCCGCCGGCCGCGTTCGGCGCAGGGCTTGCACTTGCTGGCAAGGGTGGCGCCGCAGGGCACCTCGATGACCTCGGTCAGCCCGGTCACGGTGTCGGTGCGCCGGATCGCGAGGGGGCGGACACAGACGTTGTGTGATTCGGCGAGGGTGCGCAGCGTTTCCTTGGCGAGTGGTTGCCGCATTCGAGTGGCCCGGGAGCCCGGCCGAGGCTCCGTCGACTCGGCCGGGGTCGGCGTGAGGGTCGGTTGGTTCACTGGGCGGCTCCACTGTGGAGGGTGGAGCCGTTGACGCGGGCGAACGCGTCCGGCGGTACCGGCACTGTCGTGGTCCGCGGACTCATGGCCGGGACCAGGTCGGTTGCTGGCCGGTTCACCGGGTCGCCGGTCGTGCTCTGATCGACCGGCACGGACGCCCGGTCGGGCACAGGCGCCGGGGCCGCTGCGGGATCGGTTCCGGCCGGGGTCCGGGTGAGGACGATCTTCACCAGGGCCAGGAACCCGGCGGCCGGCAGCGCCGCAGCGAGCCAGCCGATGACCGACCGTTCCGCCTCGACCACCTGAGCCGACATCGACAGCGCGACCGCGCCGATCAGCACCCAGAGCACGAACCCGGCACCCCGGCCGGCTCGGTGCCGCCGCCGGATCTCCAACCCGGTCGCGATCGACATCAGCTCCAACACCACGGCATCCGCCCACGCGAGCCAGCCCGGCTGCCCGTGCGCCGCCGCAACGTTGTGCACGTGCGTGAACGAAGCCGCCGCCGCCATGCTCCCGATCGCGAGCAGGATGAGCACCTGGACCACGCCCTCGACCCGCTCACCCCGGCTCCGGCTCGTGTTCACAGGACCTCCCCGGTGATCACCTGACCGTCGATGACCCGCGCCCCGCTGTAGGTCCCGGCGAGTTCCGCGATCCGGTCGTCGTCCCAGTACGAGAACCGGACCCGCACCGGGGACGGGTCGCCGTCGAGGACGAGGTATCCGACGCCGGGCATGTTCATCGGGATTCGGTCGCAGACCGCGCCCCGGTCCCGCATACCGTCGCCGAGCACCATGTCCACCTGAGCCGGTTCAGTCAGCCGCAGCGCGATCCGAGTCGGGAACAGATCCCGGAACGGCAGCACGTCCTTACGCGAGTCCTGGACCGCCGCAACCACATGCACCCCGGCCGCCCGACCCTGGGTCAGCAGGACGCCGAGCGCAGCCTTGATCCGATCCTTGAGGTGCCGGTCGGTCAGGTACGCGGTCAGCGCCGCCAGCTCGTCAACCACAATCACGACCAGCGGCTCATCAACGGTCGGGATGTGCTGGCGAGTCACGCCGCGCAGCCGCCTCGTGCGCTCCCGCATCAAACCGACCGCCGTTTCCAACGCATCGGCCATCGCCGCGAAGTCCTCACAGGCAAACCGCTCGAACAGCGGATCACCGGCCGCCATCTCCATGCCGCCCTTGGGATCGAAGACCCACAGCTTCACCAGCCCCGAGCGCACCCCACCGGCCAGCGCCGCAATGACCGACCAGATCACCGACCCCTTGCCCGCCCCAGTCGCCCCGGCCACGAGGATCTGCGTCCCGAACAGCCGCAGCCGCAACGGTTCCCCGCCCTCGAGCCGACCCAGCACCAGCCCGGCCAGATCCGGCACCACCGGCACCGGGGCCGGTGGAATCGTCTTGCGCAGCGCATCAGCCCGCTGCAGGGTCAACACCACCAGGTCCGCCCGCCGACCCGCAGCGACCCGACAAGACCGGGCACCGAACGTGTGAGTCAGACGCAGCCCAACCGCCGCGAAGTCATCGGGAATCTGCCCGGTCACCATCCGGACCGTCAGCTCATCCCCCGACGCGGTCGCCTTGACCCGCCGCAACACCGGCACCACCACATGGCCGTCGAAGTTCACCACCAGCCGGGCCGTGGCCATCGCCGGATACCAACGCCGCCGGTACCCGATCCGCCGCCACCGCCCCAACACCGGGTACCAGCCGAACCGCAAGAACGACACCCGGTGCACCAACAGCCACACCCCGGCCAGACAGGCCAGGCCGCCGACCAGGGTCACCGGGCCGGCCCACCCGAACCGCGCCCACAGGTACAGCAGCACCGAGGCGGGCACCGTCGCGTACCAGAACCGCATGTACAGCACCACGGTCCGGACCAGACCCTTGACCAGCCACCAGACCACGGCCATCCACAACGGAATCCGCAGAATCGGCGTACGAACGTTGAACACCGCATCCGGCAGTTGCTCACCCCGGATCACGTTGACCATCGGCACCGCAGCTCACCTCCCGCCCACGGCGGAGGCGAACAGCGACAGCTGACCCCGAGCCACCGCGCGCCGGGCTACCCGGTGGCGCAGCGACGCCGCCACCAACGGCACCACCGCGCCCACCTCGACCGGGCCGGTCGCGGCCTCGGGAACGTGCCGGGTCATCGTCGGCAGCCACCGGCCACGGACCAGCACCGCCCGCAGGTCGACCCGATCAGCCACATGCGGGGCGATCAGGTCCGGATCCAGCCGACGCAGTCTGACGATGGTGCGCGCCAGGGCAGCCGCCGAGGAGGAAATCTCGACCAGGGCCGCGACCCGCAACACGTCCGAGGGAACCCGCGTGTAGACATCGCGGGCCGCCTGAACACCCGGCCCGGCAAGCACGGCGACGGTGCGACGATGCGTCTTCATGCTGCCGCCTCCCGCCGCAACCGGTCAGCCTCAGCCCGCGCACCCTCAGCCAGCCGCGCCGCCTCCTCGGACAGCGCCACGTCTTCCGACGTGATCCGATCGAACACGTCCGCCTTACGGTCGAACCACTCGGCCCGCTCCAGCACGGTCGCGCCGGCCGGCGGGATGTCGCGCAGCAGCGACGTAATGAGTCGAACGGTGGCCATGCCGCCCCGGGACGCCTGGCCGGTCGGAGTGGCGCATCCGTCGCAACGGTCGACGTCCGGGGCCAGCGGAGCGAGCAGCCCGCAGCACACGCAGGCCCGCCACACCGCCCCGTCCCGGGTCGTGACCCGGGCGAGTTCCGATACCGTGGGCATCAACAGCCCTTCCTCGTGAGGGGAATACAGGGGTTGGGCACGCGGGGCGGGCGCTTCTTTGGCGAGAGGGAGCCCGCCCCGCGTGGTTGAACAGGATCAGCGCTGCGCCGGCAGACCGCCGGCCGGACGAATGCCGGTCGCGCGCATCGAGTACGCCAACCGGGCACGGCAATTCGGACCGCCCTTGCACTTGCCGTCGTCAACCCACGGCACGAGCACCAAGCCCTCCAGCTCGACAGCCGGCGGGTAGCCCGGCACCGTCGACTCCGGGGGTACCGGCTGGACCGGGGCGATCACCTTGACCTTCACCAGGTCACGGCCGAACCTCGCCGCGTCCGGATCCAGGTCGAGCAGGGTCACGGACCAGATCCGCTCCCCGGTCTCCTTGTCACGCGCCTGGTCGTCGTCGACCTTGCCGCGCTTGTCGAAGTCGGTCGCCTTCTGCACACCGCGGAACAGCGCCCCGTGCGGGAACGCGTACTCGAACGGCATCGGGATCTTCAAACTGCCGGGAACCATAGTCGAACCTCCTATGCGTCGGATGCGTGATCGCTCATCCTCTTGTACACATAGGCTACGTCAGCATGTGATTACAAGCTACGAAATTGTTCTCACGATCTGCGATCTCCGACGAAACAGACTGACCGTTGCGCGGTCCTATCTCGGTGTTTCAGCTGCCGCCGTCCGGAAGGTCGTCGAGCCAACCATGAACGAAACGCGCAAGGGATGCGTCACCAGCCTCGACGAACGCGGTAATCGCTTGCTGGCCACTGGCACGTGCCGCGTCGAACCGGCCCACCTCGCGCAGGGCGACGCCGAGATTGAACCACGCCTTGCCTTCCCCGTGCCGATCACCGGACTCCTGCAAGATGTCGCGGGCCCGGGTGTGGGCTTCTATGGCCTCATCGAGCCGGTCCGTCTGGTGCAGGGCGGCGCCGAGATTGATCCACGCTTCGCCTTCCCCATGCCGGTCACCGATCTGTTGGCAGATTTCTAGGTCGTGGGCGTGGGCGTCGATGGCCTCACTGAACCGGCCGACCTCAGCTAAGGCAAGACCGAGGTTGTTCCACGCTCGGCCTTCAGCGCGCCGGTCGCCATTCTGTTGCATGATGTCGCGGGCCTGGGTGTGGGCTTGGATGGACTCCTCGAACCGGCCCACCTGTTGCAGGGCGACGCCGAGGCTGTTCGACGCTTGGCCTTTCCCGTGCCAGTCACCGGCCTGATGGAAGAGGTCGCGGGCCTGGGTGTGGGCTTGGATGGACTCCTCGAACCGGCCCACCTCTCGCAGGGCGACGCCGAGGTTGTTCCACGCTCGGCCTTCCCCATGGCGGTCCCCGGCCTCCTGGTAGAGGTTGCGGGCCTGGGTGTTGGCTTGGATGGACTCCTCGAACCGCCGCACCTTTTGCAAGGCGAACCCGAGGTTGTTCCACGCTCGGCCTTCCCCGTGCCGGTCGCCAGTTTGTTGAAAGATGTCACGGGCGTGGGCAGTGATGGTGATCCAGTCGGTGAAGTGGCGGCGGAAGTCTAGAAAGTAGGGGAGGGCGAACGCGAGGTCGACGGCGACCTCGGCCATGTGCTGGTCGGGAGCGGTGATGGCGGTAGCGATGAGGTTGGTGTGTTCGGCGTCGAGCCAGGCCAAGGCGTGGGCCCGATCGATGAATTGGCTGGTATCGGCGAGGCCGGTGGGCACGAGGTGGGTGTTCGCTGTCCGAGTGGTGTCCTGGTAGTAGCTGTATAAGCGTCGCCGGGCCTGCACGGTCTCAGTGTTCTCTCCGCTGTTGTCGCCGCTCTGCTGATCGGTGGCGTACAGGCGGAGCAGGTCATGCATGGCCCACCGTTCAGCGGCGGGTTCGGTGATCAGGTGTGCTCGGTGCAGGTCGGCTAGCAGTCCGGCGGTCTGCTGTTCGGTCAGGTCGGCGAGGCAGGCAGCAGCGGCGGTGGCGATGTCCGGGCCGGGGTTGACCGGCAGCAGCCGGAACAGGCGGGACTGCGCGTCGCTGAGGTGCTGGTAGGACAGGTCGAATGCGGCACGCACCGCGGCCTGCTGCCGGGTCAGGCCGTCGAGCCGGTGTTGGTCGTTGCGCAGCCTCCCAGCCAATACGTCGGGCTGGAGGTGGGGGCGGTCGGCCAGCAGCGCGGCGACAATCCGCAGAGCGAGCGGCAGTCCGCCGCACACGTCGGCCAACGCGGCCAGGCCGTCCCGAGCGCCCTGCGCTAGGCGAGGGTCGCCGACGCCGCGACGGCTGGCGAGGACCTCGCGGATGAGTGTGAGTGCCGCGTCCGGGTCCAGCACTTCCAGGTCATGCAAACGGGCGTCAAGGTCCAGGGTGTGCCGGGAGGTCACCAGCACCGGCAACCGGGCGTCGCCGGGGAGTAGCGGGCGTACCTGGTCCTCGCCGGCGACGTTGTCGATGATCAGCAGCAGCCGCCGGTCCTGGGCGGTGTAGGCGTCGAGGACGCTGCGCCACAAACGGGACCGGTCCTGCTGGCTGGCGGGGATGTACTCGCCGGAGATCCCGATCGCCGACAGCCACCCGGCCAGAGCATCACTGGCTGACATTTGGCGGTCAGGGTCGTAGCCGAACATGTCGACGAACAACACACCGCCCGGAAACCAGCCCTCGGCCAACACCCGATGCGCAATGTGTAGCACCAGTTCGGTCTTACCGACCCCGGCCATCCCCGCCACCGCCGACACCAGCTGAACGCCGCCTTGCTGGCCAGGCCGCAACGCCTCCTGCAAGGTCGTAACCGCGTGGTCGCGGCCGCTGAACACCGTCGATGCCGGGGGCAGGCCAGTCAATGCCGGCCGGACCTCCGCCGGCAGCACGACCTGGATGTCGCGGCCCTGGATCACCGCGCTGAAGAACACCCCACCGGTGATCTTGTTCGTCACCGCATCGTCGCCCGATCGTGGCGCGGTGGTGGTCATCGCACGGTCCCGTCTCCGCCGTGCCCATCTGGCTGGGATCGCGGGGGAAGCACGACGTCGCGCAGGTCACGGCCCATAATCAACGGGCCGTGGAAGGTGCCGCCCTCAACCCGGTTCTTCACTTCTCCCGGCGTCCGGCCCGCAGCCGGATCCGGCTCGCCCTGCCGGCCAGGATCGGTGGGAGCCGGGACCGGAGTACCGGCCAGACTTACCCGCCGCGCGTCCCGCACCAGCAGCGCCGGCCCGGCCACGTCGGCATCGGTGATCGTGTTACTGACCTTCCCTACCGGCCGCTCGCTGTTCTCCGACGATGCGCCACGGCGATCCTGAACTACCCCGTAAACACCCACCAGCAGCCCGGCAATAGCCAGGAACAAGCCGAACACGCTGGCCCATTGGTCCGCCTTTGCCAAATGCTGACCTGCCAAGAACCTGGCAAGCGCGAACACCGCCAGCCCGAGGACTACCAGGCCGCCGACAACCCACCACCGTCTACCACCGCGCACGGTCATCACTGCATTGTCGACCGCCACCGCCACCGCAGCATCCACCGACCGTGCGGGTCACGCCGGCCCTCGGACTTGAGGCACGGCCCTAACGCAGGGGGTAGGTGTCCTCAATCTCGTGACGACTACCCGGCAGGATCGCGACCGAGGCGAGGATCGGTTCCCCGGACGCCTGATGGACCGCGATGACCAGGCTCAGCACCGGGTCGCCCGCGTCGATGTCGAGCAGCTTCGCCTCATCCTCAGTCGGCTTACGCGTGGTCAGCCACTCATGTGCGTAGTCCCCGCGCAGGCCCTTGCGCCGCTCGATGTGCTCCAACAGGCCGCCCGCGATCGGGTCCGGCTTCGTGACGTCGGTACCGACCGCGATGTCGACCGGAACGAAAGTCGAGACCAGATCCACCGGGCCAAACTCCGAGACGGTACGTCGCCGCCGCTCGTACACCGGTGTTCCCTCGGGGAGGTGCAGCACGGCCGCGATCCGGCTCGGCGCAAGTATCGGGCCGACGTGCAGCAGCTCGGCCGCTGCGCTCTCGTCGACCTCCAGGGCGTCGCGCGCCCGCTGTGGCGAGATTCGGCCGATCGGTGGGCGGCCGCGCACGAAGTGCCCGCGGCCCTGCTGGGACTCGATCCAGCCGTCCTGGCGCAGGATGCCCAGCGCCTTGAGCACGGTCGGCCGGCTGACTCCGAACTCCGTCGATAGCTGACTCTCGGACGGCAGCGCCGCCCCCGGGCCGTACGTGCCCTCCTCAATGCGCTCACGCAGCGTGTTGAGCACCCGCAGATACTTCGGCGTCGGCACCTCATAAGCCGCCACGGCTTCACCTGACCTCGTGCTCAACAACGCGCCTGACACGTACGTGTCAAGTCATGAGACTACAGTCTGTAAAGACAAGCAAGCAAGACGGGTCAATCAAGCCACGCCTGTCCGACCCGAACAGCAGAGACGGCAGGCCCGCGACGCACCCGGACCTGCCGTGATCTTGCTCGTCCCTACCGCCGATGGTGCAACGTCAGCAGCAGGTCCGCCAACGCTGGCACCTCGCCCATCTTCAACACAACCGAGGGACCCCTTCCCGCAGCGTCAGAGTCGATCAGAACCAGCGCATCGGACAGATTCCCGGTGACCGACCGGGTCACCGTCACCATGACACCGGCAACCTCCAGCGGAGCGGACTCATGGCGTCGACTCACCCTGTCCGCCCGGCAATGCGCCGGCGAACACCAGGCCGGATGGAACATCTCGTCAGGACCGCCGATCCACGGCGATTCCGGCAACGTCAACGTCATTGGTCGCCCTCCCATCAGGTAGCAGCACGACCCCGTTACCCGGCCGTGCCTCGTTCCAGCAGCCAGGCCCGGACGGCGCGGACCACCCCGACGCCGACCCGGTGCCGACTCACAACGACCTGACCGTCATCGAACCGGTACCTGCACAGTCCGGGCACGCCCGACGCTTCACCGAGCGCGAGGCACCACCGGACACCGCGTCCTCACGGACAAGCGTTCGCTGCGTCAGGTACTTCCAACGGTTGCCACCACACGAGAGACATGTGATTGATGCGGTCATGACAACAGGTTCGGTCACACAACCGGCACCAGCTGTCACGACAAGTGAGGGACACTGCCAGTGTTCCTCAGCGCGGCGCGAAGCCCTTAATCTGGCAGGTTCGCCGCGGCCAGCAACGGCCGCAGGTCGGGCAGCACCGCTGGCTTGGCCCTGCCCATCAACTGCCGCAGCGTCTCCCGCGCAATGACGTTGAAGTGCAGCTCTTCCGGCGAGTCCCGATGGACGCGCTGCATCATGTGCACCGCAGCGATGTCGTTGTGCTTGCGCGCGTAGGCCCGCGCCGAGTCCAGGTGGTACGTCAGCCGCCGCTCCACTGCTGGAGACGCCTCGATCGCCACCCGCTCGGCTAGCTCCAGCGCCTCACCCGTCCGGCCCAGCTCGACCGCCGTCGACACCCGGTGCAGCGCGACATTCGTCGGCCCGAAGACGATCCGGAAATGATTCGTCTCACCGACTCGCGCAGCCAGACCGTCCGCGACCTCCAGCAGACGATGCGCCTGATCGGCGTTGTCCTCCCGAGCCGCCTCCGTCGCGCCCATCAGATGCAGCCCGCCGAACACAGCCAGCCGCGCCGGCCCGGCATCGTCAAGGTACGGGCGCAGCTCGTCAATCGCCCGGTACACCACGCCCCGCGCCGGCTCCGTCTTACCCTGCGCGGACAGGATCATCGCCAGATTCCACGCCGCCGCGGCCGACAGATCAGGATCGTCCGCGTCCAGCGCCGCCGTCACCGCCCGGTCTGCCGCCAGGTAGGACAACTCATGCTCACCGACCCGCTTGGTCCAGGTCCGCACGAGCTGATACAGCTTGCTCGTCTCCCGCAGCGCCCGCCGCCGGTCCCCGCCGCGATGCGCCCGCGTCGCGCTCTCGCACTGGCGGATCAGCGCCGGGAGCTGCTGGCTCACCATGGCGTACCGGAACGCCGACGCCGCCTGCCACGACCGCCAGGCCCGCTCGATGCCTCGCGCCAGCTCGTCTAGGTTCGGCGCCTCGCCGACGACCCGGCCCCGATCCATCATCGCCGCGCGTACCTCGGCGGCCGCCGGATGCCCACGGTGCCCATCCGGCATCAACGACAACGGAACTCCGGTCAGCTCCCGCAGATCCTTGACCCGCAATACCTGCGCGAACTGGACCAGCTGCGAGAACCGGGTCACCTGCCGATCGCCCGACTCGATCTTCTTCATCATCGATAGGCTGATCCCGACCAGGCCGGCAAGCTCGTCCTGTGTCAGCCCCCGCCGGGCGCGATGGTTCGCGATGCGCTGACCGATCGCCCACTCGTCGATTTCCATCGACACCGTCCCCAGGTCTCGGCGCTGGTGGTCCGCTCACATTGCAGCGTACCGGCCAGATGAGACACTTCCCCAGTGACGAACGACGACGCCCGCCCCCGCCTGATCCTTTGGGACATCGACCACACGCTCATCGAGACCAGGGGCGCCGGTGGCGAGTTCGCGCGGGCCGCGTTCGAGGAGATCACCGGTATCCGGCCCGAAGAGATGGCCGACGCGAACGGCAAGACCGAACGGGTCATCCTCGCGGAAAGCTTGCGTGCCCACGGCATCGAGCCCACCGACGAGCACCAGCAGCGGTACGCCCAAGCCCTACCGGCTCAGTACCAGCAACATGCCGACCATCTACGCGAACGAGGCCGCGCGCTTCCCGGCGCCGCCGCCGCCATCGCCGCCCTGGCCCAGGTCCCCGGCGTTATTCAGACCGTCCTGACCGGCAACTACAAGGCGGTAGCGGCGACCAAACTCCAGACATTCACCCTGGACTCCCGCCTCGACTTCGAAGTCGGCGCCTATGCGGACGACGGTGCCGAGCGCGCCGACCTGGTCCAAGTCGCCCAGCGACGCGCCGCCGACAAGTACGGGCGCCCGTTTACCCACCAGAACACCATCGTCATCGGCGACACCACTCACGACGTTGCCGCCGCACACAACGGCGGAGCAAGGATCGTGGCCATCGCCTCCGGCAACGACTCCGCCGAGCGTCTACGGGCGGCAGGTGCCGACCGTGTGTTCAACGACCTTACCGATACAATCGCAGTCACAGACGCCGTCGCTTCCAAATAGGCCATGACCGGAAGCTGTTGAGGCCGAAACAATCTTCGAATTCAAGGGCAGCCCCAAACGGACGGCCCGCGCCGCCTTAAGCGAGGGGCCACTAATCGTCCCTAACCGCCACCGGGTCGCTACAACTAGATTAAGTCGAGTGGATCATTCGGCTCTTCCCGTCGCATCAGACGAGCGGAGCCGAAGTCGATGACATTCGCGGCATTGCCCTTCAGTAGGCCGGCAAGCGCTTCAGTGGAGGCCGCCGTCGTGATGATTACTTGCCTGCCCGATCCGGACGCCAAGCGAGAGATGGCTGAGCGGAAATGAGCCTCATCGAGTTCGTGCTGGCGCGGCTCATCGAGCATCAAAAGACCGGGATGAGGACCTCCCGCTCGACTCGACAACTCACGAACCGCATTTAAGTACGCAATCTTGATGCGCACCACGTCACTGGCACTCACATCCGTGTCGAGATCGAAGCCGGGCCGCTCTGGGCGAAGCGTTTCCTCGTTGATATCGACCTTCGCACTGTCATAACTGCTGAACCCGAACGATTTCAGCTGCTCCCTCATCAGATCTGCAAGTTCGGTTCGTCGACGAACATCCTCATCAGGCACGACAGTCGGAAGGCGATTGAGTTCCGTGCGAGTCTCAGCCATTTCGATGGCTATATGCTGTAACTGCTCTAGCTGAGCGGCGACTGCCGAGTTTAACCGCTCAAGCTCGTTTGACCTCACTCCAGAAACTACTCGTTGCGTGATATCACTAGCACTCGGATAGTCCTCGGGCGCAACGAGGTCGTCTTGTATAGAGCGAATATGACTTCGGCTCGAATCTGCTGCTCGCTGAAGTGCAGCATACGCACCACGGCCTTGGTCCACCGCAGCGCCCATTTGCTCCCGCATGCCGCGCATGGTTGCTAACTGAGCATTGAGGAGTCCCAAGGTCTCATCTACGTTAAGGGAAGGGCCAAGCGAATCAATCTCGACGGAGGCTAGCGACTGATGGCAGGTTGGGCAATCATTATCAGCTAGATGGTCCTCGGGATGGTCGCTACCAAGACGTATAAGGGTCTTAACATCGAGATTCCGCTGACGCTCCTCTTCGAGCGCAGTGATACGACGGTCCAACGCAGCAAGCTGCGATTCATTGATTGACAACTTCTGTTCCACCGCACTGGCGGTCGCGAGCATATCGCCCAGCTCATCTTCTGCTCGCCGCAGTTGCGTTTGCAGCCGTTCAATCCCTACGTCTGCGACTGTTCGCGCCGGCTCTTCGAGCACAGCCGTCCGCCCGCCACCTGGTTCAATCAGCCCACGGAGCACCTCAGGGAGTGGGCGCCACTCCCCTCCGTCCAATACCTCGACGCCGGCCTCGGCGAGGGAGGTTGGACTAACCCCTCCCTTCGAGCCTGCACGCGTACCAGCAGGCAGGTCGGGAATGCCAAATATCCGAGCTCCGGTTACGCTTGCTGCCGCCAATGCCGATTGCCGGCCCGCCGTCCATTCAGCACGAAGAGACTTGGCAGTGTCTTCGAGCCGTTGGCGTTCAGATTGAGCTGCGGGGCCCTGAAAGGCCAGCAAGAACTCGACTGCCCGGCGCGATGGCTCTCGAATCTGAAAATGCGTAACTTGCCTGGCACTGGCAGAGTTCCATGCGCGCTGGTCGCCGTAGACGAACGGAAAGATCACCTCAGGATATAGAGGCACCTCACCGCCGGTGAATCGGGGCACTAGCGGAAGCTCCCACCCGAGGAATGAGACCAGAAGCGTATGGAAGCCGCGTGCTCTTTGTGTTGCACCGCTTTCTCGCACGAAATAGTCCTCCGCCGGCTGGGCAGGCGATCGCGTGAGAGCAGGGCCATTCCACACCCTTACAAGGTTCCGGCTCAGCGTCGCATGCTTGACTGGCCTTTGCGCGGTAAGCACGTCACCTGAGTCGTTTTGGACTTCTACAGCACACCAACTGCTTTCCACCTCTTCGGTGACCTCGTCGCCCGAGTCGCCGGTTCCAGGAAATATCAGCTGCTGAGTCAGAGCGCTTCCAAGACGTGAGCTTTGACCGGGGCCAAACATGCCCTCAAGGCCCAACGCGAAGATGATAGCTTGCAGACTCTGGGACTTTCCTCTCGTGTTCTCACCGCGAATTATATTCATCCCGGGCATGAAACGGATGCTCGCGCCCGCACCACCGGATCTTGTGCGAACTCGAAGACGAATCGCCCTGACCAACAGGCTCAACGCGAGCACCTCCGACCTTCCCTGAGGGAGAATGTGCAAAGAAAACGTCGCCGGTCATAATCGCACGGCATTCAGCACCTCGGTAATGCGGCGGTCGCTAAGAGGCGCCAGCCTGGCGAGGAACTCCTTCTCTCCGCGTAAAAGCTCAACTTCTGTGTCAAGCCGCGCTGCGAGCGACTTACCTTCGCTTGTCAAGCCGACGCGTCTGCCGTTGACATTGGTTACTCGAGCAAGGCCGTGGACGATTATCAGGTTCACCGTAACGGGCAGATTTGGATCAAGTCGTTCGGTGACCGTATCGGCGATTCTTCGACCGTCCCACCAGGAAAATAACATCGCACGGCTTCGCTTAGACCTGATAGCCCAGCTAATCAGATGCAAGCTATCGACGGTTGCTGCCGCACGATTGAAGCGACTGAGCATGAGCACCAGAGTCGCGATGCGATACGAGATTCGCTGTTCCGCCGGCAGAGGGCGCGGTTGGCGGCGGAATCGGACCGGGGCGTCGAGCTCAAAGATATCGCCGCTACCAGCTAGATTGTCCAAGCTCGGAGCTGGCCAGGCCGGTTCTAAAGACGCGTCCCGCGCCATAATCCCGCCGATTCCTGGCTGCTTAGGCTGCATTAGTTGCCTCAGGCTCGTCGAAATCCAAGGGGCAACGCATAAGCCAATCCGCGATTTGGGCCTCTGAGATCGCACGAGCATGGGCGTCGCGGATCGACGGCAAGGCGCGTCTAACTCGCTCCTCTGCATCGCCCATAACCCTTAAGAGCATGCGTTCGGGCGGGTCATCAGAGAGAATGAACTCCCCATCCAGACGCTCTTCGAGGTCGTTGAGTAGTTGCTCGAGTTCGCCGTCAAGCTCTGGATAGTGGTCGCGAATGTAGTCCCTCTGCTCTCGGCCTCCGAGGAGGGAGGATAGGAGCCTCTTCACGTACCTGCCGCGGCGCTCGAGTCGGGCCAGCTTGGGAACCTTCGAAAGCTTTCTATGCATAACGCCGACTAGCGCCGCTTCAACCGTTGAGAAATCCGGGTCATGAAGTGGCGGAAGGTGCAATTGGGCGAGTCGCGAATTGACAACCGCATCGTAGCTAATTTGGTAGTGTTCTAGGGTTTGAACCATCACGAAGGCGTCCGGATCGGCGTAGCTCAACTGGGCCTGCCGCAACCGCGTTGTTTGATTTGTGCAGTGCACGTTTATATCTTTGCTATCCGAGACCGGAACTAAGAGGATCCAACGTCGGATCTTGATTGTACCCAGCATTGCTTTTAGCTTTGCTTGGTTATCGATAAACTTGCCGACATCCTCGGTCATTTTGTCTCGGTGCTTTTTGTACCGTTGCTGCACAGCCAACGGTTCCCTCGGGCTATAGCATTGATAGGCGAGGCCACAGTGCGTGTAAGCCTCAAGCCCAGCATCACCGTCGGAGGTGTCCGGTACTGGAACTAACTTCTCCTTGTGCTCACGGTGCAGAACCTGCATGCATAAACGCTGCCAGGCGCCGCCATCCATGCCCTGCAAGCCGGAGAGTGCACCGCTCATCGCATCAGGCTATCGGCCTAGGTCTCTCTACGGAAGGTCCCCGTCTCGCTACCCCCCGCTTTCGGCGTAGTCCGTCTGCGCGGCTGACGCCTGCCCATCCAGTTGGCTTTCGGTATCCCTCCGAGGTACGTGATGGCGAGCCGGAGTGGCTATGAGGCGTTCCTCTGCCGAGTGATCGTTGACGGCGAATGGCCCCGCCTTCGTTCTGTATGCTGTTGACCAGCTCCATCGCGAGCTCGCGAGTCAGGCCGGTTCCGCGGCTGCCGCTACTCAGACGTCAGCGACTGGACGTGCCACGTTGACGATCTAGCGAGCCAGTCTGCATGGGCTGGCCTCCGGCTGGTGGGTAGCGGTGCGAGATGGGTCACGCAGCCGATTGCGGGTCCAAGTAAGGGTACGAATCTCGTTGTCCCGGACTAGACGTCCCGCTGGAGACAGTGATCTTGTCCGGTTGCCTGCCATGCCCGTCGCGCTTGCCTGCGTGTCTCGCCTGTCGAGTCCCATCTGATGCTTGACGAATCCGTCCCCAGGAGATCCTTAACGAGTGGCCTAAATCTTTTCGCCGAGGCATCTAACGTCGGTGATCACGTCCGTCAGCCAGGTGCGACGTGCCCTGCCTCCATGGGAGGGCAACTGTGACGAAGTTCGAAGGCGCGTATCACGCGGACCGTGGGATCGGCGCTCTCGGGCGTACGTAGCCGATCGGTCAAAAGGAAATCGGGCAAGTTGAACCCGGCCGCGTGCTCGTGCTCGGACAGCACGAACGTTCCGCCGTGCCTCTCCGGCTGCCATCCGTGCCCCAGCGCCTGGCCGATGACGGCTCGTACGTCAGACGGCGTCGGATAGGCACCGTCGGTGGCGCATGCCCCCCCATGGCGCCGGCCAGGCAACCGACAGCAGATCCGCCTGGAGTGCCTGGCTCGTCTTCCCAGCTCCCCACACCCGCAGCCGAATGCACCGGTGGCAATCACCGCTACCCTGCACGTGCCGAATCTCCGCACGCCACACGAAGTTCCGTGCACCGATTCGCACCTGCCGCAGTCTCGTCCGCACGTGGATCACCTCGTGATCGATCTTCCCTGCTTCGTCGCGACCCGCGAAGGGTATTTGCCTGCGACACCTGCCGCCGATCGCCCGGCATGGACGCTAATGCCGCGATGCATGCGGCCATGCGACAGAGCGTGAGCGCGGCACCGCTTGCATCGAGAAGAGTCGTCAAGCATCAGGTGGGACGCTGGTGTCAGCATCAGGCGTGACACGACAACCTGCGTGCCTCGCCACACTGCCGATTCGTTCTCTTCTGGATCAAGGCGCCGCGCATGCGCGGCGCGGCGGCGCGCTCGCGGCACGCTGCTGGCGGCGCTAGGGCGCCGGCATCGCGACCGCGGCGCACCGCACCACCGAGTCCACGACGGTCCAGCTGGCCACGCAGCGCGACCAGGCGTCGTGACGATCGCCGGAGTCGTTCCGCGTTCGACGTAGTTCCGGCGATCGCTGCCGCGCCGCTGCGCGGCTTGCCACCGGTATCACCCGGCCGCGGCAATCGGCGGGAACGGCGAGGAGGACCGGGCGGTAGTCGTCGTAACCCACCGCCGCAGCCAGCCGAATTGTCGCGCTTGATCCGGCGGTCCGATCAGGTTCGCGACTTGCCACAGGTGGGACATAATCCTGGCCGCTGCCGGATCAATCGGGCACGCAGCCCGATGACGAGCGGTACTGCACCGGTCGCCAGGATGGTCACGACCACCGTCACGCCGGCGAGCATCGGCCATTCGTTCGGCTGGTTGCCGTAAGGTCCCGCCTGGCCGGTGACCTCGCTTACGACCCCGGCCAAGGGGTCGATTGCCAGCAACCCGATCGGGAGCAGCAGGAGTAGCACCGCCCACAGTCCGCGGTTGTCTCCGTGAAGTGCTCGGGAAAAACCCGCGAGAAGGAGGCTGCCGGCCAGCAGGACTATGGCGCCAACGGCTAGTACTTCCGAGTCGATTCCGCGGTAGTAGTGGCCCGCGCCGCCGATTCGAACGGTGAACAGGAGGGCCGCCGTTCCGGCGATGGCGGGCGCCATCCGGGATGTCCAGGTCGGTCGCGTGGGCCAACCGAGTGCCAGCATCCCAAGTGCCAACTGTGGCACCAGTACCAGCAGGGGTGGGCGATCATAGCCGGACAGCGCGGCTACGGGCTCCGCGGCCACGGTCGCCGCCAACGCGGCGAGGACGACCCATCGGGTGAGCCGCGCCGGCAGCGCGAGCGCGGCGAGGCCGGCGCCGAGCCACGCGATCCAAACGACCGCCCCGAGGGACCAGAACGGACTGACCTGCCTCGTGACCAACCACGACGGCGCCGGGGGCAGCTCGATGTAGGCCAGCCAGACCGCGGCCAGTACCACGGCAGCAGTCAGCGCGAAGGTGGCCGCTACCGACGCACCAGCAGCGAGGCCGGCCGCCCTGTTGGCGCGCAGGTGCTGCCGCATGCCGCCGCGAAGCACATCCGTGGCATCCGCGACGCTCGGCAGCCGCTGGTCAGAACCGGCCGCCTCCAGATAGGTGCCGACGATCTCGTCGCCCCGCTCGACCCGGTACGCCGCCGGGTAAGCCAACAACAGCCGCCGGTAGTGGCGCTCAAGCCGATCCTGTCGCCCGCTCACGCGAGGCCCCCGATCGGTCGCGCTGCCGACTTCCCCGCGCGGCCAGCGGTGGGGTGCGCGGCAGAACTGGCTTGCTGGTCGCGGGCACGCATCTGGCGGGTGGCCGCGTCGACATTCCGCCGCATCCGCTCGGTCTCGGCGTATAGGACCTCCGTTCCCTTGTCGGTGAGCTGGTAGTAACGCCGCAGTCGCCCCTCAACCACCTCTTCTCGCTCAACGGCCACCAGGCCGTCGTCGCCAAGCCGGTCCAGCGCGCCATAGAGCGTGCCTGGACGCAGCGTGATCCGACCGTCAGACAGATCGGCGACCTTGGCGACTACGGCATACCCGTGCAGCGGTTCAGGGGCCAGCGCCGTGAGGATCAGAAAGGTTGGCTCGCGTAGTGGTGTCGGCATGGCGAGCAATATAACGTCTACGAAGCTATACCGGCAACGAAGCCATCTAACTTTCGGGGCAGGCTGTGCGGCTACCTGCGCTTCCGGCGGCGGGGGGAGGACTGCGGCCCTGCCGCTTGGACCCGGCCTCAGGTGGTCAGGGCTACTCACTCTTGGATCCGGGCCGCTCTGAGATGCCCGCCCGCGCCACTGGTGGGTCAAGGCCAGGGCGTGCACCGAGGTTGGCAAGATCCGGAAGATATACGGAATGATCAAGGGCGAGGGGGCCGCATCGGCTGGTGTTGGCCCAGGTCGCGGTACCCGCACCCGACTGGACGCTAGCCCCTTCCTAAACCGTGTGTCGCAGGTTCGAATCCTGCCGGGGGCACCTCGAAGATCAGCCAAACGGCACCTGAGCAGCGGATATATTCAACGGTCGACCTGTCGCAATGCGCAGCCGTAGGTCGGCCTGAGCGGCCGTTTGTCGGTGTCCATGGAATATACGCAGATGGATCTTGGTCGAGTTTTCCCAGGTCATGCCGGCTGTTTGGCGCAAGATCCGGAATGGCGACCGGCGCCAGGTGACCGTTGGGGCAGCTTGGCACCCACGAGGCGCGGTCGCCAGTGGACGTTGCACGGCCGTAACGCCGGTGGTCGTTGGCGTGTCACTCCGACCTGTGGCGTCGGGAGCTGATCTCGTCCTTCGAGGGCACTATCGCGATGATCTAGCATCGCTCGGTGGAATTCACAGTGGAGTACCGGCTCAGTCCGGGTGAAGTGACCCGGGCGTTCAAGCGGGGCTTGCGGCGCCAGATAAGGCTGGTCCGCTGGGGAATGCCCTTGATCCTCCTGGCGGGGGCAGCGATCTGCGCATCAGTGCACGCCGTCGCGGCCAGCGTCGGGTTGGCCGCCGGAGCCGTCGCCGCCCCGATCGCCGCCGCGTGGGCATACCGACGCATGTTCAGCCGGATGGCCGCCCTGCTGTGCGCGCCAGCGACAGTACGGGTGACCAGCGATGGATACGAGGTCCGGACAGAGCTGTCCACCGTCATGGTGCGATGGGTGATGTTCGATCGGGTGGAGTCAACGCCCGAGTTCTGGCTGCTGTACCGCGGCCGACCGTTCGCGGCGTTCCTCCCGCGGGCCGCCTTCGACGTTTCGCAGCAGGCCGCGATCGACAGCATCATCGCTTCGCGCTCCATGGCCGAACGACCCAGGCAGGGCTTACCGTCCGAACAACTCACGCCGCGTCCCGCAACGCCGCCTCGATCCGCCGGTTGATGGTCGCCTCCTGGCCGTCGAGGCACTTCGTGTACACCTTGAGCAGCACGTCCACCGAATCGCTGGCACGTTCTGTCGCGTCGGTCACCTCCAGCAGGCGGGGCTCCGAGCTCTGGAATGGCAGGACAACGGGTACAGGTGGCCTACCCTGACAAGTCCCATGAGATGAAGGTGGCGCGGTGGTCGGCCGGCATCAGGCGAACGAGCATGCACGTATCCCGTTTGAATGGATCGCTCGGTCTCGGCTACGTGTCGTGCTCGTGTGCCTCCTCGGAGCCTGCGTGACCGTTGGAGGAATCCTCCAGGCGCACCGCAACGCAGTCGAGAACCACTTCCTAGTCGCCACCGGTTCACCTGTCCAGGCAGTGGCCGTCGGAGACAAGTTCGGAGACCACGTCCAGTACACCGCTGGGGGCCGAGAGCGGATCGTGCCGCTGGCAGGTTCATGGGGCGACTCTCCGCCGTACTCCCGAGGCGACAGCGTGACCATCTACGTGTCACCCACCGACCCTCAGCTCGTCGCCACACGAGACGGCCACCACACCTCCAGCGTTGGAACAAGCGTCCCGGTCCCGTTCGTCGTTGCCGGTTTCTTTATCGCTCTCACCGCTGCGCCGGGAATTGTCCGGTGGCACGCTCGTGTCATCCTGAGCCGCGACCCTCGGTATGACCAGACACGCAGAGAACCGGCTCCTCACTGCCGCCCCTAACGGCTACGACCGGCGTGTGGGCCCGATCGAACGGGCCACCCACGAGCCAGTAGCCCGTGCCGCGACCGGTCACGGACGGGCACCAATGGTTACCAACAGAGCCGCCGCGACCAGGCGCGTTCTGGATACGGTCCCGGAGATCAAGACTCCAAACTGAGGTTCACAGGGCCAAGTTAGGCGGCCCCTTGGTTATGCCATGTCGCCAGGTGTTGATTGAGATCGGTTATGGCGCGTTCGGCGGGTGTGGGACGGACCCGACTCAGCCCGTAGCCGCCCAGCGCGTTCAACTCAACGCGCTCCGGCTCAGCGCCGTTCGGCCGACGACGCTGCACGACCACGGTGGTACCCGCGCCAGAAGCGCTGCCGGTCATCTGTCCATCCGTGATCTGTGTGACCTCGTCCCACGGAATGACCGTGGTTCGCCATAGCCCGCGCATCACGATGCCGTTTCGACGCGCGAAGACCCCAAGGAACATGGCGCGGGCGGCGCCAACCCCAAGCCAGAGCGTCATCGGACCGAACACAATCATGCCCAACCACTCCCGGGACTGCACCGATTCCACGAACGACCCCGCGGCGATCAACGCCATCACGAGGAGAACCAGGAACGCAACCACGTTCCAGAACCATGACCGCCAGGACGAGCGCATGACACCACGTTCCCGTATATCAGGGCCGGGGCGCACCCAGGCCGGTGCGGTCAGAGGCTCAATCTTCGATGATTCCCAAGCTGACAGTCACCCGTTTCTAGCGCTCGGAGCCTCCCGGCAAACCGGCACCGGTCTCGGGTCGCGCGTCTTGGGCGTCAGTAGTTAGGCGAAGTCCGGGCTGCTGCGTAACGAACCCATTGGTATATGTGCGCTGGCTGAGTTGGTGGCCAGCCACGCGGCGCGGTGCGCGCAGATGGTGGACGGTGAACCAGGCGACGGCTGAGGCAAGCACTGCAAAGACGCCACCGAAGATCGCCGATGGCACCCAGCCCCGGGTGTCAGTAGTGGCGAATGCTACGCGGTCATTGTTGAGCATGGCCGCGGGGATCGAGCGACCGACGTGAAGCCCGATGACGTTGTTGGCTAGTCCCACGTTAGGCCGGGCCGGGCCACCGTTGTTCGGGGTGAAGTTGCCGTACCAGTTGATCCTGCCTTTCGAGCCCGCGGGATAAGTCGCAGTCCAGGTACCGAGCGTGCCCCGACCGTGCGCGCCCGCCCAAGTGCCGTAAGCATCGTCGAGGAAGAGGGCGGCTACACCCGCACTAAGCAGGAACGCCAGCGCCAGAAACACTATGTCTCGGGCCGCCTCCCGGCGCGATACCCAACCCATGGCCTGCACGCCCTGCATAGCAGAAGGTTACTCGTTGCGTGCCAGGGCCAGCCCCGACACCGTGTCCTCACGAACAGGCCAATTCTGCGTCAGGTATTTCCAGTGACCACCGCCGGGCAGGATGCGTGTAACTGATGCGTTCATGACCACAGGTTCGGTCGCATGACCAGCGTCAACTGCATCATGTGCACCGCGGCTATGTCGTTGCGCCAAGGGCGGGGCGGGCTCGATCACTACCAGGTACGCGGGTGGATGGCCTGGCTCGCTCCTCACGTGATCGCTACGGACCGACCGCGACCCCGTAACATCGGCCCGTGGCTGACGAGACGGGCATAGGCGACGGTGACAACGGCTTGCCCGGCTCGGCGACCGGCGCCGGGTTCGCTGACACATTCCGGGTCGAGTTCACGCCGACCAGCCGCGACAAGAGGTTCGGGACGTTCCAGCTCTACGTGCGTGGGATCCCGTTAGGGGACGGCAGCACGACCGCCCCGTACCCGCACTACCGGGACTTCTGCCACCTATGCGCGCTGGCCGAACGGCCCGGCCCGCAACACCGGAGGCGGTCGCACCTCGGCGACACCTTCGATCACCTGGACATGTACATAGAGATGACCGAGCTTGACGTGGTCTTCACTCTCACAACCCGCGCAGTGTGGGGTGCGCCGCCACCGTGGGCGCCACCGGTAGGCACATGGCTCCGACCGAGCGTCCCTCGGTCCGAATTCATCAGCACCTGGAACCGAGCAGCGAAGCAACTCCGATCCCTTCTGGCACTGCCGTAGCCGGGGCTCCGCCCCGAAACCCCCACTCTGTTCGGAAATCAGCGCGGGACGGTCACCCGGCGGGCGCATCTCGGCAGGACTCCGAGACGGCTGCCCGGCCGAGGAGATTCCGTCCACCGCCCCGACTGTGGGGCACGCCCCACAACTGATGAAAGCTGCCAGGCAAGCACGAATTCGCCCCGCGCTTGCGCCATGACCGGCCCTTCCTGCGTACGGTCCCGGAAATCATCACCCTTCCAAACTGAGGCTTCGCCACTGAATTCCGCTGCGTGCGGAGGCCCACGGTGCCCTCACGGTCTGGCGGTTCGATGGGCGATCGCCCGTGCACAGTCAGCGGCCCGCTTGTCATGTTGGTCCGCGTGCCGGCGGCGACGGTGGTTCGGCTGGGTGGCGCCGGGCACGGGCTGCGTCGGCGATGGCGATCCCGGCCAGTACCGCAGTGACGGCGGTGGAGGCCAGCATTGGTGGCAGGACGAGCGTTACCGGGGTCAGGGTAGCCAGCGCGAGCAGTCCGATCGGTCGATCCCGGGACACCCGGGCGAACACCGTGTGTTCGAAGCCGGCGCGTCCGATCAGGAACAGCGCGGGCCCGCCGAGGATGACAGCGCTCCAGGCCGGTGCCGTTTGCCCGAAGGGGTGGGTGATGACGAGTTCGTCGGCGACCGCGGTGACGACGATGCCAGCGATCATTGCGATGTGCGTGTACCCCACTGTGCGGGCGAGGCGGGCCGGTTCGGGTACCGCGGCTAAGGCTGCGGAAAGAACCTCGCCGGAACGGTAGATGTAGATCCGCCACAGCAGCGCGGTGGTGGCGATCGACACCAGGAGCGCCGCGATCCGGTCGAGCGCGAGGCCCCGGCGGCTGAGCGCCAGTCCGGACACCAGGATCAACTCGCCGAGCGCGATGATGAAGAGCTGTCGGTAGCGCTCGGCCAAGTGCTGGGATCCACCCGGCGGCTCCCACGCTGGCACACGGCGTGCCCCTGGCCTCGGGAAGCCGAGCCAGTAGGACGTGAAGTCGATGATGACCGCGAGTGCCCAGAGTGCCTCACGCCCGATACCGCGCGCGAGCGCCCCCGCGATCCATGGCACCGCGGACGCACCCCACCACAACA
The DNA here is from genome assembly GCF_016862975.1 of Rugosimonospora africana. Lineage (GTDB taxonomy): Bacteria > Actinomycetota > Actinomycetes > Mycobacteriales > Micromonosporaceae > Rugosimonospora > Rugosimonospora africana. Next base: position 46,223 of record NZ_BONZ01000007.1, read on the forward strand.
GCGCCCACGTGAAAATGCGCTGCAACTGGTGGCCACGTAGAGCAAACACGAGGAAGACGTTGCGGCCGAGCTGGATCGCGACGTATAGGCCCGCGAAAACCAGGCCGTACTTGCCGAATGCCGCCGGTAATACGGCGGCCAGGACGACGCTGCCGAAGAGGGTCACGATGACCAGCAGCTGTATTGCGGACCGCTGCGAGTCGAACCTGTCGGTGATCCAGGTTGTGCTGCCCCAGATCCAGCAAAGAGCCAGCAGCAATATCAGCGTCTGGAGGGCGCCGCTCCAGTGCAGACGCTGGAGCAGCCCGTGCGACAGCTGGAAGAGGGCGAAGACAAACGCCAGGTCGAAGAACAGCTCCAGGAATGCCGCCCGCTGCTGATCCTCGGGTCCGTGTAGCAGCCCGGGTGCTCTACTCGTCGTCATCGACTCGCTCGTTCTGCCGGTTTCACGCCTTCCGACCAAGTCGTACCACGCCATCCAGGCAGTGCGGCACGAACCGCCGCCGTCATGAGTAGAGCCTCCGGCAGGTAGGGCCACTGGCACTACGACCCGGATCCCGCCTCCGGCGGCCAGGGATGCTCGCCCAAGAGGTCGTCAGTTCAGAGGCAGCTCACCATCCGTTACAGGAAGTCCTTCCAGAAGTCGACCGTAGCCAGCGGCTGCCAGCGCTCGTCCATCCGATCAGTGCCTGGACCGCCGAACTCCTGATGGACGTAATCGATGAGGTCCATGCCGTAGTAGATGATGTCGGTCTGCCACACCGATAACACCGGATGGCCGAATGTTCCACGCCCGCCTGGAAGGAATCGGTGCCCGTAAATCGGGACAAGCTTCGGCACCCTGGCTAACCGGCTACGTGCTGTTTCTAGGGCCTCAACGAGGCTTTTCGGGCGGTCGCCCCAGCTACCGTGCCAGTACGCGTTGTGTTCAACGTCGAAGAGAATGCCCTCGACTGGCCAATCGAGGCGCTGTCGTATCAAATCCGGGTTGCCGTCTCGCCACTCCGGCCACGGCCGCTCCCAGGCGTGAAACACTCCCTCCTCTTTCTCGAAGGGGGTGTTGGTTGGTACCCCGGTCGCCAGGAACGATCGGTGATCGTCGGCGAACTCGATGTCGTACTCCCGCTCAAGGCGGTCAAACTCGGCATCCGTCAAACCGGGAGCCAACCTGCAGCACCCGAGCTGCGCCAGGCGCTGTGCCGCTTCCTCTCCGAGTCCGGCTCCCTTGCTGCTGATCATGCTGAGACCGTAGTGCCGACGCAGCACGTTCGCATCTCATATCGCGTTCCGTCAGGCCCAAGATTATGGAAAGCGAACGGCGCCCAAAGCCCCGTGACTAGACGATCCAGTCGCACCAACCTCGTACCGGTATGGCCGCCGCGCATGCGGTACGGACCGGGGATGTCGCCAAGGCCGTCGCCAGTAACGCTCAAATGACCCCAGTCGGCCGCGACGTACATACCATGGAACCGACCTCCCGACCCAAGTCGGCGGGCCTTACCGCGTCGTGCCCTTCCCTTGTAATCGGAAGATAGGGATTGCGCGAATGACGTCGTCGCGGTGGACAGCCCCGGCTTCACAGGGTGTAGGTCGACGGTGAACAGGATGACGGTAATCTCTGTACTCTGCGAGGGTGCTTGACTTGCTCGATCCGAACCCACCGGCACTGGAATCGTTTCTAAGGAACTGGTACGGACCACCCGATCGACCGGCACGTGCGTCGGCAGTCGACGGCAGGCAGCTGCCGAGTCCTTTACGGACCTGGTTCGCCACCATCTCAGGGTGGAGTGGGCTCGACCTCAGTCAGAACCAAGTCCTGGACGCTGTCAGCAGAGTCGAAGACGGCAAGTCGCTGGTGTGGATGGAGAATCAGGGCGTCTGGGAATGGGGCGTCGACCCGAACGTTGACGACCCCGATGTGTACGACCGGGAGAACGAACCGGGCCAGGCGTGGCAACGAACCGGTGTACGACTGTCGACCTTCCTGATCCATGTCGCTGTCTTCGAAGCCATCTGGAGCGCCAAGCACGGCGCCAGCGCTCCCGGCTTGAGCCGACATCGATGCCAAGACATCCTCGCGCCGCTCAAGCCCATACCCCACGCTGCTTGGCGATGGCCGACCTCAGGTACCCACTTGCTGGCCGGAGACGGCATATTGGCCATAGCCGGACCGGCAGAGCACCACGAATCCCGAGTGGAGGCATCGGACTGGGAAGTGTTCCTCGCAGCGCGCGACCACTCAGCGATGGAATACCTGGCCGACCTGTCGGACATCGAGTGGGAATGGCGGTGTACGTCCGAGCACTCTGGATAAGAGGAGCATGCCGAGCACTGATAGCGCGCCACGTGCTGGTCAGGCGAAGTGGTGGAGCCCTCGGGTGAGTAGGTGCGAGGGTTCCGGTGAAGAGCAGGCGTGGCGCATCCAGCGTTTTCGTCCGCACCGCGTTCCATCGGCGCATCTAGGCCTATCACGATCTGGCCAACATGAGCCTGCAACTGTTCGCCATCGTGTGGCACGCACCGGTCAGCCAATGGCAGGATCAGCAGCTGAAACCTACATACCCGAACCAGCAGATGCAGGAGCGGCCAACCGATGACCGGCGCCGAGCTACCGCTGGAAGGCGGCAATATGAGCAGCGCCGTCGTTCGCGTCGGCGACACCGTGCGCCGTCCGGCCGGTGCCTGGACACCCGCCGTCCATGCCCTGCTCGATCACCTTCATGCTGTCGGCTTTCACGGCGCACCACGCCCGCTCGGCCTCGATGACCAGGGGCGCGAGGTCCTCACCTTCATCCCCGTGCGATCGGCGCCGATCCGGCCACGATCCGGCGACTGTTCTCTGCCGGTGCGGCGAACCCGACGCTCGGCACGCTGGCCGAAGTAGCGGCGGCGTTGGGACTGCGGATCTCCGTCGAGCCCCTGCCGGAGGCGGAGCGCGTCGCCGTCACAATGCCGCTGCGCACGGGGCGCGCGAGCAAAACCACTGCGGCTCGAACCAGCAAGATGCGCGGGCGTTCGGGTAAGGCCGCCGCGGCATAGCGCGGAGGCGCCGCTACTCCAGGCCGCGCTTGCCGGGGGTCCAGAACGGCTTCGTGTACACCGACTTGCGCGCCCAGCCCCGGTCGTTCACCAGCACATTGCGTACCGCCTGGATCGTGCGCGCCTCGCCGGCGAGATACGCCGAACCCGGTACGTCCGGAAGCTTCGCCTCGGCGACCGCCGCGAGCAGCGCCGACGGATCCTCCGGAGGCGTACCGGGGGAGCGGAGCAGCCAGGTCACGTCCCGGGTGAGCGGAAGCCGGTCCGCTTCCGTGCCGGTTTCGACGATGGTGTGCACCGGTACGTCGTCGGGCAGCGCCCGGATCATCGGGCCGAACGCCGCCGAAGCGGTCTCGTCGCCGACGAACACGTGGCAGTCGGCCGGGCGGATCACGAAGTCGCCCTTGGGCTTGGTGATGCGCACCTGCTGCCCGGCGTCGGCCTGCGCGGCCCAGATCGAGCCGGGGCCGTCACCGTGCACCAGGCAGTACCCGTCGAGCCAGTCGTCCTCGTGATCCCAGACGCTGTAGGTGCGGAGCGTGGGAGCGAACGCGGTGTCCGGTCCGCAGTCGATCCGCACCTGCTGGCCCGGCGTCCAGTCGACACCGGCGAGCTTGGGAGCGGACAGCCGCACCTTCCGGAAGCGCCCGGCCGGCGCCACGCTGACGACGGTCGCGCGGATGAAGAGCGCGTCGAGGATCGGGTTGCGCACGGTCTTGCCTCCCGTCCGGTACGGATCGACCCGCTCGGGCCACGCGCCGATTATCGGGTACCGGATCGAACCCGGCGCCCCGTCACGGCGGGTACGCCGCCGACACCTTCTTCGGCACGCACATGCGCCACGCGTCGACGACCAACTCCTCCAGCTCTGTCACGTCGAGGGCGGCAAACCAGACCTGCACCCAGTTGAACCGCTCGTCGGACGGGGCCGGCATGAAGAACTTCTCCGGCTCGGACGCGACCAGTCCGGCGCGCTCCTCCTTGGGAAACGCGAAGCCCATCGAGGTCTCGTCGCGCGCGATCGCGACGTAGACGATCGGACCGATCCGGAACTTGATCCGGTCGCGGATCAGCTTCTCCTCGGTGCGCGGCAGCGACCGCGCGATCCGTCGCACGTCTTCGACTCCGACCATCCCGCCCTCCTTCTCACCCGGCCGCATGCTCGTGCCTGCCCATGCCGGCAGCGGGCAGCCGGCAGCCGGCACGGTACCGGCCGGGTACGACATCGAGCCGGCACCAGGCAGGCCGCCAGCACCGGGCAAGCCGCCGGCAACGGACCAACCAGCCGGTACCCGATATCGACCCGCACGTCCCGAACGGCGCCCGCCACGGGCGTGTATCACGGTGCCGGCAGGGAAAGGGGTGAAGGAGCGGGGAAGCGGGGGACTGGTCATGGGTGTCATCGACGCGGCGAAGAGCGCCAACGAGACGATCGCGAACGGGTACGACGCGCGGCGTGCCAGGATGCCACAACCCAGGCTGGCGATCGTCACCTGTACCGATCCGCGGCTGACCGAACTGCTGTCCATGCTGGGCCTCGCGACGGACGACGCCGACCTGCTCCGCAATGCCGGCGGGGTCATCGACGAGGACACGGTACGGTCGCTCGCGGTCTCCACCCACGTACTCGGCATCAAGGAAATCATGGTCGTCGGGCACACCAACTGCACCCTGCAGACGTTCGCCGACAGCGACCTGGCCGCCCGGCTGCCGGAGGGTGCCCGGGGGGAGGGTGGCCAGCCGGCCCGGTTCTCCGCGTTCACCGACCTGGACGCGAACGTCCGGGAACAGGTCGACCGGGCCCGGTCTCACCCGTGGATCCCCGACGATGTCGAGGTCCGCGGCTTCGTCTTCGACGTGACCACGGCCCGGCTGCGCGAGGTGGCGCCGGTGCGCCAGGCCGTGCCGGCCTGACCGCCGGCGCCCGCCCAATGCCGCAACAGACGTAACAGAGAGGCGCCGACCCACTGCCGAAACAGAGGGGCGCCGGCGACCGCAAAAGAGAGGCCGCAACAGAGAAAGGCGGACGAGAGGCCGACCGGCTCAGGTACCGATCGTGATTTTGCCGGCGTGCGTGTGCGCGCTGATCGTCCGAGCGGCGGTCGGATCCTGCGGTACCGATATGGAGATGTGGCCCGCGTCGGTCGAGGTGTCCACCACGTAGCTCCCGTCCTTCGGCACCCGGACCTCGATCGCGCCCGCGTCGTCGGTGGCCGTCACCCTGGACGGCGCCGCCGCGTATCGCAGGCTGATGTGGCCCGCGTTGCCACGCACGGTCGCGTGCGCGCTGGACAGCCCGGTGCCCTCGATGGCGCCGGCGTGGCTGCTGACGTTCAGGTCGCCGGACAGGTTGGTCAGCCGGACCAGGCCGGTGGCGTTGGTGATGTTCACCGAGGTGGCGGCAGGTACCAGGATCCGGTAGTCGACCGCGCAGACGTGCACGTGCCCGCCGCAGCCACCGTTGGTCAGGCGCAGCGTGCCGCCGTCCGTGGTGTGGCTGGTCCGCGGCTCGCCGTCGCTGTACCGCACGGTCTCGGTCACCTTCACCCGGTCGCCACCCGCCATCACCTCGATCTTGCCGGCCGGGTCCTGCACGTTCAGGTTCCTGATGCTGTCACCGATCTCGTACGAACTCTTCGTGGCCGACGTGACCGAGCAGCCGGCCACCGCCACTCCACTCGCGATCAGCACCCCGGCTGTCGTCACGAGCGCAAGCACACCCCGTCGCATCTGCGTCCCTTCTCCGCCTGATGTAGTGAGCGTGCCGGCTACCTGGGGCGAACGGATCGGGGACCGACCCCGGTAGACCCCTGGGACGCCGACCCCGAGCCGGATCAGGGTCGGACCACGGAAGCCCATCAATCCGAATAAGACCGCGAACACCCCAGACCGCAGCCGATCCGGACTTTCCCGATCCGTCCGGGTGCCCGAAGGCGTCCGACGCCGACCGGGACGCCGTCCGCGAAGGCGCCGACGCCGACCGGGACGCCGCTGGCGAGGTCTCCCGGCCGCGGCCGGGACGCCGTTCCGGACCGGAATCTCGACGGTCGGAAACGCCCAGGTAACGGTGCGTAGGTTCAGGAGACATCAGGGGAATTTTGTGAAGAAGATTCGGCCGAACGTACATGGCGTTATGGCCGAACACTCCGCAGCATGGGTACCCGTGGCAGGCCGTCATCGCAATACTCACCGTCTCATCCTCATCAGGACACTGGTCGGGCTCGTGGTACTCGTCGCCGCCGTGGGGGTCGGCTGGGGCGGGTACAAGTTCGCGAACCGGCAGTCGTGCAGCTCGCACACCACCCTGCGGGTCGACGCCGCCCCGGAGATCGCGCCGGTCATCGAGTCGACCGCGCACGCCTGGAGCGACAAGCAGAGCGGCGCCTGCGTCACCGTCGCGTTGACCGCCGCCGACCCGGCCGACGTGGCCGCCGCGATCGCTCACCAGGGTGGCGCGACCGTCGCCGGGATCGGGCAGCCGAACGGCAAGACCCAGGTACCGGACGTGTGGATCCCCGACTCGTCGTTCTGGCTGGAGCGCATCCGCATGGTCAACGCCAACATCGTGCCGGCGGTCGCCCAGTCGGTCGGGCAGAGCCCGGTCGTGCTGGCCGTGCCGCAGCCGCTGGCGAAGCAGGTGCTGGGCTGGCCTAACGCGAAGGTGACCTGGGCCGGCCTACTGCAGAAGATGACCAGCGGCACAGGGCTCAAGGCGGGCATCGTCGATCCCCAGCGGGACGCCGCCGGGCTGTCCGGCCTGCTCGCGCTCAGCGCCGCGGCCGCGTCGTCGGGCGGCGTCCAGGCCCAGCAGGCCACCGTGGCCGCGCTTCGAGGGCTGGCGAACAACCGCTCGACGGTACGCGCGGATCTGGTCGGCCGGTTCCCGCGGGCGGCGGACGCCACCACACTGGCCGGCGGCCTGGCCGCCGCGCCGCTGTCGGAGCAGGCGGTGATCGCGTACAACGCGGCGCAGCCGCCGGTACCGCTGGCGGCGGTGTACCTGAATCCGGCACCGCCCGCGTTGGACTACCCGTACGCGGTGCTGCCCAGCGCCACGAACCAGGCGGTGAGCGCGGCCAACGACCTGCTCGGCCAGTTGACCGGCGCCCCGTACCGCACCGCGCTCGCCCAGCACGGCCTGCGAACGGCGGACGGAACGACCGCGGCGGGGTTCGCCAACCAGCCGGGCGCGCCGACGTCCGCGACGCCGGCCGGGAGCGCCGACCCCGCGGTGATCAGCCAGCTCCTCAACACCTGGAGCGCGGTCACCCAGGCCGGCCGGATCCTCGCGGTACTCGACGTGTCCGGCTCGATGAAGACGCAGGTACCGACGGCCGGCAACAAGAGCCGGGAAGAGGTGACCGTACAGGCGGCGGCTGGCGGCCTGAGCCTGTTCGGCGACGACTGGTCGGTCGGCCTGTGGGAGTTCTCCACCAAGCTGAACGGCAGCATCCCGTACAAGCAGCTGGTGCCGATCGGGCCGGTGTCGAGCCAGCGGGCCGCGCTGGCCGCCGGGCTGAACGGGATTCGGCCGACGAACGGCGACACCGGCCTGTACGACACCGTGCTCGCCGCGTACAAGCAGGTGCAGGCGAACTGGGATCCGGCGAAGGTCAACTCGATCGTTCTGATGACCGACGGGCAGAACGACAACCCCGGCGGGCTCACCCTGGATCAGCTGATCCAGCAGCTCAAGAAGACCGTGGACCCGCAGCGCAAGGTGGAGGTCATCGCGATCGGCATCGGTGAGGCGAGCCAGGCCGAACTGCAGCAGATCACGAACGTGACCTCCGGTCAGGTGTTCTTCGCGAGCGACCCGTCGAAGATCAACCAGATCTTCCTCCAGGCGATCGCGCTGCGGCCCGGCTCGGGCGGCTGACCGAAGCGGGCGCCCACCTTCGCCACGTGGGCGCCCGCGAAAAGCTCCACGTGGGCGCCCGCGAAAAGCTCCACGTGGGCGCCCGCGAAAAGCTCCACGTGGGCGCCCGCCGGAAGCGCGTGGCGGCTAAGGGAGCCGAGGCTCAGGCGAGCCGGATCGACTGGGTCGGCGCCTCGGCCATCACCGAACCGGTCGACGGGGCTCCGGTCACCGGCCCGGACGCCCGGTCGGCGCGGCCCAGCTCGACGCCCTCGTACAGCTCGACGGTGTCCCACTCGGTGAGCGGAGCGACCTCGCCCCGGTTCAGCGGCGCCCGTCGGGGCGCGTCCGCCGGCCCGGTACGCAGCAGCACCGTGCTGCCGTTCGTGCTGGTGTCGATGACCTGCAGGGTGTGCCCGCGCAGTTCGAACCGCAGGTGACTGCGGCTGACCCAGCGCAGGCCGCGGTCGTCCAGTGCCAGGCCGAGCCCGACCCCGTTGTGCTCCTCAGGTGCCCGACCGACCGGTACCGGCTCCGCCTCGGTCACCTGGAACCGGTGCCAGACCATGCCGTCCACCCGGGCGGCCAGGGTCACCGCCCGGGGACGCGGGCCGATGTCGGTCAGCGGCGCCCCGTGCCGGGGACAGTGCGGCCTGCCGTTCAACAACTGGGGCGGCGGGGGACCGGCGGGCTCGGCGTCCTCGTCCGGCGGCGGCCCGAACGGGTCGGAGTTGCGCTGCCCGGGCGGTCCGAAGCTGGCGCAGCCCGGCTCCGGGCAGCGCCACTGCCGGCCCAGCACCGCCGCGGGCGCCGCCGGCCCCGGTCCGATCATCTGCGGGATCAGCACCACGCCGTTGGGCGTCGGAGCCGGCGCGTACGACAGGCCGGGGAAGCCGGTGCTGTTGCGGCTGATCAGCGGGAGCCCGGTCAGCGCGGCGATCTCGCGGGCGCGCAGCGCGGCGGTCGGACCGCCGTTGCGGACCACCTCCACCTTGCCATCGTCGGACCAGCGCCGGATGACCATCCGCTCGTTCGCCGTCAGGTCGGTGTCGGAGAGCAGCGCGCGGTCCGCCACCGCGTAGATGGCGACACGCGGATCCGCCATGTGCTTGCTGAGGGCGTCGATGACCAGACCGAGGCGTAGGAGGTGTGCCGGACGCCCACCGTCCAGGTCGGCGCGGCGTACGACCTCGCCGAGGTCGGTCACGCCACCGGCAGCGGTCGGATCGGTACTGATCCGCCGCTCGATCGCGTCGAGCACGTGACTGATACCAAAACGCACGATTTGCTCCCCTGGCCAGTTGATCCTGGGCCCTATCATGCCGCCCGACGGATCGATGTCCAGGGGCCGGGTCACATCAGATCGCCTCACACCATATCCACAGTGGACGATCGGCGCAGGAACGGCGACTGGTCTGGGTCGTCGCGCGGCGCCAGACGCGCCGAGCCAGACTGGTCGGAGTGGATCGGTTCGATCCGGGCCGTGTCGGGCCGGTCACACAGCGCGCCGCGAATCCGGATCGCTGCTGGGCCGGGCGCCGGCGCCGGTAGGGTCGACGGATGCCGACAGTGCGCGATCAGGCAGAAGAGGTGCTCCGGGCGCTCGCCGGGGATCAGGCGCGGTTGCGCGACGACCAGTGGACCGCCATCGAGGCGCTGGTCGTGGGCCACCGGAGGGTGCTCTGCGTCCAGCGCACCGGCTGGGGCAAATCGGCCGTGTACTTCATCGCCACCGCTCTGCTGCGCCGCCAGCACGCCGGTCCGACGGTCATCATCTCCCCGTTGCTCGCGTTGATGCGCAACCAGGTCGAGGCCGCCTCTCGCGCCGGAATCCGGGCGTACACCATCAACTCGGCCAATCTCCAGGAGTGGGAGGAGATCACCGCGGCGGTCCACGACGGTACCGTCGATGTGCTGCTCATCAGCCCGGAACGGCTCAACAATCCGGACTTCCGCGACTCGGTACTCCCGAAGTTGGCCGGCACCACCGGACTGCTCGTGGTCGACGAGGCACACTGCGTATCCGACTGGGGTCACGACTTCCGCCCGGACTACCGGCGCCTGCGCACCTTCCTCGCCGAACTCGCGCCGGACACCCCGGTACTCGCGACCACCGCCACGGCCAACGCGCGGGTCGTCACCGACGTCGCCGAACAGCTGAGCCGACCAGTCTGGCTCGGCGCGTCTGGCGCCGCGCAGGGACCCAGACCAGTCGCCAGCGCGACCGGTGGCGAGACGCTGGTGCTGCGCGGCAGCCTGGACCGCGAGTCACTCCGGCTGGCCGTGCTCGACCTGCCCAGCCCCGCGCACCGGCTGGGCTGGCTCGGCGACCACCTGGCCGAACTGCCCGGCTCCGGGATCATCTACACGCTCACCGTCGCGGCTGCCCGGGAGACCGCCGAGTTCCTGCGCTCCCGGGGATTCGAGGTCGCCGACTACACCGGGCAGAGCGAGGACGCCGACCGCCGCGCCGCCGAGGCCGACCTGCTCGGCAACCGGGTCAAGGCACTGGTCGCCACGTCCGCGCTGGGCATGGGATTCGACAAGCCCGACCTCGGCTTCGTCGTGCACCTGGGCGCGCCACCCTCACCGATCGCGTACTACCAGCAGGTCGGCCGGGCCGGGCGCGCGGTGCACCACGCCGAGGTCCTGTTGCTGCCCGGCGCCGAGGACACCGCGATCTGGCGGTACTTCGCCTCGCTCGCGTTCCCGCCCGAGGACCAGGTGCGCACGACGCTCGCCGCCCTGACACACGAGCGCGCGCAGTCCACCGCGCTGCTCGAGACAAAGGTGGAGCTGCGGCGGGCGCGGTTGGAGCTGATGCTGAAGGTACTGGACGTGGACGGCGCGGTACGGCGGGTCAAGGGCGGCTGGGTGGCCACCGGCGAACCGTGGAGCTACGACGCCGAACGCCTCGCCCGGGTCGCCGCCGCCCGCCGGGATGAGCAGCAGGCCATGCTCGACTACGTCGCCACCACCGAGTGCCGGATGGATTACCTGCGCCGGTGCCTGGACGACCCCGACTCTGTCCCCTGTGGACGGTGCGACAACTGTGCGGGCGCGCGATACCAACCGGCGGTGTCCGAGGACGCGGTACGCGCGGCGACGGCGTTCCTCGGTCGAGCTGGGGTGGAGATCCCGCCCCGCAAGCTGTGGCCGACCGGGTTGCCGGCGATCGGGGTACCGCTGTCCGGCAAGGTACCGGCCGGGGAACAGGCCGAGGCCGGCCGTGCCGTCGGGCGGCTGTCGGACCTCGGGTGGGGCACCCGGCTGCGGGCCGCGTTGGATTCCGGTGGACAGGTGCCGGGCGACCTGGTGGACGCCGCGGTCGCCATCCTCCGGGACTGGTCCGCGTCCTGGACCGCGCGGCCGGTCGCACTGGTCGCGATCGACTCGGCCACCCGTCCGGCGCTGGTTCGCAGCCTCGCCGAGCGGATCGCCGCAATCGGCCGGCTGCCGTTGCTCGGCACGGTCAGCTCGGCGCCCGGCGGCTCCGCCGGGGTGAACAGCGCGGCCCGGGTACGCGACGTGCACGCCCGCCTCGCCCTACCCGCGCCGGTCGAGGCACAACTGTCTACCCTCGACGGTCCCGTGCTGCTCATCGACGACCTGGTGGATTCCGGCTGGACGATGGCGATGGCCGCCCGGCTGCTGCGCCGTGCCGGCGCGCCCGCGGTGCTGCCGCTGGCACTGGCCACCACCACCTGAACCCGAAACCGTCCGACCGGCACCGTCATGTGGTTCGATCGGACCATGGCGGACAACCGGGGCCGCGCCGACACCTCCGAGCTTGCCGAGCTGGTCGTCGTCCGGCACGGGCAGAGCGCCGCCAATGTCGCGTTCGCCGCGGCCGAAGCCGCCGGCCGGTCCTGGGCCGGCCTCAAGGGGCCCGACTCGGAGGTTCCGCTGACCGACCTCGGGCGGCAGCAGGCGATCGCGCTGGGGCACTGGCTGGGCGCCCTGCCCGCCGACCGGTTTCCGGAGGTGGCGTTCTGCTCGCCGTACCTGCGGGCCCGGCACACCTTCGAGTTGGCAGCCGCGGCGGCCGAGCGGGACAACCCGCGGGCCCGCGTGCGACGGTCGCTTGTGGACCACCGGCTGCGCGACCGGGTCATGGGTGAGCTGCAGATGCTGACGAGCAGGCAGATCGCCGAGCGCTTCCCGGTCGAGGCGGAGCGGCGGCGCACCACCGACGAGTATGTCTACCGGCCGCCCGGCGGCGAATCGTTCGGCGACGTCGCGGAACGGCTCGCCGACTGGCTCGCCGACACCCGGCGGGAACACGGCGGCCGGCGGGTCCTGGTCGTCGCGCACGACGCGATCGTGCTGATGCTGCGCCGGCTGGTGGAAGGGTTGTCCTGGAACGACGTGCGCACCGTCGCCACCGGCGGTCTGGTCGCCAACACCTCGGTGACCCGATGGACCACTGTGGACGGTGTGCTCACCCTCGCCGAATACAACGCGACCGGGCACCTCCCCTCCGCCGAGGGACGTTAGACGACCCGGGCCGCGATGGCGACGGACGTTAGACGACCCGGGCCGCGATGGCCGCCGCGGCCTCGATGACCGCCCGGCCGACCTCGTCCGGCGACTCCGGCGCGGTGAGCATGACGACGCCGGTGCTGTAGTTTGCGTACTGCGGATGGGGTAGCGGCGCCGCGATGCCGATGGCACCCTTCTCCAACTCGCCCTCGCTGAGCGCCCAGCCCCGAGCGCGGGCAGCCGCCACACTGGGCAACTCGACCTCCTCGACCGGTCGCGCCGACAGGATCGCGGTCCCGGACGCGCCCCGACCCAGCGGCCGCCTGGTGCCCGCGCGGTACGACACGTGGTACGGCGCCGTGGTCGGCTCGACGACGATGAGCGCCACGGCCTCGTCGCCGTCGGCCATCGTGAGGTGCGCGGTGGCGCCGATCCGCTCGGCCAGTACCCGCAGGATCGGCAGGGCCGCCGCGCGTACCTGCGGCTGGACGAACCGGGCCAGTTCCAGCAGCCGGCCGCCGAGACGGTACTGGCCGAACTGATCGCGTACCACGTAGTCCCGCCGGGCCAGCGTCTTGAGCAGGCGCGTCACGATGGTGCGGTGCGTCCCGGTGGCCGCCGCGAGTTCGGTCACGCTGATCCCGTCCGGCCGTTGCCCGATCAGCTCCATCAGGACAAGCCCGCGATCCAGGCTCTGCGATGTCGACCGGTCGGCGCCCGCGCCGCGCACACCCTCCGCCGCAGTCTGAGGGTCGCTTTGTCCGCCAGCGACGGGTCGGGATGCCACTGCACTACTCCCACTCTGAGGTCGATTGAGCTGTTGCATTGGTGCCCGAGACGCTGTCGGAGCGATGGTTTCCGCCTGCGTCGTACCGGATATTGTTCCACTCGTGTCTTTAGACGTCCCGCTCAATGTCGATGGAAGCGAATCGCGGATGGTCAGCTGGGTTCCTGGCGCGGACGCGTCGCTCTTCCCGGTCGAGAATCTGCCCTACGGTGTGTTCCGGACCGCCGGTGACGGTGCCAACGGCCCCGCCGATGGCTCCGCTGGCCCCGGCGGCGGTGCCGTCGGCGACGCACGCGACGGCAGCCCGCGAATCGGCGCCGCGATCGGTGACTTCGTTGTCGACCTGGGCGCGCTCGCGGCCGGGCAACGGCATCCGGCCGAGCCGCTGCTGTCCGCCGCGACTCTGAACGACCTGTTGGCGGCCGGTCCGGCCAGGTGGCGGGAGGTGCGCGGCTGGCTCGCCGGGCTGCTCACCGATCCGGCCGCGGAAAACGCCGTCCGGCCGCACCTGGTGGCTCGCGACACGGTGGAGATGCTGCTGCCGTTCGACGTCGCCGACTACGTCGACTTCTACTCGTCCGAACACCACGCCACGAACGTCGGCCGGCTGTTCCGCCCGAACTCCGACCCGCTGCCGGTGAACTGGAAGCACCTGCCGATCGGGTACCACGGCCGATCCGGTACCGTCGCCGTCTCCCGCCACCCGGTGGTTCGACCGCAGGGGCAGCGCAAGGACCCGTCGTCAGACACACCCACGTTCGGGCCGTCCCAGCGCCTGGACGTCGAGGTGGAGGTCGGGTTCGTCGTCGGCGTCCCGTCCGAGCGGAGCCGCCCGGTCGGCGTCGCCGACTTCGCCGATCACGTGTTCGGGGTGTGTCTGGTCAACGACTGGTCGGCGCGTGACCTGCAGTCCTGGGAGTATGTCCCGCTCGGCCCGTTCCTCGGCAAGTCGTTCCTGACCTCGGTGTCGCCCTGGATCGTGCCGCTGGACGCGCTGCGGCACGCCCGGGTCGACCCGCCGCCGCGCGAGCCCGAACCGCTGCCGTACCTGCGGGACGCGCCCGGTGATCCGTGGGGTTTGGACATCGAACTCGAACTCGCGATCAACGGTACGGTCGTGTCCCGCCCGCCGTTCCGCTCCATGTACTGGACGCCGGCCCAGCAGTTGGCGCACCTGACCTGTAACGGAGCCTCGCTGCGTACCGGCGACCTGTTCGCGTCCGGCACGGTCAGCGGCCCCGAACCCGGTCAGCGTGGCTCACTGCTTGAGCTGTCCTGGGGCGGCGCCGACCCGGTATGGCTGGCCGACGGCACGTCACGGACCTTCCTGGCCGACGGCGACGAGGCGACGATCCGGGCCTGGGCCCCCGGCCCCGGCGGCATCAGGCTCGGCCTGGGCGAGGTACGCGGCCGGGTCGAGCCGGCCCGCGGGCACTGAGACCAGGAACGCCCGCCGAACTGTGGGACCGGCGCCCCCGGGCGTGCGAGGCTGTGGACATGGATGACAAGCAGATCCTTCACCAGATCAGTGCGCTGGTCGACGAGGAGCACCAGTTGCGCGGCCGGGTCCAGCACGGGCAGCTGAGCGCCGACGACGAGCGCGCCCGGTTGCGTGAGGTGGAAGAGTCCCTGGACCAGTGCTGGGACCTGTTGCGGCAGCGCCGGGCGGCCCGGGAGACCGGCGGCGACCCGGAGCAGTCGCACGCCCGGCCGACCGGCGAGGTGGAGGGCTACTTGCAGTAGCCGAGTACGGCCGCCAGCGACG
>NZ_BONZ01000008.1 GCF_016862975.1 Rugosimonospora africana
GGGGAGGCATGAAGCAGCTTCGCCAGCGCCGGCGTGATGTTCCAGGCGCCGACCAGGCTCGCGTACTCGGCGCGCTGCTCCTCGGTGGGTGGCGCGCCGGTACGCCGGGCCCGCAGCAGCACGTTCCGCGGCGTGTGCCGGGAGTCCACGAACTCGACCACGTCGACCCGGTAGCCGTGCAGCCGGAGCAGAGCGGCCCGCAGCGCGTCGGTGAGGACGTCTGCGAAGCGCTCCCGCAGGATCGGCTGCCGGACCACCTGCTGGTACCCGTCCGGAGCCGCCCCGCCGCGCAGCTGCGCCGCGATGTCGTGGTGGCAGCACGGGGCCGCGAGGACGAACCGGGCGTCCCAGCGCACCGCACGCGCCAGCGCGTCGTCGGTGGCCGTGTCGCACGCGTGCAGCGCGAGCACCACGTCCGCCCCGTCCACATCGGCGCCGGCGATCGTACCCGCGACGAACCGCACCCGGTCCGCGCAGCCGAGCGTCTCGGCCAGCGCGGCGTTGCGTACCCGCTGGTCCTCGCGGACGTCCACGCCCACGATCTCGACATCCTCGCCGCGTGACGCGAAGTACCGGTACGCCGCGAACGTCAGGTACGCGTTGCCACAACCCAGGTCGACGATCCGGCGCACCGGTTCGTCCACAGTGGACGCCAGCGCGCGCAGGAACGCGTCCACCTGCCGGCGCTTGGCCGCGTTGCCGCCGATCGCGTCGTACAGCGGATCGCCGGGGTCGAGAAGGTATGCCTTCTCCCGGTCGTGCCCGGTCGGCTGAACCGGCGCCACGGCGTCCGAGCGGTGCAGCTGTGCCTCACCCCGTTTGGTGACGCGCAACTGCAACGTGCCGCTCGCGGTCTCCACGTGCCAGTTGCCGAACGGCTGCGCCAGCAATCCGTCCACCGCGGCCTCCGCATCGGAGCCCCAGGCGAGGTTGCGGGTGGCCGGCCGGCTCCCGTTCGACGTGACCACCTGGAGTTGGTCGCCGCGTTTGAGAGTCACCGGACGCAGTTCGGCCCGTACCCATTCCGGGTTGGTACCGCGCCTGCGCCCGGCGGCCACCGCGCGCCGCAGCCCGGCGCGGTCCAGCAGCGCGGTCCGGATTTCGGCCAGCGCCTCGTCCAGCGGTTGGGGCACTGCTGTTCCACTTCCGTCCACTATGGACTCAGCCGAGTGTGGACTTGGTCGGGCTGTGGGGGTTGGGTTGTTACTCGGCGCCGGTGGTCGCGTTCTCGCCGGAGTTCACCGCACCGGTCTCGGTGTCCGCTGCCGCGACCGCGTCGCCCGCCGTGCGGGAGCCGGAACCGCGGCGGCGCCGGCGGCGGCGCGGCTTGGTGGTACCGGACGCCGCCGGACCACCGTCGGCTTCGCCGTCCACAGTGGACTCATCATCGGCGGTCGCCGGAGCCTGCGACTCCTCCGCCGGGGCCGTGTTGAGCCGGCGACGGCGGCGCTGCCGGGGCGCCCGGGTCGACTCCTCGTCCGTGGCTGCCGGCGAGTCGGCATCGCCGTGCCGGGCACGGGTACGGCCGGTGCGCCCGCGCCGGGACGACTTGGCCCGGCCGCCGCTGCCCAGATCCTCCTCGACCTCGGCGGACAGCCCGGCCCGGGTCCGGTCGGCGGACGGCAGCGTGCCGCTCACGTCCGTCGGGATGTCCAGGTCGGTGAACAGCCAGGCCGAGGTGTGGTAGGTCTCCGGGGGCTCCGGCAGGTCCATGCCCATCGACTTGTCGATGAGCCGCCAGCGCGGCATGTCTTCCCAGTCGACGAACGTGACGGCGACACCGCTCGCCCCGGCCCGGCCGGTCCGGCCGATGCGGTGGGTGTAGGTGTCTGGATCCTCCGGGCAGTCGTAGTTGATCACGTGCGTCACCCCGGAGACGTCCAGCCCACGGGCCGCGACGTCGGTGGCGACCAGTACGTCGATCTTCCCGGCCCGGAATGCCCGCAGTGCCCGCTCCCGGGCTCCCTGCCCGAGATCACCGTGTACGGCGGCCACCGCGAACCCGCGGAAGTCCAGGTCCTCGGCGACGCGGTCGGCGTTGCGCTTGGTCCGAGTGAAGATCATGGTCAGTCCGCGGTCGTTGGCCTGAAGGATCCGGGCCACGATCTCCAGCTTGTTCAGCGAGTGGGTGCGGTAGACGACCTGCTTGGTCTGCGGCGACGGTCCGGCCTGCGCGGAGTTGCCGGCGTGGATGGTCATCGGCTGGTGCAGGAAGCGCCGGGCCAGGGTGACGATCGGATCGGGCATGGTGGCCGAGAACAGCATGGTCTGCCGGTCGGCGGGCAGCATCGACAGGATCTTCTCGACGTCGTCCAGGAAGCCGAGATCCAGCATCCGGTCGGCCTCGTCGAGCACCAGCGTGCGTACGCGGGACAGCTTCAGCTGCTTCCCCTTGGCCAGGTCGAGCAGGCGGCCCGGGGTGCCGACCACGATCTCGACGCCCTTGGCCAGCGCGTCGGTCTGCGGTTCGTAGGCCACCCCGCCGTAGATCGGCAGTACCCGGATGCCCCGGGTCCGCCCGGCGGCTGCGATGTCGCGTGCCACCTGGAGCCCGAGCTCCCGGGTGGGCACCACGACCAGGGCCTGTACGCCGCCGTCCGAGCCCTCGGACGGCCCGGTGACCTTCTCCAGCAGCGGGATGCCGAAGCCGAGCGTCTTGCCGGTGCCCGTCGGGGCCTGACCGATGATGTCGGTGCCGCGCATCGCGATCGGAATCGCGTGCTCCTGAATAGCGAACGCCCGGGTGATGCCGACCGCTTCGAGCGCGGTGACCGTCTCCGGGCGGGCGCCCAGCTGGGCAAATGTGGGACTGTCGGCACGAACTGGTGCATTGGCGGCCAGCTGTGCGCTGGCTGCGTTGGGTTCAATCGTCATGGGATTGTGGGGGTCCTTCTGCTTTCGCCGGTGCGCCCCATCGCCATTTTCCCAAGGGCGCCTATGGATGTGGCGCGGGCCACACGCAGTGGGAAACTGCGGGCCGCACGCGTGACGCGGGCGATAACCGCCCGCGGCAATACCACTATGGTACTCGTCTCGGTACCCGGCCGGGAAATCGCCGCGTTTACCGGCGAATTGGATCATTTACCCCCGACTGGGCCATCTGCCCGTCCGAGCGCTGCTTGGCCGGTCCCGACCTGCCACACGTGACAACATCAGATAACCTGCGCTCGTGTCGCACCCCGAAGCGGTCGTCGATCTGCTCGCCCTGCTCGCCTACGCCGAGCTGCAAGCGTTCGACCAGATGGCCACCGACGCCCGGCTCGCTCCCGACCTGCGCCGCCGGGCGATGCTCAGCGAGATGGCGGCCGCCGAGATCGTCAACTACCGGCGGCTGGAGAGCCGGCTGGCCACGCTGGGCGCCGAGCCCCAGGCCGCGATGCGGCCGTTCACCGAGGCGCTGGCCGACTACCACCAGCAGACCGAGCCCAAGGACTGGCACGAGGCGCTGATCAAGGCGTACGTCGGCGACGGCATCGCGGACGACTTCTACCGCGAGGTCGCGTCGTTCCTCGACTCCCCGGACCGGCAACTGGTCCTGGAGGTGCTGCACGACTCCCGGTACGCGGAATTCGCCGGCGAGGAGATCCGCTCAGCGATCGCCGCCGACCCGAAGCTTGCCAACCGGCTGTCCATGTGGGCCCGCCGGCTGGTGGGCGAGGGCCTGTCCCAGGCTCAGCGGGTAGCGGCCGACCACCCCGCGCTCGCGATGTTGATCATTACCGCGGCGAACGATCAGGGCGACATCCAGGGCTTGTTCAAGCGCCTGACGGCGGCACACACGGCACGGATGGCCACCGTCGGCCTGAACAACTGAGATCGACCGCCGGGAACGGCGAGCGGGGCCGGGCCGGCGGAACACCGGGGCCGGGGCCGACGAAGCGGGGGCCGGCGGCCCCGGGAGCCGCGCTCGCCCTGGCCTCAGCTGGCGCTGAAGCCCGCTCGCCCTGGCCTCAGCTGGCGCTGAAGCCCACCGGGCGGGTCGAGACCTCGGCGATCTCGACGTACGCGAGCTTCTCCACCGGCACGATCACCCGCCGGCCCTTCTCGTCAACCAGCGAGAGCGTGCCACCGGACGCGAGGGCTTCGGTCACGGTCGCCTCGACCTGCGCCGGCGTCTGGTTGCTCTCCAGGGACAGCTCGCGAGGCGCGAACTGAACGCCGATCTTGACCTCCACGTGGGCCCTCCTCAACAGCGGTATCGCTGGAAAGATTAGCCGATCCCGTCGGCGGGCTCGCCGTGTGGCTCACCCTGCATGGGAAAGCTTGCGATACCCCGCCAGGCCAGCGCGGCGAGCATCTCCATCGCCTGGTCCTTGTCGACGCGCCGGCCACCGGCGAGCCAGAACTGGGCGGCGGTCACGGAGATCCCGACCAGCCCGGCGGCGAGCAGCTCCGCCTGGTCCCGGGCGGCCCCGGTGTCGCCCATGATTGTTTCGGCAATGGCTTCGATGCACAGCCGCTCGACCCGGTCGACCCGCTCCCTCACCGCCGGTTCATTCCGCAGGTCCGACTCGAAGACCAGGCGAAACGCCTCGCTCTCGTGGTCGACGAATTCGAAATAGGCCCGCATCGATCCGGCGACCCGCTCCTTGTTGTCGCTGGTCGCGGCCATTGCCGCCCGGACCTTGCCGACCAGCGCGTCGCCGTGCGTGTCCAGCAGCGCGAGGTAGAGCTCGAGCTTGCCGGGAAAGTGCTGGTAGAGCACCGGCTTGGAGACGCCCGCGCGATCGGCGATATCGTCCATCGCCGCAGCGTGATAGCCCTGCGCGACGAAAACCTCCTGCGCGGCGGCGAGCAACTGCTTGCGGCGGGCCGAACGCGGCAGCCGGACCGGGCGGCCGGCTGTGTTCGTGCCGCTCGACGCGGCCATCCGCACCTCCGAAAACCTAAAGCTTCGAACTCGTCGTGTTTACCAGTTAACTCGCCTACTTCAAACACGGTAGCCTCACACGAGGCGACCGAGGAGCGCGCGGTGGACGAAACAGGGCAGCCCGGCAGCGAACCGGCAGGTGCGAACGGCGACGGTGCCCGCGAACACGGCATGACCAGGATCTGGACCAACGGCTGGCAGGCAGAGGCGGCCGGATCCCGCGGCGATGCCGTGCGGGCAGAGGCCGTGCGCTCCGGCGCGACGCGTCCGGTCCTGCGCAGCGTCGACGGTGGCCGGTCAGGGACAGCCGCGGTCGTGGAGCCGGATGCCGCCTCGGCGCCCAGCTGGCACCGGTCGGTGGCGACAGAGGTGAGGGACTGGCCGGACAGTCAGTCCCGGCCGGCAGAGATGCCCGCGCAGCGCTTTCCTGGCAACGTTCAGCAGCCCATCCAGGGGCCGTGGGCGCCGCGGCAGCCGGTCGAACCACGCGCGCCGCAAGCCGTCGAGCCGGCGGCGCCGGCTCGCGCCGAGGCCCCCTACGACCCTTACCAGTCGCCGAGACTCACCCCGCCCTCGTTCGACGACATGCCTGCCCTGGGCCGGATGTCCGCCGCCAACCCGGCGGTCCAGGCATCGCACGCGTCCAGCGAGCCCGATGATGCCGGCCGCGACTGCGACGAGCGTTCGGGCACCGGCGGGCACGCGTCGTGGCACCCCGGTGGTCACGGTGCCGGTGCCGACCCCGAGCGGGCCGCTTCGGAGCGGGCGGGCATGGAGCGAGGCGGTCAGTCCAACTCCTTTCGGGGCTCTCACTCCGGGCCGGCCGAGGCCGTGCGCCGGGCCGAGGCGCTGCGCCCCGCCGACCTGATCCGCCAGGCCGAGCGCTGGCCCGCCGAGCACCACCCGGCCGAGCCGCATCCGGCCGACCAGTGGCAGGCCGGGGGCCGGGCGGCAGAGCAGTGGCCGGCAAACGGCACGTCGGAAAACCGGCACGTCGAGGCCGGCTCCGCCGAGGCCCGGCAGGCCGAGAGCCGCGCTGCCGACCAGTGGGCACCGGAGCCCCGCCCAGCCGACGAGCGCTCGGGCGAGCACCGACCGGTGGACCCGCCGTCGCAGGCCGGACCGGCCCGGCAGTCCCCGCCCTACCTCGACCGCCCGAATCTCGACCGGCTCGACGTCGACCGACCTGCGGACGGCTACGGCCCGCCCATGGCTCCGCGCGACCAGGCTCGCCGCGCCGCGTCGATGCCCGCGATCGGCAGGATCGACCAGGTCGGCCCGGCCGCTCCACACCGCGAGGCGCCCGCCGCGCCGACGCTGGAACCGCCGCGCCTGCACGGGCCGTCCCTGAATTCGGCACCCGACGATCCGGCGGTCGTCGCCGAGGCGGCCCGGCAGGCCATCCCGTTGCGTGACTCGTTCGCCGCCCTGCGCGCGGGCGCCGCGGCCGGGCATGCCGAGGCGGAAGCCGGCGACCACGCGGCGGTCCAGGCCGCATACGCGGCGGCCGTCGAGTCCGCCCGTTCCGACGCCGACCAGTCCGACGACAGGATCCCGGGGATTTCCCCGCGCGACTCGGCCGGAGGGCCGGAGCTGGCCGCCTCCGAGCCGTTCGGTCCACAGCCGTTCGCCGCGCAATCGCACGTCCCGCAGTCGCACGGCCCGCAGTCGCACGCCACCGAGCCGCATGGCACGGAGTCGTCGCATCGCACGGAGTCCTTCGATCCGCAGCCGCTCGGACCGCCCACCCCGCTCGGGCAGCCGAGCTTGGCCGACTACTCGGACAACCCCGGCGTGGTCCGCCAGCCCGGCGCTGGTGAGCCCGCCGGCCCGGCGGCCGAGGCGCAGCCGGCTTCCGACCCGTCGGCCCTGGCCGGTTCCACGTCCGCCTTCCCGATACCGCGAGTCCTGCCGCAGCGCGTACCGGCCGCGCCGGACGTGCCCGACGTCCCCGACGATGGGTCGGACGACGAGTTCATCGAGCAGGGCCGGCCGAGCTTCCTCGACCCACCCGAGCTGGCCCGCATCGCCACCCACCTCCGGTACGACGAGAATCTGGAGGAGGCGCCGCCGCGCCCCGACGGGTTCGACACCGACGCCATACTCGCCGCGGTGCGCAACGTTCCCGGGGTGCGGGACGCTCAGCTCAAGCCGAATCCCGGTGGCGTGCACACGCTGCGCCTCGACCTCGCCGACGGCGCCGACGGCGCTCAGGTCTCCCGAGACGTGGCCCGGCTGCTCAAGCAGCGGATGGGGTTGGCCGCGGAGCCCCGGCGACAGGGCGAACCGCGACGGCAGGCGGAGGCGCGCCGGCAACAGGCACCCGCGGCCCCGCCGGCAAACGCCAGTCAGCCGCGCGCGGAGACAGGCAGCGTGCCGGTCACCGGCGTCGCACCCGCGTCGCGCGCTCCACTCTCGGCCGCCGCCACCGAGCAACTCAGTGGCCCCGCCGCCCGCAACGACGAGCGGAACCGGCGGCGTCACCAGGTGGCCCCCGGCCGCGCCCGCACTGCGGCTGAACCCGATCCGGAGCCGCGCCGAGTGGTCCGGTCGGTCACCGGGCCCCGCGTGATCATCGATCAGGTCCAGGTCAGCACGCTCGGTCTCGACGCCACCGTCGAGGTGAGGCTCACCAGCGCCGGCCGGCCGGCGATCGGGGTGGCGAGTGGGCCGGCGGTCGACGGCTACGTGCTCAGGTTGGCCGCGGTCGCCGCCACGGCCGCGCTGGACCAGCTCCTGTCCGGCATCGAAGGCGCCGAACAGCCGGGGCGCTGCTTCGTCGAACACGCCGCCGTGGTTCCGTTCGGTGGCAGCGACGTGGCGGTGGTCGTGGTGTTGCTGGTGCTCGGCGGCACGGCGGAGCAGCTCAGCGGGTCCGCACTGGTCGCCGGTGATCCACGCCAGGCGATCGTCCGGGCGACCCTGGCCGCGGTCAACCGGCGGTTGGACGCGCTGCTCGGCTGAGTCCGATCCCCGCATCGCTGGCGGTACAACCAGCCGTCGCGGGGCAGACTGGAACGATGAAGCGCGCTGTCATCGCACCGTCAGGCTCCGTTACCCTCTCGGAAACTCTGGCGCCACCGTGGCCGGGATACCGGATCACGATCGACGGCGTGGCGACGCACCTGCGGGAGACCCCGCCCACCGCCGACGGGACCGAACCGGCCCTGTTCGTCCACGGCTTGGGCGGGTCCTCGTCCAACTGGACCGACCTGGCCGGCCTGCTCGCTCACCGCCTCGACGGGTACGCGATGGACCTGCCCGGATTCGGTCGCAGCGACCCGGCCCGCAGCTACTCGATCGGCGCCCTCGCCGAACGGGTGGCCCGGGTGATAGAGCACACCGGGCGGGGGCCGGTGCACCTGTTCGGCAACTCGCTCGGCGGGTCGATCGTGGTACGCGTCGCGGCCCTGCGGCCGGACCTCGTCCGCACCCTGACGCTGATCTCGCCGGCCATGCCGTTCCTGGACGCGCGCCGTTCCGCGCATGCCAGGATGCTGCCGTTCCTGCTGATCCCGCGCGCCGACCGGCTGGCCGCCCGGCGGATGGCGACCATACCGCCGGACCAGCTGGCCCGGGACATCCTCCAGATCTGCTTCGCCGACCCGACCCGGATCGCCGAGCAGCGGATGGCCGAGGCGATCGAGGAGGCCCAGCTGCGGTACGACGTGCCCTGGTACCTCGACGCCTACGTGCGTACCCTCCGCTCGCTGATCGGGTCCTTCCTGCGCGCCTACCTGCCGGGCAGCGGCTCGCTGTGGCGACTGGCCGCCCAGATCGCCGCGCCGACCCTGGTCATCGGCGGGGACAGCGACCGCCTCGTGGACATCCGGGTGGCCGCGCAGGCCGCCCGTACGATCCCGGACTCGCGGCTGCTGATGCTGCGGGGCGTCGGTCACGTGGCGCAGATGGAGGTACCCGAGCTGGTCGCGCGTTCGGTCGTCGGGCTACTGGACGAGGTGCACGCCGCACGGACGGCGGATATGGCACGCTAGGCGGCGATGTCTCCGCACACCCGCCGTACCGGATCGGTCAGCGACCCGGACCCATCGGATGCCGGGCCGGCGCACGTCCGGCGGCGGCTGACGTCTGGGCTGCCCGGCGGCGTACCGGGGTCGGCTCTCCACCTCGACGCCCGGCCGTGCGCCGCGGCCCGGCGCTAGGTCGGCGGACACCATGTCCAACGGTGGGTATTCGCGTGGCCCGGAACGGCCGGTGAGCGAGCAGTGGAGTGCCGAGCCGGAATCGGAGTGGGACTACGGCTGGTCGGAACAGTTGGACCCGGGAACCGAGTCGGGCGGCTGGTCGGCGGTCCCGCAGACGGGACAGCGATCGTCCGCCGGCTCGTCGGGCGGGCCGCCGTCGCAGCGGTTGCCGCAGGCCGACGGTTGGTCTCCGTCCCGGACCGGCGATGCGCCGGCTCAGCCCGCCGGTGGTTGGGCGCCGCGGTCGCGGACCGGCGAGGCGCCGGCCGAGCAACCCGACGGTTGGTCGGGCGGGCCGCCGTCGCAGCGGTTGCCGCAGGCCGACGGTTGGTCTCCGTCCCGGACCGGCGACGCGCCGGGTCAGCCCGCCGGTGGTTGGGCGCCGCAGTCGCGCACCGGTGATACGCCGGTTCAGCCTGCTGCCGGTTGGCCGGCTCGGTCGCGCACCGGTGATGCGCCGGTCCAGCCGGCCGGTGTGCAGGCGGGCTGGCAGCCAGCACAGACGCAGACCCCTCCGGCCCAGGACGGGTCACCGTCCTGGGAGAAGACGCCGCCCGCGTGGGGTGGGCCGCCGTCCCGGAACGGTGCGCCGTCGCTGCGAGGCGGAGCTGCGTTCCCGCGAGGCGAGGAGCCGGCGAAGGACGCCACGGCGTCTCAAGGAACCCTGTCCCGCAACGACACCGCGCCACGCACCCCACCGCGGGGCGACACCATTCCGCGCAACGACACCGGGCAGCGCAACGACACCGCGCGGCGAGGCGACACCGTTCCGCGAGGCGACATCGCTCCGCGCGTCGAGGCCGCACCGCGCAAAGACACCCCACCGCGCAAAGACACCCCACCACGCATGGACGCCGCGCCGCGCAGCGCCGGGTCGTGGGAGCCGGGCGCGTCGGCCAACGTCGCGGCGCTGGACAACACCGCGACGGCGCCGAAGAGCGCGTCCCGTGCCGCCCAGGTGCCGCCGTCCGCCGCCGTGACCGAGGTACTGCCGGTCACCAAGGCACCGATCCCGCGTCAGGCGCCAGTCCCGCCCCAGGCACCGATCCCGCCCCAGATGTCGAGCCCGCCCCAGGGTTACCGGGCGATGGGTCCGCCGACTCAGACGCTGCCGGCTCAGGCTCCGGCACCGCCGCGACAGCCGAACGTGCCGGGGTCCGGCCCGGTCGAGGCACCCCCCGGGGCCCCGGGGGTACCGGGACTCGAAGGCGCACCCGGTACCGAGCCGATGACCCGCTCCCGGCAGCGGGCGCTCGCCCGGGCGAAGGATCGCCAGCGGCGTCGGAGGGTACTCGTATTCGGCATCCTGCTGGTCGCCCTGGCACTCATCGGCGTGGACCTGCTGGAAGGGCCGCACATCATCGGCGGTCCGGCCCGGCACCCCGTGAAGCACGCGGCTACCGTCAAGCCGACCGCGTCCACCTCGTCCGTTGCCGTACCGGTCAGCGGCCCAGGCACCTTCGCCTACGCCACCGGTACCGGTCCGGTGGCCGGCTCCGCCGGTACGGTGCGCAAGTACCGGGTGGCGGTCGAGAACGGTACCGGCCAGAATGCCGCCACCGTCGCCGCGTTCGCGCAGCAGACCCTGGCCGACCCCCGCGGCTGGGTCAAGGGCGGCGACGTGCGTTTCCAGCGGGTCGGGGAGAAGGACAACGCCCAGTTCACCGTGTACCTGGCCACGCCGGCGACCTCCGAGAAGATGTGCGCGGAGGGCGGCATCCACACGCAGCGGCTCATCTCCTGCCGGGTACCCGGGAAGGTGATCATCAACCTGGCGCTCTGGCTCAACGCGATCCCCGGCTACGGTGCGCCCGTCACGACGTACCAGCAGTTCACGCTGAACCACGAGGTCGGTCGCGAGTTGGGCCACGGCGACGAGGCGTGCCGGGCACCGGGTGCGCTCGCGCCGGTGATGCAGGAGCAGACGCTGGGCCTGGACGGCTGCGTCGCGAACGCCTGGCCGTACGTCAACGGCGTCCGCTACAGCGGTCCGGTCATGCCGTGAAGCGCCGCGTATTCCACAATTCGGGCAGCGTGTGCGAGGTCACGATGCAGGGGCGGAAGGCACGGCGGCAAAGGCGAGGTTAGATTTGTCGTAGCCTTAGCCCCGAAACCCGAAGAGGCCATCGTGTCGCTGCCACCGCTCGTAGAGCCCGCGCCGGATCTGTCGGTCGATGAGGTACGCCGCTACAGCCGGCATCTGATCATTCCGGATGTCGCGATGGACGGCCAGAAACGGCTCAAGAATGCGAAGGTGCTGTGCGTCGGGGCCGGCGGTCTGGGTTCGCCCACGCTGATGTACCTGGCCGCGGCCGGGGTCGGCACCCTGGGCATCGTCGAGTTCGACACCGTTGACGAGTCGAACCTCCAGCGCCAGATCATCCACGGCCAGTCCGACATCGGCCGGCCCAAGGCCGAGTCCGCCCGTGACTCCATCAAGGAGATCAACCCGTACGTCAACGTGGTGATCCACGATGAGGCGCTGTCCAACGACAACGTCTTTCGGATCTTCGAGCAGTACGACCTGATCGTCGACGGCACCGACAACTTCGCCACCCGGTACCTGGTGAACGACGCGGCGGTACTGCTCGGCAAGCCGTACGTGTGGGGTTCCATCTACCGCTTCGACGGCCAGGCCAGCGTGTTCTGGGCGGAAAACGGCCCGTGCTACCGCTGCCTGTACCCGGAGCCGCCGCCGCCCGGCATGGTTCCGTCCTGCGCCGAGGGCGGCGTCCTCGGCGTGCTTTGCGCAAGCATCGGCTCGATCCAGACCACCGAGGCGATCAAGCTGCTCACCGGCATCGGTGAGCCGCTGGTCGGCCGGCTGATGGTGTACGACGCCCTGGAGATGACGTACCGGACCATCAAGGTGCGCAAGGACCCGAACTGCGCGCTGTGCGGTGAGAACCCGACCATCACCGGTCTGATCGACTACGACGACTTCTGCGGCACCGTCTCCGACGAGGCGTCCGCCGCGACCCTCGGCTCGACGATCACCGCGAACGAGCTGAAGGACTGGATCGAGGCCGGCAAGTCCATCGAACTGGTGGACGTTCGCGAACCGGCCGAGTGGGAGATCGTCCGGATCCCGGGCGCCCGGCTCGTGCCGAAGGGCGAGATCCTCTCCGGGGCCGCCCTGTCCAGCCTGCCCCAAGACCGGCAGGTCGTGCTGTACTGCAAGTCGGGTGTCCGGTCGGCCGAGGCGCTGGCCGCGGTCAAGGCGGCCGGCTTCCGCGACGCCGTACACGTCCAGGGGGGTGTCGTCTCCTGGGTCCGCCAGGTCGACCCCTCGCTGCCCATCTACTAGATCCGCTCAGGGACGCGGCCTGGCCGATCGGTCAGGCCGCGTCCCTGCTCAACACAGTTAGCCTACGTCCATGGTGGACATTGACGCCGCGGTCGGATACGTGGTCTCCCACGGTGATCCGGTAGACCGCGCCCGGCTGTCCTGGTTGCGTACCGGGGCCCCGCCCCCGCCCGACATCCTCGAACGGGCCGAATCCGGCCAGGTGGCCGACGGTGGCTGGCCAGCCTCCCGAGGTGGCGAGGTGGCCTCGATCGACGCAACCTGCTTCCGCCTCGCCGAACTCGACGATCTCGGCGCACTTGACCGCCCACCGGCCCGCCGCGCGCTGGCCTGGCTCGCGAGCCGGCAGCGGCCGGACGGCACCTGGGAGGAAGACGCGTTACTGGCGGACGTGGCGCCGCCGTGGGCGCGACCGGGCGACCCGGAGGCGCGGCTCTACCTGACCGCCAATGCCGGCTTCTGGCTGACAGTCAGCGGCCCGATCGCGCCGCCTCCGGAGGGGGACACCGAGACCGAACGGCCGGGGGCACCGGGCACGCCGGGCCCCGGCGAGCCGTCCGGGACGCTGGAATGGGCCGCGCCCGAACCCGGGGCGCTCGAACCCAGCGGGTACGCCGAGGTCGTCGCCCGCGCGACGCAGGCGTTCCGGGCCACGATGCGCGACGACGGCAGCTGGCCGTCCTACCTCGTCGCCGGCTGGCTCGGTGGCGCCATGCTGTTCCACGCCGGCTGGTTCTACGAGTCGGCCCGGATCCAGGTGCTGCTGGCCGGGCGGGTACCGGAGATGTCCGCGGCCGATGTCGCGTTGCTGGCGGCGGCGTTCCGGCGGGTCGGCATGTCACCCGAGGACTGGCTGATGGTCGCCGCCCGCAAATGGCTGGCCGAGACCCAGTCCGGCGACGGCGGCTGGCCCAGCGACGACGGGCCGGCGTTCGACGTGCACACCACGCTCGCCGCGATCCGCGCGCTGCGCTGAGCGGCCCGGCGGGGCCTGTGCTCGCCTCGCCAAAGGTGGCTCGAGCGGTCGTTGCGCGGGCCCGTGCTCGCCTCCGCCAACCCGGCTCGGGCTGCGCGCAGGGGCTAGAGCAGCACCAGGTCGTCGCGGTGGACAACCTCTTTCTCGTACCCGGGGCCAAGCTCCATCGTGCTGCGGCCGAGCAGCGTGGGTAGCTCCGCGGCGTCGTAGTTCACCAGCCCCCGCGCGACCGGGTGGCCCTCGATGTCGACCAGGTCGACCGGGTCGCCGGCCGCGAAGCTCCCGTCCACGGCCGTGATGCCCGCCGCCAGCAGGGAGGCCCGCCGGCCGACGACCGCCCGTACCGCGCCCGGGTCCAGGTGCAGCCGCCCCCGTGGCGAGGTCGCGTGGGCCAGCCAGAACAGCCGTGCGGCGGGCCGCTCCCGTACCCGGTGGAACAGCGTGCCCACCGGGTCGCCGGACAGCGCCGCGGCGGCCAGCGGCGCGGCGGTCAGCACGACCGGGATGCCGGCGCCGGTCGCGATCCGGGCCGCCTCCACCTTGGTGATCATGCCCCCGGTACCCACGCCGGCCCGTCCGGGTCGGCCCAGCGACACCCCTTCCAGGTCGGCGTCGGAGTGCACCTCATCGATCCGCCGGGCTCCGGGACGGGACGGATTGCCGGTATACAGGGCATCAACGTCGGACAGCAGCACCAGCAGGTCGGCGTGGACCAGGGAAGCGACCAGCGCGGCCAGCCGGTCGTTGTCACCGAACCGGATCTCCTCGGTGGCCACCGTGTCGTTCTCGTTGACGATCGGCACCGCACCGAGGTCCAGCAGCCGGTGCAGGGTCCGGTACGCGTTGCGGTAGTGCGCCCGGCGGGTCACGTCGTCGACGGTGAGCAGTACCTGCCCGACTATCCGGTCCCGGCGCGCGAACGCCTCGGTGTACGCCTGCATCAGCAGTCCCTGCCCGACGCTCGCCGCCGCCTGCTGGTTGGCCAGGTCGCGCGGTCGGCGGACCATGCCCAGCGGGGCCAGCCCGGCGGCGATGGCGCCGGAGGAGACCAGGACGACCTGGGCGCCGACCGAGGTGAGCGCGTCCACCAGGGTCTCGACCCGATCGCGGTCCAGGCCACCCGCAGCCGTCGTCAGCGAGGACGAGCCGACCTTGACCACGATCCGCCGGGCGGTTCGTACTGCCTCTCGCACCTGCCCATTCTGCGTCGCCTGAGTCGGGCTGCCCGACGGAGATCCCATACTGTGGCGCACATGACGACATCACGGCGGCCACCGGACGGCGAGAGCGGCGACTTCGTCGAGGACGTGCTCTCGTTGGTCGAGCGCATCCCACCGGGCCGAGTGATGTCGTACGGGGCGATCGCCGAGTACGTCGGCGGGGGCGGCCCGCGCCAGGTAGGTGCCGTGATGTCCCGGTACGGCGAGTCCGTGCCCTGGCACCGGG
The DNA here is from genome assembly GCF_016862975.1 of Rugosimonospora africana. Taxonomy (GTDB): domain Bacteria; phylum Actinomycetota; class Actinomycetes; order Mycobacteriales; family Micromonosporaceae; genus Rugosimonospora; species Rugosimonospora africana. The sequence goes on from NZ_BONZ01000008.1 coordinate 14,805, forward strand.
TTGTCACCGCGGCCGGGCGGACGCCACCCGGCAACGAACAGGCCGCGCTGCGCCGGTTGCGGGCCGACGGTACGCCGCTGCGGGGCGACCACGTCGACATGAGGGCCGCCGCCTGGTACCCGGAGGACGGCGACTGAACTACAGCAGCAGGCCGACGCCCCCGCGGCGTGGATCGCCCGCCGCCCCCGCCCGCCCCACCGCGCTCACCGCGCCGAAGAAGTGGTCCAGATCGTCGAACTGATTGATCTTGTACCCGGCCCCGGCCAGCGCGTCGATCTCGTCCTCCGGGTACCCGGCCTCCACGTGTGCCACATCGTCGATCACGTGGAACCGGGGCCGGCTGATCGCCTCACCGGTCGACGCCCCCTCCGCCAGTACGTTGATCAACGTGTGCACCAACGCGGTCCGGATCCGCGACGCGCCGGCCGAACCCGCGGCCAGCACCAGGTCGCCGTCCTCGTCGAGCACCACCAGCGGGCACATCATCGAGGACATCCGCTGCCCCGGCACGAGCGGGCCGGCGAGCAGTTCGCCCTCGCCGAGCATCGAGTTGAGGTGCAGGCCGAGCCCGGGCAGCCAGACCCCGGAGCCGATGCCCAGGGACAGGGTGATCACGCAGGCGTTGCCGTCCGCGTCCACCGCCGAGACGTTCGTGGTGTCGCCGATCTTGGGGCGCCCGTACTCGCACAGTGCCCCGGCCAGTTCGCGAGCCCGGTCGGGGCGGGGGAGGGCGGCGAGTCCGTGGGGCAGCGCGGCGATCGTCGAGATCAGCTCGTTGAGGTCCTGCCGGGCGAAGACGTGGTATCCGGACAGTGGCGCCCGGAACACGTCCAGGTCGAGCACCCGGTACCCGGCGAGGTCTTCCGGCCCGAGACAGCCGCCGGCCGCCCGCACCACGTCGACGGTCAGCTCCGCGACCGTGCCGGTGTAGAACGCGTCCGGCCCCCGCTCGGCGAGGATCGCCAGGGCCCGGTCCAGTCCGGGGTGGTAGAGCAGGTCGCCGCCGGCCAGCAACCGGCCGCCCGGCCGGTAGATCTCCGCACCGGCGCCCGGAACCAGCGCCGGGAACACCGACATCAGGGTCAGCGCCTGAGCGGCCGGCAGGACGACCCCGCACCGGGCCAGGTTGATCGCCGGCTCCACCACCCGGTCCCAGGGCAGCCGCCCCCACCGGGTGTGTACGGCGGCGGTACCGGCCGGCACACCGGGTACCGCGACGCTGGCCCCGCCGATCGAGTAGCTCATCGGTAGCCCGCCGAGATCGATCTCGATCGGGCACATCGGACCGGCAGGAAGGTCACCGTCCAGCCCCGGCACCGAGCAGAAGAAGTCCAGGCAGTGCACGCTGCGGGTAGTGGCGTCGTAGTAGGTGGCGAAGCCCCCGCCGCCGAGACCGGTCACCACACTCTCGGTCACGCAGCAGGCCAGCGTGGCGGCGACGGCGGCGTCCGCGGCCGAGCCGCCGGCGGCCAGGATGCGCAAGCCGACCTCGGCGGTGGCCGGATGGCCGGCGGCGACCCCGGCGCGGACCGATTCGTCCCGCGACCGCGGGCTCTCTCGCTGAGGCTGGACACGAACCCGTCGATGTAACGCTGCGCTAGTACGCAACGCCGCACCGTCGGGGTCGGACCAGCCTGGCTGATCAGCCAACACGCTGTTGGTCACGCAGCGCAGAGTAGAGGCATCGACCGATCAGTGTGGCCGGAATCGGCCGAACGTTGTACTGACTCTGATGATCGGATCCCGGAGCCGGAATCACGCCCGTTCCCCGGCCCGGACCAGTCGGTACCCTGGCAGGTATGTCGGAACGGCCGAGCATCCTGGGAGAGCCGATCCGGTTCGTGCTGAACTGGGGCCGGCGCTATTCGCTGTGGGTCTTCAACTTCGGGCTCGCCTGCTGCGCGATCGAGTTCATCGCGACCTCGATGGGTCGCCACGACTTCATCCGGCTCGGCGTGATCCCGTTCGCGCACGGGCCGCGCCAGGCCGACCTCATGGTGGTCTCCGGCACCGTCACGGACAAGATGGCCCCGGCGATCAAGCGGCTCTACGACCAGATGCCGGAGCCGAAGTACGTCATCTCGTTCGGCGCCTGCTCGAACTGCGGCGGCCCGTACTGGGACTCGTACTCGGTCACCAAGGGCGTCGACCAGCTGATCCCGGTCGACGTCTACGTGCCCGGATGCCCGCCCCGGCCGGAGGCGTTGCTGCACGGGATCCTGCGCCTGCAGGAACGCATCGCGGCCGAGCAGTCCGGGCCGGGCGGGGTGTCCCGACCCGACCCGGTAGTGGCCGCGCGCGAGGCCGAGTTGGCAGCCCTGACAGCGCCGCCGGTCCGGCCGCCGTTCCCGGCCGAGCCGGTGCTCCCGGAGGGCGTGGTGTGGCACCGCGACCGGCCGTCGTCGGCCCCGGTGCTCGGGCCCGGCGGGCGGCTGCCGGTCAATGAGCTGTCCGCTGATCGAGCCGGCGCCGGCTCCCCGTTCGGCGATGACGAGACGCTTCCCCTACCCCTCGATCGGATCTCCTACCAGCGGCCGTCCAGCGGACCGGAATGAGCCTGGCGTGGCGCGCCCGGGCCGGCAGTCCGGCGACCAGCGGCAGCGTCTCGGACAGGGACGGGATCTCCCGGCCGGTCCAGCCCTCGTCGCGATTGAAGGTCAAGTGGCCGGCCAGGTCCGTGGCGACCAGCCGGACCGCGGTCATGCCGGCCGCCTCGGCGCCGGACAGCTCCCGGCTACCGCCGTCGCCGACGTACAGGCACTGTTGCGGCCGGACGCCCAGCCGCTCGCAGGCGGTCAGGTACATCCGCGGGTCGGGCTTGCAGGTGGCCAGCTCGATCGAGTAGACGCAGGTGGTCAGCAGTGAGGCGACCGGCAGGGCGGGCAGGAACAGCGGCAGCTCGTGACAACAGTCGCTGACCAGGCCGGTCAGCAGGCCGCGCCGGCGCAGAGCGGTCAGTACCGGCAGGGTCTCCGCCCGCAGCCGGGTGTCGGCCCGTACCGCGGCCACCCGGGCCACCAGCGCCTCGGCGAGCTGGTCGTCGGTGGGATCGCCTCCGGCGTTCCGGGCCACCCTGCGCAACGCTTCGGCCGGTGAGCCGTACCCACCGCGGGCCCGGGCCGGGAACGACTGGTCGAGTTCGGCGTAGAACGCGGCCGGGGAGCAGCCGAGCCGCCGGGCGATGTCCGCATGAGCTTCACCGCGCCCGACCGCGGTGGTGAGAGTGCCGAAGAAGTCGAACAAAACCGCGCGAAAACCCGACATGGCGAGAAAAGCCCTCCGAGGGGTGGGAGAGGGACATCAGGTCGGGAACTGTCCGAGACTATCCGACCGTGGCCCGTCGCCACATCGTCGGTTCTGCCCATCTTGCCTGCGTACCAACGGTGGATGGCTCGTGCGGCGTGCGATGATCGGGAACCGTGTCGCCCCGCCCCTCCGCCATGCTCCCCACGATCCTCGCGCTCACCGTGGCGGTACTCGCCGTCTCCTCGTCGGCGCCACTGATCGTGTACGCCGCCGCGCCCGCCCTGGCGATCGCCTTCTTCCGCAACGCCGCCGCCGCGGTGGTCCTGGCTCCGGTGGTCGGCGTGACCCGGCGGCAGGAGCTGACCAAGCTGGGCTGGCGGGGCGTCGCCGCGTGCGCCCTGGCCGGGGTCGCACTCGCCGGGCACTTCGGCACCTGGGTACCCAGCGCCAAGTTCACCACCATCGCCGCCGCGTCGGCGCTGGTCGCCACCCAGCCGGTGTGGCAGGGGCTGATCGCGCTCGCCCAGGGGCGCCGCCTGCCCCGGGTGGTCTGGCTGGGCATCGCGGTCGCGGTCGCCGGCGCGGTGGTCGCGACCGGTTCCGATTTCACCGCGTCCGGCCGGGCCTTCGTCGGCGATCTCCTGGCGCTGGCCGGCGGCATGATGGGCGCGGTCTACACCGCGCTGGGCGAACGGGCCAGGGCGACCACGAGTACCACCACGTACACCGCGATCTGCTACGGCGCCTGCTCGCTGGTACTCCTGGTGGTGTGCCTGGCCGGCGGCGTGCACCTGCACGGGTACCCGGCCGCGGCCTGGCTGGCGATCCTGGCGATGACAGCCGGGCCGCAGCTGCTCGGCCACTCGATGTTCAACTACGCGCTGCGCCGGGTAGCGGCGACGACCGTCTCGGTGCTGCTCCTGCTGGAGGTACCGGGTGCGGCCCTGCTCGGCTGGCTCTGGCTGGGGCAGACACCCCGCACCGACGAACTGCCCGGACTGGGCCTGCTGGTACTCGGCGTGGCGATCGTCGTGCTGGGTGCGCGGCGCCTGGTACAGCTGCCGCCCAACCCGCCGGACGGCGCGTGACCGGTCGGCGCGCCGGCCACCACGACCGGACGGACGGCTCAGGCCACCGGCTTCTCCTCCGGGCTGGCTTCCTCGGCCAGGCCGAGGGCGGCCGCGCTGACCTCCCAGAGCCGCGCGGCCAGGGCCGGATCCATCGCCCTCGCCCGGGGCCTGCGCAGTTTGCGGCCGGCGTAGTACGACCCGTTCTCCACAGTGGACGCTGGCGCCCCGGCCAGGAAGACCATGGTGTCGGCGCCCTGCTCCGGCGTGCTCAGGAACGGCGCGATCCGGTAGCCGGTCTTGATGAACCGGCTGTCCCGGCCGAACCGGGAGCGCACGATCCCCGGATGGTAGGAGAACGACAGGATCCCCGGCCAGCGCCGGGCGGCCTCGGCCGCGAACAGGATGTTGGCCTGCTTGCTGGCGCCGTACACCGACATCCCCAGGTACCGTCCCGAGCTGTTCAGGTCGTCCGCGTCCAGGTTGCCGTACCGGTGCGCCTCGGAGGCGGTGTTGACCACCCGACCCCCGCGCAGCTTCGTCCGCAGCAGGTTGGTGAGCAGGAACGGCGCCAGGTGGTTGGCCTGAATGGTCTCCTCGTAACCGTCCACCGTGGACCGTCTACTGGGGAGCATCCCGCCCGCGTTGTTGCAGAGCACGTCGATCGACGGGTACGTGGTGGCCAGCGAATCGGCCAGCTTCCGGACGTCGTCGAGAACGCAGAAGTCGGCCCGAAACGCTTCGGGTGGCGCGTCGGGGTGGGCCACCTCCCGTACCGCCGAAAGAGCCGACTCCAGACGGCCGGGGTCCCGCCCGACGAGGCCGACCCGGGCGCCACTCCGCGCGAACTCCCGGGCCGCGGCCAGGCCGATGCCCGAGTTCGCGCCGGTTACGACGATCACCCGGCCGCTGAAGTCACCCGCGGATCCGTTCGTGTCGATCATTCAGCGAGGCTACCGTACCCCCGAGTAACCCCACAGACCCGATAAGGAGAACTTCGATGGGTGCTGCCGGCCACGCCCGGCGGTCGTGTCTGGCCGTGCCGGGGTCGAACCCACGGATGCTGGACAAGGCCCAGGGACTGCCCGCCGATCAGGTCTTCCTCGACCTGGAGGACGCGGTCGCGCCGCTGGCAAAACCGAACGCCCGTAAGAACATCGTGGCCGCGCTGACCACCGGGGACTGGGCCGGCAAGGCGCGGGCGGTACGCGTCAACGACCTCACCACCCAGTGGACGTACCGGGACGTGGTCGAGGTGGTCGAGGGCGCCGCCGGGCACCTGGACGCCATCGTGCTGCCCAAGGTTCAGGAAGCCGCGCATGTCCAGTGGCTGGACCTGACGCTGACCCAGCTCGAGAAGGCGCTCGGCCTGCCGGTCGGCGAGATCGGGATCGAGGCGCAGATCGAGAACGCCAAGGGACTGGTGAACGTCGACGCGATCGCGGCCGCGTCACCCCGCGTCGAGACCGTCATCTTCGGCCCGGCGGACTTCATGGCAAGCATCAACATGCGCTCGCTCACGGTCGGCGCGCTGATCCCGGACTACCCGGGCGACCCGTACCACTACATCCTCATGCGCATCCTGATGGCCGCGCGTACCCACGACCTGCAGGCGATCGACGGCCCGTACCTGCAGATCCGCGACGTCGACGGGTTCCGGGAGGTGGCCCGGCGCTCGGCCGTGCTGGGCTTCGACGGCAAGTGGGTACTGCACCCGGATCAGATCGACGCGGCCAACCAGGTGTACTCGCCGGCCCAGGCCGACTACGACCGCGCCGAGCTGATCCTGGACGCCTACGAGTACGCGACCTCGGAAGCGGGTGGCACGCGCGGCGCGGTGATGCTCGGCGACGAGATGATCGATGAGGCGTCCCGGAAGATGGCCCTGGTGATCGCGGCCAAGGGCCGGGCAGCCGGCCTGTCCCGGACCGTGGCATTCACCCCGCCGGAGGGCTGAGCCGCCGGTCTGCCCCGGACCGCGGCGTTCACCCCGCCGCAGGCTGAGCCGTCCGGAACCGGGGAAGCGAGTCGCCCGGGAACCCCGCGAAGACGGTGAGACGGCGGTCGGTGATGTCCCGCCGCCGTCTCCTGCCCCGTTGTTGCCGCTCAGGGATTCGTGTACTCCGGCTGCTTGGTCGCCCAGACGACGAAGATGATGATGCCGATCAGCACGACGATGCCGAGCGCCAGCACGATCCAGCCGATGATGATGCCGGCGGTCGCCATCCCGCCGCCGCCTTCGCCGCGCTCGCGGATCTGACGCTTGGCGATGTGACCGAGGATCGCGCCGACCAGACCGAACAGGCCACCGCCGCCGTAGCAGGCGAGGAACAGCACGCCGGCCAGCGACACCACCATTGACGCGATGGCCAGCCCGTTGTTCTTCGGCCCCATCGGCATCCCGGGAGTGGTGTATCCGGTGTAGCCGGTGTAGTTCGGGTAGGCCGTCGCCGGGTAGGCCGCCTGCCCGGGCTGCGCGTACTGCTGCTGCGCCGGGTCGGTCGGGTAGGCCGGCTGCGCGTACTGCTGTTGCTGCGCCGGATCGGTTGGGTACGCCGGCTGGCCAGGCTGCCCGTACTGCTGCTGATCCTGGGGGTATGCCGGGTATGTGGGCTGCTGCGTGGCAGAAGGGTATGGCTGGGTCGGAGCGGGCGACACCGAGGCCGGCTGCCCGCTGACCGGATCGATGTAGGTGGGCTGCCCGCCCGCCGGATCCTGCCAGCCTCCGGGCGGCGGAGGATAGGTCATCGAAGGTCTCCGTAATCTGAGAGAGGTGTGACCAGGGTACCGGTCGGTATCACAGGGGGTGCCCCGGCGCTGGTCGTTGCCCGGCTTGCACGGACCGGGCAGGATCTGCGTAGTGGACGAGTGGAACGAGGTGGGCATGGGTCCGGTAAACGGCGTGGGCCTTTCAGCGGAGATTGATCCGGAGCAGCTTTCCGATCGGCTGGACGGCCGCGTGGCGCTCATCACCGGCGCGGGCAGCCCGGACGGCATCGGATACGCGACGGCCCGGCGGCTGGCCGCGCTCGGTGCCGATGTGGCGATCGTCTCCACTACGCGGCGCATCCATGAGCGCGCAGGGGAGCTGAAGGTCACCGGCTTCGTCGCGGATCTGACAGACGAGGCGGAGGTCGGCGCTCTCGCCGACGCGATCGCCGAACAGCTCGGACCGGTGGACGTGCTGGTCAACAACGCCGGGCTGGCGAGCAAGGCGAGTCCGGAGGTGCTGCGCCCGGTGGCCCAGCTGTCGCTGGACGAGTGGCGGGCGGAGATCGACCGCAACCTCACGACGGCGTTCCTGGTCAGCCGCGCGTTCGTGACCGGCATGGCGGAGCGCGGCTGGGGTCGCGTGGTCAACCTGGCCGCGACCGCCGGGCCGGTCAACGCGCTGCCGACCGAGGGCGCATACGCGGCGGCCAAGGCCGGTGTGGTGGGGCTGACCCGGGCACTGGCGATGGAGCTGGTCGCCGACGGGGTGACCGTCAACGCGGTGGCGCCCGGCATCATCCACACGGCGGCGTCGACGTTCGTCGAGTTGAAGCAGGGATTGGGCAGCCCGGCCGGCCGGCCCGGTACGCCCGACGAGGTCGCCGCGACGATCGCGTTCCTGTGCACTCCCGGCGCCTCGTACATCACCGGTCAGATGCTGGTCGTGGACGGCGGCAACAGCGTGCGCGAGGCCGCCTTCCGGTAGCGGCGGGCCAGTGGGTGCCGGAGTCGCGACCCGGCTCAGCGGGCTTCCGAGCCGCTCGGCTCAGCGGTTTCGGAGTCGCGACTCGCCGAGACGGCGGCGGTTCAGCGGGTGCCGGAGTCGCGGCTCGCGGAGATCAGCAGGGCGAGCAGGCCGCAGCAGAGCAGCAGCCCGATGGCGGTGAAGACGTAGCCGAGCACGAGACCGGCCATCGCCAGGCGGGAGCCGCGCTCGCCGGTCAGCCTGATCTGGCGCCGGGCGAAGTGACCGAGCACGATCCCGGCCGGCGCGAACACGAACGCGAAGATGAGGGCGAGGATCGCCATGATGTTCGTGGTGTCCTGCCGGTACTGCCCGGGGTAGCCGTCCGGCCCGTACGGCTGCCCGTACACCGGCTGGCCGGGGTTCTGGTCGCCCTCCGGCGGTGGCCAGGTCATCGGCTCCTCCTCACCCCATGTGAGCCTAACCGCGGCGGGGTGGGGGTTTTCGGGCTTCGAGCGATGCCGGCCACCCGGATCGGTTGGGCAGCCGGCGGCCCGGAACGTGAGCGGCGCGCCGATGGCGTGGCCGGGTTGTCGAGCCGATCAGCCGGCGAGCTTGGACAGCGCCCGTACCGCCCGCTCGACCGCGATGCAGTGGTCCTCGACGTAGTCCAGTCCGGCCGCCTCGGCGATCGCCCACGACTCCTCCGAAGCGATGCCCTGCTGGAGCCACAGCGCTGAGGCGCCGATCGCCACCGCCTCCCGGGCCACCGGCGGGGTGTCCCGCGACGGGCGGAACACGTTGACCAGGTCGACCCGCTCCGGGATGGCCGCCAGGGTCGGATAGCACCGCTGGCCCCAGATCTCCTCCGCGTACGGGTTGACCGGGATCACCCGCCAACCGTGCCGGAGCAACTGCAGCGGTACGGCGTGAGCGGTCTTGTCGGGGTAACGGGACGCGCCGACCACCGCGATCGTGGTGGAGTCCCGCAGGATCTGTTCCGGAGTCCTCACCAGTCGAGACTACGTCGCCCCGGTGCCCGTTCCGCCTCGTGGAGCGGCCTCTTCCGCCTGGCCGGAGCGGCCTCGCGGCCGACCGGCGCCGCTTCGCTCAGAGCAGGGACAGCTGGGTCGGTGGCTCCGGTACCGGTGGGGTCGGCGCCACCTGCCGTACCGTGGCGGAGTCCCGCAGCCCGATGCCGTACCGCTCGGCCATCGCCCGTACCCGGGTCGTGACGTCCCGCTGGTACCCGGCAGGGGAGTAGGACCCGCCCTGGAACAGCTCCCGGTAGTGCGGCACCAGTGCCGGCCGGGTTTGCCGCAGCCAGCCCAGATACCACTCCCGGGCGCCTCGGCGCAGGTGCAGCGGCAGCGGCGTCGCGCTCACCGCGCCGGCATCGGCGATGGCCGCCACCGTGGCCTCGATCGACGCGTCGTCGTCGGTGATCCCCGGCAGGATCGGCGCCATCAGCACCCCGACCGGGAACCCCGCGTCCGTCAGCGTGCGGACCGCATCCAGCCGCCGGCGCGGTGACGGGGTGCCGGGCTCGACCGAGCGCCAGAGCGCCTCGTCGACGAAGCCGATCGACATGCTCAGCCCGACCCGGGTGACCGACGCCGCCTCCCGGAGCAGGTCGATGTCCCGGGTGATCAGCGTGCCCTTGGTGAGGATGGAGAACGGGTTGGCGAAGTCACGCAGCGCGGCGAGGATCTCTCGCATGAGCCGGTAGCGGCCCTCCGCCCGTTGGTAGCAGTCGACGTTGGTGCCCATGGCGATCGCCTCGCCGCGCCACCGCTTCGCGGCCAGCTCGCGACGCAGGAGCTGGCCGGCGTTGACCTTGACGATCACCTTGCTGTCGAAGTCGTGGCCGGCGTCGAGGTCGAGGTACGTGTGGGTGTTGCGGGCGAAGCAGTTGTGGCTGACTACTCCGGCGGCGACGAAATCGCCGGTACCGGTGGTGATGTCGAACAGCGGCAGCCGGAGACCCACCGGCTCGATCGCGGTGACAGTCAGCGATCGCGGTGCCTCGACCGGCTGCCCGAGGATGGCCCGCCGCGCCCGGCACGCCGGATCGACCACCCGGCCGAACCGCACCGAGGCCGGCAGCCCGCCGCTCAGCCGCACGGTGCCGTCCGGCTCGGTGATGGACTCGAACCCGAGGTGCTTGAGCGCCAGCTCGATCGCGTCGGTGTCCCGCCGCCCGATCCGGGTGCCCCGCTCGTCGAGGCCGCCCTCGCTGTCGAACACGCCGGCCAGGAACCCGCGACGCCACTCGTCGCTCGGCGCGTCGGGCCACTCGATCAGTTCGTCGATCGGGGTGGCGGTGCGGAGCGTCATGGTCGCCGTGCGGCCGGCGCCTCCGCGCTCGTACCGGAAGCCGGTCGTACCCGCGCCGAACTCGTCGAGATAGCGCCGCACCCGGTCGAGCGCCTCGCCTTCGGTGCAGACCGCGTGGCCGCCGGGAATCGCGCCGCACAGGTATCCGAGCCGGTAGTCCTCCGATTCGTCCGCCGAGCCCGGCTCGCTCAGGCCGCCCACCCCGGCGAGCCGGTCGCCGACGCGCAGCCGAGGGCGGCCCGGCGCCCCCGCGACGTAGCGCCAGCCGCGCCCGGTCAGGAACCGGTGATCACCGCTGGAGACCAGCTCGGTGCCGTCGGCCAGCCGTACCCGGTAGCCCGGCTTCTCCGTCGACCAGTGGTCGAGCACTTCCGTGATCGTGTAGCTGCGCCTGCCCTCGTGCTCGACGGTGCCGTAGATCAGGTCGCCCGGGCGCAACTGTTCCAGCGGCTTCGTGTGGCCGTCGGCCATCAGGATCGGCGTGTCACCGGACAGGCAGTAGGTGCACGCGTGGCTGCAGCCGCGATAGGGGTTGATGGTCCACTCGAACGGCACCCGGGAGCCGCCGGGCACCTTGTTGATGATCGACTTCGCCTGAACCTCGTAGAACGTCATCCCGGCGAAGCCGGGCGTGTCGAACGTACGGGTCACGGCGCCGGGGAGCGCGAGCGGCAAGGGTGGGGCCGCTCGCCCCCCGTCGACTTCGGTCCGCAGTCCGTCCCAACGCATTCGGGCACTTTAGCACACGTGTACGAGAGCCGCCTCCGAAACGAAGCCGGCCCCCCGACGCGTGTCGGGGGGCCGGCCTGGGTCTTTCGGCGGACGGTGCGCTTACGAGCTCTGGGAACCCTGCGCCGCGACCTGCTTGCGAACCTCGTCCATGTCGAGGTCGCGGACCTGCTTGATCAACGACTCCAGCATCGGCTCGGGCATCGCGCCCGGCTGCTCGTACACGATCACGCCGTCCCGAACCACCATCACGGTGGGGATGGAGCGGATGCCGAACTGCTCGGCCAGGTACGGCTCAGCCTCGGTGTCGACCTTGCCGAAGACGATGTCGGAGTGCTTCTCCGAAGCCTTCTCGAAGACCGGTGCGAAGGTGCGGCACGGCGGGCACCACGTCGCCCAGAAGTCCACGAGGACAATGTCATTGTTCTCCGTGACCTCGCCGAAGTTGGCCGCGGTCAACGTCTTGGTAGCCATCACAACTCCGATTCGGTTCGTGGTCTCACGGCACCGATAACCATCGCCGCCCGGTCAACATTCCCGTCGTGTTTTTGGTTACCCAGTGTCAGGTGATTGACACCGCCTGCCTTGCTGGCCGTGAGATTCCGTCGGCTTTGTAGACGGCGTGTAACCGTATGGCCACAGGTAGCGAAGGTTACCTTACGGTTCGGTAACTGTGACGCTCGTCTCTTTCCAGACTTGCCGAGTTTAGTCACACTTAGTGACATCAGAGCGTGGGCGGCGGGCGCCGGGGAGGGCCCCGCCGTTCATTGCGTCTGGGGTACGGCGGGCATAGTACCGCCCTCGACCCGGCCGGCAATCCCGAAGACCTGGCGGACCCCGGATCACCTGTGCGACCTCACCGGCGTGCCTATGCTGGCCTGGGAGGTCAGCCATGTCCAACCGCACGCGCGCCGGCCTGCCGTTCCGTCAGGAGGAGTGGGACCTGCTGGTACGGCTGCCTGGCCGGGTGGTGGTGGCGGCGACCTCGGCCCAATCCGACACGCCACGCCGTACGGTCTCGGAAGGGCTCGCGGGCATCGACGCGATCGCCGCCGGCCGTGCGTCGTCCAGCCGGCTGGTTCGCGGCATCGTGGACACGATCGACGAGAGAGCCGATAACGATCCGCCGGCCGCCGAAGAGTTCAGCGACCCGGCCGCCGGCATCGCCGACGTGCTGGACGCCTGCCGGGCCGCGACCGGCGTGCTGTCCGGCTGCCTGGACCCGGGCGACTCGGAGGCGTACCGGCAGTGGATCGCGTCGATCGCCGTCCAGGTGTGCGGGGAGTCCCGTAGCGGTGGCGTGCTCGGCGCCGGCGGCACTCGGGTCAGTCCCGCCGAGCGCCGGTTCCTGGACGATCTCACGGCGGCACTCGCCGACTGATCCGCGGCTGTCCGCGGTGGACTGCCCGCCTGGTTTTTGGGCGGGCCGGTCAGGCGGCGTGGAGAGGGGACGTCAGCCGCCAGGCCCGCCTGGTTTGTGGGCGGGCCGGTCAAGCGGCGTGGAGAGGGGACGTCAGCCGCCAGGCCCGCCTGGTTTGTGGGCGGGCCGGTCAAGCGGCATGGAGGGGAAAGGCTAGCCTCGGCTCGCGATGGACGAGGACGTAGGCGTCGGGCCGTGGACCGGACCCCGGCCGGAGGACCCGAGGTACGACCCGGTGCTGCTGGCCGAGGGCGACCGGCGCAACGTGCTGGACCGGTATCGGTACTGGCGGCACGAGGCCATCGTCGCGGAGCTGGACGGCCGGCGGCACGAGTTTCACGTGGCCATCGAGAACTGGCAGCACGACTTCAACATCGGCACCGTGGTACGGAACGCGAACGCCTTTCTGGCCGCCGAGGTGCACGTCGTCGGCAAGCGGCGGTGGAACCGGCGGGGTGCCATGGTCACCGATCGCTATCAGCACGTACGCCACCACGAGACCATCGCGGACTTCGTCACCTGGGCGCGGGCGGCCGACCTGCCGGTCATCGGCATCGACAATCTGCCCGGTGCCGCGTTGCTGGAGTCCAGCCCGTTGCCGCGCCGGTGCGTACTCCTGTTCGGTCAGGAGGGGCCGGGCCTGTCGCGGGAGGCTCGGGAGGCGTGCGACCAGGTGCTGTTCATCGCGCAGTACGGCTCGACCCGCTCCATCAACGCGGGCGTCGCCAGCGGCATCGCGATGTACTCGTGGATCCGCCAGCACGCCGAACCGCCGCCCACGTCTTGACGCGAGCCCGTCAAGGGGCGACTGTGGTGAACGTGGGCATTTCGGTGAGTTGCCCCCGGTGCGGCGGCCCGATGCGGTCGCCCGGCCTGATGAACTCCGACTGGCGTTGCGACGCCTGCGGGCCGATGCCGCCCCTGCATGTCGCCGAGCACATCGGACCGGAGATCGTCGAGTCCGCCGCGGCGCACGCGGGCGGCGTGCCGATCTGGTGCCCGTGGCCGCTGCCCATGGGTTGGACGGTCACCGGCGTCGGCTGGGCCGGCGACGAGCGGGGCGGCACGCGGGCCACGGCTCTCGCGTGCACCGGTCCGGGTCCGCTGGGTGGGCCGGCCGATGTCGTCCTCGTCGCCGAGGAGCCCGGCGTGGGCATGGGCAACCGATTCGCCGCGCTGGCCGGGCCTGACCCCGGCCCGTACCTCGCCGACAGCCTGGACACGACCGCCGCGCACGCGAAGGTGAAGGCGGCGGGCTGGCCGACTCCACTGTGGGCGGTCGGCGCCGCGGCGGATCGCAGCGCGTACGTCGGCGAGGCGCGCGGGCTGTGGCTGTACGCGGTGGCCTGGCCGGCGGACGCGGGTTACCTGTTCGCCGAGGACGTCGTCCTGCACGACCTCACCGACTGGCTGCCGAAAGAACTCGTGTACGGCGCCCCCTCGCCGTACCTTCACGGTGCCGCGTAAGCGTGTCGCGGTGCGGCCGTGCGGTCGCGACGCCGCTTGACCGCACGCTTCGCAGCTCAGCGCGGTTCAGGACGGCACCGACGTCGGGGTGGCGACTCGACGATCGATTGTCGCGGTCAGGAGATTCACCGCAAGAAGTGCAACTGATACCCTGAGTGCCAGCCCGGACATGGTGTGCGGGCGCCGTGGGGAGGGTGGCCGACATGGTCAAGAAGGTCCTCACCTGGGGGCTGGTGGCGTTTCTGATTTTCTTCGTCGCCTACCGGCCAACCAGCGCTGCGGCTGTTTTCAAGTCGCTCGGCAGCACACTTGTTGATATCGCCACCGGGTTCGGCAACTTCTTCTCTTCGCTCATAGCCTGAGTTCATGTCACCTGACGATCCGGAACCACCGGACGACGATCAGAATCGCCGTCGGCGTCCTGGTGACCAGAATCCCGAGCCGATCCAGCCGCCGCGGCCGGAGACGGCCGGCGATTACGACGACGGCCCAGACGCGGCCGAGTTCCTCCCGCCGGAGATTCCCGAGGAGGAACTGGCCGGGCTGCGACTGTCGTCGCGCAACGCTCCGATCGGGCCGCGCACCGTCGTCCCGCTCGAGGAAGAGCCCAGCTCGCTGGTCGCCCGCTACCTGTTCCCGACCGAGAAGTTCCGCGGCGAGTGGAAGAAGCACTGGATCCACCTCGTCAAGGAGTTCCTGATCGGCGCGATCGCCACGTTCGTGATCGGTTGGGCGACCGGCTTCCTGGGGAAGCACGATCAGAAGGCCCTGGTCTCCATCCTGCTGGTGATCTGGGTCGTGATCATGGTCTACGTCGGCTGGCGGATCGCGGACTGGTACTTCGATCGCTTCATATTGACGAATAAGCGAATCATGGTCGTAAATGGCCTGGTCACCCGTACCGTCGGCATGATGCCGCTGGTCCGCGTCACAGACATGAAATACCAGCAGTCAGCGCTCGGGCGCATGCTCAACTACGGCACGTTCGTGGTCGAGTCGGCGGGCCAGGACCAGGCGCTGCGCAAAGTCCCCACGCTGCCCAACCCCAACGAGCTCTACCTTCGCATCGTTGAAGAGATGTATGAGCCCGAGGCGGTCGAGGCGCGGCTGGCGCAGGTCCCCGACGATCCGGCGCCCGAAGCCTGACAACGTTTGCGCGGCCGTGACGCGTCTTAACAGACGTGACCTCGATCGCCCTGGACCCGCCCGCCAGGCCCCGCTCCCTGCGTCCGACCGGTCGATCCGCGACCGCACCGGCATCGGCCGCTCCCGAGCGGGCCGGCGGCGGGGAGGCGGGCAGCGGGGTGGCCGGCAGCTTGGATGCCGACCCCGCGGCCCGGATCGAGCGCGAGTTCAGGGCGTTCGTGACCGACCGTTCGGCCGCCCTGCTGCGCACCGCGTACCTGCTCGCCGGGGACTGGGCCACGGCCGAGGACCTGTTGCAGATCTCGCTGACCAAGACCTACCTGGCCTGGCGGCGGCTGGGCGAGATCGAGTCGGTGGAGGGGTACACCCGGCGGGTTCTGGTGAACACCGCCACCAGCTGGTGGCGGCGGCGGTGGCACGGCGAGCGCCCGACCGAGGTGCTGCCGGACCGCCCGGCGCCCGACCGGATCGACGAGCGGATCGAGCGCGACCGGCTGTGGCGGCACGTCACCACGCTGCCCGCCCGCCAGCGTGCCGTCCTGGTGCTGCGTTTCTATGAGGACATGTCCGAGGCGGACACCGCGAGGCTGCTCAACATCTCGGTCGGTACCGTGAAGAGCCAGTGCGCCAGGGCGCTCGCCGCGCTGCGCAAGCGACTGGGCGAGGACGGCATCGAACCGGCGGCGGTACCGGAACCGGTGGGAGAAGGTCCGTGACCAACATCGAGGACGAGCTGCGCGCGCTGTTCGCCGAGAGGGCGGCCGGCGTCCCGGTGAGGGGCGACCCGGCCGAGCGCGTGATCCGTCGCGCGGCCCGGCTGCGCCGCCGCAGGAACACGCTCTTCGGACTGGTCGGCGTCGCGGTCATGGTGCTGGGCGGAGCATCCTTCCAGGTGGTACGCGAGCACGGCAGGGCAACGGCCGCCCAGGCGGTCGTGCGGGCCGCGTCCACGTACCCGGCGATCAAACTGGACCTGCGCGTCGGCAATGAGCTGTGGACCACGGACGGGCGGCGCCTGCGGCTGCCCGGTGTCGGGGCGGTGACCTGGGTCGACCGGGTACCGGCCGGCTGGGTGTACGGCGGCACCGGCGGCTCGCTGCGGCTGCTCGCGCCGGACGGCACCGAGGTCGGCTCCTGGTTGCCGGCGGACGCCGCGACCGTGTCGCCGGACGGCGAGGAGGTGGCCTCGGTCAGCGACGCGAACGGGTCGCGTGTCCTGGTCATCGGGAGGCTCGGGGCGGCCGGGGTCGATCTGGTCGCCGAGACGACCATCGCGGACCGCGCGGTACCGGTCGCCTTCGTGGGCCCCAGCGTCGTACTCGGCCGCGCCGACAGTACGGGCCGGATCAGCGCGTACGACTTCTGGGATCCACCCGCCGCGTACCGCCCCTCCTGGAACGACCGGATCGCGGACGTCTACGGCGCCACCGGTTCCCGGCTGGTCGGCCTGGTCAGCCAGGCGCCGGGGAGCACCGACGGCTGCGTGAGCTACCTCGATCTCGATCGCCGCACCGGCCTGCGTCCCGCGCACATCGGGGCCTGCGGTCTCGGGCTGCCGGCTGCGGCGGCTCAGGCGGCCCCCTCTCCCAGCGGGCGGTGGCTGGCGAACCGGACCGGAATCGGCATCGCGTTCATCGACCTGGACTCGCCGGACCCGAGCCGACCCAGCGCGTCCTGCGTCGTGCGCGGCCGGTCCGCCCCAGTCTGGGAGGACGACAGCGCGGTACTGGTCGCCACCGACACCGGCCTGGTGCGCTGCGGCCCCGACGGGCAGAATCACGAGATCATGGTGAGTGGACTGCCTGCCGGCGACTGGGACGTCGTACCGGCGCTGGGTCGATGACCCGCATCGACCTGCACACGCACTCCACGGCGAGCGACGGAACCCTGGCTCCCGCCGGGCTGGTCGTCGCCGCGGCCGAAGCCGGCCTGGACGTGGTGGGGATCACCGATCACGACACGACCGCCGGCTGGGCCGAAGCCGAGGCGGCGCTGCCGGCCGGGCTGACCCTGGTCCGCGGCGCGGAGCTGTCCTGCCGCTGGTACGGCGTCACGCCGGGGATCGCGCTGCACCTGCTCGCGTACCTGTTCGATCCGGACGATCCGGCGCTCAGCGCGGAGCTGGCCCGAGTACGGGTGGGCCGGCAGGAACGGGCGCGGCGGATGGTGGACCTGCTCCGGGCCGACGGGATCGACGCCAACTGGGATGACGTGCTGGCCGACGCCGCCGGGGGTACCGTCGGCCGGCCGCATGTGGCGCGCGCCCTGGTCCGGCTGGGTCTGGTCCGGACCGTGTCGGAGGCATTCGCGCCGGACTGGCTGGGCGAGCGGTACCGGCTGCCCAAGCCCGACATCGACGTGTTCCGCGCCGTGTCGCTGGTACGGGCGGCCGGCGGGGTACCGGTCCTCGCCCACCCGCGCGCCTCGTCGCGGGGCCGGATCGTGCCCGACTCGCTGATCGCCGAGCTGGCCGGGGCCGGGTTGGCCGGCCTGGAAGCCGATCACGAGGATCACACCCCGGCACAGCGCGCCCAGGTCCGCGTGCTCGCCGCCGAGCTGGGGCTGGTGGTCACCGGGTCGTCGGACTTCCACGGTACGAACAAGACCGTGCTGTTAGGTGCGCATCTGACCGGTATGGACGCGTACGAGCGCATTCTGGAATCCGCCCGGGGGCGACCGCCGATCACCGGCTGATCGGCTCGTGTTAAGCATCCGTCATGAACACCAAGCTGTTCGTCGAGGCGTTCGTGACCCTCCTGGTGATCCTCGACCCGCCCGGGATGGTCCCGATCTTCCTGGCCCTCACCGGCGCGTTGTCTGCCCGCGACCGCAACCGGGCGGGCTGGCAGGCAGTCGCCCTGGCCGGCGGGGTGATCGTGGTGTTCGCCGCGGCGGGACAGCAGATCCTGCACTATCTCGGCATCGACCTGCCCGCCCTGCAGGGCGCCGGCGGCCTGCTGCTCGTCCTGGTCGCGCTGGAGCTGCTCACCGGCAAGCAGGACGATCCGAACCAGGTGGCCACGACCAACGTCGCGCTGGTGCCGCTGGGAACGCCACTGCTGGCCGGGCCGGGCGCGATCGTGGCGACGATGCTGTTCGTACGCCGATCCGCGCACCCCGGCGACTACCTGGCGCTCGCGCTGGCGGTGGGGCTGGCCCTGGTATCGGTATGGCTGGTCCTGCGGTTCTCCGGGCTGGTCGTGAAGATTCTCCGGCCGTCCGGCATCGAGGTGCTGACCCGGATCGCGGGGCTGCTGCTGGCCGCGATCGCGGTCCAGCTCATCGCGGACGCGGTGGGTGCGTTCGTCACCGCGTACCTGCACTCGCCGCACTAGCGGCCGGTCAGGCGGCCTTCTGCGCCTCGGCCTGCTGCGACTCGACCTGCTGGGCCTTGGCCCGCTGCCGTCGCCGGCGACGCCGGGCGCTCGGGCTCAGCCTGCTCCACCACGGCTCCGGGCGGGGCTTCCAGACCGTCCGGGTGATCGTCCGGCGGGCGGTCGTGGTGTCCTCCACGTCGGAGTCCTCCGAGCTGCCCTGGACCGAAGGGATCACGGCCACCCCGCGGTCCAGGTCGATGCCGGACGCGGCGACGTCGACCCGCTTGCGCTTGGATTCCTGGATGTGCTCGGTCTGCTTGTGCTTGGACGGCCGGAAGAGCCCGTCGATCTCGGCGAGGCCCGCTGAGACCGCCGACGTCGCGGCAGAATTCTCGTCACCGCCGCGCAGCCAGCGCATAAATCCCATCGATCTCTCCCAGACGATCGGCGAGCGGCACGCTGGATCGCGCCGCAACGACCAGTGTCGCACCCAGATGGCAGGATCGACCATGTGCCTGACTCAACCATCAAACGGACACCAGGCCCACGGGGCGCCGAGCCGGAGCAACTCGGCTTCGAGGGCATGCCGGAGCGCCTGTTCGTGTGCACCCCCAGCAAGCTGGCGGCGTACGAGGACTGCCCCCGCCGTTACCGCTACTCCTACGTCGACAGGCCGGCCCCGGCGAAGGGGCCGGCGTGGGCACACAACTCGCTCGGTGCCAGCGTGCACACCGCGCTGCGCAGTTGGTATGCGCTGTCGCCCGACAAGCGGCAGCCGGAGGTGCTGGTCCGCCTGCTGCGTGCCACCTGGGTCAGCGAGGGATACCGCGACGGCGAACAGGAGCGCGCCGCCTTCGCCCGGGCGCTGGCCTGGCTGGAGCACTACATCGGCGGGTTGGACCCGCTCGACGAGCCGGTCGGCGTGGAGCGGGTGGTCGCCGTGAAGACCGCCACCCTGGCCCTGTCCGGCCGGGTCGACCGGATCGACCGGCGGGGCGACGAACTGGTGATCGTGGACTACAAGACCGGCCGGGCCGGGCTGTCCGACGACGACGCCCGGGGCTCCCGGGCGCTGGCGCTGTACGCGTACTCCGCCGAGCGGGTGTTCCGCCGCCGTTGCCGGCGGGTCGAGCTGCACCACCTGCCGACCGAGACGGTCAGCGCGCACGAGCACACCGAGGAGTCCCTGGCCAGGCACCTGAGCCGAGCCGAGGCGGCGGCCCGGGACATCGTCGCGGCGGAGCGGGCGGTAGCCGACGGCGATGACCCCGACCAGGCGTTCCCCACCGCTCCGGGGTCGCTGTGCTCGTGGTGCGACTTCCGGCGCACCTGCCCCGCCGGAGCGGAGGCGCCGACCCGCGAGCCGTGGGCGGGGGTGCTGCGGGACGGCTGATCCGCGGGCCCGGCCGGGTGTGGCCGGGAGGTTCGTGGCCCCTTGGGGTATTGCGGGCGGCGGTCGGGAGCGGGAGGATCACGAAACCCGAATATGACTCGCGTCACGTCGGATCCGAGGAGCTGCCGTGCCACTCGAGCAACGCGACCGTCGGGCCCGTACCGGCGCCGCCGGCGCCTACTTCGTCCAGGGCCTGTGCTTCGCCGGCCTGGTCACCCGGGTGCCCACCCTGCAGAAGAGCTTCCACTTCACCGATGGGCAGCTGACCCTGATCCTGCTGATCGTGCCGGTCGTGGCCGGGGTCGGCAGCGTGCTGGCCGGGGTACTGGCGCCGAGGATCGGTAGCGCGCTCGTCCTGCGGGTGGCCGGCCCGACCGTGTGCGTCGCGATGGCGGCCGTCGGGTTCGCGCCGGGGCGGGCGGCGCTGTACCCGGCGATCGCATTGTTCGGGCTCGCTCTCGGCGCGGTCGACGCGACCATGAACATGCAGGGCGTGGCGGTCCAGCACCGGTACGGGCGCAGCATCCTCGCCTCGTTCCACGGGGTGTGGAGCGTCGGAGGCATCCTCGGCTCGCTGGCCAACGCCGGGGCCGGCCGGCTGCACCTGGATCTCGGCCCGAACCTGGGGATCATCGCGCTGGTCGGGCTCGTGCTCGCGCTGTCCGTCGGGCCGCTGCTGTACCGGCGTGACGAGGCCGCGGCACGCGCCGTCGACGTACCGGCGGACGCGCCGCCGCCGAGAATCCCGTGGGCGCCGATCGTCCTGGTCGGGCTCGCGGTGATGCTCATGTACATCAGTGACTCGGCGACCTCGAACTGGAGCGCCAAGTACCTGCAGGACGCGTTGCGCGCGAGCAACAGCGTGGCGCCGCTGGGCCTGGCCGGGTACCTGCTCTGCCAGATGCTGGGCCGGCTGGTCGCCGACTGGCCGGTACGCCGGCTCGGGCCGGTGCTCCCGGTCGCGGTCGGCGGGCTGATCGGCGTGCTGGGCATGACGCTGGTCGCCGTGGCACGGGTGCCGGGGCTGGCGATCGCTGGCTTCGCGATCGTCGGGTTCGGGCTGTGCGTGGTGGTACCGCAGTCGTTCTCGGCGGCCGGAGCACTCGACCCGACCGGCAGCGGGGTGGCCATCGCCCGGGTCAACCTGTTCAACTACGTCGGCTTCGTGGTGGGCGCCGGACTCATCGGTGTCGTCGACGAGGCGGTCGGCC
The DNA here is from genome assembly GCF_016862975.1 of Rugosimonospora africana. Classification (GTDB taxonomy): domain Bacteria; phylum Actinomycetota; class Actinomycetes; order Mycobacteriales; family Micromonosporaceae; genus Rugosimonospora; species Rugosimonospora africana. The sequence goes on from NZ_BONZ01000008.1 coordinate 35,814, forward strand.
TGCGCTGGGCGTTCGCCGTGCCGGCACTGCTCTGCCTGGGCATCATCGGCCTTGCCCCGTCGTTCCGGGTCGCCAGCGACGCGGCGGGCACGGTGCGGCCGGCCGAGGCGGCCCCGGTCAGCTGAGCGCGGTCAGCGGGTTGCGTCGGCCGCCGAAGCGGCGCGGCCAGCTGGGTGTGTCGGCGGTGGTGACGGCGCGGGTCAGTGGGTTGTGCTGGCCGCCGAAGCGGCCCTGGCCAAGGCCGCTTCACGGTACGGGCCGTTCCGGTACCGGACCGGCAGCATGGCCAGTGCGCCCCGCAGCGCGCGTGCCCACGCTCCCGCCGACAGGTCGGTGGTGGGCAGTCCCGGCAGCCCGTACAGGCGACGGGCCCAGGCCGGCAGCAGGCTGACCGAGAGCGCCGCGACCCCACCGATGGCCAGCCGTACCGGGGTGAACCCCAACCCGTACGGCAGCGGCGGCCTGGCCATGAACAGCGCGGCGGCCGCCGAATCCCGGGTGAGGCGCAGCTCGGAACGTATCCCCTGGTAGTACTCCTCGACCTCGGCCGCGCTCGCCGGCACCGTCAGCGGATCGATCCCGACGAGTCGGGCGGCCTCGCGCTGCTCGGCGTAGTACCGGTCGACCTCCTCCGGGGCGAGCACGACCCCGGCCCGGGTCGCGGTCGTCAGGAACGACTCGACCTCGGTGACGTGTACCCAGCGCAGCAGGTGCGGGTCATCGATCCGGAAGAAGTCCCCGGACACCGGGTCGATCCCGCGCAGCCGCTCGTGCACGCGCCGGATCCGGCGCCCCGCCGCCTCCGCCTGCTCGGTGGTGCCCCAGATCACCGTCGCGACGTACTCGGTGGTCCGGTTGAGCCGGCCCCACGCGTCCTCGCGGTAGTCCGAGTTCTGGGCCAATCCGGCCATCACGAGCGGGTGCAGCGCCTGCAGGTACAGCGCGCGGAAGCCGCCGAGGAGCAGGATGGGCTCGGAGTGCAGGCGCCAGCTCACCGAACCGGGGCCGAAGAGGCCAAGATCGCTCGTCATGCCACCATTCTCCGTCGCCGGCCGGACCCGCCCGGCGGGTAGGCGTCAGTCCGCGCGCCGCAGCTTCTGACACGTCGGGCACAGGCCCCAGAAGGTCACCTCGGCCTCGTCGAGTTCGAAGCCGTGAGCGCTGGACGGATCGAGGCAGGGCGCCTCGCCGACCGCGCAGTCGACATCCGCGATCTCGCCGCAGCCCCGGCACACGATGTGGTGGTGATTGTCACCGGTGCGGGCCTCGTAGCGGGCCGGTGAGCCGGCCGGCTCGATCCGCCGGGCGAGCCCGGCCCGGGCCAGGGCGCCGAGCACGTCGTAGACCGTCTGAACGGAGACCGCGGTGTGGTCGGTCCGAACCCGCTGGATGATCTCGTCGACCTCCAGGTGACCACCCTGACCGAGGATCTCCAGCACGGCCAGCCGGGGACGGGTCACCCGGAGTCCCCGGGAACGCAGCCGGTCCTCGCCATCCATCCGCCTATTGCATCACGTCAAGCTGGAACGACTCAAGAAAGCCGTGCGGTGAACCGGATGAGATGATCCGTGCGTGTCTATGGGTGTGTTTGAGACCTTCTTCGGATTACCGCTGCACCCCCTGGTGATACACGCGGCGGTGGTCTTCATCCCTCTGCTGATCGTGGGGGCTCTGGTCTACGTGCTGGTGCCCGCGCTGCGCCCGAAGCTCGACTGGGCGGTGGTGGTACTCGGTGTGATCGCTCCGCTGAGTGCTCTGCTGGCCAAGTTGTCCGGCGACGCGTTCCGTGCCCGGATGGCCAACCGTCACCTGGCCACGCCGGCGATCCTCAACAAGATCGACGAGCACAGGCACTTCGGCACGATCACGCTGTACGTGACGATCGCGCTCGGCCTCGTGGCGCTGGCGGCGGTTCTGCTCCCGGCACTGCGGCAGCGCACGCTGACCGTGTGGGTACCGCTGGCCGTGGTGACGATCGGTCTCTCCATCGTGACCGGGTACTACGTCTTCCGTACCGGGGACAGCGCCGCCCACATCGTCTGGCAGGGGTACTGAGCCGCCAGCCGATCAGCAGCACAGGGCTAGAACAGCGCCCGGCCGCACAAGACGAAGAGGACGATCAACAGTACGGCGCCGGCGACCATGCCGACGCCGTACGTGACTGTGCGCGTCTCCTTCTCGCGGGCGTCCAGCTCCTCGGGGTTCTGGTGCGGCATGGGGCGCGGCGGCGGCGTCTGGATCAGGGTTCGCGGGTGCCACTCGGCGGGCGGCGGCGTGGTACGCGGCGGACCGGCGTACGGCGGCGCGTCGCCCCGAGGTGCCTGGCCGGGTGCCGGCTCGCCGGACGCGTCCGGTCGGCCGGTCTGGCCGCCGGGCGGGCGGCGCCACTGCAGATCGTCGCTCACGGTTGTACCCGCTGGCGGATGGCGGTCACGGACTGGACGCTATCAGTGGCTACGCTGAGTCGCATGGAAAGGGACCGCTACTCCTTTGACGAGGAGCGCGAGGTGCAGCTCGAGGACGGAGAGCCGATGCTGCCCGAGCAGACTCGCGACGACACCGACCGTGGCTGGGGCGAGCGTTCCGACAGCCGCGACGACTGGCTGCGCGAGGAGCGCCCGCCGCACTGGGACTAGGCCCGGTCCCGCAGGTCGGCCGGCGACTCACCGACCGCTTGACCGGGGGCAGTGGCGCCGGCCATCGAAGGCGGCCACAATACCTCCCGGGCTCAGATCGGTCCCATCCACTCGACGGGCGGCGGGAGGACGGCGATGCCGGATAGCGGCGCGGCCAATGAGGTTGGTACGCATCAATCGCCGGGCTGGCTCCGCAGGACCGTCCTGGAGCGGCGGTGGGCCCGCGGCGTCGAGGAACGAGCACCGGCCCACGCCGTCAGCGAGCGGCTCTCGGACGCCGCCGTCGGACTCCCCTCGGCCTCCGCGGGACTCGCGTCGGCCGCCGTCGGACTCCCATCGGCCGCCGCCGTCGCCGGACTCCCGTCGGTTCCGGCCATCACCGGGAGACAGCCGGCCGCCGCGGGACAACCGGCCCCCGCCGGTACCGACGAAGAACCGGTCCACGCCGTCAGCCGGCGGCGCTGGTTCTCGGTCGTCGCCCGGCGGCGCTGGGTCGTCGTCTCGGTGGCCGCGGGTACCGGCATCCTGGTCGCGGCCACCGTGCTGCTGGGAACCGGTGGCCAGCCCTCCGCGGCCACGTTCGTCGGCTGCACCGGTGAGCCCATCACGGTCACGATCGCGACCTCGGCGAGGACGTTTCCGGTTCTCGACCGGCTCGCCAAGGACTGGACCGCCACCAGACCCGTGCTGCACGGCCGGTGCCTGGCCGCCCGCGTCACGTCGCAGGAGTCCAGCCGGGTCGCCGCCACGCTCGGGCCGGACTGGAACACCAGGCGCGACGGGGTCCGGCCCGACGTGTGGGTACCGGAATCGAGCCTCTGGTTGTCGATGGCGGAGGGCCGTCCGGACGCGAGCGGCCTGATCCCGCCGCAGTCGCCGAGCATCGCTTCGTCGCCGGTCGTCCTCGCGCTGCGCCAGCCGATGGCCCAGGCGCTCGGCTGGCCGGGCCGGACCCTGAACTGGACCGATGTGGTCGAGATGTTCATGAGCGGCGGCTGGGCGAAGACCGGGCATCCGGAGTGGGCGTCGCTGCGGATGGGCATGACCGACGCGAGTACGACGACGGCCGGGCTCGCCGCGGTCCTGGCCGTCGTGGGCGACGACGTGACCGGTGCGTTGACCGACGACCAACTGGTCGACTCGCTGCGCTTCGATCAGGCGCTCGGCGCGGTGGCGCCGGACACCTCCGGGTTCTTCGCGGCTCAGGCGGGCACCGCCGGGGCGGATGCCGGCATCGCTGCCTTTCCCGCACTGGAGAGCGAGGTCGCGGCGTTCGACCAGGACCATCCGGAGCACCCGCTGGTTCCGGTGTACGCCGCCGCCCCGGTCGTCGCGGACTACCCGTACTCGGTGCTGTCGACCAGCTGGGTGACCGCCGGTACCCGGGCGGCCGCCGAGCAGTTCCTGACGTACCTGCGAAGCAGCGCCGGCCAGGACGCGCTGGGCGTGATCGGGCTGCGCGACGTCGACCACAGCGTGCGCGACTCGGCGACGCTGCCGGTCGCGGACGGATTCCCGACCACCTTCAGCGGCGCCCGTGCGGTCCCGGACGCGCTGGTGATCGGTCAGCTCATCGCCGACTGGACGTCGCTGCAACGCCGGTCCGACATGCTGGTCGCGCTGGACACGTCGGGGTCGATGGCGGAGCCGGTGCCGGGTACCTCGCTCACCCGGCTGCAGCTCATGCGGCAGGCGGCGACGACCGGGTTCGGTCTGCTCGGCGGCCGGGACAGCGTCGGGCTGTGGGGCTTCTCCGGTACCGGGGACGGCCCGGATGAACTGGTCGCGTTCGGGTCGGCTACCGCGGCGGTCGACGGCGTGGACCGGCGGCAGGCGATGCTCGACGCGCTGGGACAGCTGAGCGCCCACGGAGGCACTCCGCTCTACGACACGGTCTACGCCGCCTATCAGGAGATGCGGTCGCACTGGCAACCGGACAGCGTGAACGCGATCCTGGTGATCACCGATGGGAGCAACGACGTGCCCGGCGGCATGACGCTGGCGCAGCTGCTGAGCGCGTTGAAGAGCGAGCAGCGGTCGGGCCGTCCGGTACAGATCATCAACATCGCGCTCGGGCCGGAGGCCGACGCCGACGCGCTGCGACAGATCTCGGCCGCGACCGGCGGCCGGACGTTCGTGGCCGAGAATCCGGCGACCGCCGTGCAGACCCTGGTTCTGGCGTTCGCCGGCCGGCTGAGCTGAGCGGTCGTGGCTAGAGCAGCAGGTTGACGTCGCCGAACTCGTGCCACAGGTACCCGGCCGCGATCGCCTCCTGGTAGCAGCGGGACAGCAGCTCCGTGCCGGCGATCGCGGCCAGCATGTCCAGGTGCGACGCACGCGGTTCGTGTAGGCCGGTCAGCAGCCCGTCCACCGCGCGTACGCCGCGGTCGGGCGTGATCACCAGGTCGGTCCAGCCGCTGGCGGCGGCGACCGTCCCGGTCGCGGTGGCCGCGCTCTCCAGCGCGCGTACCGCCGTGGTGCCGACCGCCACGATGCGCCCGCCCGCTGCCCGTGCCTGGTTGACGATCCGCGCGGTCGTCCCGGGCACGGCGAACCGCTCCGGGTACGGGCGCTCGTGCGCCTCCGGCGAGGCGACTCCGGTGTGCAGCAGGATCGGCGCGACCTGGATGCCGGCGCTGACCAGCCGGGTGACCAGCCGCTCGGAGAACGGCCGGGCGGCACTGGGCATCTCGGCGCTGCCCGGCGTGGTGGCGAAGACGGTCTGGTAGTACGGCAGCGGCCAGGGCCGGGGCACGTACCCGTACCGGATCGGCGCTCCGTACCTGCGGAGCAGCCCGGGTACGGCGTCGATGCCGGTCGAAAGCGGCCGCTTGACCGCGATGTCTCGTTCCTCGACATCGCTGACGGCCGTGTCGACATCCGCGTACCAGAGCCGACCCCGGGAGTACTCCTCCCGGAGGGTCAGCGTGGCTCCGCCGGGCAGCCGGTACCGGTGTTCCGGGCAGCCGCCCGGGTACGGTGCCGTACCCGCCGCGGTACGCAGCTCGACCAGCCACCGGCCGTCCGGCGCCTGGGTCGAGAAGTGCACGGTCAGCGGGCTGTCCGGCACCGGTACGGCGGCCGGCAGCGTACCGGAGGTGTTCACCACCAGGACGTCGCCGGCCCGGAGCAGCCCGGGCAGTTCGGTGAACCCGTGATGGCTCACCTCACCCGTCGCGCGGTCGCCGACCAGCAGGCGTACCCCGTCCCGGGACAGGCCGCGCGCCTCCGGCGGCTCGTGCGCCTCCAGGTTCGCCGGCAGCGTGAAGTCGACGACCGGCGCGGGGGAGGCGGCCGTGTGCGTCGGGGAGGCGGCCGCCGGGCTCACAGCCGCACCCGTCCGGACTCGGGCCGGTTGGCGAGCAGCTTCCGGAAAGCGGGTACCACCGACTCCGGCAGCGGCCGGTCGCTGATGTCCTCTCCCGGGAACGCCTCCTGGTGCATGCGGGTACGCAGGTCGCCCGGATCCGCCCACCAGACCCGTACCGACGGCTCCTCGGCCGCGAGTACCTTGCTCGCCTGCTCCAGCGCGGCCTTGGCCGAGCCGTACCCGCCCCAGCCCGGGTACGGTTCGACCGCCGCGTCCGAGGTCACGTTCACGATCGCGCCGCCGCGCGAGCGCAGCGCCGGCAGGGCAAGCGCGGTCAACGCGAGCGGCCCGAACACGTTGACCTCGTACACCTCGGGCAGCGCGGCCAGCGGGTACTCCGCCAGGTGCCGCGGGCTCGGCCCGAGGATGCCGGCGTTGTTGACCAGCAGGTCCGGGCCGCCGGCGCGGATCGCCGCCTCGACCAGGGCGGCCCGGTGCTCCGGGTCGGTCACGTCGCCGGCGATGGCGATGTGCTGACCGGGCAGGTTCCACACCGCCGCGGCGAGGGCTTCGGCGTCCCGGGCGTCCATGATCAGCTTCCAGCCGTCGTATGCCAGGCCGCTGGCCAGCGCGAGACCGAGACCCCGGGAGGTTCCTGTGATGATCGCGGTTCGGGTTTCGTTCATGAACCCGACGCTAGGGACGCGGTGGGTCACCGGCATCGGGCCTGAGACCCGGCATCCGGTCCGACCATGGGCCTAGGTCCCTGGTCCGTTATGCCGGGCGCTCCGGCTGGGTACCGTGGCGGTGTGAGTGGGTGCGACCGGAACGAGCTGCGCGAGGTGAGCGCCGCGGTTCTCGCGGTGACCGCGCACCTGTCCGTCCGGGAGGTGCTCCAGACCATCCTCACGTCGGCCCGGCGCCTGCTCGACGCGGAGTACGCCGCCCTGGGCGTTCCCGACGAGAACGGCTCGTTCGCCGAATTCCTGGCGGACGGCGTCAGCGACGAACAGTGGCGCGCGATCGGTCCGCTCCCGCGCCAGCACGGCCTGCTGGGCGTCATGTTGCGCGATCCGAATCCGGTCCGGCTCGCCGACATCCGGGCGCATCCGCAGTTCGGCTGGTGGCCGGAGGCCCACCCGGTACTGACCGACTTCCTCGGCATGCCGATCGTCGACGGCGACGAGATCCTCGGCGAGCTGTACCTGGCCAACAAGCAGGCCCCGGGCGGCTTCACCGCCGGGGACGAGGAGTTGCTCCGGTTGCTCGCCGCGCACGCCGCCATCGCGTTGGTGAACGCGCGGCTGTACGAGCGCAGCCGGGAACTGTCCATTGTGGAGGAACGCAACCGGATCGCTCGGGAACTGCACGACGCGGTGACGCAGAAGCTGTTCAGCCTCCGGCTGACCGCCGACGCGGCGACCACGCTCGCTGCCCGCGACCCGGCCCGGGCGGCGGGCGAGCTGGCCACGGTGCGCCGGCTCGCGGCCGAGGTCGCCGACGAACTCCGGTCGATCGTCGTCGGGCTGCGCCCGGTCGACCTCGCCGGGGACGGGCTGGATGTGGCCCTGCGCAAGCAGGCCGAACTGCTGAACCGGGTACACCCGGTGGCGGTGCGCTTCACCGGGGAAGCGGTACCGCGGCTGACCCCGGTACGCGAGGAGGCGGCGTACCGGATCGCGCAGGAGGCGGTGCACAACGCGTTGCGGCACGGGGCGCCGTCGTGGGTGGAGGTGCGGCTGGGTACCCGTAACGGGTCGGTACTGCTGGAGGTCAACGACGACGGGCGGGGTTTCGACCCGGCCGCGCCGGCGACGTCCGGCCGGCTCGGGTTGGCGTCGATGCGCGAGCGGGCCCGCGCGGTGGGCGGCCGGCTGGAGGTGCGGTCGGCGGCGGGGGCGGGGACCACGGTACGGCTGGCGGTACCGGTCTCCGGCGAGGCCGGCGGGGAGCGCGGCGGAGCCCGGGATGACTGAGCCGATCCGGGTACTCGTGGTGGACGACCATCCGGTCGTTCGTCAGGGGCTGCGGACGTTCCTTGATCTGCAGGACGACATCACCGTGGTGGGGGAGGCGGCGGACGGCGCGGGGTGCCTGGAGGCCGCCGAGGAGTTGGATCCGGACGTGGTGCTGCTCGATCTGAAGATGCCGGGCAGCGACGGTGTGGAGGCCCTGCGCGGGCTGCGCGAGCGGGGCCAGCGGGCGCGGGTACTGGTGGTCACGAGTTTCCCGGAGCCGGCCGCGGTACTGCCGGCGGTGCGGGCCGGGGCGGCCGGGTACGTCTACAAAGACGTCGACCCGCCAGCGCTGGCGGCGGCGATCCGGGCCGTGCATGCCGGCCACGTGCTGCTGCATCCGGACGTGGCGCGGCTGCTCGCGGCCGGGCCCGACCGGCCGGCCGGGGCGCACCTGACGGCACGCGAACGGGACGTGCTGACCGAGATCGCCCGCGGTCGGTCGAACCGGGAGATCGCCCGGACGCTCGGGTTGTCCGAGAAGACGGTGAAGGCACACGTGAGTGCGGTGCTGGCCAAGCTGGGCGTACAGGATCGGACGCAGGCTGCGCTGTATGCGGTGCGTACCGGACTGGTGGACGCCAGCTGATCGGACCCGGCGGGCCCAGCCAGCGTTCCTTATTCGACGGCGAGGATTCAGCTGGTCGACGCCGGGGTCGAGGCCGCCGGCTTCGCCTCGCTCTTCGTCTCCGACTTGGTCTCGGTCTTGGTGTCCGACTTCGCGGCGCTGTCCTTCGACGAGCCGTTCTTGGCGGCGGTCGAACCGGACGCGTTGTCACGGGAGTCGGTCCGGTAGAAGCCGGAGCCCTTGAAGACGACGCCCACCGAGGAGAAGACCTTGCGCAGCTTGCCCTGGCAGACCGGGCATTCGGTCAGCGGCGCGTCGCTGAAGGACTGCACCGCTTCGAGCTGATGTCCGCACTCGGTACATGCGTACTGGTACGTCGGCACGTCATCCTCCTGGCACTCGAGCACTTCGAGTGCCAATGGTGCGTCATCGGACGCCGTTCGTCCAGTCGGGCGAGCGCGACGTCACAACCGGGTAACTCCTTCCGGTGTTACTACCGCGTCGACCCGCAGGTCATGCGCCTCGGCCGGGAGTACATCGACGAATTCCCCCGAGTACAGGGCGGCGACGGTCAGGGCGCCGGCCCCCACCCGGGCCAGCGCCCGGTCGTACGAGCCGCCGCCACGACCCAGCCGAATCCCGGAGCGGTCCACCGCGAGCGCGGGCACGATCACCAGGTCCGCCTCGGCGATGGCACGCACGCCCAGCGGGATCCCGTCCCCGTCGTAGATCTCCCAGTCCAGGTCCAAATCCGGCCGAACGACCGGAACCAGCAGCCGGTCGCACACCGCGGCGAGGGCGTCGGGCATCACGGCACCGCCGGGTTCGGTGGAGAACGGGACGTAAGCGCCGACCGTTCGCTTTCCGGCTGCCAGCGTGGCGAGCAGTTCCACGATTGCCGCGTCCGCCTTCGCGCGATCGGCGCGTGCCCGGCGTGCCGCGAGAAGCTCGGCCCGGAGTCGCTGCTTCGGTTGCTGCGAAAAATCGGACACGACACATCCTTCGCCCAGACCAGTCTATTGCAGATGACTATGGCAGCATCAGAACCGGAGGGGGGACACGGGCCGCCACCAGCCGTTCCGGGCGATGGGACGGCGGTCGGGCGGGTCCGGAACCGTTGGCACTCACGCTGCGCGCCCGGCTGACCGCGGCATTCCTCGCCGTGGTCCTCGGCCCCGTGCTGCTCGGTGCTGTCATCGTGGCCATCACCGTGCAGCGGGTCGACTCCGCGCGTGCCGCCGAACGGTTGAACCTGGCCACCAACGCGGTGCGCGGCTCGGTCGACGCGCTGTGCCAGCAGCTGCGGGTCGTGGCGCAGAGCACCGCCTCACTGTCCGAGGCGGGACGCAGGCCGGACGGCGCGGCCACGCTGGCCGGCGGCGACTCGGGCGCGGTACGGGTGGAGGACCTGTCCGGCCGGGTTCTGTTCAGTACCCCCGACGCGCCGCCCATGCCCTGGGCGCAGTGCTACCCGACCGGGATCGCGGAGCCGGCCGGCCACGCGAATCCGACCGGTGCCATCGACCGGTACACCGCGCTTGCCGCCCGGGTACCGATGCTGGGCCAGAACGGCGAGCCGGTCGGGTACGTGACCGCGGTCCGGGGCCTGGACGCCGCGCTGCTCGGCAGGCTCACCGCCGGCGCCGCCTCGGTGACCCTCATCGGCAATGGGCTCGACCGGCTGTCCACCGAAAAGCCCGACCTGGCCGCCCGGGTGGCCGCGGTAGCGGACCGCCTCACCGGGACGGCGATCGGGCGCACGTCCGACGGTGGGTACGTGCGCCGGCTCGCCCCCACCGCCGGGCAGCCGCTGCCGCTGGCCCTCTCCACCCCGAGTACCCGCACGGACGGCCTCGGCCTGATCCTGGCCGGCGTCGCGGCGGTGGCCGCCATGATCGCTGTGCTGATCGCCTGGTGGCTCGCGCAGGGCACGACCCGGCCGCTGGCCGAACTGGCCGGCGCGGTCGAACGGGTCGCGGGCGGCGACCTCTCCGCCCGGGCCCCGGTGCGCAGCTTCGACGAGATCGGCCGGCTCGCCGCGACCTTCAACCGTATGACCCGGGAGATGCAGGCGTACGTCGGCGCTCTGACCGCGAGCCGGGACCAGTTGCGCGGGCACCTCGACGTGCTCGGGCGCACCCTGTCCAGCACCCACGACCTGCACCGGATCCTGGGCGTGATCCTGCAGACGGCCCGCGCGGTGACCGGTGCCCGGTCGGGCGCCGTCCTCCTGGTGGAACAGGACGCGCTCGTCGGCATCAGCGACGACGTCGCGCTGCGGGTACCGCTGGGCACCGGGCTTCTCGGGTCGGTCGCGGCCGCCGGTACGCCGAAGCGCGGCCGGGTCGGGGTGGACGGTCCGGCGCTGGCTCCCGAGGAGCCGACCTGCCAGACGTACGTGGCGGTGCCGCTGCGCGGGCCCGACTCGGTACGCGGCGTGCTGGCCCTCTACGACCGGCTCGGCGCGGACGAGTTCGACGACGCGGACGTCGCCACCCTGCGTACCTTCGCCGGTCAGGCGGCGATCGCGGTGGAGAACGTCCGGATGCACGAGGAGGCCCAGCGGCTGTCCCACACCGACCCGCTGACCGGCCTCTACAACTACCGGACGTTGAAGGATTCGCTGCGCCGCGAGGTGGAGCGCGCCAACCGGTTCGGGCACCGGCTGTGCGTGCTGGTCCTCGACCTCGACCGTTTCAAGGACGTCAACGACTCCTTCGGGCACGCGGCCGGGGACGCGGTCCTGGTCGAGTTCGCCCGCCGGATGCGGGCCGAGATCCGCGAGGTCGACCTCGCGTTCCGGCAGGGCGGCGAGGAGTTCGTGCTGCTGCTCCCGGAGACCGACGCGGCCGGCGGGGTGACCGTCGCCGAGCGGCTGTGCGCCGCGGTCCGGGCCACCCCGATGGTGGTACCTCCCCGGCTGCCCGGTTCCCTGACTGGTCTCGGATCGCTGGGCGGCGCCAGACGCGCCGAGCCGAACTGGTCAGAAGGCCAGAAGCTGGCCCGCCGGGTACCGGTGACGGTCTCCGTCGGCGTGGCGATGTTCCCGGACAACGGCGCCACCGGTGCCGCGGTCATGGAGGCGGCGGACGACGCCCTGTACGCGGCGAAGGCGGCCGGCCGGAACACCTGGCGGAGCGCCGCCGTGCCGGCCGACCCAGCGGCCGGCGCCGCATCCGACCTGGTAGCGGGCTTGCCGGCCGAGCCGGTGGCGGGCGCGGCCCCCGGGCAGGTGACCGGGACAGCCGCCGAAGTCGTCGCCGGAGGGGGTGGAAGCGGCGCGTCGAGCGGCCCACACGCTCCGCGACAGTCGCGCGGCCGATAGCCTGGCCACATGCCGGAGTTTTCGACTGCCCAGGAGCCCACGCCGGACAGCAACGGCCGCTCGCGGCGTGCCGTCAAGGCGGTGATACCCGCCGCGGGGCTCGCCACCCGATTCCTGCCAGCTACCAAGGCGGTACCCAAGGAGTTGCTGCCGGTCGTTGACCGGCCGGTCCTCCAGTACATCGTCGAAGAGGCGGCCGCCGCCGGGATCAACGACATTCTGCTGGTCACCGGGCGAGGCAAGACCTCGATGGTGGACCATTTCGACCGCCGCCCCGATCTGGAGCAGCACCTGACCGCGAAGGGTGACATGAAGCGGCTGGCCGAGATCAAACGGCCGGCCGAGCTCGCCGAGATCTACACGTGCCGCCAGGCCGAGCCGCTCGGACTCGGGCATGCCGTCTCGTTCGCCGAGTCGCACGTCGGCGGTGAGGCATTCGCGGTGCTGCTCGGCGACGAGTTCGTCGATGAGGACGACCCGCTGCTGCCGTCGATGCTCGATCTCCAGGCCCAGACCGGGGGCATCGTGCTGTCCCTGATCGAGGTTCCCTGGGAGGAGGTCACCCGGTACGGCATCGCCTCGGTCAAGCCACAGTCCAACTCCGACGGCGGCGAGATCGTCGAAATCACGGCGCTGGTGGAGAAGCCGAAGCAGGACGTCGCCCCGAGCAACCTCGCCGTGGTGGGGCGGTACGTGCTGCCCAACTCCATTTTCGACGCGATCCGGCGCACCGCCCCCGGATCGGGCGGCGAGATCCAGCTGACCGACTCCATGGCGATGCTGCTGGAGCAGGGCGTACCGGTCCACGGCATCGTGTACCGCGGGACCCGGTACGACACCGGCGCCCCGATCGGCTACCTTCAGGCCGTCGTGCAGCTCGCCTGCCAGCGGTCGGACCTGGGGCCGGCGTTCAAGGAATGGCTCACCGGCTTCGTCAGCGGCGCCATGGAGCCCAGTGGGTGACGGCTCCGGGCCACCACGCGGCGGTTCTGTGACCGCCGGCGCTTGCATTTCTCGACGCGCGGGTATGAGGGCCGGCGCACACTTGTCCGCGGAAGCGCGGGTATGACAGGCGGCGTACTGATCTCCGCGGAGGCGCAGGTATGACAGCCACGGCCGAGCGGCCGTCGGCCCCGGGACCCTCAGCGAGGGGTCCCGGGGCCGGGCTCATGCCGCTCGCCGAGTACCTGGCCATGGTGCTGCGGGGCCTCCGGCCGCTGCCCGCGCTCGACCTCGACCTGACCCAGGCGTACGGCAACGTCCTGGCCCAGGACGTCGTCACGCCCGGGCCGCTGCCGGCCTTCGACCACGCCGACGTGGACGGGTACGCGGCGCGGTTCGAGGACATCGGGCACGCGGAGCCGAGCCGCCCGGTGCGGCTGAACGTGGTCGGCGACCTGGCCGCGTCCAGCTGGCGACCGGTCCGGCTCACCTCGGGCACGTGCTTCTCGATCGCGGCCGGAGCGCCGCTGCCGCTGACCGCCGACGTGATCATCCCGAGCGGCGATACCGATCAGGGCATCGCGTCGGTGGAGATCCGTGCCGCGCCCAAACGCGGGTACGGCATCCGTCGTGCCGGCGACGAGCTGCCCGCCGGTACGGTCGTGGCCGAGGCCGGCGCGTTCGTCACGCCGGCGCTGGTCGCCGTGCTGGCCGCCACCGGAATCGGGCACATCGTCGTGCGGCCGAGCCCCCGGGTGGTGGTCGTCGCGACCGGCGACGAGCTGGTCGACGCGGGCCGCACGAGCCAGCCCGGACAACTGGTCGACGTCAACTCGCACGCGCTGACCGCGGCGGCCGCCGAGGCGGGCGCTCACGCGTACCGGGTCGGGATCTGCGACGACGATCCCGACGGGCTGCGCGGGCTGCTGGAGGACCAGGCCCTGCGGGCAGATCTGATCATTACGACCGGGGGTACCGGCACCGGTCCGGGGGACATGGTCCGGCGGATCCTGTCCAAGGTGATGGTCACCTTCACCGCCGTGTCCGTGTATCCAGGCTCGTCACTAGGCTTCGGTACCGTGGGCAACGAGGAGGTACCAATCATCTGCCTGCCCGGTGACCCCGGAGCCGCTCTGGTCGGCTTCGAGGTGCTGGCTCGGCCGGTCATCCAGGTGCTGGCCGGCGCGGAGCCGGTGTTCCGGCCGAGCGTCCGGGCGCACCTGCTGGAGACCGTGCACTCGCCGCTCGGGCTGCGGGAGTTCCGCCCCGCCCAGGTGGCCGAGCGACGCGGCGGCGGGTACACCGTCCAGCCGCTGGCCGGCGGCCCGTACACCCTGACCGGCATGGCCGAGGCCAACGGCCTGATGGTGTTGGGCGAACGGGTCACCGCCGCGCCGGCCGGATCCACCGTAGACGTTCTCTTGCTGGATCGGCGGCGATGATGCTTCCACCCGGTTGGCCGGTAACCCTGTCCGACGGACCCGTCGTCCTGCGGCCGTACCAGCGGCGCGACGCGCGTGCGTGGTCCGAGGTGCGCCGGGCGAACGAGCAGTGGCTGGCGCAGTGGGAGCCCACCCCGCCCGGCCCGTGGTACGAGCTGAACTCGCCGTCCTCGTTCCGGTACGTGCTGCGGGAACTGCGCCGATCGGCACGGCTGGGTGAGGCGATGCCGTTCGCGGTCTGCTACGACGGCCAGCTCGTCGGCCAGCTGTCCATCGGCAACATCGTGCGCCGGGCGTTCTGCTCCGGCTTCGCCGGCTACTGGGTCGACTCCCGGATGGCCGGGCGGGGGATCATCCCGACCGCGCTGGCGCTGGCCGTGGACCACGCCTTCTCCGCCGGCGGACTGCACCGGATCGAGGTCAACATCCGGCCGGAGAACGCTCCGTCCAGGCGGGTCGTGGAGAAGCTGGCCTTCCGCGAGGAGGCGTACCACCCCCGGTACCTCCACATCGACGGCACCTGGCGGGATCACGTCGGGTACGCGGTGACGGCCGAGGATGTCGCCTCGGAGGGTGGGCTGTTGGCCCGTTGGCATCGGCTCTCCCGTCCGATGGTCTGACCGTCACTGCCGGTTGGTCCGAGCCTCACCGGCGGTGTGGCGTGCGCATTTGTGTGCATGCGCGCCGTAACCTCGAATCACAACGATGTGATTTTGTGACGGGAGGGGTGAGGGTGCCGACCTCGGTGCTCCTCGCCGTCCTCGCCGCCGCCGGGCTGCTCGCACTCGCGCCGGCACTGGTTCGCCGGTACGACGCGACCGAGCGATTGGTGGCGGAGCGGGCGATGAGCACGGCGCGGGTGATCGAACGCCAGCGCCGTCGGCGCACTGTGCCCGGACGCCGCCCGGTCAACGCGCCCCGGTCCGTCGCCTCCACCGCGGGTGTTGGCCCGGCGGATCCCGTCGCCGCCACCCTCGGAAGCTCCGCGCCGGCCGACGCGGCCCCGGCGCAGGGGCCGGCCACGCCCGCCGGCCCGGTGTCGGCCAGCCCGGTGTCCGCGATCCCGGCCCCGCGCCGGTCCGGCCGTCCGGCCCAGCGCCGGGGCAGCCTGCCCCCGCCCCGCCGGCGGCCGAAGGTGCACGCCCACACCCCGGCGATCTACCGGCGCCGCCGGGTCCTCGCGGCGCTGGTCATGCTCAACGCCAGCGAGCTGTGCGGGGTGGGGCTGGTCGGCCCCGGCTTCTGGGTCGGCTCGGCGCCGAGCCTGATGTTGCTGGCCGCGTACGTGGTGCACCTGCGCAAGCGGGCCCTGGAGGAGCGCCGCAAGCGGCGTGAGGCTGCCCGCCGGGCGGCCTGGATCGCGGCCCGGCAGGCGGAGCTGCGCCGGGAGCAGGCGCGTCGACTGGCGGCCCGGCGGGAGGCGCTGCGCCGGGCGGCGGCGGCCCGGGCGGTGGCGCAGCGAGAGTCGTTGCGGCTGTCCCAGCGGTACGTGGACGGGTCGGCGCGTGGGCCGCTGCGGGGCCGGGCGTACGAGGCCCGGGCGGCCGGGTACTGACGGGCCGCATACTGATTCGCGGTGGTGACGCGGTACCTGTTAGTCTGGTCGCCGATCGTCCGCCGGATCATCGACGGGGATTGGCAAGGGGCTGTGGCGCAGACCGGTAGCGCACCTCGTTCGCATCGAGGGGGTCAGGGGTTCAAATCCCCTCAGCTCCACCATTTGATGCTTATTTGAACCCCGGCCAGCAAGAGTGGCACGGAGAAGCTTGCAGGTGGCGGCGGCACTGCCCGGTTGGGCGGGGTCGCCGCCCGTGTCAGTGGGGCGTCGTGCGACATCGACCAGCGGCCTGATGATCTCCGCGAGTTCGTCGGACGCCACGAACGGTCCGTCGTCGTCGGCGTCCATGAAGATCTTGACGAAGATCGCGGGTGTGGTGCATCCGGCCCTGGCAGGAAATTCCTGCCCGTCGGTTGGGTCGGCGCCTGCCCTACGGGCATGTGGTCTTGCTCCTTCACGGCTAGGTTCCGGTCATGAGGCTGTGGGTCGAGCTCCCGGCGATATTCGTCGGGAGCCTTCTGTTTCGGCTCGGGTTCGACCGGTGGTGGCAGTGGATGCGACGGCGAAGACAGAGGCGTGCCCCGTAGGTCCGGTTCTCTGTTGAGTTTTCAAGGGCGGGGGGCGTCGCTTGCCCCGACCGTCACTGCTGCTGCCGCATCGTCTCTCCCGTCGCGGCTAACCTGTGGCGGTGCCTCACCGTCTCGCTCACGCCGAAGCCTCCGTGCCTCCCGACGATTCCCAGATATTCATCGTCTCGGGTGAACCAGATCCCCCCTGTTTCGGCTGGGAGGAGCAGCGGTTCCTCTATTGCGCGCGCGACGTCGTCGTACTCCAGAGCGGCTCGCAATGGCTGCACGAGGCCAGGGTGCGGCTGGAGGCGTGGGACAGTCATCCGCCGGCGCCGGAGGGGAACTGGGGCGAGAGTCAGGGCGGCCGGCTCCTACTGTCCGATGAAACCGTGGCCGTACAGGCGCTTTACGAGATCGATCTCAGTGACCGGATTCGGGTGGGTGAACCAGGCTGGTACGAGGTCCGAGCGTACGTGGCCGGCCGCGAGGAATTGAGGCGATGGGAACAGGAATGGAACGGGGAAGACGACCACCCCGTGGGACTCGAACAATTCCTGGTGCAGCTTTGGCCGGCGTAAACCTCGGCGACCAGCAACCATCGCCGAGCGGCTTTCCGGCTCGGGGCTCGGTCGGCACGCTGGTCGGGATCGGCAGCGCCGCGCTCACGGAAATGATCTCGGCTCTCGGCTTCGACTTCCTGTTCCTCGACCTCGAGCACGGTGAGATCGTGGATCGGGACCTGCCCGTACACGTGATGGCATCGCGGGTCCCGGTGCTCGCCCGCATCCCGGACGGCACCGAGACCGCGGTGAAAAGAGCCGCCGACGCTGGCGTCGAGGGGATCATCGTGCCCCACGTCCGCTCCGCGGCCATGGCCGAGCAGATCGTCAGTTGGGCGAAGTACCCGCCGGTGGGCACCCGGAGCGTCGGGCTCTCCCGCAACACCCTCCTCGGGTACCGCCTGGCGGACGCGCTCACGCAGACGGACCTGCCCCGCGTCATCCCGCAGATCGAGGACGCCGACGGCGTCGGCAATGTCGAGGGCATCTGCGCGACTCCGGGGATCTGCAGCGTCTTCGTCGGGCCGTTCGACCTCAGTGCCGCGCTGGGCAGCCCGGGATCCTTCGAGGAACTGGCGTTCCGGTCGGCGATCTCGGAAATCGTCACCGCTGCCCATGCCGCCGGATTGCCGGCGGGCGTGTTCGCTCCGTCGGTCGCCGCCTGGGGGACGTTCCGGAAGCAGGGCTTCGACTACGTCGTCCTCCGGTCAGACTCGCTCTTCCTGGCGGACGGCGCGACAGCGGCGCTGGCCGAGGCGCGGTCGGCGGGTACGGGCGACCCGACCAACGTGTCGCGGGGCTCAGCCCCGACGTGATGCCTCGGTGGCGCGCCGGGCGGCTTCCGGTATGCCGAGCTGGCGGTACAGCGCCTCGGCCTCGCGGAGGCTGGAGGCGCCGGTTTCGTCGCCGAGGTCCAGCGCACACCGGCCGATCCCGTCGAGCGCACGTGCCTCCTCCAGACGGCAGGTCGTCGAACGGGCCAGAGCCAGCGCGTCGCGGTGGCGGGCCAGCGCCCGCTCCGGCTCCCCGGTCAGCCGGTGCAGCACCCCGAGGCGATTGAGCGCCTCGGTTTCGAGCTGACGCGCGCCGCACGACTGGACGAGGTCCAGGGCTTGCTGGAGGATGCGGCCCGCTGCCGGGTAGTTTCCGGCCAGGTACCGCGCCGTCCCGAGGTGGATGAGCGCGGCGCCCCGGTCATCGGGAAAGTCCTTATCGCCGTAGCGGTCGAGGGCTTCGGCCAGCAGTTCGTCCGCGGTCTCGTGGTCCCCGCTCAGGTAGGCGACGGCGCCCAACTCTCCCAGCGATTCGGCTATAGACGTCCGTTCACTGATTTCACGGAAGAGTCCGAGGGCCTCGTGCAGGTACCCGTGCGCGGCCTGGTAGTCGCCGGTCAGGTAGCGGAGGATGCCCAGGTTGATGAGGATCCTCCCCTGGCCGGCACGGTCGCCGACGGCGCGGTACAGGTCCAGTGCCCGGTGGCTGAACTCCTGCGCGAGCGGATAGTCCCCGGTGAGCCGGTGGACGCCGGCGATCTGGTCCAGCGCGCTCGCCTGCCCCAGGCGGCTGCCCAGGGCGCGGTAGATGTCCAGTGCCTTTTCGCTGGACCGCCGTGAGGAGGGGAGCGCGCCGAGCACGCGCCTGACGGAGCCCGAGAAGTTCAGGGCGCCGGCCTGGCCACGGCGGTCACCTGACTCCCGATAGAGTTCCAGCGCCCGCCGGTGCAGCTCGTCCGACTCGGCGAAGTGACCGGTCCCGTGCCGGACGCTCCCGAGCGCGTTCAGCGCACCCGCCTGACCTAGCCGGTCGTCGAGGTCGCGGTAGGTGTCCAGGGCCTGCCGCAGCAGGGCGTCGGCACGCGCGTAGTCGGTCAGGAGATGGTGCACCCGACCGAGCTCGTAGGCGGCGTCGGCCTGGCCGCGCCGGTCACCGAGGTCGCGGTACAGGTCGCGGGCCCGCTGGTGATACCCGGTCGCGGGCGGAAGGTCGTCGGACAGCCACCGTACGATCCCGAGCTGGATCAGGGTGTCTGCCTGGCCGCGCCGGTCATCGCGCGTGACGTGCAGGTCCAGGGCCCGGTGCAGCACCGCGTCGGCCTGCGGGTAGTCGCCGGCCAGGTAGCGCAGCATGCCCAGCTCGGTGAGGATCGCGCCGCGCGCTTCGGGAGCGGCCAACTCGGCCGCTTTCAGCGCCGCCGCCTGCAGGTCTATGGCCTGCGTCCAGGGACCGTCGGTGCGCAGCAGCCCGGCCATCGAGGCGGCCAGCGTCACGACGTGCCAGTGCCGCCCGTGCCCGGCGGCCTGCCGGACGCAGGCGATCAGATTGTCGCGTTCGGTACGCAGCCAGGCCACTGCCTGATCCCGGTCGGCGAACCCGGGCGCACCGGCGCCGCCGTCCGCTACCGGTGGGCTGGCCGCTACCGGTGGGCTGGCCGGAACCGTGCCGCTCCGTAGCAGCTCGCCGGTCCGGGCGGCGGTGTCCCGATAGTGGTCCAGCAGCCGGTCGAGGGCCTGTTCCCGGACATCGACCGGGTCCGTCGCCTCGATCAGGGCATGGGCGTACTCGCGGATCAGGTCGTGCATCCGGTACCGGCGGTACGCGGGCTCGTCGAGCAGGTGGTCGTCATACAGTTCGTCGAGGTACCCGGCCGCCCGCTGCGCCGGGATGCCGTCGAGGGCGGCCGCGGCGTACCCGTCGATGTCGACCCCGGGGTGCAGGCCGAGCCGGCGGAAGAACCGCTGCCGGTCGGTGGGCAGGTTCTGGTACGACAGGTCGAAGACGGCGGCGACGGTACGGTTCTCCGCCCGTACGGTCAGCAGCCGGCCGGTGGTGCGCTGGACCTCCTGTACGAGGTCGGCGACGGTCCACGACGGGCGGCGGGTCAGCAGGCTCGCGGTCAGCGAGATCGCCAGCGGCAGGTACCCGCAGCGGCGCACCAGGTCGGCGACGGCATCCGGCTCGGCCTCGCCGTGCGGCGCCAGCCGGAGGAACATCCGCACCGCCTGCTCTTCCGGCAGTACGTCCAGCGGCAGCGCGAGCGCGGCGGGTAGGTCGCCGAGGCTGCGACGAGAGGTGACCAGCACCCGGCATCCCGGTGTGCCGGGAAGCAACGGTGCGACCTGGTCAGTGCTGTCGGCGTTGTCGAGTACGAGCAGCAGTCGGCGCTCGGCCATCCGATCGCGCCACATCGCCGATCGCTCGTCGACGCCCTCCGGCAGGTGCCGCGGGTCGACCCCGTCGGCGGCCAGCAATTGAGCGAGCGCGTCGCCGGCAGAGGTGGGTCGCTGGCCCGGAGTGTGCGCGTGCAGGTCGATGAACAGCCGCCGGTCTGCGCTCCCGGCGAGATGGTGTGCGGCGTGGACGGCCAGAGCGGTCTTGCCGATGCCGGGCATGCCGGCGATGACGACCAGCCCGCCACGGCCGGCGTCCCGCGCTCCGTCGACGATTCTCCGGAATTCCTCCGACCGGCCGGTGAAGGTGGCGGTGTCGGGAGGCAGCGTGAAAGAGGTCGGCTGCGGCGCCGGTGCCGGAAGGTCTTCCGGGTCCGCGCCGTCGCGCAGGATGGACAGTTCGAGCCGGCGTAGCTCCGCCGAGGGATCCAGGCCGAGGTCGTCGGCCAACCGCTTTCTGGCCCGGTGGTAGGCGTTCAACGCGTCGGCGGAGCGGCCCGCGCGGTGTAGGGCGGTGACGAGTGCGACGGTCAGCCGCTCGCGATGCGGGTGCTCAGCGGAGCGCCGGGTCGCCTCGGCCGTGACCAGGTCGTACCTTTTCTGGCGCAGGTACACGTCGAGCAGGTCTTCCAACGCGGTCAGCCGGGCCTCTTCCAGGTGGCCGCAGAGCGCGGCGCGGGCCTGTTCGCTGGCGCTGTCGGCGAGCGCCGGGCCCCGCCACAGCGCCACCGCCCGGTCGAGCAGCGCCGCCCGCTCCGGATCGCCGGCTGCGGCGCGCGCCCGGGTCAGCAGCGCGGTGAACCGGTGCGCGTCCACGAGTTCGGGCTCGCACTCCAGCAGGTAGCCCGGCCCGGCGCGGCGCACGGCCAGTGTCGCGTCCGCCCCGGCCGAGGCCAGCGTGGCGCGCAACCGGCTGATCTGGCTGTGGATGATCCGGCGGGCGGTGGCGGGCGGTTCCTCAGGCCAGGTCAGGTCGATGAGGCGCTCGGTGACCACCATCCGGTTCGCTTCCAGCGCCAGTACGGCCAGGATGAACCGCTGCATGCGTACGCCCAGGTTGACCGGCCGGTCGCTGGCCTCCACCCGTACCGGGCCCAACAGTCGGACCTCCACCGCACGCATCGCCGCCCCCGTCCCCGCGCCGTTGCCATTCAAGCCAGTGACTTCGAATGATCGCAACACGAGTACCGGCACCGCCGTCACACTGCCCCGGCACGGCGGGCCGCCGCGCCGGGGCAGGAAGGGATCCGTTACGGGTAGGAGACCAGGTCCGCGAGATTGTTCGACGCGCTCGCCGATCCGCCACTGTTGTTGATGATGTGGGTGATCGTGCCCTTACCGCCACCGAGCGAGAACGTCATCATGTCGTGGAACTTGACGCCCGACGTGTTCGGTACCTCGATGGCGTGGTCCGCCACCACAGAGGGGTCCGCGGTGAAGTAGCAGTAGCTGCCCAGCCCCCACGCCTCGTGAGTGGTGACCGAGCCCGCCACCTTGTACGCCGCGTACCCGCGCGTGCTGCCGTTCATCCAGCTCGCCTGGTTCGGTACGTCGTAGGGCAGCTCGTTCTGGAAGAAGTAGGTGTGCCCGCCGTTGCCGTTCCACAGCACCGCGTACTGCTGGTAGTGCTCGGCCGCCAGCCCGTACATGGTGACGTTCGCGCCGTTGACCACCAGCCCGTTCGCCGCGGTGTTGGAGTTCCACCCGACCCCGTACGTGTGGTCGGCCCGCCACAGCCACAGGTCGTCGCCGATAACGTTGTTGCTGTTGACCTGCACGCTCACGGTCGCCTTACCGACCGCCGCGCCACCGATCCGGGCGAACACGTCGGACAGTACGGTCGGGTCGGCCGAGTGGTCGGCGGTGGAGCCGGTCGGGCCGACCTGAAGCAGGATCGGCGAGTTGGTCGTACCGGCATCGAAGAGCAGGCCGGCGATGCGGATCCCGTTCACGTCGGCGGTGGACATCGCGACTACGCCGTTGTCCGCTTCCAGGGTCGCGAGCCCCAGGCCGAGCACCACGGTGTCGGCCCGGGTGACCCGAATCGTGTCGGTCAGCTTGTAGACCCCAGGGGTGAACAGCAGGTTCTTACCGGCTGCCAGAGCGGCGTTGATGGTGGCCGCGGTGTCGCCCTGCTTTGCCACGTAGAACGTGCTGATCGGCAGCGAGGTTCCGGCCGCGGTGCCGTTGGCCCAGGTGGTACCGGAGGAGTTGGCGCGATCCGCGGGTACGAAGACCTGGTACGCGCCGGTGGAGTCGACGTACAGGAACGGCTTCTCGGCGATCGTCGGGGTCTGCCCGACGGTGGTGTACGGCGGGTTGGGGAAGCTCTGCGCCGGGGCGCGGACGTCACCGACGAACACCATGTTCCAGTTGGCCCCGGTCCAGCTGCCCCACTGGTCGTTGCGCGACAGCCACTGCTGCTGGCTGCCCGAGTTCACCTGGCCGTCGACCACCGAGTCACCGAGGAACCCACCGCTGGACCAGCCGCCGTTGTCGTCCAGGACGACGTTGCCCTTGATGTGCACCCGGCGCATCGGCGTGGCCTGGGACACGGCGTACTTCACGGTGCCGGAGGAGGGGCTGTCGGTGATGTTCTCGACGCCGCGCCAGAAGTTCTGGGTCGCGTTGCCGCCGTCCCACTGCGCGTCGACGTTGATGCCGCCGCCGGTGATGGTGGTGTCGTTCGGCGACATGCCCAGGCCGAGTACCTGCGTGTAGTAGCCGACGTTGACGCTCACGTTGTACGAGCCGGGGCGGAAGAGCAGCGCGTACCGCTGGGTACCAAACTGGTTGCTCTGCTGCTGGTTGTCCACGGCGTTGAGCTGGCTCTGAATCGCGGAGCTGGACATCGACGGGTCGAAGATCTTGACGTTCGGCCCGAGGTCCGGGTTGTTCGGGTTGCCGGGCGGCGTGGTGGTACCGCCGACCGGGTTCAGTGCGAACGACTGCGCGCCGGTGCCGTTGCATGTGTACTGCTGCAACTGCACGCTGTCCGCTACCGACGCGGCCGGTACGTCCAGGCACTTGCCGCTGTTGCGGTTGACGAAATGGTAGGTGCCGGCCGGCTCCGCCACGGGTTGCCACTGCTGGTTGTTGCCGTTGCTGTAGGTCCACAGCTGGATCGGTGCGCTGTCGGCGGTGGACACGTTGGTGACGTCCCAGACCTGGGCCACGTTGTTGCCGTTGCCCACCTGGAAGTATCCGCCGCTGGTGGCGGTGAACGTCCACGACTGCGCGCTGGTGCCGTTACAGGCGTACTGCTGCACGACCGTACCGTTGGCGGTCGCCGCGGCCTTGGCATCCACGCACTTGCCGCTGTTGCTGTTGACCACCGTGTACGCGGTACCCGAGACGACCGCGGCGGGCGCGGCGGCCTGGGTCGTCGCGGCGCCCGCCGCGGGCATCACGGCGATGGCCAGCCCGCCGGCGACCAGCGTCCCGGCCATCGCCACGCCCACCGCCACGACTGGTCTGGGTCGTCGCGCGGCGTCAGACGCGCCGAGCCGTTGTCGTCTTCTGTCTCCGGTTGCCATGCCCGCACTCCTCGACTCGGGGAACCTGCCGGCCCTGCCTCGGTGGGACGGGTCGCTGCCGTCGCGACCACGACCGAGGGGCAGGCCGGACTCGCTGAGAGTGAAGATTAGGAAGCTTTCCTAATCGACATCCTTCGAGGCTTGATTCAACTGCCATCGTCGATGGCCGTCAAGGTCTGCTGGCAAGGTCTACTGAGACATTCGATCGAGGTCCGCCGATCCGAGGCGGCCCGGGCCGCTGGCCGGCGGGCATCCATACGCGAAGCGGCGGCCCACGATGCCGTGGGCCGCCGCTGTGGCGCTAGTGCTGAGGTGCCAGATCGGCTAGAAAACGGTGTTGTACGCGTTCCAGCCGTTGCCGATCTGCTGACCGGACGCGTTGAGCCAGTTGCCCTTACCGTCGGTCTCGTAGAGCCGCATCGCGCCCGCGGGCGTGATGCCGATCAGGTCGACCTGGTTGTCGCCGTTCCAGTCTCCCGGGGACAGGAAGATGGAGAACGAGTTCCAGGCGCTACCGATCTTGACGCCGATCCCGCCGTTCAGCCAGCCGCCGTGCCCATCGCTCTCGTACAGGTACAGATCGCCATTGGTCGTGCGACCGATCAGCGTCTGGTGCCCGTCGCCCTTCCAGATGCCCGGGGTGAGGACGGTGTTGAACGAGTTCCAGGCGGTGCCGATCTTGATGCCGATCCCGCCGTTCTTCCAGCCGCCGTTCTGGTCGCTCTCGTACAGGTACAGGTCGCCGGTCGGGGTACGACCGAGCAGGTCCGGAAGACCGTCGTTCGTCCAGTTGTTGACGACCATGATGTCCGAGAACTTGTTCCAGCCGGTACCGATCTGGATCTTCTCGCCGGTGAAGCAGCACTCGCCGTCGCCGGGGTAGAGGAACAGATGACCCGTCGAGTCCGTGGCCATGACCGACTCGAGCCCGTCACCCAGCCAGTCCGACACCCGGAACAGCTTCTTGTAGCCCTGCCAACCGGTGCCGGCCAGGATGGGCCCTGTGGTGGAGAAGCCGTTCAGGCCGTTCAGCAGACCCGAACCGCTGTACTCGACGAGGTCGCCCGCGGAGTCCCTCGCGAAGAGGTCCGCGTGACCGTCACCGCCGAAGTCCAGGTTGCTGACCGGCGACCGGGTGAGGTCCTGGCTGACCGCGTTCGAGTAGTAGCTCAGCCGCTCGAACACACCGTAGTTTCCGGCCCCGGCGCACTCGTTGGAGGTCCAGTCGGTGATACCGACCTCCACGCCGTTGACCACCAGCGGGCCGCCCGAGTCACCGAAGCAGGTCCCCATGGTCTCCGTGCCGGCGCAGGTCATCCGGTTCGCGTCGTAACCGCTACCCATGGCGGAGCCACAGGTCGTGTCGTCCGCGATCGGCACGGTTACGGCTCGTAGGGTGCCCGAGTCTTCCGCGTCGGTCGAGGTGACTCCGTAGCCGACCGCGGTCGCGCTCGTCCCAGCGGCGTAGGCCGACTGGTCGCCCTGCGCCTGCAGGTTGATGGGCGTGTAGGCGCTGGGCAGCGGCTGCAGCAGCGTCAGCACCGAGACGTCGTCGACCGGTGCCGGCGCATTGCCGGAGATGTACGCCGCGTAGTTGAACGTCTGGTCGGTCCAGGTCGACTTGACGAAGTCCACGAATCCCGCCTGCGGGTCCGTGTCCAACTGGTTGGCGCCCGCCGTGACCCACGTGACGCCGAAGGCGTAATCCACGGTGCAGTGGCCGGCGGTCAGGATCTTGGTGCTACTGAGGATGGTGCCGGTGCAGGTGCTGATGTACGGATCGAGGTATTCCCCGCCGTCGTCGACCAGGAAGTACGTCTCGATACCGACGACGTACGGGTAGTCCGACGCGTTGACCGGAGAGCCACCGACGATGTTGGGTGACATGGCGCCGGTGGTGGCGGTCCCCTTCTGGAACGTCGCGCCGTGCTTGCCGGCCTTGGGCAACGAGATCTTGCCGGGCAGCTTGACGGCGTTCGCCGGCAGTTTGTCCTTCGAGATCACGAGCGGCGACGTCGACGCGCCTTTGACGCCCTTCGGCGTCGTGCCGCCCTCGGCGTGAGCCGCGGGCGCGGTCAGCCCGATAAGGCTGACGGTCAGGGCGGTGGCTAGTACTCCCAGCTTCGCGAGTCTGCGGCCCCCCGTGACGGTATCAACCGCCTTTGCCACGCAATTCCCTCCTGTGCGTAATGAGAGAACGGACTTGGTCGGTTCTCTCCCGGAGACGAATGAATGACGGCAATGGAAACAGCGCCGGCTTCCATGTATGGGACAACATGGAGTCAAGCCTCGGTCGGCCCGGGTGCAACAAATCCTTCCCGGACACAGGGGCATCCAGCGATCGCGTCCATGCCGAGCAGGAGCACGCTAGCAGAGATCGTCTTCAACGGAA
The DNA here is from genome assembly GCF_016862975.1 of Rugosimonospora africana. GTDB lineage: Bacteria > Actinomycetota > Actinomycetes > Mycobacteriales > Micromonosporaceae > Rugosimonospora > Rugosimonospora africana. The sequence continues at coordinate 61,834 of NZ_BONZ01000008.1, forward strand.
AGGCCGTTGACCGGGGTTTGCGCGGCCGGTCGATCGCACCGGCCATTGGTCGGGGCAGTGATGATCTGCCATATGGGAATGCTTGCCGGGCACGCGAATTCTGCGCCCTTTTCGCCGATTTGGATCCGTGGATCCCGAGATCTAGCGGTGGGCCGGCGGCCCGGCCATCCCCACTACGGTTCCGACCTTCGGCCGAGGAAGCCCGAAGCTGCGACGGAAACCCGGAGGCACGACGGAAACCCGGAGGCGCGACCGGCTCCCGCCGCCGACTTGATAGGTGACTTCGAGGTCACCTATCCTGGGCTGGTGGACGACGACGATCGCGTCTTCAAGGCGCTCGCGGACCCCAGTCGCCGGCACCTGCTGGACATCCTCTTCGAGCGCGACGGGCGCACCCTGACCGACCTGGAGTCCACCCTGCGGATGACCCGGTTCGGGGTGATGAAGCACCTGCGGGTGCTGGAGGAAGCCGGGCTGATCGTCACCCGCCGGTCCGGCCGGGAAAAGCTGCACTTCCTCAATCCGGTGCCGATCCGGCTCATCCATGATCGATGGATCGACAAGTACACCGAGGGCCGCGCCTCGGCGCTTGTGGATCTGAAGAATCTATTAGAAGAGAATAAATAGATAACTGTCTGATAAGCGACTAAAGCGCGATGTGAACCTGCTCGCGTACATCGCGGCCGACTACGCCGGAATTCGCAGGTGGCTAACCGATAACACCACACCACATCATCCGTTTGGCCAGTCTGGCTCGGCGCTCTGGCGTCGCGCAACGACCCAGGCCAGTCGTTCGGCCAGGTCATGCCTGAGTCACAAGAAAGTTCACGCTCAGTTAACCAATTCCCGCTTCCGCGGTCCTAATGTTGAGGACCGTGGTATTCGCTGGGCAGGTAGCGGCGGACCGGCCGGATGGCGGCGCACCGGGCCCCGAGTCGGCCACCGAACGCATCCGGGTTCGCTACAACGGAGACGATTATTCGGCCGAGCCGATCGCCAAGGGCGCGGCCTACGAGATCTTCTCGACCGAGCCGGGCGCCGGCTTCCTACGTAACCCGCGGCCCGGCGCGCGCAAGCCGTACCGCCGGTTCGTTCCGGCCGTCGAGATCAACGTGATCGAGGGCCGGGCCCCGATACCCGCGGAGCAGCCGCTGTCCGCGCCGCTGTCCCGCAACCTGAGCTGGTCGGCGGTGCACGCGCTGAGCCAGTCGCGGCGCAACGTCGACGACGAGCTGGTGGCCCGGATCCGGCTTTCCGCCAAGATTTTCCGCGGTACCCGCATGGTGAAGGTGCTCTCCGGACGCCAACTCGCCGGGCACCTGCACGGCTGGCTGCCGCAGGGCTTCTGCTACCGCGAGTTCGACGTCGCCCACCTGCGGACACCCGCCGAGCTTTCGGTGCTGCGCAGCGACGGCGACGACGGCCGGGCCGACCCGGTGGTCTTCGCGCTGCGTTGGCGGGCGATCGACCCGAGCGACTACCAGGCTCCGTTCGCCGCCGACTTCGGCGGGCTCGTCCGGATGGCACCCGGCGACCGGCTCGGGTCGCCGGTGCTCGGCACCGGGTTCGCGCCGTCCGGTCAGCACGTCATCCCCGAGTTCGTCACCGCCAACCTGGCCGACCTGCCGCTGACCGCGTTCGCGGAACTGGTCGCGTACACCGACGACGGCACCGAGGTGGTGCTCTACCGGTACCTGCCGGAGCAGCGGGCCTGGGGCCGGATGTTCGGTCCACAGTGGCGGGGCCTGTTCGCCGCGGTGCCCGGGATCGCGCCGGAGCAGGAATACTTCGTGATCCCGCCGGCCCCGACCCGCCTGATGGGGCGCCACCACGGCGCCGAGTACGAGGCGATCGCCGACCCGCCCGGAGAGTTCCGGGTGCTGGCCAAGACTCGGGCGGCCCGGTATGCGGTGGAGTCGCTGTCCCGGCGCACCCCGTACCTGGGCTGGCGCCGGGCTCCGTGCACCGTGGTCCGGGACGAGGGCGACTGGCTGCGGGTACGGCTGGTCCGGCCGGACATCGAGTCGATCACCCGGCTGGGTGCGGGCTGCATCGAGCGAGGGATCTACGAGGCGTGGGCGCCCCGGGCGGAGACGGCCGGGTACCGCGAGGTCGACATCGAGTACGACCTGCGGAACCCGGCCGCGTAGAGCGGGGGGCGGACGTCAGCCGCCCAGCCGGGCCAGCTCTTCATCCACGATGGACTTGTCCAGCTTCTTGAACACCGGCTTCGGCGGGGCCAGCGGCGTACCCGCCGCGATCGGCACGGACCGCCAGCGCGCACCCTCGTCGTAGTCGCCGGCCAGCACCGGGTACCCGGGGCCGCCGTCCAGATCCTCGACCTCCACGATGGACGGCATCGGGGCGTGCACCCCGGTCCCGCCCAGCAGCTCGTGGATCGTCTGCGCGGCGTGCGGCAGGAACGGCGTCAGCAGGATGTTGCAGTCGCTGACCGCCTGCAGCGCCACGTGCAGGATCGTACCCAGCCGCTCCTGGTCGTCTTTGATCTTCCACGGCGCCTGGTCCGACAGGTACTTGTTCGCCTCGCCGACGACCCGCATCGCCTCGTTGATCGCCTGCTTCTGCCGGTGCCGGCCGATCAGGTCGCCGACCGTGTCGAACGCGGTGCGTACCGAGCTCAGCAGCGCCTCGTCCGCCTCGGTGAGCGGTCCGGCCGGCGGGATGGCACCGAAGTTCTTCGCCGCCATCGAGATCGAGCGGTTGACCAGGTTGCCCCAGCCGGCGACCAACTCGTCGTTGTTGCGCCGGAGGAACTCCGACCAGGTGAAGTCGGTGTCCGTGGTCTCCGGGCCGGCCACCGCGATGAAGTACCGCAGCGCGTCGGCGTCGTACCGGGACAGGAAGTCGCGTACGTAGATGACCACCGACCGGGACGAGGAGAACTTGCGGCCCTCCATCGTCAGGTACTCGCTGGACACGATCTCGGTGGGCAGCGCCAGCTTGCCGAACTCGCCCGGCTCGCCGCCCCGGGAGCCCTCGCCGTTGTACCCGAGCAACTCGGCCGGCCAGATCTGGGCGTGGAACGTGATGTTGTCCTTACCCATGAAGTAGGCCGACCGGGCGTCCTCCGCCTCCGCCGACCACCACTTCTTCCAGGCGTCCGGGTCGCCGGAGCGGCGGGCCCACTCGATCGCTGCCGACAGGTACCCGACGACCGCGTCGAACCACACGTACAGCCGCTTGTTCGGGTTGTCCTCCCAGGCGGGCAGCGGCACCGGGATGCCCCAGTCGATGTCCCGGGTCATCGCCCGCGGCCGGATGTCGTCGAGCAGGTTGAGCGCGAACTTCAGGACGTTGGGCCGCCAGTCGGTCCGGGCCTTGAGCCAGGAGGACAGCGCGTCGGCGAGCGCCGGCAGGTCGAGCAGGAAGTGCTCGGTCTCGACGAACGCGGGCGCCTCACCGTTGATCCGGGACCTCGGGTTGATCAGGTCGATCGGGTCGAGCTGGTTGCCGCAGTTGTCACACTGGTCGCCGCGCGCCTCCGGGTACCCGCAGATCGGGCAGGTGCCCTCGATGTACCGGTCGGGCAGCGTCCGGCCGGTCGACGGCGAGATCGCACCCTGGGTGGTCTCCTTGATCATGTATCCGTTGCGGTGAACGCCGCGGAACAACTCCTGGGCGACCGCGTAGTGGTTGCGCGTGGTGGTCCGGGTGAACAGGTCGTAGGACAGGCCGAGGGCGTGCAGGTCCTCGACGATCAGCCGGTTGTACCGGTCGGCCAGCTCGCGTGGCGTGACGCCCTCGCGCTCGGCCTGCACCAGGATGGGCGTTCCGTGCTCATCGGTGCCGGAGACCATGAGCACGTCGTGGCCGGCCATCCGCATGTACCGGCTGTAGACGTCGGAGGGAACCCCGAAACCGGACACATGACCGATGTGGCGCGGACCGTTGGCGTACGGCCAGGCGACCGCGGCGAGAACGTGACTCATGGGGTACCAGCGTAGTGGGCCCCGGATGAGGGGCCGGCCACCACCAGGTTGTAGACCTCCCGGCGGGGCAGCCCGTGCGACCGGGCCACGGCGGCGATCGCGTCCCGCCGCGGCGTACCGCCCGCCTCCAGGCCGGCCACCTCGGCCAGTACCGCCGCGTCGGTCGGGCGCACGGCGGCGGCCGCCGGCGCCCCGCCCACCACGACGCTGATCTCTCCGCGCGGCTGCTGGTCGGTGGCCCAGGCGGACAGCTCGCCGAGCGGCAGCCGGACGACCTCCTCGTAGGTCTTGGTCAACTCCCGGCAGAGGGCGGCCGGGCGCCGGTCGCCGAACGCGGCGGCCAGGTCGGCCAGCGTGGCGGCGATCCGGTGCGGCGCCTCGAAGAAGACCATCGTGCGCTCCTCGGCACCGAGCGCGGCCAGCCGGGACCGCCGCTCGCCCGGCTTGCGGGGCAGGAAGCCCTCGAAGCAGAACCGGTCGCTGGGCAGGCCGGACAGGGCCAGCGCGGTCGTCACGGCGCTGGGGCCGGGCGCGGAGGTCACCGGTACGCCGGCCTCGATGGCGGCCCGGACCAGCCGGTACCCGGGGTCGGAGACGCTCGGCATGCCGCCATCGGTGATCACCGCGACCACGGAGCCCGAGCCCATCGCCTCGATCAGCTCGGGGGTACGCCGCTCCTCGTTGCCCTCGAAGTAGGAGACGATCCGGCCGGGCAGCACGATGTCCAGCTCCCGGGCCAGCCGGACCAGCCGCCGGGTGTCCTCGGCGGCCACGATGTCGGCCCCGACCAGCGCGGTGCGCAGCCGCTCCGAGGCGTCCCCGACGTTGCCGAGCGGGGCGCCGACGAGGATCAGCCGTCCCTGAGCGTCCACCGAGTTCCCTCCGAGGTCCATGTGCCGGGGCGTGACGGGCGTGCCATGCCGCCATGCGCAGCCTACGATCGCAGGCGTGACTTCGGCGGTGATGACCGAGCCCGGCCCCCAGGCGGCCGATGAGGCGCCAGTGGTGCCAGAGATCGTCAGGCGGAGGCTCGCCCCGCCGATGCCCAAGGACGGCTGGCGGTCGTGGGTGGCCACCGCCGTGATCGTGGCGATCGCCGCGATACTGCGGCTGGTCCGCCTCAACCTGCCCAAGGGGCAGATCTTCGATGAGGTGTACTACGCCGTCGACGCCCACCACCTGCTGCAGCACGGCGTCGAATGGGACGAGAAGCAGAATACCGGCTCGTTCGTCGTGCACCCGCCGCTCGGCAAGTGGCTGATCGGGCTCGGCGAGAAGATCTTCGGGTACAACGAATTCGGCTGGCGCATCTCGGCGGCGGTCGCCGGCATCATCGCGGTGCTGATCGTCATCAGGCTGGGCCGGCGGATGTTCCGCTCGACCGTGCTGGGTTGCGCGGCCGGGCTGCTGATGGCGCTCGACGGGTTCGAGTTCGTGCTGTCCCGGGTCGCGCTGCTGGACATCTTCCTGCTGCTGTTCGTGCTGGCCGCGTTCACCTGCCTGGTGATGGACCGGGACCACCGCCGGTTGCGCTGGCTGCGGGCGCTGGAGCGGGGGATGGACCCGACCCAGCCGGGACGCGCCGGCCGGCCGCCGTTCGCGGTGCCGTGGTGGCGGCTGGCCGCCGGGTTGATGACCGGCTGCGCGATGGCGGTCAAGTGGAGCGCCCTGTGGTACATCATCGTCTTCGTCCTGCTGATCTACATCTGGGAGGCCGGCGCCCGGAAGAGCGCGGGTGTCCGGCGGCCGTGGCGCGACACCTTCCTGGACGAGACCGGCTGGGTGGCCGTGTTCGGCCTGATCATCGTGGGCGTGTACCTGGCCAGCTGGACCGGCTGGTTTGCCAGCAGCAAGGGCTGGGATCGGCACTGGCTCGCCTCGCAGGGGCACTCCGAGCCGCCGATCCTCGGTGCGCTGTTGAACCTGTGGCACTACCACCGGGAGGCGCTGCACTTCCACGACACGCTGGACAAGTCGCACCCGTACCAGTCGTGGCCGTGGCAGTGGCTGCTGCTGGGCCGGCCGGTCGCGTTCTACTACCAGAGCAACGGGCCCTGCGGCTCGCCGACCTGTTCGTCCGAAGTGATCCTGCTGGGCACCCCGGTGCTGTGGTGGTCGTTCATCGCGGCGCTGGCCGGGCTGGCCTGGTTCGGGATCAGCCGCCGCGACTGGCGGGCGCTGGCCATCGGCCTTGGCGTGATCGCGAGCATCGTGCCGTGGTTCCCGTACGAGGCCAAGGACCGGACGATGTTCTACTTCTACATCGCGCCGGCCGAGCCGTTCCTGATCCTGGCCGTGGTCTATGTCCTTGGCGCGCTGATCCGCAGCCCTGCTCGCAGTGCCGCCGTGACCCATTCGCCGGGCGGGGTGGAACTGCTGGAACCCGCCGACCGAAGACTCATGGGCACGGTGTTCGCCGGGGCGTACATGGTCGCCGTCGCCGTGATCTTCGCGTACTTCTATCCGATCTACGTCGGAAAGATCATCCCGTACGCGCAATGGATGGCGCGCATGTGGTTGGGCAGCCGCTGGATCTGAGCGGGTCTAGCTCTTCTGGTCGAAGAGGACGCTCACAGATTCACCATTGTGAATGCGTCGCATCGCCTCGGCCAGCGCCGGGGCGATCGACAGCACGCGCAGCTTCGGTACCCGCTTGTTCGCCGGGATCGGCACGGTGTTCGTGCAGACGACCTCCAGCACGTCGTCCGCCGAGCTGATCCGGTCCAGCGCACGATCGGCGAACAGCCCGTGGGTGCAGGCCACCCGGATGGAGTTGACCTTCAGCTCGCGTAGCCGGTCGAGCAGCTCCAGCACGGTGCTGCCGCGGGCGATCTCGTCGTCGAGGACGATCACGTCCTTACCGGTCACGTCACCGATCACCGCGCTGATGCTCACCCGGTCGTCCGCGTACCGCTGCTTGGCGCCGGCGGCGACCGGGACCCCGAGGAGCCGGGCGAAGTCGGCGGCCGGCTTGGCGTTGCCTAGGTCGGGCGAGACGACCACCACGTTGTCCAGGTTGTACTGGCGGAAGTGGGCGGCCAGCTCGCGCAGCGCGTGCAGGTGATCCACCGGCACGCTGAAGAACCCGTGGACCTGCGGTGAGTGCAGGGTCATCGCGAGTACCCGGCTGGCGCCGGCCGCCACCATCAGATCGGCAACCAGCCGGCCGCCGATGGAGATTCGCGGCGCGTCCTTCTTGTCCGACCGGGCGTACGCGTAATGCGGCAGGACCACGGTCGTCCGCGCGGCGGACGCACCCTTGGCGGCGTCCAGCATGAGCAGCAGCTCGACCAGGTTCTCCTGGACCGGCGGCACCAGCGGCTGGATCAGGAAGACGTCGCGCTCTCGGCAGTTGGCCTGGAGCTGGACCTCCAAGCAGTCGTTGGCGAATCGGGAGACCTGCACCGGACGCAACGGGGTGCCCAGGTGAGCGCAGATCTCGGTGGCCAATTCGGGGTGGGCATTGCCACTGAACACCGCGATGTCCTCGTGCACGCCGCAACCATAGCCGCCCGGATCGCACCGTCTTCACGAACCGGTAAAGAGTGTGACGCGTTTGATCCTCTGTGCCGTAGGCCGCCTGTGCACCGTATGCCGCACGGTGTCCAGTCGGCCGGCGGCGGACCGGACGAACCTACCGAGAGCTGCCGAAACTCTGCGCCAGCGGGTCGTCGCACCTTCCGTCCCGACGGCGCGCCTGGTCCCGGCCCGCCCGACCCGCCCCGCTTCCGGACCCGCCCCGCTTCCGGACCCGCCCAGCGCGGCCCGTCTCCAGGCCCGCCCAGTGCGGCCTGCTCTGGACCCGCCGGCCGAGAGGCGCGCTCCAACCCGCGCGACGGGCGGATCCGGGCCGGGCGGAACACGCCGCCCGGCCCGGTCGGTCATCAGCCGTGTGACCGCTGGTCCGCCTGCCACCGGCGGAGGCCGAGCTTGATCCGCTCATTCTCCGATCGGAGTCGGGCGATCTCGGTCCGTAGCACCCGCTCCACGTGATCCCGGAGAACCAGCGCGTCGGCGATCCGGCCGAGATACGCGCGCACGTCGGTGGCGTCCAGGCCGATCCGGTACCAGGGAGCCCGGCGGAACGTCACGTTCGCGACGTCATGGGGTTGCACCGGCCGCATCATCGATCACCGTCCAGGCGACGCGGGCAGCGGGACCGGGTGGCCAGGTGCAGCCACTCGCCGGTCTCTCGGTCACGGATCAGCGGTGTCGGGCAGCTACACATGCCGCTGCCCGGCGGCCGGCCGGCCACCCGGTTGATGGTCGCGACGGCCCCGCCCGATCCGTTGCGGAGCGGGTGGCGTCTGAACGCGACGCCGCCCGGTTCGGTGGCACTCATCGGGCACCATCCACTGTGGACGGCCGCCGGCCACTCGTGCTGTAGAGCATGTGCCCGTGCAGCACGATGCCGGGGGTACGGAGCAGCTCATGCGCGCGGTCGAGTTCGTCGCAGGTCAGGCCGGCGGCGAGAAGGTGCTCGCGCAGCTGCTCGGTACCCGCGATGAGCAGCTGGCAGCCGGGGCTGCCACCGCGCCACGTGCCGCCGTACGCCACCGAGCGGACGTCGGTCAGCCCCTCCTCCATGAACGCGAGCAGGGCCCGCCTCGACCAGCCGCGGTCGCTGCCGTGTTCGGAGAGGGTACGCAGGTGGGCGAGGTGGAACCGGCGGAGCAGCGTCGCGTCGTCCTCACTGGTGGCGTGGGCCACGATCTCGTGCGGCGAGGTGGGCCAGAAGTCCTCGGTCAGCAGGACGCCGCCGGGCGCGACCACCTCCGCGAGGCGTTCCAGCACTTGCCGGCGCTGGGGCAGGTGATTGAGCAGCAGCCGGGCGTGCACCAGGTCGTAGTCCCCGCCGGGCGGTACCTGCGAGGTGATGTCGTGCTCTAGCACGGTCAGGCGCGGATGGTCCGGGATGAGCCCGGGCTTCGTGTCCGTGGCGACGACCGAGCCGTCCGGCCCGACCCGGTCGGCCAGCCAGAGGGCGACGCTTCCAGCCCCGGCGCCCACCTCCAGGCAGTGGGCACCGGTCAGGTCCAGGAGATCGGTGATCCGCCACCTGGTGACGGGATCGAGCAGGGAGGCCAGGGCCTCGTGATGAGCGGTGGCCTCCGCACTGTCGTTGTCATAGGCGTACGGGCGGGTGGTCCAGCTGGTCACGTCAGGCTCCCTTCGGTGCGAGTGAGAAGTCCACGACCCGGTCGGGTGTGAGTCCGGGGCCGATCAGCCCCGCCGCCTCCAGCAGGCTGATGCCGCGCATCACCCGGGTCTCGTCGAGCACTCCGGAGTCCACGTACGGGCGCATCTGCCGCATGGTCTGGGCGACCATGTCCGGGTCGAGGACGGCCAGGGCGGCGTGCGCCACCCGGGCGGCGTCCTCCGGCGCTTCGACCGCGTACCGGATGCCGCGCAACATCGCCGTACCGAACCGTCTGGCCAGATCCGGTCTCGTGCGGATGAGCGACGTCGTGGTGATGAGTACCGAGCCGTACAGGTCGGTGAGGTACTTGGCGTACGGGAGGACGACCGGCTCCCTGCCGCCGGCAGCCTTCCGGATGATCGGGGTGTCGACCAGGTACGCGCCCTCGGCGTCGATCCTCCCGCTGGCCAGGGCCGCGGGCAGTTGGTCCGGCAACAGGTTCACGATCTTCACGCGGGCCGGGTCGATGCCGGCGAGCCGCGCATAGGTCGGGAACAGTGTCTGGGTCGCGGCGGCCGAGGCGGTGCCGAGCGTCTTGCCCGACAGGTCGATGGGCAGGGCGATGCGGCGGTCGGGCAGGCTGACCATCGACAGCAGGGTGCTGTGCTGGATCGCGGCGATCACCCGGAAGTTCGGCCACTCGGAGCTCGCCCCGCGTACGGCGCTGACGAAGTCGACGATCGCGAACTGCGCCTTGCCGCTGGCGAGGATCTTGAGGTTGGCGTCGCTCGGGGCGCCCGGCTGGATCGACACCTGGATCCCGGCTTCCCTGAAGAAGCCCATGCCGTCGGCCACCCAGCTGTAGCTCTCGCGCGGAGTCGTGCCGAACCCGGTGAGAACACTGACCTTGTCGATCGCCTTCCGGCCGGTGGGCTTCTCGCTCCGGCCGCACGCCACCAGGGTGGGTGCGGCGATCGCCGCGGTGACCGGTGCGGTCGCGGTGGCGGCGATGGTGGCGAGCACTTGACGCCGTGAGGCCATGGCGCTGTCCTTTCCTGTTGTCTGGTTCCTTGTTGAGTTGGTCTGATTCGTTCGGCGGTCGGACTGCTTCTCTCGGCCGTCGGTTCTCTCGGCCGTCGGTTTCTCGTGGCCGTTGGTTTCTCTGGGCCGCTGGTTGCCGGCTGCTTCTGTCGGCTGTCGGTCGGTGGCCGTCGGTCGCTCGCGTTGCTGATGACCGGGTGGTGTTGCCGGTGGCCGCGCGACCCGGTAGTTGCTTTCGGTGGCCGGCGGTTGCCGGGGCCGCATGCAGGCCGAGGTGGCTGGCTGTGTTACGAGCGACTGCCTGTCGTGCGGTGACTGTCTGTGGTGCGAGCGATTGCCTCTGATGCGGTGACTGGCTGTGTTGCGGCTCGCTGCCTCTGGTGCGGCTGGCTGCCTCCGGTGCGGGTGGCCGCGTCTGGTACGGGCGGCTGGCTGTGTTTGCGGGCGACTGGTTGTGGTGCGGGTGGCTGCCTGTAGTGCGGTGACTGGCTGTGGTAGGGGTGGCTGGCTCTTGGCGCCGGTCCGGCCGGTTCGCCGTCGGGGACACGGCGTCCTGCTCGCTCCCGGCCCGCGGGACGCCGCCGCTCGCCGGCCTGGGGTCGTGTTCCTGACCCCCGTTGGGTCGCACGGTTCCCGGCCCCGTTCGCCGAGGCTCGAGCCTCAGAGGCCGATCCTCGGCGCGGATCCTCGATCGCTGATCTGTCGAGCCGTGCCCGCTCGCGGCCGTCCGCCCCGGCTTCGGGCGCAGTGAACGCGCCCGTCGTCGCGACGGACCAGCGGATTCGCTCTGGCGGACTCGCTCCAGCGGATCGTTTCGAAGCGATCGACGAGAGACCGGTCAGCTGAGGGTTCGGCCCCTGAGGGACGGGCCGCTGAGGGACGAGCGCTGAGGGACGAGCCGCTAAAAGACGAGTCCATGGAAGCGGGTCAATGACCAGCCGTTAGTGCAGGTATTTCAGCGGCAGGTTGTTCAGCGCAGGTCGTCCAGTGGCGGGTCGTCCAGTGGCAGGTCGTCCAGTGGCAGGTCACTGGTTGGCGGGTCGTTTGTGATGAGCCGAACGTCGCGGCCGGCCGAGGCCGGTCCAGGAATGCTCGGGGCTGCGTTTAGATCGACCGACGCGACCACCTCCCGGGCCCGGCGGAGTCGGACAGGTCCGGGTCGGTGGGTCGCCGTACGCAGGCCGTCAGCAGTCCGCGCGCCGCGAGTCCGGCTCGTGGGCAGGGAAAGATTTCGCCACACGTGCAGCGGTTGTCCGACTCCGGCTGGTGGTCCAGGTGCAGCGCATGCGCCACGCGCCACAGCAGGGGATCGGTGCACCCTTCCGGGGGCTGCTCAGGCGGATCTTCAGGGTCGTACCGAACGCTCGCCATGTGATCCTCCCGAACAGGCCGGCGGTCCCAATAAGTCGGACCGGCTGTCGCGATGCCGAACGTGGGTGGGTACGGGGTGCGACGGTTTCCGGCGAGCCAACAGTGGCGACCGTGAACTGCCGCCGGGAGATCCTGTGCCGCCGCACCCCGCGTTTTCAGTACGGGTGCGGGAATCGGGCCGCTCCAGACACCGGTTCCCGCACCCGGCTGGAAGTTACCATACCTACGTAGGTACGTAGATACAATAACCTGACTCTACGTGACGACGTACCGTCACCTTCATGATCGATCCCTCTGCCGATCGGGCTCAGTACAGGCAGATCGCGGACAGCCTGCGTGACGCGATCATGAGCGGACAGTTGCCTGATGGTGCGCGAGTGCCCAGCGAGGAACAGCTTCGCCAGGAACACGGCGTCAGCCGGACGACCGTGCGCAAGGCGATCGACGTGCTCAAGGGCGAAGGTCTGGTCGAGGTGCGCGCGCCACGCGGGACCTTCGTCCGGAACAACCAGCAGCCGGTGCAGACCGTGCCGCTGCGGCGGGGCGACCGCGTGCGAGCCCGGATGCCCTCGCCCGAGGAGCGGCGCGAGCACGACGTCCGCGAGGGAGTGCCCTTCCTGGTCGTCACGCGGGCGGACGGCACGGTGGAAGTGCACCCGGGCGACCGCACCCAGGCCCAGCAGGGCCCGACCGGTCGCTGAACCGTCGGAGCGATGAGCATGGCGAAATCCGATTCGAGGCGCGCCGAGACGCCGCCGCCACCGCCCGAGCCGCTGGCGGTGCCGGTCCCGGACAGCCACACGCACCTCGACATCGTCGGCGGAGACCCGGCGGCCGACATCGAGGCGGCCCGGAAGGTGGGCATCGACCGGCTGGTCCAGGTCGGGGTCGACCTGGACTCCTCGCGCTGGGCGGCCGAGCTCGCCGCCGCGCAGCCGGCCGTGCTGGCGGCGGTCGCGCTGCATCCGAACGAGGCGCCCCGGCTGGCTGACCTGGACTCGGAGCTGCGCGCGATCGAGGACCTGGCCGGCCAGTCGAGGGTGCGGGGCATCGGCGAGACCGGTCTGGACTACTTCCGGACCGGTGAGGACGGGCGAGCCGCGCAGGAGCACAGTTTCCGGGCGCACATCGCGATCGCGAAGCGGTTCGGCAAGGCGCTGGTGATCCATGACCGCGACGCGCACGCCGACGTGCTCCGGGTGCTCGACGAGGAGGGCTCGCCGGACACCGTCGTGCTGCACTGCTTCTCCGGCGACCGCGCCTTCGCCACCGAGTGCGTGCGCCGCGGCTATGTCCTGTCCTTCGCCGGCACGGTGACCTTCAAGAACGCGGCCAACCTGCGGGACGCGGCGCTGGTCACGCCGCCGGACCAGATGATGGTGGAGACCGACGCGCCCTATCTGACTCCGATGCCCTACCGGGGCCGGCCGAACGCGCCCTATCTCGTGCCGCTGACCGTGCGGTCGCTCGCCGAGACCACCGGTCGCGACCTCGACGAGCTCTGTGCGGCGATCTCCACCACGACCGAGCGGGTCTTCGGGGGATGGGCTCCCGGCAAGTGATGCATCACTCTGCATCACTTGACTGCATCACAAATCTGGTGCAGTGTAAAGGCCATGCGACGGACGACGATCACCCTGACCGTGGGTCAGGAGCGGGCACTGGTCGGCTTCGCCCGGCCCGGCCCCTATCAGGACGAGTTGCGCGCCTGGGCGCGTGATCGGGGAATCGAGCTCAACGACTCACCCGCCGAGGCGGCTCTCGTCCGGTTGCTGATCGACGCCGGCATCGAGCACGTCCGCGCCCACTCGGCCGAGGTCGCCTACCGGGAGCTGGCCGGGGTCTATGTGGACGAGGGGCTCACCGGCGAGGTCTCGGCGCTCACCGGGGAGGAGTCGATGGGCCCGCCCTCGACCGGCGAGGGCGCCGTGCCCGACGCGGGCATCGGCGGTCAGCAGGTCGCACGGTGGTGACCGGGGCGGCGCGGCGCGGCGACGCGGGCGGCGGGCCCAGGTCGGCGGAGGTCCGGCCGATATCCGGCCGCCGATCGCCGCATCCACGCCGGGGGCAGGTCTACTGGCTGGACGTCCCCGGCGTGGGGCGGAGGCCGTGGCTGATCGTCTCGGCCGACGAGATCAACCGGACCGCGGAGTTGGACCACGTGGTCGCGGTGCGTGTGTCGACCGCCGACCGGCGCCGACATCTGCCGACAGTCGTGGCGCTCGGACCGGGCGAGCCGTTGTCCGGAAGTGTCCTCGCCGGCACCGTCATGCAGGTGAGGCGAGATCGGTTCGTCGAGTTGGCCGGCACGCTGTCTCCGGACGTCATGAGCAGCGTCGACATCGCGCTGCGCGAGACGCTCGGGCTGAGGTGACGGAGGCCGTGCCCGCCGCTGCGGCCGAGACTGGCACCGTACGCTGGGTCACCGTGACCGGTCTGCTGGGCCCGGCTGAGATCCGGGAGTTGGCTGCGCGCCTCGGCGTCATGCCGACCAAGAGTCTCGGTCAGAACTTCGTCCACGATCCGAACACGGTGCGGCGGATCGTTCGGGCCGCCGATCTCTCGCCCGACGACGTCGTGGTCGAGGTCGGCCCGGGGCTCGGCTCGCTCACTCTCGGGCTCCTGCCCGCCTGTGCCCATGTCTACGCGATCGAGATCGATCCGGTGCTCGCCGGTCGGCTGGCGCTGACCGCGGAGGAGCGGGCGCCCGAGCACGCCGACCGGCTCACGATCATGAACCGTGACGCGCTCAAGCTGCGACCCGAAGACGTGGGGGAGCCCAGTGCGCTGGTGGCGAACCTGCCGTACAACGTCGCCGTACCGGTCGTGCTGCACCTGCTCGCCATCCTGCCGTCGCTGCGCCACGGCCTGGTCATGGTGCAGAAGGAGGTCGCCGACCGGTTGACTGCCGCCCCAGGCTCCCGGGTCTACGGCGTGCCGAGCGTCAAACTCGCCTGGTATGCGAGTGCGCGGGCGGCCGGTCGAGTGCCGCCCAGCGTGTTCTGGCCGGTACCCAATGTCGATTCCGGGCTGGTCGCCTTCGCCGGCCGGCAACCGCCGGCGGGCGCGGACCGCCGCGAGACCTTCGCTGTGATCGACTATGCGTTCGCCCAGCGACGCAAGACCCTGCGCGCGGCCCTGGCGGGGTGGGCCGGCAGCGCCGGCGCGGCGGCCGAAATTCTGGTTCGGGCGGGGGTGGATCCGCAGGCTCGCGGTGAATCGCTCACCATAGAGCAGTTCGCCGCGATCGCGGCGGCGCGGCTTGAGGAGGCAGCGTGAGCTGGTCGGGTACCGGGCGTGCCAGCCAGTCGCGCGGCTTAAGAGGGTGGATCCGGATGAGGATCGGCGCATGACTGAGGCGCTCTTCGAAGAGGAGGGGCGGCCACGAGCGGGCGGCTCCGGACCGGTGCGGGTACGGGTACCGGCAAAGATCAATCTGCACCTCGGCGTCGGCCCGCTCCGCCGCGACGGGTACCACGAGCTGACAACGATCTACCAGGCCGTCTCGCTGTACGACGAGGTGACGGCGCGGCGTGGTGATCAGCTGACCCTGACGATGGAGGGCGAGGGGGCAGGCGCCCTGCCACTGGACTCGTCCAACCTCGTGCTGCGCGCCGCCCGGGCTCTCGCCGAGCGGGCCGGGGTGCCCGCGCACGCCCGGTTGCACCTGCGCAAACAGATCCCGATCGCGGCCGGCCTCGCCGGCGGCAGTGCCGACGCCGCCGCCGCGCTCGTTGCCTGCGATGCGTTGTGGGGCACCGGCCGCAGCCGGGATGAGCTGGCCGAGATCGCCGCGAGCGTCGGTTCGGACGTTCCGTTCCTGGTCCTCGGCGGCACCGCGCTGGGCACCGGGAGGGGTGAGGTGATCAGCCCGGTGCTGGTCCGGCCGTCCTCCTGGCACTGGGTGATCGCGGCCGCCGAGGGCGGGTTGTCGACTCCCGCTGTGTACGCCGAACTCGACCGGCTCCGGGCGGACGACGCGACACCGACTCCGCTGGGCGACCCCGACCAACTGTTGGCCGCACTGCGGCAGCGCGATCCGCGGGTTCTCGCCGACGCGCTCGGCAACGACATGCAGGTCGCCGCACTGTCGCTGCGGCCGGACTTGGCCGGTACCCTTGCCCGCGGCCGGAAGGCCGGCGCGCTGGCGGGGATGATCTGCGGATCCGGGCCGACCTGCCTGTTCCTGGCGCGCAACGCCGCTCAGGCGGAAGAAATCGCCGCCGATCTGAACGCATCCGGCTCGTGCCGGATCGCGCTTCCGGTCTTCGGTCCGGTGGCGGGCGCACGAGCGGCCTGATGCCAAGCCGACGGACCTGAAGGTCGCACCGGCGGACCTGACGTCGGGCCGGCGGAACCGACGCCGGGCTGGCTGAGCTGCGGGTGCGCGGCGTGGCCGGGCTCACACGGGGTAGCCGGGCGAGGAAGACGCCGAGGCGAGGAAGACCGCCACGCCGAGGAGCACGCCGAGCCGAGGAAGACCGCCGAGCCTAGGAAGACGCCGAGCCAGGCAAGGAGCCGAAGCCGAGAACAGGTCGGGCCGAGAAGACGCCGAGCCGAGAAGACGCCGAGCCGAGAACGGGCCGGGCCGAAAGCGGGCCGGCCGAGGGAGAGTATGTCGAACATCGTCAATCTGGACCGGGTCAGCAAGGGGTACGGCGCCGCAGGGCAACTGCTGGCCGACGTCTCGCTGGGCCTGGACGACGCCGACCGGATCGGCGTGGTCGGCCTCAACGGGGCTGGCAAGTCCACCCTGCTGCGCCTGCTCACCCGAGTCGAGGAGCCGGACGACGGCCGGGTCACCCACCGGCGCGACCTGCGGGTGCTGTCGCTGCCCCAGACCCTGGCCCTACCGCCCGGCGCGACGGTCCGCGACGTGGTCATCGGCGACGTCTGGCTGCCCTCGGACTTCACGGCCGAGCACGAATGGGCCGGGGACGCCGGGATACGCACCGTGCTGGCCGGACTCGGCATGCCCGGACTGGGGCTGGACACTCCGGTCGGCCCGATGTCCGGTGGCGAGCGCCGCCGGGTGGCGATCGCCGCGTTGCTGGTCCGGGAGGCGGACCTGCTGGTACTCGACGAGCCGACGAACCACCTCGACATCGCGGGCGTGTCCTGGCTGGCCGGGCACCTGCGCACACGTAAGGGCGCACTGGTCGTGGTGACCCACGACCGCTGGTTCCTGGATGAGGTGACCAATCGCACGTGGGAGGTCGCCGACCTCACGGTACGGGCATACGACGGCGGGTACGCGGCGTGGACCCTGGCACGTGCCGAGCGGCTACGGGTCGCGGCGGAGACGGAGGCGCGCCGCCAGAACCTACTGCGCAAGGAGATCGCCTGGCTGCGGCGTGGCCCACCGGCCCGGACCAGCAAGCCGAAGTTCCGGATCGACGCGGCCAACGCCCTGATCGCCGACGTGCCCCCGCCCCGGGACACCGTCTCGCTGCACCGGCTCGCTACCAGCCGGCTCGGCAAGCAGGTCTACGAGCTGGACTCGGTATCCCTGTCGGCGGGCACGAAGCCGATCCTCCGGGAAGTCGACTGGCAGGTCGGCCCCGGCGACCGGATCGCCCTCCTGGGCGCGAACGGCGCTGGCAAGACGACGTTGCTGCGGCTGCTGACCGGCCAGCTCACGCCGTCCGAGGGCCGGCTCGTCACCGGCTCCACCGTCCGGCCGGCGTTCCTGTCGCAGGAACTGGCCGAGCTGCCCGGCCACCTGCGCCTGCTCGAAGCTGTCGAGGAGGTGGCCCGGCGGGTGGTGCTCGGGGACCGGGAGATCTCCGCCGCCCAGCTGGCCGAGATGTTCGGGTTCACGGACCGGCGGATCTGGACTCCGGTGTCGGACCTGTCCGGTGGCGAACGGCGCCGGCTCCAGATGCTGCGACTGCTCGCGTCCGAGCCGAACGTGCTGCTGTTCGACGAGCCGACGAACGACCTGGACACCGATACGCTGGCCTCGCTGGAGGACCTGCTCGACTCCTGGCCGGGCACGCTGATCGTGGCCAGCCACGACCGGTACCTGGTGGAACGGGTGACCGACTCGGTGTACGCCCTGTTCGGAGACGCCCGGTTGACCCACCTGCCCGGCGGCGTCGACGAGTACCTGTCCCGGATCGGCACGCCGGAGGCGGCGGGCGCGGGCGGCATCGCGCCGACAGGCCCGGCGGCCCGTACCGGTACAGCGGCCCGCACCGATACGGCGGGTGCGGCCACCGGGCCGGCGCCGACTCCCGGAGCGACCGCCCCCGGACTGTCCGCCGCGGAACTGCGCGCCGGCCGCAAGGAGTTGGCCCGGCTGGAGCGGCTCGTCAGCCGGTTGGAGGACCGGGAAGCGGGGCTGCACGAGCAGCTCGCCGAGCACGCGACCGACTACGAAAAGGTCACCGACCTGGACGCACAGCTCCGCGCGGCACGCGAGGAACGCGCCCGCACCGAGGAGGAGTGGCTGGCTCTCGCCGAGCGGATGGGCGAGGGTTGAAGCCCGGTCGCGGGGTAGCAAAGCCGGTGAGCGAGAATTCGAGTGAGCCACCGGCGATCATGCGAACATCGACGATCACGCGAAGAGGAATTCCATGGCCCATATTCCCATCAATCACCCGCTCCGTCCGCTGTACCGGGTGCTGACCGCGTTAGCTGGGCTCTACATTCTGATCTTCGGGATCATCGGCGCCACCAAGTCGAGCGGGCAGTCGCTGTTCGACCAGAACCACCTGCACTGGGTGCTCGGCCTGCGGACCAACCTGGCGTTCGCCATCCTGTCCATCGTCGCCGGCATTGTGATCATGGTTGCCGTCTTCATCGGGCGCAACATCGACCACTACCTCGACATCGCCGCCGGCCTAGTCTTCATGATCGTCGGCATGCTGATGCTCATCCTGCTGCAGACCGACGCGAACTTCCTCGGCTTCTCGGTGGTCAACTGCATCGTGTCGTTCATCATCGGCATCGTCGTCTTCGCCGCCGGCCTGTACGGCAAGACGGGCTCGGCCAAGGACGTCGCCGACGAAGAGGCGTTCCGCCACCACCACCGCTGAGCACGGCGGACGCGACCCGCGGTCGCTGGGCCCGGAAGGGCGTCAGCGGCCGCGGCGGGTCATCAGAGTGGGCTTGGCCTCAAGGTGGGACAGGCCGTTCCAGGCGATGTTCACCAGATGCGCGGCCACCGTCTCCTTGCGCGGCTTGCGCACTTCCAGCCACCACCGGCCGACCAGCGCCACCATGCCCACCAGGGCCTGCGAGTACAGCTCCGCCAGGCGTGGGTCGTAGTCGCGGCGCTTGAACTCCGCACCCAGGACGTGCTCGGCCTGGTGTGCGACGTCGTTGAGGACGCTGGAGAAGTTTCCGGTCGCTGACATCACCGGCGACTCCCGGACCAGCACCCGGAACCCGTCGGTTTCGCTCTCGATGTAGTCGAGCAACGCGAGCGCGGCCTGTTCCAGCAGCTCACGCGGGTGTCCCGCGGTCAGCGCCGTGGTGATCCGGTCGAGGAGCGCGCGGACCTCCCGGTCGACCACGACCGCGTACAGGCCCTCTTTGCCGCCGAAGTGCTCGTAGACCACCGGCTTGGACACCTTGGCCCGGGCGGCGACCTCCTCGATCGAGGTCGCGTCGAACCCACGCTCGGCGAACAGTTGCCGGCCGATGGCGATGAGTTGTTCGCGGCGTTGCGCCGCCGACATCCGGACCCGGCCGGCATTGCGTGGGCTGTCGCTCACCGGCTCATCGTGCCAGCTTGGCAGCGATGCGCTCGGGTTTGGGCCAACGGACGTCGCGTACCCAGCCGAACTTCTCGAAGATCCAGATCACCCGGGCGCTGGAGTCCAACTGCCCGCGCAGCACGCCGTGCCGGGCGCAGGTCGGGTCCGCGTGGTGCAGGTTGTGCCAGCTCTCGCCGAAGGACAGGATGGCCAGCGGCCAGAAGTTGGCGGCCTTGTCACCCTCCCGGGTCTCGAACGGGTGCGCTCCGAACACGTGACAGATCGAGTTGATCGACCAGGTCACGTGGTGCAGCAGCGAGACCCGCACCAGGCCGGCCCAGAAGAACGCGCTCAGCGCACCCTCCCACGACCACGTGATCAAGCCGCCAGCGATGGCCGGCGCGATCAGCGAGAGCGCGACGACGAGCGGGAAGAGCTTGTCGACCTTCCGCAGATCCTTGTCGGCGATCAGGTCGGGCGCGAACCGGGCCCGGTTGGACAGCTCGCGGTGGAACAGCCAGCCCATGTGCGCGTGGCCCAACCCCTTGGTCAGCCCCCAGAACCCGGTGCCGTAAGCCCACGGCGAGTGCGGGTCGCCCTCCTGATCGGAGTACGCGTGGTGACGGCGGTGGTCGGCGACCCACTGGGTCGGGGCACCCTGGACGGCCATCGAGCCGGCGATCGCGAGCGTGACACGCAGCCACCGCTTGGCCTTGAACGACCCGTGCGTCAGGTACCGGTGGAAGCCGATCGTCACCCCGAAACCGGAGCTGAAGTACATGACGATGCCGATGATCACGTCGCTCCAGTGCAGCCAGCCGCCCCAGGCGATGGGGATGGCCACGATGAGCGCGACGAACGGGGCCACGACGAAGGCCCAGAGTCCGATCAGGATGCCCAGTGGTTGTTTGCCCTCGGTGAGCGGCTTTGGCCCGGAGGGAGCTGTCGGCGGGTCGAGCAGGGCGGGTGTGGACATCTGGCACCTCGTGACTGATCGCTTGCTACGCCTACGTCACCGTAACTTAAGGTCGTCGGTTCGGCGAGTGGAGCGGGGCTAACGTTTACCGAAGTTCTCCCGCGTTATACCGCGAAAGGTGCAGGTCGAACCGGGTCGGCGGCGGCCGTACCCGGTCGGGGTACGGGCCGGCGCTTGCCCGGTACGGGTGTGGAAACGGTAGGCTTATCCAGCCATCGGTCGGCCGTGGTGTAATTGGCAACACCCCGCCCTTTGGAGGCGGTTTTCTAGGTTCGAGTCCTAGCGGCCGAGCTTCACCAGCACATCCCGTCCGGTTGGGCGGCTCGCTCAGGATCTACCCGCCAGGGCGGATCCGATCAGCCGCACCTGGTCCGGAGCGGCCCAGGTCCAGAACCGCCCGTCGTGGCAGCCCGTCGCGACCCGTACCGCCGACGGATCCGCCATCCGCCCGCGCAGGGTGGCCACCGCCGGTGCGAACGGGTCCGCCGCGCCGATCGCGATGTGCACCGGCAGCCCGGTGAGTTCCCGTGCCCGCGCGGTCATGTCGTACGCCGCCCATTCGCGCGCCGAGTCGTAGGCGCCGGGGTTGACCCGCTTCGCGTCCGCGTAGGAGTGGAAGATGGCCGGGGAACTCGCGACGATCGCCGCGAACGTGTCCGGCCTGGTCAACCCGCAGAGCAGGGCGCCGTACCCGCCCATCGACCAGCCGGCCACCGCGGGTCGGGACACGTCCAGCCCCCTGGTCCGCAGCAGCGGCAGGAACTCGTCGAAGATCATGCCGAGCGGGTCGTCGGCGGCGTGCGGATGCCAGTACCCGTTGCCGCCGTCGACCGCGGCCAGCGCGAACGGGGCCATTCCGGAGCGCACCGCACCGGCGATGAAGTCCGGGTAGCCGGCGCACCCGATCGCACCCCGGGCGTCGGACCCGTACCCATGCAGCGCCAGGCAGACCGGCAGCGCCGCACCGGCCGCGTATCCCGGCGGGTACGCGATGGCGAAGCCGACCTCCCGGCGGCGCCGCACCGAACGCATCGTGCCGGTCACGATCGGGCCCGGTGTGCCGCGCAGCGCCGCGGCCGGTGCGGCGGCGTCGCAGCGCCCCAGCGTGTTGTTCAGCACCGACTTGCCGGGCAGCACCTCGGCATCGACGAGCGCCACCCCGGCGCCCGCGGCCGCCACCACCAGCCCGGATCCGACGCCGAGTGCGAGCAGCGCTCTGCGCCGGGAAATCCGAATCATGCCCGTCACGGTAAGTCTGCGATGCCCGGCCCGCTGCCCCGGCAGCCATGGCTAACATGACCTGCGGCGCTATTTCCGACGCCTAGGAGCATGCGTGAGCGAGCAACGCACCGTCATCGTCCTCGCCGCTGGTGAGGGCAAGCGGATGAAGTCGGCTCTGCCGAAGGTTCTGCACACCATGCTCGGGAGGAGTCTGGTGGGCCACGTGCTGGCCGCGGCGGAGCCGCTGTCGGCACGACGCACCCTGGTCGTGGTCGGGCACGGCGCCGAGCGGGTCAAGGCGCACCTGGGCGAGATCGCGCCGGACGCGTCCGCGGTGCTCCAGGCCGAGCAGAACGGGACCGGGCACGCCGTGCGCATCGCGCTGCCGGACGAGGCCGCCGGCACCGTGCTGGTGCTCAACGGCGACCTGCCGCTGGTCCGGTCGGAGACCCTGGTCGCCCTGGTCGAGCAGCACGAGCGGGACGGCAACGCCGCGACCCTGCTCACCGCCGAGGTGGCCGATCCGAGCGGTCTGGGCCGGATCATCACCGGTGAGAAGGGTCTGGAGCGGATCGTGGAGGAGCGCGACGCCACCCCGGCCGAGCGCGCCATCACGGAGATCAACGCGGGTGCCTACGCGTTCGACGCCGGGCTGCTGCGCGACACGCTGGGCCGGCTGTCGACCGACAACGACCAGGGCGAGGAGTACCTCACCGACGTGCTCGGCCTGCTCGTCGGGGCCGGCCACCCGGTCGGTACCCACCACACGGACGACCCGGATGAGGCGTTGGGCGTCAACGACCGCGCGCAACTGGCCAAGCTGCGCGCGATCCTGCGCGACCGGATCAACACGGACTGGATGCGCGCCGGGGTGTCGATCAACGATCCGACCACCACCTGGCTCGACGTCACGGTCACCCTCGACCGGGACGTGGTGATCGAACCCAACACCCAGCTGCGCGGCACGACCGCGGTCGGCGAGGCCGCCCTGGTCGGACCGGACACCACGCTGACCGACGTGGCCGTGGGGCAGGGCGCGACCGTGGTGCGTACCCACGGCTCGGGCGCCGAGATCGGCGCGGGCGCCTCGGTCGGTCCGTTCGCGTACCTGCGACCGGGCACCGTTCTGGGGGCGAAGGGCAAGATTGGCACCTTTGTCGAGACCAAGAACGCCGACATCGGAGCCGGGACCAAGGTCCCGCACCTGAGCTACATCGGTGACGCGACCATCGGCGAGCACACCAACATCGGTGCGGCCTCGGTGACGGTCAACTACGACGGGGTCGACAAACACCGCACGGTCATCGGCGATTACGCGCGCACCGGAGCGGACAATATGTTCGTGGCACCGGTGGAGGTCGGCGACGGCGCGTATACCGGCGCCGGCACGGTGGTCCGGCGCGACGTACCGCCGGGCAGCCTCGCGGTCTCGAACGGGCCGCAACGGATCTTTGAGGGCTGGACGGAGAGTCACCGGGCCGGTACGCCGGCGGCAGAGGCGGCGCGACGAGCCAGGATGATCGCGGACACCCCGGAAGCGGCGGCCGACACCGCTACCGAATAGGCTGGTCAGTGGGTGCCCTCGGGGCCGGCAACGGCCACGGGTGACACCGCCGGGACCGGCGGGCGCCAGACCACCGACCGACCCACAGGGAGCGAGCCGATGGGCAGTATCACCGCGGAGAACCGTAAGTCTCTGATGCTCTTCTCCGGCCGGGCATTTCCCGAGCTGGCCGACGAGATCGGTGAGGTGCTCGGGGTACCGCCGACGCCCACCGACGCGTATGACTTCGCGAACGGTGAGATCTTCGTCCGTTACCGGGAGTCGGTGCGCGGTAGCGACGCGTTTGTCGTGCAGTCGATGACCCAGCCGCTGAACCAGTGGTTGGTCGAGTCGCTGATCATGGTGGACGCGCTCAAGCGGGGATCGGCCAAGCGGATCACGGTCGTCCTGCCGTTCTACCCGTACGCGCGGCAGGACAAGAAGCACCGGGGTCGGGAGCCGATCTCGGCCCGGCTGATGTCCGACCTGTACAAGACCGCGGGCGCCAACCGGATCCTCACCGTGGACCTGCACACCGCACAGATCCAGGGTTTCTTCGACGGGCCGGTGGATCACCTGTTCGCCATGGACATCCTGGCCGGCTACGTCGAGGACCGGTTCGCCGGCCGGCCGATCACGGTCGTCGCGCCCGACTCGGGCCGGGTACGCGTCGCGGAGCGGTGGACCGACCGGCTGGGCGGCTGCCCGCTGGCATTCATCCACAAGACCCGCGATCCGATGAAGCCCAACCACGTGGTCGCGAACCGGGTGGTCGGTGACGTCGAGGGCCGGGTCTGCCTGATCGTCGACGACATGATCGACACCGGTGGAACGATCTCCAAGGCGGCCGACATCCTGTTCGACACGGGTGCCGCCGACGTGGTGGTCGCCGCGACCCACGCGGTGCTGTCCGATCCGGCGACGGAGAAGTTGAAGAACAGCCGGATCAGCGAGGTCGTGGTCACCAACACGCTCCCGCTGCCGCCGGAGAAGCGGCTGGACAAGATCACCGTACTGTCGATCGCCCCGCTCATCGCCCGGGCCATCCGCGAGGTCTTCGACGACGGCTCGGTGACCACCCTGTTCGGCGGCCTGTCCTGACCGGACTCCGCGACCTTCCTTCCCGGGCGCCCGCCGCCTGAGCGGGCGCCGGCCAGGGCGCGAGCCAGGCAGGTGTCGGCGTGCCGTCAATATCCCGCGGCGCGTCTTTCGGGGGTCGGCAACGGGCAGTGAGGGGCACTCGGGTAAGCTGGCACGGTTGCCACGGCGAGGGTGCCCCGCGGGCCGCTGGTGCGGCCGGTTGAGGCGCCGTGATCGACGCGGTGCTCAGGGCCCACGCCCCGTGCCCGCATCCTCGCCCGAGCGCCGCAGCCGACTCTAGTACCAGAGCTTAGACGGAAGGTGTACTCCCGTGTCCGAGGTCCGTATCAGCGCCGAGCCCCGCACCGAGTTCGGCAAGGGTGGTGCCCGGCGTACCCGTCGGGCCGGTAAGGTGCCCGCCGTGCTGTACGGCCACGGCGAGAAGCCCAAGCACATCGCGCTGCCCGCGCGCGACCTGGCCGCGGCGATCCGCCACGGCGGGATGACCCAGGTCTTCGACATCGCGTTCGCCGACGGCAGCAGCACTCTGGCGCTCCCGAAGGCGATCCAGCGCGACCCGGTGAAGGACACCTTCGAGCATGTCGATCTGTTGATCGTCCGCCGGGGCGAGCGGGTCACCGTCGACGTGCCGGTCGTTCTCGTCGGCGAGGCCGCCCGGGACACCCTGGTCATGCACGAGCACGAGACGCTCTCGGTGATCGCCGACGCCACCCGGCTGCCGGATCACCTGGACGCCAGCATCGAGGGCCTGGGGGCCGGTTCGCACGTCACCGCGGGCGACGTCAAGCTGCCCGACGGCGTGGAGCTCGCCGCCGAGCCGGAGATGGTCTTGGTCGTGGTGACCGCCGCGCCGACCGCTGAGCAGCTGGCTGCCGAGGGCGGCGAGGCGCCGAGCGTAGAGGCCGAGCAGGTCGCCGAGACCGAGGGGCAGGCTTCGGCCGAGGCAGCCTGAGCCGCGGAGTCCACTGCGTCGGCCAGCGCGCCGGTTGACCGTCAGAGGTCGGCCGGCGCGTGATGCCGAGCGGGTGGCTCCCGAGCTGGTGGCGCCCGGGCCGGCGGCGGAGAAGGGGAGTCGTGTCCGAGCCGTGGCTGGTGGTCGGGCTGGGTAATCCCGGATCCGAGTACGCGAAGAACCGGCACAACGTCGGCTTCATGATCGTTGATCTGATCGCCGAGCGGACCGGTGCCCGGTTCGGCCGGCACCGCAAGGCCGCCGCCGAGGTGGCCGAGACGCGGCTCGGCGTCGGGGATTCGGCGCCGCGGCTGGTACTGGCGAAGCCGATGACGTACATGAACCTCTCCGGCGGGCCGGCCGCCGCTCTGAGCCAGTTCTACAAGGTGCCGGTCGAGCGGATCATCGCGGCGCACGACGAGTTGGACATCCCGTTCGGCGCGCTGCGCCTGAAGCGTGGCGGCGGCGAGGGTGGCCACAACGGGCTGCGTTCCATGGCCAAGTCGTTGGGCAACAAGGACTTCTACCGGGTGCGGTTCGGCATCGGCCGGCCGCCGGGGCGGCAGGATCCGGCCGACTTCGTGTTGCGGGACTTCTCCCCGGTGGAGCGCAAGGAGATCGACTTCCTGGTCGATCGGGCCGCGGACGCCGTCGAGGCGGTCATCCGGACCGGCCTGGAGTCGGCGCAGAACACTTATCATGCGGGCTGACCGGCTAATATGCCTCGAAGTCCGGCCGCCGCTGCCCGGGCGGGAGGCGTCACGGGTCGCCATCACACGCGTTGAACCGCTGTGCCGCGTCTCACAGGTCGTAGCGCGGCCATCGGTCAACGTACGCTTGGCTGCGGACCAGCGCGGGCTGCCGCGCCGGCGTTTGAGGAGGTTGCCTTGACCACGGCGCGCCGAATTCCGGAAGGGCACTGACGTGCCGCCCGCCGTGGACGGCGCCTTCGCGCGCTGGCTGGCCGAGCAGGCCGGCGAGCTGCTGATGGAGTTGCGGACCGACTCCGACCTGCTGGGCGATCCTGACGCGCTGCGGGCGGCCGGCGACAAGCGCTCTCACGACCTGATCACCGCCATGCTCGCCCGGTGGCGCCCCGGCGACGCGGTGCTCTCCGAAGAGGGGGTACGCGACGATCCGGCGCGGCTGGACGCCGAGCGAGTGTGGATCATCGATCCGCTGGACGGCACCCGCGAGTTCGGCGAGCCCGGGCGCGCCGACTGGGCCGTCCACATCGGACTGTGGGCGCGCGGATCGTCGGCGCCGTTCCGGCTCTCCGCCGCCGCCGTGGCGCTGCCCGCGCAGCACCGGGTCTTCGGCACCGACTTCCCGCCCGGGTACCCGCCGATGTCGCCGTCGAGCGCGCAGGCCCCGTCCGGTACCGGCGCGGGCCAGCGCACTTCGGCCGGTGGCGCGCTGCGGATCGCCGCCAGCCGCACCCGCCCGCCGGCAGTGCTGGAGCGGGTCGTGGACGAGCTGGGGGCGACCGTCGTGCCGATGGGCTCCGCCGGTGCGAAGATCGCCGCCGTGGTCACCGGCGAGGTGGACGCGTACGTGCACGCCGGCGGCCAGTACGAATGGGATTCGGCCGCACCGGTGGCTGTGGCGACCGCCACGGGCCTGCACGCTTCCCGAATCGATGGTTCTGCGTTGGAATACAACCAAGCTGATCCAAAGCTCCACGACATCGTGGTCTGTCGCAAGGATCTGGCTTCCCGCCTGCTCGCAGCCTTGAGGTCGTCCCGATGAGCCAGCCAGCCGCATACCGTGTTTCGCACCTCGACGCCCTGGAGGCCGAGAGCATCTTCGTGATGCGCGAGGTGATGGCCGAGTTCGAACGGCCGGTCCTGCTGTTCTCCGGCGGCAAGGACTCGATCGTCATGCTCCGCCTGGCGGAGAAGGCGTTCGCCCCGGCCCGGATCCCGTTCCCGGTGATGCACGTGGATACCGGGCACAACTTCCCGGAGGTCCTCGCGTTCCGCGACCGCCGGGTGGCGGAGCTGGGCGTACAGCTGACGGTCGCCTCGGTGCAGGAGGCGATCGACGCGGGGATGGTCCACGAGACGCCGGACGGGATGCGCAACCGGATCCAGACGCCGGTGCTGCTCGCCGCCGTGGAGAAGTACCGGTTCGACGCGCTGTTCGGCGGCGCCCGACGGGACGAGGAGAAGGCCCGGGCCAAGGAGCGGGTGTTCAGCTTCCGCGACGACTTCGGCCAGTGGGACCCGAAGAACCAGCGTCCCGAGCTGTGGTCGCTCTACAACGGCCGAGTGCACCCGGGCGAGTCGATCCGGGTTTTCCCGTTGTCGAACTGGACCGAGCTGGATATCTGGCACTACATCGCCAGGGAGAAGCTCGACCTGCCGGAGATCTACTACGCGCACGACCGCGAGGTGGTCGACCGCGGCGGCATGCTGTACGCGATCAACGAGTTCCTTCCGCTCCGCGACGGCGAGCAGTCCTTCGTGGAGCAGGTGCGTTACCGCACGGTCGGTGACGCGTCGTGTACGGCGGCGGTGCGTTCCGACGCGGACGTCATCGAGAAGGTGATCGACGAGGTCGCCGCGACCCGGATCACCGAACGCGGCGCGACCCGCGGAGACGACAAGGTCTCCGAGGCGGCGATGGAAGACCGTAAGCGCGAGGGGTACTTCTGATGGAATCTCCACGGGCCATGGATCTGCTGCGGTTCGCCACCGCGGGTTCCGTGGATGACGGCAAGTCGACGCTCATCGGGCGCCTGCTGTATGACTCGAAGGCCATCTTCACCGACCAGCTCGAAGCCGTACAGGCGACGAGCGCGGCCCGGGGCGACGAGTACACCAACCTGGCGCTGCTGACCGACGGCCTGCGCGCCGAGCGCGAGCAGGGCATCACCATCGACGTCGCATACCGGTACTTCGCCACGCCCCGGCGCAAGTTCATCATCGCGGACACCCCGGGGCACATCCAGTACACGCGCAACATGGTGACCGGCGCGTCGACCGCCGACCTGGCGCTGATCCTGGTGGACGCGCGCAAGGGACTGGTCGAACAGTCCCGGCGGCACGCGTTCCTGTGTTCGCTGCTGCGCGTGCCGCACATGGTCCTGTGCGTGAACAAGATGGATCTGGTCGACTACTCGCAAGAGGTGTTCGAGAAGATCGCCGACGAGTTCTCCTGCTTCGCCATGAAGCTGGAGGCGCCCGACCTGAGCGTCATCCCGATCTCCGCGTTGCACGGCGACAACATCGTGAGCCGGTCCGAGAACATGCCGTGGTACGACGGGCCGTCGCTGCTGCACCATTTGGAGCATGTGCACATCGCGTCCGACCGCAACCTGGTGGACGTGCGGTTCCCGGTGCAGTTCGTCATCCGTCCACAGTCGACGGTGGTGCAGGACTACCGCGGGTACGCCGGGCAGGTGGCCTCGGGCGTACTGAAGCCGGGCGACGAGGTCATGGTGCTCCCGTCCGGGTTCACCACCCGGATCGCCGGCATCGACACCGCCGACGGGCCGGTGGACGTCGCGTACCCGCCGATGTCGGTGACCATCCGGCTCGAGGACGAGTTGGACGTCTCGCGCGGCGACCTGATCTGCCGGCCGAACAACCAGCCGTCGGTCGCCCAGGACATCGAGGCGATGGTCTGCTGGATGGACGAGACCCGGCCGATGTCGGTCGGCGGCAAGTACGCCATCAAACACACCACCCGCGCGGCCCGCGCGGTGGTCCGCGGCCTGCACTACCGCCTCGACGTCAACACGCTGCACCGGGACGAGGCGGCGTCCGGCCTCTCGCTCAACGAGATCGGCCGGGTGAAGCTGCGGACCACGGTGCCGCTGCTGGCTGACGACTACCGGCGCAACCGCACCACGGGTGGCTTCATCGTCATCGACGAGACGACGAACCGCACGGTGGGCGCCGGCATGATCGTCGACGCCAGCTGACGCTGATGTCCGCCCGGCCCGGCTCGCGCCGCGACGGCCTGGAAACACCGGCCCGGCTCGGCGCGTCTGGCGCCGCGCCGCGACCCGGGCCAGTCTTCGACCAGTCCGGCTCGGCGGGTCTGGCGCCGCGCCGCGACCCGGACCAGTCGACGCTCAGGACAGGCGGTGCGCGCCCTCGCTCGGTACCGCGACGAACCAGGTGGGAGCGGTGAACCCGCGGGCCGCGTAGGCGTTAGCCACCGCCGTACCGACCTGGTCGGCCTTGGCCGTGTCGACCAGCGCCAGTACGCAGCCGCCGAACCCGCCGCCGGTCATCCGGGCGCCGTACGCGCCGGCGGCCAGAGCCGCTTCGACGGCGGTGTCCACCTCGGGCACCGTGATCTCGTAGTCGTCACGCATCGAGGCGTGTGACGCGGTCAGCAGCGGGCCGATCCGCCGCACGTCGCCCCCGCGCAGCACCGCGACCGTGTCCAGCACCCGTTGGTTCTCTGTCACCACGTGCCGTACCCGGCGGCGGGTGACCTCGTCGGGCAGGGCGGCGAGGGCGGCGTCGAGGTCGGTGACGTCGCGCAGGGCCGGCAGGTTGAGCGCCGCGGCGGCCTTCTCGCATGCCTGCCGCCGTGCCGCGTACTCGTTGTCCGTGTGCCGGTGCGGTGCGTTGGTGTCGATGACCAGAACGGACAGCCCGTCGGCGGTCAGCTCGAACGGGATGTGCTCCACCGCCAGCGAACGGCAGTCCTGGAACAGCGCGTACCCGTCCCGGCACAGCGTGGACGCGGACTGGTCCATGATGCCGCACGGCATGCCGACGTACCCGTTCTCCGCGGCCTGCGCGACCGTCGGCCGCTTCGGTACCGGCAGGTCCAGCCCGTACAGGTCGACCAGCGCGGTGAGCACCGCACACTCCAGGGCGGCCGAGGAGGACAGGCCGGCGCCGACCGGAACGTCGGAACTCACCGCGAGTTGGGCGCAGCCGGGATCGAAGCCGAACTTCCGCAGTGCCCAGATCACCCCGGCGACGTAACCGGCCCAGCCGTCGATCTTGCCGGGAACCAGGTCGTCCGCCCCGAAGCTGACCGTCTCACCGCTCTGCGCCGACCACACCGTCCACATCGGACCGTCCACTGGGGAGGCTTCGACGGTGGTGCGCTGTGGCAGCGCGAACGGCAGCACGAAACCCTCGTTGTAGTCGGTGTGCTCGCCGATCAGGTTCACCCGTCCGGGCGCGCTCCAGGCGCCGGTCGGGGCGTGGCCGAAGATGTCAGTGAAGCTCACGGCTGTGGAACTCCCAGGCGTCGGCGACGATGTCGGACAGGGCGGGGCGCTGCGGTGTCCAGCCCAGCTCGGTGCGTGCCTTCTCGGACGAGGCGACGAGGGCTGCCGGATCGCCGGGGCGGCGGGGAGCGATCTCCACCGGTACCGGCCGGCCGGTCACCTCACGGGTCACCTCGGCCACCTGGCGGTTGGAGAAACCGGTGCCGCTGCCCAGGTTGTAGACGCGATGCGAGCCCTGGGGCGTCGCGCCGGCCGGGCGGGCAACGGTCAGCTGCCCGGTGGCCGGATCGGCGTCGCAGTCCATTGTGGACAGAGCAAGCAGGTGGGCGCCGGCGAGGTCGGTGATGTGGATGTAGTCGCGCAGGCACGTGCCGTCCGGGGTCGGGTAGTCGTCGCCGAACAGCTGGAGCTTCTCCCGCTTGCCCGCGGCGACCTGGAGCGCGATCGGGATGAGGTGGCTCTCCGGATCGTGCCGCTCGCCCAGCAGCTGCCCGTCCGCGCAGCGGTGCGCCCCGGCGACGTTGAAGTACCGCAGCGACACCGCCGCCATCCCGTGCGCGACGGCTTCGTCACGTAGCGCGTAGTCGACGGCCAGCTTCGAGGCGCCGTACGGGTTCGGGGGCCGGGGCGTCGCGGTCTCCCGGATGGGAAGCTCGTCCGGGTCGCCGTACACCGCGGCGGTGGACGAGAACACGATGCGCCGTACCCCGGCGGAGCGCATGGCGTCCAGCAGGCGCAGCGAGCCGACGAGGTTGTTGTCCCAGTATTTCTCCGGACGCGCCACCGACTCGCCGGCCTCGATGAACGCCGCGAAGTGCAGTACCCCGTCGAACGACGGATCGAGAACCTCGGCGGCCTTGTCGTGGATCCGGCCCGGCACGAACCGTACCCCGTCCGGGACGGAGTCCCGCCTCCCCTTCGACAGGTCGTCGACGACGACCACCTCATGACCGGCGTCGAACAGCAGCCGGGTGACCACGCTGCCGATGTACCCGGCACCGCCGGCCACGAGGAGTTTCACGTCTGAGCCTCCCTGAGCATCCGCGCCGCCTCTTCCGGCCGCACGTCGTTGATGAACACTCCCATGGCCGATTCCGACCCGGCCAGGTACTTCAACTTCCCGGCGGCCCGGCGGACGCTGGTCAGCTGAAGGTGAAGATAGGCCAGTTCCCGGTCCGGATGCCGGGCGGGGGCCTGATGCCAGGCGGCGATGTAGGGCAGCGGACCGTCGAACAGCGCGTCGCACCGGCGCAGCACGTCGAGGTACACCGGACCGAACGCGGCCGACTCCTCGTCGGTCAGGCCGGCCAGGTCGAGGACGTGCCGGTGCGGTACCACGTGCACCTCGAACGGCCACCGGGCGGCAGCCGGGACGTACGCCGTCCAGTGCTCGTTGCCGGCCACCACCCGTACCCCCGCCTCGCGCTCGGCCGCGAGCACGTCGGCGAGCAGCAACCCACCGGTCCGCTCGGCGTGTCGCCGCGCGGCGGCCAGCATGGTCCGGGTGCGCGGCGGGACGAACGGGTACGCGTAGATCTGGCCGTGCGGGTGGCGCAGGGTCACGCCGATCTCCTCGCCCCGGTTCTCGAAGCAGAACACCTGCTCGATGTCGGGCATCGCGGACAGCTCGGCGGTGCGGTCGGCCAGCGCGGACAGCACGGTGCGCACCCGGCTGGGCGGTAGCGAGGCGAAGGACGCCTGGTGATCCGGCGTGAAACAGACCACCTCGCACCGCCCGACCCCGACCCGAGCGTCGGACAGCGGCGTGGGTGCCTCCGGCGGGGTGGCCGGCAGCCGGTGGCTCAGCGCGGGGAACCGGTTTTCGAAGACCACCACGTCGTAGTCGTACGCCGGGATCTCGGTGCTCCGCTCGGGCGTCGACGGGCACAGCGGGCACTCGTCCGACGGCGGGAGGTGGGTGCGGGTCTGCCGGTGGGTCGCGATCGCCACCCACTCGTCGACCAGCGGGTCGTACCGCAGTTCCGAAGCCGGGGGCGGTGGTGGCAGGCGGCGCCGGTCGATCTCGGACCGGACCGCGTCATCGTGTTCGTCGAAGTAGATCAGCTCGCGACCGTCGGACAGTTCGATGGCCGTCTTCTTCATTTCGCGAGCTCCTCCGAGGTTCCGTCGTCGCCGACGATCAACTCACCGACCTGCGCGGACAGTTCGGCCCGCGCCTCGAGCGGTAACTGCGCGTCGGACACGAGCACGTGGGCGTCGGCCAGCGCTGCGATGGTGGCGATGCCGATCAGGTCCCACTTGCTGTGGTCGGCGAGCACGACGAGCCGGCGAGCGGCGGCCACCAGGGCCCGGTTGGTGTCGGCCTCGGAGAGGTTCGGCGTGGTGAAGCCGGCCCGCACGCTCATCCCGTGCACGCCGAGAAACAGCATGTCCAGGTTGATCCGGGCGGCCGCCTCCTGGGCGACCGGCCCGACCAGGGCGTCGGACGGGGTCCGGGTGCCGCCGGTGAGCACCACGGTCTGGTCGGAGCGCCCGTGGTGGTAGAAGACGTCGGCCACCGGGATCGAGTTGGTCACCACGGTCAGCTCGGGAACGTCGATGAGCTCCCAGGCCAGCGCAGCGGTCGTGGTGCCGGCGGAGATGCCCACCGCGCTGCCCGGTTTGGCCAGCGGCGCGGCGGCCCGGGCGATGGAGATCTTCTCGGCCCGCTGCTGCTCGGCCTTCGCCGCGTAGCCCGGTTCGTCGGTCGCACCGTCCACCGCGACGGCGCCGCCGTGCACCTTGGCGACCAGGCCGCGCTCGGCGAGCACTTCGATGTCGCGCCGGATCGTCATGTCGGAAACGCCGAGCACCCGGACCAGATCGGCGACCCGTGCGCCGCCGTGCCGGCGGACCCGATCCAGAATGGACGCCTGCCGTTGCTGTGCGAGCATTCGACCTCCCCTGAGCCGTCTTCCGGGGGTTGTCGAAACCGATCGTGCCGAGATTTCCCTCAGAACTCAACAGTTTCAAACAAGCACCACGAGGATAACCGGCGGCGCATGCCACGACAAATCGGTGCCCCGGGGATCCGGTCCACCGCAGGCCGGCGGGCGGTCCGCAGCAGGCCAGTGGGCAGGCAGGCCAGGGCATACAATGCGCGAATGCGCGAGGGCGGAACGCGAGGGCGGAACAGGCCCGGTCGCCGGCACCCGGAGCCGTCCGGTCGGGGCCCGTCTGGCGGTGTGGCTCGCCGACGCGCTGATGCGGCTTGCCGGGTCCGGAGCCGGTCACGAGTCCATCAGCGAGGCCCAGCTGCGTTCCCTCGTCGCGGCGAGCCGGATGATCGATGGCGAGGAGCGCCGGATCATCGACGAGGTACTCGCTGCCGGCGCCCGTCACGTACGCGAGGTGATGGTGCCCCGTACCGACGTGGTGTTCCTGGACACGGCGCTCCCGCTGGCGGCGGCCGATTCCCTGACCCGTACCGCGCGGTACTCCCGGTTTCCGGTCATCGACGGGTCGCATGACGACGTGGTGGGCTTCGTGCACCTGCGCGACCTGCTCATCCGGCCGGAGCCGGACGGCACCGGCACGGTCGGTGAGCTGGCCCGTGAGATCAAGCGGCTGCCGGCCGGGAAGCGGATCCTGTCGGCCCTGTCCGAGATGCGCCGCGAGGGACACCACCTGGCGGTCGTCGTCGACGAGTACGGCGGCACGGCCGGCATCGTCACGCTGGAAGACCTGATCGAAGAGCTGATCGGCGAGATCACCGACGAGTACGACGTGGCCCCCGACCCGGCACCGGCCGACGGCGCGATGCCGGCCGAGGTGGACGGCCGTCTCAACCTCGCCGACTTCGCCGAGCTGACCGGCATCGAGCTGCCGGCCGGCCCGTACGAGACGGTCGCCGGGTTCCTGATGGCCCGGCTGGGCAGGCTGCCCGGCGTGGGCGACGAGACCCACCTGGACTCGTGGCGGCTGGTCGTGGTGGCCGTGGAGGGCCGGCGGGTCGCCCGGGTCGCGCTGATGGCGCCTGCGGCCGGCGGCCGGATCGCGCTGGACTGAGCCGCGCGGCGGTGGCGCCGGGGGTCAGCCCGTCGCCAGCGCCGGTACCGCCGCCGGTACCCAGTTCGAGCCGTCCGAGGACAGCTTCGGCGGCGAGCTCAGCGAGACGTACCCGTCGGGGACCGAGATGAGCGGGCCGCCCGGGCCGGCTACGTTGCTGAACGTCCTGCCGTGATCCGTGCTCTGCGTGTAGCTCGGCCCCGGATTGGTGGCCAACCAGGCCAGCAGCGACCCGTCCGGGCGTACCACCAGGCCGTACCCGACCCCGTTGTCGGTCTGCGCCGGCCACGGCAGCTGAGTCGTCAGCCTTTGCCAGGACTGCCCGCCGTCGACCGTCTGGAACAGCGCGAAGTCCCGGTCCACGGTCCGGGTCAGCAGGTAGGCGGTCTGCCCCTGGTAGGTGGCCAGTACCGGCGCGCTGCCACCGGTCATCACGCCCAGCCCCGCGGTGGTCCAGGTGTGCCCGGCGTTCCGGCTCACCGAGACGGCCAGGTCGCCGGTGACCGGGTTGGTGCCGGTCACCCACAGGCCGTTCGCCGGGGCTGTCGACACGACGTTCAGCGACGCGATCGGTGGCTGCCGGGGGAGTGCGCGCAGGGCCCCCGACCGAGAGTCGGCCGCCCACAGCTCACCGGTGTGGTCGACGACCCCGACTCGGTCGCCGGCGCCCGCGGCCTGCGGCCTGGCGTCGTCGGGCACATTGCCGAGATTGATCCGCTGGTACTCGCGGGGCCCGCTGGCCGGCATCGCGCTGACGACCAGGGAGGTGTCGTTCAGCGCCTCCAGCTTGAATCCGGACAGGTAGTCGGTCGGCTTGTCGCGCAGGAGGCCGATCCGGTCCGGTCCGGTCCTGGCGACCTGCTGACCGGTCTGGATCTGCGACAACTGGAGGTTGCACGCGTCCAGCCGGCACACGTCGATCAGCGCGTACACGTGGCCGATATCGGCGCCGTCGGCCGCCACGATGGTCGACCGTGGCGCGACGGACGGACTCGCGGGCGGCGCGGGGGTCTGGAGGTTGATCGGACCGGGAGCCGGCAGGTTCGGATCGGAGACCGGGCCCAGCGAGTCGCCACCGCCCCGGTCCCGGGCGGCGACCACCCCGGCCGGCGCCAGCAGCGCGAGCACGGCCAGCACGGCGAACACGGTCGCCATGAAGCTCCGCGTCCGCACCCGCCGGGCGCGCCGGGCGACCCGGTCGAACTCGGGCAGCATCGTGGCCGCCTCGACATCGGCGAGGAGCCCGGTGAAATCCAGCTCAGCCATGCTGCCGTCAACTCCAGTCCGGCCCACCGGCCCCACCCAGCGCCGGCTGCGCGGGGGCGGGACGGTCGTCGGGCATCGGGCGCCGGGGTGCGTCGCCGGACCTGCGCTGACGGGGCAGGACGTCGCCGGCGGAGCCGGGCGTGAGGTCCACGACGGAGCCGGGCGGGGCGGCGTCACCGGCCGAGCCGCGCCGGCCGCCGAGCGGGTCGGTGCCGGAGCTTCGCTGGCCGCCGAGCGGATCGGCGCCGGGCCCGCGCTGGCTGGCGGTCGCGTCCGGATGCGCCTCGGCCGCCGCCTGGCCGCCGGTCGCCGGCGATGCCGGGACGGGGCTCTCCCGTACCGGCCCGGCGGGCTCGTCGACACGGTCGTTGAGCAGGGACGCGAGCATGGTCCGCCCCCGCGACAGGCGGGCCTTCACGGTGCCGACCGGCACGCCGAGCGCCTCGGCCACCTCGTACACCGACATGTCCGCGAGGTGATGCAGGACGATCGCCTCCCGGGTCGGCCGGGACAGTTGCTGCAACGCGGCGACCAGCGCGACCCGGTTCGGGTCGGCCCCCGGCACGCTCTCCGGGGTCCGGGTGACCCGCCCGGTCCGTACCAGGGTGTCGAACAGCCGGCGCCGCCGCCAGCGGGTCCGGGCCAGGTTGACCGC
Source organism: Rugosimonospora africana (assembly GCF_016862975.1). Classification (GTDB taxonomy): domain Bacteria; phylum Actinomycetota; class Actinomycetes; order Mycobacteriales; family Micromonosporaceae; genus Rugosimonospora; species Rugosimonospora africana. The sequence continues at coordinate 97,964 of NZ_BONZ01000008.1, forward strand.
GACGGTACGCAGCCACGCCTCGGGGTCGGCGACGTCCAGGAACACCTTGGGCCGGGCCAGAGCGCGGGCGTACGCCTCCTGCACCAGATCCTGAGCCTCGGCGAAGTCGCCGGTGAGCGCGTAAAGGGCGGCCACGAGCCGCCGGTAGAAGGCTTGATACGCCTGTCGTACCGCTTCGCGCGCCTCGAGCTCGTCTGGCATGGCGGCCCCTCCCACGGTTCCGGTCATCATCTCGGACCGCTGCCGAGGGCGCCAGGTTGCACCTGCGAGAATGACGGCCATGCCTGACAGCCCCGAATCCGGTGATCTTTCAGCCAACCGCAGCGACGGCGGCGTCGGCCGTGGTGCTACGTCTGGCGACCTCTTTGCCGACGGTGGCGTCGGCCGCCGGCCGAGAGTCCTGTCAGGGATCCAACCCACGGCGGACTCCTTCCACCTGGGCAACTACCTGGGCGCCGTGCGCAACTGGGTGGCCATGCAGGACACGCACGACGCGTTCTACTGCGTGGTCGACCTGCACGCGATCACCGCAGGTCATGATCCGGAGACGCTTCGCCGCCGTACCCGGGTGGGCGCGGCTCAGCTGCTGGCCGCCGGCCTGAATCCGGACCGGTGCACACTGTTCGTCCAGTCCCACGTCCCGGAGCACGCGCAGCTGGCCTGGGTGCTCGGCTGCATCACCGGGTTCGGTGAGGCGTCCCGGATGACCCAGTTCAAGGACAAGTCGAGCCGCCAGGGCACCGAGCGGTCCAGCGTCGGCCTGTTCACGTACCCGATCCTGCAGGCCGCGGACATCCTGCTGTACCAGGCGGACGCGGTACCGGTCGGTGAGGACCAGCGCCAGCACCTGGAGCTGACCCGGGACCTGGCTCAGCGGTTCAACGGGCAGTTCGGGCGCACGTTCACCGTTCCGTCGGCGTTCATTCCCAAGGAGACCGCGAAGATCACCGATCTCCAGGATCCCACCGCGAAGATGTCCAAGTCGGCCTCGTCGCCGGCCGGCATCATCGACCTGCTCGAAGACCCGGCCCGGTCGGCGAAGAAGATCCGGTCGGCGGTCACCGACACCGGCCGCGAGATCCACTTCGACCCGGAGGCCAAGCCCGGCATCTCCAACCTGCTGAGCATCTACTCGGCTCTCTCCGGCCGTTCCATCCCGGACCTGGAGGAGGCGTACACCGGGCGGGGGTACGGCGACCTGAAGAAGGATCTCGCCGAGATCGTGGTCGAGTTCGTGAAACCGATCCAGGAACGCACTGCCACATATCTGGACGATCCCGTGCAATTGGACAAGCTGCTGGCCGTCGGCGCCGAAAAGGCTCGTTCCATCTCTGCCGCCACGCTGCGTACCGTGTACCAGCGGATCGGATTCCTCGCGCCGGCGACCGGCGCGTAGCTTCCCGGTGAGGAGTGCTGCGTTGGATGGGACGCTGCGGGTGGGCGTGGCGACCGGCATTCCCGAGCCGTGGGGCGGGCAGCTGGATCGGTCCCGGTTGGAGGCGGGCGACGGGCTGGCCGCGCTGATCCCAGCGCACGTCACCCTGCTCGGGCCGACCGATGTCGACCCGTCGGCGCTGCCCGAGATCGAGGAGCACCTGGCCCGGGTGGCCGCCGAGCACTCCGCGTTCCCGGTCTGGCTGCGGGGCACCGGGACGTTCAGGCCGGTGACCGAGGTGGTGTTCGTGTCGGTCGCGGTCGGGATCAGCGAGTTCGAGCGGCTGGCCGACGCGGTACGCAGTGGCCCACTCGACCGGGAACTGCACTTCCCGTACCACCCGCACGTCACGGTCGCGCACGACATCCCGACCGCTGCCCTGGACGCGGTCTTCGACAAGCTGGCCGGGTTCTCCGCCCAGTTCCCCGTGGACCACTTCACGCTCTACGTGCACGGTGCGGACGGGCGATGGCGCCCGGTGCGGGATTTCCCACTGGCCGCTGCGTGAATCCGTTCGCCCGCCTGGAGGCGGCATACTCCTTCGTGATCAACCGATCCAGGGCCGGCTCCCCGCGGTTCGACCACTTCTGGAAGGCCCGGGCACGGTACAGCGGGAGCTTCGGGCCCCGGCTCGCCGCGGCCATCGCGTACTACGGCTTCTTCGCCGCCTTCGCGGTCGGCCTGCTGGGCTATTCGGTCCTCGGGTTCGTGCTGGGCGGCAACCCCGCCGTGCTGCGTACGGTCGACGGATACCTGGCGCACAACCTGCCGTTCCTGAGCCCGGCGGCGATCCAGAACGCCCGCAAGACGGTCGCCATCGTGGGTCTGATCGGCCTGGTGTTCGCCGGTATCGGCTGGATCGACAGCATGCGGTCGTCCCAGCGCGCGATGTGGGGTCTGAAGCAGCAGCCCGGCAACCTCGTCGTGCGCCGGCTCATCGACCTGGCCATCCTGATCGGCCTCGGGCTGCTGCTCGCCGGGGCGCTGTGGCTGTCCGCGGGCATCCGGGACCTGACCCGGCTCGTTCTGGAGTGGATCTCGGTACGGTCGCCCGGCGACCCGGACGGCGGCCACGGAGTCCTGTACTGGCTCGGGCAGGTGCTGACGGTACTGGTGAACCTGTTGATGTCGGCCGGCCTGCTGGTCGCTGTACCCCGGCTGCGGATCTCGCCGCGCCGGATCGTGGGGCCGATCCTCCTGGTCGGGCTCGGGTTGAGCGTGCTGACCACGCTCGGCCGGGTCTACATCACCCACACCGAGGACAATCCGGCCTACGCGGTGGCCGGAACGGCGGTCGGGCTGCTGGTGTTCTTGAACCTGTTCAGCCAGCTGTTGCTGTTCGCGGCGGCGCTCGCGGCGACCAGCCGGCACGGCACGGTAACGGACCTGGCACGCGACGAGGACAGCCCGGCCGCCGAGCCCGCCCGCGCCGAGCCCGCCCGCGCCGAGCCCGCCCGCGCCGAGCCCGCCCGCGCCGAGCCCGCCAGCGCCGAGCCCGC
>NZ_BONZ01000009.1 GCF_016862975.1 Rugosimonospora africana
CGGCCGCCGAGCCCGCCCGCGCCGAGCCCGCCCGCGCCGAGCCCGCCCGCGCCGAGCCCGCCCGCGCCGAGCCCGCCAGCGCCGAGCCCGCTCGCGCCGAGCCCGCTCGCGCCGAGCCCGACGCCGGCTCCGGCGTGACCCGGTCAGAGGCCAGCTCGTCGGGTGGCGGCTCGGCCGGCGCCAGCCCGGCGGGCGGAGGACCGCCACGAGGGGGACCGCCACGCGAAGGACCGTCGAGCGACGACCAGCCCGGTCGCGGCTCGGCCGGCGGGAAGCCGCGGTCGTAGGTCCGGCCGGACAGCTCCGCCCGCATGTCGGGCGGCGAATGGGCGGCGCTCCGCGCCGCCGGGGACGAAGATGATGCCCGTGGGAGCCCTAGTGACGCTGGAACTGCCGGCCGATTCGCCGGTGCTGTCGATGCCGTGGATCATCACGTTCGGACCGATGTCCGATGAGGAGGAATGGGAGCCCGTGGTGTGCGGGCCGTACGAGCGCGAGCACGCCCTCGCGCTGGCCGAGGAGATCGTCGCGGACGAAGAGCTGATGGCGGTGGTGGAGCCGCTGCAGCCCCTGGTCGAGGTGGAGCGCATCCGGGAGGAGATCGGGATCGCCCGGGCGCTGGCCGAACAGGAGGCGGACGCCGATCAGGACACCGATCTCGGGATCGACGTCGAGGACCTCGACGAGGAGGCCGACGTCGACCTCGCCGGTGGTGGGGAGATCGTCGAGGAGCGCACCACGCCCCCGACCCCGGACGAGATCCGGGCCGGCTTCGCCCGCATCGCCACCCGGCTGACCGGCGCGCACTAAACCTGATGGATCCCCGACCGCCCCGAGGCCGGCCACTGAGCCGGCACCGGGGCGGTCACTGCTCGCCGGCGCCATGACCAGGTGCGCCGTAACCAGGTGCGCCGCGACCGATGGCGCCGCGACCATCAGCGCCGCGACCGGGAGCGGCGGCGGGCGTCAGCGGGCGACGAGCCAGACGGCCGTATCGGCGGGCAACGAGCCGTCCGCCAGCGGTCCGCTGGCCAGCACCGGGTCGCCGTACCCCGGCGGAAGCGGGACCGGCTCGTCGCCGGCGTTGACCACGCAGCGCAGGCCACCGCGGCGCTCGAAGTCCAGCACCATCGGTGCCGAATCGTGCCAGGTCAGCGGCCCGGTCATCGAGTCCGACCGGCGCAGCCGCAGGGCGTCGCGGTACATCGACAGCGTCGAGCCTGGGTCGCCGTCCTGCGCCGCGACGGTCAGCGGCCCCCACGACGCCGGGCTGGGCAACCACTCCGCACCCGTGGAGCTGAATCCGTACGGCGGCGTGTCGCCCGACCACGGGATCGGTACCCGGCAGCCGTCCCGGCCCTTGTCGGCACCGCCCGAGCGGCGGAACACCGGGTCCTGGCGGGCCTCGTCGGGCAGGTCGAGGACCTCGGGCAGGCCCAGCTCCTCGCCCTGGTACAGGTATGCCGAGCCGGGCAGCGCGAGCATCAGCAGGGTGCCGGCCCGGGCCCGGGCCAGGCTGCCGTACCGGGTCACGTGCCGCTTCGTGTCGTGATTGGACAGCACCCAGGTGGTGGGCGCGCCGACCGCCTCGGCGGCGGCCAGGCAGCTGTCGATCGTCTTCCGCAGCTCCGGAGCCGACCAGGGAGCCTCCAGGAAGTCGAAGTTGAACGCCTGGTGCAGCTCGTCGGCCACCACGTACCGGGCCAGCCGGGTCGGCGGGGTCACCCACGCCTCGGCCACCGCGATGCGGTCGCCCGGGTACGAGTCGAGGATCTTGCGCCAGTCCCGGTACACGTCGTGTACCTCGTCCTGGTCGTAGTAGGGCAGTACGGTGCGGACGCCGCCCTCCGGCGGGGCGCCCAGCGAGGGCAGGCCGACCGCCTTGATCATTCCGTGGGCGACGTCGATCCGGAAGCCGTCCACCCCACGGTCGAGCCAGAACCGGAGGATCGACTCGAATTCGGCCCGTATCTCCGGGTTCCGCCAGTTGAAATCCGGCTGTCCGGGGTCGAACAGGTGCAGGTAGTACTGCCCGTCCGGGACCCGTTCCCAGGCGGAGCCGCCGAACATCGACTCCCAGTCGTTGGTCGTGTCGCTGAAGATGTACCGCTCCCGCGCCGGCGAGTTGGGTGGGGAGGCCAGCGCCTCGACGAACCACGGGTGCGCCGAGGACGAGTGGTTGGGCACGATGTCGACGATCACCCGCATGCCGAGCCGGTGGGCGTCGGCGAGCATGGCGTCGAAGTCGGCGAGGCTGCCGAAGCGGGGATCGACGTCGCGGTAGTCGGCCACGTCGTACCCGCCGTCGGCCAGCGGGGACGGGTAGAACGGGGTCAGCCAGACCGCGTCGATGCCGAGTTCGCGCAGGTAGGGCAACTTGGAACGCAGGCCGGTCAGGTCACCCTCGCCGTCGCCGGTACCGTCGGCGAAGCTGCGCACGTACACCTCGTAGATGACCGCGCCGCGCCACCACTTGTCCACAGTGGACTCCTCGATTGCTGGTCGGTTCGCTTCTCGGACCGTGCCGCCAACCGGTCCCGGCAGGTCACCGGGCCCGGTTCCGGGCCGGAAGATCGATCGTCGCACGGGATCTATCGACCGTCGACCTGGGAGATCTGTACCACTTTCGGCCGGGGACTGGGTCACATCCGGGCGGCCTGGCGCGACCGCGGATGGTGGATACCGCATACGATCCCCGACCCGGGGGAACGTGAGCCCGGACGCGCCCTGATTTTCGCCGACTTTGGATAGGCCGGCGGAAATGGGGGGTAGTGACCGGCTGAGACAACGACTCCGTTACGGCTGGGTAACGCGAATGAACCACAGTCAACGGAATAGTTCAGAGCGCGGCGGAACGGCGTACGCTCCCGACCGTTGGGACCGCCGTGACCCGGTGGTGTGATGTGGAAGGAGATCGTCTTGCGCCCAGCGCGTGGGATGAGGTTGGTTAGCGTCCTCGCAGTCGGGGGCCTCGTGCTCGCGGCTGCCGGCTGCGGCAAGCCTCCAGCGAAGAACAACGCCAACGGCGCGCCGAGCGCCAGTGGCAAGCCGACGCACGGCTGCATGGTCACTGACACCGGTGGCATCAACGACCGGTCGTTCAACTCCTCCGCGTGGAAGGGCATGCAGGCCGCCGCCTCGAAGAATTCGAACATCAAGGTCGACTTCACGCAGTCCGCCTCGGAGGCGGACTACCAGCCGAACCTGAACAACTTCGTCAGCCAGAAGTGTGACCTGATCGTGGCGATCGGTGGCCTGATGGGCGACGCGACCAAGGCGTCGGCCCAGGCGAACCCGAACCAGAAGTACGCGATCGTGGATGACAACCTCCCGCTGGCGAACGTCTTCTCGATCCAGTTCGACACCGCGCAGGCCGGCTACCTGGCCGGTTACCTGGCGGCCGGATACAGCAAGTCCAAGACCGTGGCCACCTACGGCGGCATCAAGATCCCACCGGTCACCATCTTCATGGACGGCTTCGTCGACGGCGTGGCGCACTACAACCAGGTCAAGAACGCCCACGTCAAGGTGCTGGGCTGGGACAAGGCGGCGCAGAACGGGTCGTTCACGAACGACTTCAGCGACCAGAACAAGGGCCGGTCGCTGTCCGACGCCTTTGTCGCCCAGGGCGCTGACGTGATCATGCCGGTGGCCGGTGGCGCCGGCCTGGGCACGGCCGCGGCGGCCCAGCAGGCCAATGGCAAGTACAGCGTGATCTGGGTCGACCAGGACGGCTGCGTGAGCGCCGCCCAGTACTGCTCGGTGTTCCTGTCGACAGTGGTCAAGAACGTGGCGGACGCGACGCAGGCGGCCGTCGCCGAGACCTCGGCGGGCACCCTTCAGGGCGGTACCGGCTCGATCGGCACCCTGGCGAACAACGGTGTGCAGCTCGCTCCGTATCACGACTTCGACAGCAAGGTTCCGGCCGAGCTGAAGACCGAGGTCGACAAGCTGAAGCAGGACATCATTTCCGGTGCCATCAAGGTCACTTCGCCGGCTCAGCCGATGCCGCCGGCCGTGGGCTCGGGTACCGCCTCGGTGGCCCCGTCGGCGTCGGCCGTACCGAGTTCCTCGGGCTCGGCCGTGCCGTCACCTTCGGCCTCCTGACCCTCCGGTGCCGGGCCGCTTGACCGGCCCGCCCACAAATCGGGCGGGCCTGGCGGCTCGGCCGATGCCGGTCCGGCGCCGCCTCCCCTGTAATGATCGGGGAGGCGGCGCGGTGTACCGGCGCCCTTCGACAGGGGTGATCTGAGCTGAAACTCGAACTGCGTGGCATCACCAAGCGCTTCGGCGGTCTGGTCGCGAACGACCAGATCGACCTCGTGGTGGAGCCCGGCGAGATACATGCCCTGCTCGGCGAGAACGGCGCGGGCAAGTCCACACTGATGAACGTCCTGTACGGGCTGCTCCAGCCGGACGAGGGCGAGATCGTGGTCAACGGTGAGCCGAAGCGTTTCCGCAGCCCGGGAGACGCGATAGACGCCGGCATCGGGATGGTGCACCAGCACTTCATGCTGGTACCGGTGTTCACGGTGACCGAGAACATCATGCTGGGCGCCGAGCGCACCCGGGGTGGTCTGCTCAACCGCGGCAGCGCCCGAGAACGGGTACTGGCGGTGTCCCGCCAGTACGGCCTGCCGGTGGACCCGGACGCGACGATCGAGGACCTGCCGGTCGGAGTCCAGCAGCGGGTGGAGATCATCAAGGCCCTGGTCCGGAACGTGGACCTGCTCATTCTCGATGAGCCGACCGCCGTGCTGACCCCGCAGGAGACCGAGGAACTGCTGGCCGTCATGCGCACGCTCAAGGCGGACGGCAAGTCGATCGTCTTCATCACTCACAAGCTCAAAGAGGTCAAGGCCATCGCCGACCGGATCACGGTGGTGCGCCGGGGCCGGACGGTGGGCACCGCGACGCCCGACGCCAGCGAAGACTCGCTTGCTGCCCAGATGGTGGGTCGCGCGGTCAAGCTGCGGGTGGACAAGGAAGCCGCCCAGCCGGGCGATCCGATCCTGAGCGTGGCCGGGCTGACCGTCCTCGACGAGCGCGGCCAGGTCGCGGTGGACGGGATCGACCTGGAGGTACGCGCCGGAGAGGTGCTCGGCATCGCCGGGGTGCAGGGCAACGGCCAGACCGAGTTGATCGAGGCGATCATGGGCCTGCGTCCGATCCAGGGTGGGGAGATCACGCTGCACGAGGGGCGGTCCGGCACCGGCCGGCCCGCCGGTGGCCGGCGTGGCCGGGGACCGGCCAGCCAATCCCTGGTCGGACGCCGAACCAGCGAGATCCTGCACGCGGGGGTCGGGTACATTCCCGAAGACCGCAGCGTGGACGGCCTGGTGATGGAGTTCTCGGTGGCGGAGAATCTGGTGCTCGACCGGTACGACGAGCCCCGGTACGCCTCCGGAATCGCGCTTTCACCGAACGCGATCAACGAGGCGGCGAAGGCCCGGATCACCGAGTTCGACGTCCGGACCCCCTCGCACCTGGCTCCGGTTAGCACCCTGTCGGGCGGGAACCAGCAGAAGGTGATCGTCGCTCGGGAGATGTCCAGCCCGCTCAAGCTGCTCATCGCGGCGCAACCCACCCGCGGCGTGGACGTCGGCTCGACCGAGTTCATCCACGCCCGGGTGGTCCGGGAACGCGACCAGGGCACCGGGGTGCTGCTGGTCTCCAGCGAGCTGGACGAGGTGGTGGCGCTGGCCGACCGGATCGCGGTCATGTACCGGGGTAAGGTGCTGGCCACACTGCCGGCGGACGCGCCGCGCGAACAGATCGGCCTGCTGATGGCCGGTATCACGGACGGAGCCGCGCCCGAGACGAGCGGGTCCGAAGCCGGGCCCGAGACGAGCGGGTCCGAAGCCGGGCGCGAGGAAGACGAATCATGACTGAACCAGGTGGCGGTAGCTCGCCGGACAAGGACACCGCGGGCGAGGCGGAGCTGACCCGCGACCAGAACCGGACGGACGCTCCGGGGGTACCCGCCCCCGGCGCCCCCGCCGGGAGGCAGGCGGCCGAGCCGGCCGGGGGCACCGGACCGGAGGAGCCGACCGGGTCGGTGACCCAACGCTTCGGCCGCACCGTGCTGGACTCGATCCTCAGCGCGAACACGGTGACCGTCACGGTCCTGGCGATCTTCATCGCGCTGGTCGTCGGCGCGATCCTGATCGTGGTCTCGAACCCCACCCTGACCTCGGAGTACGGGTACTTCTTCGGCGCCCCGGGGACCGTCCTCGCGGACAGCTGGTCGGTTGTCGCCGCCGCGTACGCCAACCTGTTCAAGGGCGCCGTCTTCGACCCGGCGACGGTCAGCGGCGCGATCAACGGCACCAACTCGTGGAGCCAGGCGTTCGCCCCGCTGTCCGAGACGCTGACCTACACCGCCCCGCTGGTGTTCACCGGCCTCGCGGTCGCGCTGGCATTCCGGGGCGGCCTGTTCAACATCGGCGCGCAGGGCCAGGCGATCATCGGTGCGATCGGTGGCGCGGTGATCGGCTTCGACCTGCCCCTGCCGTACGGGCTGCACGTGATCGTGGCGCTGCTCGGGGCGGCGGCCGGCGGTGCGCTCTGGGCGTTCATCGCGGGTGCGCTCAAGGCGCGCAGCGGCGCCCACGAGGTGATCGTCACGATCATGCTGAACAATGTCGCGACGCTGCTCCTCGGCTGGTTGATCGTGCAAAAGGGCGTGCACGATCCGACGCGTACCGACGCGATCAGCAAGAACGTCGACAAGACCGCGAAGCTGCCGACCATCCCGGGCGTCGATCACAACATCGTGCGCGTACACCTCGGCATCGTGCTCGGCGTGCTGGCGGCGCTGGGCATCGCCTGGCTGCTGCAACGGTCGACGATCGGCTTCCGGCTGCGGGCGGTCGGTGCCAACCCGGCCGCCGCGCGTACCGCCGGGATGAGCGTCGGTGGCGCGTACGTGCTGGTCATGGTGCTGTCCGGGGCGCTGGCCGGGCTCGGCGGCGGCATGCAGGTGCTGGGTACCACGGCATCGTCGCTGACCGCGCAGGTCACCGCGAACATCGGTTTCGACGGCATCACGGTCGCCCTGCTCGGGCGCGGCAAGCCGTGGGGTGTGGTGGCCTCCGCCCTGCTGTTCGGGGCGCTGCACGCCGGTGGAAACCGCATGCAGTCGTTCTCCCACGTGGCCATCGACCTGGTCTTCCTCGTGCAGGCGGTCATCGTGATCTTCATCGCCGCGCCGGCGCTGGTGAAGGCGATCTTCCGGCTCCGCGCCGCGCGGTCCGGCGGAACCCCGACGACCCTGGCGAAGGGCTGGTAGCCATGGCAACGCTGACCGTGTATAGCGCACCGGGCGCGGCCGTGCCGACGACCGGCTTCTGGACCCGGGCCCGCAAGGCCGGGCTCGCCTTCCTCGTCATCGGCGTGCTCGCCGCCGGCATCTTCGGGCCGCTGGCCCGGCAGCACAAGAGCGCGCGGTTCACGTTCACCCAAACGATCACCGGCGCCCACGTGGACATCCCCGCGCAGCCCGGCGCCATCGCGTTCGGCCTGCTGTGCGCGATCGCCGGCGCGATCCTCCTGGCCTGGGGCCGCGCGGCGCGGATGCTCGTGCTGCTCATTTCGCTGGCGCTTGTGTTCCTGGTGCTGTCGTTCCTGTGCTGGCAGGTGGCCAGTGGGCGGAACAGCACCGTGCTGCCGCTGGGCGACCTGTCCAATAGCACGGTGAAGGCGGCCCTGCCGCTGGTGTTCGGCGCGCTCGGCGGTGTGCTCTGCGAGCGGTCCGGCGTGATCAATGTGGCCATCGAGGGGCAGTTGCTGACCGGCGCGTTCGCCGGGGCGCTGTTCGGCACGATCTTCTCTTCCAGCTGGGCCGGGCTGATCGCCGCGGCGCTCGGCGGCGTGTTCATCTCCGCGCTGCTTGCGGTCCTCGCCATCCGGTACCTGGTGGACCAGGTGGTGCTCGGCGTCGTACTGAACCTGTTCGCGCTCGGTTTCACCGGGTTCGTGTTTACCCAGCTGATGGCACAGCATCAGGACAAGTACAACTTCGCCCCGGTGTTCCCGAGCTGGCAGGTTCCCGGGCTGTCGCGCATTCCGATCCTCGGGCCGGCGTTCTTCCAGGGCAACTTCTTCGTGTACCTGGCGATCGCCCTGGTCGTGCTCGTGCACGTGGGCCTGTTCCAGACGAAGTGGGGGCTGCGTACCCGGGCCGTCGGCGAGCACCCCACCGCCGCCGACACGGTCGGCATCAAGGTGTATCGGATCCGGTACCGCAACGTGCTGCTGGCCGGCGTCATCGCCGGTATCGGCGGGGCGTACCTGACCATCGGCGACGTGGGGAACTTCAACGCCAACCAGACCAGCGGCAGGGGCTTCATCGCGCTGGCCGCCCTCATCTTCGGCCGGTGGAGCCCGTTCGGCGCCACGCTGGCCGCGCTGCTGTTCGGCTTCTCCACCGCGCTCGCGCAGGTGCTGAGCGTCATCGGCAGCCCGATTCCACAGGAGTTTCTGAGCATGCTGCCCTACGTCGCCACGATCGTCGCGGTGGCCGGGCTGGTCGGGCGGGTACGGGCGCCGGCCGCGGACGGCAAGCCGTACCTCAAGGGCTGATCGCGGATGGACATCGACTGGGACGGGCTGCGGGCGGCGGCCACCGAGAGCATGGAGTCGGCGTACGCCCCGTACTCGAACTTCCCGGTGGGAGCGGCGGGTCTGGTGGACGACGGCCGGATCGTGGTCGGCTGCAACGTGGAGAACGCCTCGTACGGCGTCACCCTGTGCGCGGAGTGTGGCGTGGTCAGCGCGCTGCACGCCTCCGGCGGCGGCCGTTTGGTCGCGCTGGCCTGCGTGGACGGGGCGGGGGCGGCACTGATGCCGTGCGGGCGCTGCCGGCAGCTGCTCTGGGAGGCGGGCGGCCCGGACTGCCTGGTCGACGCGGTACCGGAGCCGGTACCGATGTCGTACCTGCTGGCAGGGGCGTTCGAGGCCGGAGACCTGGCCCGGTCGCGCCCGCCGGTCGGACGCAAGCTTCCGGCGGTACCGCCGGGCCTTCGCGAGTACATCGGCCGGGGCACCGCGTTCGTGCACGCCGACTCGGTGAACGGCCAACTGGTGTGGACCGGGTACTGGGAGCGCTCGTCTGGCACCGGCGGCGAGCCGGCCGGAATCCTGGAGGAGGCGCCGACCTGGCCCGACGTCATCGACGCGCTGGCCTGGGCGCGGGCGCGCACCCAGCGGGTCGTGGTGGTGGACGAGGACGGAGTCACGTACTGGGCCGGCCGCGGGGATCCGCCGCCGGATCTGGCACGCTGGCCCGAGCAGTCCACCGCTGGTGAGGAAACGACGTGACGTTCAATGCTGTTGACGTGATCCGGGTCAAGCGCGACGGGGGAGTGCTGTCCGACGCGCAGATCGACTGGATCATGGACGGCTACACCCGGGGCGCGGTCGCCGACGAGCAGATGTCGGCGCTGGCCATGGCGATCCTGCTGCGCGGCATGACGCCGCCGGAGATCGCCCGCTGGACCCACGCGATGATCGCCAGCGGCGAGCGGCTGGACCTGTCCAGCGTCGACCGGTCGACCGTGGACAAGCACTCGACCGGCGGGGTCGGCGACAAGATCACGCTGCCGTTGACACCGCTGGTCGCCGCGTGCGGAGCCGCCGTACCGCAGCTGTCCGGCCGCGGGCTCGGGCACACCGGTGGCACGCTGGACAAGCTGGAGGCCATCCCCGGATTCCGGGCCACGCTGACCAACGACGAGTTCCTGGCACAGCTGCGCGGCGTCGGGGCGGCCATCTGCGCGGCCGGCTCCGGGCTGGCACCCGCCGACCGCAAGCTGTACGCGCTGCGGGACGTGACCGCGACGGTCGAGGCCATCCCGTTGATCGCCAGCTCCATCATGAGCAAGAAAATCGCCGAGGGCACCGGGGCGCTCGTGCTCGACGTCAAGGTCGGCAGCGGCGCCTTCATGAAGCACGTCGACCAGGCCCGCGAACTGGCCCGCACGATGGTCGAGCTGGGCGGCGCGCACGGGGTGCGGACGGTGGCGCTGCTGACCGGCATGTCGACCCCGCTCGGCCTCGCGGTCGGCAACGCGGTCGAGGTCGCCGAGGCGGTCGAAGTGCTGTCCGGTGGCGGGCCGGCCGACGTGGTGGAGCTGACCGTGGCGCTGGCCCGGGAGATGCTCGACCTGGCCGGGCTGCCCGACGCTGACCCGGCCGCGGCGCTGCGCGACGGGCGCGCGATGGACTCCTGGCGGGCGCTGATCCGGGCCCAGGGCGGTGACCCGGACGCGCCGCTGCCGGTGGCGCCGGAGACCGAGGTGGTACGCGCCGCCGCTGACGGCTACGTGTCCACAGTGGACGCGCACCGGATCGGTACCTCGGCCTGGCTGCTGGGCGCCGGCCGGGCGCGCAAGGAGGACAGCGTCTCGGCGTCGGCCGGCGTGGTGCTGCACCGCCGCCCGGGCGACGAGGTCCGGGCCGGCGATCCGCTGTACGAGCTGCGTGCCGAGAAAGCCGACCGGATCGCGCCCGCGCGCGAGGCGGCCGAGGGCGCCGTCGAGATCCGGAGCACTCCGCCAGCCCCGGTACCCCTGGTGATGGAGAGGATCGGCTGATGCCCGAACTGATCGAGAAGGCCGCCCGGATCCCGGTACCGGGTGGCAAGGTGATCGACGAGTACATCGGCCGGGTGAACTCCGGTACCGAGGCGGTGTCTATCGCGCACATGGTGGCGCCGGCCGGCTGGGAGGAGCCGGCGCAGGCGCCGGACTTCGACGAGTACACGCTGGTGCTGCGCGGGTCGCTGCGCGTCGAGGGCGAGGGCGGGTCGACCGACGTACGCGCCGGGCAGGCCGTGGTGACCCGGGCCGGCGAGCGGATCCGGTACCAGGCCCTGGAGGAGGGCGCGGAGTACGTCGCGGTCTGCCTCCCGGCGTTCGCGCCGGACCTGGCGCACCGCGATCAGTGAGCTCGTCGGGTCCAGCCTGACGTGAGCGTCCCCGCCCCCGATCCCGGCCAGGTCCGGATCGACACGGTCGAGCAGCTCGAGCGGCTCGGGCTGCCGGTACCGCCGCCGTCCTACCCGCTCGTCTGGGAACCCGGCGACGAGGTCGAACTGCGCCCGAGGGTCGAGCTGGAGGCGCGCTGCGCCGTCATCAATGTGGTGCTGGCGCACGCGTTCGGGATGCCCGGCCGGGACGCGCTCGCGTGGCTCGAACACGGCGGCCTGATCGACCAGGTCACCCCTCCGGAGTACAACTTTCTCGCCCACGACGAGGGCGACGTGCGCTCCTTCGCGCTGCACACCGAGGCGCTGGCCGCGCTCGGCTGGCTGCTGACCGTCGTCCGGCGGCTGGATCCGGCCGCGCCGGGTGCGGAGAACATCGCGAACCTCTTCCCGAACCTGCCGGCCGGGGAGGCGTACCGGGACTGGCAGGCCCGGGTGCTCACCGCGCCCCGGGATCCGCGCCTCGCGGCCGCCACCCTCGACCTCTACTACTGCCTGGACTGGTCCTACCTGAAGGCCGAGGAGTCGCAGCTCGCCCTGCCCGGGTACGTCGACTCCAACGCGATCGGGCAGCGCCGGTGGGCACTGGAATGGGCCGTGACGTTCCACGGCCCATTCCATGAGGATCCACCCGGCTGGGAAGAGGTCGACCTGTCAACGTAGGGCGGGCTCGGGCAGCACCGGTACCGGCACCGGAGCGAGCACCGTCTCGTGCAGCCCGACCCGGGCGTGTACGCGCTTCAACCACCGCGGCGCCCACCAGTTCCACCGACCGAGCAGCGTCATGGTGGCCGGTACCAGCACGCACCGCACGACGGTGGCGTCGATCGCCACCGCGACGGCGAGCCCCAGCCCGATCTGCTGGACGGTGCCCATCCGGCCGGTCACGAAGCAGCTGAACACCACGACCATCAGCAGCGCGGCCGAGGTGATGATGCGGCCGGATCGCTGCATGCCCCGGCGCACCGCCATGTCGGTGGGGAGCCCCCGGTCGACGTACTCCTTGATCCGGCCGAGCAGGAACACCTCATAGTCCATCGACAACCCGAACGCGAAGGCGAACACGGTCACGATGACGAACGGGTCGACGCCGTTCACGGTCAGGGTGTGCAGCGGGCCGGCCAGGAAGCCGTGCTCGAACACCGCGTTCATCACGCCGAACGTGGCGCCCAGCGAGACGACGTTCATCACCATCGCCTTGACCGGTACGACGACCGACCCGGTCATCGCGAACAGCAGCAGCATCATGGCCAGTACGGTCACCCCGACGGCGTACGGCAGCCGGTCGTAGAGGCGACCCGTCACGTCCTTGAGTACGGCCGCGTCACCGGTGACCCAGGACTGCGTAGCGGTCGGGCGGTCGGCGCGTACCCGGTCCACCAGGCGCAGTGCCGCGGTGCCCTGCGGGTCGCCGGTCGAATCGATGTCCACTGTGGACAGATTCGGGCCGACCTGCTGAGCCGGGTGTACCCGCACCACACCCGGGGTGCCGGTCCAGCGCTGTGCCCAGGTGTCCAGCGTGGCCGCGTCGGTACGGGCGACGACGGTCACCGCCGGTGCCTGCGCCTGCCCGAACCGGTCGGACAGCACGTCGAGTACCCGTACCGACTCCAGGGAGCGGGGCAGGTTGGACGCGTCGCCGATGTGCACCGTCATCGACAGCATCGGGAAGCCGGCCGCGATCAGGGCGGCGGCGGTGGCCACCATGGTCACCAGCGGACGGCGCTGCACGATCCGGGCCAGCCTGGCGAAGAAGCCGACCTCGGCCGCGTCACCGTACCGGGCGACCCGGCGGGCGGCCCGCTTCGACGGCCGGATCCACCTACCGGCGATACCGATCACGGCGCCGGTGAAGGTCAGCGCGACCAGCATGGCGACCAGAGCGACCGACACCCCGGCGGCGCCCATCGCGGACAGCCCGGTGACGCCGAACAGGAACAGGCCGGTCAGCGCGGCGGCCACGGTCAGCGCCGAGAACAGGATGGTCCGCCCGGCGGTGGCCCAGGCCCGGCCGACGGCCACGTCCCGCGCGAATCCGGCGGCCAGCTCCTCGCGGTACCGGGCGATCAGCAACAATCCGTAGTCGATGGACAGGCCCAGGCCGAGCAGGGTGACCACGGTGACCGCGTCGGAGTCCAGGCTGGTGAATCGGGCGAAGACGAACAGCCCCGCCATCGCGGTGAACACCGAGATCAGCGCTGCGAGCACGGGTGCCGCCGCCGCGATCAGCCCGCCGAACACGAAGATCAGGATGACCAGGGTGATCGGCAGCGACAGCTCCTCGGCCCTGGACAGGTCGGACCCTGCCTGCGCGTTGGCCTGCTGGTCGATGACCGGGCCGCCGCCGACGAGCACGGTCGCACCCGGTTGCCCGTCGGCGGCCAGCGTGCGGCTCAGCTGGTGCAACCGGGCGGAGAGCTTGTCGACGGTGGTCTCCACCGCGTCGTCGGGCAGGTTCGCGAGCGAGACCTGGATGAGCACGGCGTGCCCGTCGCGGGCGGTCATCGCCGCGGTGGTGGTGGCCGGCAGACCCTCGTCGTACGGGGTCACCACCTTCGTCACCCCGGACACGGCGGACAGGTCGGCACCAGCCGCCCGGACGGCGTCGCGCACCGCGGCCGCCCGCGGGTCGACCTTGTCGACGACCGCGGTGACCGTGCCTCCGTCGTTGCTGTTTGCCTGCAGTACGTCGCCGGCCTGCACCGACTCCAGCGACTTCGGGCCGCCGTCGCCGGTCAGCCCGTCGAACACCGGCCCGGACGCCAGGCCACCGACGACGATGGCGGCCACCCAGATGGCGACCACCCACCATTTGCGCCGGAAGCACCACCGACCGACGCGCGCGACCATTCCCTCAGCCATCGTGGCTGCCCCCTTGGAAGTCTGATTGGCGGGCCATCTGCGGTGGACCGTTCGCCGGTCCCGGCCCTTGATTCCGCCACTTCAGCTTCCGGGAATTTCCCTCCCGCCCACCATCCGGAGCGCCCCCCAGCCCTCCCTGAGGCTGTCCCTACCTTGATCTTCAGGGTTGCCAGACTTACCAGGCATTTTCAGGACCGCGGTGAGTACCGGCCGATCCGCACCTGTGCGGTCACCCGCACGGGTTCGGTCAGGGTCTCGATGCGTACCGCGCGATCGGCGGCACCGGCGTGCCACGCGCTCGGCCCCATGCCGACCAGGGTCTCCACTTCGGCGTGGCTCAGGCTCAGCTCGCGCTGCGCGACGGTCGAGGAGACCGGAGCGAACCACCGGTCCAGGCTCGCCGACAGTCTGTCCTCTTTGGACGGATCGACCCGCAGCAGATCCAGCGCGTCGACCAGCTCCCGGAGGTGGTCCGGCCCGGGCGTGACCACGAGCAGGGTGCCGTCCGGGCGCAGTACCCGGGCGAACTCCGCGCCGTTGCGCGGGGCGAAGACATTGAGGAGCACGGCGGCACAGTGGTCGGCGAGGGGCAGCGAGGTCCACACGTCGCAGCGGGCGGCCGCCATCCGGGGATGCGCCCGGGCCGCCCGGCGCAGCGCGTACCGGGATACGTCCAGCGCCAGCCCGACCGTGCCGGGGTGGGCATCGAGAACCGTCGCGAGGTGCGCTCCGGTACCGGCGCCGGCATCCACGATCAGTGCCGCACCGTCCGTGGTGGACAGCTCACTCTCGGCGCCGGTCGCGACCGCTCCACTCGTGCCGCGCTCCGGCGCCGCTGTCTCCCGGCCGATTGTCGCCGCGCCGGTTGTCGCCGCGGTCACGGCCGCGGCCAGTTCGGCCGCGACGAACCCGTAGTGGCCCGCGCCGAGGAACTCGGCCCTGGCCGCCACCATGTCCGCGCTGTCGCCGGCATGCGGCACCGCGCCCGCGGTCAGGTCGACGTAGCCCTGTTTCGCCCGGTTGAAGCTGTGCCCCCGGGGGCAGTGCAGCGCACCGGGCACACCGTCGTGCCCCGGCCGGGCGACGGTCGCCAGCGCCTGACCGCAGACCGGGCAGCGCAGGCAGGCCACCACCTCGGCGAGCATCGCGCCTCCTCCGGTGGCGGGCGGATAGGGTTGCACCATGCTGTCACCCGGCTACGAAGAGATCGTCAAGGCCCCGAAGGCGTTGCTGCATGACCACCTCGACGGTGGCCTTCGCCCCGCCACCGTCATCGAGCTCGCCGCCGAGGTGGGCCACGAACTGCCCGCCACCGACGCGACCCGGCTCGGCCAGTGGTTCATCGAGGCCGCCGACTCGGGTTCGCTGGAACGGTACCTGGAGACGTTCGCGCACACGGTCGCCGTGATGCAGACGGAGTCGGCGCTGCACCGGGTGGCCTACGAGTGCGCTCTCGACCTCGCGGCCGACGGGGTGGTCTACGCCGAGGTGCGCTTCGCGCCCGAGCAGCACCTGGACCGTGACCTGACGCTGCACCGGGTGGTCGGGGCGGTGCTCGCCGGTTTCCGGGAGGGTTGCGCGGCGGCTGCCGACGCGGGCACGCCGATCCGGATCGGTACCCTGCTCACCGCGATGCGGCACCAGGCCCGGTCGATGGAGATCGCGGAGCTGGCGGTACTGCACCGGGACGAGGGCGTGGTCGGCTTCGACATCGCCGGTGCCGAGGCGGGATATCCGCCCACCCGGCACCTGGACGCGTTCGAGTACCTGCAGCGCGAGAACTTCCACTTCACCATCCATGCCGGCGAGGCGTTCGGGCTGCCGTCGATCTGGCAGGCGATCCAGTGGTGCGGCGCCGACCGGCTCGGGCACGGCGTCCGCATCGTGGATGATATCTCCGGGAATGGACAGCTGGGCCGGTTGGCCGCGTATGTCAGGGACAAGCGGATTCCGTTGGAGTTGTGCCCGTCCTCCAACGTGCAGACCGGTGCCGCGGCGTCGATCGCCGAGCACCCCATCGGGCTGCTGCGTGACCTGCGGTTCCGGGTCACGGTCAACACCGACAACCGGCTGATGAGCGGCACCTCGATGTCCCGGGAGATGGCGCTGCTGGTGGAGGCGTTCGGGTACGGCTGGTCCGAGCTGCAATGGTTCACCGTCAACGCGATGAAGAGTGCCTTCATCCCGTTCGACGAGCGCCTGGTGCTCATCAATGAAGTGATCAAGCCGGCATATTCGAAATTGCTCGCCTGATCTGGCGGCCGGTGGCTGGCACGCAACCCAGCTCGATCTGCCTCGCCAATACTTCACGGTCTGTGTGATAGAGCGTGACTCCCCGACGTATCAGCACGCCAGCCGACTTGCGATGCTCGCGGAGGTCACGCGTGAGTCTTCGCACAAAGGTGACGAGCCTCGGACGGTGCAATGCGTAGGCGGTGGCGAGCAGCCCGAGTTCCTGACACCATTGGGCGATCTCCGCGGCGAAGATGCCTTCCGCGATGAAGAGGTGGCTGTCACCAATGGTCACAGTACGGTTGCCGATCGCACGGTTGGCACTTATGGAGTAGGCCGGCACCTCCGCGGTACCGGTCTTGGCGAGCTCCTCGATCGCAGCCATCGCGGCATCGCCGTCCCAGGCATCAGGCGAGTCCCAGTCGATCGCAGCCCCGCGCCATGGCAGTGACGGATCACCAAGATTCTTGTAAAAATCATCAAGGCAGAGGATGGGGAGTCCGGTTCGCGATGCTATGTATGACTTCCCGGATCCAGAAGGACCGGCAACAAGGACAACTCGGGCGGAGTGCTGGCTCACCTGTTGGAACTCCGGAGGAGCGTAGAGCTACGGAACGGTCAATACATGGAACCACAGGGTTGATCGAAAGCAGCCTGCTCTTTCTCTTTGCCACGGGACATGGTGGAATCTCGGAGGCCCGACCGGTGTTGGCGGGTCGTCTCAAGGTGCCCTCCGATCATCGGGGACACCAGCGCGGAGGGCGGGCGAGGTGAGCAAGCGGCCAACGACGGACGGCGACACGGCTCGATCGCGGATGGGCGGCCTTGCCGGTTACTTCCGGGACCGGCCGATCTGGGTGAAGCTCGGCCTCATCATGATGGTCCCGACGATCGCCACCGTGTTCGTCGGCGCCAGCGCCCTGCTGGGCAACATCGGTGCGGCCAACGACGCCAACCGGGCGCGCGCACTGGCGACGCTGACCAGTGATGCCGGCCAGCTCGTTCACGACCTGCAGAACGAGCGGGCGGAAGCGACCATCCTGCTCGACGCCAAGTCCGGCGACCCGCAGAAGAGCGCGTTGGCCCAGTACCAGAGCCTGTTCAACGGCACCAACCAGGCGGCGCGGTCCTACCAGCAGCACCGCAACGCGCTGTCCGGCGTGCCGGCCACCTTCCAGAGCCAGCTGCGCACCATCGACATCCAGCTCAACGCGCTGGACAGCCTGCACCAGCAGGTCACCAACATCACCGACGTCACGCTGAGCGCGGTCATCCAGCGGTACCAGGCGATGATCAAGAGCCTGGTCGACCTCCGTGACGCGGCCTCGCAGCTCGCCGGTGACACCAGCCTCAGCTACGACATGCGGGCCGGGTCGGCGATCGCCAACGCCAAGGAGCAGCTGTCGCAGGAGCGCGTGATCGTGCTCCAGATCCTGAACCTGGGCAGCCTGACGCCGGAGGCGCAGCGGGAGTTCCTCACCACGCTGGCCGGTCAGCAGCTCGCGCTCGCCCCGTACTACACCGTGGCCACGCCTTCCCAGCAGGACCTGCTCAACAAGATCGTCACCGGTCCCAACCTTCGTGAGGCACGGCTCTTCGAGAACACCATCACCAGTGAGAAGCCGGGACCGCTGACCGCGGAGATCTTCGACACCGCGCAGTGGGACTCCGCGATGGCCGGTCGCGCTGACCTGATGCGGCAGGTCGAGCAGGCGATCGACGCCCAGACCGTGGCGGACGCCGGTGCGGTGCACGCCCGGGTGCAGCGGCAGGTGCTCATCGAGGCCGTACTGCTGATCATCCTGGTGCTGGTCGCCGTACTGATCGCCTGGTTCGTCGCCCGGGCCATGAACCGCTCGCTGCGCGAGCTGCGCCAGGGCGCGCTCGCCGTCGCCCAGTACGGCCTGCCGCAGGCGGTCGCCCGGCTGCGCGATCCGGCACTGTCCAACCAGATGTCGCCACAGCAGCTAGCGGTCCAGATCGCCGAACCGCTACCGGTCCGCAGCAAGGACGAGTTCGGGCAGGTGACCGAGGCGTTCAACGCCGTTCACCTCGAAGCGGTACGCACCGCGGCCGAGCAGGCGGCGCTGCGTTCGTCGGTGTCCACCATGTTCGTCAACCTGGCCCGCCGGTCGCAGATCCTGGTCGACCGGCTCATCGGCCACCTCGACCGGCTGGAGCGCGGCGAAGAGGACCCGGACCGGCTGGCCGAGCTGTTCCAGCTGGACCACCTGGCCACCCGGATGCGCCGCAACGACGAAAACCTGCTGGTGCTCGCCGGTGCCGACTCGACCCGCGTGCAGCGGGAGCCGGCCGCCCTGATCGACGTGCTCCGCGCCGCCCAGTCCGAGGTCGAGCACTACACCCGGATCGAGTTCGGGGTGATCGACCGCGACATCGAGATCGGCGCTCACGCGGTCAACGACCTCGTGCACCTCGTCGCGGAGCTGTTCGACAACGCGACCGCGTTCTCGCCCCCGGACTCCACGGTCATCGTCGAGGCCCGGCGGGTCGGTGACCGGGCGGTGTTGTTCGTTGAGGACCGCGGCATCGGCATCTCCGCCGACCAGCTCTCCGAGCTGAACGAGCGGCTCGCCACGCCCCCCATGGTCGACGTCGCCGTCTCCCGGATGATGGGCCTCGTCGTGGTCGCCCGGCTGGCCGCGCGGCACGGGGTCAAGGTCGAGCTTCGTCCGGCCAACGAGCGCGGCACGATCGCCGACGTGCTGCTGCCGACCGCTGCCCTGGTACCCAGGGCGCTGGCCGGCCGTGGACCAAATGCCACCGGTACGCCCCCGATCACCCGGGAGTCGCCGCTGGCCGGGCCGCCCAGCAGCCCCCCGATCCCGACCCCGTCTCCGTCCGCTCCGCCCCGCTCGCCGTTCTCCACGCCGCTGGCGTTGGAGAGTGGCACGGCCGACCCGCGTACCCCGGCCGGAGCCGGATCCGGTCTGGCCGGCCCGAGCACGGGCGGCTTCGGTGGTAGTGGCTTGGGCGGCGGGCCGGCCCGGTTCGGCTCGGGACCGCTGAACGGCAACACGCCCGGCGCCCCGACCTCCGGCCCCCCTGCCCAGTCCGGTGGTGGGTCGCAGCTGCCGGCCTGGTCCGACCTCACCGGCGCGGGCGCGGTAAACGGCTCCAACGGCGCCGGTGGGCGAAACGGCACCGACCCGTACCCGCCGGTGCCGCGGCCGAGCGAGAACCGCCCCACCAACGGGATCACCCCGACACCCGGCCCCGGCATCATGAACTCCGGCGACCCGCTCCCGCAGCGCCGCGCGACCGAGTCCCGCCCGGTCGACAGCGACCTGACCGAAGAGCCGCCGTCGCCGCGGATCCCGCGCCAGATCCCGTCCTCGCCGGAGGCGTGGGCCACCGGGCCGGCAGGTCCGCGGACCACCCCGCCGCCGGACATGGTGATCGACGCGATCGACGCGGACGTGGTGGAGGAGCGCACCGTCGCGACTCCGACCGTCCCGGCTCCGCAGTCCGGCACCGGGCAGCCGCCGGGCACGCCGCCCCCGGCATGGCCGCCGGTTCCCGCGTACTCGTCGGACAGCGAGCCCGACGACGAGCAGGGCGGTGCCCCGGCCGTACCCGAGGAGTTCGCCGCCGCGCTGGACATCACCTCGGAGCTGCCCAGGATCCGGCTGGACGAGGAGTCCAGCCGCCCGCAGCCGGACTGGAACGGTCAGAGCGGCTCCGCCCGGATCGTGTCCAGCCCGACCGGCAACCACCCGGCGGTAGCGACCGGCTAC
Organism: Rugosimonospora africana; assembly: GCF_016862975.1. Classification (GTDB taxonomy): domain Bacteria; phylum Actinomycetota; class Actinomycetes; order Mycobacteriales; family Micromonosporaceae; genus Rugosimonospora; species Rugosimonospora africana. Next base: position 19,840 of record NZ_BONZ01000009.1, read on the forward strand.
CAACCACCGGCGGCGCAGGCGTCCGGAGCGCCCGCCGTCGCCCCGACGCCGGTACGGCCGGCGGGCCACCCGGACGAGACCATGGAGCTACCCATCTTCCGGGAGCTGGAGTCCGCCTGGTTCCGCAGCCGGAGCGTCGAGGACAGCGGGGGCGACTCCTTCGGCGGACCCGGTTTCGGCTCGCCGGCGGTGGAAGAGGGAGCCGAATCCAAGGCACAGGAACAGCCGGCGGTGCCGTCGGCGCCGGTCAACGGCGCACCTGGCGTAACCAGCCCGGCCCGCACGTCGGAGAATGGCAACATGGGAAGTCCTGCGACACCGGCCGGGCAGGGGGCGGAGCCCGAAGAGTCTTGGCGGTCAGCCGCCGATGAGGGCTGGATGGCCGCTTCGGCGGCGGCAGAGCCGGCGGTGACGGCGTTGACCAACGCTGGCCTGCCGAAGCGGGTACCCATGGCGCAACTGGTACCGGGTGGGGTGGAGAAAAACACGACGAATGCCAATCGGCGTTCGCCAGAGCAGGTACGAGGGCTTCTCTCGGCTTATCACCGCGGCGTCCAACGGGGTCGTACCCGGGGCGGCGACGACAAGACCCCGGAGTCGAGCACGACGGCCGGGAATTCCTCGCAGGCTGGCAGGGAGCAGGAAGCATGACTACTACGCAGGATCTCGGCTGGTTGCTCGCCAACTTCGCCGATCGGGTACCCGGCGTCGCGCACGCGATCGCCGTCTCGGCTGACGGTCTGCTCCTGGCCTCGTCGCGTGACCTACCAAGGGACCGGGCCGACCAACTTTCGGCTATCGCGTCAGGTCTGGTCAGCCTGACTCAGGGTGCGTCCCGGTGCTTTGAGGGTGGGGCGGTGCTCCAGACGGTCGTCGAGATGGACAATGGCTTCCTGTTCCTGATGTCCATCTCGGACGGGTCGTCGTTCGCCGTACTCGCCGCGCGCAGTTGCGACGTTGGCCAGGTCGGTTACGAGATGGCACTGCTGGTTGACCGGGTTGGCGACGCGTTGACCCCGCTGCCGCGGGCAGCAGCCGGCATGCTGGGCTGACCCCCAGCGGGTAAGCGACCGAGACACTTTTTGACTCAGGAAGAAAGGGGGTGACGGCGGTGGTAGCCGAACGCGACGAGCCCACAGGTGCTCTGGTGCGGCCGTATGCCGTCACCCGCGGGCGCACCCGGCCACGGCTGGACATCGCGCTCGAAGCGCTCGTTGAGACCACAGCCCGGGGACGTAACGCCTTCGCGCGGGACAGCGTCGGGCAAGGGCGCGAGCAGCAGTACATCGCCTCGTTGTGTGATGGCCGGCTGCAGTCGCTCGCTGAGATCGCCGCACGGATGCAGCTGCCGCTCGGGGTGGCCCGGGTTCTGATCGCCGACATGGCCACGGAGGGCCTGGTCGCCGTGTATGAGCCCACCTCCTTCGACAGCAACGACTCGGTGGGCACAGAACTGCTGGAGAGGGTGCTGAGTGGACTTCGCAGGCTCTGACATGGCGCACCGCCCGACCGCGGGCCGGGTGACGTCGGCGAAGATTGTCATCGCCGGTGGATTCGGTGTGGGCAAGACCACGCTCGTAGGCTCTGTCTCGGAGATCACGCCGCTGACCACCGAGGCAATCATGACGTCTGCGGGTGAAGGCGTCGGCGACACCCGGCAGGTGCCGGGGAAGGTGACCACCACGGTCGCGATGGACTTCGGTCGTATCTCGATCGACCGGGATCTCATCCTGTACCTGTTCGGTACGCCCGGGCAGACGCGATTCTGGTTCATGTGGGATGAACTGGTTCGCGGCGCCATCGGGGCGGTGGTCATGGTCGACACCAGGCGACTGGCAGACTGCTTCGCCGCCATCGACTTCTTCGAGCACCGGCGGCTGCCGTACCTCGTTGCGATCAACTGCTTCGACGGGATGCAGTACCACTCCGCCCAGGACGTCCGTGACGCGCTGGCGGTCTCCCCGGACGTACCGGTCGTCTCGTGCGACGCGCGGAGCCGGGAGTCGACCAAGCAGGTGCTCATCTCGTTGGTCGAGTACGTGCTGACCATGCGTCGCCAGCGGGCGGGCGCACCCGCCTGAGACCACACTGAGCTTGGCGGGTCTGTTTCCGGTGGAGACAGACCCGCGCCGTTTTTATGCGATCAGCGGCAACACCGACGCGCGTCGCACCGGCCGCTGGCGAAGGCCGCGACCCACCCGAGGCCGCGGCGCTGAGGAAAGCCGCTCAGGTGAGCTGGACCCACCCGTCCTGGGCGATCTGGAACAGTTCGAGCGAGTCGGTCTGAAGGCCGCCGTGCTGGATCGTCTGAAACTTGTACTCGCCGGCCAACCCGTCGAACGGAATGGACTCCAGCCCGTTACGGATCTTCAAGTGGTTGGTGCTCGCCGCGCGGCTCACCGCGCCGATCAGCACGTCGAGAGCGTCCGCGCCGTAGATGGACAGGCCGGAGAACGCACCGAAGAGCCGGGTGTACTGCTCGAAGTAGTTCTGCTGAGCGACCGCGTCGGGAGTGGTGACGGCGACCGTCACGCCGCCGAGGATCGACGGGGAGACCAGGACGCCGCCCAGCGTAGAACTCCGGTTTGCCGCGGACAACGTGTCCTCGGAGGCCGCTCCGGCGTCGAAATACAGCCGCCCACGATAGCCCGCCTGGGCGAGTGCCCGAGCGGCCAGGCCGGACGCCGGTGCCACGCCCCAGATGACGACGGCGTCCGGAGACGCCGAGACGATCTGGTGAGCCTGAGCCGAGTAGTCGGAGACACCGACCGGGATCCGTACCGTGGCGACCGTGGACAGGCCGGCGTGGGAGGACTCGACCGCGGTCTTCACCGCTGTCAGGCCGGAGTCTCCGTGGTCGTCCGTGGTCGCGAGGACCGCGACCCGCTTGGCCGGGGTGGTTACGAGGTGGCCGATCAGCATCGCGGCGACGTCGGACGCGCTCGGACCGAGCCTGAAGACGAAGCGCCGCTGCAGGGTCGGCAACACGATGTCGTCGGCGAACCCGGTGGCCATCAGCGGTACGCCGGCCTGCTCGGCCACCGGCGCGATGGCGCCCGTGGTTGTCGCGGCACCGCCGACGATCAGCCCGACGGCCTGGTTTCCGCTGATCATCTGCTTGGCCGCGGCGACCGCCGTACCCGGGTCGCTTCCGGTGTCCTTGACCAGCAACTTGACCCGGCGCGTGGTGTTGCCGACCAGGACGCCGTCCTGGTTGATCCGATCGAGCGCGATCTGGAGGCCCCGCTGCTGGGCGGTGCCGACCGTGGCGCCGCTGCCGGTGATGTCGAGGCAGGCCCCGACGACCAGGTCGGGGCCCCGCGACACGGGGACCGAACCGGCCATCATGTCGTTGCCACGGCCGCCACACGCGGCGACCGCCGTGGCGACGGTACCGAACATTCCGGCGGCGATTAGCGACCGGCGGGTCAATCCCCCGGCACCAGGCCGCATGTCTCCAGCCATGACCTCGCCACCTTTTTCCTCGGGCACCGACGCGTCGATGAACCCTGTTAACGCACAGATCTGATCATGCACATGTAGTGGTGCGGTGGAACTCAGCCCGAGGGGCAGCAGCGGACGCGAGGTTCGGCGTGACGTTCAGCGGTTGGAGGCCGAACGGTAGTTGAAGTCGCGATCCTCGTCCTGCTCTGCTTCCCAGCCATCCCGGGTGAAGTCCCAGCCCCCCGCCGCCTCGCGGCCGGGCCGGCCGCCCACGGCGAAGCCGCGGACCTCCTCGCCCCGGCGCGAGCCACGGAAGTATCCGGTGGTGTGCGCGGCCATCGCGGCCGGATCCCGCACGATGTGCAGGGCCCGGTCGCTGGCCGGAGGTGGCAACGGCGAACCCGGAACCAGGTTGGCCTGTGGCACCCGCCGGGGAAGGCCGACCTCGGTCTCCTCGCCCCGTACCGGTTCGGCTGCCCGCTGGGCCGCCTGCCAACCCAGGTCGGCGGAGTTGGCCCAGTCGGGCGCGGTCTCCTCCACCTCCAGGTGGCCGGTGAACCAGGCCGACCTCGCCTGCGCGAAGATCAGCAGGTCGCCATCCGGCTCGTCGCTCACCGGCGGTGCCGAGATCGGCTCGGCGGGCCGGCGAGTCCGGCCACCCCGCGCGTCGTCGTTCTCGACGAGGCGGAGCGGAGCGCCGTTCGTGCCTTCGCCCGACGAGTCACGGTTGAACGCGGCGGCGGCGCCCAACCGGCGCTCACCGCTGAACGCGGCGGCCGCGCCAAGCGTCCGGTCGCCACCGTTGCGTCCCTGGGTGCTGAACTCACCGGTCGAGCTGAAGGTCCGCTCGCCGCCGCTACGTCCCTGGGTGCTGAACTCACCGGTCGAGGCGCCGCCGGGGCGGTCGCCACCGGTCCGCTCGCCGCTGCCGAGGATCTCCCTGTCGCGATCCCGCTCGCGCATGCCCGGCCGGTCGTCGCGCAGGGCACGATCGGCCAGCGGTGCCGGCTCGACCAGGCGCAGCGCCGGGGGCTCGGCCGGCAGGTCGTTGTCCTGCCATGGCGGGGTTACCCGCCCGTCGCGCTGGCGCGGGATGGCAGGCCGTCGCTCCGCTACCGGCTCGCCGCCACGGCGCTCGAGGACGGTCGGCGGCAGCGTGGTGGCCGGGAAGGAGGTCGGGTCGAGCGGGTTCGGCGTCGGCTGCCCGATCGAGGACTGGCCCGGCTCATCGCGCCGTGCCAGACGCGCCGGGTCAGGTCGGTCGGAACCAACCGTGGGCAGGCCGGTGCCGCTCGTGTTCAGCGGCCAGTCCGAACGTGAGCCGGGCGGACCGACCTCGGGTGCCGGACGTGGTGCCGGGACCGGAATGATCGCGTTTTCCGCCGAGGGCGCCGCGGCCGCGCGACTCTGCGGGTACCCGTACGCACCGGACGGGTACGGGTCGCCGGGGGTCGGCGTGCCGCGCGACGGCGGTGCGGAGACCACCGACGGGGTCGAGTACGAGGGCGGGCCCGACATCGGCACCGGCGGTGGGCTACTCGGCCGGCCCACCGGTGGGTTGACCTGCTCCGGAACGGCATGCGACGCGGGCGACGGGGCGTTGTGCGAGATCGGCGATGGCGTGCCGTGCGAGGCTGCCGGCGCCATCGGCGGCGGGGTCACCGGTAGCGGTGCCGCCGGCGGTGGCGCCATCGGCGACGGCGTGCGCGACTGGCCACCGCGGGGCTGCGGGGTCGGCGTCGGCGCCGCGTGTGACGGTGGCGTGTGCGACGGCGACGGAGGCGCGGCGTGGGCCGCGGGCGACGCCGCGAAATCCTCACGGCGCGGGATCGTGCTGCGGGTCACCGCGGGGCGGGCCCCGCTGCCGACGCGCAGCGGATCGACCGTCACCGCGTCGACCGACACCGGCGCGGGCTGCTGGCTGCGGCCCCGACGCTGCACCCGGGGAAGCTCGGAGCTGCTCTCCCGGACCGCCCGCAACGGCGTGGACGGGGACGCCGAGCGAGCCGGAAGCCCGCCGGTGATCGGAGCGGCCTTCTCGGTGAGCAGGCCGACCAGGGCCGCGATCCCGGTGTCGCAGGCGCGCACCGCGGCGACGGACTGGCGGATGGTCTCGGCGACGGCCGTGGTGAGTGTCTTGCCGATGCCCGCCCGCCGGGGAGTCTCCGCGATCGCGACCCGCAGAGCGGTGATCGAGTCACTGATCGCGGTCTCGTCGGCGAGGCCGGAGCTGGACAGCTGCGCGGCGACCTGCGCGTCTCGGCCACGGTTGGCCGCGCCGGCGCCGAGCAGACCGGGCTCCGGCAGCGCGTCCAGGATGGCCAGCGGGATGGGCTCGGCGGGGTCGGGGTAGGCGCGCAGTGCCGCCGGGTAGAGCTCACGCAGCACCTCGCGCAGCGCGACCGCGGCGCCCTGACGCCCGGAGGTCAACGCGGCGTGAGCGGACAATATCGGCTTGAGCGCGATGAGTTCACGTGGCGCGGACACCGTGCCGGCGACCAGCGCACCGGCCTGGAGGGCGCGGGCGAGCCCGACCGCGCGGCGCTCGCTCACCGGCGCTTCCAGCTCATCGGTGGAGTCGTCGTCGCCGAACCGGTTGGCGTAGTCGTCCAGCGACTCCTCGTCGGAGATGGCCAACGGGCGTCCCGCCGCGGCGAGCAGCAGCGTCACCTGGTGCTCGTCGCTGTCAGCGGCTACGGCCAGCCCAGCGGTGCCGCCCGATCGCTCCGCGAGAAGTGCGCCGAGCTCGGCGTAGCCCGTCGGGTCGTCTCTGACCTCGCAGACGTCGAGCAGTCGGCCCGCGTCGTCGACCACAGCAACGGTCAACAGCGCGTCTGCCGAATCCTGCGTCGCCGCCGGCGGTGTCGAAGCAAGACCGCAATACACCCGCACGAGCGCCACGGCGTCGTCCTCCTCCCGGACTGGTCGTGTTGCCAGACTGATGCTCCCTGGTCGAGGTCAGTCGCGCCAGTCCACGACACCAGAGATCTTGCCGATTATCGTTCGCCAGCCTAGCGGCGCGGCTTCTGTCCCGATTTTCTTCATCCGCCTTCTGGCCAGGAAACCGCTGAATCCACCGGTGGTGGTGGCACGGAGGGCTTCGTCGAGGTCGTCCAGCGGCGAACCCGGTGCCAGGGCCATGATGACCGGGTTGATCTTGAGCGCGAATGCCAGGTCACGGGCCAATTCACCGGCCTGGATGATGAGGTCCGCATCCCACGCGTCCCGGCCGCCCCGCAGATTCTTGACGACCAGGTCCAACTCGTACGAGTCCTCGGGGAGCGCGACCACATCCTCCGCGGTGACCGCCTCGGCCAGTTCCGACCAGGTGTCCAACTGGCTCATGTCGTGTTCGTCACCCGAACGGATGAAGTCGGCCAGGCCCTCGGGGGTCTGGAAGAGGAAGAGCTGACCGTTGTGACCGAGGAACACCGGCACTTCGTCGGGGCCGGCCTTGGCCGCTGCGGCCTCCTCCTCGTCTTCGTCCTCTTCTTCTTCGTCGTCCTCGTCGTCGTCCTCGTCGAGGTCGTCGTCTTCGTCTTCATCGAGGTCGCGCTCGTCGTCGCTGTCCTCAGCGTCGTCGGCCTCGTCCTCGATGTCGTCGTCTTCGCCGTCCCGGCGGGCGGCGGTCGACTCGTCGTCGAAGGCGTCGCCGAAGTCGAACTCCTCGTCCTGGTTGGCGATGGAGTATTGCCGGTCGGGGAACTCGTCCGTCTCCCGTCCGGACACGTCCGTCGGGGTGATGTCGGCGGCCGGCCGGTACGCGCGCAACGTGTAACCGACGCCCTTGGGCAGCGCGATCTCTACTGGATCGATGCGGACGTTGGACCACAGCTGCGGTCGGTCGACCTCGCGATCTTCCTCAAGGTCCGCCTGCTTTTCGGCGTCACGCTGGGCGGCCACGGCGACCTCCGTCGTCAAGATTTGGGTGAATCCGACCACACCCTAGCGGCTAAACCTCACCGCCCGATGCCCGGTCCAGCGCTCCAGGCTACGCGCCGCCCAGCCGCTGGTCGCGGGCCCTCCACCGCAGGCCGGCGAACGGTCGACAGGACAGGGACTCAGACGCCCTTCGGGTGCCAGACGGTCTTGGTCTCCAGGAACGGGGTCATCCGGCCGACGCCCGGGTCCGCGTGCCAGTCGACCGGGGTGGCTCCCGGCCTCACGACCCGCTTGAGGTTGTCGGCGGCGGCAGCCTCCAGGTCGGCCGCGAGTGCCGGGTCGGTGACGCCGGCCAGGTCGAGCCCGTTGACGTCCATGTGCGAGGCCAGCCAGGGCGCGGTCTCGGCGACCCGGCCGGTGAGCAGGTTGACCACGCCGCCGGGCAGGTCGGAGGTGGCCAGTACCTCGGCCAGCGTGATCGCGGGCAGCGGGCGATCCTCGGCCGCCAGGACCACCGCGGTGTTGCCGGTCACGATGATCGGGGCCAGCGTCGCCACCAGGCCGAGCAGCGGGGACTCCTGCGGCGCGACGAGGCCGACCACACCGGTCGGCTCCGGCGAGGACAGGTTGAAGAACGGGCCCGCGACCGGGTTGGCGTTGCCGTACACTTGGGTGATCTTGTCGGACCAGCCCGCATACCACACCCAGAGATCGATCGCGGCGTCCACAGTGGACGCCGCGTCCCCGCCTTCGGACAAGGAGACCTCGTCGATGAACTGGGCTCGCCGGCCCTCCAGCATCTCGGCGACGCGGTACAGGATCTGGCCCCGGTTGTATGCGGTGGCCGCCGACCACTTGCCGAACGCGCCGCGTGCCGCCCGGACCGCGTCGCGGGCGTCCTTGCGGGAGGCGAGCGCCGCGTTGGCCAGGAAGTCGCCGCCGGAGGATGTCACCGCGTAGGACCTCCCGGACTCGCTGCGCGGGAAGGCCCCGCCGATGAACAGCTTGTACGTCTTGCGGACCGCGAGCCGGCCCGAGCCGCTGACGGAGGTTGACTCAGTGGGCAAGGTAAGCCTCCAGCCCGTGCCGGCCGCCCTCGCGACCGTACCCGGATTCCTTGTACCCGCCGAACGGCGAGGTCGGGTCGAACTTGTTGAACGTGTTCGCCCACACCACCCCGGCCCGAAGCCGGTCGGCGACGGCGAGAATGCGAGAACCCTTCTCGCTCCAGATCCCGGCGGACAGTCCGTACGGCGTGTTGTTCGCCTTCTCCACGGCCTCGGCCGGAGTGCGGAACGTCAGTACCGACAGCACCGGGCCGAAGATCTCCTCCCGGGCGATCCGGTGGGCCTGAGAGACGCCGGTGAAGATGGTGGGGGCGAACCAGAACCCGCGTTCCGGCAGCTCGCACGGCGGCGACCAGCGCTGCGCGCCTTCGCTCTCGCCGATCTCCGAGAGCGAGCGGATCTTCTCGAGCTGCGCCGCCGAGTTGATCGCGCCGACGTCGGTGTTCTTGTCCAGCGGATCGCCCACCCGCAGCTGCGCCATCCGTCGCTTGAGCGCGTCGAGCAACTCCTCGGCGACCGACTCCTGGACCAGCAACCGGGAGCCCGCGCAGCAGACGTGCCCCTGGTTGAAGAAGATCCCGTTCACGATGCCCTCGACGGCCTGGTCGATCGGGGCGTCGTCGAACACGATGTTGGCCGCCTTGCCGCCCAGCTCCAGGGTCAGCCGCTTGCGCGTGCCGGCCACCGACTTCGCGATCAGCCGGCCGACCTCGGTCGAGCCGGTGAAGGCGACCTTGTCGACTCCGTCGTGCTCGACCAGCAGGCGGCCGGTGTCGCCGGCGCCGGTGACGATGTTCACCACGCCCGGCGGCAGGTCGGCCTGCTGGCAGATCTCCGCGAACAGCAGCGCGCTCAGCGGCGTGGTCTCGGCCGGCTTGAGTACGACCGTGTTGCCGGCGGCCAGCGCCGGAGCGATCTTCCAGGCCAGCATCAGCAGCGGGAAGTTCCACGGGATGACCTGGCCGGCGACGCCGAGCGGGCGCGGGTCGGGGCCGAGGCCGGCGTACGGCAGCTTGTCGGCCCAGCCGGCGTAGTAGAAGAAGTGCGCCGCGACCAGCGGCACGTCCACGTCGCGGGACTCCCGGATGGGCTTGCCGTTGTCGATCGACTCCAGCACCGCCAGCTCACGCGCCCGCTCCTGGATGATCCGGGCGATCCGGAACAGGTATTTGGCCCGCTCCCGGCCGGGCAGCCGGCGCCAGACCGTGTCGTACGCGGCCCGGGCGGCGGCCACCGCGGTGTCCACGTCGGACGGCCCGGCCGAGGCGACCTCGGCGAGCACCTCTTCGTTGGCCGGGTTGACCGTCTTGAACCGCTCGCCGTCCTTCGGGTCGACGAACTCCCCGTTGATGAACAGCCCGTAGGACGGGCGGATGTTCACGATGGCCGGGGACTCCGGCGCGGGAGCGTATTCGAAAGCCATCTGTTCTTCCCATCCGGCCGCTGGCGGCCATCTTCCTTCCCACCCGACTGGCTGACCTCGTACGCCGCCCGGCGGCGCCCGCTGGCGGCCCCGGCTCAGTCCAGGGTGAAGTAGTCCGGGCCCTCGTAGCGGCCGGTCTTGAGCTTCGTGCGCTGCATCAGCAGGTCGTTGAGCAGGCTGGAGGCGCCCAGCCGGAAGAAGTCCGGGTGCAGCCAGTCCTCGCCGGCGGTCTCGTTGACCAGGACCAGGTATTTGATCGCGTCTTTGCTGGTGCGGATGCCGCCCGCCGGCTTGACGCCCACCTGCCGGCCGGTCGCGACCCGGAAGTCGCGCACGGCTTCGAGCATCACGAGCGTGACCGGCAGGGTCGCGGCCGGCGCGACCTTGCCGGTGGAGGTCTTGATGAAGTCGGCACCGGCCAGCATGGCCAGCCAGGAGGCGCGCCGGACGTTGTCGTACGTGGCCAGCTCGCCGGTCTCCAGGATGACCTTGAGGTGAGCCGGGCCGGCCGTCTCCTTGACCGCGGCGATCTCGTCGAAGACCTCGCGGTAGCGGCCGGACAGGAACGCACCTCGGTTGATCACCATGTCGATCTCGTCGGCGCCGGCGGCCACCGCCGCCCTGGTGTCCTCCAACTTGACCGGCAGCGGCGCCTGCCCCGACGGGAACGCGGTGGCCACGCTCGCCAGGTGCACGCCGGTGCCGTCGAGGATCGGCGCGGCGACCGGGACCATCGCCGGGTAGACGCAGACCGCGGCGACCGGTGGGCAGGACGGGTCCTCGGAGTCGGGGCGCAGCGCCTTGGTGGACAGGGCCCGGACCTTGCCCGGGGTGTCCGCGCCCTCCAGCGTGGTGAGGTCGATCATCCCGATCGCCTGGTCGATCGCCCACGCCTTCGAGGAGGTCTTGATCGAGCGGGTGCCCAGCATGGCCGCCCGGGCCTGCGCGCCGACCTCGTCGACGCCGGGGAGGCCGTGCAGGAAGGTGCGCAGGGCGGCCTCCGACCGGGCCACCTCGGAGAGGTCCCCGGCGCCCGAACCGGCGGGCCGCGTTGCCGTTGCCGTCATGCCACAACAGTACGCGGAGGTGCCGACAGTGATCTTGGCTACCATGTCCTCCGTGGACGTACACGTTGTCGATCACCCGCTGGCCGCAACCCGGCTCACCGCTATGCGGGACGCGCACACTGATTCAGCCGCATTCCGGGCGGCACTGCATGAGTTGACCACGATGCTCGTTTACGAGGCAACGCGTCCGCTCCCCGTGCACCAGTACCCGGTCCAGACGCCCGTCGCCGAGGCTCGGGGCGCCCGGCTGGCCAACCCGCCGCTGCTGGTCCCGGTGCTGCGCGCCGGCCTCGGGATGGCGGACGCGGCGCTGGCCCTGCTGCCCGAGTCCTCGATGGGCTTCGTCGGGCTGGCCCGGGACGAGAAGACCTTCGCCCCGCGGGCGTACCTCGAGTCGCTGCCGACCGATCTGACCGGCCTGCCCGTGCTGGTGCTCGACCCGATGCTGGCCACCGGCGGATCGTTGCTGCACTGCTGCCAGTTGCTGGCCGACCGGGGCTGCGTCGACATCACGGTGATCTGCGTCCTCGCCGCCCCCGAGGGCGTCGACCGGCTGGCTGCCTCGGACCTGCCGCTCCGGTTGGTCACCGCGTCGATCGACGAGCACCTCAACGACAAGATGTTCATCGTGCCCGGCCTCGGCGACGCGGGCGACCGCCAGTTCGGCGGGATGCCGCGGTTCAGCTGAGGCGAGCTCGGTCACACATTCCGGTCACACGCCCCGGTCACACGCCGAGGGCGGCGGCCGTCTCGGCGCGGAGCGCGGCCAGGCCGGCCGCGGCCCGCTGCCGCGCCTGCGCCACGTCGCCGGTCACCGGCTCGATCACTTCGAGGTACGCCTTGAGCTTCGGCTCGGTACCCGACGGGCGGACGACCACCCGGGCCGACCGGGTCCGGATCGTGATCACGTCGTTTTCCGGGAGCAGATCCTCGACCGAGGCGACCGGCTCGCCGAGCAGCGTGGCCGGGGACTGCGCCCGGATCCGGTCCATCGCCCGGCCGATCTCGGTCAGGTCCTCGACCCGTACCGAGAGCTGATCGGTCGCGTACACGCCGAATTCGGTGGCGATCTCGTCCAGCCGGTCGACCAGCGTGCGCCCGGCGGCCCTGAGCCCGGCCGCCAGCTCACACATCAGCAGAGCGGCGGAGATCCCGTCCTTGTCCCGGACCAGCTCGGGTGCGACGCAGTAGCCGAGCGCCTCCTCGTACCCGTAGACCAACTCGTCCTCGGCCGAACCGGTGGTGGCCCGGACGATCCACTTGAATCCGGTGAGCGTCTCGGCGTAGGGCAGGCCCCGTTGCCGGCAGATCGCACCCAGCAACGACGAGGACACGATGGTGGTGGCGTAGAGCCCGCGTACCCCCCGGCGCATCAGGTGGTCGGCGAGCAGTACGCCGACCTCGTCGCCGCGCAGCATCCGCCAGCCGTCCCGGTCCGGTACCGCGACCGCGCACCGGTCGGCGTCCGGATCGTTCGCGATGGCCAGGTCGGCGCCGGTCGACGAGGCGAGCGCGATGGCCCGGTCGATGGCGCCCGGCTCTTCCGGGTTGGGGAAGGACACCGTGGGAAACTCGGGGTCCGGCTCGGCCTGAACGTCCACAATGGACGGTCGGGCGAATCCGGCGGCGGGGAGCGCGGCGAGCACCACCGCACCGCCGACGCCGTGCAGCGGGGTGTACGCGACGGTGAGGTCGCGCGGCCCGTCCGGGGCCACGACCCCGGCCACGCTGTCCAGGTAGGACTTCACGATGTCCTCGTCCACGACAGTGCCGGGCGGCCCGAGCGGTACCGCCTTCAGCGGCCCGACGGCCCGGATCGCGGCCTCGATCCCGGCGTCCGCCGGCGGCACGATCTGCGCCCCCGCCCCGGTGGCGCCGCCCAGCCCCTCGCCGAGGTACACCTTGTAGCCGTTGTCCCGGGGCGGGTTGTGGCTGGCGGTGACCATGACCCCGGCCACCGCGCCGAGCCGGCGCACCGCGTACGCCAGGATCGGGGTGGGCAGCGGTCGCGGCAGCAGCAGCGCGGCCCGGCCGGCACCGGTGGCCACTCGGGCGGTCTCCTCGGCGAACTCGCGCGACCGGTGACGGGCGTCGTACCCGATCACCAGCGGCCCGTCGCCGCCCCGCTCGGCGAGCCAGCCGACCAGCCCGGCCGCCGCGCCCCGGACGACCGCCAGGTTCATGCCGTTCGGGCCGGCGCGCAGCGGCCCCCGCAGCCCGGCGGTGCCGAACGCCAGCGACCCGGCGAACCGGTCGGCGAGTTCGGCACCGGTCCCCGGCAGCCCGTCCAGTACCCGCTGAAGCTCGGCCTGGTCGGTGCGGTCCGGGTCGTCGGCCTGCCACTGGGTGGCACGCGCGAGCAGCCCGTCAGGGACGGCGGGGTCGGTGATCGTCATGCCACGTTGATAGCACGCCGCGCCGGTCAGTTGGCGAGGTTGAGCTTGTATGACTTGACGGCCTGGTCGTAGATCGGCTTGCTCTCGGTGAACCGGCTGTCCTCGACCGACAGGTAGAACTCGTACGCTTGCCTGTCGATCACCGTCGCCCGCCAGATGCCGTGGCGCTCGTCGGAACCGGAGCCGCAGGTGTACTCCAGTTCGGCGGCGGGGTGCCCGTCGAGCTGGACGTCGGTGGACAGCGACACCCGCTTGTACGGCGCCGGGCACTTCTTCGGGTCCTTGAGCGCCCGCTCGACCGCGGCCATGTAGTCGGCGTTGCTCCGGCCGGCCGGCTCGACGTTGACCCGCAGCCGCCGCTGCGAGTCCTTCGGGTCGGTGAAGTCGAAGTATGTGTTGCCGGACTTCGTCCAGCCGGTCGGCACGTCCAGCGAGAACTTCCGCGAATCCTGGTATGCGGTGGTCGCGAACACCGGGCCGGCCGGCGAGGCGTTCGTGGTCGGGCCGGCATTCGGCGAGGACGAGCCGCCGCCGAAGCCGCCGGCCAGGCCGACGATGCCCAGCACGAGGACGACCGCCACCCCGCCGGCGATGCCCACCTGGGCCGCCTTCGGCAGGGTCCGGAACTTGCGGAGCAGGCCGCTCGCGCCCTGCCGGGTGCCGCTGACGATGTCCGAGAGCATGCCGCCGTTGCGCGACCTGCCGTGCACGGCGCCGTACGGCGGCTGGCCCGGCACCGGCGGGAAGCCCGCGTTGGTGCGCTCCATCAGTCCGGTCGCGCCACCGTGGCCGATCGGCGGGTCGATCCGGTCGGTCGGCAGCTCGCCCGGGGCGAGCATGGCGCGGCCGCCGATCTGGCCGAACTGGGCCGGCTGGCCGTGCTGGGATGGCTGGCCGTGCTGGGATGGCTGGCCGTGCTGGGATGGCTGGCCGTGCTGAGGCGGCTGGCCGTGCTGGCCCTGCCCGGCGGCCCGGTCGGTCGGCAGCTCGCCCGGAGCCAGCATGGCCCGGCCGCCGATCTGCCCGTGCTGGGCGGCCCGGTCGCTCTGGTACACCGGACGGGGCGGCTGGGCGACAGGGACCACCGTGTAGGGGTCCGTGACGTGCTGAACGGCGTTGTTGGCCAGCGGCCCGGCCAGCAGGTCGCGCAGGGCCTGCCGGGCGGCGCGGACGTCCCAGCGCCGCGCGGGATCCTTCTCCAGCAGCCCGTACAGCACGGGAGCGAGCAGGCCGGCCCGGACCGGCGCCACGGGCGGCTCCTCGACCACGGCGCGCATCGTGTCGAACGGGTCGCCCTTGTCGAACGGCGGGCGGCCCTCGACCGCGGTGAACAGCGACACACCCAGCGAGAACAGGTCGCTGGGTGGCCCGAAGGCGCCGCCGACCGCCCGTTCGGGAGAGATGAAGTGCGGCGACCCGAGCACCATCCCGGGGGTGGTCAGGTTGCTCTCCGACGGCATGCGGGCCACCCCGAAGTCGGTGAGCACGCAGCGGCCGTCGGTGCAGATGAGGACGTTGGCGGGCTTGACGTCCCGGTGGAGCACGCCGGCGCCGTGCGCGACCTCCAGTGCGCCGAGCAGCGCGATGCCGATCTTCGCGACGGCACGGGGAGCGAGCGGCCCGTCGGAAATGATCATGTCGGCGAGGCTGCGGGCGTGCAGCAGCTCCATCACGATCCATGGCCGGCCGGCCTCGGTGACCACGTCATAGACCTGCACCACGCTGGGGTGCGACAGCGCCGCCGCGGCGCGCGCCTCGCGCAGCGTCCGCTCATACATCGCGTTGCGGTCCGACGCCGCCATGCCTGGCGGCAGCAGGACCTCCTTCACCGCGACATCGCGGCGCAGGATCGTATCGGCCGCCTGCCACACGGTGCCCATGCCCCCGTTGCCGATGGCCACCCGCAGTTGATAGCGGCTGCCGATCACGGTCCCGGGAACTGCCCGCGCAGAGGAGGGCGGAGGAAGAGGTTCGCCGTGCCACGTCGAGGTCTGGGTTGTCACTGGCCTTCAACCGTCGCTGGGGACTTCAGAATCTGGTCGAGCGGGAGGTGCTTCGAGCAACCTACCTATCTTGCGTGGTCAACAGCCGCAGGGAAAGTCACGGGTCCACGGATCGGACAAATCCCACGGCATGTAGCCACCAACTTACTCATGGTCGCGATCGTGTGCACAATCTCAACCTTGTTCGGTGTATCCACTTACGTTACTGACCCTACGATCCCGGTATGACGCAGCGTCGGAGCGAATCGGGCTTTCCCGTGAAAGCCGTGTACGGCCCCGCCGATCTCTCCGAGGATTCGGCGGACCGGATCGGAGAGCCCGGGAGCTACCCGTACACGCGCGGCGTGTACCCGACGATGTACACCCAGCGCCCGTGGACCATGCGACAGTACGCCGGCTTCGGCACGGCGGCCGAGTCCAACGCGCGGTACCACCAGCTTTTGGCCGCCGGCACGATGGGCCTGTCGGTGGCCTTCGACCTGCCGACCCAGATGGGCTACGACTCGGACGACCCGGTCGCCAACGGAGAGGTCGGCAAGGTCGGCGTCGCCATCGACTCGATCGACGACATGCGCCGGCTGTTCCACGAGATCCCGCTGGACAAGGTGTCCACGTCGATGACCATCAACGCTCCGGCGTCCGTGCTGCTGCTGCTCTACCAGTTGGTCGCCGAGGAGCAGGGAGTGTCCGGCGACCAGCTGAGCGGCACGATCCAGAACGACGTGCTCAAGGAGTACATCGCCCGCGGCACGTACATCTTCCCGCCCAAGCCCTCGCTGCGCCTGGTCGCCGACACGTTCGCCTACTGCCGCAAGGAGATCCCGAGGTGGAACACCATCTCGATCTCCGGGTACCACATGGCCGAGGCGGGCGCGACGCCCGCGCAGGAGGTGGCGTTCACCCTGGCCAACGGGGTCGAGTACGTCCGTGCCGCGCTGGCCGCCGGGCTGGCCGTGGACGACTTCGCGCCCCGGCTGTCGTTCTTCTTCGTCGCCCGCACCACGCTGCTGGAGGAGGTCGCCAAGTTCCGGGCGGCCCGGCGGATCTGGGCCCGGATCATGCGCGAGGAGTTCGGCGCGCGCGACCCCAAGTCGTGGATGCTGCGGTTCCACACGCAGACCGCCGGGGTGCAGCTGACCGCGCAGCAGCCGGAGGTCAACCTGGTCCGGGTCGCGGTGCAGGGCCTCGGCGCGGTGCTCGGTGGCACCCAGTCGCTGCACACGAACTCCTACGACGAGGCCATCGCGCTGCCCACCGAGAAGGCGGCCCGGCTGGCGCTGCGTACCCAGCAGGTGCTCGCGTACGAGACCGACCTGACCGCGACGGTCGACCCGTTCGCCGGCTCGTACGTGGTCGAGGCGATGACCGACGAGATCGCGACGGCAGTCGACGAGCTGATGGGCCGGGTGTTCGAGCACGGCTCGGGGGTCGACGCGATCGAGGCCGGGTTCCAGAAGCGGGAGATCGAGGCGTCGGCGTACCGGATCGCGCAGGAGATCGACTCGGCCGAGCGGGTGGTGGTCGGGGTCAACCGGTTCGTGCTGGACCAGGAGGAGCCGTACCAGCCGCTGCGCGTCGACCCGGCGATCGAGGCCGAGCAGACGGCCCGGCTGGCTGCGCTCCGCGCCGACCGGGACGGCGACGCTGTCGAGCGCGCGCTGGCCGGTTTGCGGGATGCCGCATCGGGTACGGGAAACGTGTTGTATCCGTTGAAGGAGGCGCTCCGGCTGCGTGCGACGGTCGGTGAGACCTGCGGCGCGCTGCGCGACGTCTGGGGTCGGTACCAGCCAACCGAGCGTTTCTGAACGCTGACGTTCCCGAGTCTCTACTGCTCCGGGCGTTGACCCCGGACAGAACGCGAACCTTCTTCGGGTGTGACGACCGTTTCATGCATGCAACCAGAAACGGGCTTCGGGGCGTTTCCTAACGGGACCGTTACCCGTTGTAGGAGGTTGAGGCCGGATGACCGCGTTCAACGGGGGCTCGGGACGGGATTTGCCGGCTCCGAAACGGCTCTACCAGGCAATTCGTGACGCACCGCAACCTGGCCGCCACGGGAATGAGATTGCGCAGCGTCACCATGCTGGGTCTAGGCTGACCAAGTTGTCAACGGAGGTGCCGACTCGTGGCAAGAGGCCCGAACTGGCCGCTATGCCGAGCGACTCGCTGCCCCCGCCCTCCGAGCGAGAGCAACCAGAGACTGTGACTAGTGCGTTGACCTTGCCGAAGAGCACATCTCCTGAGGGGCGCGCCAAGGGCCGCCCGTCGGTCCGAGCCGGCTCGCCGTCCCGGACCGACGCGCTGACCGGTGTCGATCCGTTGCCGGGCCACCTCGATCGTTGGCTCGCCTCCCGCGGTGCCGAACTCGTCGGAGTGCGCCGGCACCTGCACGCGCACCCCGAGCTGTCCGGACAGGAGTTCGAGACCACCGCGCTGGTGGCCCGCGAGCTTGAGGTGGCCGGCCTGTCGCCCCGGGTACTGCCGAAGGGCAACGGGGTCATCTGCGACATCCCGGGCAGTGGTGAGAGCGACCGGGTGATCGCGCTGCGCGCCGACCTGGACGCGCTGCCGTTGCAGGACATCAAGGACGTGCCGTACCGGTCGACGGTCGACGGGGCCTGCCACGCGTGCGGGCACGACGTGCACACGACCGTCCTGCTCGGTACCGGTCTGATGCTCGCTCAGCTGGCCGAGCGCGGTGAGCTTCCGGGCCGGGTACGGCTGCTGTTCCAGCCGTCGGAGGAGGTCATCCCGTCCGGTGCGCCGGAGGTGATCGCGGCCGGTGGGCTCAAGGACGTCAGCGCCATCTTCGCGCTGCACTGCGCTCCGCAGCTGCCGGTCGGCCTGCTGGGCATCCGGTCCGGCCCGATGACGGCCGCCGCCGACATGGTCGACATCACCCTGCGCGGCCCCGGTGGCCACACCGCCCGCCCGCACCTGACCTCCGACCTGGTGCACGCGTTGAGCCGGGTGGTCGTCGACGTGCCAGCACTGCTGGACCGGCGGGTCGACCCGCGGGCCGGGGTGTCCATGGTGTTCGGTGCGGTGCACGCCGGCGAGGCGGCCAACGCGATCCCGAGCGTCGGCCGGGCCAGGGCCACGGTCCGGGTACTGAACCGGGACGCCTGGCACGAGGTGCCCGGGCTGATCTCGAAACTGATCGACGACGTGGTGACCGGCACCGGGGCGCAGGCCGAGGTGGTCTACCACCGGGGCGTACCGCCGGTGATCAACGACCGGCACGCCGCGGCGGTGGTAGCCAGTGCGGCCGGCGCGGCGCTGGGCGCCGAGCGGGTCGTCGAGGCCGAGATCAGCATGGGTGGCGAGGACTTCGCGTTCTACCTGGAACAGGTGCCGGGCGCGATGATGCGCCTCGGCGTCGGCGTACCGGGTGCCGAGGTCCTGGGCGACATCCACCAGGCGGGCTTCGACGTGGACGAGCGCGCCATCGGCAACGGGGTACGGGTCATGGTCCACACGGCACTCGGCGCGCTGGCCGCACCCGCGCTGTAGCCGTCCGGTCCGGCCCAGTTCGGCCGGGCGATCGCGGCGGCGTCAATCCTGACGTCGCCGCGCCTGTTCCGGCAGACTGGCGGACATGCGACTGACCAAGTTCTCCCACTCCTGCGTCCGGCTGGTGCGCGACGATGCGGTGCTGGTCATCGACCCCGGTGGGTTCTCCGAACGCGCCTCCCTGGACGGGGTCGACGCGGTACTGATCACCCATGAGCACGCCGACCACCTGGACGTGGACAAGCTCGCCGACGCGCTGGACAAGCGACCGCTCGCGCAGGTGTACGCCCATTCCGAGGTGGCCGCGAAGCTCGGTGCGCTCAACGGGGTCGTGCAGACGGTCAACGCCGGCGACAGGTTCCAGGCGGCCGGCTTCGACGTCCAGGTGTACGGCGGCTGGCACGCGGTGATCCACCAGGACGTGCCCGTGGTACCCAACCTGGGCTTCCTGGTCGAGGGTTCGGTTTACCACCCGGGCGACTCGTTCGACGTGCCGCCGGACGTGGAGATCGACACGCTCTTCGTGCCGATCTCGGCGCCCTGGCTCAAGGTTTCCGAGGCGATCGACTTCGTCCGGGCGGTGGCTCCCCGGCGGGCGTACGCGCTGCACGACAGCCTGGCCAACGACAACGGACTGGGCCTGCTCGACCGGCTGATGGGCCAGTTCTCCGGCGCCGATTACAGCCGGCTGGTTCCCGGCGAGACCGTTGACGCTTGAGCAGGACCTCTACTCGCTGCCGCCGGAGCGGTTCATCGCGGCGCGCGACGAGGCGGTCGCACAGGCGCGGGCGGACGGTGACCGCGCGCTGGCCGCGCGGATCGGCGCACTGCGCCGGCCGACCGTCGCCGCGTGGCTGGTGAACCTGGTCGCGCTGCACCGCCCGGAGCAGGTCGGTGAGCTGCTCGACCTGGGTACCCAGTTGCGCGAGGCGCAGCACCAGTTGAGCGGCGAGCGGATGCGCGAGCTGTCGTCGCGGCGCCGGGAGGCGATCGCCGGGCTGGTCGCGCAGGCGAGGCGGCTGGCCACCGATGCCGGCCGCGGGCCGCGGGATCCGCTGCCGCTGGCCGAGGTGGAGGCGACGCTGGCCGCGGCGATCGCGGATGAGAACGTGGCGGACGCGGTCCGCGCCGGCCGGCTGACGAAGGCCACCGGGTACGCGGGGTTCGGCGAGCCGCTGCGACCGGAGCTGCGGGTCGTCGAAGGCGGCGCCGGGAGGACCCGGCCGGCCGGGCGGGACCGGCGAGGTGCTCCGGCCGAGGAGGCCCGGCGAAGCGGCAGGGCTGGCGACGCCGGTCGACCTCCGGCCGAGCGCGCCGGGACGGGCCGCACCCCGACCGGCCGCGCCGCCACAGAGCGCCCAGCCACAGAGCAACAGGCCGGGACCAAGCGCCGCGGACAGCGCGAGGCTGTCGACGCGACCGGCCGCCGCGAGCAGGGGGCGGTGCAGCGCCAGCGGGAAGAGGCGGCGCAGCGCCAGCGGGAACGGGAGGAGGCGGCGCAGCGCCAGCGGGAACGGGAGGAGGCGAGGGCTGCCCGTACCGCGCGAATCGAGGCCGCCGAGGCGGCGCTGCGCGACGCGATCGCGGCAGAGCGGGACGCGGCCCGCGCGTTGGACGAGATATCCACCGAGCTGGACCGGCTGCGCCAGGCGCAGGTCGCCGCCCAGACCGCGCTGCGGGAAGCGCGGCTGACCCGCCGGGCGGCGGAACGGGACGCGCACCGGGCTGGGCGGTGACGCCGGCTCAGCCGCGCGGTACTTCCGGCTGATTCGCCGAGCAGCGGGACGCGCACCCGGGTTGGGCGGTGACGCCGGCTCGGCCGGGCGGCACCCGTCGAGAGGCGCACCGGGCTGGGCGGTGACCCCGGCCCGGTCAGGCGGCACAATACGACGCGTGACCCCTGAGCAGGCTGCCGCGGCGGCTCGGCCGGCGGTGCAGGAGTTGGGCGGCGCGTTCGCCGAGTGTCCCAAGACGCTGCGCCGGGCCCGCCAGCTCGGGCTGACCGGCTGGGCGTTCTACGTGACCGGGTGGGGCGGTGCGCTGGGCGACGTGGGCCCGGAGACGCTGTCGGCGGCGCTCGGCTTCATCGCGCCGGACGCCGCCCGCGAGGGGTGGGAGTCGGCCCGGAAGGTCGCGCCGCCGCCCGAGATCGCCGGGCATTACCTCGCCGAGTGCTGCCGGTGGGGTCGCGAGCGGCTGACCGGCTTCGCCGGGATCGAGCGGCTGATCGCCGTCGCCGAGCGGGTGGTGCTGGCCGCCGACCCGGCCGGGCTTCCGCTGTTCGCCGCGTGGCGGGCGATGCCGGTACCGGACGCCGAGC
This sequence comes from Rugosimonospora africana, assembly GCF_016862975.1. Lineage (GTDB taxonomy): Bacteria > Actinomycetota > Actinomycetes > Mycobacteriales > Micromonosporaceae > Rugosimonospora > Rugosimonospora africana. Next base: position 40,955 of record NZ_BONZ01000009.1, read on the forward strand.
CGGGCGCCCGAGCCGCGGTGCTCATCCGGCTGCTGCGCGAGCACCGGATCGCGGCACAGTTGCTGGCCGTCCGGTCGGCCGGGCTGACTCCGCTGGAGGCGTTGCTGGCCGGTCCGGAGGGGGCGGCGGGGGCGATCGCGTACGGGTGGCAGCCACCGTTTCCGCCGTTCGAGCCACTGGTACGCCGCCGGGTGTGGGCCGACGCGATCACCGACCGGATCACCGGCGCGGCGTACCGCGTCCTCGAGGCATCCGAGCGCATCGAGCTGGTGTCGCTGCTCGACGAGGCGGTACGGGAGCTGCGAATGCAGACCGGCGAGTACCCGTCGGCCAGCTGACGGGTGCCGGCCTCCGGGCTCGGCCTCAGGTTTGGGCGGTGCGGGTCGGTCGGCCGCGCAGCTCGGTGAGGTAGTCGGCCGGGGCTCCGGCCTTCTCCGCCGCGGCCGCGATCTCGGCGAGATACCACGCGGTGGGTAGGCCGCCCTCGTAGCCGCTGAACACATATACCCAGGCGGTCACGTCGCCGTCCAGGGTGGCCACCCGCAGGTGCAGCTTGCGGTACATCCCGGAGGTGACACCCTCGACTTCGTCGAGCTGAGCGGCGTCCCAGGGATGCACGTCGTAGAGCGCGACGAAGACCCGGTCGCCGGGAGACTCGACGATCGTGGTGACCGCACCCTCCCAGCCGAGATCCTCCTCGCCGGCAAAGGTCAGCCGCCAGCCTTCCAGCCAGCCGGTGCCGATCATCGGCGAATGTGGGCAGTAGGCCCGCATCCGGCCAGGGTCGAGATTGGAGCCATACGCGGCGTAGTGACGCACGGCGATGACGATAGTCCTCCGCCGGGCTGAGAGAGAATAAACAGAGCGTGTCGAGTGCGGAGGGTGTCGTGGGGCGGATTGTGATCATCGGCGGTGGGCCGGCCGGGTACGAGGCGGCGCTGGTCGCCGCGCAGCTGAATGCCGAGGTCACGGTCATTGAGGCGGAGGGTGCCGGCGGGGCCTGTGTGCTGTCCGACTGCGTACCGTCGAAGACGTTCATCGCGTCGTCGGACGTGGTCACGGGGTACCGGGATACCGAGGAGTTCGGGGTGAACGCCGGGGGCCTGGCCGCCGTCAGCGTGGACGCCGAGGCCGTCCATTCCCGGGTGAAACGCCTGGCCAGGGCCCAGAGCGCAGACATCCACGCCAAATTGATCAAAGCGGGCGTGACTTTTGTCTCAGGAACTGCCCGGCTCGGTGCTGACACGCTGGGTCACACACATCGCGTCGAGGTGACTCCCTCCGACGGTGACCGTGCGTACGCGATCGACGCGTCCACGGTTCTGATCGCGACCGGAGCGACGCCCCGCATCCTGGCCACCGCCCGGCCGGACGGCGAACGGATTCTCACCTGGCGCCAGGTCTACGACCTCCCCGAGTTCCCGGAGCACCTGGTCGTGATCGGCTCGGGCGTGACCGGCGCCGAGTTCGCCTCGGCGTACCTGGCGATGGGGGTGAACGTGACGCTGGTCTCCAGCCGGGACCGGGTCATGCCGCACGAGGACCCGGACGCCGCGATGGCCATCGAGCGGGTGTTCCGCTCGCGGGGCATGAGCATCCTGAACAACTCGCGGGCCGCCTCGGTGGAGCGGACCGCGTCCGGGGTGGCGGTGACCCTGGCCGACGGCCGGGTGGTCGAGGGGTCGCACGCTCTGATGGCGGTCGGTTCGGTGCCGAACACCGGCGACCTGGGCCTGGCCGAGTACGGCGTGGACGTGGCGCCCGGCGGCTACCTGACCGTGGACGGGGTCTCCCGAACCAACGTGCCGGGTGTGTACGCCGCCGGAGACTGCACCGGCCTGCTTCCGCTGGCCAGCGTGGCCGCGATGCAGGGCCGGATCGCGATGTGGCACGCGCTCGGCGAGGCGGTCGCCCCGCTGCGGCTCAAGTCGGTCGCGGCCAACGTGTTCACCGATCCGGAGCTGGCCTCGGTCGGCGTGTCACAGTCCGATGTGGACAGCGGTGAGGTGATGGCCCGGTCGGTGATGCTGTCGCTGGACGGCAACGCCCGGGCGAAGATGACCGGCATCCAGGACGGGTTCGTGAAGCTGTTCTGCAGCCCGGCGTCCGGTCGGGTACTCGGCGGTGTCGTGGTGGCACCCAAGGCGAGCGAGCTGATCCTGCCGGTGTCGATGGCGATGGACAACCACCTGACCGTGGACCAGCTGGCGCACATCGTCACCATCTACCCCTCGGTGTCCGGCTCCATCACCGAGGCGGCCCGCCAGCTGATGCACCACGAGCCGTAAACCGGTGGCGGCACAGCGTTTCGTCGGCTAGCCTTGCTGCCGTGATCAGAGCGGCAGTATGCACGACGACGCCGGGGAGTCCCGGCGTAGCTTCGCGCTGACCACCAGACGTCGAAGGCCCCGGGCACCGAGCCCGGGGCCTTTTTCGTGTCTCCGCCCGGTGTTTGGAGCCGAACCGGTGAATTACCAGGAGGAGAACGATGATTGACCACCGCAAACTCGGCCGGGAGCTGGAGCTGTTCGCGTCCGACCCGCTGATCGGCGCCGGCCTGCCGATCTGGCTGCCGGACGGCGCGGTCGCCCGGCACGCCGTCGAGGAGTACCTGCGACGCCTGGAGGCGGCCGCCGGGTACCAGCACGTGTACTCGCCGCCGATGGGGCGGCGTGAGCTGTACGAGATTTCCGGGCACTGGGGCCACTTCGCCGACGACATGTTCCCGCCGATGCGCGACGGGGGGGAGGAGTTGGTACTGCGACCCAGCCTGTGCCCGCACCACGCGCTGGTGTACCGCTCGCGCCAGCGTTCGTTCCGCGACCTGCCGCTGCGCGTGGCGGAGTTGGGTGGCATGTACCGCGCGGAGCGCTCCGGGGTGGTGGGCGGGCTGGCTCGAGTACGCGCCATCTCCTTGAACGACGCGCACATCTTCGCTCCGCTCGACCGGGTCGGCGAGGAGGTGGCTCAGGTACTGGCAATGATGCGCCAGGCGCACCAAGCGCTCGGCGTGGTACCGGCCCGGTTCCGGTTGTCGCTGCGCGGTCCGGGCCACGAGTACGGCGGGGAGCCGGAGCAGTGGGAGCTGGCCGAGCGGATACTGCGCGACGCGCTCGGCGACATGTCCTATGTGGACGCTCCGGGTGAGGCGGCGTTCTACGGCCCGAAGGTGGACGTGCAGATCGTCGATCCGGCCGGCCGGGAGTCGACCCTGGCGACCGTCCAGCTCGACTTCCACCAGCCGGCCCGGTTCGATCTGTCCTATGTGGACTCATCGGGTGTGGCTGTCCGGCCGGTGATGGTGCACCGCAGCCTGGCGGGCAGCATGGAACGGCTGTTCGGCCACCTGATCGAGGTGCACGCGGGCGCTTTTCCGGCCTGGTACGCGCCGGTTCAGGTGGCGGTGCTGCCGGTCGGCGCCGACCAGGTGGCGGCGGCCGGGCGGTTCGCGGACGACTGCGCGGCGGCCGGGTTGCGGGTGAACCTGGCGCTCGACGGGTCGCTGGGCGCCCGGGTACGGGACGCGCGGCGGGTGCCGTACGTCGCCGTCATCGGCGCGCGCGAGGCGGCAGCGGGAGAGGTGTCGCTGCGGTCGCGGCCGATCGGCGCCTCGTCCTTGGCGGGCTCGTCACCCGGCGTTTCGTCTTCGGCCGCATCGTCTTCGGCGGCTTCGTCTCCCGCCGATTCGCCTGCGGCCGGATCTTCGGCCGACTCGGCGGCGTCGTCTCCCGCCGGATCTCCGGCCGCCGAGGCGATGTCGGTCGCCGACGCGATCCGGGCGCTGCGGAGCGGTTCCGCGGTCCCCGACGCGCGACCCTTGGCTACTTCAGCTCGCAGATGACGGAGCCGGCGGTGATGACGTCGCCGACGGACGCGGCAAGGCCGGTGACAACGCCGGCCTTGTGCGCGTTCAGCGGCTGTTCCATCTTCATCGCTTCCAGCACGACCACCAGGTCACCCTCGGCGACCGTGTCGCCGTCCGACACCGCGATCTTCACGATCGTGCCCTGCATCGGAGAGGTCAGTGCGTCGCCGCTCGCCGCGGTACCGGACTTGTGACCCCCGCCGCGCCTGGGGGCAGGCTTGGCGACGGCGGGGGCCTTCACAGTGGTACCCATGGATGCCGGCAGGGAAACCTCCAGACGTTTCCCGCCGACCTCCACCACGATCGTCTGCCGGGGCTCGGGCTCGTCCACAGTGGACCCCGCTCCGAACGGCGGTACGCCGCCGGCCCACTCGGTCTCGATCCAGCGGGTGTGCACGGAGAACGGCTCGGATGTGAAGGCCGGGTCGCGCACGACCAGCCGGTGGAACGGCAGCGCGGTGGCCATCCCGTCGACGACCAACTCGTCCAGTACGCGCCGGGCACGCTCCAGCGCCTCGAGCCGGGTCTGCCCGTACACGATCACCTTGGCCAGCAGCGAGTCGAAGTTGCCGCCGACCACGCTGCCGGACTCGATGCCGGTGTCCACCCGCACCCCCGGGCCGCTGGGCAGCCGCAGCTCGCTCACCACGCCGGGGGCCGGAAGGAAGTTGCGTCCCGGGTCCTCGCCATTGATCCGGAACTCGATCGCGTGCCCGCGCGGCTTCGGATCCTCGGTCCATCGCAGCGTCTCGCCGTCCGCGACCCGGAACTGCTCACGCACCAGGTCGATGCCGGCGGTCTCCTCGGTGACCGGGTGCTCGACCTGCAGGCGGGTGTTCACTTCGAGGAAGCTGATGGTCCCGTCGCCGCCGACCAGGTATTCGACGGTGCCGGCGCCGTGGTAACCGGCCTCCCGGCAGATCGCCTTGGCGGAGGTGTGGATCTGCTGCCGCTGCTCGTCGGTGAGGAACGGGGCGGGTGCCTCCTCGACCAGCTTCTGGTGCCGGCGCTGCAGCGAGCAGTCCCGGGTGCCCACGACGATGACGTTGCCGTGCTGGTCGGCCAGTACCTGCGCCTCCACGTGCCGGGGCCGGTCCAGGTACCGCTCGACGAAGCACTCGCCCCGGCCGAACGCGGCAACCGCCTCTCGGGTGGCGGACTCGAACAGTGCCGGGATCTCCTCCATGGTCCGGGCGACCTTCAGCCCGCGCCCGCCACCACCGAACGCCGCCTTGATGGCCACCGGCAGCCCGTACTCGGTCGCGAAGGCGATGATCTCGCTGGCGTCGGCGACCGGCTCCGCGGTGCCCGGGACCAGCGGCGCCCCGGCCCGCTGCGCGATGTGCCGGGCGGTCACCTTGTCACCGAGGTCGCGGATGGCCTGCGGCGTCGGGCCGATCCAGGTCAGCCCGGCGTCGAGGACGGCCTGGGCGAAGTCGGCGTTCTCCGACAGGAAGCCGTAGCCCGGGTGCACGGCGTCGGCGCCGGAGCGCCGGGCCACGTCGAGCACCTTCTCGATGTTCAGGTACGTCTCGGCGGAGGTGTCGCCGCCGAGCGCGTAGGACTCGTCGGCCAACCGAGCGGGCAGCGCGTCGCGGTCGGAGTCCGCGTACACGGCGACTGACTCCAACCCGGCGTCGCGGCAAGCCCGGATCACTCGTACCGCGATCTCGCCCCGGTTCGCGATCAGCACCTTACGCATGCCGGGCAGTGTAAACCGGTGCCCCGAAGGCGGCCCGGTGACCTTTGGCACGGGGCGGCCGCGCTCCGCCGCGTCGCAGCCGATAGTCAAATTTGGCTATTACGCTGGGACGGTGTCGACAACCCGGCTTCTCATCCTCGGCGTGGTCCGGATCTTCCAGCCGGTACACGGCTATGACGTGCGCCGCGAACTGCTTAGCTGGCACGCGGACGACTGGGCGCACGTGGCGCCGGGCTCGGTGTACCACGCGCTGAAGAAGCTGGCCGAGGAGGGCCTGCTCACCGAGGTGTCCACGCGACAGGTCGGCTCGCGGCCGGCCCGGACGACGTACGAGATCACCGACAAGGGCGAGGCGGAGTTCCAGGATCTGCTGCGCCGGTACTGGTGGGAGTACAGCGTCCCGCCCGACCCGTTCACCGCCGCGTACGCGTTCCTGCCAGCGCTGGCCCGGCGCGAGGCGGCCGGCGCGCTGCGCAACCGGGCCCGGCTGCTGCGGCTGTTCGTCGACGGGACCGAGGTGCGGCTCGCCGCCTCGCCGAACGCGGACGCTCCACACGTCGCGTACATGTTCGAGCTGTCCATGGCGAAGGCCCGGGTCGAGGCGGACTGGTGTGAACGGCTGGCCGACCGGGTGGAGGCCGGCGAGCTGCCGAGCGCGGACTAAAGCAGCGTCCACGTGTCACGACCCAGTCGTGACGCCCATCGCGATACAACGCGACTATTCAAGCTTGACGCGACGCGACATATCGCGTTAGCTTACCGGGGACCTCGATGAGTGACGCACGTACCCGGTGGGGGAGAAGCATGATCGAGACGATCGGCCTGCGGAAATCGTTCCGGGCCCGCAAGGCAACCGTCGACGCGGTCCGCGGCGTCGACCTGTCCGTCGCGAAGGGCGAGATCTTCGGCTTCCTCGGACCGAACGGCGCCGGCAAGACCACCACGCTGCGCATGCTCGCCACGCTGATCCAGCCGGACGGCGGCGAGGCCACGATCGCGGGCGCCGACCTGCGGCGCAACCCGGGGCAGGTGCGCCGCCGGATCGGATACGTGGCCCAGGGCGGCAGCACCTGGGACGCGGTGACCGCTCGCGAGGAGCTGGTCCTGCAGGCCCGCATGTACGGCATCGCCAAGGCGGACGCGCGGCAGCGGGCGGCCCGGGCGATCGAGTCGTTCGAACTCGCCGAGTTCGCCGACCGCAAGTGCCAGACCTACTCCGGCGGCCAGCGCCGCAGGGTCGACGTGGCGCTGGGCATCATCCACGCACCCGGCGTGATCTTCCTCGACGAGCCGACGACCGGCCTGGACCCGCAGAGCCGGGCGCACATGTGGGACGAGGTACGCCGGCTGCGCTCGGAGGGGATGACGGTCTTCATCACCACGCACTATCTCGACGAGGCGGACGCACTCTGCGACCGGGTCGCCATCATGGACCACGGCGAGATCGTCGCCGAGGGTACGCCCAACGACCTGAAGCGTGAGGTCTCCGGCGACGTGGTGACCGTCGGCGTACCCGGCGCCGCCGAGCAGGCCGCGAAGTTGCTCGACAACCAGCCGTACGTGCGGCAGCTCGAACCGTCCGGCGACGGCGTCCGTCTGGTCGTCGACGCGGGCGCCACGGCGATGCCGCAGATCCTGCGCACCCTCGACGGCGCGGGCGTGCGACTCGACTCTATCGAGCTGCACCGCCCGAGCCTCGACGACGTGTTCCTGACCAAGACCGGCCGCTCGCTGCGCGAGTCCTGAGAGGTATGGCGATGAAGCTCGCACGAGACACCTGGCTCATCTTCCAGCGGCAGATGATGCTGGTGCTGCGCAATCCCGTCTGGGTGATCGTCGGGATCATCCAACCGCTGTACTACCTGTTCCTGTTCGGTCCGCTGCTCAAGGGGGCGCTGCGGCTGCCGAGTGCCGAGGCGTACCGAATCTTCGTACCGGGCATCCTGGTCCAGCTGGCCATCTTCGGGACGTTCTTCGTCGGCTTCGCGCTCATCTCCGAGCTGCGCGCCGGCGTGATCGAACGCAGCCGGGTCACCCCGGTCAGTCGGCTGGCACTGCTGCTCGGCAGGTCGCTGCGGGACGTCGTCTCGCTGGTCGTGCAGGCCGCGATCATCACAGTGCTGTCCATCCCGTTCGGGCTCGCGGTCGGGCTGGGCGACGCGTTGCTGGCCTTCGCGGTACTCGGGCTCATCGCCCTGATGCTCTCGGCGGCGTCGTACGCGATCGCGCTCAAGCTGCGCAGCGAGGACGCGCTCGCGCCGCTGCTGAACACCGTGGGCGTACCGATCCTGCTGCTGTCCGGCGTCCTGCTGCCCATGCGGTACGCGCCGCACTGGCTGGCCGACGTGGCGAAGTGGAACCCGTTCTCCTGGGCGGTGGACGGCAGCCGCGCGTTGTTCGCCGGCAACCCGGGCGACTCGAGCGTCTGGAAGTCTCTGCTGATCCTCGGTGTGCTGACCGTGCTGTCGGTGTTCTGGGCCGCGCGTTCGTTCGCCAAGAGCGTGCGCTGACGGGGGGTGGCCCGGCCGGCGCCGCCGTCCGGGTCGCGCGAGCCCGCCCGTAGTCGACTACGGGCGGGCTCGCACTGTCCGGGCTTCTACCGGCGGCGGGCTGCGCTTCTACTTGCGGCGGGCCAGGGTGATGCCGTCGCCGATCGGGAGCATGACCGCCTCGACCCGCTCGTCGGCCAGAACCTCGTCGTTGAACGCGACGATCGCGCGGTCGTCGTCGTTTACCGGACTGAGTACCCGCCCATGCCGCAGCACGTTGTCGACCAGCAGAATTCCACCCTGCCGCATTCTGGGAACCAACTCGGCCCAGTACACCGGATAACCGGTCTTGTCGGCGTCGATGAACGCCAGGTCGATGTGCGGCTCAGTGGGCATGGCGCGCAGCGTGTCGGCGGCCGGCCCGAGGCGCAGCTCGACTTTGCCGGTCAGCCCGGCGCGCTCCCAGTACCGGCGCGCGATCGACGTGAACTCCTCGGACACGTCGCAGCAGACCAGGTGCCCGTCGTCCGGCAGTCCCCGGGCGATCGCGATCGACGACAGTCCGGTGAAGGTGCCGACCTCGACCGCGTACCGGGCGCCGGACAGCTTCGCGAGCAGGGTGAACAGGGAAGCCTGCTCGGGCGAGATCTGCATCCCGGCCGCGCCGGGCAGGGCCGCCCGGGTCTCCGCGATCAGGTCGGCGACGACCGGATCGGGTTGGGAGCCGTGCGCCACCAGGTAGGCGTGCAGTTCGGTGGGGAGGGCATCGGTCTTCGTGGACATGGAACTCAGCCTACGGTCTCCACAGTTGGGTGATCGGCACATCGAGCGTGGCGAGCAGCCGGCGCAGCAGCGGCAGGGAAACCCCGACCACCGTGCCCGGGTCTCCCACGATCGACTCCACGAACGGGCCGCCCAGGCCGTCGATGGTGAACGCGCCCGCAACCTCCAGAGGTTCGCCGGTGTTCACGTACGCCTCGATCTCCGCGTCGCTGATGTCGGCGAAATGCACGGTGGACACCGCGGTGGCGTCCGCGTGCCGGTCTCCGGTGAGGTCGATAAGGCTGTGGCCGGTGAACAGTTCGCCGCTGCGCCCGCGCATCTGCCGCCAGCGGGCGACCGCCTCGTCGCGGTCGGCCGGCTTGCCCAGGATCTGCCCGTCGAACGCGAGAATCGAGTCACATCCCAGCACCAGAACGGGGGACCCCGGACGGACTGGTCGCCCCCGCAGGCGCTCGGCGACCGCCGCCGCCTTCATCGCGGCCAGGGCGAGGCAGAAGGCCGCCGGATCCGTGAGGTCCACAGTGGACTCGTCGACGCCGCTGACGATGACTTCGACGTCGATACCGGCCGCGGCGAGCGTCTTGCGCCGGGCGGGGCTCGCGGACGCGAGTACCAGGTGCGGTGGCTGGGTCACCGGGGAATCGTAAATGGGCTGCCGACCGGCCGCTCTGCTGACCCGGCGGCTCGGCGGTCGAACCGCGCGTGGCGGGGCGTTCGGGACGCCGGTCCGGCGGGGCGCTTCGGACGCCGTCAGCGGGGAGCTTTTCGCCGTCGGCAAGGCGTTTGGGTTGGCGGTCAGCGGGGAAGCGCCGCGGTACGCCAGGCATGCGGGCCGCGGCGGACGGCGGAACCCGGGCGGCCGCTGTCCACCCAGTGGGATCGCCGCTGCGGGCCCACCGCCGGTGCGGCCGGTCGCGACAGCAGTACCCCGACGAGAGCTGCCAGCTCTTCGTCGGTCGGAGTGCCATGTTCGATCCTGATGGCAGCGTGAGCGTCCATCCCCCGAGCCTAACCGGGAGCCGGCCGGGTACTTTCGATGCGTGCCTTCCCCCCAACGATCTTCGGCAACCGAGCGCTACCGTCTGATCAGTCAGGTGGGCGAGGGCGGTATGGGCCGAGTCTTCCTCGCTCGCGACGAGGTCCTCCACCGCGATGTCGCGGTCAAGGAGGTCGTACCGCCGAGCGGGCTGACCGAGTCCGAGGGCGAGGAGGCCAGCGAGCGCGGGCTGCGCGAAGCCCGGGCCATCGCCCGGCTCAACCACCCCAACGTGGTACGCATCTACGACGTCGTGGCCCGCCCGCGCCGGCCGTGGATCGTCATGGAGTACGTCCGGTCCCGGTCGCTCCAGCAGCTGATCGCCGACGACGGGCCGCTGCCGGTTGCCGAGGTGGCCCGCATCGGTCTGGACATCCTCGGTGCGCTGCACGCCGCCCACCGGTCCGGGGTGCTGCACCGCGACGTCAAGCCGAGCAACGTGCTGGTCGCGGACGACGGCCGGGTGGTACTGACCGACTTCGGCCTCGCCACGCTGGCCGGCGACGCGACGCTCACCCGCAGCGGGCTGATCTTGGGTTCCCCGGCGTACATCGCGCCGGAGCGGGCCCGCCAGGGCGTCACCGGTACCGAATCGGACCTCTGGTCGCTGGGCGCCACACTGTTCGCGGCGGTCGAGGGCCGCGCCCCGTACCACCGGTCGACGGCGATGGCGACACTGACCGCGCTGGTGACCGAGCCGCCGGACCCGATGGTGCTCGCCGGGCCGCTCGGGCCGGTGCTCGAACGGCTGCTGGAAAAGAACCCGGTCACCCGGATGACCGCGCCGCAGGCCGCCCACTCGCTGCGCCACCTGCTCAGCTCGCTCCGGCGGGCGGAGGAGCAGCCGTGGCGCCTTCCCCGCGAGCGCCGGCCGGGCGGTCGCCCACCTGTGCCGCCGCCCACTCCGCCGCAGTCGCAGGCACAGCCAGCGATTCAGCAGCCCCGCTGGCCGGCGGTCGGCCGTGCCCAGGCTCCGGCGAAGCCGACCCGACCGGTGGGCCGGGCTCAGCCGCCGATCAGGTCGGCCGAACCGCCGGCCCAGCGCCCCGCTGTCGGCCGGGCCCAGCCGCCGGCACCACCCCAGGCCCAGCCGCCGGCGCCTCCTCGGACGCAGCCGCAGGCCCCGTCCCGGGACCAGCCGCCGACCTGGCCGCCGCTTCCCGTCACGCCACCGGTGGACGACACACGCCGGGCCGCCGAGGTGCGGCCGGACGATAGTCGCCCGGCCGACGGTCGTTCAGGCGACGCTCGTCCGGCCGCTGGGTCGCCGGTGTCCGCTGCTCCGGCTGAGTCCGCGGGTTCGGCCGTTTCCGGTGACACGGCGGCGTCCGCGGGGTCGACCGAGTCGATCGACCCGGCGATGGCCGCTTCGACGACGGCACAGGAGCGGACCGACGGGTCGCTGGACGCGGCCGAGGCGCAGGCACCGGGCGAGGTTTCGGCGCCCGATGAGGCGCCCGCGGCGGACGCGCGGCCGACCGAGACCCCCACGCTGGACGAACCCCAGTCGGCGGCCGGCCAGCCGGATGCTCTGTCGGAGCCCGACGAGCCGGTCGGCGTCGACTTGGCGGATGGTGCGATCGAGGCGGCGTCCGATCTGGCTGACGTCGACGTTGCGGCCGAGCCGGCGTCGGACTCGGCTGAACCGGACGGGTCCGCTGGGCTGGATGCTCCGGCTGGGCTGGATGCTCCGGCTGGGCTGGATGCTCCGGCTGGGCTGGATGCTCCGGCTGAGCCGGATTCTTCCGCTGGGCTGGATGCCCCGGCCGAGCCGGATTCCTTGGTTCAGGCGGGTGCCGACGTCGAGGCGGCCTCGGACGCGGCTGAGCCGGATCTCTCGGGTGAGCTGGATTCTTCGGGTGAGCTGGATTCGGCTGAGCTCGATTCTTCGGCTGAGGGGGATGCCTGGGCTGAGCCGGATTCTTTGGCTGAGTTGGATTCTTCGGCTGTTGGCGAGTCCGACGGCGAGACGGCCCCGGGCCGGGCCGAGGGGTGGGCTGCCGCCGAGCCGGACTCGTCTGAGCCCGGCGCCGCGGACTCGCCGGATGCTGAGCCCGAGCATCCGTCCGGCGCCGAGCCGGGGCGGGACCACCAGTTCGCCGCCGATACGCGGCGGTCTGCCATCGAGTCGACGTCCGACTCGATGGGACTCTGGCCGATCGCCGAGCCATGGCCGGGCGAGCCGAGCGTCGCCGCATCGCCGGCCGCCGGGACCGAGGCGGCCGACGGAACGACCGCCGACGGAACGACCGCCGACGAGTCGGCTGCCTTCGACGGGTCGGCCGATGGCGCATCGGCCGCCGATGGCGCGACCGCGGACGAGTCGCCCGCCGGCTGGCTGGCGACCGACGAACTGGCAACCGACCAGTCGGCAACCGACGAGTCGGCAGTCGACCAGCCCGCGCGTGATGAGCAGGCCTTCGATGAGCAGGCCTTCGATGAGCAGGCCTTCGACGAGCCGGCCATCGATGAGCTGGCAATCGACGAGCCCGCAGCCGACGAGCCCGCGCCCGACGAGCCGGCGGAGACCGAGCGCACGATGATCGAGCCGACGGGCGTTGCGCCCGAGGCCACCGTGATCGAGGCGCCCGAGGCCACCGTGATCGAGCCGATACCCGCCAGCTCACTGGCCGGTCCGTTCGGCGTCGGACCCACCGCCGCCGGGCCTAATGCCGGACCCACCGCCGCCGGACCCACCATCGCCGGGCAGAAAGCCGGAGCGAACGCCGGTGCGAATGCCGCCGGCTCGGGCATCGTCGTGCCGCGCGTCGTCCGGAGCGGCCCGATGAGCGTCCGGCGGCCGTACGTGCGCGTCTCGCCGCCCGCCGCCGAGTCCACGCGGACACTCATGTTCGTCGCACTCGGCACGCTGATCGTCGTCGTCATTGTCGCCGCGCTCGTCGGGATCGGCCTGCGCCCGTCGGATCTTGCTGCCACCACCACCGCCGCATCGACGCCCGCCTCCCCGTCCGCCCAGGCGCTGCCCGCAACGCCGGCGCCCACGTCTCCGGCCGAGACCCTGTCGCCGTCCGTGGTCGCATCGTCGCTGTCGGCGCCCCCCTCGGTGCCGCCCAGCTCCGCCGGTACGGGCCTTCCGGCCGGCTGGCAGATGCACAACGACCCGACCGGGTTCTCCGTCGCCGTACCGGACGGTTGGACGATCTCGCACAGTGGAACCATCGTCTACTTCCACGATCCGGCCGGCGGGAGGCTGCTCGGTGTGGATCAGACCAACCAGCCGAAGTCCGATCCGGTCGCGGACTGGACGAGTCAGTCCCGGTACCGGGTGTCGCACGGCGACTTCCCCGGGTACCAAGAGATCAAGATCGCGGCCGTCCCGTACCACCTCAAGGCGGCCGACTGGGAGTTCACGTACGACAAGGACGGTGTGCGTACCCACGTCATCAACCGGGGCGCGGTCTTCGGTCCGCACCAGGCGTACGGCTTCTACTGGTCCACCCCGGACTCGGTCTGGGCGGCGAATTTGCCCAACTTCGACCTGATCATGTCGACCTTCCAAGGCAAGTCTTAGAGCCAGCGCATACCCTGTCGCGATGACCACCCTCGGCGATCTCTGGCACAACGTCCTGAATACCCAGCCCGATCCGCCCCACCTGCTGGTCATCGTGACCGGTGTGGTGGCCCTGCTGGTCATCACGCCGCACCGAGTGTGGGCGTTGACCCGCAACGCGGTGACGATCGCGCACGAGGGCGGCCATGCGCTGGTTGGTGTCCTGTGCGGCCGGCGGCTGCGGGGGATCCGGCTGCACTCGGACACGTCGGGACTGACTCTCTCCAGCGGCAAACCGTACGGCGCCGGAATGGTGCTGTCGCTGTTCGCCGGGTACGTCACGCCGTCGCTGCTCGGGCTCGCCGGGGCCGGGCTGCTCGGACTGGGCCGGATCACCCTGCTGCTGTGGGTGAGCCTGGTGCTGTTGCTGGCCGTACTCGTGATGATCCGCAACGTGTACGGCGCGGTCGCGGTACTGGTCGTCGGCGCGGTGGTCTTCTTCGTGTCCTGGTTCGCGTCACCGGCGGCCCAGGCGGCGTTCGCCTTCGCGGGTGTGTGGTTCCTGTTGCTCGGCGGGGTGCGTCCGATCGGGGAGCTTCAGCGGCTGCGTTCGCGGGGCCGGGCACCGGACTCGGACGCGGACCAGCTGGCGCGGCTCACCCGGATACCGGGGCTGTTCTGGGTGGGGCTGTTCGGCGTGGTGAACGTGGCGTCGCTGTTGCTCGGCGGGTACCTGCTGGTCGTGCCGCTGCTGCGCTCAGGCGTCTAACTCGGAGTCGAGAGCGGCCGTGTCGAGTTCGGCGGCCACCGGTTCGGTGAGGGTCAGGGTCTCGCCGGGCTTGGCCGAGGCGTGCTGGACGTAGTGGTCGCCGTCGAGCCGGTACAGGGTCAAGGTCACCGGGTCTGAGCCGACGAGCAGATACCACGGAATGCCGGCGACGGCGTAGTAGTGCATCTTCAGCACGCGGTGGTCGGGAATGGGTACCCTCCCCGGCTTCAGGCGGACATTGACGGCGAGATAGACCCTCAACCCGACGGCCTTCGCGCCGGGGAGCATGGCTTCCCGCAGCAGGGCGGACAGATCCTGGTGTCGGACGGTGGGGGCGGGGCTCACCAGCAGGCTCTCATCAAAGAGTTCCACCCCGGCGTTCGTCTCGCCGAGCGCGAAGTACCTCTCCTCGGTCCATGCCTCGGGCCGCTCCAGCACAAAGGCGGAGGTCATCGGGTCACCTCCCTCGTCTCGCTCGACCACCAAGTGCTCCCATAGGATTACAAAGGGATGTTGCCGTGCTTCTTCGGCGGCAGCGTCTCCCGCTTGGTACGCAGGGTACGCAGGGCGCGCACGATCTGTACCCGGGTCGCCGACGGTGCGATGACGGAGTCGACGTACCCGCGCTCCGCCGCGACGTACGGATTCGCCAGCGTGTCCTCGTATTCCGCGATGAGTTGCCCGCGCAACTCCACCGGGTCGTCCGCGTTCCGCAGCTCCGACCGGTAGAGGATGTTCACCGCCCCCTGTGCGCCCATCACCGCGATCTGCGCGGTCGGCCAGGCGAAGTTCAGGTCTGCGCCGAGGTGCTTGGAGCCCATCACGTCGTACGCGCCGCCGTACGCCTTCCGCGTGATGACGGTGACCTTCGGTACCGTGGCCTCCGCGTACGCGTAGATCAGCTTCGCTCCGCGCCGGATGATCCCGTCCCACTCCTGACCGGTACCGGGCAGGAACCCGGGTACGTCGACGAAGGTGAGCAGCGGGACGTTGAACGCGTCGCAGGTACGCACGAACCGCGCCGCCTTCTCCGACGCCGCGATGTCCAGGCACCCCGCGAAGTGCATCGGCTGGTTTGCGACCACGCCGACCGGGCGCCCCTCCACCCGGCCGAAGCCGACCACGATGTTCTGCGCGTACAGCGGCGAGACCTCCAGGAACTCGCCGTCGTCCAGGACGTGCTCGATCACCCGGTGCATGTCGTACGGCTGGTTCGCCGAGTCCGGGATCAGCGTGTCCAGCTCCAGGTCCTCCGCTGAGATGGTGAGGTCGGCGTCGGCCTCCCGCACCGGAGCGTCGTCCAGGTTGTTGGACGGCAGGTAGGACAGCAGCGCCTTGACGTAGTCGACGGCGTCGGACTCGTCCGTCGCGAGGTAGTGCGCGTTGCCCGACTTGGTGTTGTGGGTGCGGGCGCCGCCCAGTTCCTCGAAGCCGACATCCTCGCCGGTGACGGTCTTGATGACGTCCGGGCCGGTGATGAACATGTGCGAGGTCTGATCGACCATCACGGTGAAGTCGGTGACCGCGGGGGAGTAGACGGCACCGCCCGCGCACGGGCCCATGACGAGCGAGATCTGCGGTATCACCCCGGACGCGCGCACGTTGCGGAAGAAGATCTCGCCGTACAGGCCGAGCGAGACGACACCCTCCTGGATCCGGGCGCCGCCGGAGTCGTTGATCCCGATGACCGGGCAGCCGGTCTTCATGGCCAGGTCCATGACCTTGACGATCTTCTCGCCGAACACCTCGCCGAGGGAGCCGCCGAAGACCGTGAAGTCCTGGGCGAAGATGCACACCGGCCGGCCGTCCACGGTCCCGTACCCGGTGACCACACCGTCCCCGTACGGGCGGCTGTCGGCCATGTCGAACGCGGTCGAGCGGTGCCGGGCCAACTCGTCCAGCTCGACGAACGAGCCGGGATCCAAGATCATGTCGATCCGCTCGCGGGCGGTCTTCTTGCCCCGGGAGTGCTGCTTCTCCACCGCTCGGGCGGACCCCGCGTGCACCGCTTCGTCGATCCGCTCACGCAGTCCCTCAAGCTTGCCGGCGGTGGTGTGGATGTCGATCTCGGTGCGCTGCCCTGTCATGCAGGCGATGCTAGCGGCACCGCTGACGAGCGCGGCCGCAGCGGGCTTGTGGTGGAGGCAACCTTTCGCGGGACCGAGCCCTTGATCATGAAGGCGAGCCGGGCGGTCGGGAGTCTGCCCACGGGTAGGGTCGGGGAGTGTCGTCGCCGTACTCCCGCCTGGACCGCCCGCCGCTGAACTCCCGGGCCCTGCGCCGCGCGCTGCTCGTCCCGAACGGGCTGTGGACCGCGCTGGAGCTGGTCGACCGGACCGAGTCCACGAACGCCGACGTGGCCGCCGCGGCGCGGGACGGCGCAGCCGAGGGGCTGGTCGTGGTCGCGGAGCAGCAGACCGCCGGACGCGGCAGGCTGGGCCGCCAGTGGGAGTCGCCGCCGAGGGCCGGACTCGCGGTCAGCGTGCTGCTGCGGCCGACCCCCGCGGTACCGGTCGGCCGGTTCGGGTGGCTGCCGCTGCTCGCCGGCGTCGCGCTGACCGAGACGGTACGGCGGCTTGGCGAGGTGGAAGCGGCGCTGAAGTGGCCCAACGACCTGCTGGTCGACGAGCGCAAGTGCGCCGGGATCCTGGCCGAGGCACAGCCGGACGGGGCGGTGGTGCTTGGCATCGGGCTCAACGTGACGCTGGAGCGGGAGGAGCTTCCGCGTCCCGATGCCACCTCGCTCGCGCTGGCCGGCGCTGCCTGTACCGATCGCGATCCATTGCTGCGCGCGCTGCTGCGCGAGTTGGCCGCCTGGTACCGGCGGTGGCGTGAGGTGGCCGGCGATCCCGAGACGTCCGGGCTTCGCGAGGCGTACCGGATCGGATGCGCGACGCTCGGTACGCCGGTCACCGTGACGCTCCCCAGAGGCGGGACGCTGACCGGTACGGCCTCCGATGTGGACGGTGACGGGCGACTGCTGGTGACGCACGGCGATCAGACAGTGACAGCGGTCGCTTCAGGGGACATAGTTCATCTCAGATAGACGCACGCCTGCGCCAAAAGTTGGCGGGATACCTCTATCGTCACTTCCGACTGTCGATAAGGAGGTTGTGGTGGGATTCCCGGAGAGTGTGCTCACTAAAGATGAGCGCGTCGAGGTCCACCTCCACCCGCACTGGAAGGCTATGGTGCGGCCGGTCCTGGTGCTGGTCGTGGTGATTGTTGGCATTGGTGCGGCCTGGTTCTTGCTACCCGATAAAAGCTGGTCGAACATCGCGCTGATCGTGCTGGGCGTGATCGGTCTGATTCTGGTCTGCTGGCTGACGATCTGGCCGTGGATGAAGTGGCGGACCACGCACTACGTGTTCACCAACGAGCGCGTGATCATGCGCGAGGGCGTGTTCTCCCGGGACGGCCGGGACATCCCGCTCGGCCGGGTCAACGACGTCTCGTTCCATCACACGTTCTTCGAGCGGATGCTGGGTTGCGGCACGTTGACCATCGAGTCGGCCGGCGAGCGCGGCCAGGTCGTACTGACCGACATCCCGCATGTCGAGAAGATCCAGAGCGAGCTGTACGAGCTGGTCGAGGCTGACCACGACTCGCACACCTTCGGCGACGACGACCGGGAGGCGCTGGCCAAGGAGGTCACCCGGGCGCAGTCGCGCAAGGGTCGCGGCGACGACGCCTGAGCGCAGCCGGAGCCGATCTGTGGCGGAGGCGAGCACAGGCCCCCGCAACAACGACTGATCATCGCTATCGTGGCCGGCGCTGTGCGGGGCGGCGCCGGCCACGGGCGTGCCAGCACCCGGCGAGCCCGAAGCCCGCCGGCCTGGGGCTACCGCCGGGCGGCAGGGGGGCGCAGCGCGAACCAGCCGCGGAACCTGGTCCGCAGCACATCGTCTTCGGGTTCCCCGTCTGCCCCCAGTCGGGTCATCGTGGCCGCCAGGACGACCGTGCCGAAGCCCGGACGGGCACGGGACGGCGCCCGATCCACGACCTCCAGCCGGACCGCGAGGCGGTCGCCCGCGTAGACCGGGGCGGTCCAGCGCAGCTCCTCCAGGCCCGGCGAGGCCGCGGCGGCGGCCCGGTCGAGCACATGATCGACGTAGGCGCGCATGAACAGGCTGACCGTGTAGAAGCCGCTGGCGATCACGGCGCCGTACGCGCTCTCCGCGGCCAGCGACTCGTCGACGTGGTACCACTGCGGATCGAACCGGCGCGCGAACGCCAGCATCTCGGCCTCGTCGACATCCGCCACACCGAGGTCGAAGACCAGGCCCGGTGACAGGTCCTCGTAGAAGAGATCGGCCTCCCGGCCGGTACCGGAGCGCGTCATGACAGTGCCGCACCTCCGCGCCACGAATCGCTCTCCAGGTCGGTTGCCGCCTTCAGGTCGGTGGGCAGGTCGACCTCCAGCGGAATGCTCAGCGCGTCGAACCGGTCGGCCATCGGCGTGCGGTCAGCCGGGAGGGCCGAGGGGGCGGCCGAGTTGGCGGCCCGGGAGGAGTTGGCGGCCCGGGAGGAGTTGGCGGGCCGGGACGACGGACGGGCCCGGAACACAACTGTCCGGTACGCCCAGAACCTGAAGATCATCGCCACCGCGACGCCCAGGCACTTGTAGAGGTTCAGCTCCAGCCGGTGGCTCGACATGTCGTGAACGCCCAGGCTTGCCAGGCCCAGAACCACTTCCTGGATCACCAACCCGACCAGGTTGACCCCGAAGAACAGGACGTACTCGCGGTGAAGTGCCTTCTTCGGCCGGTCCCGGTAGACCCAGTGCCGGTTCATCAGAAACGACGTCGTGGTGGCCACGATCGTTGAGATGGTGTTCGCCTTGAGCGCGCCGAGCGAGATCAGGCCGTTGAACAGAGCAAAGTCGATCGCCGTGTTGATGATGGCAACGACGCCGTACGTCACGACCTCGCGGGCGAGCCGTTGGACGCGCTCGGGCAGCGGACGGGCAAGTGGCACCGCGCAACCCTACGCCAGGCGACCTTGGCCTCAGCCGTGGCTCGCCGTCCCTGCGCTGCTGGCAGCGGCCGGGAAGACGAAGCGACGGTAGGACCAGAAGCGGAACAGTGTCCCGAACGCGGTGCCGACGATCTGCGCCGAGATGTTGTCCGCGAGCCGGGTGGCGAAGACGTCCGGCCAGACGTGGCCGAGGGCGTTGTGACTGATCCACAGGCAGGCCAGGCCGATCAGCAACCCGACCGCGTTGAACGCGAAATACAGCGCGTACTCCCGGTGGACCGCCGAGCGCGGCCGGTGCCGCCAGGTCCAGAACCGGTTGCCGATGAACGCGAGCGTGGCCGAGATGACCGTCGAGCACACCTTGGCCCAGAACGGTCCGAGCTCGGACAGCAGCAGGTTGAGGATGGCGGTGTCGACCAGAAAGCACAGGCCGCCGACGATCCCGAACTTCCCGACTTCGCGGATCAGGCGCGCGAGACGCTCCCGCAGCGCGCCCGAGGGACCGGGGTGCGCCGGGTCCGTGGTCGACGTCGTCGCGGGTACCGACACGGTCCAGAGCCTACCGGTCTCTCCGCGTTCCTGGCCGCTACCGGGCGCAGTTCGTCGCTTTCGACGGCCCGTTCCGGGCGGACGCCAGCCGGGCGGCCCGGGGTTTTCATTGCTCTCAGTAACCACAAATGGTTAGGCAATTAGTCGGTCGCGTGGACGCGGCGAGGAGAGCGGCGTCGGCGGGTTCGATAATGCCTGTGCGCAAAGGCGCTTAGTACCAGCGAAAATCGCGCCAGAGCGCGCAGCGGACCGAAAAATCTTGCTTGCTTGTGCATTTCTTCACAAGCTCTCACCATGCTTAACCCGGCGAACGGGCTTACGCTGAGCAGATTCCCGCCAATCTAAATGGTCGTTTGGCACCCTTCGAGACCCATCGATGATTGAGGAGATGCCCATGAGCGCGCCGGCCGTTACCGCGGGGTTGGACAAGGCCCCGACCACCCACCCGCGACTTCTCGCGTGGGTACGCGAGATCGCCGAGCTCACCACGCCCGACGCGGTGGTGTGGTGCGACGGCTCCCCCGAAGAATGGCAACGGCTGACCACTGAGCTCGTCGACGCCGGCACGATCGTGCCGCTGAACCCGAGCATCAAGCCCAACTCGTTCTGGGCGCGCACCGATCCGTCGGACGTCGCCCGGGTCGAGGAGCGCACCTTCATCTGTTCGGTCGACGAGGCCGACGCCGGACCGACCAACAACTGGATGGCGCCCGGCGAGATGAAGCGCGCGATGACCGAGCTGTACCGCGGCTGCATGACCGGCCGCACCATGTACGTCATCCCGTTCTGCATGGGTCCGCTGACCGCGGAGAATCCGATGTTCGGCGTGGAGATCACGGATTCCGCCTACGTGGTCGCGTCGATGCGCGTCATGACCCGCATGGGTCGCCAGGCGCTGGACAAGATGGGCGACGACGCCAACTTCGTGGCCTGCCTGCATTCTGTCGGCGCGCCGCTGGGGCCCGGCGAATCGGATGTCGCCTGGCCGTGCAATGACACCAAATACATTTCGCATTTTCCGGAGACCCGGGAAATCTGGTCCTACGGCTCGGGTTACGGCGGCAACTCATTGCTGGGCAAGAAGTGCTACTCGTTGCGGATCGCCAGCGCGATCGCCCGGGACGAGGGCTGGCTCGCCGAGCACATGCTCATTCTCAAGCTGACCTCGCCCCAGGGCAGCGTGCGTTACATCGCGGCGGCTTTCCCGTCGGCCTGCGGCAAGACCAACCTGGCCATGCTGGAGCCGACCATCCCGGGCTGGAAGGTCGAAACGCTCGGCGATGACATCGCGTGGATGCGTTTCGGCCCGGATGGGCGACTCTACGCGGTGAACCCGGAGTACGGCCTGTTCGGTGTCGCCCCCGGTACCGACTGGAAGACGAACCCGAACGCCATGCGTACCCTCGCGGCCGGCAACTCGATCTTCACCAACGTGGCGCTCACCGACGACGGCGACGTCTGGTGGGAGGGCATGGGTGAGCCGCCGGCGCACCTGACCGACTGGCACGGCAACGACTGGACCCCGGACTCGGCCCAGCCGTCGAGCCACCCGAATTCGCGGTTCTGCACGCCGATCAGCCAGTGCCCGATCCTCGCGAAGGAGTACGAGGACCCCCGGGGCGTGCCGATCGACGCGATCCTGTTCGGCGGCCGGCGCAAGACGACGATCCCGCTGGTGACCCAGGCCAGGGACTGGGTGCACGGGGTCTACCTGGGCGCCACCATCTCGTCCGAGACGACCGCCGCGGCGACCGGCCAGGTCGGCGTGGTCCGCCGGGACCCGATGGCCATGCTGCCGTTCATCGGGTACCACGCGGGCGACTACCTCCAGCACTGGGTCGAGGTCGGCAAGGGCGTCGGTGGCGACACCGACAAGCTGCCGAAGATCTTCTACGTCAACTGGTTCCGGCGCGGCGACGACGGTCGGTTCCTCTGGCCCGGGTTCGGCGAGAACTCGCGGGTGCTCAAGTGGGTCGTCGAGCGGCTGGACGGCACCGGCGAGGCGGTGGAGACTCCGGTCGGGTTCGTCCCGGCTCCGGGCGCGTTGGACGTTTCCGGCCTCGATGTGCCCGAAGCGGACGTGGCCGAGGCGCTTGTCGTCGACCCGCTGGAGTGGCGGTCGGAGATCCCGCAGGTGACCGAGTGGTTCGAGAAGCTGGGCGACAAGCTGCCCGCCGTCATGTGGGCGGAACTGGACGCGTTGAAGGCCCGGCTGGGCATCGACTGACCGACGGTTGACGGGGCCGGTCCGCAACGGCCGGCCCCGGTACTCCGTACGGCTATTCGTTGCTGAGCTGTTGTGGCGCTCGCTCCGACTCCCGCGGCCGTGTGGCTAGGCTGCGATAGTGAGCTTGCGAGACCTGCTCTACTCGTTGTACGCGCGGCGGCTCGCCGCATCGCTTGTCGGTAAGCCCCGGCCGCAGCACGTCGGCGTGATGTGCGACGGCAATCGCCGGTGGGCGAAGGAAATGGGGTATGTCGACCCGAACGACGGCCACCGGGTAGGCGCCCGGCGCGTACGTGACGTGCTTCGATGGTGTGACGAAGTCGGCATCGAGCACGTCACGCTGTACCTGCTGGCCACCGACAACCTCCAGCGCCCGGCGTCCGAGCTCGATCCGTTGCTCAAGATCATTGAGGACCTGGTCACCGAGCTGGCCGCGGAGGGCAACCCGTGGCGGCTGCGCATGGTCGGCGCGCTGGACCTGCTGCCGGCGTCCACCGCGACGGCGCTGAAGGCGGCCGAGGAGGGCACGGCCAACCGCACCGGTGGGGTCGCGGTCAACGCGGCGGTCGGCTATGGCGGCCGGCGGGAGATCACCGACGCGGTCCGCTCTCTGCTGCACGAGCACGCCAAGGCCGGCGGGACGATCGAGGAGCTGGCCGAGGTCCTGGACGTCGAGCACATCGCGGAGCACCTGTACACCAAGGGCCAGCCCGACCCCGATCTGGTCATCCGCACCAGCGGCGAGCAACGGCTGTCGGGGTTCCTGCTCTGGCAGTCGGCCCACTCGGAGTTCTACTTCTGCGACATGAACTGGCCGGAATTCCGGTATGTCGACTTCCTCCGGGCGCTCCGGTCGTACGCCAACCGCCAGCGCCGGTTCGGCGCCTGAGCACAGCCGGAGCCGGTTTGTGGCGGAGGCGAGCACAGGCCGTGTGGTAGAGCCTGAGCACAGCCGGAGCCGGTTTGTGGCGGAGGCGAGCACAGGCTCCGCTGGTCAGTCGTCCGGGCTGGCCGCCGCGCGGCGGACGCCCCTCGGGGCGAGTGGCACGACCGACGCCTCCGGCCCGTGGCTGAGCATGTAGCCCTCGACGAAGCCGCTGTTGCGGTCGCCGATCCGGTTCTCCAACTCGTCGAACCGGCCGACCACCAGCTCGATGACCAGATCGACCTTGGCTTCGAGCCGGGCGTACGCGTGGACGACGATCGCCGTGATCGCCGCCACGGCCGAGCACGCCACCGCGAACAGGTTCACCACCTCGGGGACCGAGTGCGTGGTGAGCGTGGCCAACAGCAGGTTCGCCAGTGCGTCCAGTGCGGCCGTGACGACCGCGACCAGGACACCGGCCCATTTGAAGCCCATCACTGCGTCTCCTTCGGTGCGGAGCGAAACCGCCCGCACGTGCCCCCACCTCGGATGACGTCTCATCGCCCTCCCGTGACGGAAGGTAAACCGCCCGGCCACTCAGGGGAGGCGGAAGATTGCGATTCCAGGGGGTTCTTTCGCCATTTGCAATCTCAGCCGGCGCGTCGCTGCCTCTTGCTCGGATCGTCCGGCACCGACGGCCGGTAGGCGAGGTATCGGACAGTTTCCCGAATATGGTACTTTTCGGACTCGGAGACGGCCGGATCCATCAGCCGGCGAAGCAGCGCCTCCACGTCGGGATCCATCGGCGGCGGCGCTGGTGTGGGCCGGGCCGGTGCGGACCGGTCCCAGCCGAGGATGCCGAAGGCGATGGTCGGCTTGATCCCCAATCCTTCGCAGAATGCCACTACCCGGGCGGGCTCGGGATCGTTACTCCAATCGCCGCGTACCCAGCGGTTGATGGTCTGGCGGGAGATCCCGGTGCGCCGCGCCACCTCCGAGCCGTTCCAGGCTCGGGTGCTGCGTGCGTCGTCGAGCGCCTTGCGCACAAAAGCGGCGAACGCCTGATGGCGGCTGGGGGTGTCACGCACGCGGCCAAGGTACGTGCCGGCACTCGGATGCCCGAAACGTGGCGGTGACCCGTCACGCTCATGGGACACCTCGGAGTGCCCGACGGACGGCTCGAAATTCGCGGTATAGAGGGGTTGCACCTGCTCAGCGTACCTGGTCCGAATGGTCGAAAGGAATCAGCCGAACGGATGATGCTGTCACGCGCGCGTTACGACATATCGTATGTCACGTACCCGGGACAGTCGCCGACCAGAGTAGTCACCTCGACGCGTCAAGGGAAAAGAAGTGCAGCAGTTCGGGCCGACAAAGAAGGCCGGCTCGCGTGCCGCCGCGACTACGGTGGCCTCGCGCGGGAGCCGGAGCTGGGAGGTAACCGGGGTGTGCGGATGACCGAAATCGCAAGTCGTACAGAGGCGTTCAGCCTTGTCGCCGACGGAGTGGCGGCGGGCCTCGTCGCACCGTGGCGGCTCTACTTGGCCCGGGGCTGCCGGTACCTGTCCCTCAGTGTCGGCGAGCGCAGCGAGTGGGACGCCTGGCGGATCCACCTCGGCTGCCCCGACCTGACTATCCGGGTATACGAGGCGGAAGGCGTGGTTCGCCGTTCCTCGGTCGCGGAGATCGTCCAGAGTGGCTGCCGGATCGCCATCGAGCTTATTGAGGACGTAGACACCGGCGACCTGTGCATGCTGCTCGACGAGCCCGAGGTGACGCCATGAACGAGCACAGCGAGGTGGTCGCATGAGTCCGGGAGCCGCACTGTTCCTGATCTTGTTGCTGGGGTCGTCGACGTACGCGGCGGGCCGGTTGCACGCCCGGGTGGGATACCGGTTCGGGTACCGCTTCGGGTACCGGCAGGGGTACTTCGACGGCGACCGGGCCTGCTGGAACCGGCGTCGGCGGGAGGCGCAGGCCGCGGTCAGCGCGGCCCTCACCAGCAAGGGTCGGACCGACACGTTCTCGATCGTCCGATCCGGCACGACTTACACCAGCGCGTCAGGTTCGGGGCGTCACGCCCAGCACCCCGACGCGTGAGCATCTACGCCGCCGATCCGAGGCATCGGCTGCGATCGTGGAACGGCACGCGGCACCGGACCGGCACCGGTTGACCGCGAGCCGTAGCCGGACCCGGCCCGGCTGCCGCGATACAGATGCCGGGGCGCCCGGCGGGGACGGGAACACCCGCCGGGCGCCCCTTTTTGCTCCACGGCCGGAGGTGTGGCCGGAGGCCCGGAGGTGCGGCCGTCGGTAATGCCGCTCACCGGAATGGCTGTGCTACTGGCAGAGTTGGCAGCGGCCCGTTAGCTTCTAGGCATGGCGTCGGGGGCTTCCCGGGCCAACCGGCAGGCCCGGACCGCTCTACCCAACGCCACGGGATTCGCACCCGATCCCGTGCGACCGGGCACCGGACGCGCAGTCGTGAGCGGGGGTGCCGCTCGCCGGAGCAGCCTGTGACCACTCGCCGTAACACTCGCAAGGCCGCGCCCCGAACCTACGTCCTGGACACCTCAGTTCTGCTCGCAGACCCAGCCGCGTTCCTGCGCTTCGACGAGCACGAGGTGACCCTCCCCCTGGTGGTGATCTCCGAGCTGGAGGGCAAGCGGCACCACCCGGAACTCGGCTACTTCGCCAGGCAGTCCCTGCGGCTGCTGGACGACCTGCGCGTCCAGTACGGCCGGCTGGACGAGCCGGTACCGGTGAACGATGCCGGTGGCACCCTCCGGGTCGAGCTGAATCACGCCGATCCGAGCGTGCTGCCTCCGGGCTTCCGCAACGATGCCAACGACACCCGGATCCTGTCCGTCGCCCTGGCGCTGGCCGCTGAGGGCAAGGACGTCACGCTGGTCAGCAAGGACATGCCGCTGCGGGTCAAGGCCGCCTCGGTGGGGCTTTCGGCCGACGAGTACAGGCACGGTCAGGCCAGCGACCCGACGTGGACCGGCATGGCCGAGCTCGAGTTGACGGAGGGCCAGGTCAGCGCGCTCTACGCCGGCGAAGCCCTGGACCTCGGCGAAGCCGCCGGCCTCCCGACGCACACCGGGCTGGTGCTGCACTCGTCCGGCGGTTCGGCGCTGGGGCGGGTGTTGCCGGACAAGACGGTACGGCTGGTGCGCGGAGACCGTGAGGCGTTCGGGCTGCACGGCCGGTCGGCGGAGCAGCGCATCGCGCTGGACCTGCTGCTCGACGAGTCGATCGGGATCGTGTCGCTCGGTGGCCGGGCCGGGACCGGGAAGTCCGCGCTGGCCCTGTGTGCCGGGCTGGAGCAGGTGATGGAGCGGCGCAAGCACAAGAAGGTCGTGGTCTTCCGGCCGCTGTACGCCGTGGGTGGCCAGGAGCTGGGATACCTGCCGGGGTCCGAGGCGGAGAAGATGTCGCCCTGGGCGCAGGCGGTGTTCGACACGCTGGGCGCGCTGGTGCACGACAACGTGCTGGACGAGGTCATCTCCCGCGGCATGCTCGAAGTGCTGCCGTTGACTCACATCCGGGGCCGGAGCCTGCACGACGCGTTCGTCATCGTGGACGAGGCGCAGTCGCTGGAGCGGGGCGTACTGCTGACCGTGCTGTCCCGGATCGGCACCGGTTCCCGGGTGGTGCTGACTCACGACGTCGCCCAGCGGGACAACCTCAGGGTCGGTCGCCACGACGGTGTGGTCGCGGTGATCGAGGCGCTCAAGGGCCACCAGCTGTTCGCTCACGTGACGCTCACCCGTTCGGAGCGGTCGCCGATCGCGGAAGTCGTCACCGACCTTCTCGAAGAGATCCCGATTTAGGGGGTTTAGGCCGCATTCGCGGCGTGATACAGGTCACAGTTGACTGCCCTTCGGCTGACGGCGGGCCATGCCCTGGTTCAGGGTGGTCCTCGAACGCTTGGGGCTGATGATGCGGCTGTGCATCAATGCCCGAATCCGCGGACCCTGGCGGGGCGGCGTTCTCGGTGCGGATCTCCGTCGATGTGAACGACGGTGAGAAGCGCCGGGCCTTGTCCCCGACGAAGGGAACGTTCGTGAGTCGGCTGCTGAGCCGGTTCGGGATGCGGGCATTCGCCATAGGGCTGCTGGTTCTCGGCCTGACGGGCGGGTTCCTGCTGAGCGCCGATCGTCAGACACAGCGCAGGAACATGGTGGCCGGCGACGCCGTTATGGCGGAAGCCGACGAGATGCACCAGCTCAAGATCATCCAGGCGGAGAGCTGGCGCCTCGGCGCCCCGCAGCGCGCCGCCCAGGCGGACGCCCAGGAGAAGGCGAACGCCGCGGCGCAGGCGGCTGCCGGCCGGGCCAAGGCCGCGGACGACGCTGTCCGGGCCAGCCGGTCGAAGCCCCGCAACACGCCCAGCGTGGCTCCGTCGTACAACGTGCCGTCGTCGTGCTCTCAGTACACGGGCAACCAGGGCATCGGATGCGGGCTGCTGCTCGAGGCGGGCTTCGGGCTCGACCAGATGCCCTGCCTGGTGAACATGTGGAACAAGGAGAGCGGCTGGCGGACGACCGCCAGGAACCCCTCCGGCGCGTACGGCATCCCGCAGGCGTACCCGGGCAGCAAAATGTCCGTGTACGGCGCGGACTACCTGACCAATCCGGTCACCCAGATCAAATGGGGGCTCAGCTACATCAAGGGCCGGTACAAGACGCCGTGCGGGGCCTGGAGCTACTGGCAGGCGCACCACTCGTACTGACCGTCCCCTGCCGACCGGTCCGGCGCGGCGCGTCTGGCACCGCCCGACCCAGACCGGTCGTGGCAGCTCCTGGCACCCGTCTGCTACCAGTGGATGGGTGAGCCTGAACCCGCCCGTACCGGACCGCGACGAAACGGACCCGAACCGCTTCGGCACGGTCGCCTTCTACGCCGCGCTCGGCCGGGCCTTCGTCGCCATGTGCGGCGTGGTCGTCGGGCTGTTCCTGATCGAGGTGATCAACCACGCGGACGGCGATCGCCTCAACAACTACGGTGGCATCCGCCCGCACCACCTCGACGGGCTCGACGGTGTGGTCTTCGCGCCGTTCCTGCACGCCAGCTTCGCCCACTTCTACGCCAACGCGGTGCCACTGCTGCTGACCGGCACCTTCGCGCTGGCCATCGGCCTCCGGCGATTCCTCGGCGTGACCGCGCTCATCGCCGTGGTCAGCGGTCTCGGTGTGTGGTTCGTCGCGTCGCCGAAATACATCGTGGTCGGCGCCAGCGGCGTGATCCTCGGCTACATCGGGTTCCTGCTGGTCCGCGGGATCGTCGAGCGCAGCTGGTGGGGGATCGCGGTGGGGGTGCTGATCGGCCTGCTGTACGGCACCCAGATCTTCGGCGAGGTCACCCCCGGGAACGAGCAGGTCTCCTGGCAGGCCCACCTGTTCGGCCTCGTCGGCGGGCTCCTGGCGGCGATCGTGTTCCGGCGGCGGCCCCGACTCCGGCCGCAGATCCCGGAACCATTGACCAACCCGACGCTCGATCTGCCCACATTGGACTGACGCTCCGGCCTCCCGCATCCCCCGCCGATCGGCCGGGATGATGCCACCGCGACCGTGTCTCCGCCAGCGAATGGGCTCAGATCACACGCCCGGCGTACCCCGTCCGCCCGCACGGATTACCAGGTCCCCGGAACCTGTTGCTCAAGCCGCCGCGTGACCGTAGGGTCCACTTCAGCGGCTGGACGGACGGTGGTGAGGCCGGAGTGCGCCAGGTCGATGTGGCAATTGTCGGTGCGGGTCCGACGGGGCTCTATGCCGCGTATTATGCGGGATTCCGCGGGCTGTCCATCGCGTTGATCGACGCGTTGCCCGAGGCGGGCGGTCAGGTCACCGCGATGTACCCGGAGAAGTTGATTTACGACGTCGCCGGGTTCCCGGTCATTCGCGGTCGCGATCTCGTTGCCAATCTGGTGGAGCAGGCGGCCCCGTTCGATCCTCAGTACATGCTCGGCGTCCGCGCCGAGGGTCTGTCCTATGAGGACGATAAGCCCGTGCTCGCGTTGTCCGACGGCAGCAGTCTCCAATGTGGAGCGGTGCTGATCACCGGAGGGCTGGGAAGCTTCACCGCGAGGCCGTTGCCGGCCGCCGACGCGTTCACCGGCGAGGGGTTGGTGTATTTCGTTCCGCACCTCGACGATCTGGCCGGGCACCACGTGGTCATCGTCGGAGGCGGCGACTCCGCGTTCGACTGGGCGCTGTCGCTGCACCCCGTCGCGAAGTCGGTGACGATGGTGCACCGGCGGGAGAAGTTCCGGGCGCACGCGGGCACGGTCACCAAGGTCCAGGCGCTTCCGGTGGAGATCATCGTCAACGCGGAGGTCACCCAGATCCACGGCGACGGCCAGGTCGAGGGCGCCGAGGTGGTGGTGCGTGGGCAGGATCCGCGCCGGCTGCCGGCCGACACGGTCGTCGCGGCGTTGGGTTTCACCGCCGACCTGGGGCCGCTCGCCGAGTGGGGGCTCACGCTGGACCGGCGGCACATCGTGGTCGACACGAAGATGGCCACCAACCTGCCGCGCGTGTTCGCCGCGGGCGACATCGCGGAATACGGGGGGAAGGTGCGGCTGATCGCGGTCGGCTTCGGCGAGGCAGCCACGGCGGTGAACAATGCGGCGATCGTCATCGATCCCTCTGCCCACCTGTTCCCGGGCCACTCCTCGGACAACGGCTGACCGGCGCCGTCACAGGCCGATCTGCGTGCCCATCGCCCGGACCTGGTAGTCGAAGAACTGCCCGGTGTCGGTGATCATGTCATTGAACCGGCCGAAGAGTTCGAAGCTGACCAGGCCGAACAGGTGGATCCAGCCGGTCATGGCCCGCGCCAGCACCGGCTCCGGGATGCCGGCGAACCGGGGATCGGCCAGCAGGCGTTTCAGGTCGGCGCGCAGCGCTCTGGGCAGCCTCTCGTTCCGGTTGGGTGAGACGACGCCGGCTGCCACCGCGTCGCGCAGGATCACAGCGAGCACGGCCGGGGTGCGGCTGGCCGGGCCGACCGTGTCGGGTGGCGCCGCGTAGCCCGGGACCGGACTGCCGAAGATCAGCGCATACTCCGCGGGGTGGGCCAGTGCCCAGTCCCGGACGGCGTGACAGCTGGCGATCCAGCGCCCGCGCAGGTCCCGGCGGGCCACCGCGGCCTCGGCCCGCTCGGTGGCCTCTCCGAGCGCGTCATACGCCTCGACGATGAGCACGGTGAGCAGCGCGTCGCGGCTGGGGAAATACCGGTAAACCGCCGATGACACCATGCCCAGGTCGCGGGCGACCGCGCGCAGCGAGAGATTGGCGCCCTCGGCGGCCAGGTGCCGCCGTGCCACCGCCTTGATCTCGTCGACCATCTCGGCCCGGACTCTGGCCCGCAGGCCGCGGGCGGGCGGTTCGTCACCGGTTTCCATGACCGGCAGTCTACATCGAGAGCACTGCTCTTGACAGAGATCGGTGATGGGTGGTTCTCTCATATCGAGAGCACTGCTCTCCCTTTAGAGAGGCGATCTGAAATGGCACTGCATGTGGTCGTAGGCGCGGGTCCGATCGGGTCCGCCACCGCCAAGTTGCTGCTCGCCCGCGGCGAGCGGGTCCGGATGGTGACCCGGCGGGGGACCGGCGTCGACGGGGTGGAGGCGATCGCCGCCGATGCCGGGGACGCGGCCCGGATGCGCGAACTGACGGACGGTGCCGAGGCCATCTACAACTGCGCCAACCCGCCGTACCACCGCTGGTCGGTGGAGTGGCCGCCGATAGCGGCCGCGCTGCTCGGTGCGGCCGAGCACTCCGGTGCGGTGCTCGCCACCACGAGCAACCTGTACGGCTACGGGCCGGTCCGCGAGCCGATGACCGAGCGGACGCCGTTGCGGGCCGGCAGCGTCAAGGGCCGGGTGCGGGCGCAGATGTGGCGCGACGCGCTGGCCGCGCACGAGGCGGGTCGGGTGCGGGCAGTCGAAGTGCGCGCCAGCGACTACGTCGGCGCCGGGTCGAAGACCCTGTTCAGCGAGTTCGTCCTGCCTCGGGTGCTGGCCGGCCGGGTGGCGCGGGTACCAGTGGATCTGGACGCGCCGCACACGGTCACGTACGTGGGCGACGTGGCGCGGCTCCTGGTCGCGGTAGCGGGCGACGAGCGGGGCTGGGGCCGGCCCTGGCACGTACCGTCGGAGGAACCGCGCTCGATGCGCTGGCTGGCAGCCGAGGCGGCCCGGCTGGCCGGAGTCGGACCGGTGCGGCTGCGCCCGGCGCCGTACGCGGTGCTCTGGGCACTCGGTCTCTTCGACCGGAACGCTCGTGAGGTGCGCGAGGTGCACTACCAGTTCACGGCGCCGTTCGTGATGGACTCCTCGGAGGCGACCGCCAGGTTCGGGATCACCCCGACACCGGTGGTCGACGCGTTGCGGGAGATGCTTCCAGGAAAGCGCTGACCTCGGCGGCGGTCGGCGGGTTCGCGCCCGGGCGGGTACAGGCCAGGGCGGCGACCGCGCAGATGAAGTCGAGGTCGATGTCGCCGCCCCGGTACAGGCAGGCCAGCACGGCCGCCATCAGCGAGTCGCCGGCTCCGATGGTGTCCACCACCGGTACGACCGGCGCCGGTGCGCTCGCCTCACCGGTGGCGCGGTACGCCGTGACGCCGTCCGCGCCGCGCGTCAGCAACACGAGGTCGACTCCGTGCTCGTCCCGCCACCGCCGCACGGTGTCTTCCGGTGCCGTGTCGGGGTACGCCATGCGCAGGTCGTCCAGGCTCACCTTGACCACGTGCGCGAGGCCGACGAGGCGTTCCAGGCGCTCCAAGGCATCAGTTTGGGCGAGCGCGATCGGGCGCAGGTTCGGGTCGAACGTCACTGTACACAATGGACGGTTGGCTGCGGCCCACTGCTCCACGGCGTCCGCGCCGGGCGGCAGGAACGCGACCAGCGAGCCGATGTGCACGATGTCCCCGGGGCGCATTGCCGGCAGCTCGCCCTCGGACCAGCCGAAGTCGGCCGCACCGGAATGCCAGAAGTCGAAATGCGGGCTGCCGGTCGCGTCGAGAGTCACCAGCGCCAGCGTCGAGGGGTCGGCGGTCTGCCGCAGGTGCCGCCCGTCCACCCCGGCATCGGCGAGCCGGCGGCGGAACCCGGGACCGAAGACGTCCGCCCCGATCCGCGCCGCCATCGCGGCTGGGACCCCGAGCCGGGAGGCGGCGACCGAAATGGTCGCCGGGCCACCGCCGAGCACGGGGCGCAGGTCGCCGTCGGGCTGGGCGATCAGGTCGACAACGTTCTCACCCGTCACCACGATCACGTGCGTCGCCTCTCCGCCGGCCCGTCCTGGTCTGCCGACCGTGAGGTTACCGACCGGCTCCGGCGTCGTGTCTCCGGTGGCGGGGCAGGTGCACGTGGACCAGGGCGAGCGCGACGGCCAGCAGGGTCAGGGCGATGCCGACCAGCAGGTTGAGGCCGACCTTGCTGCCCGGCGTCGGTGCGATCAGATCCAGGACCAGCGCGCTGGTCAGCTGGCCCGCGGTCAGCGACAGCCCGAGCAGGAGCACGCCGGTGTACTGGACCACCGCCGCCCCGACGCCGATGTAGAACACGCCGATGATCCCGCCCACGTACAGCCAGGGTTCGCTGGGCGGGGTACCGCTGGGTGGCCCGCGCAGCCCGATGTCCACGCCGACCGCGAGCAGCAGCGCGACCGTACCGACGGCGAAGTTGACCGCGGTAGCGACCAGCGCGCTGTCACTCGCGGCCCGGACCCGCCCGTTGAATCCCTGCTGCCACGCGATGCTCAGGCCGGCCACCGCCGACAGCAGCGCCGGGCCCA
Source organism: Rugosimonospora africana (assembly GCF_016862975.1). Classification (GTDB taxonomy): domain Bacteria; phylum Actinomycetota; class Actinomycetes; order Mycobacteriales; family Micromonosporaceae; genus Rugosimonospora; species Rugosimonospora africana. The sequence continues at coordinate 73,534 of NZ_BONZ01000009.1, forward strand.
GTACGGCGTGGCCGCGCAGGCGGCCGCCGAGCGCCACCAGCACCGCCGTGATCGCGAGCGCCGCTCCCGCCACCCGGGTGACGGTCAGTCGCTGCCGCCCGCTCGGGCCGGCTCCCACCCGGTCGGCGACCAGGCTCGACACCGACTGGCCGGCGACGGCCGACACCGAGAAGACGGCCACGCCCAGCTCCGCCACGGTGATGCTCTGGGCCGTGACGAGCAGGGCGCCTCCGAGCCCGCCGAGACACTGCCAGCCGCGCAGGCGCCCGGTGCGCGCGGCCTGCACCACCTGTGCGAGGGACCGGCGGCCCCGCCGCCGCGTACCGACGAGCACACCCACCAACAGGAGGCCGAGCCCGAAGGTGATCCCGGCGGTGGCCAGGCCGTCGTGCAGCCGCGCGCCGAGTTCGCCGTTGAGCCGGGACTGCACGGCCTGGGCCGCGCCGCCGATGGCCGCTGTTCCGCACGCGGCCGCTCGGCGACCCGGCCGTCGACCGAACCGGGAGAAAAAGGAGCGAAGCCGGTGCATCGCCCTCAATCCTCACCCGGCCGAACCGGGTGAGGAGGGCAAACTCAGGCGCCGTCGCTGTACGCGCGGGCGTCGAAGTCCACCAGCGAGTACAGGGCCAGCTTCTCCAGCCGGTGGTAGGAGTCGATGATCCGGATCGTGCCGCTCTTCGAGCGCATCACGATCGACTGCGTGTACGCCCCGCCCGACCGGTACCGGACGCCGCGCAGCAGGTCGCCGGAGGTCACCCCGGTCGCGACGAAGAAGCAGTTGTCGCCGGTCACCAGGTCGTCGGTGTGCAGTACCCGGTCCAGATCGTGCCCGGCGGCCAGCGCCTTCTCCCGCTCCGCCTCGTCGCGCGGCCACAGCTTCGCCTGCATGGCCCCGCCGATGCACTTCAGCGCGCACGCGGCGGTGATGCCCTCCGGCGTGCCGCCGATGCCCATCAGCACGTCGGTCTCGGAACCCTCCCGCGCCGCGCTGATCGCCCCGGCGATGTCGCCGTCCGAGATGAACCGGATCCGCGCTCCGGCCCGGCGCACCTCTTCCACCAGCTCGGCGTGCCGGGGCCGGTCGAGGATGCACACGGTGACGTCGGACACGGTCGACTTCTTGACCGCGGCGATCCGGCGCAGGTTCTCGGTGACGCCCGCGTTGATGTCGATCACGTCGGCGCAGTCCGGACCGACGGCCAGCTTCTCCATGTAGAAGACGGCGCTCGGGTCGAACATGGCGCCCCGCTCGGCCACTGCCAGTACGGCCAGGGCGTTGGGCATGCCCTTGCTCATCAGGGTGGTTCCGTCGATCGGGTCGACGGCCACGTCGACCTCGGGGCCGGACCCGTCGCCCACGTTCTCGCCGTTGAACAGCATCGGCGCGTTGTCTTTCTCACCCTCGCCGATCACCACGACACCGCGCATCGAGATCGAGTTGATCAGCTTGCGCATCGCGTCGACGGCGGCTCCGTCGCCGCCCTCCTTATCGCCCCGGCCGACCCAACGGCCGGCGGCCAGGGCGGCGGCCTCGGTCACCCGGACGAGTTCCAGGGCCAGGTTGCGGTCGAGTTCCTGCGGCGTACGGGGAATCTGTCCGGTCATTTTCGGCCACCTCGTCGTAGTCGCTGTGTAGCGATCCTGGCATGCCGATCGGACTAACGCTCGGTTAGCCGGACAGGTGGTTTCGCACGTCACTCGCTCCCGGCCCGCCGTTCGCCGGGCCTCGCCGCAGTCCCACCCAGCGGTCCCACCCCCGGTCCCGCCGCCCCGGTTGGCGGGCGACCGGCGGCATCGGCCACCATGGAGCACGTGGGAACCGTGGACGCCAGAGCCGCCGAGGCGCCGGCCAAGCCGGCCAGGCCGGCCGCGCGCCGGTCCGGCGGCGGCCGGTCGGCGCGGGACATGGCGTTGTCCATCGCCGTCCTGATCATCCCGATCTTCCTGTTGCTCGGCGTGTATCGGGTGTTCTTCGCCGGTGACGATCCGATCGCCGTGGACTCGTCCCAGACGTACGCGACCGCCAAGCACGACGCGCCGTTCCAGGTGTTGGAGCCGACCGGTGGCCCGGCCGGCTGGCCGTCGATCAGCGCCACCGTGGGCAAGGTGACCGACGGCTGGGTGCTGCGGGTGTCCTACGTACCGCCGGCGAAGACCGGCCTCCAGTTGGTGGAGAGCAGCCGGCCGGTGAACGCGCTGCTCGCCGACGAACTGGGGAGCACGGCGCGGCCGGGTGCCCTGGAGAGCATCGGCGGCCGGCCGTGGCGCTCGTACCCGAGCGTGCACACCGGTGCTCGGGCGCTGGTCCTGGTGGACAACGGCCGCACCACGATCGTCACGGGTACCGCTTCGGACAGTGACCTGCGCGCCTTCGCCGCGTCCCTGCACTGAGTCCTCCCGCCACATCGAGACGCGCAGGTCGGCGCCCGTCGCGTGATCGAAGGTGTTGACTTTGTGCCGATTGGGTACCCTCCGGTTGAGCAGCTAGTTCGTCCATACACACGGTGTGGGCGCACACTTACGGGAGGTCAGTTGACTACTCGTCGTATCGCCATTGCCAGCCTCGCCGCACTTGCGGTGGTCGGCTTCGCCGCCGGCTGCAAGGGGACCACGACCGGCGCCGCGGGTGGCGGCGCAAGCGCGGGTACCGGCGGCACGGCGTCATCCGCACCCGCAGTCGCCCCGAAGGACGCTCTGGTCGCGTCGACCAAGCAGCTCAGCCAAACGAGTTACCACTACACGATCACCAGCACCGGGTTGACCGGCAGCGGAGCCAGCGACCCGGCGTCCAAGAGCGCGTCGATGTCGATGAGCGGCGCGCAGCAGGGCACGTCGATGAAGCTCGACCTGATCAAGGTCGACACCGACATCTACCTCAAGATGGACGCCGGCCAGCTCAACAGCCAGCTCGGTGTCTCGCCGGACAAGTGGATGCACATCGACGCGGCCGCCATGGGCGCGAACAACAGCGTGCTGAGCTTCCCGGGTGGTGGGGACACCGACGTCAACGGACTGCTGGCCGGCGTCGTCAACGTACAGAGCACGGACGGCAAGACCCTCACCGGCACGCTGGACCTCACCAAGGCCACCGGCAACTCGGCGGTGAGCGCCGACGCGCTGAGCAAGGCCGGCGCGAAGGCCAAGGCGGTGCCGTTCACGGCCGTACTGGACGATCAGGGCAGACTGAGCAGCCTCAAGATCGACGGTAGCGGGATCCAGGACGGGCTCACGGTGAACATGACCTTCACCGACTACGGGAAGCCGGCCGGCATCAGCAAGCCGGACTCGTCCTCGGTCGTGGAGGCGCCCGACACCGTACAGAAGATGTTCCAGCAGAAGTAAGCGGCAACTCGAAGGGCGGTGCCGGCCTCCGGCGCCGCCCTTTCCGCTGTCAGCACCAGCGCCACGTGGACGGTGCTCGCCTCCGCCACACCCCGGCTCCGGCTGCGCTCCGTCAGCGCCAACGTGGACGGTGCTCGCCTCCGCCACACCCCGGCTCCGGCTGCGCTCCGTCAGTCCTGCCGCTGCTCGCGGGCCTCGGTGAGCTTCGCTCGCGCTCCGTCCAACCAGCGCTGGCACACGTCGGCGAGCTGCTCGCCGCGCTCCCACAGCGCCAGCGACTCCTCCAGGGTGATGCCGCCCGCCTCCAGCTTCTCGACCACGGTGGCGAGTTCGGCGCGGGCCTGCTCGTAGCCCAGCTCGGTATCGGTTCCTTTGTTCGTCATGATTTCGCCACAGTAGCCGCCAGCTCGCCGCCGGCCAGCCTCAACCGCAGCGCGTCGCCGGGCTTCACCTCGTCCGGATCGCGGAGCACCGCGCCGTCGTCCGGCCGCTGCACGATCGCGTACCCGCGTTGCAGCGTCGCGGCCGGCGACAGCGCCCGCAGTCGGGCCACCGTGTGGCTCAATTCGTCGGCTCCCCGATCCAGCCGGTGGGCCAGGCACCGGGTGGCGCGCTCGCGCAGGCCGGTCACCTCGGTCGCGCGGGTGTCGACCATGACTTCGGGCCGGGCCAGCACCGGCCGGCTGCGTACCGCGTCGAGCCGGTGCTGCTCGCGGTCGACCAGGGCGCGCACCGCCCGGTCCAGTCGCGTCCGCGCCTGGCCGATCCGCTGCTGCTCCTCGGCGAGATCGGGGACCACCCGCTTGGCCGCGTCGGTCGGCGTGGAGGCGCGGACATCGGCCACGAAATCGACGAGCGGCGTGTCGCTCTCGTGGCCGATCGCGCTGATCACCGGGGTACGGCAGCCGAACACCGCGCGGCACAGTGCCTCGTCGGAGAAGGGCAGCAGATCCTCGACGCTGCCGCCGCCCCGAGCCAGGATGATCACGTCGGTCTCCGGGTCCCGGTCCAGGACTTCGAGCGCGTCGAGCAGTTGGGGTACCGCGGTCGGGCCCTGTACCGCGACGTTGATCACCCGGAACTGTACGGCCGGCCAGCGGCGCCTCGCGTTCGTCAGCACGTCCCGTTCGGCTGCGCTGGCCCGCCCGGTCACCAGTCCGATCTTGGTCGGCAGGAACGGCGGCCGGCGCTTGCGCCGTGGGTCGAACAGGCCCTCCGCGGCGAGCAGCCGCTTGACGCGCTCGATCCGGGCCAGCAGTTCACCGAGGCCGACCTGGCGGATCTCGTCGGCGCGCAGCGAGAGCGTCCCCCGGCCAGGGTAGAACTCGGGCTTCGCGTGCAGGGTGACCCGGGCGCCCTCGCTCAGGTTGGGCGCGCCGGCGTCGAGCACGTCCCGGTTCGTGGTCACGGTGAGGCTCAGGTCGGCGGACGGGTCGCGCAGGGTCAGGAACACCACCTGTGCGCCCGGTCGGCGGGTGATCTGCGCGACCTGCCCGTCGACCCAGACCCAGCCGAGCTTGCCGATCCAGGCGCCGATCTTCTGGCTGACCACCCGTACCGGCCAGGGTTGCTCGGGCGTGCTGCCAGCCGCCTGCTCTGTCACGCCGGCCAGCCTACGACCCTCCCGGCCTGCCACCCCTGGACCCCGCCAGCGGTGCTGAGCCAGCCGCGCTCAGCCAGCGGTGTCGCGGGCGGTCGAATCTTGAAGAGGCCGGGCCGCAAGCGGGCCGGGGCCGCAAGCGGGGCCAGCCGTGCCGAGTCGGCGGCCGGGGTCGCGCGGGACCGGTTGGAGCGGCCGGGTGGCGGTGGTCACCGAGCCGACCGAGCCGGCCGCCGGGCAGCCCCGGCGGATCCCCGTAGGATAGGCGGGTGACCAAACGCGTGCTGCTCGCCAAGCCCCGTGGCTACTGTGCCGGCGTGGATCGCGCGGTGCAGACCGTCGAGGAAGCGCTCCGGCTCTACGGAGCCCCCATCTACGTGCGCAAACAGATCGTTCACAACAAGCACGTGGTCGCCACGCTGGAGGCCCGTGGGGCGATCTTCGTGGAGGAAAACGACGAGGTGCCCGAGGGCGCCACGGTGATCTTCTCGGCCCACGGGGTGGCTCCCGAGGTCTACGAGCAGGCCCGGGACCGCGGGCTCAGGGCGATCGACGCGACCTGCCCGCTGGTGACCAAGGTGCACCAGGAAGCCCGGCGGTTCGCCGCCGAAGACTACGACATTCTGCTCATCGGGCACGAAGGGCACGAAGAGGTCGTCGGTACCTCGGGGGAGGCCCCCGAGCACATCCACCTGGTGGACGGGCCGGACAGCGTGGACTCGGTGACGGTACGCGACCCGGCCAAGGTCGTCTGGCTGTCCCAGACGACGCTGTCGGTCGACGAGACCATGGAGACGGTCACCCGGCTCAAGGATCGGCTCCCGCTGCTCCAGTCGCCGCCCAGCGACGACATCTGCTACGCCACCCAGAACCGCCAGCACGTGGTGAAGGAGATCGCTCCGTCCTGCGACGTGGTACTCGTGGTGGGCTCCCGGAACTCCTCGAACTCGGTACGGCTGCGTGAGGTGGCCGTGGACGCGGGCGCGAAGGCCGGTTATCTGATCGACTACGCCTCGGAGATCGACCCGGCCTGGCTCGACGGGGCTGAGACCGTCGGCCTCACCTCGGGCGCGAGCGTCCCGGAGGACCTGGTCCTTGAGGTGCTCGCGGCACTGGCCGAGCGCGGCTTCACCGACGTCGAAGAGGTGACGACGGTGAACGAGCGGACCACCTTCGCGCTGCCGCGTGAGCTCAAGCGGGATATCAAGGCCGCCGCCGGCAACGGCAACTGAATCGGGCCTGCGCTAGGCGTCGTCGCCGAGCGTGCCGCCGCCTGCCTCGGGCGCGGCGATGCCCTCGGCCAGTTCGGGCGACTGGAGCTGGCGCGGTGCCACCTCCAGCTGTGCCGGTGTCTCCAGCTCCTCGTCCGAGACGCCCATCTCGGCGAACTTGCGCGCGCTGACCAGGACCCGGGACTCCAGCGAGCCCATCGCCCGGTTGTACGCCGTGACCGCCCCGCCCAGCGACGCTCCGAGCCTGGCCAGGTGCGTGCTCATCGTGGAGAGCCTGGTGTAGAGGTCTCGGCCGAGAGAGTGCACCGCGACCGCGTTGCGGGCCAGCGCGTCCTGTCGCCAGGAGTAGGCGATCGTGCGCAGCATGGCGATCAGCGTGGCCGGCGTGGCGATGACCACGTTACGGCTGAACGCGAACTCCAGCAGCATCGCGTCGCGCCGCAGGGCGGCGTCGAGGAACGGGTCGGCCGGCACGAACAGCACGACGAACTCCGGTGTCTGCTCGAACGCGGCCCAGTAGGTCTTCGCGGCCAGCGCCTCGACGTGACCCCGCAGGTGTTTGGCGTGCCGGTCGAGTTCGTCGTCGCGGGTGCGCTCGTCGCGCGCCTCCATCGCGTTGAGGTACGCGTCGAGCGGCGCCTTGGAGTCGACCACCACGTGCCGGCCGCCGGCCAGCCGGACGACCAGGTCCGGCCGCACGACTCCGCGGTCGGTCGTCGCGGTCACCTGCTCGTTGAAGTCGCAGTTGTCGAGCATGCCGGCCGCTTCCACGATCCGGCGGAGCTGGATCTCGCCCCACCGGCCGCGGGTCGTGGGCGTGCGCAGCGCCGCGACGAGCTGGCTGGTCTCGGTGCGCAGAGCCGAGGAGACCGACTGCATCTGGCGCACCTCGGTGCGCAGCTCGGCATAGGAGTCGACGCGATCGTTCTCCACCTCGACGACGCGCCGCTCGTAGCGGTGGATCGCCTCCTGTAACGGCGCCAACAGCTGGCTCAGGCTGGTGTGCTGGTCGCGGGTCGCCTCGTGGGACAGGGCGCGCAGCGACTGCTCCAGGCGGGCCTCTCCCTCTCTGGTGGCCTGCAGGGTGGCGTCGAGCCGGGCGACCTCCGCCGCGGAGCGGGCTCGGGCGGCGAGCCAGCCGAGTGCGACACCTGCCGCCAAACCGATCAGGACGAGCAGGAGGGACATGCCGCCAGCATGCCGGATCGGTACGACAATTGGCCGGGCGACGCGCGCAGGTGTGGCGGGTGGTCGGCGCCAGGTACCGTGAGCCCATGTGGTGGTCGCGCAGGCGTAAGGAACGGGAGCTGGCGGACGCGCGGGAGGAGGCGCTTCGCTGGTACGAACGTCTCGGCGGGCAGATCATGAACCTGCCTCCGGGCGAGGAGGCCGCCACGAAGCAGGCCCTCGTCGACGCGGGGGAGCGCTATAACGCGGCCGGCGGCCAGCTCGACCGGGCGACCACAGTCAAGCAGTACGAGCTGGCCCGGGAGACCTCCCTGGAGGGGCTGGCGTATGTCCGGGCGGCCCGGGTCGCGATGGGCCTCGACCCCGGTCCCGAGCTGCCACCGCTGGCCGGGCAGCGGCAGGCCGGCGCGGTCCGCCAGCCGCGTTCCGTTGAGGTGCAGGGCCAGGAATACCGCGCCTCGCCCCGGCCCGCCTCGGACACGCCGTATTACTACCCCGGCGGCATGGTCTCCGGTCGTCCGGTCCCGTCCGGCTGGTATTCGGAGCCGTGGTGGAAGACGGCACTGGTGGCCGGCGCGTGGGGCGTCGGTGGCGCGCTGGTCTTCGACGCGCTGTTCAGCCCGGGCTGGGGCGGCGGTTGGGGCGGTGGCGGTTTCGAGAGCGGCTACGACTCCGGGTACGACCAGGGTTTCGACGCGGGCTATGACCAGGGGCAGGACCAGGCCCAGGACCAGGATCAAGGGCAGGACCAGGACCAGGGCGCGGACTACACCGACGCCAGCTACGACACCGGCGGGTACGACGACAGCGGCGGCTACGACGGCGGATATGACGGTGGCTTCGACGGCGGCGGTTTCGACGGCGGTGACTTCGGGGGCGGCGACTTCTGAGCCGACCGGTCCGTCACCCCGACGCTGAGTCCGGCGCTTCGGCCCGGTCCAGCGTTTCCGCCGATCTCAGGAACCGTCACGCAGGTCGCTCAGCCGCTCCGGCACAAACCTGATGTCCTCGAACGTGGCCGCGCTGCCCTTCCCGGTGGGTGACTGTGCCTCGAACCCGATCCGGACCGCCGAGGCACCCAGGTCGAAGTACCGCACGAAGGACCAGCGCGCCGCACCGGAACCGGAGGCGGGCGGCACCGAGGCATGGAACGCGAACGCTGTTCCGATCCGGGAGATCCGCAGCCGTACCTTGTCGCCGTCGACCAGGAACGCGTTGGCGTCGTCGGACGGCCCGCGGGTCACCACCGTGACCACCATCGGCTCGCCCTGGGGCGACAGTTCGAAGCACAACTTCGCCCAGTGCTGCTCGTCGGCCCACAGCAGCAGCACGCCGGCGTCGAAGGTCTCGGCGAAATCCACGCTCACCGTCGCGGCCAGCTGGAAGTCGCCTTCCGGCGGGGTGCCCAGCAGGCGTGGGGCGTTCAGGTAGGTGGCGTCTCCGGCCGGGTCCACGAACAGGTCGGTACCCGGACCGGCTTCGATCCGGAGCGGTTCGGGGGACCAGCCGGTGGGCAGCGCCTCCCACCGTAACGACATGGGCAGGCCGGCCAGCGCGATCGTGTCATCCATTCCAGTGATTCTGGCCTATACCAGGCTGTCTTGCCATTGCCTGTGCAGCCGGGCGTAGCGTCCCTGCCCCTCGATCAGCACCGACGGGCTGCCGTCCTCCACGATCCGGCCGCCGTCGAGCACCAGTACCCGATCGGCAATCTCCACTGTGGACAGTCGGTGTGCGATGACGATCGCGGTACGGGAGGCCAGGATCGTGCGCAGCGCATGCTGCACCAGGCGCTCGGACGGGACGTCGAGTGACGAGGTGGCCTCGTCGAGGATGAGCACCGCGGGGTCGGCGAGGAACGCCCGGGCGAACGCGACCAGTTGGCGCTGGCCGGCCGACAGCCTGCCGCCGCGCTTGCGCACGTCGGTCTCGTACCCCTCGGGAAGCGCCCGGATGAACCCGTCCGCGCCGATCGCCCGTGCGGCGGCGACCACCTCGTCGTCGGACGCACCCGGCCGGCCGAACCGGATGTTGTCGGCGACCGTGCCGGAGAACAGGAAATTCTCCTGGGTGACCATCACCACCGCGGACCGCAGGTCTTCGTCCGGCAGGTCGCGCAGGTCGACGCCGTCGAGCCGGATCTTCCCGCCGGTCGGGTCGTAGAAGCGCGACACCAGTTTGGCGATGGTGGTCTTCCCCGCCCCGGTCGCGCCGACTACGGCGAGCGTCTGCCCGGCCGGGATGCGCAGGTCGAAGGTGGGCAGCACGAGCCGGTCGGCGCGGTACCCGAAGGACACCTCGTCGAACTCGATCTCGCCCCGGGCGGCGCGGGCCGGCAGTGCCCGGGGCGTGGCCGGCTCGGGTACGGCCGGTGGCTCGTCCAGCACGCCGGAGAGCTTCTCCAGAGCCGCGGTCGCGGACTGCAGCGAGTTGTAGAACTGCGACAGGTCCTGCATCGGCTCGAAGAACTTCCGCAGGTACAGCAGGAACGCGGCCAGCACGCCGATCTCGGTGTGGTGGTGCAGCACCCGGTAGCCGCCGTAGGTGAGCACGGCGGCGATGGTCACGTTGCCGATCACCTTGATGCCCGGCGAGAACAGCGAGATCAGCTGAAACGCGCGCAGGTTGGCCCGCCGGTACTCGTCGTTGACCGCCTCGAAGATCTCCTGGTTGCGCGGCTCGCGGCGGAACACCTGCACCGCCCGGATGCCGCCGGTCGACTCCACGAAGTGCACGATGACCAGTGCGACCGCCTCACGGGTGCGCCGGTAGGCCCGGGCCGAGTTCTGCTGGAACCAGCGGGACAGCCAGAGCAGGAACGGGAACGCGACGAGCGACACCAGTGCCATCGGCGTGTCCAGTACCAGCAGGATTACGGCGACACTGACCACCGACAGCGCGGACAGCACCAGATCTTCGATACCGCCGTCGAGCAGTTCGGAGATGGAGTCCATGTCGCTGGTGAGCCGGGAGATCACCCGACCCGACGTGTACCGCTCGTGGAAGCCGACCGAGAGCCGCTGGAAGTGCCGGTATACCCGGTTTCGCAGGTCGAGAAGGATGGCCTGGCCGATCTTGCCGGACAGCGCGATGAAGCCGCGCTTGCCGCAGTATGCGGCGACCACGGACACGGCGAATGCGATGCCGATGTCGATCATGACGCCCGCGTGCCGGGGATGCGCACTCAGCGGCGGCAGTCCCTTGTCGATGCCGAGCATCACCAGGTAGGGCCCGGCCATCTCGGCCCCGCTCTGCATCAGCAGCAGGAACACCACCACGATCAACACCCGCCGGTGCGGTCGCACCAGCGAGCCGAGCAGTGCCCGGGAACCCGCACGCAGCCGGACGGCCGAGCCGCCCTCGGCCGCGGTCCGTTCGGCGTCCTCGTCGGCGGCGCGGCCCCGCCAGGCCTCGACGTCGATGCTCACCCTGCCACCCCCAGAAACTTCCGTCCGCCCGTGCCGCTACGCGTCGACGCGGCTGGTCTCCGCCTCGGCGGAGAGCACCGCGCGGTACTCCGGAACCGTCGCCATCAGCTCCGAGTGGGTGCCGACCGCCGCGATCACGCCGTCGCGCAGCAGCGCGACCCGGTCGGCCAGCGCGACGGTCGACGGGCGGTGCACCACGATCAGCGCCGTTGTGTCGCGCAGCACCCTGGCCAGGGCCTCCTCGACCAGCGCCTCGGTGTGCACGTCCAGCGCGGAGAGCGGGTCGTCGAGGACGAGTACCCGCGGCTTGCCGATCACCGCCCGGGCCAGCGCGAGGCGCTGCCGCTGCCCACCGGACAGCGACAACCCCTGCTCGCCGACCCGGGTGTCCAGCCCCCAGGGCAGTTCGTAGACGAATTCGGCCTGGGCGACCGACAGCGCCTCGGCGATCTCCTCGTCGGTCGCGTCCGGCCGGCCCAGCGTCAGGTTCTCCCGTACCGACATCGAGAACAACGTGGGCTCCTCGAACGCCACGCCGACGATCTCGCGCAACGAGTCCAGTCGCAGCGAGCGGACGTCCCGGCCGTCGATCGTGATCCGGCCGCTGGTCACGTCGTAGAGCCGGGGCACCAGCGACACCAGCGAGGTCTTGCCGGAGCCGGTCACTCCGACGATGGCCAGCGTCTCGCCGGGCTCGACCTCCAGGTCGATGTGGCGCAGCACCGGCACGTCGGCGCCCGGGTAGGTGAAGCTCACCGCGTCGAACCGGAGCCGGCCCTCGGCCTGCCGCGCCACAAGCCGGTCCGGACCGTCCACAATGGACGGCTGAACGTCGAACACCTCGTAGATCCGGTCGGCCGCGGTCATCGCCTCCTGGCCGTTCGCGATGATCCAACCCAGCGAGTCGATCGGCCAGATCAGCATCAACTGGAGGGAGACGAACGCGACCAGGCCGCCGACCGTCATTCCGCCGCTGGCCACCGCGTAGGCCCCGCCGACCAGCACGATGGCGAGCGTGACGTTGGGTACCGCGTCGAACTCCGCCCAACTGCGGGCGAGCAGCCGGGCCTTGGCCACCCCGGTGTCGTGCACCAGGCGGGCGCCCGCGTGGAACAGGCCGCCCATGTGTCGCCTGCGGCCGAATGACTTGATCACCCGGATGCCCTGCGCCGACTCCTCCACCAGCGTCGCCAGGTCACCCAGCTGGTCCTGCTGGAGCCGGGAGATGGTCAGGTAGTACCGGGTGAACTTGCGCGACGCGAGGAACAGCGGGACCGAGGACAGCGCGACCACGAGGCCGAGCGGCCAGTACAGCCGCAGCAGGAGCAGCACCACGACGATGTAGGTGCCGAGGTTGACGACCAGGAAGATCAGCCCGAACGACAGGAAGCGCCGGATCACGCCGAGGTCGGTGGTCACTCGGGAGAGCAACTGGCCGGACTGCCAGCGATCGTGGAACGACATCGGCAGGCGCTGGAGGTGCGCGTACAGGTCGTTTCGGATCGCATACTCCATCTGGAGCGAGGTCGTCGACTGGGTCCAGCGTCGAATGAAGATCAACAGAGCCTCGACGAGCCCGAGCAACAGAGCCAACGCACCGAGCAGGAGCAGACCGCCGGGCTGCCGGTGGCGCACCGGACCGTCGACCACCCGCTGCACCACGAGGGGGACGACGATGCTCGCCCCGGTCGCGCCGGCCGCGGCGATGAACATCCAGACCATCGCGACGACGTAGGGGCGCAGATAGCGGCGGAGGCGCCAGAGGCTTGTTAGCGGACGTTTGGGAGGGGAAACGTCAGCAGACACTCCTCGACCGTAGTCGGTCTGTACGACAGTTTACGAGCAAGTTTCCGCTACCCGACCCTCGCGGGTGAGTACCCATCGTTTCACGTGAATCCCTCGTCGGTAAGTGGCGACCGCGAAGCCAGTCCCTACCACCGGTACGGGTGGGCCGGGCGGCCGTGGACCGGGCCCGTCCCGGCGGTACGAGATCCTGATCACTCGACTACCGTGTCCCGCCATGGATGCCGAAGGCTGGTTGGAGGACACCCGCAATTCCTACGACACCGTCGCGGTCAGCTATGCCGACCAGATGCGTGACGCCCTCGCCGGGGAGCCATACGTGCGGGGGATCCTGGCGCTGTTCGCCGACCTGGTTTCCAGTGCCGGTGGCGGGCCGGTGGCGGACGTCGGCTGCGGGCCGGGGCTGGTCACCGGGCACCTGAACGAGCTGGGCGTCGACGCGTTCGGGATCGACCTCTCACCCGCGATGATCGAAGTGGCCCGGCGCGAGCGTCCGGGCCTGCGGTTCGAGGTGGGTTCGATGACCGACCTCACGCTCGGGGACGCGTCGCTGGCCGGTCTGCTCGCCTGGTTCACGCTGATCCACATCCCCGACCACGAGGTGCCCTCGATCTTCGCGCAGTTCCGGCGGGTACTGCGGCCCGGCAGCCCGCTGCTGCTGGGCTTCTATGTCGGCGACGGATCCCGGCTGAAGACCCAGGGCTACGGCGGCCACCCGATGAAGGTGCACGTCCACCGCCGGCCGCCGGAGCGGGTCGCGGACTGGCTACGCGACGCCGGGTTCACGATCGAGGCGCAGATGCTGCTCGACCCGGACGACAGGTTCCCGGTCGCGGTGGTCTTCGCGAGCCTCCGTCCGTGAGCCGGTCGCCCGCTCGGCAGACCGGGAGACCTGACCGCGTTCGGGGGACCTGACCGCGTTCGGGGGACCCGACCGCTTTTGGGAGACCCGACAGCGCTCAGGAGAGCTGCCACAGTCGCAGGACAGCGTACGAGCGCCAGGGTCGCCAGCGCTGGGCGTGCTCGGCGAGCGCGGCCGGGTCGGTGGGGAGCCCGACCGCGGCGGCACCGCGCCGTACCGCGAGGTCGGACGGCAGGAACACGTCCGGGTCGCCGAGCGCGCGCATCGCGATGTAACCGGCGGTCCACACGCCGATTCCGGGCAGGCTGAGCAGGGTGGCCTCGGTGTCGGCGCGGTCGGCGCCGTCGTCGAGGACCAGGTCCCCGGACGCGACCGCGCCGGCGAGCGCGCGGATGGTGTTCCGGCGCGCGACCGGCATGGCGAACGCCTCGTCCGGCGCGCCGGCGACGGCCGCCGCGTCCGGGAACGGCGTGAGCGCGGGATCGCCGGACCCGCCGTCGGCGTCTGTCCCGGCGGTCCGGTCGGTGGTCCGCTCGGCGGTCCGGCCGGCGATGGCGACCAGGCGCCCGAGGACGGTACGCGCGCCGGCCACCGAGATCTGCTGCCCGACGATCGCCCGTACCGCGATCTCGAAGCCGTCCACCGCTCGGGGCACCCGGAGCCCCGGCACCTTCGCGACCGCCGGTGCCAGCAGAGGGTCGGCGCCCAGCGTCTCGTCCACCGCGACCGGATCCGCGTCCAGGTCGAGTAGCCGCCGGCAGCGGGCGACCGCGGGCGCCAGGTCACGCAGGTCGGTCAGGCGCAGGGCGGCCGAGACATACCCGGCCGTCGGCGTGAGCACGACCGTCGCCGGGCCGTGCGGCAGCCGGAGGGCGCGCGTGTAGCTGGTGGTGTCCGCGACCTCGACTCCGGGAACCGCCCGCATCGCGAGGAACTCCAGCAGCGTCGCGGCGTCCAGTGGCGGCCGGTACGCCAGCCGGAGCGTGAGGGTCCCGGGTACCGCGGGCTCGGTTCCGGGTACCGCCGCGCCGGCCCGCCGCCGGGCGGCCTCCCGTAGCACCGACGGTGCACACGCGTACACCTCGCGGAGCGTGTCGTTGAACTGCCGTACCGAGCCGAACCCGGCCGCGAACGCGATCTCGGCCAGGCCCAGGTCGGTCGCCTCGACCAGGGTGCGCGCGGTCTGCGCGCGCTGCGCCCGGGCCAGCGCGAGCGGCCCCGCGCCGAGTTCGGCGGTGAGGATCCGGTTGAGGTGCCGGGTCGTGTACGCGAGCCGGGCGGCCAGCCCCGGTACGCCCTCCCGGTCCACCACGCCGTCGCCGATCAGCCGCATGGCCCGGCCGACCACGTCGGCGCGTACGTCCCACTCGGGAGAGCCGGGGGCGGCGTCCGGGCGGCAGCGCTTGCAGGCTCGGAACCCGGCCCGTTGGGCCGCCGCGGCGGACGGATAGAACCGGACATTCGTCCGCTTGGGCGTGATCGCCGGACAGGACGGGCGGCAGTAGATGCCGGTCGAGGTGACCGCGGTCACGAACCAGCCGTCGAAGCGGGGATCGCGCGAGTCGACCGCCCGGTAACAGCGTTCGAATTCGAGTTCCACGCGACCCATCGTGCCCCGCCGCGAGCCGCGTGGCTCGCGGATTTCGGACATCACTGCCGGCGGCCCGGTCGCGCGACGACGGCAGGCCCGCGTGCGGCGTGCGGCGTGCGGCGGGTCAGCTGCCCGGCGACGCGGGACGCATCGGTCAGTACGCCTCGAGCGCGCCCCGGAGGAACGCCCCGGCCTGGGCGATCGCCGCGCGAGCCGGCCCGGTACCGGCGAGCGAGTTGAGCATCACGAAGTCGTGGATCATGCCCTGGTACCGCACCTCGACGACCGGTACCCCGGCGGTGCGCAGCTTCGACGCGTACGCCTCGCCCTCGTCGCGCAGCACGTCCGCCTCGTCCGTGATGATCAGCGTCGGCGGTAGCCCGCGCAGGTCGTCGACGCTGGCCCGCAGCGGCGACGCGGTCGGGTCGGTTCGCTGCTGCTCGTCCGGGAGGTACTGGTCCCAGTACCACATCATCTGTTGCCGGTCGAGATAGAACCCCTCGGCGAACTCGTGGTACGAGTCGGTGTCGAAGTTCGCGTCCGTCACCGGGTAGAACAGCACCTGCTCCAGAAAGCGCGGCCCGCCCCGCTGCTTGGCGAGCATCGTCAGCACGGTCGCCAGGTTCCCGCCGACCGAGTCCCCGGCCACCGCCATGCGCGCCCCGTTGAGGTTGTGCTCGCCGCCGTGTTCCGCGGCCCACGCCGCGACCGCGAAGCACTCCTCCAGCGCGACCGGGTACCGCGCCTCCGGCGACCTGCTGTACTCGGGAAACACGATCGCGGCCCCGGAGAGCACGCACAGTTCACGGATCAGCCGGTCGTGCGTGTTCGCGTCGCCGAACACCCAACCGGCGCCGTGCAGGTACACCACGACCGGCAGTGCGCCCTGCGCGTTCTTCGGGCGCACGATCCTGACCGGTACCTGTCCGGACGGGCCGCCGGGCACCATCAGTTCCTGCATGTCCACATCCGGCTTGGGAATCGGGTTGGACTGCAACTGGTTGAGCGTCTCCCGGCCTTGTGCGGGCGGCATCTCGAACAGGAACGGCGGCTTCGCTGCCACCTCGGCGACCTCGCGCGCGGCCGAATCGAGTACGACGGTTGTGGTCTTCTGTGACATGACGCGTCCTGTTCTCGCGGCGGTTCGCACCGCGGTCGGCGGGTGGTTCGACGCCGGCGTCGAGGCCCGGCGCCCGATACGGACTACACACGCTTCCCGCCGCCTACCCCGACGGATGGCCGTCAAACGCCAGGCGGATCCCCTCGGGGGCGGCGAGGAGCACAATGGCCAAGTCCCCACGGCGGGCCCACGGATCGTCAGAAAGTCGGGTACCCCTCTGATGCATGCCGACGACTGCGTCTTCTGCCAGATCGTGCGCGGGCAGTTGCCCGCCAGCTACGCGTACGCCGACGACGACGTCGTCGCGTTCATGGACCTGCACCCGGTCACGCCGGGGCATCTGCTGGTCGTGCCGCGGGAGCACGCGTCCGGGTTGGTGGACCTGGACGAGGCGACCGGGTTGCGGGTGTGGCTGGTGGCGCACCGGCTGGCGCGCGCACTGCGGCACACCAAGCTGCGCTGCGAGGGAGTCAACCTGTTCCTCGCCGACGGCGCGGTCGCGTTCCAGCAGGTGTTCCACACACACCTGCACGTGGTGCCGCGCTTCGGCGGGGACGGCGTGCGCATCGACGCGCAGCCGCGCCAGACGCAGCGCTCCGACCTGGACTCCGCCGCGGCGGCGGTGCGTGCGGGATTGCGCCGCCTGGCGGTCGCCGAGTCGGACTAGCTTCGGTCGCGTCGGTCAGGCGGCGCAGGGCGAACCGGTGGCCGCGAGGGCCAGCGCGGCCGCGCCGAACAGGCCGGCGTCGGCGCCCAGGCCGCTGCGATCGATGCGTACCCGCCGGATGAACGCCGGACCGGCCAGCCGGAGCACCTCGTCCCGGATCCGCCCGAACAGCAGGTCGTGCGCGCCGGTCGCGACGCCCCCGCCGATGACCACGTCGTCCAGGTCGGCGAGGGCCGACGCGCACAGCACCGCGAGCGCGATCGCGTCGGCGGCGCGGTCGAACGCGCGACGGGCGATCGGGTCGCCGGCCCGCGCGCAGTCGGCGAGCCCCCGGGTGTCCGTGCCGTCCGGCCCGCACCAACCCTGCGCGTGCGCCCATCGCAGGATCGACGGGCCGCTGGCGAACATCTCCACGCAGCCGCGCCCGCCGCACGGGCAGTCCGGCCCCCGCGGGTCGATGACCATGTGGCCGATGTGGCCGGCATTGCCGGTCGGGCCGGCCTGGATCTCGCCGTCGAGCACGAAGCCGCCGCCGACACCGGTGGACACGACCATGCCCAGCAGCGCGCGCGAGGTGCTGTGACCGCGCCAGTATTCGCCGAGGGCCATGCAGTGCCCGTCGCCGGCCAGCCGCACCGCTCGGCCCGGCAGCGCCCGGCGCACCAGGTCGACGATGGGGAAGCCGCGCCACGCCGGAATGTTGATCGGGCTGACCGTGCCGCCGGCCGGGTCGATCGGGCCGGCCGAGCCGATGCCGACCGCGTCCGGTTGCCGCCCGGCGTCGGCGATCGCGTCGGCCAACACCCGCAGGACGGCGTCGCCGAGTGTCTCCGCGCTCTCCCGCGCCGGGGTGGGGATCTGCCTGCGGGACAGCATCGTGCCGTCGTCGCCGATGACGGCGGCGGCCAGTTTGGTCCCGCCGACGTCGAGGGCAACGGCGATCCGGAACAAGAAGATCACCCTCCAGGCCGGGCACTGAACCGGATAAGTGGATAGACCCTACGAGCGCATCCGGTGGGCTGTCAATGGTCGATGAACCGCGTCATCCAACGCCCCAGCGGCTGGCTGACCGGGTACGCGACGCGAGGCGGTCGGTCCGGTGTGGACAGGTACTTAACCGTGTTAGCTTGTGCTCCGGGGAGGATGAGCTTGAAGCGTCCGACGATCGCCGACATCGCCCGGCTGGCCGGGGTGTCCAAGGGCGCGGTCTCCTATGCGCTCAACGGGCAGCCGGGGGTGTCCGAGTCGACCCGACGTCGGGTGCTCGCCATCGCAGAGGAGATCGGCTGGAATCCCAACGGCGCCGCCCGCGCGCTGTCCGGGGCGCCCAGTCACACGGTCGGGATGGTGCTGCACCGCCCGGCGCGGATTCTCGGCGTGGAGCCGTTCTTCATGGAGCTGATCAGTGGCGTCGAGGCCGAGTTGTCGGCCCGCTCGTACGCGCTGACGCTCCAGGTCGTCGCCGACCAGCCGGCCGAGATCGCGGTCTACCGGCGCTGGTGGGGCGAGCGGCGGGTGGACGGCGTACTGGTCTGCGACCTGCGGGTCGACGATCCGCGGATTCCGGTCCTGAGCGAGCTGACCCTGCCCACGGTCGTGGTCGGCATGCTGGGGGAGTCGGCGGAACTGGTCAGCGTGTGGTCCGACGACGCGGCAGCCGTGGTCGAGGCGGTGGAATATCTGAGCGCGCTCGGGCACCGGCACATCGCCCGCGTGGGCGGGCTGCCCGAGCTGCGGCACACCGCGGCACGTACCGCGGCGTTCGAGGAGGTGTGCCGGCGGCTGGAGGTGGCCCCGGCGCTGACCATCTCGACCGACTACACCGGTGAGGACGGTGCCCGGGCCACCCGCCGGCTGCTCAGCTCGCCGCGGCGCCCGACCGCGATCCTCTACGACAATGACGTGATGGCCGTCGCCGGGCTCGCGGTGGCGCACGAGATGGGCTTCTCCGTGCCGGCCGACGTGTCGCTGGTCGCCTGGGACGACTCGGTACTGTGCCAGCTCGTTCATCCGCCGCTGACCGCGCTGTCCCGGGACATCCCGGCGTACGGCGGGCACGCCGCCCGCCAGCTGCTCGACGTCATCACCGGGCTGCCCGCGTCCTCGGTACAGGACGAGACGGCCCACCTGATCCCGAGAGGCAGCACGGCCGCGCCGCCTTCCGCGACGGGCCGGGGCGCTTAACCGGTACAGCTGCCCGACTAGTCGCGGATGTCGTTCACGCAGCGCAGTACCGGGCGGCTCAGCAGGTCCGGTACCGGCAACGGTCGCGCCGAACGCACGGTGAACGTCGCCGACTCGCCCGGCAGCAGCGTCACCAGCGCGTCGTCCACGTCGGCCGAGGGGTCCAGGCGGTCCGGGAACAGGGTCAGGTCGCGCAGGATGCTCTGTGCGGTCACGGTGACCAGGACGGCACCGTCGGCGTGTTCGGCGCTGGCGGTAAAGCGTGCCTCGGGGTACGCGATGTCCCGGTCCTCGGCGAAGAACCACCAGGCGGTCGAGCCGCCGGGGGCGCTCGCGCGCAGCAGTTCGTCCGGGCGCGTGTCCCGGGTCAGCTCAGCCGGCAGCTCCACGGTCCGGGAACTCTGCGCAGGCAGCGACAGGTCGAGGTCGAACGTGGCACGCGGCTCACCGGCCAGCGTGTACCGCGTCACCTCCACCGGTACCGTCCAGTCGTCCACGCTGTCGTTGACCGCGACCAGTACCGGCGAGGAGTCCGCGTCGCGCGGCTGGATGGTCAGCAGCCGCGGTGCGAAGCTGCGCCGCATCTGGTACCACACCGGCTTGCGGCGCTCGTCCGCGTCCACTGTGGACCATGAGATGACCGGCCAGTCATCGTTCAGCTGCCAGAAGATCGCACCCATGCACACCGGCCGGAGCGACCGGAAGTGCTCCACGCCGACGCTCAGCGCCCGCGCCTGGTTGACCTGCGTCAGGTAGTGCCAGTCGTCGAAGTCGCGCGGCTCCGGCAGGTGCGCGGCCAGTCCCCGGGCCAGCTTCCCGGCGCCGCCCTCGGCCTTCTGGCGGCCTGCCATCCCGGGCGAGGTCGGCGTCAGCGGCTCGTCGGAGATGGCCCGGCGCAGCGTCGTGTACGCCGGGGGAGCCTGGTAGCCGAACTCCGCCACGAACCGCGGCACGTACTCGCGGTACTTGGTGTAGTCGTCGGTGTTCCACACGTCCCAGATGTGCATGGAGCCGTGCGCCGGGTCGTTCGGGTGCAGTTCCCGGGTGCCAGAGTAGGGGCTGCCCGGCCAGTACGGGCGGGTCGGGTCCAGCCGGCCCATCAAATCCGGCAGTACCTCGAAGTAGAACCCGGCTCCCCAGGTGCGCCCGGCGAGCTTGTCCTTCCAGCCCCAGTCCTCGTGGCCCCACAGGTTCTCGTTGTTGCCGGTCCACAGCAGCAGGCTGGGATGGTGGGCGAGCCGCACGATCTGCTGGGCCGCCTCGGCCGCGACCTCGCTCGCGAACGGCTCCTCCTCCGGGTACGCCGCGCAGGCGAACGGGAAGTCCTGACCAACCATCAGCCCCAGTTCGTCGGCGACGTCGTAGAAGTCGTCGTTCTCGTAGATGCCGCCGCCCCAGACCCGGACGAAGTTGACGTTCGCCTCCAGTGCCTGGCGCAGCCGCCGCTCGTACCGCGGCCGGTCGACCCGGGTGATGAGCGCGTCGTCCGGGATCCAGTTGACGCCGCGGGCGAACACCGGAACGTCGTTGACCACGATGGTGTACGCCGATCCGGCCGCGTCCGCGCCGGTGTCCAGCCGTACCGAACGGAACCCGATCCGCCGCCGCCAGGAGTCCAGCGGGTCACCGTCCATCGTGGACAGAGACAGCTCGGCGTCATACCGATCCGGCTGGCCGAACCCGTGCGGCCACCACAGCCGGGGATCGGCCACCGCGAGCTGCAGTTCGGCGTCGAGCCGCCCGGGCTCGACCACCACCTCGGTCTCCACCCGGGTGTTGTGGCCGGACACCGAGGCGTGCAGCCGCACCGGGGACGTGCCAGGCCGTTCCAACCGGACCCGCAGCCGTACCCGTCCCTCGCCGCCGTCCACGGTGACCAGCGGGCGCACCTCGTCGAGCCGGGCCTCGCGCCACGCGTGCAGCCCGATCGGCTGCCAGATGCCAGCGGTGACCAGGGTCAGTCCCCAGTCCCAACCGAAGTTGCAGGCCATCTTGCGGATGAAGTTGAACGGCTCGGGGTACGCGTTGGGACGGTCGCCGAGCCGGTCGCGCATCCGCTCGGCGTACCGGTACGCCGACTCGAAGCGCACCTCCAGCTCATTGGCGCCGGGCCGCAGGGCGTCGGCGACCGGGAACCGGTACTGCCGGTGCATGTTGGCGCTCCGACCGACCGGCTGCCCGTTGAGCGTGACGGTCGCGACCGTGTCCAGCCCGGCGCACACCAGGTCGACCTGCCCGTCGCCGGGCCCGGCCCAGTCGAACGTGGTCCGGTAAGACCAGTCGGTGCGGCCGATCCAGGCCAGCGCGTGCTCGTTGTCGCCGAGGAACGGGTCCGGGATGAGGCCGGCGTCCAGCAGATCGGTGTGCACGCAACCGGGGACGGTCGCGGGAACCGGCTGCGTGCCGACCGGTGGCTCCGGTGCCGGCGACGTGCCGGACGGTTCGGCGGGCTGCGCCACGGTCAGAGTCCAGCCATCGTGCAGTGGGTGGTAAGAGCTCACGCCTGTCTCCTGCGTCGCGGGCGTCGCGGTGGGGTCCGGCCGGTCGCGGCTGCGTCGCGCCATCGTGGGAGGTCCCAGCACTGAACCGGATAAGTAAGCTCACGCTAGGGTGGATCTCCGTACGGTGTCAACACCGCGCGGCGGCCGGCACGGTCAGCGATCGATGAGGTTCAGCTGCTGGGCGAGGTAGATGACCGACAGTGCGGAGAGAACCACGGCGATGGCCCACCCGGCGACCAGCAGCGGACGGCGGGTACGCACACCGTCCAGCAGCCGGGTGTTCCCGGCCGCCAGTACCAGCATGACCAGGCCGACCGGGGTGGCGATGCCGGCCACGATGCTCGCCCCGAACAGCAGCCGGATCGGGTCGACCCCGGCCATGCTCAGTCCGACGCCGGCCGCCATCAGGCCGGCCAGCGCCAGGTAGAACCTCCGTGCCTCGCGCGGCTTGCGGGACAGCCCGCGCGGCCAGTCGAAGACCGCCGCCATGGCCAGGGCGCCGGTGGCTGTGATGACCGGCACAGCGACCACCGCGGAGGCGAACAGCCCGATCGCGAACAGCTCGCTGGCGAATTGCCCGGCCACCGGGCGCAGCGCCGCCGCTGCCGCCTCGGGCGAGTCCGCGTGCCGGTGGTGGACGCCCAGGGTGGCACCGCTGGCGACCAGGATGGACCAGAACACCGCGATGGCCAGCACGGTGCCGGAGACCGCGTCGAGTTGGCGCAGCCGCAGCCAGCCCCGGGCGGCTGGCTGCTCGACCTGCTGCACGGTCTGCCACATGTAGGTGTAGGCGGTCACCGTGGTACCCAGCAGAGCCAGGGCGCCTTCGATGTAGTCGTGGGTGAGGCGCAGTCGGGGTACGAAGCTCCCGTGCGCCACCTGTACCCAGTCGGGGTGGGCCAGGATCGCGGCCACCGCGTACGCGAGCAGGCACAGCAGCACGTATTTGAGCACCCGGTCGAGTTCGTCGTACCCGCCGGCGAACATGAGCCCGAGCAGCACCACGGCAAGCGGTGCCGCGAACCATCGCCAGCCGACGCCGGTGAGCAGTTCAAGAGCGGCGGCGCCGCCCTCCAGGTCGGCCGCGATGGTCACCACGTTGACCGCGAGGATCGAGGCGAGCAGCACGGCCGCCGGCACCCGCCCGTAACCTTCGACCACCAGTTGCTGAAGGTCGCGACGGCTCAGGAAACCCACCCGGGTGGCCAGCGTCTGCACCACGGCGAGTACCGGGAAGGTCAGCAGCGTCAGCCAGGCCAGCCCGTACCGGGTGGTGGCGCCGACCACCACGAGTGTGGCCACGGTCGTCGGGTCGGTGGCGGCGGCACCGGCGACCAGGCCGGGTCCGACCACGCGGAAGACGTCCCGCTTGGTCGGCTCCCCGTGGTGCTCCAGGACCTCGGCCGAGCCGCTGTACCCGGCGCAGCCGCTGTCGCGGTTCGCGACCGGAACCGGGTCCTCGTCCGGAGGTGGGTTCCGGTCCGAAACCGACACGCGGTACCCCCGTCCGGTACGTCGGCGCTTCCCCGTGCTTACCGCGAGGACCCGCCGGCAAACCGCCGTACCGGCGAGGCGCCGCCCGTTCGTGGTCGCGTCGCCGCGGATCCCGGCCGCGTCCGTCGCCGGCCGCGCTCAGGGCACGTGCAGCGGGACACTGGTGACCACGACGCCGGGCAGGTCGCGCAGGGCCCGTCGCAACCGGGGCGGCAACTGGCCGTGCAGCACCCGTTCCCACCACCGCGACACCACGATCTCGGGCAGCACCACGGTGAGCGTGATGTCCGGCCGTACCAGGTGCAGCGCCTCCAGATAGCCGGTCAGCACCGGTACCACCGCCCGGTACGGCGAAACGATGATCTCCAGTCGTACGTGGTCGCCCCAGCTCTCCCACTGCTGCCGGAACCGCTCGTCCTCCTCGTCGTCCGGGCTGACGTGCACGGCGAGCACCGGCTGGCCGAGCGAGGCGGCGTACGCCAGGGCGTGCAGCGACGGCAGGTCCAGCCGGGCCACCGGTACCACGGACAGGTGGCGCAACTCCTGCGGACGCTCGGCGCCCTCTGGGACGGCACGGGCGGCGGTGGCCGCTCCGACCGCGTCATAGTGCCTCCGGATGAGCACCGCCAGCAGGATCAGCAGCGGTACGGCGGCCACCACCACCCAGGCGCCCTCCGCGAACTTCGCGATGGCCGCGGTCACCAGCACCACCGCGGAGAGCACCGCACCGAGCGCGTTGATCACCAGGCTCTTGCGCCAGTGCGGACCGCGCACCCGGGTCCAGTGCCGGACCATGCCGGCCTGGGACAGCGTGAAGGCCAGGAAGACGCCGACCG
This sequence comes from Rugosimonospora africana, assembly GCF_016862975.1. GTDB lineage: Bacteria > Actinomycetota > Actinomycetes > Mycobacteriales > Micromonosporaceae > Rugosimonospora > Rugosimonospora africana. The sequence continues at coordinate 97,382 of NZ_BONZ01000009.1, forward strand.
CGTAGAGCGGGATGAGCGAGTGGGTACGGCCGTGGAACGCGATGAACAGCACGGTCGCGGCGACGGACAGGGTCAGGATGCCGTTGCTGAACACCAGGCGGTCGCCCATCCGCAGGAACGGCCGGGGCGCGAAGCCGTCGCGGGCCATGAAGAACAGCAGCCGGGGAAAGTCCTGGAACGCCGTGTTCGCGGCCAGCAGCAGGATCAGCGCGGTGGTCGCCTGCAGGTACGCGTACAGCGGCCCGGCCGGCAAGGTACGGCGGCCGAGTTGCGACAGCACGGTCTGGTTCGGCCGGGGTACCACGCCCTGCAGGTGGATCAGCACCATCAGCCCGGCGAACATCACCACCAGCAACGAGATCATCCAGGTCAGCGTGGTGCGGGCGTTGCGCCACTCCGGCGGCTTGAACACGGGCACCGCGTTGGACACCGCCTCGATCCCGGTCATCGAGGTGGCCCCGGAGGCGAAGGCGCGCAGCACCAGCATCACGCCCAGCGCCTGGGTCACCGCCACTTTCGGCGCCGGTACCGGGGCGAAGCCGCGCCGGGCGGCCTGCACCGCGCCGAACCCGAGCAGCAGCGCGATGCCGAGGACGAACGCGTACGTCGGCGCCGCGAACGCCCGGCCCGCCGAACGCACCCCGCGCAGGTTGCCGCCGAGCAGCACCGCGATCACCACGATGCCCATCGGTACCGCGAACGGAGCCAGGCCGGGCAGCGCCGAGCTGATGGCGTCCACGCCGGCTGCCACCGACACCGAGACGGTGAGGATGTAGTCCATCATGAGCCCGGCCGCCGCGGCCAGGCCGAGCCGGTGACCGAGGTTGTCGCTGGCCACGATGTACGAGCCGGCGCCGTGCGGGTACGCGCGGACAGTCTGCCGGTACGACACGCCCACCGTGACCATCAGGACGACGATCGCCGCCGCGATCGGCAGGGACAGGCCCAGCGCCGCGCTCCCGGCGAGCACCAGCACGTTCAGCATGGCCTCGGGCCCGTACGCCACCGAGGAGAGCAGGTCGGAGGAGAGCACCGGCAGCCCGACCAGCTTGCGCATGCGCTCCTGCACCACCGCCGCGCTGCCCAGCGGCGGCCCGAGCAGTACCCGCCGGATCCTTGACTGGGTCCGCAGGCGCGGCGGGGCCGGTGGCTCGCGCGCGGTGGCCACCAGTTCGTCCGGCGCCTCGGCCCGAAACATCTCCACCGGCGCGAACCGGCTGAACCGGCTCGGCTGCGGGGTGACCCGTTGGCGGCCCAGTTCGGGGTCCAGCGGCAGCCCGCCCTCCCGGGGTACCCGCGCCCGGTGCGCCTGCGCCCACTGCCGGCCGACCTCGGCCAGAACCTCCAGTTCATGCTCGGTCAGCGGAGGGAGGCACGCGGACGGGCTGAACGTGACCACCGGCGGGGGCTCCGGCGGCTCGCCCGGCTTCTCGTCCGGCGGCCCCCTCCGTTCGCCCATCGGTACCGTTCCTCGCCTGTCCGCCGGCAGCCCGTCTTCGGGTTCCTGGGCGGTACCCGGATTCTCCGGTCGAAGGCCCGCCGGAAACCCGTTTCCGTCGCCCGGGTGATAGCCGGTGGCCGTGCGGCGCGCTGCGACCGCGTTCACGTTCAGTAAGCTCCTACGACGTGAGCCTTACCATCGGCATCGTCGGCCTGCCCAACGTCGGCAAGAGCACCCTGTTCAATGCCTTGACCAAGAACGACGTGCTCGCCGCGAACTACCCGTTCGCGACGATCGAGCCCAATGTGGGCGTCGTCGGGCTGCCCGACAGCCGGCTGACCGCACTCGCCGAGATGTTCGACTCCGCGAAGATCGTGCCGGCACCGGTCAGCTTCGTGGACATCGCCGGCCTGGTCCGCGGCGCGTCGAAGGGGCAGGGGCGGGGCAACGCGTTCCTCGCGAACATTCGTGAGGCAACCGCGATCTGCCAGGTGGTACGCGCGTTCTCGGACCCGAACGTGGTGCACGTCGACGGCAAGATCTCACCGGCCGACGACATCGAGACGATCAACAGCGAGCTGATCCTCGCCGACCTGCAGACCATCGAGCGCGCGCTGCCCAGGCTCGAGAAGGAGGCCAAGGTCCGCAAGGACCGGACGGGGATCGCGGCCGCCGCGTCGGCCGCCGCGGCGCTGCTCAACGAGGGCGTCACGCTGTCCGCCGGGGCGGCCAAGGCGGGCATCGACACCGAGGCACTGCGCGAGCTGCACCTGTTGACCGGCAAACCGTTCCTGTACGTCTTCAACGTCGACGAGGCCGAGCTGGGCAACGAGGACTTCCTGGCCGAGCTGCGCGCCCTGGTCGCGCCGGCCGAGGCCGTGTTCATGGACGCGAAGATCGAGTCGGAGCTGATCGAGTTGCCCGAGGACGAGGCGCGCGAGTTGCTCGCCTCGATCGGCCAGCCGGAACCCGGGCTCGACCAGCTGATCCGGGTCGGTTTCCGCACGCTCGGGCTGCAGACGTACCTGACGGCGGGGCCGAAGGAGTCGCGGGCCTGGACGGTCGCGGTGGGCGCGACGGCACCGGAGGCGGCCGGCGTCATTCACACGGACTTCCAGCGCGGTTTCATCAAGGCGGAAATCGTCTCCTACGACGACCTCATGGAGGCGGGCTCGATGGCGGCGGCGAAGGCGGCCGGCAAGGTCCGCATCGAGGGCAAGGACTACGTGATGCAGGACGGCGATGTCGTGGAGTTCCGCTTTAACGTGTAGCGATGTCGAAGTTGTCGACTACCACTGACAAGTTGGACCCCGTGCACCCTGGCGAAGTTCTGATGGAGGACTTCATCAAGGGATTCGAGATCACCCAGAACAGGCTTGCGGTCGCCATCGGCGTGCCGCCGCGCCGGATCAACGAGATCGTGCACGGCAAGCGCTCGATCACAGCTGACACGGCTCTGCGTCTGAGCAGGTACTTCGGCACCTCTGCCCAGTTCTGGCTCAACCTGCAGGATCAGTACAACCTGGACATCGAAGAGGACCAGATCCACGCGGAACTCGACGCCATCCAGCCGCTCAAGATCGCTTGAGATGGGGAGAGGCCTCACGCGTAGCTTCTGTCGGAGCTGAGGCGCGACCGCCCGGGCGTCAGCGGGGCGCGCCGTCCGTCGAGGAGTCGGTCACGCTGCGGTAGGCATCCTCGATGCGCGCGGCCAGCGTCACCTCGCCCGCCGTCAGCGCGGCGCCGTCCACCGGACTCACCATGATCTGCGTGTACCCGTCGAGCCTGCGCACGCTCGGCCGCAGCTGCAACGCGTCGGACACTACCTTGATCCGTTCGGTCAGGGCCGCGTGCTGCGCGTCATCGATCCGCAGAGTACGTTTGATCTCCCGGCCCTCCAGGGTCCAGCCGGCGAGCAGAGTCAGCGCATCATGGAGGTAGTCATGTCCGCTCGTTGACTTGCGTCGAGCACGCATGGCCGTCCTCCCAGGCGTCGTTGCCGGCTCGTAGCCATTTCGTGGCCGTACCGTTGCTGTTGATGTCCCTAGTGTTCCTGGGCCGGCACGCTGTGTCCACGCTCACAATTCAGTCGTCTGGTGAGCTTCGGTACACCGCAGGACACCTAATCCTTCTTTTGTCTGGCAGGCTGATGCGTCGTGCAGACCGAACGGCCCATACCACGGATCATTGTCGGAGCCGCCATTATCGAGGCCGGCCGGGTGCTCGCGTGCGCCCGAGCCGCACCGCCCGAGGTCGCGGGCCGGTGGGAGTTCCCAGGCGGCAAGGTCGAAGAGGGCGAGAGCGAGCCGGAAGCGCTGGTCCGCGAGTGCGAAGAAGAGCTCGGGGTCAAGGTTGAGGTCGGCGACCGGGTGGGCGGCGACATCCCGATGAGCCACGGCCGTTCCGTACTGCGCGTGTACGTGTCCCGGCTGCTCGACGGCCAGACCCCGCAGCGCCTGGAGCACGCCGAGCTGCGTTGGCTGGGCCGTGACGAACTGTTCAGCGTCGACTGGCTGCCCGCCGACGCGCCGATCGTGGCCGAGTTGCCACCGCTGCTCGACTGACAGTGCTGCTCGACCGACCACGTCGGCACTCCGACACGCCCACCGGCGAAGTTCATGATCGTCGAGAATCTCGTCGCGGGGTGCGCGACGATCGAAGGGTGGATCTGACTTACTCCGAGGTCGGAGCGACCCGTGGTGGCACGTTCCCGCCCGGCTACCGGCAGGTCCGGGGTCGGGCGCGGATCGGTCGCGGCGAGCAGGTGTTCGCCGCCGCTGTACACGCTCTGGGCTCGTTCGACATGCAGCGGGGCGCGGGACTCAAGGTGCGCACGAACGTCGCCATGGCCGCCGACGGGGCGGAGGTCGCCTTCGGCTTCGGTACCGGGCCGGTGCGGCTGTGGGCGCCGGTACGGGTGGTGTGGCTCGTGAACGAGCCGCTGCGGTACGGGTACGGCTACGGCACCCTACCGGGGCATCCGGAGACGGGCGAGGAGGCTTTCCTGGTGTCCCTGGCTCCGGACGAGACCGTCTGGTTCGAGGTGCGGGCGTTCAGCCGGCCGGGGCGCTGGTTCGTCCGTGCGGCCGCGCCGCTGGCCGGTCTCGTGCAAGACCGGACCAACGACAAGTACCGCAAGGCGATCCACCGGCTGGCGAACGCCCGCACCACCTGATTCGCTAAGCCTCGATCTGGTCGCGCCGGAAGATCTTCCGGCCCAGCCAGACCAGCGGGTCGTACCGGTTGTCGACCGCGCGCTCCTTCATCGGGATGATCGCGTTGTCGGTGATCTTGATGTGCTCCGGGCAGACCTCGGTGCAGCACTTGGTGATGTTGCAGTATCCGATGCCCTGCTGCTCGACCGCGAAGTCCTTCCGGTCGTCCTTCGCGTCCAGCGGGTGCATGTCCAGCTCGGCGGCCCGGATGAAGAACCGCGGCCCGGAGAACGCCGGCTTGTTCTCCTCGTGGTCACGCACCACGTGGCAGGTGTTCTGGCAGAGGAAGCACTCGATGCACTTGCGGAACTCCTGCGAGCGCTCCACGTCGACCTGCTGCATCCGGTACTCGCCGGGCTTGGTGTCCACCGGCGGAGCGAATGCCGGCATCTCGCGTGCCTTCTGGTAGTTGAAGGACACGTCGGTGACCAGGTCGCGGATGACCGGGAAGGTGCGCAGCGGGGTGACCGTGACAGTCTCGGCCTCCTCGAAGGTGGACATCCGGGTCATGCAGCCCAGGCGCGGCCGCCCGTTGATTTCCATCGAGCACGACCCGCACTTGCCCGCCTTGCAGTTCCAGCGCACCGCGAGGTCGGGCGCCTGCGTCGCCTGGAGGCGGTGGATGATGTCGAGTACGACCTCACCGTCGTTGACCTCGACCTGGAAGTCCTCCAGCGAGCCGCCGGTGTCGTCCCCGCGCCAGACCCGGAAATGCCTGTTCGCGCCCATCACTCACCATCCTCGGCCGGCTTGTACGAAGCCAGCTCCTGCTCGGTCATGTACTTCTTCAGCTCGGACAGCTCGAACAGGCCGAGCAGCTCCGGTCGGATCTCGGGGATCGGCTGGTGGCGCAGCGCCACCTCGCTGGACGGGCCCAGCGAACAGACCAGGTTGACCTGCCGCCACTTCGGGTCCATCTCGGGGAAGTCCTCCCGAGTGTGCCCGCCGCGCGACTCCTCGCGCTCCAGCGCCGCCTTCGCGGTGCACTCCGAGACGACCAGCATGTTGCGCAGGTCCAGGGCGAGGTGCCAGCCCGGGTTGAACTTGCGCCCGCCGGTGGCGCGCACGTTGGCCACCCGCCCGCGCAGGTCGGCCAGGTGCTTGAGGGAGTCCTCCAACTCGGACTTGCGCCGGATGATGCCGACCAGATCCTGCATCACCTGCTGGAGGTCGTGCCAGACCTCGTACGGGTTCTCGCCCTCGGTGCGCTCCAGCGGTGCCAGTGCGGTACGCACCGCACCGTCCACATCGGACTGAGCGACCGCCGGCCGGGAGCCGGCGACGGAGTCGACGTACGTCGCCGCGTGCTCACCGGCACGCTTGCCGAACACCAGCAGGTCGGACAGCGAGTTGCCGCCGAGCCGGTTGGAGCCGTGCATGCCGCCGGACACCTCACCGGCCGCGAACAGGCCCTGGACGGTACCGGCAGCGGCCCCGGACTCCGGGTCCACCTCCACGCCGCCCATCACGTAGTGGCAGGTCGGCCCGATCTCCATCGGCTGCTTGGTGATGTCGACGTCGGCCAGTTCCTTGAACTGGTGGTGCATCGACGGCAGCCGCTTGAGGATGAACTCCGGTGAGCGGCGCGACGCGATGTCCAGGTAGATGCCGCCGGCCGGGGTGCCGCGTCCCGCCTTGACCTCGGAGTTGATGGCCCGAGCCACCTCGTCACGGGGCAGCAGCTCCGGTGGGCGCCGGTTGTTGTCCGGGTCGGTGTACCAGCGGTCGGCCTCTTCCTCGGTCTCCGCGTACTGCTTGCGGAACACGTCCGGCACGTAGTCGAACATGAACCGCTTGCCCTCGGAGTTCTTGAGGATGCCGCCGTCGCCGCGTACCGACTCGGTGACCAGGATGCCCTTCACCGACGGCGGCCAGACCATGCCGGTCGGGTGGAACTGGAGGAACTCCATGTTGATCAGCGTGGCGCCGGCCCGCAGCGCGAGCGCGTGCCCGTCACCGGTGTACTCCCAGGAGTTGGAGGTCACCTTGTAGGACTTGCCGACGCCACCGGTGGCCAGCACGATCGCCGGCGTCTCGAACAGCAGGAAGTCGCCCTTTTCCCGGGTGTACCCGAACGCGCCGGCGATCCGGTCGCCGTTCAGGATCAGCTCGGTGATGGTGGTTTCCGCGAAGACCCGGATGCCGCTCTCGTAGTCACCGGTCGCCGCGAAGTCTTCCTGCTGCAGCGACACGATCTTCTGCTGCAGGGTACGGATCAGCTCCAGGCCGGTACGGTCACCGACGTGCGCCAGGCGCGGGTACTCGTGGCCGCCGAAGTTGCGCTGCGAGATCTTCCCGTCCTTGGTGCGGTCGAACAGCGCCCCGTAGGTCTCCAGCTCCCAGATCCGGTCCGGTGCCTCCTTGGCGTGCAGCTCGGCCATCCGGAAGTTGTTCAGGAACTTGCCTCCGCGCATGGTGTCGCGGAAGTGCACCATCCAGTTGTCGTTGGCGTTCATGTTGCCCATGGCGGCCGCCGCGCCGCCCTCGGCCATGACCGTGTGGGCCTTGCCGAACAACGACTTCGAGATGATTGCCGTCTTCTTGCCGGCGAGCCGCGCCTCGATGGCCGCGCGCAGGCCGGCGCCGCCGGCGCCGATGACGACGACGTCGTACTGGTGCCGCTCGATGGCGGTGTTGTTTGCTTCAGTCATCGTTGTCTCACCTCAGCCGATGAACCGCGGGTCCGAGAACCAGCCGGCCGACACGGCCATCACGTAGAAGTCGGTCAACGCGAGGGTGCCCAGGGTGATCCAGGCCAGCAGCATGTGCTTCGCGTTCAGCTTGGACACGAAGATCCAGAATCGGTACCGCAGTGGGTGCTTCGAGAAGTGCTTGAGCCGCCCGCCGGTGATGTGCCGGCAGGAGTGGCAGGACAGCGTGTATGCCCAGAGCATCACCACGTTGCCCAGCAGGATCAGGTTGCCCAGGCCGAACCCGATGTGTTCGGTCCCGGAGAAGGCCCTGATCGCGTCCCAGGTGTTGATGATCGAGATGATCACCGCGGCGTAGAAGAAGTACCGGTGCGCGTTCTGGAAGATCAGCGGGAACCGGGTCTCGCCGCTGTAGGTCTTGTGCCCGTCCGGGACCGCGCACGCCGGCGGCGACGCCCAGAACGACTTGTAGTAGGCGCGCCGGTAGTAGTAGCAGGTGAGCCGGAACAGCAGCAGGAACGGCAGGGTGAGTGCGGCGAACGGGATGAGCGCGTTGGCCGGCAGGAACCGCCCGAACTCCGCGGACTGCTCGGAGCAGCCGTTGGAGATGCACGGCGAGTAGAACGGGGTCAGGTAGTGGAAGCCCGGCCCCTCGTGGAAGTACCACTTCTGCATGAAGACCCGCACCGTGGCATAGGCGAGCCAGGCGACCAGTCCGAGTACCGTGAGCAGTGGCGCCAGCCACCATCGGTCAGTGCGCAACGTCTTCGCCGCGATTGCGGCGCGTGGCCGGTCTACCACCGGCCTCGTTGCCGTCGTCGTCATCGTGTGTTCGCTCCCTGACGGGCTGTTTGTTGTTTGGGGGGCCGGGCAGACCGGAATGTGCGGTGCACACGTTACGCCGGGGTTAGCCGAGACCACGCGCAAGGGAGTCTCGCGTGTGACAGCGGCTTAACGGAAGCCAAAACGTCACATCGGACCCCTGGGTGTGCATTACTTCACTGGACGCCCGTGAATCGGTCCGCGATCAGCGGCGGCGCCAATGGTCAGACAAATAGTGTCCGCGATGGCAGCGGAATGCCCGGATTGTTGCTGATGTACGGAGTGCGGGCACCGAGCCGGTGGGGGAACGGTATGGCCAAGATCACTATCGGCGGGCCGGCCAGGCTGCGAGCCGGCCGTGCGCTGAGCCCGCAGACCGGCTCAGCGCACGGTGTGAGTCGGCCGCGTGGCGGCCCGCCGGCCCGGCGGCTCAGCCCGAGGCCCCGCCGGTGAAGTTCCACGACGCGAGGCGCAACGCGGGAGCGATGAATGAGGAATCCTCGTACGTGGCCGGCATCGGTACCGCGTGACTGCCGATGCCCAGCACCGCACCGGGCGCCATGGCCTGCGGGTACGACTGGGTGAAGCGCATGTTGCGCACCGGCCACACGACCTGGCCGTCCTCGATGAGCCACACGCCGTTGCGGGTCAGCCCGGTCATCACCAGCGTCCTCGGGTCCAGCACCCGGGTGTACCAGTGATCGGTGACCAATACGCCCCGGCTGACGCCGGCAACCAGCGCGGCGACGCTGGAGTCGGCGGCCGGGCCGTCCACCTCGGACGGTGGCTCGGCGCCGTCCGGAGTGGACGGAGTCAGCCGCAGGCTCATCGGCGCCGGACCGGATTGGCTGTCCGCCGCCGCGTGCCCGGTCGACGATGTGCCCGCCTCGGTCGCGGTGCGCCGGTCGTGCGCCACGGCGGTGGTCACGCCGCCGCTGACCATCTCCACCCGGCGCTTGGGCGTGCCCTCGATGTCGAACGGGATCCCGATCGCGCCGGCGAACACCGGATCGTCGACCAGGTTCACCGACGGGTCCATCTGTGCCTCGCCGACGACCGCGAACGAGCGCCGCTCGCCGACCGCCTTGCCGTTGAACCCGTACACGGCCAGGCACCGCAGCACATCGTGGACCGCGGTCGGTTCCAGTACCACCTCGTACCGGCCCGGCGGCAGCTCCACCGGATCCACGGCGGCGAGCGCCTTCGCGGCGGCCCGGGCGCCGAGCACCGAACCGTCCACATCGGACAGCCGGCTGCCGGCCCGGCGTGCCACGCCGTCGGAGGACGGGGTGCGGGCGATACCGTCCAGCGCGACGTCTGTGCTCGCGCCCTCGACGTACTGGCCGGCGGAGTTCGCGAACGCCACCCTCTTGTGCCTGGTCCGGCAGTACCCGGCGGTGGTCAGCCCCTGGGCCGCGGCGACGAAGTCGTGTACCCGCGCCGCCCGGTCGGCTGGTGTGGCGGCCACGATCGCCTCGTCGACGGTACCGGTGGTGAGCGCCGCGGCCGGCGGCGTGAGTCCGGGCCAGCTCTTGTCCGGCGGGCACAGGCGGGCCGCCGACACCGTCCGCTCGACCAGGTCGCGCAGCGCTCCGGGATCGGTCAGTGTGGTAGTACCCGCCGCGGTGCGCCCGTCGATGTGAAGCCGGAGTCGCACCACCGTCGCGGTGTCAGCGACGTTCTGGTGGATGTACGAGTTGGCGAACCTGGTCAGCGCGAGCGCCTGCCGCTCGACGACGACCTCCGCCTCCGCGGCTCCACCGGTGGCCGCCTTGACGAAGTCGAGTACCTGCGAAGCCAGCTCGTCGATCATCCCCGCACTCCCACCCGGACGTCGGTGAAACGGGCCGGGGCGGCCGGATGGCCGGTGTGCCCGACCTGGCCCGGCTGGCCCTTGCCGCAGTTCGGCGTGCCCCACGGCACGATCTCCGAGGAGAGCATGTCCATCGACTGCCAGAACACCGGCCCGATCCCGGTGTAGGTCGGGTTGCGCAGCATCCTGCCGAGCTTGCCGTCCTTCACCTCCCAGGCGATCTCGCAGCCGAACTGGAAGTTCAGCCGCTTGTCGTCGATCGACCAGGACCGGTTGTTGTCCATGTAGATGCCGTCGTCGGTGGACGCGATGATCTCCTCCAGCGTGTGCGGCCCGGGCTCCAGGCCGACGTTGGTCATCCGTACCATCGGCAGCCGCGCCCAGCCGTCCGACCGCACGCTGCCGGCGTAGTCGAGCCCGGCGGTCGCCGCGCTGTCCCGCCCGGCGAGTACGCCGACCCACTGTCCATTGCGGACGGCGTACCGCGCGGTCGCCGGAGTGCCCTCGTCGTCGTACCCGAAGGAACCCAGGCCGCCCGGCACGCTCGGGTCGATGACGATGTTCATCAGGTCGGAGCCATACCGCAGCCGGCCCAGTTCGGCCAGGTTCAGCCAGGAGGTGCCGGCGTACGCCGCCTCCCAGCCGAGGATCCGGTCCAACTCGATGGCGTGGCCCACCGACTCGTGGATCTGCAACGCCATCTGTTCGCTGCCCAGGATCAGACTCGTGTTGCCGGCCGGGCACAGCGGCGCGGACAGCAGCGCCCGGGCCTCGTCGGCGATCCGGCCGGCGTGCGCGCCGAGGTCCAGCTCGTTGACCAGCTCCCAGCCCCGGGTGCCGTACTGGCCGCGGTACGACGGGTACGAGCGGCGCTGGGTCTCGCCCTCGCCGATGACGGTGGCCGAGATGCCGGCGCCGCACTCCCGGATGTGCTGGTCGATCCGGTGCCCCTCGGACGAGACGAACCACTTGGTGGTGTCCCAGATCTGGTACAGGCCCTCGGCGAGGTCGGCACCGTGCCGGCGGGCCTCGTCGGTGGCACCGACCAGCAGGTCGCCCTTGTCCGACAAGGCCACCGAGAGCGGGTCGATCAGGCACTCGCTGCTCCACGAGCCTGACTCGGCCGGTACCGGTACCAGATCGGCGGCCGGCCCGGCGACGGTCGCGGACGCGGCCGCGATCGCGGCGGCCTGCTCACCCGCTGCCCGGGCGGCGGCGTCGGCGAGGTCGGGTACGGCGAAGAACCCCCAGCCGGAGCCAACCAGGGCGCGTACCCCGATCCCGGCGCTCTCGTTCTGTCCCAGTTCCTCGATGTCGCCGTTACGCGCGGTCATCGACTCGTAACGGCGATGCATCACCCGCGCGTCGGCGTACCGGGCCCCTGCGGCGAGAGCGGCCTCGACCGCCGCGCTGGCCACGTCGAAGTGCGTCATGATCGCCACCCTACCCCCGCTGGTCAGGTGGACCGACCAGTGGTTGGTCACCGACCCGTCGGGTGCGCGGGCCGCTCGGCCGGCCCGGTGGTCAGCGGTCGGGAGCGCGGCCGGTCGGGGTGCTGAGCCGGTCGGGAGCGCGGCCGGTCGGGTGCTCAGCCGGTCGCGACCGAGGCCAGTTCGTTGATGCGGGCGGCGAGCGCCAGATCCTGCTCGGTCACCCCGCCGTCGGAGTGGGTGGACAGCCGGAACGTGACGTCACGCCAGCGGATGTCGATGTCCGGGTGGTGATTCATGGTCTCGGCGGCGTCGGCCACCGCGGTCACCAGTGAGATCCCGGCCAGGAAGCCGGAGGCGGTGATCGTGCGGCTGATTTCGTCGGTGTCGCCGGACCAGCCGGGCAGGCCGGCGAGCGCGGTGGACAGTTGCTCGGCAGACAGCACGGTAGCCATCTGCTCACGGTACCGGCTGATCGGTGCACGCGCCGGTCGAGCGGGATCCCGCGTCACGACCATCCACAGTGGACGATTCGGGGTCAGCCCAGAGAGGTCCGCAGGAAATCCAGCTCCAGCCGCAGCAACCGCTCGCTCAGGCCGCCGGCCGCCATGTGGGTCGCGCCGGTCAGCGGGATCATCGCGTGCGGCCGGCCCGAGGCCAGCAGCGCCGCCGACAGCCGCAGGGTGTGCGCGGCCACCACGTTGTCGTCCACCAGGCCGTGGATGAGCAGCATCGGCCGGGCGTCGTCCGGGCCGGCCGGCTGCTCGGCGGCCAGCTCCAGCACCGAGTGGTGGGCGTACACGTCCGAGCCGTCGCTGGGCAGGCCGAGGTACCGCTCGGTGTACGCCGTGTCGTACAGCTCCCAGTCGGTCACCGGCGCGCCCACCACCGCGGCGTGGTACACGTCCGGCCGGCGCAGCACGGCCAGTGCCGACAGCCAACCGCCGAACGACCAGCCCCGGATGGCCACCCGGGACAGGTCCAGATCCGGGTGCTTGTCGGCCAGCGCGCGCAGCGCGTCCACCTGGTCGCCGAGTACCACGTCGGCCATCCGGCGGTGGACCACCTTCTCGAAGCTGGGCGCCACCCCGGGGGTACCCCGGTTGTCGACCACCGCTACCGCGAACCCGGCGTCCGCCCACCACTGCCGTTCCAGCCAGCGCGACCGCACCGAGAGCACTTCCTGGTGGCCCGGGCCGCCGTAGATGTCCACGAGTACCGGCAGCCGCCGCCCGGCGACGTGGTTGCGCGGGTACAGCACGCCGGTCGGCAGCCGGCGGTCGGTGACCCGTTCGAGGACCGGACGCGGCGCGTACGGCGGGCTGGCCGCCAGGTTGGTCAGCTGACCGATCTCGTCGTCCCTCCGGTACACGGTCCACTGCGCCCCGGAGTGGTCGAGCCCCAGCGCGCCGATGACCAGCGTCTCGCCGCCACCGAACCCGGTGAACCAGCCGGAGCCGGTGCTGATCCGGTGCGCGTCCACGATCGGCGCGCCGGCGTGCGCGGTGACGCGGTACAGGTGCTGCTCGCTGGGCTCGCCCTCGCTCGCCTCGACCAGCAGCTCACCGCTGTGCTGGGCATTCGGTACGCCGATCCGGCCGCAGACCCGGCGCACGTACAGGTTCGGCGGGGTCAGCAGGGTGCCGTCGGCGAACAGGCAGCGGGCGTCGTACCCGTCGTGGGCCAGCTCGCCGCCGATCAGCACCCGGCCGTCCGACAGGTACGCCGGGGTACCCGGGATCGGCTCCACCCACCGCGGATCGGCCAGCTCCGCGTGTACCTGGGTCTCGCCGGTACGCGGGTCGACGGCCAGCACCAGCCCGTGCTGCTGGAGCCGGCGCAGCACGGTGATCAACGGTCCACCGACGTCCGACCAGGACACCGAGACCAGGTACGGGTAGATCTCCCGGTCCCAGTGCACGTCCACCCAGCCGCCGTCCAGGTCGAGCAGGTGCAGCGTGACCTCGGCGTTGGGGGACCCGGCGTACGGGTAGTTGACCACGGTCGGGTTGCTCGCCGGGTCGGCCGGGTCGTGCAGCGTCCAGCGGTTCACCCGGCTCTCGTCGACCCGGGCGGCGAGCAGCGACTGCCCATCGGGGGCCCACCAGTACCCGCGGAACCGGCCGAACTCCTCGGCCGCGATGAACTCGGCCAGCCCCCAGGTGATCCCGTCCTCGCCGGCGATCAGCGTGTCGGAGGGCCCGGCCCCGCTCGAGGTCCCGGTCGAGGCGACCCGGAGCGCGCCTCCGGTGACGTACGCGATCTTCGTACCGGTCGGGTCCGGCCGCGGGTCGATCACCGGTCCGGCGGTCGACACCTCGGCCACGGTCCCGGCCGCCAGGTCGGCCCGGAACAGCTGGCCGCCCAGGGTGAACGTGGCGACCCGGGCGACCGGGTCGGTGGCGTACGAGCCGATGCCACCGGCCGACAGGCGGCGCCGCTCGCGCAGCGCCCGCTCCTCCGGCGGCAGGTCGCCGGCCTCGCCGGCCAGCAGCTCGGCGGGTTCGGCGATCAGGCGTTCCCGGCCGGTGGCGACGTCGAAGGCGAACAGCCGGTCGACCGGATCCAGCGGGCCCGACGATCGCAGGAAGAGCACTCGACTGCCGTCGGCGGCCACGCTGACCGCTCGCGGCGAGCCGTAGGAAAATCGCCGGGTACGGGCAGCCAGTTCCGGATACTCCATTCGACCATGATGGCCTCCCGGCAGGCCCGGTGTCGGGCCATACGGCGAGCCGCACGCGTACAGTGTCCGGGTGACCGTCGACGAGGCCGCCCCGAGAGCGGCAAAGCGGATCATGCTCGTGCACGCGCACCCCGACGATGAGTCGATGGGCACCGGCGCGACGATGGCTCTTTACGCCGCACAGGGCGCACAGGTCACTCTGGTCACGTGCACCCTCGGTGAAGAGGGCGAGATCCACGTGCCGGCCCTCGCTCAGCTGGAGGCGGCCCAGGCCGACCAACTCGGCGGATACCGGGTGGCCGAACTCGACGTCGCGTGCGAGGCGCTCGGCGTGACCGACCACCGGTTCCTCGGCGGGGCCGGCCGGTACCGCGACTCCGGAATGATGGGCCTGGACACCAACCGGCACCCCCGGGCCTTCTGGCAGGCCGACGTGGAGGCGGCCGCCGGCCTGCTGCTGGAGATCATCCGGGAGGTCCGGCCGCAGGTGTTGGTGACGTACGACGAGAACGGCTTCTACGGGCACCCGGACCACATCCAGGCGCACCGGGTCGCCATGCGCGCCGCCGAACTCGCCGACGCGGAGGGCTTCGGTCCGCAGAAGATCTACTGGACCGCCGTGCCGCGCAGCGTCCTGGAGGACGGGTTCAAGGCGTTCGCGAACTCCACGGACAACCCGTTCAAGGACATGGAGCGGCCCGAGGACCTGCCGTTCGGCACCCCGGACGACAAGATCGCCGCCCGCATCGACGGGCACGCGTTCGCCCACCAGAAGACGGCCGCGCTGCAGGCTCACGCCACGCAGATCCCGAAGACCTCCTGGCTGTTCACCGTCGCCAACAACTTCGGCAGCGAGTTCATGGGTGTCGAGTTCTACACGCTGGCCCGGGGCGACATGGGCCCGTCGAGCGGACCGAACGGGTGGGAGGACGACCTGTTCGCGGGCATCGACCTGCCGGCCGTGGCGGCCTCGTAACGGTCGTCAGATGGGCACGTCGAACACTGTGTTCAAGGTCGCCGGAGTCGTCACCGGCCTGCTGGGCGGCTTTCTCACCGGCCTGTGGGAGATCTTCCTCAGCCCGGCGTACATCGGCGCGACACTGGTGCCGTTGTCGCCGGTACTGGCGGCGATCACGAACTTCGCCCTGATCTGGTACGTCCGGCGGCTGACCGGCAGCACCGCGCTGTCGCTGCTGCCCGGCGTCGTCTGGTTCGCCACGATGCTCGTCGGGACGAGCGGGGGACCGGGTGGCGACGTGCTGCTGCCGGGTGACGCCGCCGGCCGGATGGGGCTGATCGCCATCCTGGTGGGCGCGGCCGTCTGGGCGATCATGGCGTACCGGCAGGTCCTCAACCGCGCGGCACCGGCCGGCTTCAGCGGTCCCGGTCCCCGCCGGGGCACCGCTCCGTCCGGCCAGGCCGCTCCGGCGCGATCCGCCCCGACCCCGCCTGGTGGCGAGGCCGCCGAGTCCAGCGAGGTCACCGAGTCCAGCGGGGCCAGCGAGGGCGCCGGAGCCGCCGAGGTCAAGCCGGCGCGGGCCGGGCAGCAGAAGTCGGCCGGCTCCCGGCCGAAGTCCTCCAACCGGCGCCCGTCCGGATCATCGAAGTCACCCCGGCCCGGTGGCCGCCGCTGATCCGTCCGGTGGGCCCCCGATCCCTCCCGGCTGGCGTCCCTCCCGGCTCACGCGCTTCCCGACCCGCCGGCGGAGATGGCGACCCGCCCGCGGAGATGGCATTTAATAGCGCGCTCCGAGGTTCACGCGCTATACCTCTTGGCATTCCCATGCGTGAGCGGGAGAACGGCGGTTGCGGGAACGGAGGAACCCAAATGAAGGACCGGTGGTTGCCGGTCGCCGTGGTGGCGGGTGTGCTGTTCGCGGTCAATGCGATCGCGCGGTTCATCGTGTGGCTCGCCGCGCCGAAGAGCGACGCCACGCAGATCGTCATCGGTCTGGCGGTGTTCGGTGTGGTCGGCGTCGTGATGATCTGGGCCGGGTTCCGGTGGGGCCGGCGGTACCCGATGTCCCGCGTCGCGCCCGACCTTTTCATGGTCGTCGTGGCCAGTTGCCTGCTGTCGGTCGTGATCGGCCCGCTGGCCGGTGGTTCGCTGCCGTTCCGGGAGGGCGTCGGGCTGTTCTTCGGCGAGGTCTGGCGGTATGTGCTCTACGCCGCCGCGGGCGCCGTACTCGGCCTGCTGGTACTGACCACGCTCGGCATGGACTACCGGTCCCAGGCACTCAAGCGGTACGCCGAGCTGAAGCAGGCCAAGCCCCGGCGGGTGGTCAGGCGCTGACCGCTCCGGTCGGGTCGTCCGGTTCCGGGGCGGAGCCGGCCCGCGTCTCGTCGAGCGTCCGGGTCACGTAGCTGTGGTGCGTGGTGAAGCCGAGCCGGGCGTACAGCGCCTGGGCCGCGTGATTGTGGTCCTCCACCTGAAGCAGGGCGGTGTGTGCCCCGTCCCGCGCGGCCCAGCCGGCCAGCGTACGGGTGAGAAGGCCGGCCAGTCCCCGGCGCCGGGCCGGCTCGGCGACCTCGACGAGGCTGAGGTGCAGGAAACCGGAGACCACCGCGCCTCGGGCCGTCGCGATCGGCTCGTCGTCGCCGTACACCGTGGCGAACCGCACCCGCTCCGGGCCGGTGAGCAACTGGTACCCCTCGGGCGGCAGCCCACCCTTGCGGGCGGCCGCGACGGCCAGCCACTCCGGGGTCGGAGTGGGGTCGAGCCGCACCGGCGGCCCGTCCGCCGGAGTGTCGGCGGCGAGATCGGCCAGCCGGGCGGTCTGCACCAGCACCGGCGGCGACCGGTCCCACCCGCGCCCGTCCAGGGCCACGTCCACGGCCCGGGCGAGCGGCAGCGGCGCGTTGATCCGGGCCGGCAGGCCGCGTTCGGCGTACCACCGGCGTACGGCGTCGATCGCGTCCGGCAGGTCCATCCCCGGGTCGCCGATCGGCAGCGCGGAGTTGCCCCGCCCGGTCCACCCGCCGGCCGCCCGTAGCTGCCAGTCGCCGAGCCGGTCGACCTCCGGCGCCGGCCAGGCGAGGCTGGCAACCCGCTCCAGGGCGGCCGTACCGTACCTGCGTTCGGGTATCCGTTTCGCCGCGCTCACCCGGTCGAGCGGCACCCGCAGCGGTCCCTCGGACGTGGCCACGGTGAGCCCGTCGGAGCCGAATTCGAGGAGTTCGCCCAGCGTGTCGGAGTAGAGTGGACGATTGTCGCGAACGCCGACGATTCGTCTGACCACCACCCGGTGTCCCACATCTTCCGGCCCCAGCACGATCCCCTCCTCGCAAGACGAGATACTAGGCTCTAACCGCCGCGGAGGATCGCGGTGAAGTGCTGGTCGGAGAGGATTACCCGTGACGTACATCATCGCCGAGCCGTGCGTTGATCTGCTCGACAAGGCATGCATCGAGGAGTGCCCGGTCGACTGCATCTACGAGGGCAACCGGATGCTTTACATCCACCCCGACGAGTGTGTCGACTGCGGGGCGTGCGAGCCGGTCTGCCCGGTTGAGGCGATCTTCTACGAGGACGACGTCCCGGCTCAGTGGAAGGACTACGTCGGCGCCAACTACGAGTTCTTCGAGGACCTGGGTTCGCCCGGTGGCGCCTCGAAGGTCGGCAAGGTCGCCAAGGACGCGGCGTTCGTGGCGGCGCAGCCGCCGCGGGAGGCCGAACACTGAGCCCGCTCGACGATCCGGGCCCGGGCGCTGTCCCGGGTCCGCGGAATACCGCGCCTCGGCCCACCTCGGCGAACCCGGCGGTCCGGCTCTCCGCCGGGCTGCCCGACTTCCCGTGGGACCACCTGGAACCGGCCAAGGCGAAGGCCGCCGCCCACCCGGACGGCCTGGTCGACCTGTCCATCGGCACGCCGGTCGACCCGGTGCCGGACGTGATCCGGGCCGCCCTGTCCGGCGCGTCGAACTCGCCGGGGTACCCGCTGACCGCAGGCACCCCCGAGCTGCGCGCCGCGATCACCGCCTGGGTGGGCCGGGCCTGCTCGGCGGCGCCCGGCTTCGGCGTACTGCCCACGATCGGGTCCAAGGAACTGGTCGCCTGGCTGCCCACACTGCTGGGCGTCGGACCGGGCGACACCGTGGCGATCCCGTCCGTGTGCTACCCCACGTACGAGGTCGGTGCGCGGCTCGCCGGCGCGAACGTGATCCGGACCGACTCGCTGACCGCGATCGGCCCGGCGCCGGTGAAACTCATCTGGATCAACTCGCCGTCCAACCCGACCGGGCGGGTGCTCGGCGCCGATCACCTGCGCAAGGTGGTCGACTGGGCGCGTGAGCGTGGCGCGATCGTGGCCAGCGACGAGTGCTACCTGCCGTTGGGCTGGGACGAGACGCCCACCTCGGTGCTGTCGATCGCCGACTCGTACCGCGGGGTGCTGGCGGTGCACTCGCTGTCCAAGCGCTCCAACCTCGCCGGGTACCGGGCCGGATTCGTGGCGGGCGATCCGGAGCTGGTCACCGAGTTGCTGGCCGTACGCAAGCACGCTGGCATGATCGTTCCGCAGCCGGTACAGGCGGCGATGATCGCGGCGCTGGACGACGAGTCCCACGTGGACGCGCAGCGGGAGCGGTACCGTGCCCGCCGGGCGGCGCTGCGCGCGGCGCTGGAGAAGGCCGGCTTCACCGTGGAGCATTCGGAGGCCGGGCTCTACTTGTGGTCGACCCGCGACGAGGACTGCTGGTCCACCGTGGACTGGCTGGCCGAGCGCGGGATCCTGGCCGCACCCGGCACGTTCTACGGTCCGGCCGGGCACCGGCACGTCCGGGTCGCGTTGACCGCCACCGATGAACGGATCGATGCGGCGGTGTCCCGGCTGGCGTAGGTTACCGGCCATGGAACGGGATGCGAGCGCAACCGGCCCGGTGGTCGCCGTCCGCGGCGAGGTGTTCTACGAGGTACCGCCGGACATCGCCACCTTCTCGGTGACCGCCAGCGCGTTCTCGAAGGACCGCCAGGAAGTGCTGCAAGAGCTGACCGACCGGGTGGGGTCGCTGCGAGAGGTCCTGGACGCGTACGCGGACGCGATCTCCGAGCGGGCGACCGGCGGGATGTCGATGAACGTGGTGACCAAGCGGGATTCCGAGAAGGTGGGCGGCTACCGGGCGAGCGTCACCACGACCGTGACGGTGCACGACTTCACGGTGCTCGGCGACCTGATGCTCCGGCTCGGCGACCACGCGCGCACGGCCCTCAGCGGACCCTGGTGGGCGCTGCGCCCGGGCAGCCCGGTGCACCGCGAGGCTCGTACCGCCGCGGTTGGCGACGCGGTCGCCCGGGCCCGCGAATACGCCGAGGCGCTCGGCGCCCGGGTGGTCGGGCTCATCGAGCTGAGCGACATCGGGCTGGGCGGCCGACCCGACGCGATGCCCCGCGCGATGACCCTCGCCGGGCACTCCCAGTGGGAGAAGGAAACCCCGCAGCTCGACCTGGAGCCGCAGCGGCAGCAGGTGCGGACCGCGGTCGAGGCGCGCTTCCTGATCAGCGAGGCGACGGTGCTGAGCGAACCGCCGGCCTGACCGGCCGTGCGCCCCCGGCCGCGACCCGTGGGTCAGTGGTTGCTGTGTGGGACTGTGCTCGCCTCCGCCACAGTTCGGCTCCGGCTGCGCTCAGTCGTTGCTGCGTGGGACTGTGCTCGCCTCCGCCACAGTTCGGCTCCGGCTGCGCTCAGTCGTTGGCGTGCAGCGCGGCGTTCAGCGCCACCGAGCCGCCCTTGCGGGGCTTGGCCTCCAGCGCACCGGTCACCGAGTTGCGCCAGAACAGCAGGCCGTCGACGCCGGACAGGGCCGACGCCTTCACCGTCTCGCCGGACGGGAGGGTGATCTTCGAACCCGCGGTGATGTAACAGCCGGCCTCGACCACGCAGTCGTCACCGAGCGAGATGCCGATGCCGGCGTTCGCGCCGATGAGGCACCGCTCGCCGACCCGGATGATCTCCTTGCCGCCGCCCGAGAGAGTACCCATGATGGACGACCCGCCACCCACGTCGGAGCCGTCGCCGACCACCACGCCGGCCGACACCCGGCCCTCGATCATGGAGGCGCCCAGCGTGCCCGCGTTGAAGTTGACGAACCCCTCCTGCATGACCGTGGTGCCCGAGGCCAGGTGGGCGCCCAGCCGAACGCGGTCGGCGTCGGCGATGCGTACCCCGGTCGGGGTCACGTAGTCGGTCATCCGGGGGAACTTGTCCACCCCGTACACAGTGAGCATGCCGCCGGTGGCCCGGACCGCCAGGCGCAACTCGTCGACCCGGTCCGGCGGGCATGGCCCGGCCGAGGTCCACGCGACGTTCGCCAGGAACCCGAAGATGCCCTCCAGGTTGACCTGGTGCGGCTGGACGAACCGGTGCGAGAGCAGGTGCAGGCGCAGGTATACGTCGGCGGCGTCGGCGGGTGCCTCGGCCAGGTCGGAGATCACGGTGTGTACCGGCATCGTCCGCAGCCCGGCGGGGAGCCGGTCGCCGATCAGAGCCGGGTCGAAGCCGGCGTCCTCGGCGGGCGTTCCGAGCCCGAGCCGGCCGGCCGGGTACCACGCGTCGAGCAGCTGACCGTCGGCGGTCACGGTGGACAGGCCGATTCCCCACGCCGGGGAGGTGATGAATTCCCGCACGTGTGAACCCTACTAAGGTCGAGCGGGTGAACGTAGCGCACCCTGCAGTGTTGGAGTCCGACGTCCTGGCCGATCCGGTCGCGCTGACCCGGGCGCTGGTCGACATCGAGTCGGTGTCCGGCGATGAGGCGGAGATCACCGACGCGGTCGAGGTCGCGCTGCGCGGTGCCGGGCACCTGGACGTGCGGCGAGCCGGCAACACCCTGCTCGCCCGTACCGACCTGGGCCGGGACCGGCGGGTCGTGCTGGCCGGGCACCTGGACACGGTACCGGTGGCGGACAACCTGCCCTCCACTGTGGACGGTGACGTGCTGTGGGGCTGCGGTACCTCCGACATGAAGTCCGGCTCCGCCATCGCGCTCTGGTTGGCGCTGACCCAGACCGCGTCGCGCTACGACGTCAGCTACTTCTTCTACGACTGCGAAGAGGTCGAGGGGGCCCGCAACGGGCTGCGCAAGGTCGCCGACAGCAATCCGGAGTGGCTCACCGCCGACTTCGCGATCCTGCTCGAACCCACATACGGTCTGGTCGAGGCGGGCTGCCAGGGCACGATGCGGGTGATCGTGCACACCACCGGCAAGCGGGCCCACTCCGCCCGGTCGTGGCTCGGCCGCAACGCCATCCACGCCGCTGGCGAGGCGCTGCGCCGGCTCGACGGGTACCGGGCGCGCCGGGTCACCATCGACGGCTGCGAGTACCGCGAGGGGTTGAACGCCGTACGGATCAGCGGCGGCATCGCCGGGAATGTGATCCCGGACGCGTGCGACATCGAAGTGAACTACCGGTTCGCGCCGGATCGGTCGGTTCCCGAGGCGGAGGCGCACCTGCGCGAGGTGTTCGACGGCTTCGAGGTGAACGTCACCGACTCCGCCCCGGGTGCGCTCCCCGGTCTCACCTCGGTACCGGCCCAGGAGTTCCTGGCCAGGGTCGGCCAGCCGCCGGCGGCGAAGCTGGGCTGGACCGACGTGTCGCGCTTCGCCGGCCTGGGCATCCCGGCCCTGAACTTCGGTCCGGGCGATCCGAACGTGGCGCACGCCCGCGACGAGCGGGTCGAGATCCCGAAGATCCGCGAGGGCGCGCGTACGCTCGCCGACTGGTTGAGCCCGCCCCCGGGTGCCGCGTCCTGATTCCGCGCGCCGCACTGGTCCGCGCCGGGCCCGCGCCGTGTCCATGCCGCCCGGCGGCGCGGGCCTCCGCGACACGCGCCGTCGCGTTCCCGACAGGTCCGGCGTTTCCGACTGGTCTGGCTAGCGGCGCGCCACGACCCAGAGTTGTCGATCAGGCGGCCGGCATGCCAGTGGTGCCCTCGGTCACCGTGCGGGGCGGTTCCGTGATGTCCCCGCCCGCCGAAACGGTCCGCCTCTGGGCGAGCAATTCGCGGATCCGTCGCCTCATCTGGCGCTGCTCGCGCTGGTAGTCGCCGCGTGTCATACAACACCCCCGTGATTCCCTACTCCATATGACGCCCGCGACCCACCCCGAGGTTGACTACGGTGTGACACATGCGCAATTCGAACGGATCCGGCCAGCCCAACGAGCAACGGGAAGGTCCGGTAACCCTGCGACACAAGGCAATTCGCCACACCACCGCCGATCAACGCCTGCTCGACTCGCGGCTGCGCGCCGATTGGAAGACTAAGGACGCCTGGCGAGCGCTGCGGATCCTGTCGGAGTTCGTGGAGGGCTTCGACACGATGGCTGATCTGCCGCCCGCGGTGAGCGTGTTCGGCTCGGCGCGCAGCAAGCCGGGCAGCCCCGAGTGCGTGATGGCCGAGGAGTTGGGTGCGGCTCTCGCCCGGTCCGGGTACGCGGTGATCACCGGCGGCGGCCCGGGCGTCATGGAGGCAGCCAACAAGGGCGCGAGCGAGGCCGGTGGCCTGTCCATCGGGCTCGGCATCGAGTTGCCCTTCGAGCAGGGGCTCAACGAGTTCATCGACATCGGCATCGACTTCCGGTACTTCTTCGCGCGCAAGACCATGTTCGTCAAGTACGCGCAGGCGTTCGCGGTGCTTCCCGGTGGGTTCGGCACGATGGACGAACTGTTCGAGGCGCTGACGCTCGTGCAGACCCGGAAGGTCACCCGGTTCCCGGTCGTGCTGATGGGCCGCGACTACTGGCGGGGCCTGCTCGACTGGATGGAGAAGACCATGGCCGGGGGCGGGAAGATTAGCCCGCTGGACCTGGACCTGATCTGCCTGACCGACGACGTGTCGGAGGCGGTGCGGCACATCATTGAGGCGGATGCCGCGATCGTCGCCGAACAGGAGGCGGCCGAGCGGGCCGCCGCCGAGCGGCTGGCCAAAGACGCCGGTACGGGAGACTGATGGGCAACTGTTTGCGACCGGTCCGGCTCGTCGCGTCTCCTGCCGCGCGGCGACCCGGACCAGTCGTCGGGCATAACGGTCGGCACCGGGCATTACGGAGACGCCACGCCGCGGACACGCCGTACCGGAGGATGTCGGCCCTGCGTGTTTCGATGTCGGCGTGAGTTACCGGCTGTTGCGTCCGGCGCGTGTGACCCGCGACGGGGTTGCGCTCGACCAGCGGCAACGGCAGGTGGTCGAGCACCGGGCCGGTGCGTTGCTGGTGGTCGGGGGCCCGGGCACCGGCAAGACGACGACCCTGGTCGAGGCGGTCGCGGCACGGGTTGCCGAGGGCGTACCGCCGGATCACATCCTGGTGCTGACGTTCGGTCGTCGTTCGGCGGCCCGGTTGCGGGAGCGGATCGAGGCGCGGGTCGGCGTGGTCGGGCGGGCCACCGCCGAGCCGCTGGTGCGCACGTTCCACGCGTACGCGTTCGGGTTGCTGCGAGCGGCCGCCGCCGATCGGGGTGAACCGGCGCCCCGGCTGCTCACCGGCCCCGAGCAGGATCTGATCATCCGGGAGATGCTGGCCGGCCGCTCCGACGGCTGGCCGGCCGAGCTGCGCCCCGCGCTGCGCACCCGGGCCTTCGCCGCGCAACTGCGCGACCTGCTGCTGCGCAGCGCGGAGCGGGGCATCGGCCCGGTGGAGCTGGCCGCTCTCGGCACGCGGCACCATCGTCCCGACTGGGTGTCCGCGGCCGCGTTCCTGCGGGAATATGAGCAGGTCCTGGCGCTGCGCGACGCGACCGGCCGGGCCGGCGTGGCGTACGACAACGCGGAGCTGGTGCGGGCCGCCGCCGCGCTGCTGGAGCAGGACCCCGACCTGCTGGAGGCGGAGCGCCGCCGGCTGTCCTTCGTGTACGTCGACGAGCTGGCCGACACCGACCCGGCGCAGCTCGACCTGCTGAGGCTGGTCGCCGGGGAGGGTGCGCACCTGGTGGCGTTCGCCGACCCGGATTCCTCGACGTACGCATTCCGAGGCGCCGACCCCGGCGGCGTCCGCGACTTCCCGGAGCGGTTCGGCGCGGCGAGCCTGCTGCTGTCCCGTTCGTACCGGGCGGCCCCGGAGGTGCTGGCGGTCGGCGTCCGCATCGCCACCCGGCTGCGCGGCCCGGCCCGGCACCGCCTGATGACGGCCGCCGACCGGGCCGGCTCTGAGTCGGGCGCGAGTCTTGAATCGGGCGGTGGCTCTGAATCGGGCAGCGCCCTTGTATCGGGCGGCGGCCTTGTATCGGGCGGCGGCCTTGTATCGGGCGGCGGCCGTGTATCGGGCGGCGGCCGGGGGGAGTTCCGGGCCGGAGCCGAGGTGCACACGTTCCGGTCCGCGGCCAGCGAGGCGGCCTACGTCGCGCACCGGCTGCGCGAGGCCCACCTGCTCGATGGCATCCCGTGGGACCGGATGGCCGTAGTGGTCCGCTCGACCACGCTCGCGCTGCCCACCCTGCAACGCGCCCTCCAGCAGGCCGGCGTGCCGGTCACCACGCACGCCGAAGACCTGCCGCTGCGTTTCCAGCCGGCGCTCGCCCCGTTGCTGCTGGCGCTGCGCTGCGCGGTGGAGCCGGAGCACCTGGACGAGGAGACCGCGGTCGCTCTGCTGCACTCGCCGCTGGGTGGAGCCGATCCGCTCGCCGAGCGACGGCTCCGGCAGGGCTTGCGGGCGCTGGCCATGGCGGCGGGCGACGTGCGGCCGTCCGGCGTCCTGCTGGTGGAGGCGCTGCGCGATCCGGCTGAGCTGGCCGCCGTCGAGCGGCGGTGGGCCGCCCCGGCCCGCGCGGTGGCCCGGCTGCTGGCGACGGTGCGGGAGGCCGCAGCCCGGCCCGGGACCAGCGCGGAGGACGTGCTCTGGGCCCTGTGGCAGGGCAGCGGCCTCGCCGAGCGGTGGGCGATGGCCAGCATGCGAGGCGGGCACCGGGGCGAGGCGGCAGACCGCGACCTTGACTCGATCATGGTGCTCTTCGACGCGGTGGCGCGCTTCGCCGACCGGTTGCCCGGTGCGCGCATCGAGGTGTTCCTCGACCACGTACTCGGTCAGGAGCTGCCGGCCGACACCATCGCCCGCACCGCCGACCGTGGCGCCGCGGTACGCGTACTGACCGCCCACGCCGCCAAGGGGCTGGAGTGGGACGTGGTGATCGTGCCGGGCGTCCAGGAGGGCATCTGGCCGGACCTCAGGCTGCGCGGCAGCGTCCTGGGCTCGGAGCAGCTGGTCGACGCGCTGGCCGGGCGGGAGCTGACCGCGGTCGGTCGCACGTCGGCCCTGCTGGACGAGGAGCGGCGGCTGTTCTATGTGGCCGCCACCAGGGCCCGGCGCCGCCTGGTGGTCAGCGCCGTGGCCTCCGGCGACGGAGAGGAGCAACCGTCCCGATTCCTGGCGGAGCTGGGCCGCGCGGCGTCTGGCCCGGCGGGCCGGAATGGCGGTGGTCCGGACAGCGGCGGTCCCGATAGCGGCGGTCCAGCTGGCGGTGGTCCCGATAGCGGCGGTCCAGCTGGCGGTGGTCCGGATGGCGGCGATCGAGACGGCGGCGATCCGGATGGCGGCGATCCGGATGGCGGCGATCCGGATGGCGGCGATCCGGATGGCGGCGGGCACGAGGACCCGGAGGGGCCTCGGCCGCTGGAACTCGTCGACATATCCGATGCGTCGGAATCGGGGTCCGAGACCGGGCCGGAGTCCGGCGGACCCGAGACCGGGCCGCAGTCCGGCGGGGCGGACTCCGACGACGACGCCGACACGCCCGCCGCGACCCGGCTGCCCCGGGCGCTGACCCTTCCCGCGCTCGTCGCCGAACTGCGCTCGGCGCTGATCGACCCGGCCACGGCGGCCGGCCGTCGCGACGCCGCGGCGACCGCGCTGGCCCGGCTCGCGGCAGCGGGCGTTCCCGGCGCGGATCCCTCCGACTGGTGGGGACTGCCCCCGCTGTCCGACGACAGGCCGGTGACCGGCCCCGATGAGCCCGTCACGGTGACTCCGTCCACCGTGGAGAGCGTGCAGCGGTGCAGCCTGCGCTGGCTGCTGGAGCGGCACGGCGGCTCCAGCCGGCCGAGCCCCGAGCAGGGCGTGGGCAATCTGGTGCACGCCGCCGCCATGCTGGCCTCCGACGCCAGCGTCGACCGGGCCACCCTGATCGACTACGTCGCCGGCAGGTTCGATGAGATCGAACTGTCGGCGCGCTGGCTGGCCGGGCGCGAGCGGGAACGCGCCGAGCAGATGATCGACAAGCTGATCGGCTGGCTGGTCGCCAACCCGCGCCGGCTGGTCGCCATCGAGCAGGACTTCCTGGTCCAGCTCGACGACGTGGTACGGATCAAGGGGCGGGTCGACCGGCTGGAGGTCGACGACCAGGGGCGCCTGGTGGTGATCGACCTCAAGACCGGCAAGAGCACCTCGGTGACCGAGGCGGACCTGCCCACGCAGCCCCAGCTGGGCGCCTACCAGGCGGCGGTGGAGGCGGGCGCGTTCTCCGACGCGGGGGACGAGTCGGGTGGAGCGGCGCTGGTCCAACTCGGCAGCCACGCCGGCGTCAAGGAGCAGGACCAGCCGCCGTTGGCCGAGTCGCCGGAGCCGGCCTGGGCGGCCAGCATGGTCCGGCGGACCGCGGCCACCATGGCGGCGTCGACGTTCCAGGCGGTGGTCAATTCGAAGTGCCGTAGCTGCCCGGTGCGCACGTCCTGCCCGGTGTCCGGCAAGGGCCGGCAGGTGACCGGGGACGAGCCGTGATGGCCGGCGGGCGGCCGGGCGCGGACACCGGCGGGTACCGGCGGCTGGCCGGCCGGGCGGTCAGCGCGTCGGCCGGGCCGAGGTACACCCCGGTCGAGCTGTCCCGGCTGCTCGGCCTGCGCCACCCGCCCACTCCGGAGCAGGTGGCGATCATCTCGGCGCCGCTCACCCCGCTGCTCGTGGTGGCCGGTGCCGGATCGGGCAAGACCGAGACCATGGCGGCCCGCGTGGTGTGGTTGGTCGCCAACGGGTACGTGCGGCCGGAGCAGATCCTCGGGCTCACCTTCACCCGGAAGGCGGCCGGGGAGCTGGCCCACCGGGTACGGGCCCGGCTGTCCCAACTCGTCCGGCGGCTGGGCCGGGACGACCTGATCACCGGCGAGCCGGCGGTCGCCACGTACCACTCGTACGCCGCCCGGATCGTCACCGAGCACGGGCTGCGGGCCGGCTTCGAACCCACCAACCGGCTGCTCACCGAGGCCAGTTGCTGGCAGCTCGCCGACGCCGTGGTGCGCGCGTACGACGGCGACATGTCCGAGGTGGCCGCCGCACCCAGTACGGTCACCGACGCCGTCCTGCACCTCGCCGGGGATCTCGCCGAGCACCTGGTGCGCCCGGATCAGCTGGCCGGCTGGACCGGCCGGTTTCACGCCGAGGTCAATGCCGCGCCCGGCCGGGTGTACCGGGACGTCAGCGAGGCGCTCAAGCGCCAGCGCGCCCGGCTGCAACTGCTGCCCTTGGTCCGGGCGTACACCGAACGCAAGCGCGCGCTGGAGGCGATGGACTTCGGCGACCAGCTGGCCCGCGCCGCCCTGGTCGCGAGGGACCACCCGGAGGTCGGCGCGATCGAGCGCGACCGGTACCGGGTGGTGCTGCTCGACGAGTACCAGGACACCAGCCACGCCCAGGTCGTGCTGCTCCGCGCGCTGTACGGCGACGGCCACCCGGTGACCGCGGTCGGCGACCCTTGCCAGTCCATCTACGGCTGGCGCGGCGCCAGCGCCGGCACGCTCGACCGTTTCCGGAGCGAGTTTCCGCACGTCAGCGGCGAACCGGCGGCCCGGTTGCAGCTGTCCACCAGCTGGCGCAACCGTCCGGAGATCCTCCGGGTGGCCAACGCCCTGTCCGAGCCGCTGCGGGCGTTCGGGCACCAGGTGGCCCGGCTGTCCGCCGCACCGTCGGTGGCGAGCAGCGCCGGCGTGGCGACCGTACGCTGCGCCCTGCTGCCCACGTACGCGGACGAAGCGGAGTGGATCGCCGATCGCATCGTCGCCGCGTGGCATCACGCCGCCGGTTCGGCGGCCGACCCGGCCGAGATTCCGGTCGAGCGCAGGCCGACGTCGGCGGTACTGATCCGGGTCCGGGCGCAGATCCCGGCGATCGAGGCCGCGCTGCGCGCCCGCGGGCTGCCGGTGGACGTGGTGGGGCTCGGCGGCCTGCTCGACACGCCCGAGGTCCGCGACGTGGTGAGCACGCTGCGGATACTCGCCGATCCGGCGGAGGGCGCCGCCCTGCTGCGGCTGCTCACCGGGCCCCGGTGGCGGATCGGCGCCCGCGACCTGGTCGGGCTGTACCAGCGGGCCAGGATCCAGGCCGCCGGCCTGGATCGCCGGCCCGGACGGGACGCCGAGGAGCTGGTCACCGACCGGCTCGACGAGGCGACCCTGGCCGAGGCGCTGGACGACCTCGGCGACCCGGCCCGGTACTCGGCGGAGGGGCACCGCCGGTTCGCCGCCCTGGCCGCCGAGCTGCGGGCGCTGCGCCGCCGGCTGGACCAGCCGCTTCCGGACCTGATCGCGGACATCGAGCGGACCATCGGGCTGGACGTCGAGGTGGCCACCCGGCCGGGCGACGCCGGGCTGGCGCGGGCGCACCTGGACGCGTTCGGTGAGGTCGCGGCGCGGTTCGCCAGCGAGGCCGACGCCGCGACGCTCACCGGGTTCCTGGCCTACCTGGAGGCGGCCGAGTCCGAGGAGCGCGGCCTGCCCTCCGGCGAGGTGGAGGTGGTCGAGGGCGCGGTACAGATCCTGACCGGCCACGCCGCCAAGGGGCTGGAGTGGGACGTGGTCGCGGTGGCCGGGATGTCCGCCGGGATCTTCCCGGGCGGCGTCAAGTCCAGCGACCACTACCTCGGGGGCCTCGGGGTGCTGCCGTTTCCGCTGCGCGGCGACCGCAGCGGGCTGCCGGAGCTGCGGCTGTCCGAGGCCGCGAACCAGAAGGCGGTGGCCGGTGCGCTGACCGAGTTCGGTACCGACTGGCGGGCGCACGACGAACGGGAGGAACGGCGGCTGGCGTACGTCGCGGTCACCCGGCCGCGCCGGCTGCTGCTCTGTTCCGGGTACTGGTGGAGCGAGGGTACGAAGCGGCCACGCGGCCCGTCGCCGTTCCTCGAGGAGATCCGCGCCGTGTGCCTGGACGGCGCCGGGGTCGTCGACCTGTGGACCGCCCCACCCGAGCCGGACGAGACGAACCCGACCGCGGTCGAGGCGGTCAGTGCCAGCTGGCCGGCCGATCCGCTGGGAGCCCGCCGGCCGGCTCTGGAGCACGCCGCCGAGCTGGTCCGCGCCGCCTTGGGCCGCCAGGCCGGCCCGGTTTGTGGGTCGGCCGGTCAAGCGGCCGGGGAGAGTGGGTCGGCCCGCCAGGCCGGCCCGATTTCTGGGTCGGCCGGTCAAGCGGCCGAGGAGAGTGGATCGGCCCGCCAGGCGGGCCCGGTTTCCGGACCGGCCGGTCAAGCGGCCGCGGAGACCCAGTCCGGTCCGGAGGCGTCCGCCCCGCCCGAAACCGGCGACACGCCGAACGCCGCGGGCGGCGGCTGGGCGCACGAGGTGGATCTCCTGCTCGCCGAGCGGGCCCGGCTGACCCGCGACCCGAACGCGCCGGTCGACGTCACCCTGGCCGGTCACCTGACGGTGTCGCAGCTCGTCGCGCTGCGCCGCAGTCCCGAGTCGCTCGCCCGTACGCTTCGCCGGCCGCTGCCCGCCAGACCCGACCCGTACGCGCGGCGGGGCACCGCGTTCCACGCCTGGATGGAGCAGCGCTTCGGCGCCGACGAGCTGCTCGACCTCGATGAGCTGCCGGGGGCCGCCGACGAGGGCGCCGCCCCGGACGACGTCATGCTCGACCTCCGCAAGCGGTTCGAGGAGAGCGAGTGGGCCGACCGGCAGCCGCTCCGGGTCGAGGTGCCGTTCTCGGTCACCGTGGCCGGTGTGATCATCCGGGGCCGGATGGACGCGGTCTTCCAGGAGCCCGACGGGCGCTACGACGTCGTCGACTGGAAGACCGGACGCCGCCCGTCGGCTGGCCGGGATGCTGCCGCGGCGGCGGTGCAGCTGGCCGCGTACCGGATCGCGTGGGCCGAGCTGGCCGGGGTACCGGTCGACCGGGTCCGGGCCGCCTTCCACTATGTGGCGGAGGGGATAACGGTACGTCCGGCCGATCTTCTCGACCTGGAAGGCTTAAACGCCCTGCTCACGGCACTACCGGTCGGCGATCCGGAGACATGATTCCGACAACTCGCTGTTACTTCGCGTCCCGTGTCCACGATTCTGTCCCCGGGGGAAGGAGCGGGGCCGTGGGATCGGGAGTCGGAGTTCGGGAGTTGCTGGTGGTGGCGGGGCTGGCCACGGCCGGTCTGATCCTCGCCGCGGTCGCCGCGCTGTCGCCCTGGTACTCGGCGCCGCCGGCCACTCGTACCCCGATCGTGACCGTGATTGACCCGGGTGGTGTCGCAGACGGTCGCTGAGTGCGCGACACTGACTGTGGGATGTCCGATCAGCAGTCACCCTGGGCCAAGCCGGAGTCGGAAGAGTCATCGTCGCCGGTAGTCGTGGTGTACCCACCTCCGGCGTCATCGCCGGTGGCCGGCCACCACGAACGCGGCGGAAAGACCGAGTGGTCCCGCTCCGGCACCGTCACCCAGTTGCACAACGCGCCACCACCCGAACCGGATGTGATCCAGTTCGGCAAGCCGCGTGACCCGGCTGCCCGCCAGCGGCGGACGCTGCTCTGGTTCGGCGGCGCCGCCGGGGTCATCGTGGCGGTGGGCCTGGTGCTGCTGGTCGCGCTCACCATGACCGGCAACAGCCCGATCCAGCATCGCGCCAGCGGTCCCTCGGACTACCTGCCGCCGCTGGCCAAGGCGTGCCCGCCGCCTTCCGGAGACGCGCAGAACCTGCCGCCGGCCCCGCCCCCGCCGCCCGGCCCGCGTACGGTCGACACCCAGTCCGGCATCTCGTACGCCGCCCAGGGCAGCCCCTGGCAGCCGTGGACCGAGGTGTGGACGGCCGGCGACCTGCACGTGAAATACGGCGTGGGCCAGCACTTCATCACCGAGACCTACCCGGGCGGCAGCTACCATGCCTCGATCCTGTCCGGGTCCGTGCCGGCGACCGAGAATGACGCCCTGACCCTCGACCTGAAGTGCACGGGCCATCAGGTGCTGGCCGACGTCCGGTCGTCCTACTATCCGCAGCCGACCACGATGGACACCACCCGCGACGAGGTGACCACGCTCGGCGGCAGGCCGGCCTGGGTCAGCGAATTCCGCCTCCACTTCCACGCCGACGGGCTCAAGGCCAGCAGTGAGCTGGTCGGCCTGGCCCTGATCGACGTCGGGCGGCCCAACGCGGCGGTGCTCTACATCTCGATCCCGAACACGGTCAGCCAGTTCGACCCGGTGGTCGATCAGATCCTCGAGTCGGTCCGACCGACCTGAGGCCGACCGACACTGAAGCCGACCGAACACGTAGACCGACCGACGCGTAGGCCGGTCTACTCGTAGGCCGGGTCCGGTCGCAGTCCGGTCGACCCGATCCCGACCCCACCCCGGGCGCCGCCGGACCCGCGACGCGACCCTGAAACTGTGATGAACGGGCATGCGGTGCAGCCGGAGGCGGTCCGCCAGTCCACGGCTGCGCGGGAACGCGTTAAGGTCGCTCTCGTGTCTTCTCGTAGCGCCGCAGTCGACATCCCGGCCACCAACTACCCGATCGAGCGGTTCACCCTGCCCAATGGGCTCCGGGTGGTGCTAGCCCCCGATCGGTCCGCCCCGGTCATCGGGGTAGCCGTGGTGTACGACGTCGGCATCCGCTCCGAACCGGAGGGCCGCACCGGCTTCGCCCACCTGTTCGAGCATCTGATGTTCCAGGGTTCGCGGAACCTGGAGAAGCTGGCCCACTTCCGCTACGTCCAGGGCGCCGGGGGCACCTTCAACGGTTCCACGCACCTGGACTACACCGACTACTTCGAGACCCTGCCGGCCAACGCCCTGGAGCGCACGCTGTTCCTGGAGGCGGACCGGATGCGTGGGCCGCGGCTGACCGAGGAAAACCTGCGCAACCAGGTCGACGTGGTCAAAGAGGAGATCCGGGTCAACGTGCTCAACCGGCCGTACGGCGGCTTCCCCTGGCTGAAGCTGCCGCCGGTCATGTTCGACACGTTCCCCAACGCGCACGACGGGTACGGGTCGTTCGTCGACCTGGAGTCGGCCACGGTCGCCGACGCGCAGAGCTTCTTCGAGCGCTACTACGCCGCCGGCAACGCGGTGCTCACGGTCAGCGGAGACATCGACACGGCACGGGCGGCCCGGCTCATCGAGCAGCATTTCGGCGACGTGCCGGCCGGTGCCGCGCCGCAGCGGCCCGACTTCGACGAGCCCGACCTGACCGAGGAGCGCCGTTCGGCGTACGTGGACCGGCTGGCGCCGCTGCCGGCGGTGGCCAGCGCCTGGCGGGTACCGAACCCGATCGAGCAGTTCTCCGCCTACCTGCCGTACGTCGTGCTGGCCGAGGTGCTCACCGACGGCGACGCGTCCCGGCTGGTCCAGCGCCTGGTGATGCGGGACCGTACGGCCACCAGCATCGGCGGCTACCTCGGCTTCATGGGCGAGCCGTTCGAGACCCGGGATCCGACCGCCCTGCTGCTCCAGGCCCACCTGCCTCCGGGCGGCGACGTCGACAAGGTGCTGCGCACGATCGACGAGGAGACCGAGCGCATCGCGACCGACGGACTGGCCGACGGCGAGCTGGCGCGCACCGTGGCGCGGATGGGCACGCACCTGCTGCGGGACACCGACGCGGTACTCGGGCGGGCGCTGCGGATGGCCGTACTGGAGCAGCAACGCTCCGATCCCCGGCTGATAAACGAGCTACCCCGGTTACTCAGTCAGGTGACCGAGGAGCAGATCGTCGCCGCCGCCGGCCAGTTGCGCCCGCAACGGCGGGCCACCGTCGAGGTTCAGGTCGGCAACCCCGGAGGTGCCCAGTGACCAGGCCAGTTCCGCCGCTTGAGCCGACCCACGAGCTGAGCGTTCCGGAGACCGCCGAGCGCACGTTGGCCAACGGGCTGACCGTACTGGCCATCCAGCGGGCTTCGGTGCCGCTCGTCGAGCTGCGGCTGCGCGTCCCGTTCGCCGAGGCCGACCTGGCCGGGACGTCACTGCTGACGCAGACCCTGTTCTCCGGTACCGCCGACATGTCCACCGTGGACATCGCGGCCGAGCTCCAGTCGGTCGGCGGCGCGCTGGGTGCCGGGGCCGACCCCGACCGGCTGCTCGTCTCCGGCAACTCCCTGGCGGCCGGGCTGCCCCGGCTGCTGGACATCCTCGCCGACGTCCTGCAGCGGGCCACCTACCCGGCCGACGAGGTAGGCACCGAACGGGACCGGCTGGTCGACCGGATCCAGGTGGCCCAGAGCCAGCCCGCGCACCTGGCACGGGTGGCGCTGCTCAAGCGCGTGTACGGCAGTCACCCCTACGCGACCCAGACGCCGGAAGCCGCGGACGTCAAGGAGATCTCGCCCGAGCAACTGCGGAGCCTGCACGCCGATCGCCTCCGTGCCAACGGCGCCATCCTGGTGCTGGTCGGCGACGTGGCGCCGGACAAGATGCTGGAGGAAGCCGAGCGGGCACTGTCCACGTGGGACGGTGGTGGTCGCTCCGTCGAGCTGCCGCCCGCTCCCGCGCTGGTCCCCGGGGCGCTGACGCTGGTCGACCGGCCCGGCTCGGTGCAGTCGTCGCTGCGCATGGCGCTGCCCGGCGTGCCCCGCACCCATCCGGACCACGCCGCGCTTCAGTTGGCGAACCTCATCTTCGGCGGATACTTCTCCTCCCGGTGGGTGGAGAACATCCGCGAGGACAAGGGTTACACGTACGGTCCGCACTCGGTGGTCGAGCACTCCATCGCCGGTACCATGCTGAGCGTCTCCGCCGAGGTGGCCACCGAGGTGACCGGGCCGGCGCTACTGGAGACCTGGTACGAACTGGGCCGGCTGGCCAGCCTGCCGCCGAAGGACGCCGAGCTGGAGCAGGCCCGCCAGTACGCCCTGGGCACTCTGCAACTCGGCATGTCCACCCAATCCGGACTGGCTGGACTGGCCAGCACGTACGCCGGCTACGGCCTGCGCCTGGACTACCTCGCGGAACACGCCGCGAGGCTCGGCGCGGCCACCCTCGACGACGTGGCGGCCGCGGCGGCGAAATACCTGGCGCCGTCGGGCGGGGTCACCGTGGTCCTCGGCGACGCCGACAAGGTCGAGAGCGTTCTGGGCGTACTGGCCCCGGTACAGCGCGAGGGCGTGCGGCAGGCGACCGGGCTGGACGAGGTGGCCGAGGAGGCTCCGGCCGGCGGCGGCGTCGCGCCGGGCGCGGATCCGGCGGCCGGCGGATCGGCCGAAGGAGCGTGACCGGAGCGAACGGCAACCATCAGGTGACCGACGCTGCCGGCAACCACCGTACGGCCGGGCTGAGCCAAGAACCGTCGCGGGAGGCGGACGTCCCGCCGTTGTCCCGTACGGCCCTTCAGCGGGTGGCCCACCGGCGCACCGACTCCGACTGGCTCGCGGAAGCCTGGAAGCGAGCGAAGGTACTGGTCGTCGACGGCGTCAACGCGTTGTTCGCGGGCGGGCGCCTGGTGCTGCTGGACTCCGCCGACGCGCCGGACGGTGACCGGATCTTCCTCGGTGAGGACGAGGACGGCGCGGCATACTTCGCCGTCCTCGCGCCACTGGCCGACGTGGAGGGCGCGCGGCCGGCCACCATCCGCGAGATCGGGCACGAGTTGGACGCCCTCGAGGGCGGCCTGCTGATCACCGCCATCGCGCTGGCCAACTGGCACGGGAGGCACCAGTTCTCGCCGCGCGACGGGGAGCCGACGATCCCGACCGAGGCCGGTTGGGCGAGGGTCGGCAAGGGCGGCGACATGCACTGGCCGCGTACCGATCCGGCCGTCATCATGCTGGTCCACGACGGTACGCCCGGCGAGGAGGGCCGCTGCCTGCTCGGGCACAACGCGGCCTGGACCAGCCCCGGGTGGGTCCGTCGCTACTCCTGCCTGGCCGGTTTCGTGGAGGCCGGCGAGTCGGCCGAGGCGGCGGTGGTGCGCGAGGTCGGCGAGGAGGTCGGGGTACGGGTCACCCGGCTGCGGTACGTGGGCAGCCAGTCCTGGCCGTACCCGGGCTCGCTGATGCTGGGCTTCACCGCGCAGGCGGATCCGGAGGAGCCGGTACGGGTGGACGAGGACGAGATCGCGTCGGCCCGTTGGTTCACCAGGGCCGAGGTGCGCGGGGTACTGAACGGGGAGCGCAGCGACTTCGGCCTGCCCATGGCCTCGTCGATCGCGTACTTTCTGCTGAACGAGTGGCTGGCTGGCAACGCCTGAGCACAGCCGGAGCCGATCCGTGGCGGAGGCGAGCACAGGCCGAGACGGCAAACGCCTGACCTGCTCGCGGTCGAACGTCGGCCCTTCTACAGGCTGAGCCGGATGACCTTGACCCGCTGACGGCCGTTGCGCACCGAGCCGCAGGTGGACAGCGCCCGGGCCAGGTGCAACGCCGCATCGCGATTGTCCGCGGTCATGGTCTGCCGCCGGGTCTCCGGGCTCACGCTCTCGTCGCGCAGCCGGCTTCCGGCACTGACGGCAGCGAGAAGGTCGTCAGGCTCACTGGGACGGATGTCGGTTCGCACGATCAAGAACTGCATAGCTGACTCCGGGATGCCGCCGTTTTGCAACATGCAGATGCCAGCTGCCATGGTTATACGCAACTCGTCTCCGTGCAACCCTTCACGACGAAATCGTTCTTTATTTCTTGTGAAAGGTCCGTTTCGGGCATACCGGCGACGAGGCTGAGGCGGGGCCGGCGGTCGCGGCCCCGGAGACGATCGCGGTACCCCGGGGCCCGGGCGGAGCCCCGTGCTCCGGCCCGGGCCACTCCGGGGGGCGATCAGACCTGAGCCGCCAACCGCTGCTTGACCTGCACGATCGTCGGGTTGGTCAGCGCCGAACCGTCATCGAACCGCAGCGTCGGCACGGTCTGGTTACCACCGTTGACGCTCATCACGAACTCCGCGGCGGCCGGCTCCTGTTCGATGTCGACGACCGAATACTCGATGCCCTCGCGGTCCATCTGGCTCTTGAGCCGGCGGCAGTACCCGCACCAGGTGGTCGAATACATGGTCAACACGGCGGTCCTCCTCATGATTGGCCTAGGCAAGGACAAGAACGTCCGACCGGGCTGACATGATGCCGTTCTGTGGCGGGGAACTCAACCGAGGGGGCACGAGCGGGCGACAGGCCGGCGGCTCGGGTGCTGGCCGGCCTCGACGACGAGCAGCGGGCGGCGGTCACCGCCCCGGCCGGCCCGGTGTGCATCCTGGCCGGGGCCGGCACCGGGAAGACTCGCGCCATCACTCATCGCATCGCTTACCGGGCACTGACCGGCGAGATCGCGGCCCGGCATGTGCTGGCGGTCACGTTCACCGCTCGCGCCGCCGCCGAGATGCGCGCCCGGCTGGTGACGCTCGGCGTCGACGGAGTGCAGGCGCGGACGTTCCACGCCGCGGCGCTACGCCAGGTGCGCTACTTCGCGCCCCGGTTGCTCAGCGGCAAATCCATGCCGGAACTGGTGGAGAGCAAGGCCCGGCTGGTCACCCTGGCCGCCGCCCGCAGCGGCCTGCGGGCCGACCGGACCGTCGCCCGAGACCTCTCCAGCGAGATCGAGTGGGCGAAGTCGTCGCTCGTCGAGCCGGGTGAATACGAGGTAGCCGCGGCGAAAGGTGCCCGGGAGGTGCCGTTCGACGCGGCCCGGATCGGCCAGGTATACGCCGCCTACGAAGAAATCAAGCGGGCCAACGGCGTGATCGACTTCGAAGACCTGCTGCGTGCCGCGGTGTGGGCGGTGGAGGACCACCCGGACGTCGCCGAGCAGGTGCACGCGCAGTACAGGCACTTTGTCGTCGACGAATACCAGGACGTCAACCCGTTGCAGCAGCGGTTGCTGGATGCGTGGCTGGGTGGCCGGGGCGACCTGACCGTGGTCGGCGACGCCAGCCAGACGATCTATTCGTTCACCGGTGCGTCTTCGACCCACCTCATCGACTTCCCGCGCCGACACCCGGGCGCGACCGTGGTCCGGCTGGTCCGTGACTACCGGTCGACTCCTCAAGTGGTGGGTCTGGCCAACGCGATCATCCGGCAGGCCCGCGGCGCTGAGGCGCGGCTGCGCCTGGAACTGGTGGGGCAACGGCCGTCGGGCCCCGAGCCGGATGTCAACGCGCTGCCGGACGAACCGGCCGAGGCGACCGCGGTCGCCAGGCGGTGCGCCGAACTGATCGGTGCCGGCATCCCGGCCCGGGAGATCGCCGTACTGTTCCGGACCAACGCCCAGTCCGAGGTATACGAGGGTGCCCTGGCCGAGGCCGGTGTGCCCTACGTGGTGCAGGGCGCGGAACGGTTCTTCGAGCGTGCCGAGGTACGCCAGGCGATGGTGGCGCTGCGGGGTGCCGTCCGGTCCACGCCACCGGAGACCACGCTGCCCGACGCGGTGACGATGGCGCTGGAGGCGGTGGGGTGGCGGCCGAATGAACCACCGCCCGGCGGTGCCGCCCGGGAACGGTGGGAGGCGCTGGCCGCGCTGGCCGGTCTCGCCGACGAGATCGGCGGCACCCTGGAGGAGTTCTGCGCGGAGTTGACCCGGCGGGCCGCCGTACAGCACGCGCCGACCGTGGAAGGCGTCACGCTCGCCTCGCTGCATTCCGCCAAGGGGCTGGAGTGGGACGCGGTGTTCCTGGTCGGGTTGGCCGAGGGCACCCTTCCGACCACTTACGCGAAGACGCCGGAGGCGCTGGAGGAGGAGCGGCGGCTGCTCTATGTCGGCATCACCCGGGCCCGGCAATGGCTGTGGCTGTCCTATGCCAGCGCCCGGTCGCCGGGCGGGCGGCAGCGCAGGCCCAGCCGGTTCCTGCCCGCGGGCCAGCGTTCCGAACCGGTCGGGCGTCGCATCGGTTCGGCCGGCCAGCCGGTACGCCGCCGGGTGGTGAACGTCTCCTGCCGGGTGTGCGGCGCGGCGTTGCTGTCCGGTCCGGATCGCAAGCTGGGCCGGTGCGCGACCTGCCCGTCCGACATCGACGAGGAGCTGCTCGAGCGGTTGCAGGAGTGGCGCGCCCGGGTCGCGGCCGCCCAGAAGGTACCGGCGTACGTGGTTTTCACCGACGCGACGCTGACCGCACTCGCAGAGCGCCGGCCCGACCGTACCGAAGAATTGATCAGCATCGCTGGGATCGGCCCGCGCAAGGTCGGTCTGTACGGCGACGCCGTCCTCGCCCTGGTCAACGGCGTCGCGGTCGACGATCTTGTGGCGTCCGAGCCGCTCGAAAAAAATCCCACAACGGGTCCGTAAAATCGTTTGCCTCGCTTGCGGGCCTGGGAATAGCCTGCAAGCACACCACACGAGCGGCGGTAGTTCGGCTGCCCGCGAAAGTGTCGGAGTGGAGCGCAGGAGGGAGGTGGAGACCGTGAAGATCCTCGAAAACCGTTATGAGCGACCGTCGGTGTCCACCGTCGCGTGCGCTCCGGCCCACGAGTGGCTCGTGGGCCGCCTGGGTGTCCAGGACGCGGTGAAGAGGCCACGACTGGCGAAATTCCAGGATCAGCTGTCCCAGCGGAAGTCCGTCCAGCTACAGGGGACCCTGCCCCAGGCTCTGGGGACCAATGGGTCCACGGCCAAGGCCACCGGAATGGCCAAGTCGCCGGCTTCGGCCGGCGCCAACGCCAGCGGTGTTCCACCTCGAGGGAGACCGGTCTAACAGACCGAGCCGGCTCACCTCGAGGCCGCGGAACCCGTAAACCGGGATCCGCGGCCTCAGTTATTTCCAGCCCATGAAGTGCGGAAACACGACAGAAAGAGAGGTGACCGGGAGATGAGTCTGGCGTTGGCACCACTCGACACGATCGATGTCGAGGTGGGTGTGGATCTACCGTGCCGAAGGTTCGACCCTGATCTCTGGTTCTCCGACGCGCCGGCAGAGCTTGAACTGGCGAAGTCGCTGTGTGGCGACTGCCCGGTTCGGGTGGAGTGCTTGGCCGGTGCGGTCGAGCGGGCCGAGCCCTGGGGCGTCTGGGGTGGAGAGATCTTCGAGCGTGGCGCCGCGATTCCGCGCAAGCGGCCGCGGGGTCGTCCTCGCAAGGAGGACGTGGCTCGGGACGAGGCCCTTCGGGCCGAGGTGGCGACTCGCGTCGCGGCCGACATCCGGGTGGCGGCCTGACATGGGCGGCAACCGCAGGCACCAGATCCGCACAAGCGCCAGCCGACGGCAGCGCACCGCGCAGCCGACCCGGCCAACAGTTACACCGACCGGTACGGACCGACCGAGGAGCACCGACACAATGATCGCGACGTTACATCTCATGCACGAAGCACTGAGTCGCGCGCGAATGCGCCGGCCTCAGGACCACACGTCTGAGGCTTACCGCTCCGCCCGCCAGATCACGTTGAACGCCCGCCGCGAGCAGACCAGGCTCATGGGGCACCAGCACTGATCCGGTCTTCGGAATAGAAACACTTCACTCACGCGAGCGCCCGCCCCCTCCCCGGGGCGGGCGCTCGCAACGCGTCAAACGGGTGCCGGACTCAGGCAATCGCCGCGGTCGATGGCGCCGCGGCTGATGGTGCTGGGCTCAGGCGTTGCTCGCGTGGCCTGTGCTCGCCTCCGCCACAGGTCGGCTCCGGCTGCGCTCAGGCGTTGCCCGCGTGGCCTGTGCTCGCCTCCGCCACAGGTCGGCTCCGGCTGCGCTCAGGCGGCTGGCGCCTCGATCGCCTCCGGCCCGGCGAAGCCGGGCAGCCAGCGCTGCACCACCGCCCGGTACGGTGCGGTCGCCTCCAACTGGCACAGCACACCGATCGAGCCCAGAGTCACCCGGTGGATGAGCAGGTACGCCGGCGGCAGGTTGAGGTTCTTGCCGAGCTGGTACGCCGGGCCCCGCGGGTTGCCCAGCCGAGCCGCCTCGCCGCGCAGCCAGGCACGGGTGAAGTGGAACTCGGGTACCGCGATGGGTTCCAGGATCGGCCGCAGGTATCCGAGGATCGCCGGCGCGTCGACCTCGACGTCGGGCTTGACGAACCCTTCTTCGCGCAGACCCTCCAGAACGGCTTCGGCGTCACCCTCCAGCGCCAGCCTGGTCAGCCGGCCGATCGGCTCTGGGTGGCCGCCGGGCATCCGGGCCACCGCGCCGAAATCGATCACGCCGAGCCGGCCGTCCGGCAGGATCCGGAAGTTGCCCGGGTGCGGGTCGGCGTGCAGCAGGCCGGCACGGGTCGGCGCCGAGAAGTGCAGCACGGACAGCAGCAGGCCGGCGTGGTCGCGCTCCTCGGTGGTGCCTTCGGAGATCACTTTCGCCAGCGGCCTGCCCTCGATCCACTCCGTGATGAGCACGCGCGGAGCGGCCGCCACCACCTCCGGTACGTGGATCTGGTCGTCCCCCCGGTACGCGTCGGCGAACGCGCGCTGGGAGGTCGCCTCCAGTTCGTAGTCCAGTTCCTCGGTTATCCGGGCGCGCAGCTCGGCCAACAGCGGCTTGATGTCCAGCCCCGGCTGGAGCACCCGGAACAGCCCGGCGAGCCGGGACAACTGGGTCAGGTCGGAGAGCAGCGCGTCTCCGGCGCCCGGATATTGGACCTTGACCGCGACCGGGATGCCGCCGCGGCCCTTCTTCCACACCGCCCGGTGGACCTGTCCGATGCTGGCCGCGGCCGCGGGGGAGTCGTCGAACTCGCGGAACTTGGCCCGCCAGTCCGGGCCCAGCTGCTGCGCCAGAACCCGGTGCACGCTCGCCGCGGGTAGCGGTGGGGCCGACTCCTGGAGCTTGGTCAGCGCCTGCCGGTACGGGCCGGCCAGCTCCTCGGGCAGTGCCGCCTCGAAGATCGACAGGGCCTGGCCGAACTTCATGGCCCCGCCCTTGAGCTGGCCCAACACGCTGAACAGCTGCTCGGCGGTGCGTTGCTGAAGCTCGGCGGAGACGACCTCCGAGGCCATTCCGGTGACCCGCTTGCCGAGGCCGAGGGCGGCCCGACCTGCGAAGCCCAGCGGAAGCGACGCGAGCTTTGCGGTACGGGTCACAGCCCGTCGAGGGATGTCGCTCACCCGATCATTGTCCCTCATGGCGAGGGAAACCGGCGGCGCCGCGGATTCACCGGCTGTCCGGGGCG
The DNA here is from genome assembly GCF_016862975.1 of Rugosimonospora africana. Taxonomy (GTDB): domain Bacteria; phylum Actinomycetota; class Actinomycetes; order Mycobacteriales; family Micromonosporaceae; genus Rugosimonospora; species Rugosimonospora africana. The sequence goes on from NZ_BONZ01000009.1 coordinate 138,615, forward strand.
CCGAGCGCACCCGCACCTCGGGTGCGCGGGCCAGGTCCGCCGCCGCTCCCGACCCGGGCCGGCGATCTCGATCGTGGCGCCGATGGTCTGCGGGACGCCGCCGTCCAAAAACGTCAAAACCTCATCTGTGGCCCATCCGACGGCGATCAGGGCAGTGGTCACCGCACAGGGCTGGGCGGGTTCGCCGCCGGTCGACAGCTGGGCGGCCAACCCGGGCCAGACCGGGTCCCGGTCCCGCCGGTGCAGGTCGACGCAGTTGAGGCAGGGAGATCCGGCCGGTGGGACGAGGGGGCCGACCACCGCCAGGCCATCGCGCAGGTCGAGGGTCAGATGAGGTACCCGGCGGCGGGCGTGCGCGAGCGCGGTCAGCTCCGCCGGCCGCTGTGTCCCGGCGTGTACCACAAATGTCGCTGTGCTCTCCCGCAGCGGCCCCAGGTCGGTCGCCGGGGCGATCCGTACCACCGCGTCTCCCGCCGCGGACGAGCGCCAGCGGCCGGCGTCGGAGGGCAGGATTCCGCCCAGTCCGGTGTCGGCCGGCAGCACCCGGCCGGACAGCGCCGGGTCCACGTGCCCCACGCCGGCCTCGGCCAGCGCGGCGGCGATCGGTGCGGCGAGCCTGCCGTACCCGCTGACCAGCACGTGCGCGCCTGCCCGGCGGCGCAGCGTCTCGGCCGGGGTACGGCCGCCCGAACCCCTCAGAGCCAGCGCGGCGACCTCGGTCTCCAGCCGCCGACGCAGCGGTTCGGCAAGACCGTCTGGCAGCAGCGTGTGAACCCCGACCACCAGGCCGGCGCCGGTCAACACGGCCAGCAGCGCCTCGGCGGCCTCCGCCGGGACGCCCAGGCCGGCCGCGTCGCGAATGATCGCCCGTTCGGTACGGGTGCCGTCAAGCAGGTCGAGGACCCGGGCCGTGGCGGGGTCCACGAAGTCGAGCACCACCGCGCGTCGCGGGTCGACGCCGAGTTGGAGACTGTGTCTGTCGCGCCACAGCCGGCGCAGGCCGGGCAGCAGAGTGAGTCGGCTCATAGCCGGCCACGGTGTCACCATGAGCGACCATGACGCTCCGGGTTGTCCACAGCGAAATAGGACATCCGCTGCCTCGTCCACAGCGACACGCCGAGTTATCCACAGGCGACGGGGGAAGTTGTCGCCAGGTCGACATGACGCAATGTGTCGGGCGCGCGACTCTCGTCACACGGCACCGTCCGATCCAACGAGGCCGGCGGCGAACCGGATACGGCGCGGCGGAGGGCCGCGCCGTATCCGTCCCGGTATCAGGCTTTGCCGAGGATGCGGTTGACCGTGGTGCCGCAGACCGGACAAGGCCCCTTAGCCATTCGCATTCCGGTCTTAGAGATCTCTACGTTGCCCTGAAAATCGCGCTTCTCCTTGCATTTCACGCAGTAACCGTTGTATTTCTCGGCCGTCTCGGCCACGGTGCCCTCCTCTGCTCTCTTTCCATTTCCCGTCCTGTACCCAGTCGGGAGTGGAAGTCGACCTGGTGAAGTCTGCCTCGGGCGCGGCCTGGACAAGGTGCGTTCCGCCAGGACACGCCAGGCTTTTCGCACTAATGGCGTGTTGCTGGCAAGCGACCGAAGGAATTTTTCGGGCGATCAGCGATAACTTGGACCTTATCGGCGGCGGTCATCAAGTTGAGGCTTGCCTAGGGTAGGCGTCCGCCCGTTAGCGTGCCCACGTGACCCGATTCGTTGGTGCTTTGGTGATCTAGGCCGGTCATGGCCAGCATCCGGAAGCCGGTTGTCGAGGTGCGACGCAGCGAGCGCCGCCGCCGCACGGTGTCCGCATACCGGGACGGCGAGCGAGTGGTCGTGCTGATCCCGGACCAGTTCTCCCGTGCCGAGGAGCGGGAGTGGGTCGACCGGATGCTGGAACGGCTGGCGGCGCGTGACCAGCGGGGCCACCGCTCCGACGAGGAGTTGGCCGCCCGAGCGGCCCGCCTGGCCCACCGGTACCTGGCCGGCTACCCGGCGGCCGCCCGGCCGGCCAGCGTCCGCTGGGTGGGCAACCAGAACGGTCGCTGGGGCTCGTGCACCCCGGCCGACCGGTCGATCCGGATCTCGGATCGGATCATCGACATGCCCGACTGGGTGATCGACTACGTGATCTTGCATGAGCTGGCCCACCTGGTCGTGCCGAGCCACAGCTCGGCTTTCTGGACCTTGGTGGCCCGTTACCCGAAGGCCGAGCGGGCGCGCGGCTACCTGGAGGGGGTCTGTGCGGCCTCCGGGGAGCCCATCCATGAGGATTGACGGGTGACCAGCCCCTCGCCGTCCCGGCGCACCGTCGTCGTCCCGCTGTCCCCGCCGTCTTGGACGCCGCCCGGAGTCGACCCGGCGAACTGGCGCCGCGCGCTCGCCGAGGACGTGGTGGACCTGCTGGCGACGCTGGCCGAGGTGGAGCCCGCGGTCGCCGTCACGGCGGAGGACCGGGGGCTGGCGGACTCAGTGGTCTGGCCAACCATGCGGGTGTACGAATTGCCGGTACTCACCGCAAATGCGATCTTCAAGGCTGCCGGGGCGGACGGGTACGAGCAGGCGGCCGTTGTCGCGCCGGACGCCCCGGACCTGCCCGCGATGCTGATCGGCAAGCTGCTCCGGCCGCTGTCGAGCCGGCCGCTGGCGGTAGCGCCCGGCGCCACGGGTGGGCTGCTCGGCCTGGCCGCCCGGCTGCCGGTGCCCGGCTGGCTGCCGGAGATCGACCTGGCGGGCGAGGCGGCCGCGGTACGGGCGGCGGCCCCCGGCCCGGGGGACGTCTCGATCGTGCCGGGCTGGCACCGGCTGAGCGGCCCGGACGGGCTGGCCAGGCTGGACCCTGAACTGGAGGGCTGGGAGGCCACTCGCGCCCTGCTCAGCCCCGCCTAGACCGGTCAACGGCCGGGTTGAGCGGAGGTCCCGACCCGCCCGCGCGCCGGTGTGCCGCCTCGGTCCCGCCGGATAGGCCCGGTCGGACCGGTTTCAGGCGGTCCGGCCGGTTTCGGGTGGTCGGGCCGGGCAGGCCGTCAGGCCGTCGCGGTCGAGCCGCCGGGCCGGCGGACCTCGGGGGTCAGGCGGTCGGGCGGGTCTCAGGTCAGGCGTGACATCTCGGTCGGCTTGAGCTGGGCCGGGCCTCAGGCTGAGCGTGACGTCCCGGTCGGGCCGGATGGGCCGGGTCTCAGGCTGGGCACCCCGATCAACGGCCGGGCACCCCGATCAACGGCTGGGCACGCTGATCAACGGCCGGGCGCGCCGGCCCGCGGCCCGGTCGCGACGTCCGTCGCGTCCTCCGGGCCTGGTCGTGCGGGTGTCAGGACTGCAGCTGGGGGCCGGACCCGGCCTCGCCACCCTTGTCCTCTTCGCTCCCCGGCCCGCCGGTCCCGGGCTCGCCCCCGCCTTCGCCGGACTCCAGCGAACCGAAGTCGAACGAGTCGATGTCGCCGAGGTCGAGTTGGGACCGGGCAAACCCCTCCGGGTTCGCGAAGTCCTCTTCGCTGGGCAGCAGGTCGGGGTGGCCCCACAGGGCGTCGCGCCCGGCGATGCCGCGGTGTTCGGTCAGCGCCGACCACAACGCGGCGGCCTCGCGCAGCCGGCGCGGCCGCAGCTCCAGCCCGACCAGCGCGGCGAAGGTCTGCTCGGCCGGACCGCCCGCCGCCCGCCGGCGGCGGAACGCCTCCGCCAGCCGTACCACATCCGGCAGCCGGTCACCGGCGGCGCTGTCCACCACGTGGCAGACCCAGCCCTCGACCAGGGCCAGCGCGGTCTCCAGGCGGGCCAGCGCGGCCTTCTGCTGCGGGGTGTCGTCCGGCGTGAAGATGCCCTCGACGGACAGCTCCTGCATGGACTCCGGGTTGCCCGGATCGAGCCGGCCCATCGCTTCCTCGATGGCCTCCCGGTTGACTCGGATGCCGGCAGCGTATGTCTCGACCGCGGTCAGAACGTGGCCGCGCAGCCACGGAACGTGTCCGAACAGTCGCTGGTGGGCGGCTTCGCGCAGGGCGACATACAGCCGTACCTCGTCGGCGTCGAGTTCCAAGCCCTCGCCGTACGCGCTGATGTTCGCCGGCATGAGTGCGGCCGTGCCCGCCGGTCCCAGCGGCAGGCCGATGTCGCCGGCGGAGAGCACCTCGGCCGCGAGTGACCCCAGCGCCTGGCCCAGCTGGCCGCCGAACAGCGCGCCGCCGAGCGTGGCGACCATCGACTGCATCGGGCCGAGCTGGCCGCGCATCTCCTCCGGAACCAGGTCGCCCATGGCGCCGACCATCCGGCCGGCGACCGGGTCGCACAGCTTGCGCCACACCGGCAAGGTCCGGGTGATCCACTCGCCGCGCGACCATGCCTGGACGTTCTGGATGCCGGACGGCAGCGCCGACGCCGGTTCCAGCCACAGGTCGGCCAGCCGCAGCGCGTCGGTGACCGCCTGGTATTCGGCCTCGGTGACCCGCGGGTCGCCGGGTGGAGGCTCCGCGGCCTCCGCCTCGACCGCCGGGCTCAAGCCGAGCCCGCTCGCGATCGGGCCACCACCGGTCAGCGTCGCCTGCGCCACCTGACGAGCCAGATCCCAGTTGACCGGCCCGCCGCCAGAGCTGGAGAACAGCTGCTGCAACTGCCCGAGAAACTGCTGCATCTGGGCCGGGTCGTTAGGGTCCGGCGCGGCGCCGCCGGGAAGTCCGAAGCCGAAGGGCGTGTCAGGCACGATTCAACCGTACGCGTCGCGGGCGATAGAGTCCCGTGCCGGGCGTTCGCCTACGGGGGAAGTCAGGGAATATCAGCCCCGGACAGTAGGCAAGTCAGGGAATGTCAGTCCGAGACAGTAGGCTTCGCCGCATGAGACGCCGTGGCGCCACCCTTCTCGTGGGCGTGGTCGTGCTTGTTGCCCTGGTGTTGGGGTCCTTTGTCGGGATCTCTGTGCCCTATGTGGAAGAGGGGCCCGGCCCGACCTGGAACACTCTGGGCTCGGCCAGCGGCAAGCAGTTGATCTCGATCTCCGGCGGCGCCACGTCCAACTCCACGGGTCAGCTGCGGATGGTCACCGTGGGCGTGGAGGACCAGATCAGCCTGTGGCAGGCGATCCGGGGCTGGCTCGATCCTTCCGACGCGGTGGTGCCGCGCGAGGTGATCTACCCGCCCGACCAGACCACGCAGCAGGTCGACCAGGAAAACCAGCAGGAGTTCACGGATTCGCAGAATTCGGCCGTCACGGCGGCGCTGCGCAAGCTGGGCTTCCCGGTCCAGGTCGGGGTGCAGTCCGTGGTCGGTGGCGAGCCCGCCGATGGGCACCTGCGGGCCGGTGATCTGATCACCTCGGTCAACGGGCAGCAGGTCACGTCCGTGGAGAAGCTGACCTCGTTGATCAAGGCCAAGCCGGTGGGGACCGCGCTGAATATCGGGTACACGCGGGACGGTGCCGCGGCCACCACGACGATCACCTCCGACAAGGCGAGCGATGACACGCCGCAGATCGGGATCCACGTCTCGCAGAAGCAGCCCAGCCCCTTCACGATCAAGTTCAGCCTGGACGACGTGGGCGGTCCGAGTGCCGGCCTCATGTTCTCTCTCGGCATCGTCGACAAGCTCACGCCGACCGACCTGACCGGCGGAATGACCATCGCGGGCACCGGCACGATCGACGACGAGGGCAACGTGGGCCCGATCGGCGGCATCGCGCAGAAGATGCGGGGGGCGAAGCGCGACGGCGCGACCGTCTTCCTGTCGCCGGCGGACAACTGCCCGGAGGCGGCGGCGAATGCGGTGCCGGGCCTGGAACTGGTCAAGGTATCGACGCTCAGTGACGCCCTGACGGCCCTGGGGAAGCTGCGCGACCACCAGACCCCGACCGGATGCGGCGGGAGTTGACCGCTTCTCGCAGGCCGTCGCCGCTGGTCTCGGTCCGGCCACGGAAGGTGTCGCCCCGGGGTGACCCGCGTGATTGAGAATCACCTCGTACCCTGGTGCCGTGGTAATGCGAACCCCCCTGCCCCGGATGAGCCGCCGCGGCCGGATGACATTGATCGTGCTGGCCTGCGTCGTGGTCCTGTTCATCCTGCTGGGCTGGCTCGTGAACGCCTGGACCGACTACCTCTGGTTCTCCGAGGTGAGCTACACCGAGGTGTTCACCACGGTGTTGCGGACCCGGCTCGGGCTGTTCGCGATCTTCGGGGTCGGCATGGCGCTGGTCGTGTGGATCAACCTCTGGCTCGCGTTCCGGCTGCGGCCCATGCTCCGCATGCACTCCACCGAGCAGCAGTCGCTGGAGCGGTACCGGGGGATCATCTCGCCCCGGTTCGGGCTGTGGTCCGGGCTCCTGGCGGCGGTCGTCGGCCTGTTCGGCGGACTGTCCGCGCAGGGCCAGTGGAAGCAGTGGCTGCTGTTCTCCAACGCCCAGTCGTTCGGCACCAAGGACCCGCAGTTCGGCGTCGACCTCGGCTTCTACGTCTTCCAGTACCCGTTCTGGCGCTACCTGCTCGGGGTCGGCTTCACCCTGGTCGTGCTGTGCGTGCTCGGCGCGCTGGCGATGCACTACCTGTTCGGCGGGGTGCGCCTGCAGGGTGCCGGCGAGCGGATGACCGCCGCTGCGCGTGCGCACCTCACCACGCTGGTCGCGCTCTTCATCGTGCTCAAGGCGGTCGCCTACTTCCTCGACCAGCGCGGCCTGCTGCTCGCTCACAACGACGCCACGAACCTGTACGGCGCCGGCTACACGGACGTCAACGCGCTGCTGCCCGCCAAGGAGATCCTGGCCTGGATCTCGGTGGTGGTCGCCGTGGCGATTCTGGTGTTCTCCAACGCCTTCATCCGTAACCTGGTCTGGCCCGGAATCGCGATCGGTCTGCTCGCGCTGTCCGCCATCGCGGTCGGCGGCATCTACCCGGCCGCGGTCCAGACCTTCACCGTGAAGCCGAACCTCCGCGACAAGGAATCGGCGTACATCGAGCGCAGCATCGACGCGACCCGTGACGCCTTCGGCCTGGGCGACGTGCAGACCATGCAGTACCCGTCGTCCGCCGCGGTACCGCCGGAGTCCCTGCTGTCCGACACCGACACGGTGGCCAACATCCGGCTGCTCGACCCGTCGATCGTGTCCAACACGTACACCCAGCTGCAGCAGGTGCGTGGCTTCTACGACTTCACCCAGAAGCTGGACATCGACCGGTACACCACCGACGGCAACCCGCAGGACTACGTGGTCGGCGTCCGGGAACTGGACTACAACAACCTCACCCCGCAGCAGAGCAACTGGCAGAACCAGCACACCGTCTTCACACACGGGTACGGGTTCGTGGCCGCGCCGGCCAACCAGATCGTGTGCAACGGCCAGCCCGAATTCGTCTCCGGCTTCCTCGACTCCCAGACCGGCCAGACCAACTGCCAGTCCTCGAACGATCAGATCCCCGTCTCCCAGCCGCGGATCTACTACGGCGAGAACATGAACTCGTACGCGATCGTCGGGAAGGCTCAGAACGGCAAGGACGCCGAGTACGACCGGCCCAGCGGCTCCAACGACCAGTACGTGACCTACTCCGGCAGCGGGGGCGTGTCGGTCGGCTCGTACCTGCGGCGCGTGCTGTACGCCTACAAGTACAAGGAAACCAACTTCCTCATCTCCAGCGTCTTCAACGACAACTCGAAGATCCTGTACGTGCGCGATCCCCGCCAGCGGGTGCAGAAGGTCGCGCCGTTCCTGACTCTCGACGGCGACCCGTACCCGGCCGTCGTCAACGACCACGTCGTGTGGATCCTCGACGGCTACACGACGGCGTCGACGTACCCGTACTCGCAGCAGATCGACCTCCAGTCGGCCACCAGCGACACCCTTACCGGCGAAGGCAGCACCCGTCAGGCGCAGACCGACATCAACTACCTGCGCAACTCGGTGAAGGCCACGGTCGACGCGTACACCGGGAAGGTCACCCTGTATGCGTTCGGGCAGTCCGACCCGGTACTCAACGCGTGGAACAAGGCGTTCGGCGGCCACCTCATCCAGCCGAGTTCGGCGATCCCGACAGAGCTGGCCAAGCACTTCCGGTATCCGGAGGACCAGTTCAAGGTTCAGCGCGAACTGCTCACCCGGTTCCATGTGAAGGACCCGAGCCAGTTCTACTCGGGGCAGGACTTCTGGCAGGTACCGCAGGATCCCGCGCCCGGCACGGCGGCCAACCAGGCGCCGTACTACCTGCTGGCGAAGTTCCCCGGGCAGAGCCAGACCACGTTCCAGCTGACGTCGGCGATGACGCCCCGCGGCAGGCAGAACCTGGCCGCGTTGGTCACAGGCTCGTACGTGGACGGGAAACCGAAGCTGGAGATACTCCAGCTACCACCGGACACGCAGGTGTCCGGGCCGGGGCAGGCCGACCAGAAGATGACTAACGACAACTCGGTCAGGCCACAGATCAGCCTGTTGCAGAACAGTGCCACGGTCATCTACGGCAATCTGCTGTCACTGCCAGTAGGCGGCGGCATGCTGTATGTGGAACCGTTGTACGTACAGAGCAAGGCGCAGAACGCCTATCCGCAGCTGAAGTACGTGCTGGTGAACTTCGGCCAGTACGTCGGCTTCGCGGACAGCCTGCAGGGCGCACTGACGCAACTGCTGAATTCGGCGAAGTCGGCCGGCGCGACACCGCCTACCGGTCCGCCGCCGTCGAACGCCAACCAACCGCCGCCGGCACAGACGAACCCGGAAGTCGACGCGGCGACGCAGCGCATCGACAAGGCCCTGACAGACCTGAAGTCGGCTCAGCAGTCGGGTGACTTCACGAAGTACGGGCAGGCGCTACAGGAGCTGAACGACGCGATCACGGCGTACCAGCAGGCCCGCCAGTCGGCGAGCGCCACGCCGTCGCCGTCGGGTACGCCGTCGCCGAACTCGTCTGGGTCGCCGTCCCCGTCCGGTACGCCGTCGGCGCCGCCGTCCGGGTGAGCCGGGGCACTGGTGTCCGGGCCGGAACGCTCAGGTTCTGGCCCGGAAAACCGCCGGTGACGTGCGGATCCGGAACCGTTTTGCGGTCGGGGATAGCGGTGCGCTAAGGTTATCCAAGCGACGCGGGGTGGAGCAGCTCGGTAGCTCGCTGGGCTCATAACCCAGAGGTCACAGGTTCAAATCCTGTCCCCGCTACCACGGGAGAACGGCCCGCCGGAGATCATCCGGCGGGCCGTTCTCGTCATATTGCGAACGGATTCGCTAACGGCGTCGTCGGCCTGGTCCTCATCGCCGCCGAGGAACACCGCCGCGATCGTGCCGGCGACTTCCCGGTCCATGCCGGGTAGGACGTGTTGATAGACGCTGGCGGTGAACGCCTCGGAGGCGTGGCGAGTCTCGCGCTGACAATTTTGAGATGTACTCCGGCTTTGAGTGCGGCGGTGGCGTAGCTGTGCCGCATGTCGTGTAGCCGGATGTGGGGCAGCCCGCAGCGGAGTGACAGGCGGTTGAACCTCTGGCGGATCACGTCCGGGTGTACCGGGCGCCCGTCCTCCCATACGAAGACCTTGTTGGTCTCCTGATAGTCCCGGTCGAAGAAGGTCCGTTCCGATTGTTGTCGGGCTCGCCATTCGCGCAATCCAGGGCCGGCCAACGTAGCCCGCACAGTTCGCCACGACGCAGGCCGATGATCGCGGCGAGGAGGTAGAGCGGGTAGAACCGGTCCTCTCGTACGGAGGTGAGGAAGGTTCGGAGTTGGCCGGCGGTCCGGACGGTGGGCTTGCGGCGTCGCACCTTGGGTGGCTTGACGTGCTCGGCCACGTTCTCCATCACGTAGCGCCAGTTGACCGCGTTGGCCAAGGCAGTGTGCAGCATCACATGGATGTTCCGGACGGTCTTCGGTTGCAGCCCGGTCGACCGGGCTACGGGAACGGCGCGAGCGTCAAACGGCATAGCGCGTTGCAGTAACGGATGATCAGCGTCTGTCGATCACTGCGGTTGTTCCAAGACGCGACGCGCTCGCCGTCGCCTCAGATGCCGCTTTGAAGTTGCCGATTCTGGGACGATCGTTAGGTATCAAATGACGGGGCGGAGGTTCGCGGCGTTGATCGAACACCGGTCGCAGGGTGACCGGACGCTGACCGTATCGGACCTAGTGATCGTCGTTGGTGGGGTCGCCGCGGTCGTGGCTGCCGCGGCGGCCAGGTACGCACCTGCTCCAGCGCTCCTTACCTTTGTCTGGTCCGTCCTCGGTATCGCGCTCATGGCCGCGCTCATCGCCCGGGCGGTGGAGCAATTGGGTGACCGGCTCGGTGCTGGCGCCACGGGTGTCCTGCAGAGCGCCGTGGGTAACGTTCCTGGAATCGTCGTTTCCTACTTCGCGTTGCGTGACGGCCTGCTCCTCGTGGTGCAGTACACGATCATCGGCTCGATGGTGGCGAACCTGTTGCTCATATTGGGCGCCACCTTCCTTGTCGGAGGCTTGAAGAACCGGACCCAGAGGTTCAGGCAGGGCCGGGCTCTTGACTTGTCCGTGCTGCTGATCTTGTTTAGCGCCGCCGTGCTGCTGCCCAGCCTGGCGCGCCTGACACACATCCCGGTCGTGTCGCACGCGCGCCTACTGTCCGCCATAACGGCGGTGGTCCTCCTGATCATTTTCGCCTTGTCGCTGCCGAGGTCACTGAGCCGTCGGCCCCGCCGCCCCCTATCGGCCGAAGCCGCCGCGACCGGGGCCGTCCCCGGAGCGCCACGCTGGCCGCTCTGGCTCGCGATCAGCATGCTCATCGCGGCCGGCGCGATCTCCGTGACGGTCTCCGCCTGGTTTGTCGACGCGCTGACGCCCGGCGCCGCTGCGTTGCACATCTCCCAAAAGTTCGTCGGTCTAGTGATCATCGCGATCGCCGCCAACGCCATCCAGAACGCCGTCGGCCTCCAGTTGGCCTTTCGCAACCACGCGGATTACGCGCTGGCCGTAGTCACCCATAGCCCGCTGCAGGCCGCGCTTCTCGTCACGCCAGCGCTGGTGCTGCTTAGCTTCACCACAGCCACCACACTGACGCTGGTCTTTGCGCCGATGCTCGTCGTTGCCGTGTCAGTCGCCGTGGTGGTGACCGCCCTGGTCGTGTACGACGGCAAGTCAAGCTGGCTGTCGGGTCTGGGCCTGATAAGTCTGTACGCCGTGTTCACGGTGGTGGTCTGGTGGACCTGACCGGTTAGCGAGACCTGTTGAGACTCCGCGCTGGCTTCCCATAACCCAGAGGTCACAGGTTCAAATCCTGTCCCCGCTACCAGGGAAAATGGCCCGCCGGAGATCATCCGGCGGGCCATTTTCGTAGCCCGTGGACCGCACTCGTGACCCGCTGCCGCGCTATCCACCGACCTCGTCGTCCGCGCTAGCACGGCAGCGGGCCCTGGTGATGGTGCGGTCACCAGGGCTCCGCGCGGCTGCCGGCGCCCTACTTGGGCAGCGTGTCGGTCCACTCGGACGTGAGCGTGAAGTCGCCGCGCCCCGCAGCGAATTGGAGCGATCCGTCGGGCGAGACGATGAAGTCCGTCCGGCGCACCTGTGCGCTCGTGGGGTCGATGACGAGTCGGGCCGCCGGCAATTCGGCGAAGGTGATCCGTAGGCCCAGCCCGCCGTCAACTTGACCGAGGCTGGTCACGTTCGGGTAGGCGGCGATGGCCCGGAAGGCTGCGGCGCGCACCTTCTGCGGAGCGGGCAGCTGGGAGACAAGGGAAATGAGGCTTTCCAAGACGGCCTGCTGCTTCTGCTGCGCGGCGGTCAGATCCCCGCCGCTCGAGCGAACGTCACCGTTGCTGATGATCTGGTCGATGGACGCCTTGAGCGCAGCCGGCTCGGTCGGCAAAGCCTGAATCTGTTCGTAGCTGACCTTGGCCCCGCCGAGCACGAACGGATTCAGCTGCTCAAACTTGGTTACGGTGCCGGCGTTTTTCTCGCCCCTGAACCAGGTCTGTCCGTCTCGGCCGTTCCACATCTCAAACACGGATGGTTTGCCGTCGCCGCCGTCAGAGACCACCTTCAGGTACCAATAATTGCCGGCACCGTTGGGCAGGTGTTCCGCGGTAGTGGCGGCGGCGAGCAGGATCTGCTGGCCGGACAGGGACGTGGCCGCCGCCGTGTTGGAGGCGCCAGGGAGGGCGCGTGAGGTCGCCGTGCCGCCGATACCGCCCGCCGCGACCGCGACGCCGGCGATGGCTGCGGTCGCGGCCAGCGCCGAGGCCAGGTAAGCGACTCGGCGTCGCGATGCCCGTCGCGGTCGCTGCGGGGCGGGCCGCAGATCTTGCTGGATCTGGCTCATCACGAACTCCTGGATGTGTAGGTAGCGGTCGCTCGGCAGCTCCGACTCCGCCGGCTCCGGCAGCAGCCAGGCCAGGTCCTCATATTCGTGTGGGTTCGATGGGGTCGAGGTGGCGTTCATCGGGTGGTCTCCTGGGCGAACCGGACCGCGATCGTGCGGTCAGCTACTACCTGTCCGTGGCCGGCGGGTGGTCTCGAATTTTCTGGGGGCGGTCGGAGTTTTCCGGTGCCGACGAGCTTGCGTAGTCGCTCACGTGCCCGAGACAGCCGGGAGCGCACCGTGCTGGCCGGCACGCCGAGCGCTTCGCCCGCCTCCGCGTAGTCCAGCCCGGCACCGACGCATAACGCCAGCACCTCGCGTTCGGGCTTGCGCAGCGCCTGCATCGCGGTCTGCACCAGCGCCACCCGCTCTCGGTTGTCGATGCGGGCGGCCACCTCCTCGGCGAAGTCCGGCTCCACCGGCTGCCTGGGAAGCCGGGCCAGCGCGAGGTCGTGCCGACGGGCGGCGCGACGCATGTTATGCGCGACGTTCGTTGCGATGCCCAGCAACCACGGGCGAAGCGATCCGTCGATGCTGACATCGACCCGACCGCGCAGCCGCCATGCCTCCAAGAACGTCAACGACACCACGTCCTCGGCCGACGCCGAGTTCGCGGTCAGCCGGAAGGCGTGGTGGTACACCAACCGGGCGTACTCATCGAACAGTTCCCGGAACGCACTGGGATCTCCGTCGTGAACCCGGACACGGATGGTCTTCTCCACAGACACAAACTGTCCGGCCAAGCGGCAAGCTCTCAGTGACACGCGTCACACCCAAGCCGTGGAGCGCCCCTGCCGCGCTGCGCCACACCCGAAGGGAATGTCATCGGGGGAGGCCGTCCTGTAGCCAGATCTGTAGCCATGTCGAGCAGAGACGGGGTGATCGGGGTGAGACGGCGTGAGAGGGATTCGCGACATCCGGTCTCATGGCGGAGACGTCGGGCACGGCGCGCCCGCCCTCGCGGGACGGGCGCGCCGCTTCGATCAGTTGAGGTACGCGTCCAGGAGGCGCCGCTCCTCGTCGGCGGTGAACATCGGCTCGGCGGTCGTTGTCGCGTCCCGCACGGTGTCGGCCAGTGGCCGCACCGTCAGACCCGCGTCGAGCGCCCGTGTCACGTCGACCCGGTTGGCGGCCGCCCAACCCGGCGCGGCCACCCACATCGGTACACCCATCCACGGGTCGACCCCCGCGTCGAGCAGCCACCGGGTGGGCACCCAGACCAGATCGGCCGGCCCGCATGCCCGCAGCAGGTCGCCCATCGTCATGACCGGGCCGGCGACGTTGCACACGCCGCTCCGCTCGACGCCGGAAACGACGAACTCGGCCAGGTCGCGTACGTCGATGTACTGCACCGGATCGTCGGGCGCGCCCGGTGCCAGAACCTGTCCGCCGCGTGCGATGCGGCGAGGCCAGTAGGTGAACCGGTCCGTCGGATCGTGCGGACCGACGATCAGACCCGGCCGGGGGATGAAGGCCCGATCGCCGTACGCGTCGAGCACGATGCGTTCGCAGGCGGCCTTGCGGGCGCCGTACAACGAACCGGGGTCGAGTCCGCCGGTCAGTTCGATGACGGGGGCATCCTCGTGCTGGCCGTCGGTGGTGTTGTGGTCGGCGTACACGGAAAGGGTCGAGACCAGGACGTAGCGGTCGACCCGTTCGGCGAGCGCGCCCACCGTCGCGCGTACCGACTCGGGGCGGTAGGCGGCGACGTCGATGACCGCGTCCCACTCGCGTCCGGCCAGCGTGGACAGGTCCGCGTTCCGGTCGCCGTGCAGCGTCTCCACGTCCGGATAGAGGTCAGGGTTGGTGATGCCGCGGTTGAACAGGGTGAGGTGGTCCCCGGCGCGCAGAGCGGCGTCGACAACGGCGCGGCCCAGGAAGCGGGTACCGCCGAGAACCAGAATGGTGCGGGACAACGTGTTCTCCTCGGAAGAGAGAGATGGTCTTCCGGGGCTCGCGAGCGCTTGGGCGTCAGGCGGCGGCCGGAAGCAGGGCAGGGCGAACTTTCAGCGCTGATCCGCGCAATGTCCTCACCTGTCCTTCACGTGTCGCGCGCCGGTGATGGCGCCGGGTCAGGCTACCAGAGCCGGGATCCGGCTCGTCACGGATATTGATCGGGAGAGACGGCACGGATCATCCGGCGGAGCTGGGGCGCTGATGTGGTTGCCCCGCAGTCTTGCCCCGGTGTCGTAGCTTGCGCTCATGTCGCTGAACGACGCGGATCTCGCGAGGGTCCGCGGCACCGGGGCGTATCGGGTGGCCGTGTGGGTGGCCCGGCTGGCGTTCGTTCTGATGCCGCGCCCAGCCACTGGTCGCCGTACGGGCCGCCGGACGGCGCCTTGGCGTAGAGCCTGTACGACCCGGCGGCCAGCGGGCCCACGGTGACCCTGCCCTCGGCGCACCAGAACCTGACCCTGAACATCACGGTCGGCTGATTGCCGGCGCACCAACGTCGAGGGGGGCCACCGGCCGACCAACCCGATGGCCCCTCGACGCATCGAAGCGGGTCGTGCCGGTGATCGTGCCTTTAGCGCCACCGTCCCCGCCTCGCCTCGGGAAAGTCGAGCCGGCGCGTCCACTTTCCGCCGTCGAGCAACCCGGCGTCAGCGGCGAACGTGGGTAGGAAAGCCAGCAGTGCTGGCCGGCCAAACAGGGCCACGCCGAAGCCGACCTTGTCGGGGACCGCGCTGTACCCGGCGGCGGAACCATCACGGATCATCGTGGCCAGGCTTCTGTTCCGCGCCCGCAGCGCGTTCAGCGCCCGACTGCCGGACCAGGTTCGGCGAGGCAGAAACCAGAGGGCCAGTACGACGGATGCGAGGACCAGAGGAATCCCTACCTCCTGGCTGGCCGGCCGAGCCGCGACGCACGGCACCACGGTGAGAGAGGCTACTGGCAGCAGTATTCGGACCGACCGGGCCCGCAAGTAGCCCTGCCGCACCAGCCTCAACTCGACGTCCTTGACCACCTGCCGAACACGCGGTTGGTTGGCGAGCTCCCGCGCACCCATCGTGCCGTACAGGTCACTGAATAGTGCCCGCTCCAGCATGTGGTCGCCGGAGGGTGCCACGCCGGTACGCCGGATGCGTCCAGGCGGTCCGGCAATGAGCCGCCCACGAGCGGCCAGCATCGCCAATGCGGTTTGCGCCGCGGCCCACCGCCCACCACGCAGCAGGCCGATCTCGGTCGGCCCGAGTTGCTTGGCTTCCTTCACTCATCACATGGTGACCATTCACCGCAAGCCGGCCGGGTTCGGCCTGCTGGCAGCAGATTTGGTAAGAACCGCTACTGGCCGACCCTGCCGTCGATCCGCTCGCGCAGCACGTCGGCGTGGCCGAGGTGGCGTGCGTACTCCTCAACGCAGTGAATCAGCACCCAACGCAAGGACAGCGGTCCGCGCCACTCGTCGGGTACGGAGAGGCCGAAGTCAGCGCTTCGGACGAACCGGTCGGTGTACTCCGCCTCCTCCCGCCACGCGGCCCAGGCGGCGGCCACGACCTCCGGGTCCGGTACGGCACCGTCAAAGTCGCCGTCCGGGTCCTCCCGCGACGAATACAGCGAAGCCGTATCCTCCTGGGCGAGCCCGCCGCGGAACCAGCCCCGCTCCACATCGGTCAGATGGCGTACGAGCCCGAGCAGTGACAGCTTGGACGGCTCCAGCGAGCGGCGGGCCAGGTCTGCCGGCGTCAGGCCGGCGCACTTGAGTTCCAGCGTCGCGCGTTGCCATCGCAAGAACCCGAGGAGCGTGCTGCGCTCATCGGCCTGTCCGGGAGCGTCCACGCGTGGGTCGTCGTTGAGGTCTACGAACATGTCGGCGAATCGGCTGGCCATTCCGCCAGCATCGGGGCAGCCGATGCCCGGCGCCACCGATTTCTGATCACGCTGTCGCTGATTCGCCTATCCGACTGAGGCCGGTCTGAACCTCGACATCGTGGTTCCGCGTCGCCGGGGAGCGTCGGTACGGTTCGGGCGCTTGACACACCAGCCGATTACCGACGGGGGAGGTGAGGGCCCGATGTCCATCCGTGCGGCCTTGCTCTACTGCGTACCGCCGATCCTCGGTGTCGTGGTCGGCTACCTGCTGGGCGGCAGGCTGCGACGCCTCGCTGGCCTTCGGCTGCGGGCGCTGTGGCTGCTCTGGATCGCCGCCGCCGGCCAACTGCTGGCGTTGCGCCTGCTGACCGGCGTACCCGCCGGATTGGCGGTCACCGTCGCGTTCGGGGCGGCCGCCGTGTGTCTGGCGGTCAACCTCAGACATAGCCGCACGATTGCGCTGACCGGCTTGCTGGTGCTCACCGGTGCGGCCCTCAACGGGGTCGCGATTCTGCTCAACGGTGGGATGCCGTACTCGCCCGGCGCGGCGGTGCGGGCGGGTCTGCCGCCGGACGCCGAGACCGTGAAGAACGCCGCGGCACACGCGGGTACGCGCCTCGCACCGCTTGGCGACGTCATCGCGGTACCGCCGATGCACGCGGTCGTCAGCGTCGGAGATCTCCTCATCGCGCTCGGGATCGTGGCTCTGGTCGCGTCGTCGATGCGCCGCCGCGCGCTGTCTCCGGCCGGCTCGGGTCTCGACGCGCCGCCGTTCGTTGCTGGTTCCGTTTCCGGCATGCGAGGGGAGGTGACGACATGACCCTGACGCTGTTCGTGCGCCGCGCGGCTCTGGTGGCGCTCACGCTGGCTTCGCTTGCCATCGTGCTCTACACCCTCGGCGCTCCCTACGAACTCGGCGGCTGAACCGTCGGAACTGAGCTTGTTGCGAGGGGAGGTGACGACATGACTCTCACGCTGTTCGTGCGCCGCGCGGCTCTGGTGGCCTTCACCCTGGCTTCGCTTGCCATCGTGCTCTACACCCTCGGCGCTCCCTACGAGCACGGCGGCTGACCCAACCGGCCTGCCCGACGACTCCCTGTCGCCGCCAACGGCTTCGCATGGGTTCCGGTCAGCGTCACCGGGTGACTACTGTGGGCGTGCGGCGGCATGTCCCGCCGCACCGCTTCGCGACCGGCAGCCGACTGGGAGGGACGGAGCAACCATGGCCACTATCGAGGAAGTCAAGGCGGGCCTGGGGCACGCCGCGCAGGAAGCGGGCACGATCGCCGGGCAGGCGAACGCCGCGGCCGAGAGCGCCGACCGCATGGTCGCTCGGCTTCAGGCGGTCGCCCAGGGTACGAACCATCCGAAGGTCGCCGAGGCGGTGGCCCGCGCCCAACAGGCCAAGCAGCTTCTCGCCGAAGCGGTCGTGGCGGCGCAACAGGCGGCGCAGGCGGCCCACGAGTACATCGTGGTGCTGGGCTGAGGCGGTTCGTAGCCGATCTGCATCCAAGGGGTCAAGGCCGACGGCATGGGCCCGGGCTCCGCAGGGACCCGGGCCGGCCGTCAGCTCTTACGCCAGAAGTACACCGCCACCGCCAGGATCACCGCGAACCCCGCCAGTACCAGTGCCGGCCGCAGCGCAGGCTGGCCGCGGACCTCGGCCACCACGGTGACGATGAACGCCACCGCGGTGAAGAAACCGAGGATCCCGACGACCATCTCGAGCCGCTGCGCGCGGGCCCTGGGGTGCATGTGCCCTCCCTGTTTGGCCCGTCTTCCCGGGCCGCTTGACCGGCCCGCCCAGAAACCGGGCGGGAGTGGCCACGGCCTAACCCTTCACGCCGCCCGCCGTCAGGCCGGCCACGATGCGCCGTTGCAGCAGCAGCACCATGATGACCAGCGGTACGGTGACGATCGTGCCGGCGGCCATGACCGCCGTGTAGGGCTCCTGGTGCGGCTGGCTGCCGGTGAACTGAGCGACGGCGACCGTCACCGGCTGCGTCTTGTCGTTCGACAGCTCGCTGGCGAGCAGGAATTCGTTCCAGGACGAGATGAACGCCAGGATCGCCGTGGTGAACAGTCCCGGCGCGGCCAGCGGGAGGAGCACCTTCCGGAACGCCTGCCCCGGCGTGCAGCCGTCGACCACTGCCGCCTCTTCCAACTCCCACGGCAACTCGGCGAAGAAGGCCGTGAGCGTGTAGACGGTCAGCGGCAGGGCGAACGAGATGTCGGGGATGATGAGCGCCTGGTACCCGCCGATCCAGTGAACGTTCGTGAACAGCTGGAACAGCGGCGTCAGCAGCGCGACCCCGGGGAACATCGACGCGCCGAGCACCAGGCCCAGCACCAGATACTTGCCGCGGAAGTCCAGCCGCGCGATCGCGTACGCGGCGAAGCACCCGGCCGCCACCGCCAGGATGGTCGTGCACACGCCGATGATGAGGCTGTTGATGAGCGCTCGGCCGAAGTGGTTGCCCAGGCTGGTGGAGAACGCGGTCCTGAAGTTGTCCAGCGTGATGTGGGTGGGCCAGGGCGTCGTGTCGAAGGTGTACCCGACGTTCCGGAAGGCGGTCACCACCATCCAGTAGAACGGCGCCAGGCAGAAGACGACGATGATGACGATACCCAGGTAGCTGCGGGCCGCCGCGAACGTGAAGCGCCGGCGGGGGCGCATCGCGGGCCGGTCCGCTGCGGAGGCGAGGCCCCCGCGGCCACCCACCGCGGTTGTCGAGGCCATCTCAGATCGTTCCCTTCTGCTGCCGCTGCTGCGTCTGGACCACGTGGGCGCCGAGGAACTTCACGAAGATGAAGGCGACCAGGAAGATGAGCAGGAACGTCAGTGTGGACAGCGCCGCCGCGCTGTTGAAGCCGCCGCGGATCTGGTCGACCACGAGGATCGACAGGGTGGTGGTGGCGTGTCCGGTTCCCCCTCCGCCGCCGGTGAGGATCGCCGGCAGGTCGTAGATGCGCAGGGCGTCGAGGACGCGGAACAGGATGGCGACCATCAGCGCCGGGCGTACCAGCGGCAGCGTCACCTTGGTGAATCGCTGCCAGGAGTTCGCGCCGTCAACCCGGGCGGCCTCATAGGTCTCGGCCGGGATCACCTGGAGCCCGGCCAGGATGAGTAGCGCGATGAAGGGCGTGGTCTTCCAGACGTCCGCGATGATGATGGCGAACCGGGACGCCCACTCGCCGCCGGTCCACAGGATGTGGGTGTGTAGTACCCGGTTGGCGATGCCGTCGTACGCGAAGATGAAGTACCACAGCTTCGCGGTGATGGCCGTCGGGATCGCCCATGGCACCAGGACGCTGGCGCGCAGCAGTCCGCGGCCGCGGAACGCCCGGTTCATCACCACTGCCATCCACATGCCGAGAAGCACCTCGATGACGACTGTGGCGAGGGTGAACATGAACGTGGTGCCGACCGAGTCCCAGAACTCGGCGCCGAGAGTGCCGGGTGGGCAGGACGCGGTACCGCACCGCTGGAGGATCCAGTGGGTGTAGTTGGAAAAGCCGGCGTTGCCGCCGCTGACGAACATCCCGGTCGCCTTGTCCAGTCCGGGATCCTTCTGGAAGGACATCACGATGGCTTTGACCACCGGATATCCGATCACGGCGGCCAATAGGATGATGGTCGGGGCGACCAGGTAGATGCCGCGCCTACCCTCACCCCGGTGGAGCGAGGCACCCCGTTTACGTTCTGGAGCGGACGCCTGCGTTTGCTGCTCGGCCGTGTCGCCTGTGCTGACGCCGGAAGTGACGGACATGTATCCCTCCCTCTACGGGCATAAACGCCGGTCGCCCCCGGCGGTGGTGGTGATGATGCACGGTGGGGCCGGACCCTGACGGGTCCGGCCCCGAGAGCGTCAGGAACCGGCAGCCTTGATCGCCGCTTGCATGTCCTTCAGCGACTGGTCGACGGTCTTGTCACCCTTGATGGCCGCGTACGCGTTGGTCTCGATGGCCTCGGTGACGGCCGGGTAGAACGGCGTGACCGGGCGCGGTACGGCGTTGTTGAGGGATGCCTTCAGCGTCGGCAGGTACGGAAGCTGCTTGACGAGCGTCGGGTCGTCGTACAGGGACGAGATGACGGGCGCCAGCGATGCCTTGACGGCGAACGTCTTCTGCGTCTCCTCGCTCGTCAGGAACTTGATGAAGTCGAACGCGGTGGCCTTGTGCGCCGAGTACTGGCTGATCGCCGCGTCGTGGCCGCCGAGGCTGGACGCGCCGGGCTTGCTGGCGTCGATGCCGGGCAGCGGTGCGACAGCGAACTTGTCCTTGACGACCGAGCTTCCGTCCGTGGTCGCGAGGCTGTACGCGTACGGCCAGTTGCGCATGAACAGCAGCTTGCCCGCCTCGAACGACTGGCGGCCCTGCTCTTCCTGGTACGTGATGGCCTGCTGCGGGATGTTGCCGTTCTTGTACGCGTCGACGAGCATGGTCAGACCCTTGGCCGCCGCCGGGGTGTCGACGTCGGGGGTGCGCCCGTCGGACTTCACGATCTCACCGCCGGCCGTGTTGATCGCCTCGGCCGCGTTGACGGTCAGACCCTCGTACTTCGCGAACTGGCCGGCGTAGCAGTCCATCTTGTGAGCCTTGGCGATGGAGCAGTCACCCATCATCTCGTCCCACGTCTTCGGTGGGGTGGGGACGAGGTCCTTGCGGTAGTAGAGCAGGCCGCCGTCGGAGGACTGCGGCGCGGCGTACACCGTGTTGTTGTAGGTGCCGGTCTTGACCGTCGCCGGCAGGAACGGGGAGGCGTCCAGGGCGAACTGGCCGGTCAGCGGCTGCAGCCAACCCTTTGCCGCGAACTCGGCGACATACACCACGTCGACGTTGACCACGTCGTAGTTCGCGTCCTTGGCCTGGAAGTGCTGCACGAGGTCGTCGTGCTGCTGGTCGGCCTGATCGGACTGCTCCTTGAAGGTGACCTGCTCGTTGGGGTGGCTCGCGTTCCACTGCGCGATCAGCGGTCGGATGACGTTGTTGTTGTCCTTGCCCTGCACATAGGTGATCGGGCCGCGGGCGTTCGTGTTCTTGCTGGCGTTGTTGGAGTCGTCGCCTCCACAACCTGCCATCGCGACAACAAGTACGCCCGCGCCAAGCGACGCCATGGCGGCGGAGAAAACTCTGGTTCGTCTGATCACTGCTTACTCCTTCACGTGTCATACCGCTCGATGGAGCGGACGCATGGGGAGGGAGACTGGCGGCACCGCGGTGGGGTCGCCCGGCCGGTGTCACTCACGCGCTGCGGGTTAGCTGCCAACCAAAATCTGTGTCGAGTGTCGGGGGTGGGATCGTTCGTGCTGAATCGGATTAGCTGAGACTCCACCCGGTCAACCAGACATGTCAAGGGTGTTACGGACTCGTGACCTTGACCTAGACTGGAGGGGGTTTGCTCGTTCGATCCGTCGCGGTGGGGCCGTCCGTGCTGAGTGAATGTGAACGACGGAGGAGTCGGCATGCCTACGCCCAGGGTCACCCTTCTCGACGTCGCCCGCCGAGCGGGAGTGTCCAGAACTACCGCGTCCTTTGTCATGGCTGGACGCACGGACATGCGCATCTCCGCCGAGGCCGAGCACCGGGTGCTGCACGCGGCCCGGGAGCTCAACTACCGGCCAAACCTGATGGCGCGCGGCCTACGCACCAAGTTGACCCGCACCATCGGCCTGGTCTCGGACACCATCGCCAGCGAAGCCTTCGCGGGTGAGCTGATCCGTGGCAGCTTCTCCACCGCCCTTCTCCACCAGCACCTGCTGTTCGTTGGTGAAACCGAGGGCGACGATACCGTGGAGATGCAACTCCTGCAGGACATGCTTGACCGGGGCGTCGATGGATTCATCTATGCGAGCATGTACACGCGTCCGGCCCGACCTCCGTCCGCGCTACGTGGGCACCGCTTCGTGTTGTTGAACTGTGTCGCCGAGGACCATCGCGTCCCCGCGGTGCTGCCGGACGAGCGTGGCGCCGGCCGGACGGCGGCCGGGCTGCTGCTGGACGCGGGGCACCGGGAGCGCATCTTTCTGGTCGGGGAGACGCCCGAAGAGGTATATGCGGCCCGGGAGCGCCGGGCGGGCGTGGAGGAGGCGCTCGCGCAGGCCGGCAGTGCGCTGGCCGGCACGGTCGAGTGCCTGTGGTGGCCGGAGCCGGCATACCAGGCGGTACGCGAGTTCTTCGGTGGTGGCCCGCACGCCACAGCTCTGATCTGCCTGAACGATCGGGTCGCGTTCGGCGCCTACCAGGCGGCGGCCGAGGCCGGGCTCACGGTGCCGGACGACGTGTCGGTCGTGTCGTTCGACGACTCGTCGCTGGCCTCGTGGCTGCGTCCCGGGCTGACCAGCATCGCGATCCCCCACTTCGAGCTGGGCCGCTTGGCCGTGGAGCTACTGCTCGCCGAGGTACCCGCACACGACGTGCACCGGGTGACGATGCCGCTGCGCGAACGCGAGTCGGTCGCGGCGCCGCGCCCGGAGAAGGTGAATGGCCGGGCCGGCATGAATGTCCACAGTAGATAGACGGGGTCCGGAGACCGGTTAACGGCTGGGCGCCAGGCTCTCGGACACGCCCCTGGCGTGCTGGACCGAGTGACGATGCTGTGGCGTCGCGTACCGCGTCATGCCGAGCACCGCGGCGAGCGTGGCCAGGAAGCCGAGCGCGGCCAGCCACTGCCGGCCGGGCCAGATCTCGTCGCCGAGCACGAACAGTCCGATGAACGCGGCCGGAACCGCGGCCGCGGCGTCCATCGCGGCGACTGCCGCGGTCGTCGAACCGCGCTGCATGGCGAGGCCGAGCAGGAGCTGTCCGACCAGCGAGTGGGCGATCAGCAGGTACAGCAACGGTGCGGTGAGAAAACGCTCCCAGGTGTGGACCGAGGCCAACGGGCGCGAGGCCACCGCCGCGGCGCCGAAGCACAGCCCGGCCAGCGAACCCAGAGCCACCGAGCCGGGCGCTCCGTGCAGGCGTACCGCGAGACGCCCCAACGCCGCGATGGCGACCAGGGCGACCGCGATCCCGATTTCGGTCAGCGCGCCGACCGGACGGGACGGCGCGGGACGGGCCGCGATGACCAGGGCAGCGATGCCGAAACAGAGCAACCCGAGCAGAGCCAGTTCGGCGGGAGGCAACCGCCACTTGAGCATCAAAACGCCGAACACCGCGGTGACGCCCAGCCCGGCCGCCACGGACGCCTGTACCAGGAACAGCGGCAGGTCCCGACGAGCCAGGAAGGCGAGCACGAAACCGAGCATCTGGAATCCCACGCCCAGCAGATACGTGCGGTGCTCACACAGTCGCAGCAGCAGGCTCGGGTGAAGACTCTTCTCCTGACGGGTCCGCGAGACGGCCACCGACTGGAGCAGGTTGGCCATCCCGTACGCCACGATCATGGCCGTGAGGAACAGCCAACCCGAGGAACCCATTGACGCGACAATACTGGCTCAGCGGTCCAATGCAAGTCGATCCAGTATGTTGGCGTGAAGCCTACCGTTGGTGGCGACAGCGCTACCGCCGAAGGGTCCGGGCTCGCCGTTGAGATCGGTGAACGTGCCCCCGGCCTCAGTCACGATCGGCAACAGGGCGGCGAGGTCCCACAGCGCGAGTTCGGGCTCGACCATTACGTCCACGGCGCCCTCGGCGACGAGCATATATCCGTAAAAGTCGCCGTACGCGCGACTGCGCCAGCTGCCCCGCATGATGTCCAGCATCGCCGGTAGTCGCCCGGTCTCTTCCCAGGCGGGCAGGGACGCGTAGCAGAACGACGCGTCGGACAGCCGGGTCACCCCGGAGACCCGGATGGGCGTGGCCGCGGCGGTGTGCCGCCCGGCGTACGCGCCATGCCCGCGCGCGGCCCACCAGCGGCGGCCGAGCGCCGGCGCGGACACCAACCCGACCATCACCTGGTCGGCCTCCATGAGTGCGATCAGGGTGGCCCAGATCGGTACTCCGCGGACGAAGTTCTTCGTGCCGTCGATCGGGTCGATCACCCACTGCCGGGTGCCCGGGCCGGCCGCCGCCTGGCTGACGCCGAACTCCTCGCCGAGTACCGCGTCTCTCGGCCGGGTCCGGGACAGTGTCGCGCGCAGTGCCTTCTCGACCGCGGTGTCCGCGTCGGAGACCGGTGTCAGATCCGGCTTGCTCTCCACGTGCAGGTCCATCGCCCGGAACCGGGCCATGGAGATAGCGTCCGCGGTGTCCGCGAGAAGGTGCGCGAGGGAGAGGTCGTCCGCATAACCTGCCACACCGGGAACCTATCGGACGCGTTTTCCAGGAGCGAGCATGGGGATCGGCGAGTTATGTTCTTGGCCGTGCAACCAGATGCGCTGTGTGGACTCCTGGCCGAGAGTGACCGGCTCCGCAGTTACGCCGCCGTGGTGCTGGGCGCGGGTACTCCGGGTGAGGTGGCGGCGGCCACCGGCCTCGCCGGGCGGGACGTGGTCAAGGCACTGTTCCGGCTGGAAGAGGGCGGGCTGATCGTCACCGTGAACGGCCGGGTCGTGGCCGCGTCCGGGGCGTTCAAGGACGCGATCCGCGAACACTCGCCCGGGTCGATCCCGGAGGAGCCGCTCGACCCGGATCAGGAACGGGCGGCGGTGCTGCGCGCGTTCATGCGGGAGGGCCGGCTGGTGCAGATGCCCGCGGCGCGCGGCAAGCGGCGCATCGTGCTGGAGCACATCGTGACGGACTTCGAACCCGGCGTGCGGTACCCGGAGCGGGCGGTCAACGCGATGCTGCGCATCTGGTACGACGACTACGCGACGATCCGCCGGTACCTGGTGGACGAGGACCTGCTCTCCCGGGAGAACAACGTGTACTGGCGCAGCGGCGGCTACGTCGACACCGCCTGAGCACGAGCCCGGCGTGGGCCCGCCTGGGCGCGGTGTCCCTGAGCGCGGTGTCCCGGAGCATGGTGTCCACAATGGACATCGCGCCGCCCGGTCACTGGAATTCCTCCCCGGGCGCGGGCGCCCCCTCCTTCGAGGCGAGCAGTCGCCGGTAGGACGCCAGCCTCCGCGGGTCCGCGCCGCCGGCGGCCACCAGAGCGTCCAGCCCGCAGGTGCCCGCGCTGCCGGTGTGGTCGCAGTTCGGCGGGCAGTTGACCGACGCCTGCACCAGGTCGGGGAAGCCGTGCAGCAGGCTCTCCGCCGACACGTGCGCCAGGCCGAAGGACCGGATCCCCGGAGTGTCGATGATCCACCCGTCCACTCCGCCGTCCACTCCGCCGTCCACTCCGCCGTCCGAGCCCCGACCGGTGCGACCGCCCCGTCCGGTGCGGCCCGATCGGGCCGGCAGCGGCAGCGCCACCGCGCTCGTCGATGTGTGCCGCCCCTTGCCGATCGCGCTGACCAGACCGACCCGCCGGTCGGCGTCCGGTACCAGCCGGTTCACGAGCGTCGACTTGCCGACCCCGGAGTGCCCGACCATCACCGACACGAGCCCGGCCAGCCGCTCGTACAGCGGGCCGAGGTCGCCGTCCGGGCGGGTCAGCACGTACGGCAGGTCCAGTTCGGCGTAGTAGTCCAGGACCTCCTGCGGCCCGGCCAGGTCCGCCTTCGTGAGGCAGAGCAGCGGATCGATCTCCGCGTCGTACGCGGCGACGAGGCAGCGGTCGATGAACCCGGTGCGCGGCGGCGGATCGGCCAGGGCGCTGACGATGACGAGTTGGTCCGCGTTGGCCACCACGACCCGTTCCACCCGGCCCTCGGGCGTGGTGTCGTCGTCATCGGCGGTACGCATCAGCACGGAGCCACGCTCCTCGATACGTACGATGCGGGCCAGCGAGCCCGGCGCGCCGGAGACGTCACCGACCAGGGCCACCCGGTCGCCGACCACCACTCCGCGCCGGCCGAGTTCCCGGGCGCGCATCGCGGTGACCGGGCGGCCGGAGATGTCGATCGTGTACCGGCCGCGGTCCACCGCGACCACGAATCCCTCCTCGGCGCCCTCGTGCCGCGGCCGGATCCGGGTACGGGGGCGTGACGAACGGCCGGGACGGATCCGTACGTCGTCCTCGTCGTACTCGCGGCGTCGACCGGTCAGTGCGTGCCCTCCACGATCGAGGCCCACAACTCCGGGAACTCCGGCATCGTCTTGGACGTGCAGGAGACGTCGGACAGTCGCACGTCCGGTACGGCCAGCCCGACCACCGCGGCGGCGTGCGCCATCCGGTGGTCCTGGTACGTCTCGAACTCCCCGCCGTGCAGCCTGGCCGGCCGCACCTCGAGGCCGTCCCTCAGCTCCGTGACGTCGGCGCCGAGCGCGATCAGTTCCCGGGCCAGCGCGGCGATCCGGTCCGTCTCGTGGCCGCGAATGTGTTCCACGCCGGTCAGCCGGGACGGCGAGTCGGCCAGGGCGGCGAGCGCGGCGATCGTCGGGGTCAGCTCGCTGACGTCCGACAGGTCGGCGTTCAGCCCGTGCACCACCCCGGTACCGGTGACGGTGAGCCCTTTGTCGGTCAGCACGCACTCGCCGCCCATCGCGGTCAGCAACTCGCACAGGCGGTCGCCGGGCTGGAGCGACTCCCGGGGCAGGCCAGGGACGGTCACCCGCCCACCGGTCACCAGGGCCGCGGCCAGGAACGGGACGGCGCCGGACAGGTCCGGTTCGATGTCCCAGTCCCGCCCGGCCAGGGCGCCTGGCTCGACCGTCCACACGTCGGGCGTCGCGTCGTCCACCGTGGCTCCGGCCGCCCGCAGCATCCGCGCGGTCATCCGCAGGTGCGGTGCGGACGGCACCGGCGGTCCGACGTGACGTACCACGATCCCCTTGTCGAAGGCTGCCGCGGCCAGCAGCAGCCCGGACACGAACTGGCTGGACGCGGACGCGTCGATGGTGACCTCGCCACCGGTGACGCCGCCGGCGCCGTGCACGGTCAGCGGCAGGCCGCCGGAGGGTGCCGAGTCGATGCGTACCCCGAGCGCGCGCAGCGCCTCGACGATCGGACCGAGCGGGCGCTGCCGAGCGCGGGGGTCGCCGTCGAAGCTGACCGGTCCGTCGGCCAGGCCGGCGACCGGTGGTACGAACCGCATGACGGTGCCGGACAGCCCCACGTCGACGTGCGCCGGCCCGGCCAGCGGTCCCGGCCGGACCGCCCAGAGCCGGTCGTCCCCGCTGTCCACGCCGGCGCCCATGCCGGCCAGGCCGGCGGCCATCAGTTCGGTGTCGCGGGCACGCAGCGGGTACCGGAGGGTGGACGGGCCGGCCGCGAGGGCGGACAGCACGAGGGCGCGGGCGGTCATCGACTTGGAGCCGGGCAGCCGCACCTCGGCGCGCACGGGCGTGCCGGCGGTCGGCGCGACCCAGGAGACCGGGCCGGCCACCGAGCCGGGGACGGGGCCGGACTGGCGGGGCGGTGTCGGGGAGTTCGAAGCCACGGGTACAGTCTGCCGTCCCGCGGATCCGAACGTGGAACGGGTCGATAGGTTGGTTCGCATGTGCGGCCGTTATGCGACCACGCGCACCACCACGGACCTCGCCGCGCTCTTCGACGCGTCCGACGAGACCGAGGGCGCCCTGGCGCCGGACTACAACGTGGCGCCGACCGATCCGGTACCGATCGTGCGGTCCGGCCCGCAACGCCGGTTGAGTGTCGCCCGCTGGGGTCTCGTGCCCGCCTGGGCGGATGCTCCCGCCCGCGGTGCCCGGCCGGACGGGGGCGGACAGGCCCGGCGGACGCCGCTGATGATCAATGCCCGGGCCGAGACCGTCGCCACCAACGGCGCGTTCGCCCGCGCCTTCCGCCGGCACCGCTGCCTGGTGCCGGCCGACGGCTGGTACGAGTGGCGCCGCACCGAGGACGGCCGGGGCAAGCAGGCGTACTTCATGACCCCGCGGGACGGCGGCGTACTGGCGTTCGCCGGTGTGGCCGCGACATCGTCGGCCGGACAGCTCACCTGCAGCGTGGTCACCACCGCGTCGGTCGGCGACCTCGCGCTGGTGCACGACCGGATGCCGTTGGTGCTGCCGCCGGACCGGTGGGACCAATGGTTGTCCGCGCCGGTCGCTTCGCCGGAGAATGACGACGCTGCGCAATCGGATAAATACCAACCGCTTAATCCCGACGCACTGCTCGCATTGCCGCCGATCGAATTTCTGGACGCCTTGGAGATCCGTCCGGTGGGCCCCGCGGTCGGCGATGTTCGCAACGATGGGCCGGGTCTGACCGAGCGAGTGGCTGTGACGCCGTTGCGCGTTTTCGACGTGGAGCCGACAGATCTCACGCTCTTTTGAGTGATTCCGGCGCAATTGGCCAGCCCATTTTCCCACAGTCTCCGTTCGGCCACTTGTACCGATGCCCTTTAGTGCGGTAGAACACAGCGCCGGCAGCGGCGAATGCGAATCCATGCTCGCCGTTGAACAGTCCGGACCCACGGGGGAGGTGGGTAGATGACTCGGGCGCGTATGCCACGCCCACACGAGGTTGCCGCCGCACGGAGAGACCCGAGACTTCTTCGGGCTTTCAGCGAGCGGCAACAGGATGATGCCTGGCGTACCAGGGGGGTGTGCCAGAGCGTCGATCCAGAGACGTTCTTTCCCGCTCCAAGCGAGCCGGCCGACGCCGCGATCGCCCTCTGTCGCACCTGCGACGTGCAGGGCGCGTGCCTGGCCTGGGCGCTTGAGGTCGGCGACTGCCACGGGGTGTGGGGTGCCACCACGCCGCGCGAGCGGCGGGCCATGCTCGTCGCCTGGCGCACGGAGCCACGGGATCCGGAGCCGGTCGGGGCCGCCGCGCAGCTCGGTGCCGCGCAGCTCGCGTCCGGGCAACTCGCTCCCGGGCAGCGCGGGGCCGCGCAGCGCTCCGGTCCGCCCGGCCGATCCGACCAGGGTGCCGGGCCGGCCCTTCTGGACCGGGTCCTGGAGCTGGTGCCGGGGCATCGCACCCGGCTTCCGCTGCTGAGCGAACGGCGCGTCGAGCGGTGTGCCAACTCGGGCCTGGAGCGGGTGGCATCCTGATCGGGTGATCAGGGTCCCGACTCCGCACGGCGACGCGCAGATTGAGCTGGATCGCCCGGACCGACCGGTGAGCTTGCTCGTCCTCGGACACGGGGCGGGCGGCGGCATCGACGCACCCGATCTGGTCGCGGTGCGCGACGCCGCCGTCGCCGCGTCGGTGGCGGTCGCCCGGGTGCTCCAGCCCTACCGGGTGGCCGGGCGCAGGGCTCCTGCCCCGGCACGGCAACTCGATGCCGCGTGGACGGCGGTCGTCGCCGCGCTGCGCTCCGGCGGCAAGCGGTACCCGCCGGCCACCCTGCCGCTGATCGTCGGCGGGCGCTCCAGCGGCGCGCGGGTGGCCTGCCGTACCGCCCGGGAGATCGGGGCGGCCGGGATCGTCGCGCTGGCCTTTCCGTTGCACCCACCCGGCCGGCCCGAGCGTTCCCGGGCCGAGGAGTTGGTCACCGGGTTGCCGACTCTGGTGGTCAACGGCGACCGGGATCCGTTCGGGATCCCGGATCCCGGCCCCTCCGTGGAAGTCAGCGTGCGCCCCGGCGAGGTCCACGACCTGCGCCGCGATCCGGCCGCGGTGGGCGATTCCGTACTGGGCTGGATGGTCCGTCACGGCTGGGCGTGACCCTCGTTGGGTACGTCGAACCCGGATACCTGTGGGCTCACCGCAAGTCGTGAACCTCAGCGGTTCACAATTCTCCCAGGCCCTTCCCGGTCCCGCCCCAGCACGGGACCGGGAAGGTCAGAGCGGGTCCCGGTGAGCCGCCCGTCAGCGTGCGAGGTTGCTGGTCACGGTCGCCCGGCACGGGCCGTATGGCCGGAATGCGGGCCGGGTACCCGAGTGTTGTACGCCCCGGAGACGTGTGGCATAGGCACGTCCGGGAAGGGGAACCGTGAGCACGAACAGCAGCCTGGAGGAGAAGGACCAGGCTCGGCTCGTACGCCGGCTGTTGTACGCCCCGGAGTGGCCCGCCGACGTGGAGCAGAGCGCCGGCCCAGGATCCCTGGCCGCGGCACTCGGCGTATCCTCGGCGGGACGGGCAAGGGGGGCGGAACGGTTGGCACAGGCCGAACGGACGGATGAGCGGCGAGTCCGCTTCGAGCGAGACGCGTTGCCCTTCGTTGATCAGCTTTACGCGGCCGCGTTGCGGATGACCCGGAACCCGGCCGACGCGGAAGACCTGGTGCAGGAGACGTTCCTGAAGGCTTATGCCGCCTTTCACCAGTTTGAGGAGGGTACGAACCTCAAGGCGTGGTTGTACCGGATCCTCACCAACACGTACATCAACTCGTACCGCAAGCGGCAGCGCCAGCCTCAGCAGGCGCCGACCGAGGAGATCACCGACTGGCAGCTCGCCTCCGCGGAGTCGCACACGTCGTCGGGGCTCCGCTCGGCCGAGACCGAGGCGCTGGACCGGCTGCCGGACTCGGACGTCAAGGAAGCGCTCCAGTCGCTGCCCGAGGACTTCCGGCTCGCGGTGTACCTCGCCGACGTCGAGGGCTTTTCGTACAAGGAGATCGCGGACATCATGAATACCCCGATCGGTACCGTGATGTCGCGACTGCACCGTGGGCGGCGTAATCTCCGTCGGCTGCTGGAGGGTTACGCGGCCGATCGCGGGTTCGCCCGGGGCAGCACGTCAGCGGTGCCCGAGGGCACCCCGGTCGGGCGGGAGGTGTGACCCGTGAGCTGTGGTAAGCCGCACGAGACCGACTGCCGTGACGTGCTGGCGGAGGTCTACATGTACCTCGACCTGGAGTGCGACGAGTCACGCCGGAGCGTGATCAGCACCCATCTCGACGAGTGCACCCCGTGCCTGCGCGAGTACGGCATCGAGCAAGAGGTCAAGGCGCTGGTGGCGCGCTGCTGCGGCGCGGAGACCGCGCCGGCGTCACTGCGTGAGCGCCTGCGAGTCAAGCTCTCCGAGATCGTGGTCTTCGAGGGCCGCGAGCTGTAACCCGGCTCGCCGGCCAGGTGGCGGCGCCGACCCTGGGCGGGTGGCCGCCCGGGTCGAGAACGCTGCGACGGTGGTCAGGAGTTGGGGCGCTTGCCGTGGTTGGCGGCGCTCTTCCTCCGGGCCTTCTTCTTGCGGGACTTCTTAGCCATCGGGGCCTCCTGGCGACTGGCGGTAACGATCCCGTGAATGGTAGAAGGTCGGCCCGTGACGCCGTCAGCCGAGGTACCGGCCGATCCGCCGCACCCGGTCGGAGGGGTATGGGCCGCGTTCACCGATCATGGTTGGATACCACTCGGTCGGGCTGCGGATTGGGGCCGCGACGGATGGGCCGCCTGGGTGAGAATCGGCGAAGACCGCATGGTGCGCGAGAGGGGCTGGCGATGGCTGAGGAGATCCGTGCCGAGATGGTGGCCAACGTCTGGAAGGTGGTCGCGTCGACAGGCGACGACGTCGCCGAGGGCGACACGCTGGTCATCCTGGAGTCCATGAAGATGGAGATCCCGGTGATCGCGGAGTCTGACGGAACGGTCCAGCAGATTGCCGTGAACGAGGGCGACGTGGTGCAGGAGGGCGACCTGATCGCCGTCGTGGCATGAGCGGGCGCCGACTGAGCGGGCGTCAATCGAGCGGACGCCGACGGAGCGGGGATCCGGCATGAGCGAGCGGGGCATTCTGGTTCGAGTCGCCGATCCGGAGGAGTACCCCCAGATCGGCGCGCTGTCGGTCGATGCGTACCGCGCCGACGGGCAGCTCCCCGAGCACTACGCACCGTTCCTGTCAGACGTCGCGGCCCGAGCAGAGCACGGCACGATCCTGGCCGCGGTCGACGAGGAGACCGGTGCGGTCCTCGGCGCGGCGACCTTCGTCCTCCCCGGGTCTCCGCTCGCCGAGGTCTCGCGGGATGGGGAGGCGGAATTCCGTACGCTCGCCGTCGCGCCCGGCGCTCAGGGGCGTGGGATCGGAGCGGCGCTGGTCCGGGCCTGCCTGGATCGGGCCGCCGGCCTGGGCTGCCACGCCGTGGTGATCTGCACCAGGGACGTGGCGACGGCCGCCCAGCGGCTGTACGACAAGCTGGGCTTCCAGCGTGCCCCGGAACTGGACTGGTCACCCATCGCCGGCGTCAACCTGCTCGCGCTGCGCCACGAACTGGCGGTCTCCGCCACATCCGGCTGAACCGCCCCACCGGGCTGTCCGCCACGATCGGCCCGAGCCGCCCTACCGGGCTGTCCGCCACGATCGGCCCGAGCCGCCCTACCGGGCGGCGGCCTGCCCCACCGCGCCGCCGCCGGTCTGAGCGGGTGACTCGTCGCCCGGCTCGACGAGTTCCAGGGCCACCTGGATGGCCGCCGCGCGGCGCTCCGCGTCGGTGACCGACTCGTCCCGGAGCACGAACCAGGTCGCGTGCAGCGCGAAGATCGCCATGGAGCCCTTCAGCCGCACCGTGAGCGGGTCACCGGGCGAGCTCAGGATGTTGATGATCTCGAACATGCGTTCGCGCATCTGCTCGCTCTTCGGGTGGTCGCGCAGCGCCGTCTGGTTGCGTTCGAAGAACCGCATGATCTCGTGGTGCCGGTTCTCGTGCAGTTCGGCGGCGTACCGCTGGATGAACTCCCGGCGCCGGCCAGGGCCCGGCGCCTGGGTCCCGGCCCAGGCGATCAACTCTTCGAGCGCGTCGATCCGGTCCTGCACCAGGCTGGAGACGATGTCTTCCTTCGTCTTGAAGTGGTAGTAGAGCGCGGCCTTGGTGACTCCCAGGCGCTCGGCGATCTCGCGCAGCGAGGTGGCTTCATAGCCCTGCTCGGTGAACAGTTCGAGAGCGACCTGCTGGATGCGGGCCCGCGTATCGGACTGGTCTCTCATCGTTCCCTCGCTGTCTGTCCGCAACTTACTTGGTCTGTCCGTAACTTACTTGACGGCCGGCTAGCAGATAGCTTACCGTACATCTGAAAGGTGCACTAGCCGGTCGGCCAGTAAGTGGGCCACGATCTCGGGGGAGACTACCCGTGGCGTCAATGGAAACCATCACAACCGAGGCCCCGCCCGCGCGCCGGCGCGAGGTCATGGTGGTGTTGCCAGGGCTTCTGCTGGCGATGCTGCTCGCAATGCTCGACAACATGATCGTGAGCACCGCCATGCCACGAATCGTGGGCGAGCTGCACGGCCTGTCGCACCTGTCCTGGGTAGTGACGGCGTACGTGCTCGGCACCACCGTCTCCACGCCGCTGTGGGGGAAGATCGGCGACCTGTACGGCCGCAAGAACATCTTCATCAGTTCAATCGCGATCTTCCTGGTCGGCTCGGCACTGTCCGGCATGTCCCAGAACATGAGCGAGCTGATCGGTTTCCGGGCGCTGCAGGGCCTCGGCGCCGGCGGCCTGATCGTCGGAGTGATGGCCATCATCGGCGACCTGGTGCCGCCCCGGGAGCGGGGCCGTTACCAGGGCATCATGGCCGCTGTCATGGCGGTCGCGATGGTCGCCGGGCCGCTCGCCGGCGGGTTCATCACCGACAACCTGAGCTGGCGCTGGGCCTTCTATGTCAACCTCCCGCTCGGCGCGATCGCGCTGATCCTGCTCGTTACCCGGCTGCACCTGCCCAAGCACCGCACCGAGCACCGGATCGACTGGACCGGTGCCGGGCTGCTCGCGGTCGGCATCACCGCGCTGGTCCTGATCACCACCTGGGGTGGCAACGAGTACGCGTGGGGATCCTGGCAGGTCCTCGGCCTGGTCGTGGTCGCGGTGGTGACGCTCGTGGCGTTCGCCATGGTCGAGCGGAAGGCGGCGGAGCCGATCCTGTCGCTGCACCTGTTCGGCAACCGGAACTTCACGCTCAGCGCGCTGATCGGCTTCCTGCTCGGCTTCACCATGTTCGGCGCGATCAACTTCCTGCCGCTGTTCCAGCAGACGGTGCAGGGCGCCTCGGCGACCAACTCCGGCCTGCTCCTGCTGCCGATGATGGCCGGTCTTCTGGTCACCTCGCTGGTCGCCGGCCAGATCATCACCCGTACCGGTCGGTACCGCGTGTTCCCGATCCTCGGCGGGGTGTTCGTGGTGGCCGGCATGATCTTGCTGGCTCAGCTCGACGTGAACTCCAGCAAGACCGACAGCTCGCTGTACATGCTGGTGCTCGGTTCCGGCATGGGCTTCCTGATGCAGACCACGATGCTGATCTCGCAGAACAGCGTCGAGCAGAAGGACATCGGTGTGGCCAGCAGCGCGGCCACATTCTTCCGGTCGATCGGCGGTTCGTTCGGCGTCTCGCTGTTCGGCGCGATCTTCAACCAGGGCCTCAAGAGCGACATCACCTCCCGGCTGGGCCCCGCGGTGGCAGGCAAGCTGACCTCGGGCGGCGGCGTCACCGGCCTGACCAAGAGCACGCTGGACAAGATGCCGCCCGTCCAGGTGCAGGCCCTGCTGCACGGGATCGCGACGGCGACCTCCAGCGTCTTCTTCTGGGCGGTCTTCATCTCGATCCTGGTGCCGGTCGCCGCGGTCTTCATCAAGCACGTACCGCTGCGGTCCGCGATCCCGACCGATGCCAAGAAGGACGGCGCCGCCGAGGGCAGCGAGGCCGAAGCTTCGCTGGTCGTCGCGATGGAGTAGTTCGCGCCGGAACCCATCCATGCCGCCCCGGGACCGTTTCGGTCCCGGGGCGGCGGTCGTTCACCCGGGGACCGTCGTGAAAATCACTGCTCAGATGACGAGCGAAACGGCGCTCCAATGTGCAAGACTGCGCACACATTGCGCGGTAATGAGCATGATCTGATCGAGGAGGACCGGCGATGGCTGAGCGCGGCGCGGGTATGGCGGCGGACATCGCCGAGCAACCGGATGTGTTCTCCCGGCTCCTGAGCGGCCCGAACGCCGAGGCGATCGGGCAGGTCGCGGCCGCTGTCGCGGCCCGGCGGCCACGGCACATCGTGTTCACTGCCCGGGGCACGTCCGATCACGCGGCGCTCTACGCGGCGTACCTGGCCGAGATCCGGCTGGGCATCCCGGCCGGGCTGGCGAGCCCGTCCGCCGTCACCGTGTTCGGCGCCCGGCCCGACCTGCGCGACGCGCTGGTGATCGGGGTCAGCCAGAGTGGCGGCTCGGCCGACCTGGTCGAGGTGGTGCGCGTCGCTCGCGAGTCCGGCGCGCAGACGCTGGCCGTGACGAACGACCCGAATTCCCCGCTGGCCGGCGCGAGCGAGATGGTCGTCAACGTGGCCGCTGGGCACGAGCGCGCGGTCGCGGCGACCAAGACGTACACCGCGGAACTGCTCGCGCTGCTGATGCTGATCGAGGGAGTACGCGCCGGTGACGGCACCCTGCCAGCCGACGAGCGGCGGGAACTCGACCGGCTGCCCGGCCTGGCCTCGGCTCTCCTGGAAGACCAGACGGCGTGGCAACTGGCCGCGCGGTACCGGTTCGCCGGCCGGATGGTGACCACCGGACGCGGGTACGCGTACCCGACCGCCCGGGAGACGGCGCTCAAGCTCATGGAGACGTCCTACCTGCCGGCGCTCTCCTTCTCCGGTGCCGACCTGCTGCACGGGCCGCTCGCGATGGCCGACCCGGACGTCCCGGTGCTCGCCGTGGTGGGCAACGGGCCCGGTGGCGGCGCCATGCGTGAGGTACTGGCCCGGCTGGGGGAGCGGCGGGCCGACGTGGTGGCGGTCGGGCCGGCCGACGTCGCGGGCTCCGCGCTGCGGATCCCGACCCCGGACGTGGACGAGCGCTACGCGCCCCTGCTGGACATCCTGCCGCTCCAGCGGCTGGCCCTGGCCCTGGCGCTGGCGCGGGGCGAGGACCCGGACGCGCCGCGCGGCCTGAAGAAGGTCACCGTCACCCGCTGAGCCACCCCTACCGCCGAGCCGCCGTCACACGCTGGGCCGCCGCTACCGCTGGGGCGCCGTCACACGCTGGGGCGCCGCTACCGCTGGGGCGCCGTCATTCGCTGGGGCGCCCGCCGGGCCGGTCACCGGCCCCTGCTCACGGGCGCAGCGAGATGACCGCTTCCTGGTTCTCGCGCAGCGAGGTGGCCGAGAACGTCTGCGCCGGGTGGCCGGCGATCACGATGCCGTAGCTGGTCACCCCACCCGGTACCTGCCGGATCTCGAACGGGAGGTCGCAGGCGGTACCGGAGGAGTCGCTCCCGATCACACCGTCGCCCAGGTACCCGACCGCGATCTGGTGCCCCTGCGGGTCGACCACCTTGACCTCGTTGTTCGGGGCCACGTCGGGCAGCGTGGACTCGCAAGCCGTACCGGACGGCGGGGTGGCTCCGGTCGCCACCGGGACCGCCACGTGACCGCGTAGCACGAACCCGTTCGGCTTCTGGTCACTGACGCTCGAGGCGCCCACGAAGCCGCAACCGGCCAGTGCGCCGGCCGCGGCCAGGTTGACAAGGGACAAAGCGGTGCGTCGTACCACGTCAGCGACGCTACCCCCTCACACCAGGGCCGGACGCATGGCACCCTTGTCGCGTGTCCACGCTGCGCGATCTCGTCGAGGAGCACACCTCACTCGGCCCCGTCGACGTCGAGCACCTGCACCGGCTCGCCGGAGACTGGCAGCTGGTCTCCGACCTGTCGTTCGCCGATCTCCTGTTGTGGGTACCGATCGGGAACGGCGACGACTACCTCTGCGTGGCCCAGGTGCGCCCGACCACCGCGCCGACGGCGTACCAGGATGATCAGGTGGGCCGGATCGCCGGCGGTCCGGAGGTGGCGCACCTCACCGTCGCCCGTACCCAGGGCCGGATCTGGCGGGAGGGCGACCCCGTCTGGTACGGCGACACCCCGGCCCGGTACGAGGCGATCCCGATCCGTCGCCGGGGCAGCCGCGACGTGATCGCGGTCGTCGGGCGGGACACCAACCTGTCCACCGCCCGCAGCCCCAGCCAGCTGGAGTTGAACTACCTGACCACGGCCGACGACCTGGCCCTGATGATGACCGACGGCACCTTCGCCCCGCCCCGGCACCCGGGCGAGGTGACCAGCGCCCCGCGCGTCGGCGACGGGCTGGTCCGGCTGGACGGCGGCGGCAAGGTCACCTACGCCAGCCCGAACGCCCAGTCCGCGTACCGCCGCCTCGGGCTGCCCGCGCACCTGGTCGGCGAGGATCTTCCCGCGCTGACCGCCCGGCTCGTCGACGACCCGATGGAGGGTGCGGACGCCGCCGAGCGGATCCTGGCCGCGCTGCGCGGCGACGCGCCGGCCCGCAAGGAGATCGACGCCCGGGGCGCCTCGATGCTGATCCGCGCGTTGCCGCTGATGCCGGCGGGAGTGCCGATCGGAGCGCTGGTGCTGGTGCGCGACATCACGGAGGTGCGCATCCGGGACCGGGCGCTGCTGACCAAGGACGCGACGATCCGGGAGATCCACCACCGGGTGAAGAACAACCTCCAGACGGTCGCCGCGCTGCTCCGGCTGCAGGCGCGCCGGGCGCCGGCCGCCCGGGCCGCGCTGGAGGAGTCGGTACGGCGAGTGGCCTCCATCGCGCTCGTCCACGAGACGCTGTCCATGTCCAGCGACGAGGTGGTCGAGTTCGACGGGATCGTGGACCGGGTGGCGTTCGCCGCCGCCGAGGTGGCCGCGCCGGAGGCGAAGGTACGCATCGGCCGGGAGGGCACCTTCGGCGTACTGCCCGCCGAGACCGCCACGCCACTCGTGATGGTCCTCAACGAGCTGCTGCTCAACGCGGTGGAGCACGGGTTCGTGCCGGGCGACGGCGGCTCGGTCACCGTGACCGTGCACCGGTTCCGCAAGCAGCTGCACGTCACCGTGGCGGACAGCGGCAAGGGGCTGCCGGAGGGCTTCCGGATGGACGGCGGCGAGCGGCTCGGGCTGCAGATCGTGCGCACCCTGGTCACCGGTGAGCTGCGCGGCAGCATCGAGCTGCGGGACCGGTCCGGCGGCGGCACCGAGGCCATGCTGGTGGTGCCGCTGACCCGGCGCTAGCGGCGGGGCCCGGCGGCACCGGGCGCTGGCGGCGCCGGCCCGGGACTCCGGGTCAGCGGGTCAGCAGCCCGACCGTCAGCCCCTTGACCAGCCACACCCGGGCCAGCCGGTAGTGGGCGCGCAGAAGGGACTCCTTCGGCTCACCGATGCCGTCCAGCGGGTCGGGATGGGTCTGGTACCGCAGCACCCAGATCCTCGGCGGGTCGGCGGCGGCCAGGCAGCCGGCCAGGTCCGGGCACTCCTCGGCGGTCAGCCGCCCGTCCAGCCGCTGTGGCCTGGTCGCGAACACGTCCCGGGGTCGCCGGTCCGCCGGCACGTACCGGGCCACGGTGTCACGGGCCTCCCACGGCACCACCTGTTCGTGCAGCGCGTACACGATCGCGTCGCCGGGCCGCTGGCCCCCGGCGATGATCGCGGCCGCGCCGGCCGTGTCGTGGTTGTGGCCCGCCGGTCCCCGGATCGACGCCTGTGCCGGGGCGCCGAGTGCCGCGACGACGGCGAGTACGGCGACCGCCCGGTACCGGCCGGTGCGGGCCAGGAAAACCCCGACGAGCAGGATCGACGCCGGCATCGTGTAGATCAGGTACCGCGGGAAGAACGCCGGAATGGCCGTGCCGATCGCGTACAGCACCACGACCGGCGCGATCGCCCAGCAGGCGAGCAGGATCGCCGGGCGGGCGCCACCGCGGGCGGTCCGGGCCAGCCCGAGCACGGCCAGCACGACCACCGCTCCGCCCACCGCGGCGGCGCCGAAGAACACGCCCGGTGCCCCGACCAGGGTGCGCCAGTGGGCCGGCTCGATCCAGGCGACCTCTGCCCGCTGCCGGTGTCCCAGCCAGGCCAGCGGCACCAGGATCAGCACCGCCACCACCGAGCCCACGAGCCAGCGCGCCAGCAGGTCACGGCCGCGGCGCAGCAGCACCGGCACCGCGTGCCCCACGAGCAGGAGTACCCCCACCAGGTGCGCAGCGCCCAACAGCAGGATGACCAGCGCGTACCACGCCGTCCGGCCGGTGCCGGGGCGCTCCAGCAGCCCGGCGAGCAGCAGGGTGGCGAGTACCGCCAACATGACCGTGAACGAGTACGGCCGGGCCTCCTGCGCGTACCGGGAGGTCGCCGGTACCAGCGCGAACCCGAGCCCGGCCAGCAGCCCCGGCCACCGGCCCCCGCCCAGCCGGGCGCCGAGCCTCGCGACCAGCCCGGCGGCGACCGCCATCGCCAGCACCGAGGACAGCCGCAGCCCAACCGTGGAGGTGCCGAAGAGCGTGGTCCACGCCTTCTCCACGACGTAGTACGGCCCGATGACGGCGTCCGCGTTGTGCAGCAGCCGGAACAGTCTGCCCCAGCTCAGCCGGACCGCGCCCCAGGTCGCCAGCTCGTCGGCCCACAACGCCGGCCGGTTAAGCCGGACCAGCCCGAGGCCGAGAGTGAGAAGCGCTGGCCAGAGCCAGTACCCGAGTACGGCAGCCCTCGTGACCCGCCCGACGGCACCCGGGCCAGCCGGGCGGGTGGGGCCCATGCGTACACGATATGTTGCTCAGCGTGACCGGCCGGGCGTGTTACGGGGATACGTAACATTCCCGGTCCCGGTTCACTTCTCATCACCTGGGAGTGAACAGCGCCACCCTGTTGGTAACGACCGCGGTGTGGGAGTCTGTTAGCTATGTCGAAGACCAGGGACGATGGCACGCATCGTGCCCGCATGGTCTTTCTGACGGCCCGCCGCCACGTCGACTACGGTCGCGTGCGCAGCGCCATGTGTCCGGCCAGCTGACGCAGCCCGCTTGATCAAGCAGGGCCGCGCATACCGCCGGACCCCCTGACGCCGATGTCACCGTCCCAGGCCCACAACCGCCGCGGACGGCCGGTGGAGATGCGCGTCCCTTCACACCAGGAGACGCGAGATGACGGTCAATCCCCGTCCGACCGGCCCGGCCCGAGACACCGCAACCGCAGCACGGCCCCGCCGCGCGCGCGGTGAGGGGCAGTGGGCGCTCGGGCATCGGGAACCGCTCAACGCGAACGAGCGGTCCAAGAAGGACGACAACCCGCTCAACGTCCGGGCGCGCATCGAGAACATCTACGCGCACCGGGGCTTCGCCAGCATCGACCCGGCCGACCTGCGCGGCCGGTTCCGCTGGTACGGGCTCTACACCCAGCGCCGGCCCGGCATTGACGGCGGTCGCACCGCCGTACTGGAGCCGGAGGAGCTGGACGACGAGTACTTCATGCTTCGGGTACGCATCGACGGCGGGCAGCTCGACCTGGCCCAGTTGCGCGCCGTGGCGCACGTGTCGCAGGCGTACGGCCGGGACACCGCGGACGTGACCGACCGCCAGAACATCCAGCTGCACTGGATCGAGATCGAGAACGTGCCGGCGATCTGGCGGGAACTGGAGGCGGTCGGCCTCTCCACGACCGAGGCGTGCGGCGACTCGCCCCGGGTGATCCTGGGCAGCCCGCTGGCCGGAATCGCCGCGGAGGAAGTGGTCGATGCCACCCCGGCCATCGAAGAGATCAACACCCGGTTCATCGGCGACCCGTCGCTGTCCAACCTGCCCCGCAAGTTCAAGACGTCGATCGGCTGGCTGCCCGACGTGCCGTACGAGTCGAACGACATCTCGCTGGTCGGCGTCGTGCACCCGGAGCACGGGCCCGGCTTCGACCTGTGGGTCGGCGGCGGCCTGTCCACGAACCCGATGCTCGCCGTGCGGCTGGGCGTGTGGGTGCCGCTGGAGGAGGTCGCGGAGGTCTGGCTCGGCGTGATCAGCATCTTCCGGGACTACGGGTACCGGCGGCTGCGCTCCCGGGCCCGGCTGAAGTTCCTGGTCGCGGACTGGGGCGCAGAGCGGTTCCGTGAGGTGCTGGAGACGGAGTACCTGCACCGGAAGCTCGTCGACGGTCCGGCTCCGGAGCTGCCGGCCCGCCCGTACGACCACGTCGGCGTGCACCGGCAGAACGACGGCAGGTACTACGTCGGCGTCGCCCCGATCGCCGGCCGGGTCAGCGGTACCACGCTGGCCAGCCTCGCGGACATCGCCGAGGCGCACGGCAGCGGCCGGGTGCGCACCACCCCCTACCAGAAGCTGATCGTCCTGGACGTACCTGAGGAGCGGGTGGAGAGCCTGGTCGACGCGCTGCGCGGGATCGGCCTGGAAGCCGAGCCGTCCTCCTGGCGGCGGTCCACCATGGCCTGCACCGGCATCGAGTTCTGCAAGCTGGCCATCGTCGAGACGAAGGCCAAGGCGGCCCAGCTGGTCAACGAGCTGGAGAAGCGGCTGGCCGACCTCGACGTGGACATCTCCGTCAACATCAACGGCTGCCCGAACGCGTGCGCACGCACCCAGGTGGGTGACATCGGGCTCAAGGGCCAACTGGTACCGGGCCCGGGTGGGGAGATGGTCGAAGGCTTCCAGGTGCACCTCGGGGGCGGCTTGGCCATGGCCGAGGGCCAGCGGGCCGGCTTCGGGCGCAAGCTGCGCGGCCTCAAGACCACGTCCGAGGACCTGGTCGACTACGTGGAGCGGCTGGGGCGCCGGTACGCCGACGCCCGTCACGAGGGCGAGACCTTCGCCCAGTGGGTGACCCGGGCCGAGGAGGGGGATCTCAGGTGAGTGGTGAGCGGGTTTCGCCGCTGTACTGCCCGTACTGCGCCGAAGAGGATCTCCGTCCGCACGGGGACACGCACGGAACCTGGGAATGCCGGTCCTGCACCCGGGTATTCGCACTCAAGTTCGTCGGGCTGTTGGCCCCGGCCGTGACCCGGCCGGCTACCGGATCGGTGGTTAAGCGATGAGCACGGTAACTCGGTATTCGGTCAGTGAACTGCAGGAGATCGCGAGCCGCGCCGGTGTCGAGCTGGCCCAGGCTCCAGCCCATGAGATCGTCGAGTGGGCGCTCGGGCAGTTCGGCGAGCGGTTCTGTGTGACCAGCTCATTCGCGGACGCGGTCCTGATCCACGTGGTGTCCCAGGTGGCCCCCGGGATCGAGGTCATCTTCCTGGACACCGGCCTCCACTTCGAGGAGACGCTGCAGGTCCGCGAGACGGTGGCCTCGACGCTCCCGGTGACGATCAAGTCGATCAAGCCGCGGCTCAGCGTCGGCCAGCAGGACGCGGAGTACGGCCCCCGGTTGTTCTCCCGGGAGCCGGACGAGTGCTGCGCGCTGCGCAAGGTCGAGCCGCTGGAGCGGGCGCTGGAGCCGTACGACGCCTGGGCCGCCGGGCTGCGCCGGGACGAGGGCCCGAGCCGGGCCAACACGCCGGTGGTGGGCTTCGAGGTGGGCCGGGGCAAGGTCAAGGTCGCACCGCTGGCGTACTGGACCGAGGCCGACGTCCAGGCGTACATCGCGAAGCACAACGTGCCGGTGAACAAGCTGATCGGCCGGGGATACGCCTCGGTCGGGTGCTGGCCGTGCACCCGGCGCACCGCCCCCGGCGAGGACCCGCGCGCCGGCCGGTGGCCGATGTTCGACAAGACCGAGTGCGGCATCCACGCCGGCTGAGCGGACACCGATGATCTCCGGCGGTACCCGACTGGTCCTGGTGGCCCACGGGAGCAGGGATGTCCGGGCGGCGCAGTCGACCCGCGGGCTCGCCCGTGCGGTGGCGCGTCGCCTGGCCGTCCACGCCCGCGTACCGGCCTCGGAACAGCGGAGGGTACCGGCGCCCCGGGGCGCGTCGCGTCGCGTCGCCGTACCGCCGTACAGCCCGGTGAGCGCCGCGTTCCTGGACTTCGCGACCCCGCGGCTGCCCGACGTACTGGCGTCGGCCGCCGGCCGCGGGGAGTCCGCCGCGATCGTGGTACCGCTGTTGCTGACCGCCGCCTACCACGGTCGGGTGGACGTACCCGCCGAGATCGAGCGTGCCCGTGCCGCCGGAGCACCGGTGGATGTCGGGCTCGCCACGGTGCTGGGGCCGGTCGATGGTCCGGTGCTCGACCGGCACGTCCTCGACCTGATGACCTCGGCCCTGATCCGCCGGCTCGACCAGACCGGAGCGCTGGCCGGTTCCGATGGCATCCTGCTGGCCGGGGCCGGCAGCCGTGAGGACGCCGCGCTGCGCACTGTGGACCTGGTCGCGGATGCCCTGGGAACCGCCCTCAGACGGCCGTGCCGGGCTGGATACGCATCCGGGGGTGGTCTTGGTGTGGCCGAGGCGATGGCCGCGTTGCACGCCGACGGAGCCCGGCGGATCGCGGTCGGCAGCTACTTCCTCGCGCCCGGCCTGCTGCACGACCGGGTCATCGCGCAGGCGCGCGACGCCGGAGCGCTCGCCGTCGCCGGACCGCTCGGCGCCGCGCCGGAAATCGTGCGGCTCGTGCTGGCCCGGGCCGAGGCGTCCCGGGTATCGCATCCGCTTGCCGCATAGGGCATTCGGAGGCCCGGCCAATATCGCATCGATAGACGATATTGGCTGCTCGTATTGACCAGGGTACAAACAGTGACACCCCGGAGTGAGTTCTCACCCGGGGTGCCTGTAGGGTCCTGCATTGTGACGCGGTCGGTTCGGAACGTGAAGTGGAAGCTACAGCGAAGCGCGCACACGCATTCCGCCGCGACGCTTGACCGCGCGCCGTTCCTCTTCGCTCATTCCGCCCCAGACGCCGGCGTCCTGTCCGGAATCGAGAGCCCACTGGAGGCAGTCGTCGATCACCGAACAGCGCCGGCAGACCGCCTTGGCCTGCTCGACTTGCAGGACGGCCGGGCCGGACGTCCCAATCGGGAAGAACAGTTCGGGGTCTTCGTCGCGGCAGGCAGCACGGTGGCGCCAGTCCATGGCGGCAACACTCCTTGAATCGGTAGCAGTGATTGCGCTTTTTCCTCTATGCGTCCCGCGGTGCTCACTACCTAACGATTAGTTAGGCAACAAGCAGCGCGTGAGCAGGCAACGTGGCCGTAACTCGGCTCGCTTGTGAATACTTTCACGAACTACTGCGATGTCAAGAGGGATACTCAGAAAAAGTCTGAGCGGGTGAGCGACCTCACGTCCGCTTTGTGGCGATTATCGAGTACCCCATACCCCGGCTTGCGACAGTTCGTAGTCAATGTAGTACAGTACGTTCGTTGCTGCCGGCATTTCCCGGCAGGTGTCCCGTGTCCCAGACACCTAGTGTTCGTCACCAGATTACGCGAAGAGCGGTCGGTACGGCGACGAAGCGCACTTTGTCCCTTTCGCCCAGATAATCGCCGTCCAGCTGCAGGGCCCTCGGCGCATCCGCGTACAGCGTGAACTCGGCGGTGTCGTGCAGCGTGAGCACCGACTTGCCGTGCGGTCCCCGGGTCCGGTCCAGGCGCGCCGAGTGCGGCGCCATCCCGTCGGGCATGAGCAACTGGCCCAGGGTACGGGCGAAGCCGGGCGTGTGCAGGGAACGGACCCCGAGCAGATCGAGCCCGAGATCGAACGAGGCGTCCGGGCAGGCGTCGATCGGGCGCTTGCCCAGATAGGTCCACGGCGTGGTGTTCTGCACGATCACCGTGTCCAGGTCGGGGTCGGCCGCCTCGCCGGGCCGTTCGAGCGTGATCCGCCCCCGGGTACGGCTCCCCGGGGCGAGATATTGGCCCGCCAGGGCGCGGAAGTACAGCAGCGGCGTCGAGGTCGTGCCCCGGCGTCGGGCCTGCTCGACCTTGCGGATCACCTCGGCGTCGAGCCCGAAGCCGGCGCAGAACGTGAAATACCGGTCGTCGGCGCGCCCCAGGCCGATCGTGCGCGACCGCCCGGCGCGCAGTGCCTCCAGGAGCACGCCGGTCGCCTCGACCCAGTCGTTGGGCAGGCCGATCGCCCGGGCGAACACGTTCGTCGATCCACCCGGTACCACCGCGAGAGCCGGCACGCCCGGGCCCGGGCCGTCTATGAGAAGCCCGTTGACGATCTCGTTGACCGTGCCGTCGCCGCCCAGCGCGACCACCACGTCGACGCCGTCCTTGACCGCCTGCTCGGCGAGG
The DNA here is from genome assembly GCF_016862975.1 of Rugosimonospora africana. Classification (GTDB taxonomy): domain Bacteria; phylum Actinomycetota; class Actinomycetes; order Mycobacteriales; family Micromonosporaceae; genus Rugosimonospora; species Rugosimonospora africana. The sequence goes on from NZ_BONZ01000009.1 coordinate 183,485, forward strand.
CTGGCGGCGTGCCCGCGGCGCTTGGTGTAGGCGACGTCGAGGTCGACCTCGCTGCGCAGCGCCTGAACGAGCACGTCGCGGACCCGTCCGCTGGTTGTCGTGGCGCGGTGGTTGACCACCAGTAGCGCCCGCATGGCTGGCACTGTACCGGCACCCCCTAACCTGGGCTGGTGGTGACTGAGCCGAAGACCGGTGACCGGGCGAGTCTGCGCGCGGCGATCTGGCTGCTGTTCGTCGAAGCGGTCGGGGTCCTGGTGGCGACCGGATTCCTCGGGTACGCCGCCGCCACCCAGCCTACGGTCAGCGCGTCGAGCGCCATCGTGTCGGTGGTCTTCCCGCTCGGGCTGGCTGCCGTACTCGCGCTGCTCGCCTGGCAGTTGCGCCGGCGGCAGGCGTGGGCGCGCGGCCCATCGATCGTGCTGGAGATGCTCATGGTGCCGGTCGGGTACTACATGGTCGCCGGTGGCGCGGCCTGGATCGGGGTACCGGTCATGATCATTGGTCTCGTCGGGGCCGGACTCCTCCTGGCGCCGTCGTCGCGGGAAGCGCTCGGTATTCACTGAGCGGTACCGTAGGCTAGCCATCCGTGAGCGAGCGTCAGCGGGCGGACGAGACGGTTCGGCAACACACGCGGGTTCCCGCGTACCAACTTCTGGCCGATGACCTGCGGTCCCAGATCACTTCGGGGGTGCTGCGGCCGGGTGACCGGCTGCCCACCGAGCCCGAACTGTGTGCGCACCGGGGAGTCAGCCGGAGCACCGTGCGGGAGGCTCTGCGACTGCTCTCCAGCCAGCGGTTGATCATCACTACCCGCGGGGTGACCGGTGGCAGCTTCGTCGCCGTACCCAACCCGTCCGAGCTGGCCGAGTCGATGTCGGCCGGGGTGCGGTTGCTGCTGTCGACGTCGGCGGCGGGGGTGGCCGAGCTGATGGAGGTTCGCGAGATGCTCGAGGTGCCGGCCGCCGGGCTGGCGGCGCGGCGGCGCACCGAGGCGGACCTGGAGCGACTGCGCTCGACCATGTTCGACCCGGAGAACGACGAGCTTCCGGTCCGGCTGGCCGCGCATCGCGCCTTCCACGTCGCCCTGGCCGCCGCCGCGGGCAACCCGCTGTACGAACTGGTCACCGGACCGCTGTACGCGATCACCGAAGAGGTCCAGCAGGCCGACCTGGCCCCGCAGAACACCTGGCTGGGCATCGACGCGGAACACCGGGAGATCCTCCGGTGCGTGGCGGCCGGCGACGGTCCGGCGGCCGAACGCGCGGTGACCTGGCATCTGGCGCGGCTGCACCCGGCCCGGCCGGGGACCCCGCACCGGCCGGTGGTGCCCGAGCAGATCCGGGCCGGCAGGCGCGGCCCGGCGACCGCTGCGGGCGTCCGGCAGAGCTGAGCCGCGAATCTTCCTCGCGGCGGCTGCGCAGCCCGGTCGGCGGAGTTCGGTTGCCGACGGCCCAGCGGGCGGCAGCGAGTCCTACGTGGGGTTGGTCCGGTTCTTGACCAGCCGGATCGTCGCCTGCTCGTCGGTGGTCTCGGTGCTGACCGTGCCGGCCAGCGCGGTGAGCACCTGCCAGGAGAACGACTGCCCGCCGGGCAGCGCCGCGCTGTCCTTGACCGGCGCCGTGACGTTGATCGCCAGCGCTTCGGGTGTGACCTCGAACTCGCACGTGAGGTCGGCTCCGGTCGGCGCGACGGCCAGCAGCATGGCGCACGCCTCGTCGACCGCGATGCGGAGGTCCTCGATCTCGTCGAGGGTGAACTGGAGCCGGGCCGCCAGTCCGGCGGTCGCCGTACGCAGCACCGCGAGGTAGCTCCCGTCTGCGGGCACGACAAGCACGACGACGTCGTCTTTGCGCGTCGCCGCCGCATCGCCAGGTGCGAGCTGAGTCAACGGTGCCATCCCCCCCAAGGATGACTTTAGGGGGTAGTAGCTACATCGTGTGGGGCGCCCTGCGCTGCGACGGTGGGATTAGGGGCTTCGACAGGGTCCCGAGGGGGCTGCGGGCCACCGGAATGGGGGCTCGCGGTCTCGGCGAGGCGGGCGAGCGGGGCACCGGTCAGCCGGTAGGGCAGCCACTCGTCCATCGGTACCGCCCCGATCGCGTGGTAGAACTCGCGCGCCGGGTTCCAGTGCAGTACCCACCACTCCAGGCGGGCGTACCCACGTTCGACGCAGATCTGGGCGAGGGTGGCCAGCAGCGCCTTGCCGATCCCGCCGGCGCGGGCCTCCGGCCGCACGTACAGGTCTTCCAGGTAGATGCCGTGGACGCCGGCCCAGGTGGAGAAGTTGAGGAACCACAGCATCATGCCGACCGGCTCGCCGGTGGCGTCGACCGCGACGTGCCCGTACAGCGCCGGGCGCTCTCCGAAGAGAGCCGCGGTCAGCTGCGCGGTGGTGAGGTGACAGTCCTGTGGTGCCCGCTCGTACTCGGCGAGTTCGTGGACCATCGAGACAATGGCCGGCACGTCCTCGGGACGTGCCGGCCGTATGGTCGCGGCGCTCACGCCTGCTTGGTCTCCCAGAAGATCTTGGAGATTTCCTCGATCTTGGCGAGCAGCTGCTCAGCCGTCGACGCGTCGGTCGACGACTTCGCCCCGCCGGGGCCTCCGCCGGCCAGCTTGGTGGCCTCGTTGAACAGGCCGTGCAACTGCGGGTACTTCTCGAAGTGGTTCGGCTTGAAGTAGTCGGTCCACAGCACCCAGAGGTGGTGCTTGACCAGCTCGGCGCGCTGCTCCTTGATGATCAGCGCCCGGGTCCGGAACTCCGGGTCGGTGTTCGCCTGGTACTTCTCGTCGATGGCCTTGATTGACTCGGCCTCGATCCTGGCCTGGGCCGGGTCGTACACGCCGCAGGGAAGGTCACAGTGGGCCCGAACCACGGTGGCCGGGGTCAGGAAGCGTGGCAGTCGCATCAGGATCCTCCTGGCTATTTTGCGATGATCGCTCTCACCGGGAACCCTACTCCTGAGAGGAGGTGCGGGCCGCGTGGACTCGTGGTTCACAGCGCTGGTGCGGGAGCCGTCAATGGTGCCCACCCTCCGCGACGGAGACGCGATTCTGGTACGGCGTACCACGCGGGTTCGCCCGGGGGACGTGGTGATCGTGGAATTCGCCGGACAGGACGGGCTCATGGTCAAGCGGGCGGTACGCCCGGTGGACGACGGATGGTGGGTCGAGGGCGACAACGCGTTCGTCCAGGACGATTCCCGCCGGTACGGGCCGGCGACCGTGGTGGGTCGCGTGCTGCTGCGCTGGTGGCCCCGGTTGTCCCTGATCCGGCGACGTTGACCCTGGCAACCGGAGCGTGCGTGCGCGGGCACTATGCTCGGGCCCAGTACCCGGGTGACCCCCGCGAATACCGCGCCCGACGTCGGCCGACAGTGCTGGCCCGGCGGCCGCCGGCCAAACCGTAAGCGCCGTCGGCGAAAACCCAACGCGACGAAGCATTGAGGGGTTACCGATGTACCAGGAACCGGTTTTCGAACTTCACCGCGGCGGCAAGATGGCGATCACCGCGACCGTGCCCCTGACCACCCGCGACGACCTCTCCCTGGCGTACACGCCGGGAGTGGCCGAGGTGTGCCGGGCGATCGCCGCCGATGAGTCGCTCGTCAACACGTTCACCTGGGTGGCCAACACTGTCGCGGTGGTAACCGACGGCAGCGCCGTCCTGGGCCTGGGCAACATCGGACCGCGTGCCGCGATGCCGGTCATGGAGGGCAAAGCGGTGCTGTTCAAGCAGTTCGGCGGTGTGGACTCGGTACCGGTCTGCCTGGACACGCAGGACATCGACGAGATCGTGGCGACGGTGACCGCCCTGGCGCCCTCGTTCGGTGGGATCAATCTGGAGGACATCTCCGCACCCCGGTGCTTCGAGATCGAGCGCCGGCTGGACGAGGCGCTGCCCATCCCGGTGTTCCACGACGACCAGCACGGCACCGCGATCGTGGTCCTCGCCGCGCTGCGCAACGCGGCCGAACTGCTCGACCGCAAGCTCGGTGACCTGCGCGTGGTGATCAGCGGTGCGGGCGCGGCCGGGGTCGCGGTCACCAAGATTCTGATCGCCGGCGGCGTCCAGGCCGCGAACGTCATCGTCTGCGACTCGCGCGGCATCATCCACAGTGGACGCGAGGGGCTGGCCGGGGCCAAGCTGGAGCTCGCCTCCATCACCAACGGCACCGGCCGTACCGGCGCAATCGCCGAGGCGCTGCGCGGTGCGGACGTGTTCATCGGACTGTCCGGCGGTTCGATCGCGGAAGAGGGCTTGGCCGGCATGGCACCGGGTGCGATCATCTTCGCGCTGGCCAACCCGACGCCGGAGGTCGAACCGGCGGTCGCCGCCCGGTACGCCTCGGTGGTGGCCACCGGGCGCAGCGACTACCCCAACCAGATCAACAACGTGCTCGCGTTCCCGGGTGTGTTCCGGGGTGCGCTGGATGCCGGCGCGACCCGGATCACCGAGGGGATGAAGCTGGCCGCGGCCGACGCGATCGCCGCCGTGGTGGCCAATGACCTGCGTCCGGACGCGATCGTGCCGGCCGCGCTGGACCCGCGCGTGGCGCCGGCGGTCGCGACCGCGGTGGCGAAGGCGGCGGTCAGGGACGGCGTCATCCGGCAGGCGTGAGGTTCTTCACCGGGCGGCGGGCGAGCGGTACTGCTAGCGTCCGAGAATGCTCGCCGCCTACGCGTCCGCGATCGATCCAGACAACCCACTCGCCGGGCTGACCGTCGGCGAACTGGAGCCGGCGACGCCCGAGGACTGGGTGACCGTCGAGGTCCGGGCCAGTTCGCTCAACCACCACGACCTGTGGTCGTTGCGCGGCGTCGGGCTGCCCGCCGACCGGCTGCCGATGGTGCTGGGTTGCGACGCGGCCGGCGTGGACCCGGACGGCAACGAGGTCGTGGTCCACGCGGTGATCGGGTCGCGGGAGTACGGCGACGAGACCATGGACCCGCGCCGCACCCTGCTGTCGGAGAAATACCCGGGGACACTGGCCGAGCGGGTTCGGGTGCCGCGGGGCAACCTGGTTCCGAAGCCGGCCGAGCTGTCCTTCGCCGAGGCGGCCTGCCTGCCGACGGCGTGGCTGACCGCGTACCGGATGCTGCGCGTGCGGGGCCGGCTGCCGGACGGCGGATCGGTGCTGGTCCAGGGCGGCGGCGGGGGAGTGGCCACCGCCGCGATCGTGCTCGGCACGGCGATGGGTGCCCGGGTGTACGCGACCAGTCGCGACCCGGAGAAGCGGGAGCGCATCGCGACCCTCGGCGGCACCGCGGTGGAGCCGGGCGCCAGGCTGCCGGAGCGGGTCGACGTGGTGATCGAGACAGTCGGGGCGCCGACCATCGAGCACTCCCTCAAGTGCGCGAACCAGGGCGGCCGGATCGTGGTCTCCGGCGCGACCGCCGGGCACCTGGCGAACATCGACCTGCGCCGGGTGTTCTTCCTCCAGCTGGAGATCCTCGGCTCCACGATGGGTACCCGCGACGAACTCGCCGCGCTGCTCGCGCTGTGCGCCGCCGAGGGGGTACGGCCGATCATCGACTCGGTGTACCCGTTCTCCGACGCGCGCCGGGCGTTCGAGCACCTGGAGTCGGGCGAAGTGTTCGGCAAGCTGGTCCTCGACCACAAACGGTGAACCTGAACTGGATCAGGCAGGCTGATCCTCGTTGCCTGTGCTCGCCTCCGCCACAACCCGGCTCCGGCTCCGCTCAATCAGGCTGATCTTCGTTGCCTGTGCTCGCCTCCGCCACAACCCGGCTCCGGCTCCGCTCAGGCTGGTGCCACGGCCTCGATCCGGTTCAGCATGAACATCCGCTCGTCCTCGCGCAGCCGGCACCACGCCTCGATCGCCCCGCCGGCCAGCTCGATCTCCTCGATCACGCGGACCGTCGACCGCCCGTCTCCGTCGACGTACGCGATGCGTACCGCGCCGCCCGAGTCGATCGCGTGCGCCAGCAGGCGCTGCTCGTCCTCGTCGAGCGCGGTCGCCCGGGCTTGAATCACCGCCATCGTGTTCGTCGCCTCGGGGGCGGCCGGCTGCCCGAAGTCCACCACCGTGACGGTGCCGTGCCGCTGCCCGCCGGGCGCCCGCGCGGCGCCCGACTCGGCCGGCTCCGGCGCGTCGAGCAGCGCTTTCGCCAGCTCGGCGGGGTCGGCGAGGTCGCCGGCCGCCATCCGCCGGACCGCACGCTGCCGGGGCGAGGCCGCCGCCCGGCGCCGGTCCACCCGTTCCACCAGCGGCTCGCCCGAGGAGTCCTCGCCCACCGGCGCGTACCCGGCGGAGCGCAGCGCCTCCAGCGTGTCCCTGCGCGAGGCGGCGCTGCTCAGTACGGTCGGGGCCAGCTCACGCAACCCCAGCCCGGCAAGTGCGCGGCTGGCCAGCAGCTCGGCCAGGATGGCCGGGTCGCCGGCGTGCAGGACACAGCCGACCGTGCGTACCCGTAGCTGCCCGTGCCGGCGGGCCACGTCGGTCAACAGGTACTCCAGCGGCTGTGGCAGGGTTCCGCCGCTGGCAGCCGTACGCAACGCGTCCAGCAACTCGGTCGCCGTCTGTCCGGTGTCCAGGGCCCGGCGTACCGAGCCGGCCGTGAATCGCCACGTCGACGCCGTACCCCGGGACTCCCGGTCGGCCGCGCTGTCCAGCAGCCGGGCCAGCGCGGCGCCCGGCGTGCCGGGTACCACGGCGGTGAGGTCGGCCTGGAAGATCGCGGTCTCGGTGGCCGAGTCGAGCAGCGACCGGGCGGCCCGCCCCAGCGCGTCGGCGTCCAGCGCGACCAGTGCCCGGCCGAGCGGGGTCAGCGAGCCGTGCGCCACCAACCCGAGCCGGGCCGCCTCCGTCCACAGCGGACCGATGAACTCACCCGGCTCCTCGAACGACCCGGCCAGCACCGGAGCCCGCCAGCGCACCGCGTCGGTCAGGTACGACTCGTCGGCCACGCCCTGGTCGGGCGGCAGGGCGGCGGCCGCGGCGATCAGCTCCAGCCGCAGGTCCGGCATGAGCCGGCCGATCGGGTCGCGGGCCAGCGCCGCACCGTCCTGCCAGGGCGCCGCGGTCAGCCGGTACCAGGCGACCAGCAGCGGGGGCAGGCGCTCCGGCGGTTCGGCGGCGGCCCACTGGTCGTACGCCTCGGTGGGAAGCACCTCGTCCGGGGTGCTGGCCAGCAGCCCGGCGGTCGAGGCCAGCTCGATGGCCAGCCGTACCCCCGCCTCGTCGGCACCGATCAGCCGAGCCAGCCGGCGTTGCTCCCGGGTGCCCACCCCGCCGGCCTTCAGCCGGGCGATCGGCCCGGCGGCCAGCAGCGCGTTGACCTGGTCGACCAGCGCGCCCGCCGCGGCCGCCGCCTCCCGGGCGACCGCCTCGGCGGACACCGGCCTCGCCGCCGGGCTCGGCGGCCAGGGGTCGAACGGCGGCCGCCAGTCCGGACCGCGCAGCGCCAACGCGACCTCGCGCGGCATGACCAGCTGCTGCCAGCCGTCCGGGACGAGCAGTCCGTGGTGCACCGCCCACGCCTCCGGCCCGTGGTGGCGAGACCCGGCCGGGCCGCCGTAGCCGGTCGCCGGGGCGCCGAGCAACGGGCCGTGCCAGGCCAGCGCGTCGAGGATCTCCCGGGTCTCGGCCGGCGCGCGGCCGGTCAGCGCGCGGATCCGGTCGGCGTCGCCGTAGAACGCGGCCAACGCGGCGATCAGGTTCTTCTTCATCGGCGGGTCGGGCAGGTCCAGCTGCGCCGCGATGCCGCGCAGGTCACTCACCGTGCGCTGGGCCAGCAGCTCGGCGGCTCCGGGCCCGAGACGATGCGGGTACCCGATCCCGCTGGCCACCTCGCCGGCCACCGACAGCCGGCCGTCGTACTCCCAGGCCAGCGCTCGGTCGGCGAGCGCCGCCAGGGCGTCGTCCAGCCCGTCCTCGCCGAGCAGTTCGGCGAGCTGCGCCCTGGTCCGGCAGCCGTACGCGTGCACGGTCTCCAGTATCTGCAGGGCGGGCAGCGGTACCGACTGGAACGCCTCGGCCACCCCGAACCGCCCCTGCAGCCGGCCGGCCAGTTCGCCGAGGTGGCGGGGGACCGGCTCGGTCAGCGTCTCCGGCCGGCGGGCCAGCAGCGCGGCCAGCCGATCCGGTCCCAGGGTCCGCAGCCAGCGGGACAGCGTGGAGGTCACGGATAGCCAGGCTAGCGCCGCCAGGCCCGCCTGGTCTTTGGGCGGGCCGGTCAAGCGGCGGG
>NZ_BONZ01000010.1 GCF_016862975.1 Rugosimonospora africana
AGGAGAGGTGACAGCCGCCCGGTCTGCGTGGACGAGACGCCGGCTAGCGTGGCGGCGTGACCGATCCACGATTCGGTGAGCAGGGCGGCCTGCTCACCTACGGCGCCTACCTGCGCCTGCCGGACCTGCTCGATCAGCAGGTCGCCGAGTCCGTCCCGCCAGCGCACGACGAGCTGCTGTTCATCACCATCCACCAGGTCTACGAGCTCTGGTTCAAACTGCTGCTCGCCGAGCTGACCGACGCCCGTGACCGGATGCTTGCCGGCGAGTCGTACCTGCCCCGGGTGCGTCTGGCCCGCGCCCGCTCGGTGGAGGACCTACTGATCAAACAGGTCGACGTGATCGACACTATGACGCCGCAGGACTTCCTGGCATTCCGGAACAAACTGGCCCCGGCGTCGGGTTTCCAGTCCGCCCAGTTCCGCGAGATCGAGTTCCTGTCCGGGCTGCGCGACCCCGGGTACCTGAACCGTTTCCGGGGGCTCACCGACACCGAGCGGGAGCGGCTGCAGCGGCGGCTGGCGGAGCCGTCGCTGTGGGACGGGTACCTGGCCGTACTGCGCCATGCCGGCTTCGCGGTCGACACCGAGGAGCAGCGGTTCGCCGCGTACGTCGAGATCGCCCGGGACCGGACCAGGTTCGGGCCGCTGTGGGACCTGGCCGAGGCGCTGGTCGACCACGATCAGGCGTGGTCGCTGTGGCGGGCCCGGCACGTGCTGATGGCCGAGCGGCAGATCGGCACGAAGGCGGGTACCGGCGGTTCGGCCGGCGGCGCGTACCTGCGTTCGCGGATCGAGCTGCGCTTCTACCCGGAGCTGTGGGAGCTGCGCAGCCGCCTGTGACCCGGCCGGGCGGTCCCGGCTCGTGCCGTCGCCGCCGCGGGCGCGCCGGCCGCTTGGCGGTCAGGCGCTCGTGGCGGCGACGGAGCCGGCCAGGGCGGCGGTACGCACGGCCTCGCGCAGCGCCGCCTCGGCGACCGGGTCGGCCGGAGCGAGCGCGTCCATGGCCAGCAGCGCCGCACCGGCCACCGGTGGGTCGGACAGGACGACGATGTCCGCCCGCGGTGCGAGCGCCGTGATGCCCTCGATCACCGCGTTGTGCAGGAGCGGGTGCCGGGCGGCCAGGACGGATCCGCCGAGTACCACCGTGTGCGGTAGGTCCAGCAACTCCAGCCGGCGGGCCGCGGCGGCCACCATCACGACGACCTCCTCGGCCTGCCGGGCGACCACCGAGCGGGCCACGGCGTCGCCGGCGTCCGCGACGGCGAACAGCACCGGGGACAGCTCGTTGACGCGTTCCCGCGCCAACTCGCCGAGGTGCAGCCCGGTCGACACCTCCTCGACCGTCGAGCGCCCGAAGTGCTCCGCCACCACGGCGGTCAGGGCGGTGGCGGGGCCACGCCCGTCCTCACCGCGTGCGGCGTGCCACAGCGCCAGCATGGCCAGGTGGTGACCGCCGCCCCAGTCGCCACTGATCTCACCCAGCGACAGGAAGCGCGCGACCCGGCTGTCGAGCCGCCGACCCAGGCAGTTGATGCCGGCGCCGCAGGTGACGACGACCGAGTCGGGCGCGACGGTACCCGCGCGCAGCAGCGCGAAGAGGTCGTTGTCCACCCGGTACTCGGCGGCCCAACCGGTCTGTCCGATGGCCTTGGACAGCGTGTCGACCTCGACCGGCAGGTCGACTCCGGCCAGGTACACGTCGGCGCGGGACAGCACCGTGTCCGGTGGCAGTCCGGCCTGGGCGACGGCCTGTCGTACCAGCGAGTCGAGCAGCGCCAAGGTGCCCGGTACGCCGATGTGGTGCGGGGACGACGTGGGGCCGTGCGCGAAACCGAGCAGCCGGCCGCCGGTCGACCCGACGACCACGTGAGTCTTCGAGTTTCCCCCGTCGATCGCGACGTACAGCTGCTCTCCGGCCGCCACGCCGCCGTGCTCGGTCATCGCGCCCACGCCAGGTGTGCCGCGTTCACGGCGAGCAGCCTGTCGGTCAGCACCTCGGCCTTCTCGTGCTGGCCGATCAGCGGGTGCGCCAGCATCGCCTGGTACACCCGGGACCGTCCACCGTGGACGGCCGCCGCCACGGCCAGCTCCTCGTACGCGCTGACGTGGGCGATGAGTCCGGACATCAGTGGCCCGACGGGGGCGGTCGGGATGGGTACCGCGCCGTCGCGACCGACCCGGCTGCTGACCTCGATGACCGCGTCGTCGGACAGGAACGGCAGGTGGCCACGGTTGCGGACGTTGGCCGAGTGAACCGTACCGTCGTCGGAGCGCAACGACGCGATGAGCCCGACGGCGGCCTCGGAGTAGAACGCACCGCCCCGCTGCCCGAGCAGTTCCGGCTTGGTGGACAGGTTCGGGTCGGCGTACATGCGCAACAGCTCGGCCTCGATCTCGGCGACCTTCTGGCCCCGCGTCTGCTGGCCCCGCTCCTGCCGGACGACCTCGTCGTGACAGTAGAAGTAGCGCAGGTAGTAGGACGGCACGCTGCCCAATGTGGACAACACGTCGACCGGCATGTCGAGATGGTCGGCCAGTTCCTTCAGGTGCGCGCCCATCAGCTCGGGCAGTCTGTCCACATCGGACACGTAGGCGGCCCGCTCCCAGGTCAGGTGGTTGAGCCCGACGTGGTCCAGGATGACCGAGGCCGGATCGACGTCGAGCATGGCGGCGAACCGGCGTTGAAAGCCGATCGCCACGTTGCACAGGCCGATCGCGCGGTGGCCGGCGTCGAGCAGGGCACGGGTGACGATGCCGACCGGGTTGGTGAAGTCGATGATCCAGGCGTCCGGTGCGGAAAGCCGCCGGGCCCGCTCGGCGACGTCGAGGACCACGGGTACGGTGCGCAGTGCCTTGGCCAGCCCACCGGCACCGGTCGTCTCCTGGCCGACGCAGCCGCACTCCAGCGGGAAGGTCTCGTCGGAGATGCGGGCCTGCTGGCCGCCGATCCGGAGCTGGATGACGACGACCGAGGCGTCGGCGAGACCGGCGTCCAGATCCTCGGTGTAGGTGACCCGGCCCTGGTGTCCGTACGCGCCGAATATCCGTTGGGCAAACGGTCCGACCACGTCCAGCCGATCGCGGGCCGGATCCACCAGCGCCAATTCGGTGACATCGGGAAACAGGCGCGCGAAACCGTCGACCAGTTCGGGCGTGTACGTCGATCCGCCACCGACAACAGCGATCTTCATTCTCAGGCTCCAGTCCCGGGCGGCCCTATTGGACATGCCTTAGCCCGCGGAACGCAATGCCTCGCGCGGGAATCGGTCGCCGCCATCCGGGGTGGGGCTCTGTTGTCGGTCGGGCTGCCGTGGGTCAACTGTTAGAAAGTATTCCTAACTAATATCTAGGGTAGGGCTCCGCCCCTTACGGCGTCAAGACATACGGTCTGTCACCGCGCGGTCACGCGCGATCGGGCCGGACGTGGGTTCGCGATCGCCTCTTGCCTGGCCACGGCCGGGGTTTTCCGTCCGCCGGCCTCCAGTGTCCACACCGGACTGTCCTCCGGGGACAGTGCACAATGGAGCAATTGTGGGGAAATCCTGGACTACAAGGTGATGGAGTGGCAGCGTAGGGGACATGGCGGAAACTGGAGTGAACGCAACCGCGGCGGCCCTGCTGGGTCTGCTGCACGATGGCCCGATGACTGGCGGACAGCTGATGACCGCGGCGCAGAAACGACTGGGTGCATATTGGTCGATGACCCGCAGTCAGGTTTACCGGGAGCTGCCGGCTCTGGCGGAGGCGGGCTACGTGAAGCTCGGCAAGCCGGGTGCCCGGTCCAGTCAACCGTATTCGATCACTCCGGCTGGGAAGCGGGCATTCACGAAGTGGCTGGCCGAGGAGCCGACCCGGGAGGCGGTACGCAGCCCGGTCGCGTTGCGGGCGGCGTTCGGCAAGTACCAGTCGGCGAGTCAGCTGAAGACGGCGTACGCGCAGGCGACGGAGTACCACACGATGGCGCTGAACGAGGCCCGCGAGGCGGTCAAGGAGCTCAAGCGCGACGGCGACGATCATGGTGCGGCCGCCCTGGAGTTCGCGGTCGGGTACCACCGGGCCGCCCTCAGCTGGCTCAAGAGCGCGCCGGCCAAGTAGCCCATCGGCGATGCGGTCACGGCTGATCAAGTCTTGCCGGCCCGGCTGATCCGGCGACTGGTCTGGGTCGTGGCGGTAGACGCGCCGAGCAGGACCAGTCGGAACCGCATGAGCAGATCGGGCCCCGGTGACAGTACCCTTAACAGCCGTGACCGCTGCCGAATACGCCGACCAGCTCAAAAGCCTCGATAACACCCTGCGCAACATCGAGACCGTGCTCAACCTCGACAAGATGCGCAAGGACAAGGCCGAGCTGGAGGCCGTCGCCGCTACCCCCGACCTATGGGACGACCAGGCCCGGGCGCAGCAGATCACGTCCAAGCTGTCCTATGTCCAGGGTGAGCTGAACCGGATCGAGCGGCTGCGCGGCCGGCTCGACGACGCCGGGGTGCTCCTGGAGCTGGCCGAGTCAGAGAACGATCCGTCCAGCCTCGCCGAGGTCGGGAACGAGATCGGCGCGCTGACCAAGGCCATCGACGAGCTGGAGATCCGTACCCTGTTGTCCGGGGAGTACGACTCGCGGGAGGCGCTGGTCAGCATCAGGTCCGGGGCCGGCGGCGTGGACGCGGCCGACTTCGCCGAGATGCTCCTCCGGATGTACCTGCGGTGGGCCGAGCGGCACGGATACTCGGCCGACGTGTACGACACCAGCTACGCCGAAGAGGCCGGGATCAAGTCGGCCACGTTCGCCGTCAAGCATCCGTACGCGTACGGCACCCTGTCCGTCGAGGGCGGTACCCACCGGCTCGTCCGGATCAGCCCGTTCGACAACCAGGGCCGCCGGCAGACCAGCTTCGCGGCGGTCGAGGTGGTCCCGGTGGTCGAGCAGACCGACGACATCGAGATCCCCGAGGACGACCTGCGCGTCGACGTGTACCGGTCGTCCGGGCCGGGTGGCCAGGGCGTCAACACGACCGACTCGGCCGTCCGGATCACTCACCTGCCGACCGGGATCGTGGTCTCCTGCCAGAACGAGCGCTCCCAGCTGCAGAACAAGGCGACCGCGATGGGCGTGCTGAAGGCCAAGCTGCTGGCGCTGAAGCGGGCCGAGGAGCAGGCCAAGATGGACGCGATCCGGGGTGACGTGGCCGGTTCCTGGGGCGACCAGATGCGCTCGTACGTTCTGCACCCGTACCAAATGGTGAAGGATCTCCGTACCGAGTACGAGACCGGCAACCCGTCGGCCGTGTTCGACGGCGAGATCGACTCGTTCATCGAGGCGGGCATCCGCTGGCGCAAGCAGCGTGAGCTGGAGGCGCACTGACGTGCAGATCTCGGCTCGCGGCGACTACGCGGTACGGGCCGCGGTCGAGCTTGCGGCGGCTCACCCGCGGACTCTCTCGGCTCAGGCGCTGGCCGCCGAGCAGGAGATGCCCCGGAAGTTCCTCGAGACCATCCTCGCCGACCTGCGGCGTGCCGGCCTGGTGCAGAGCACCCGGGGGGTGGACGGCGGCTACACGCTGAGCCGGCCGCCGTCCGAGATCGCGGTCGGTGACGTGCTCCGGGCGGTCGACGGGCCGCTGGCCGGGGTCCGCGGGCTGCGGCCGGAGGAGACCCGATACGCGGGTACGGCGGTGCATCTCCAGGAGCTGTGGGTCGCCGTACGGGCGGCGGTGCGCCGGGTACTCGACGAGGTGAGCCTGGCCGAAGTCGCCCGGGGGCGGCTACCCGCCCACGTCCGGCGGCTGATCGCCGACCACTCGGCCTGGCAGCCCCGCTGAGCCGCTGATCCAGATCGCCGCTGACCCGGGTCGCGTCCCGGCGCCCCGGAGACGGGCGCGGGCTCAGTGGGCCGGCACGCCCAGGGCACCGCGTACCCGGTCCAGGTACCCGGTGATCAGCACGTCCGGCTGTACCAACTGATCCTCGGCCACCGCCAGGCCCGGCCCCGGTGTGGTCGCGCCCATCTCAGCCAGCAGCGCGTGCAGGTGGCCCTCCGCGACCTCGGCGCGCCCCGGGGTCGCTGAGACGACCACGCTCAACGCCGGCCGGCCGGCGAGCCCGTCGGACGGGAAGCAGTCGAGGAACACCTTCAATACGCCGCTGAACGTGCCGTTGTACGTGGGCGTGGCGATCACCAGCAGGTCGGCGTCGCGTACGTTCTCGATCGCGCGGGACACTTCCTCGGCCTCGGGTACCAGCAGCCGGTAACCGTACTCGGCGAGGTCGATCACCTCGGGCGGGCGCGCGCCGATCAGCTGTGCGGTACTCGTACCGATGCCGGTCGCCAGCCGGGCGGTACGCGAATCGGGGTGCGGATCTCCCGACAGGACCACGATTCCACTCATGCCGATACCAGTTCCTTGGCAGGTTCGCTTACCTCGCGTGCGGGACGCCCTCGCCGGATCAGTATGCGGGCCGGTGCGCGGGTAGCTGTGCGGAATGCCCGCGGACAACCCAGGAGGGTGGTCCGAACCCGTTCCCGGTCGGTGGCGAAGCTTGCGGGGTAGCGGTCCGTGACCGGATCCGAACAGCGTGACGTCGTCGTGGTGTGCGTGTCGACCGTACGGTTCCCTTCAATGAACAGGGCAATCGGGCCGGTCGAGGCCACGCATCGATGATGACGAGTGTGCGGGCGGTAGTTGAGGATCTCCCGGATTGCGGGACTGGTGCGGTTGGTCCGTGCACCGGCAGCTGTGAGCTGTTCTCACGAATCCTGAATCCCTGTCTGGAAGATATGACTTCAGGCCGGTGCGTTCTCGTGCCAAACGCCTAGCGGAATCTTCTCCGCGATTCACGGTAAAAGGAGCGTACCGCCCTCTGTCGCACTTGGCGTTTTAGTTACACCGCGTAGACTGCGGAGCCGTGATTCGGCTCGAGCATGTGACCAAGACGTACCCGAAAGCCTCGCGGCCGTCGCTCGACGACGTGTCGGTCTCGATCGAGAAGGGTGACTTCGTCTTCTTCATCGGACCATCCGGCTCCGGCAAGTCCACCATCATCAAGCTGCTGCTGCACGAGATCCAGCCGAACAAGGGTCGGGTCGTCGTCGCGGACAGGGACGTCACCGCCCTGCGTTCCTGGAAAATCTCCGCGTTCCGACGCCAGATCGGCTGCGTGTTCCAGGACTTCCGGCTGTTGCCGAACCGGACCGCGTACGAGAATGTCGCCTTCGCACTCGAAGTGATCGGCAAGTCGCAGGGTGTCGCGCGCCGGGTGGTGCCCGAGGTCCTCGAACTCGTCGGCCTGGGCGGCAAGGAGCACCGGTACCCGCACGAGCTGTCCGGCGGTGAGCAGCAGCGTGTGGCGGTAGCGAGGGCATTCGTGAACCGTCCGCTGATCCTGCTCGCCGATGAGCCCACCGGAAACCTCGACCCGGACACGTCGATCGAAATCATGCGACTGCTCGACCGGATCAACCGGACAGGCACCACCGTCGTGATGGTCACCCATGACTCGAACATCGTGAACCAGATGCGCCGCCGTGTCGTGGAAATCGAGAGTGGCAAGATCGTGCGGGACCAGCCGCGCGGTGTCTACGGCTGACCCGAAGGGACAAGAACTCCGGTGCGTGCGAAATACATCCTGTCGGAGGTCATGGTCGGCCTGTGGCGTAACGTCACGATGACCGTCGCCATGATCATCACGATGGCCGTGTCGCTCACCATGCTTGGCGCCAGCCTGATCCTGTACCAACAGATCGACAGCATGAAGGGCTACTACTTCGACAAGGTCCAGGTCTCCATCTTCCTGCGGGACGACATCTCGACCCAGCAACGGGACGACCTGGCCGGTCAGCTCCAGGCTGACCCGCTCATCAAGCAGCCGGTCATCCACGAGACCAAGGAACAAGCCTGGAACAAGTTCCAGCAGCAGTTCAAGGACGCGCCCGACCTGATCGCCGCGACCAAGAAGGACGCGCTGCCCGAGTCGTACCGCATCCAGCTGAAGAACCCGAAGCAGTACAACCAGGTTGCGGCGGAGTACAAGGGCAAGGCCGGGATCGACGAGATCGTCGACCAGAGCACGCTGCTGTCAAAGGTGTTCGGGGTGCTCGGCGCCGCACAGAACCTGGCGCTGGTCATCGCGCTGGTGCAGGGACTCGCCGCCCTCCTGCTGGTCGGTAACACGATCCAGGTCGCCGCGTACAGCCGCAGGCGAGAAGTCGCGGTGATGAAGCTCGTCGGCGCGTCGAACTGGTTCATCCAGTCGCCATTCGTCCTGGAGGCGATGTTCGCCGGCATCATCGGCGCCATCATCGCCTCGGCCGCGATGGTCGTCGGCAAGATATTCCTGATCGACGGTTCGCTGAAATCGCTCGCGTCACTGCTGACACCGGCGCCGTGGTCGCGGATCTACATAATGATCCCGATCCTGCTCGGCATCGGAGCGGTGATCAGTGGCGTGACCGGTTGGGTAACCCTGCGGTTCTACATCAAGAAGTAAGGACCACGACCGGTCCCACCCGGACCGGGCCGACCCTTCGCGGAATGGCTCCTGGGCTGTCGTGCCCGGGAGCCATTCCCGTATCTCGGGCACGATCGCGCGTCTCGGGTAAGCCGCATCATCTCTGGCAGGCCGCATCGCGGGAAAGACCGCCGGCCGACGCCCGCGGAACGTCGGCTCGCGAGAGGCCATCCGCGAGGGGTGCCCCACGAAGGACCGACGCCTTCTCACGCTCATAAAAAACCACGGGACGCGCCGCGACGCGTCCCGTGGTTCGGCTTGGCTGATTGAATCCGCAGGGCTCCGACTTATGAGTGGTGCGCCGGCGGAGCGGAGTGCGGAGGCTCCGGGGGCGCCGGCGGTGCCGAGTGTGGGTGCGCCGGCGGCGCCGAGTGTGGTGGCGCCGAGGGCACGTGGTACGTCGGCGCCTCGGCCGCCGGGTACGTCTGCTGCGGGTACGTCTGTTGTGGATAGGTCGGCTGCGGCTGGCTCGGCGCTGCGTACGAGGGCGGCGGGTACCCGGGCTGGGTGAATGCCGGCGGCTGTGCGGCCGGCTGCGGAGGCGCGATCGGCGGCTGCTGAGCGGCCTGGTTGGGCCAGGTCGGCGGCGAGTACGGCGACAGCGGCTGGGCCGGCGGCTGGGGCTGGGCCGTCGGCTGGTACGGAGGGGGCGGCGGCGGGTACCCGGTGTAGCCGCCCGGACCCGCGGGAGCGCCGAGCAGCGGTCGCGGTTCTCCACCGGGCCCGCGGCCGGTGAACGCGACGGCCAGCAGCGTCATGGCGGCGGCGAGCAGCACGACGTCGGTCACGTTGTAGAAGTCGAGCCAGGCGGCGACCGTCGACGTCGACTCCGACCGATAGATATGCTCGCTCATCGCGATCCAGATGATGTTGAGGATCGCGTCGAGGGCGAATGCCGCGCCGCCCATCGCGCCGAGTATGGCGGCCCTGCCGCCGAGGCGCGGCCTGCTGATCACGGCGAGCACCAGGCCCGCGATACCCAGGAGGACAAGGGGGACCCGCAGCACGATCTGCGCGCCGGTGGGCAACAGCCCGACAGCCTCGTAGGACATGTGGCCTCCTTGCTAGGGAACTCGCCGCAGGACCCCGGCGTCGCCCGTACGTTACCGGTCCCACCCGGCTCCGGACAGCTACCGACACCGTGGCGCCGGCTCATCGAGGGCATGAACCGGCGGGCTAACTTGTTGGACGACTAGGTGGTCAGATCCGGTAGCATTGCCGGTCGCACCAATCCGCCCAGTCGCACCCACTCGTGAGGTCGCGGTCCATTCGGGCGGTCGGGCTGGGCCAAGAAGTCAGGGAGGTGAGTCGGAATGCCGCGGGAAAAGGGCCGCAAGATCGTCGCGTCCAACCGGAAGGCGCGCCACGACTACGCCATCCTCGATACGTATGAGGCGGGTCTGGCTCTGACGGGTACCGAGGTCAAGTCGCTGCGCCTGGGGCGGGCCTCGTTGGTGGACGCGTTCGCCCAGGAGAAAGACGGCGAGATCTACCTGTACGGGATGCACATCCCCGAGTACATCCAGGGCTCCTGGACCAACCACGAGCCGCGCCGCACCCGCAAGCTCCTGCTCAAACGGCTCGAGATCACTCGACTGCTCGGCAAGCTGCAGGAGACCGGGTTGACCCTGGTGCCGCTCTCCCTCTACTTTGCTGACGGCTGGGCGAAAGTCGAGTTGGGTCTGGCGCGCGGTAAGAAGTCCTACGACAAGCGCCAGGACCTGGCAAAGCGGGACGCCGACCGGGAGATCAGCCGGGCGATGGGCCGGCGCGCCAAGGGTATGGGCTAGACCGGTACCCGTTCCCGCCGGCGGCACCGCGTCAGGGAGGGAAACTACCCGTGGGCAAGCACAACGCTCCCGACGCGGAGCGGCCTACCCAGGCGGACGTCGACCAGACGCAGGTGCTGGCGCCGGTACTCGCCGAGATTCGCTCCGAAGTGGAGCGGACCTGGCCGGCCGAGCTGCCGTCTCAGGACCAGACGGTCCTGCTGTCGCGGGTACCTCTGGATGAGCCCGAGCGCGAGCGCTCCAAGGCGCCGGTGCGGATCGCCGTCCTGGTGGCAGTTGTCGCCACAGTCATGCTCAGCGCGCTGGTCTGGACAGTGAACCGGCGGTCAGACCCGGAGATCACCGCGCTGCGGGTGGATCCGCCGAGCCTGTCGTCCACCGCCGGCGGAATGCTCGACATCGTCGTGACGCCGGCAGGTGGCGCGTCTACCGCGAGTCCGGTGCTCTCCGCGTCCGTACCGTCGACGACCGGGGGGAGCGTCACCGCGAGCCCCGGCCTGAGCCCGACTTCGAATCGTCGCCCGGTGCCTCCGCCCGGAGGCGACCGGCCGGCCACCACGGTGCCGACCCATCCGCCCACGACCTCGGCCGTACCACCCGCGCAGCCGGCCCGGCTGGCGGCGCAGTACCAGAAGGTCAGCAGCGATCACCACTCGTACAAGGGGAAGTACACGATTACGAACCGCGGCGGGACGGCGGCCAAGGGCTGGACGCTCGTGGTGACGTTCTCCGGATCGGGCACTCTGACCATGTCCACGCGGGACGTCCGCGCCAGCTCGGGCTCGAACCACAGCGTGGTCTTCACCTACAGCGGCACGGTGTCGCCGGGCGGCTCGACGAGCTTCACCTTCACGATGGAGGGCAGCAACTGGGGTTCGGCGCCGACCCCGACCAGCTGCTCGATCAACGGCGGGTCCTGCTGATTCCGTCCCCGCTGGGCGTTATGCCCGGTCGGGTCCGGTGCCGATCCCGGTGCCCGGCTCGGAGGTCTCCGCCGGCGGGGGATATCCGGAATGAATCTTCGGGGCCCAGGCGTTAGGCTTAGGTGCGTGTCGAGTGGCACGCATGTGACCAGGGGGTGACAGGTTTCGACTACGTTTGCTGAGGCAGGGGAAGCGAGCCGAGGAAGCCGACGTCGTCTCGAAAATCGTCGTCGGAAACCAATAAGCGCCAAGAACAGTCGCGCTGCGTACGCCCTCGCCGCCTGAGGCGAGTGACGTCGCTGTCGGTCTAGGAGGGCCTTCGGCCTAGTTAACCGGCATCAGTTAGAAGGCTGGCCAAGCAGATCCGGTCGCGGGGTCTGTGCGGTGAGATTAATCGCGACTGGGCCCGTCACACCGACTCGCTCGCGTGATCGGAGGGGCCGAGTAGAGGCACAGCGAGCTGCGCTCGGAGAAGCCCTGGCAACGCGACGGAGGACCCGGGTTCGATTCCCGGCACCTCCACCTGGAGGACCAGAAGCGGCGGCGCCAGCCCAATTGGGCTGGCGCCGCCGCCGTTTGCGCTGAGTTGCTGGCGACTGCATAGGCGCCCGTAATCGGGCGCAAATGAGGGCGGACCCGTAGGACTGACGGGGGCTCCGTGACGGATCCCGTCCCGGTGCGTGGCATCGGCGAGCCGAGTAGGCGTCGCTCAACGCCGTGGCGGTCGGAGCGTGGGAGGCTCCGGCAAGGTGCCGCTCACCCGGAACGCCCTCCGGTTGGCGTACGGCAGGCGTCGGCGTAGCGAGCCGGGGACATGCCGATCACACTCGTGAAGTCCCGAATCAGGTGCGACTGATCGCTGTAGCCCAGTTCATCGGCGAGCAGGTCCCATTGGACCTCCCGCTGCCGGGCCACTCGCTCGGCAGCGTTGACCAGCCGGTAGCGGCGGATCGCCCACTTCGGGGTCACTCCGACGTAGTCCGCGAACAGTCGTTGCAGTTGCCGGATGCTCCAGTGGCACGCCCGTGCCAGATCGGCCACTCTCACGATCGCCTGGTCGTCGATGACGCGCTCGACCGCAGCGGTTGCGGCGACCTGCTCGGCCGACGGTGCCGCCAGCCGATCCGTGAAGAACGCCGCCGCTTGGGCGAAGCGCTCCTCGTCGGTGACGGCTTCCCGCACGGCGGCGGCGAACACCTCACCAGCCGGGCCGAATACCTCCGCGATCGGGACGCCGCGATCGGTGAGCGTGCTCATCGGCGCACCGAGCACGTCCCGAAACGCGCCCGGCCGGAACATGACACCGAGTACCCAGCTTTGGCCACTGAGATCGCGGACCCAGGGCCGCCGTAGTGGACCCATGACCGTGGCGTCCTGCGCTTCGATCACTACGTGGACCGCCGGGAGGGTCAACAGCCGCTGGTGGTGGACGACCCCTCGCGGTAGATCCCACTCGACGTGCCAGAACAAATCGAGGTGGGCCTCGAGTGGGCCGGGCACCGCGGATCTGGTCCGACGGAAGGCGCGCAGGCTCTCCTGCGGACGCAGGATGCCTCGCGAATTCTCCACGGGCGGCCGCGCCTGCCCTGGTTGGCGCGTTTGTTCAACGCCGCCGGTCACCTTCCGCCTAGCATCGCTGCTGGTACCGCTTCCCAGGAGGATGTTCATGCCCGCAGACACCGCCAATCTGGCCGCCGTGACCGACAAGACGACGACGCTCCTGGCCGGGATCCGGCCCGAGAAGCGTGCGCTCCCGACGCCGTGCCCAGATTATGACGTGGCGACTCTCACCGATCACCTGATCGGATGGCTGCGGATGTTTGCCGCTCGGGCTGCCGGGGTGGATTACCACGACGACCCGAACTCATACCGATGCGGTGTCGATCCGGCTGCCGAGTTCGCCGCCGCGGGCGAGCAGGCGGTCGCGGCGTTCCGGGCCGGGGCTGCCGATCGGCCGCTGCGCATGACGTCGTCCGAACTGCCCGGCGCTATGGTGCTCGGGATGGTGCTGGTCGAGTGCGTCGGGCACGGTTGGGACCTCGCGGTCGCGACAGGCCAACCGGTGCCGTACACCGAGCTGGAGGCGCAGGCGGCGCTCGACACGGCCCGCGGCATGCTCATGCCCGCCTACCGAGGCCCGGGCAAAACCTTCGGTTACGAAGTCGAGGTCGGCGCCGACGCGCCCGCTGTAGACCGCCTGATCGCCTTCATCGGCCGGGACCCCGCTCTGCACCGCGCCTCATAATGGTCCGCTGATGTCGCCGACGCATTGCTGATGTTTGTCCGCTCACACGGCCAACGTGGCGACGTCGTATTTGATGATTGCGGCGTCTCGGGTGACCAGGGTCAGATCGGCGCACTGCGCCTGAGCTATGAGCAAGCGGTCGAACGGGTCGCGGTGGATCGGTGGCAGCCGGCCAGCCGTGATGGTGTGCTCGGATGTGATATGTAGTTCGCGGAACCCGCTGTCGCGGATGCGTTCAGGAAGATCTGCTGGCTCCTGGAGCTTGCCGATTGCCTGCTTGATGGCGACTTCCCAGACCGTGGCCGGGCTGAGATACACGTTCGGGTCGTGGTCGAGCTTTTCCTTGATGTCATCCGCCAAGGTGGGATCGTCTGCCAGCCACCAGAGCACAACATGGGTGTCCAGCAGCAGGTTCACGGTGCCAGCCCGAAGTCCGCCGCGATGCTTTCGTTGACGTCGGGCGAGTCCCAGTCGTTGGCGGCCACGAGTCTGCCCGCCAAGGAGCCGCGAGAGGTCCGCGAGACGCGCCGAGTCAGCGGGACGACCTTGGCGACCGGGGTGCCGGCGCGACTGATGATGATCTCTTCGCCGTGCTCCACGCGCTCAATGATGCGCGACAGATTGGTCTTGGCGTCGTGGATGTTGAACTGCGCCGCAGGCTCGCTGGACATCGGCACCTCCCTTAGCTAAGAGATTAGTCCACCTTTGCCGCCGTAGCCAACGCGACGTGCAAGCGGGCGATCGGCTCGGCGAGGTTCAAGCAAGCGGTCAGTACCTCCACCTGGAGGACCAGAAGCGGCGGCGCCACCCGATGGGTGGCGTGGCCGTTGTTTGCGCCGTGGATGGGGACTCGCCTTCGGCGCCGCGCTGTCCGATCATGATGGGATGACCGCCAATGACGTCACGCGGGCCGTCACGCTTGCCCGGGAAACCCTTGAAACGGCTATCGAACTCGACTGGCACGTGCCGGCCGGCGGGTTGGAGTGGAGTTGCTGGGAGACGGTCGAGCACATGAGCGACGACCTGTTCACGTACGCTGCCCAGCTCGGCCCGTCGAATCCGTCGCTGGCCACCCATGTCCCGTTCGGATGGCAACGACGCCGCGAAGGCGGGCCAGCATTGACGATCTTTGTGGATCCGGCTGAGGGCCAGCCAGCACTGGTGAAGGTCTTCGAGGCATGCGGCACGATGCTGGCTGCCATGGTGAGCTTCGTGCCGCCCGGCCGGCAGTCATTCCACTCGTACGGACCCTCTGACGTCAGCGGATTCGCCGCCATGGGCGTAGTCGAGGTCCTGGTCCACATGCATGACGTTGCCGCGGGGTTGGGTCTCGCGTGGTCACCGCCGGACGACCTGTGTGCGGGTGCGCTGCGCCGGCTTTTTCCGGCCGTGTCGTCGACCGGCGAGCCATGGCCGACACTGCTCTGGGCGACGGGTCGCGCGGATCTGCACGGCCAGCCAGCACAGACTTCGTGGACGTGGGACGGCAGCCCACGCGTCATGTACGCCGATCCGGCCTTACCGAGTTGAAGACTCCCACGAGGCGATGGTGAGAAGCGGCGGCGTCACCCGAAGGAGGGTGGCGCCGCCGGTCATGTCGATGGGGGGTCGGCCAGGCCGATCAGGAAGGGTCCGTGACGTAGACGTCGTACGTACCCTGTTCGGAGATCGTGTTGCCGTTCGCATCGACCGCCCACAGATCGATTTCGTGAGGGCCACTGGTGTCCGGAGTCCACTCGATCGTCGCCGTTCCGTCGGGAACGGCCGCCACGGTTTGGGTGTCGCCCCAGTCGATCGAGTACTGGTAGGCCACCGTGCCGGCCACCGGCGAAGCGAAGGTGAAGTGCCCGGTGATCCCGACGCCGCCTCCGGGCTGCCAGGTCGCAAGGTAGTCAGGGTAGATGTCGGAACTGACGACCGGGACGTTGAGGATGTCATGGTAGTAGCGGCCTGGCGGACTCACCCAACCGTTCGCGCTGATGCTGCTGACCTGTACCGAGAGGACTCCGCAGAAGCATGACGGGGTGAAGGTGATCGAGGCGGATCCGTCATCTTTGGCCGCCACCGTTTGCGGGTCATCACTGTTGACCTGGTAGCGATAGCTGACTATCGGGGCGACGGCCGGATTGGGCTTGACGGTCAGCGTGAACGGCTTACCGAGCACCGGTTGGCTATACGCCAGAACGGTCGGCGAGGTGTCCCGCACCTGCACGTCGTACCGGGTGAGGTCCGATATGTTGCACGCGCGGTCGAGGCTGCGGACGTACAACTCGTTCGGGCCGGCCTCGGGCGGTGAGAGGTCC
Organism: Rugosimonospora africana; assembly: GCF_016862975.1. GTDB lineage: Bacteria > Actinomycetota > Actinomycetes > Mycobacteriales > Micromonosporaceae > Rugosimonospora > Rugosimonospora africana. Next base: position 15,766 of record NZ_BONZ01000010.1, read on the forward strand.
ACGACGGCGGAGCCCCCCAGCCCTTCGGCCGCCACTATGCCGGACGTGCTCGACGGATCCGACGCCGTTGGTGAACAGGACAAGGGCACCCCTGGATAGTTGTCCCAGGAATACTGGTACCCGATGACGTCGTCGACACCGTTCGCCGTGAAGGTGAAGTGTCCGGGGGTGCCTCCGTCGATGAAGCCACCCTGGGGGTAGTTCGACGAGGTGACGCCGGGCGGATTCGCCGGAGGTGTGAGGTCGGCGGTGAAGTAGCAGGTCTGCGACCAGTCCGAGGTGTCCGTGTCGTCGTTGAGCCGCGACTGCCAGCCGTACGTGCCGTCTTCTGTGATCACACCGGCCGGCACCGTCACGAAGCTGGCCGCGCCGCTTGGTATGTGGCCGATCGTGTTGATGGTCGTCCGGTCGTCGGGATCCCCGACCGGCCAGATGGCGAACGATCCGGTCAGCTTGTCGTTCGGATCGGCGTCATCGAACCTGGCCGCGAGCGTGGGCTGCGGGGTTGCCAGGTAGGGATAGGGCGCCTGAGTGCCGCACTGCTGTCGGCCGGCGGAGAGCTGCGTGGGCACCTCCGGCGGCGTGTTGTAGTCGATCGTCAGTCGCACTCCGTACTGCACGTTCAGCCATCGGCCGCGTGCGGTGTCGCCCTCGCGGTCGGCGGGTATCCGTAATTCGACGCCCAGCTTCGTTTGGCCCGCGTTCAACGCCTGCTGGACGGCCGCCGTCAGGTCCCTGCTGAGCAGCCCGGGGCATGACCCAGACCCCGTCACAGCGCCGATCAGGGTCTGCTCGGCCGGCGGGTCCGCCCAGGTCGGGTCGCTCACTGGTGAGGTGATCCACACCTCGATGTCCCGCTCCGCGCAGTCGGTCACCTCTTCTTCATGCGCGTACAGGTTCGCGGTGAAGACCTCCTTGCCGGCAAAGCCGGACAGGTCATATGTCGCATACACCCGCGACATGTGATGCTTGCCGTCCGCGTCGCGCCATGACCCCAGCGGAATTTCCGTGCCGGGCGTCAACGAGGCATGTGCATCGAGCGAATCCGTGTAGCGTTGCGAAATCGTGGTCGCGTAGTCAGCGCTGTGCCCGGCGGCGGCGGGCTGAGCCGCGGCGAAACCGCCGACGGCCGTACCCACAAGCGTGGCGAGCACGGTGAAAGCGCGAAGTCTCGACGATGGCGATCTTCTCATCAGTGCTCCGAATCCCTCGGTGGGCGGTCAGGACGACCAGGGCGCCCGTGGAGGGGACGCGGGATAGCCGGGGCCAGTTGGCGGGCCGCTCGTCGGACCGGTCGGCATCGGGCCGGGCTGCGCCTGTCCGGTCGCCATCGGTCCCATCGGCGCGGAACGGCCGGGCTGCATGGCCGGGTACGCCATGGCGGCGGCCGGAACGGCGGGCCTGGCCAGCGGACGGGATCCAGCCGCGAGCGCTGCCGCGGCGGCTTCCAAGCCGATGCCGACCAGCACGTACCCGAGTGCGGCCTCAAGGTCTGTGTTTGCGCTGCCGTCCGACCTGCACTTGCTGGTGGTCGGGCTGTCCGAGTCAGCCTCACAGGTCCATTGCGCGTTCGACTTCTGTTGATCCCCGCTGCTGACGATGCCGAGCAGGCCGAGGCCGATGAACAACAGACCGACCGCGACGAAAATCAGTTGGAAGACCTTCGCGGGAGTGGACACGGTCGCGACGATAGGCGATCGAGACTTCGCCCGCTGCCCCGTCGCGGGCCGGTGCTCGGCAGGGTGGAATCACCGGACGCTTTGGCGCCAGCCCGGTTGGGCCGGCGCCAAAGACCGAGATCAGGGTCGCCGTTGAGCGGGCGCGAACTCCGGTTGGGCCGTGGGGGTCGCTTCGACGAGCGCCGCACCGAACACCCAGGGAGACGTCTGAGCGATGAACTCGCTGGGGAATCCGAGCGTGAAGTCGCTCGCCTCCTCCAGTCGCGCGCATTCCTCGGGGGACAGCCGCACGTTGAGCGCGCCGAGGTTGTCGTGAAGCTGGTCGACCCGGCGAGCCCCGAGGATCGGGTGGATCGACGGGGAGCGCGTCATCGTCCAGGCGATCGCCACCTGGGATGATGTGGCGCCACGAGCGTCGGCGACATCCTGGACCGCCTGAGCGACGGCGTGAGCACGCCCGTCGAGCGAAGAGGGATCGAGCCGGGTGCCTGTGGGGGCGTCGCCCGGCCGGCTGTACTTGCCGGACAGGACACCGCCAGCCAGCGGGCTCCAGGCCGTGACGCCGAGACCGAGCGCTTCTGCCATGGGTAGCAGTTCTCGTTCGATGTCGCGCTGGAGCAGGTTGTAGGGAACCTGCAGTCCGATGAAGGGACTCCAGCCGTGCCAGGCGGCGAGGGTGTTGGCTCGCGCGACGACCCAGGCAGGGGTGTCGGAGATGCCGACGTAGAGGATTTTGCCGGCGCGTACGGCGTCGTCGAGGGCCCGCATGGTTTCCTCGATCGGCGTGGCCCGGTCCCACATGTGCACCCAGTACACGTCGAGGTAATCGGTCTTCAGTCGCCGCAGGCTGGTCTCCAGCGATGCCCGCAGGTTCTTGCGGGCGTTGCCGGCGGCGTTGGGATCGGTGCGGTCCCGGGAAACCGTGTATTTGCTGCCCAGGACGAAGGATTCGCGCCGCCCGACGAGCAACTGGCCGAGAATCTCCTCGCTGGCTCCGTCCCTGTAGTTGATGGCGGTGTCGATGGTGTTGCCACCTGCGTCGGCGTACGCGTCGAGGATTCGCCGGCATTCCTCGATGGGTGCTCCCACGCCTCCGTGTTCCCCGAAAGTCATCGCTCCCAGGATCAGCTCGGAGACGCGCAGCCCACTGGTGCCGAGGGTCCGGTACTTCATGCCCGCACCACATTGCCGAGGTGCACTGCCAATTGCGTCATGCGGCGACCATACATGCTGTCTGGTCGCATCGTCCATACACGGTGTATGGTGTGTGTCATGGCACCGGCCCGGGGACCAGATGCTCGACGTTCCGGCTCCAACCCTCCTCCGACGGAGTTGCGGGAGCGTCTGCTTGACGCCACCCGGGATTTGTTGGCGCACCGCCGGTTCGACTCGATCAGCGTTGCCGACATCATCGCGGCGGCGGGCGTGTCCCGGGCCAGCTTTTACTTCTATTTCCCGGGAAAGCAGGCGGTTCTCGCCGAGCTGGTCCGCCGCGCGGTCGACCAGGGCCAGCAAGCCGCCGAACCGTGGACCTCGGGTCAGCAGGATCCCTCGCGGGCGCTGAGGTCGGGCATCGAGGCCGGAGCCACGCTCTGGAAGGACAATGCCGGCGTGCTCACCGCGATCGTGGAGAGCTGGGGTTCCGACGAGCAACTGCGCGAGTTGTGGCTGCGGCAGATGGAGACGTTCACCGACGCGACCGTTGCTCGCATCCAGGCCGACCCGGAAGTCATGCGGCGCCTTGACGGTTTGGACGTGCGGGCGGTGGCGGCGTCGCTGACCTGGCTCGGCGAGCGGCTCTACTATCTGGCGGCGGCCAACGTGCCGCCGTTCACCGACCGCGACATTCTGGTCGACACCCTGATGCACGCCTGGACACACACGCTCTACGGCGAGTCCCCGGGATCGACAACCGCATAAGCCGGCTGGTCACCGGGCCGGCCGGTCACCAGGTGCCGGAGGACATCGGCGGTACCAGGGTGGCCAGCTGTGGAGGCATCGACGCCGCCCAGCCATCGGCCAGTTCCTTGGCCGTGGGGCGCCGCTCCGGTTTCTTGGCGAGGCACCGCTCGCACAGCTCGACCGCCTGGGCGGGGAGCCCGTCGATCGGCGGGAGGGGCGCCGGCTCCGTCATCAGGTGGGCGCGCAGGACCGCGGTACGGGAGTCCACGTCCCAGGGGAGCCAACCGGTGAGCGCCCGGTACATCAGCAGGCCCAGCGAGTACACGTCGGCTGCCGGGTGGGCCGGGCATCCGGACAGGCGCTCCGGTGCCACGTAGGCGGGAGTACCCACGACACATCCGTCCGGCGCGTCGTCCGCCGGCTCGCCGATCTCCTCGGAGATCCCGAAGTCGACCAGCTTCGCGCCGGTCGGCGCGAGCATCACGTTGCCCGGCTTGACGTCCCGGTGCACCAGCCCGGCGGTGTGCACCGCGGCCAGTCCGTCGGCGACGTCGGCGCACATCTCCACCGCGGCGGGCCAGGGCAGCACGCCGAGCTTGAGCCGCTGGGACAGCGCGGGGCCGTCGATGAGTTCCATGACCAGGAACGCGGTGCCGTCGGGTGTCTCGCCGACGTCGTAGACGGTGCTCACGTGGGGGTTGCACAGCCGGGCGGCGGCGCGGGCTTCCCGGTAAACCTCGGAACCCTCCCGGTTGGCGCCGAGCAGTTTCACGGCGACCGGACGGCTGAGGAGTTCGTCGTCGGCCCGCCAGACAGCGGACGCGCCACCGGTGCCGATCTGCTCGATCAGCCGGTAGCGGCCTCCCACGACGGTCATCATCTGGTCGAATTGCCCGCCACGTCCGGGATTACACGTGGCGGTTGGTGCGTCATTGGCGCGTACGTTGCACACTGCTAGGCATTGTGGAAACGCTAGCTGGCAGGTACCGGTTGCTGGAGCCGCTCGGCTCCGGTGGGATGGCAGTCGTCTGGCGCGGGTACGACGAGGTGCTCGGCCGGCAGGTCGCGGTGAAGGTGCTCGCGGCCGAGTTCGCCACCGATGCGGACTTCCGCTCCCGGATCCGTCGCGAGGCCCAGGCTGCCGCGCGGCTGTCGGATCCGCACATCACGAATGTGTACGACTACGGCGAGGCCCAGGACGGTACGCCGTTTGTGGTGATGGAGCTGGTTGACGGGCAGTCGCTGGCCGAGCGGCTCGCATCGGGCCCGCTGCCCGTGACGTCCGTCATCGTCATCGGGGCGCAGGTCGCCTCCGCTCTGGCGGCGGCGCACGCTCAGGGACTCGTGCACCGGGACATCAAGCCGGCGAACGTGATGCTGAGCCCGTCCGGGGCCAAGGTGGTCGACTTCGGGATCTCGGCCGCGGTGGGGGAGCACGACGGCACGGTACTGGGTACTCCCGGGCACCTCTCGCCGGAGCAGCACGCCGGGGCGCCGGCCGCGCCGTCGGCGGACGTGTACGCGCTGGGGCTGCTCCTGTCTCACGCGGTGGACCGGCAGGCCGCCGTGCCGGCGCAGCTGCGGGCGCTGATAGCGGAGTGCCTGTCGCGCAACCCGGCGGACCGGCCGTCCAGCGCCTCGGTCGCGACCCGGCTCGCGGAGCTGGCTGCCCCGGTGTCCGGGGCGGCCCGGCCGTCCGGGCGGGCGCCGGCACCACCGGCGTCGCGGAGGACACCGCCGCAGTACGGGGCACGGCCGGCGGGGCCGGGGCGCTCGGGTACCCGGATCATGCCACCACCCCCTCCGGTACCCCCGAGGCTGCGTCGACGGCGGCGCTGGCCGGCCGGCGTCGCGGCGGTCGTGGTGGCGTTCCTCGCCTGCCTCGCCGGTGCGTCGCTGCTCGGCAAGCGGCACGACGGCTCGTCGGCGTCGGCGTCCACGCCCCCGGCGAAGGCCAGTCCGTCGCCGAGTCCTTCGCCGAGCCCGACCGCGAGCTGCCGGGTGGACTACCACGTCACCGACTACGGCATCGGGTTCCAGGCTCGGCTGACGTTGACCAACAGCGGCACCGCCGACATCGACAGCTGGACCCTGGCCTTCGACTTCCCCGACGACCAGAAGCTCAGCCTGGGCTGGGGCGGGGTGTGGAAGCAGAACGGCAACAAGATCACGGTGCGCGACCTTCTGGTGAACGGGTCGATGAAGCCCGGGAAATCGGTCGGTATCGGCTTCGTCGGCACGTACAAGGGTAAGAACGACGAGCCGCGACAATTCTCGCTCAACGACATGTCCTGTGACCAGAGTGACGGATGAGGCGACTGGAATGCCGACCTGGTGCCTAATCTCGCGCCGGCTCTGGACAGTCGGGCCCGCCGCCAGCACCATCGTCCTTTAAAGGCGGGGGGCTCGGGGGACCGACCGCAGCTAGGACCGGCGGGAGGTGCGCCGTGGGTTCGTCGTTTACCGCAGCGACAACCAGTCCCTTCGATCTCGCCCGCCGGCAGCGCGTTCAGCTGCTGGTGAGCATCCAGGCCGTGGAGCGGGCGCTGGCCCGGCCGATCGCCGAGCCCGGGTGGCGGCCGGGGCTGGCGGAGTGCCTGACCTCGCTGGTCGAGGCGTTCGCCGACCACATGGAGGTCACCGAGGGTCCGGACGGGCTGTATACCGAGCTGCTCGATCACGCGCCCCGGCTGGCGCGCGGGGTGTACGTGTTGACTCGCGAGCACACGGCGCTGTCCCGGACGCTGGACACGGTGTGGCAGCGGCTACCCCGGAGCAATCCGGACGATCTGCGCGTCCGGGCTGGCGATCTGCTCCGTGAGCTGTCCCAGCACCGCCAGCGCGGCGCGGATCTGGTCTACGAGGCGTACCAGACGGACATCGGCGGGGAGACTTGATTACCGAGCGATGACGTCCGGTCGATTCGCAGGTTCGCGTGCCTACAGTTGCCGGCATGACTCCCTACGAGCGGCCGCTTGACCGCGACGCCTCCTCCGCCGGCGCCGCCGGCACCGGGAAGGGGCAAGCCGTTCTCGTCGTCGACGACGATCCCACCGTCAGCGATGTGGTGCGCCGCTACCTGGAACGGGCCGGGTACGAGGTGACGCTCGCCGGGGACGGCCCGGCCGCGCTGGCCGCGTTCAGCCGGCGGCGGCCGGACCTGGTGGTACTGGATCTGATGTTGCCCGGGATCGACGGGCTCGAGGTGTGCCGGCGGCTGCGTACCCGGGCCGACGGGGTACCGATCGTGATGCTCACGGCACTGGGCGAGGAGGCCGACCGGGTACTGGGGCTGCAACTCGGCGCCGACGACTACGTCACCAAGCCGTTCTCGCCCCGGGAACTGGTGCTGCGGGTGCAGTCGGTGCTGCGGCGGACACTGACCCGGCCGGCCCCTGCGCCGGAGACGCTCGTCGACGGCGGGCTGCGACTGGACACGGCCCGGCGGATCGCGAGCCTGGACGGGATCGAGCTGTCGCTGACGGTACGGGAGTTCGATCTGTTGGTGTTCCTGATGCGGCACCCGGGCCGGGCGTTCAAACGCGGCGAACTGCTGGACGCGGTCTGGGGTTGGACGTTTGGCGACCAGTCGACGGTCACCGTGCACGTACGGCGGTTGCGGGAAAAGATCGAGCGGGACGCCGCGGCGCCACAGCGGATCCTCACGGTGTGGGGAGTCGGGTACCGCTACGAGCGGGTGACGGCGGCGGGCGGGTCGTGATGGGACGGTTCCGGGTGGCCGGCGCGCGGGCCGGCGCGGCGCGTCAGGGTGGAAACCGGGCGGGTTCCCGTGCGTGACCTGGTGACGATGTTCATCTCGGCGCTGCTCGGCGCGCTCGCGGTCGCGCTGCCCGGCGTGGTGGCGCTGCGGCTGCTGCGCCGCCGCTCGATCGTGGTGCACATCTGCGTGCTGCTGGCCATCGCGGTACTCGCGGTGCTGGCCGGCGTCATCGGGGTGGCCCAGGCGATGTTCATCTCGCGCCACGATCTGCGGGTACTGCTGATCGTCATCTCCCTTGCCGGCGCGGTCAGCCTGGTCATCGGCTGGTCGCTCGGCCGGCGTATGGCCGCCGACGCGATGTGGGCGGACGAGGCGCGGGCCCGGGAGCGCCAGGCCGAGGCGAACCGGCGGGATCTGATCGCGTGGGTGTCGCACGATCTGCGTACGCCGCTGGCCGGCATGCGGGCGATGGCCGAGGCGCTGGAGGACGGCGTGGTGGTCGACCCCGAGACGGTGCTCGAATACCACCGCCGCATCCGGGTGGAGACGGATCAGATGGCCCGGCTGGTGGACGACCTGTTCGAGTTGTCGCGCATCAACGCCGGGGCGCTGCGGCTCTCGCTCGCGACGGTGTCGCTGGGCGATGTCGTGTCCGACGCGGTCGCGTCCGCACTCCCGGTCGCGTCCGCCCGACGGATCCGGCTGGTGGCCTCGGACACCGGGTGGCCGCTGGTACGGGCGAGCGAGCCGGAGCTGTCCCGGATCGTGACGAACCTGCTGCGTAACGCGATCCGGTACACGCCGTCGGACGGAACCGTCACGGTCACCGGGGGGCAGGACGGTGACGGTGGATGGTTCGCGGTCACCGATGGGTGCGGTGGGATTCCCGACTCCGACCTGTCGCGTGTGTTCGACGTTGCGTTTCGCGGCGAGGCCGCCCGTACCCCCCGATCGAACACCACCCACGACGGCGCCGGCGGCGGACTCGGCCTGGCCATCGTGCGCGGCCTGGTCGAAGCCCACCGGGGCGCCGTGGCGGTCAGCAACGTGGCCGGCGGGTGCCGCTTCCTGGTGCGGCTGCCGGCCAATCCCGCCTAGGTGCCCGAGCAGGCGCAGTCCCGCTTCTCGGGCAGGGCCGCGATCGTGCGCATCAGCAGGCCGCGCATCCGTTCGGTGTTCTGAGCGAAGACCGCGAACACCTCCTCCTGGGTCACGCCGTGGTCGCCCTCCACGCCCGCGTCGAGGTCGGTCACCAGCGCGATGGACGTGTAGCAGAGGCCCAGTTCGCGGGCGAGAACGGCTTCGGGGTGTCCAGTCATATTGATGACAGTGCCGCCGATCGCGCTGAACCACCGGGACTCCGCGCGCGTGGAAAAGCGCGGACCCTCAACGACGATCATCGTGCCCTTGTCGTGGATGTCGATGTCCTGCCCGCTGTCGAGCACCGCCTGCCGTCCCGCCGGACAGTACGGGTCGGCGAAATTGGTGTGCACCACTGTGTCGTCGAAGAACGTCTGCGCGCGACCGCTCGTGCGGTCGATGAGCTGGTCCGGCACGACGAACGTGCCCGGCCCCAGTTCGGGGCGCAGGCTGCCGACGGCGCACGGGGCGAGGATCTGTGTCACGCCGAGTTCGCGCAGCGCCCACAGGTTTGCGCGGTACGGGATGCGGTGCGGCGGGTACCGGTGGTCCTTGCCGTGCCGGGGCAGAAACGCGACGGAACGATCGGCCACATTGGCGACGGTGATGGGGTCGGACGGCAGCCCGTACGGCGTGTCGACGCCATACTCCTCGGCATTGTCAAGAAGCGAGTACAAGCCGGAGCCACCGATTACGGCGAAGTCAGCGTGCGCGGTCACGACCAGACCTTAACCGGGACACGAGCGGCAGGCTATGGTGCGGTGATGACGTTGCGCGCGGGGATGTTTCGCGGTTCTTCCCGGTCGGCGTGCGACCGGGCGCACCGGCCGACGACGGGCCGGCGGGTCCGGTCCGTGTCCGGCTCGGGTTCCCGGTCGGCTGCGGATAAATCCCCCCGATCAGCGTCTGGCCTGTCGTTCCGGCCGGCGCCGCGCGTGGGCATTGACGGGTAGGCGGCGGACAATGCAACCGGAACCGAGGATCGGGGGACGCGAGATGGAGTCGCTTACCGGGCGGCTGCTCGTCGCGACTCCGCCGTTGAAGGATCCCAACTTCGAGCGCACCGTGGTGCTCCTGGTCGCGCACGAGGAAGGCGGCGCGCTGGGCGTGGTACTCAACCGGGCGACCGAGGTGCCGGTCTCCGAGGTGCTGGAGGGCTGGGGTCGGCTGGCGGGCGAGCCCGCGGTGGTGTTCGAGGGCGGCCCGCTGCAGCCCGAGGCGGCGATCTGCCTCGCCCGTACTCGGATGGGGGCTCGGCGGATCCCGGGGTTCAACCAGGTGTCCGGTGCGGTGGGCACGGTGGACCTGTCCGGGGATCCGGACAAGCTTCAGGAAACGGTATTGACCGTGCGGGTCTTCGCGGGTTACGCCGGCTGGGCCTCGGGGCAGCTGGAGAACGAGATCGAAGCGGGCTCCTGGCTGGTCTTCGACGCGCTGCCCGGCGACGCGTTCGTGAGCCGTCCGGATGATCTCTGGCCGATGGTCCTTCGCAGGCAGGGCGGCCTCACGGCGGCGGTGGCGATCTTCCCGCCGGACCCCACGATGAACTGAGGGGGCGCCGACGTGACCGGACACGAGGCACTGTGTACTATTGCGCGAGTGCCCGGCGGGTTAGGGCGCATGGGGCCGTGGCGCAGCTGGTAGCGCACCACACTGGCAGTGTGGGGGTCAGGGGTTCGAGTCCCCTCGGCTCCACCCCGGGAAAAGCAGGCCAATGCGGCGACGCATTGGCCTGCTTCGCTATTTGGTGATCGATTGGTCGGGCTTGGCTCGGCGCGCCGCCGCCCCACCGGCGGTGCGACCGGGCGGTTGGGGTGGATCTGTTGAACAGCGACACGCCGGTCATCGAAATCATGGCCGACTACGACTCGTTCCCGGTGTGGCGCAGCGATCCCCAGGGGTTCGCCAACGTCGACCCCCAGGAACTGCCGATCCGGGCGGAGCTGGCGCGGGAGTTGCTGCACTGGGCGCAGGCCTACGACGGCTCGCTCAACCGCGACGACCTGGCGGCCTCGGGCTTCCCGGACCGGGAGACCGAGCGGGCGTTCTACGTCGCGGGCGAGGATCTGGCCAGGCGGCTAGCCGTGGAGTTGGGCCACCCGGTGCAGTACTTCGACGGCCGCCGCCACCGCGAGGTGGGACACGGCGAGCCGGTGAGCTGACCCGCCGTGTCCACATCGGACTCGTGAGCGGCTGACCCTTCGGGGCTGTCGCTTTCCACCCTGCTCGGCGCCAGCGCGACGATCGAGGAGGCCACGCGCGATCGGGGCGACACCGGTCAGCCGGGACGGGCGGCGGCAAACCGGCATCGGGATCGGGAAGCTCACGGGTCGCCGCTTGCGGGCGGCGTTTCCCGCTCGGCGACAGACGGTTATCGGGATCTGCCAGGGGTACGGCCGTGAGTGCGGTTCATCCACTGAGCATTGGGGAACGATGTCGTACAACAGTCAATCGGCGAGCCGCCAGTCCATGGACGGCGCCGAGTTCACGTTCTGGCGGGATCACACCACGATTGCCCTGTCGCCGGTGGCCGCGCCTTCGGTCCTGGGACTCTTCGGGTTCGGGGCATCGACGTTCATCGTCGCGACGAATCTGGCCGGCTGGTGGGGATCGACCGCCACCTCGCCGACGTTCCTGTTCCCGTTCGCGGCGATGTTCGGCGGGCTCGCCCAGTTCCTGGCCGGGATGTGGGCGTACCGGGCCAGGGACACGCTCGCCACGGCGATGCACGGTATCTGGGGTGCGTTCTGGCTCGGGTACGGGATCCTGTACCTGTTCGTCGCGGTCGGGGTGCTCCATCCGCCGACTCCGTTCAGGCCGTTGGGCTTCGTCTTCGCCGCGCTCGCCGCGATCACCTGGTCGGGAACGATCGCCGCACTGGCGCTGAACCTGAGCGTGGCATCGGTGCTCGGCACGCTCGCGGCCGGTGCGACCTGCGAAGCGGTGGGCATGATCGCCGGCTCCGGGCCGTGGCGCACGGTGGGCGCGTACTTCTTCATCGCGTCGGCAATCCTCGGCTGGTACGCGGCGACCGCGCTGCTGTTCGAGGCGAGCTTCAAGCGGGTGATCCTCCCGGTCGGCCGGCCGAGCGCGAGCCCCAACCGTCCGGGACGGCCGCCCAGCGAGCCGATCCAGTACCGGGCCGGTGAGCCGGGGGTCAAGATCGGCCAATGAACCCGGCCGCGTGCCGAGTGACGCGGCCAAGAATGCGGCCGCGCCCCCAGTGACGCGGCTAACTACCCGGCGGCGTGCCGTGGGGTGGCAAGCGGAGGGAACTCCACTTAACCTTGGCTGGTAGTGGAGGGCCCTCCGGTTCTGTCTGGGCCCAGGTCTCGCATCAGCCAACGGGATGGAAGATCATGACCAGTACGACACGCATCGTCACGCCGTGGGGCGCCGAGTCGACCGCCGCGGAAGTGGTGTCCGGCATCGACCTGAGCGGTCGCCGCGCCATCGTCACCGGTGGCGCCTCCGGCATCGGCATCGAGACCGCACGGGCACTGGCCGGGGCGGGTGCCCGGGTCACCCTGGCGGTCCGTGACCTGGAGGCGGGTCGCCGTACCGCCGAGGACATCGGCCTGACCACCGGCAACAAGGACGTCGCGGTCGCCCGGCTGGACCTCTCCGACCAGGCGTCGGTCGCCTCGTTCGTCGCCGGCTGGGATGGCCCGCTGCACATCCTCGTCAACAACGCCGGCGTGATGGCCTCGCCGCTGATGCGCACGCCGCAGGGCTGGGAGATGCAGTTCGCGACCAACCACCTCGGCCACTTCGCACTCGCCACCGGGCTGCACGGCGCGCTCGCGGCGGCCGGCGGAGCCCGCATCGTGGCGGTCAGTTCCAGCGCGCACCACCGTTCCCCGGTCGTCTTCGACGACATCCACTTCGCCGAGCGCGAGTATGAGCCGTGGGCCGCGTACGGGCAGTCCAAGACGGCCAATGTGCTGTTCGCGGTGGAGGCGACGCGGCGCTGGGCGTCCGACGGGATCACCGCCAACGCGCTGCACCCGGGCGGGATCCGGACCAACCTCCAGCGCTACGTGACCGACGAGGAGTTGGAGCGGCTGCGCGCCCAGTCGGGCCCCGCGGCGCCGAACTGGAAGACGCCCGAGCAGGGTGCCGCCACCTCGGTGCTGCTCGCCACGTCGCCGCTGCTGGACGGAGTCGGCGGACGGTACTTCGAGGACTGCAACGAGGCCGAGTTCAACCAGCCGGGTACCCGGACCGGAGTCTCGGCGTACGCGCTGGACCCCGAGGCGGCACAGCGGCTGTGGCAGGTTTCGGTCGATACGCTCGCGACACTGTCCACAAAGGAGCGCTGATGTCGAAGATCTGGCTGATCACCGGAAGTTCCCGGGGCCTCGGTTGGGAACTGGCCCGTGCGGCGCTTGACCGTGGCGACCGGGTGGTCGCCACCGCCCGGTCGCCGGAGCAACTCGACGGGCTCGTGCGGGAGTACGGCGACCGGATCCGCGCGATCGCGCTCGACGTCACCGACGCGGCGGCCGCTCGGGCCGCCGTCCAGATCGCGGTCGACGAGTTCGGTGGCCTGGACGTGGTGGCGAACAACGCCGGGTACGCGAACTCGTCGCCCATCGAGCAGACCCCGGACGACGACTTCCGGGCGCAGATCGAGACGAACCTGTTCGGCGTCGTGAACGTCACCAGGGCTGCCCTGCCGGTACTGCGCCACCAGCGTTCGGGGCACTTCCTGCAGTTCTCGTCGATCGGCGGGCGGGTCGGCGGTACGCCGGGACTCGCCGCGTACCAGAGCGCGAAGTTCGCCGTCGAGGGCTTCTCCGAGGTGCTGAACAGCGAGGTGAAGCCGTTCGGCGTCAAGGTGACCCTGGTCGAGCCGGGCGCCTTCCGCACCGACTGGGGCGGCTCGTCGATGCGGATCGCGCCGGTGAACGAGGACTACGAACCGACGGTGGGTGTCATCAACCGGTACCGCCGGGAAGTCGACGGCAAGCAGCCGGGCGACCCGGCACGCGCTGCCCGGGTGCTCCTGGACATCGTCGACCTCGACGAGCCTCCGCTGCGCCTGCTGCTGGGCTCCGACGCGCTGTACCGCGCCGAGGAATCCTCCCGGGCGCGTGCCGCCGAGACCGAGAAGTGGGCGGGCGTGAGCGTGTCCACGGACTTCCCCGAGGAGTAGCGCACCGCTGACCCGGCCGGACCGATTCACGGTCCGGCCGGTGTCTTGCGTGGGGCATACCGAGTATGCATACTCAGTAGCCATGTCTATCAAACACGGCCTGCTCGCTCTGCTGGAGCGCGGTCCGATGCACGGGTACCAGCTGAAAACCGCCTTCGAGGAGTCGACCGGCGGCACCTGGCCCCTCAACATCGGGCAGGTATACACGACGCTCGGCAGGCTTGAGCGCGACGGGCTCGTGGAGTCGCTGCCGGAGCACGACGGGCAGCGCGAGTACGAAATCACCGACGCGGGACGCGCCGAACTCGCGATGTGGTTCGCCACCCCGGTCAGCCGCACCGATCGCCCCCGCGACGAGTTGACCATCAAGCTGGCGCTGGCCGTCGCGACCCCGGGCGTCGACGTCCGCGCGGTGCTTCAGGGCCAGCGCACCGCGACGGTGCGCACCATGCAGGAGTACACCCGGCTCAAGGCGTCCTCGGACAAGCGATCGGACCTGTCCTGGCGGCTCGTCGTCGAGGCGATGCTGTTCCAGGCGGAAGCCGAGATTCGCTGGCTGGACCACTGCGAGACGACACTCGCCCGGTACCAGCCGGAGACTCCAGCGGCAGCGGTCCCGACGCCCGAGCCGGGACAAACAGCGCCGGACCGCACCGCGCCTGCAGGCACGGCGCCGGAACGCACCGCGCGAAAGGCGGGACGCCGGTGAACATCCTCGAACTCCGCGACGTTCACCGCACGCACGGCGTCGGGGACGTCGCCGTACACGCGCTCGCTGGCGTCGACCTGACCGTTGCCGAGGGCGAACTCGTCGCGGTGATGGGCCCGTCCGGCTCGGGAAAGTCGACGCTGCTCAACTGTGCCGGCGGCCTGGACCGGCCGACCAGCGGCGACGTGCTCGTCGAGGGCAAGCCGCTCGCCGGCCTGACCCGCAAACAGCTCGCCGCGTTGCGCCGGCGCAGCATCGGCTACGTCTTCCAGGACCTGAACCTGCTGCACAGCCTGACCGCCGTGGAGAACATCGCGTTGCCGCTCGAACTCGACGGCGTCTCGCCACGCAGGGCGCACCGGATCGCCGTGCAGTCGCTCGACGAGGTCGGGCTCGGCGACCTGGCCGGCAGGTTCCCGGACGACATGTCCGGCGGCCAGCAGCAACGGGTCGCCATCGCCCGGGCGCTCGTCGGGGACCGGCGGCTGGTGCTGGCCGATGAGCCCACCGGCGCCCTCGACTCGGTGACCGGCGAGTCGGTGCTGCGATTGCTGCGCGCCCGGGTCGACGCGGGAGCCGCGGGAGTGCTCGTCACGCACGAGGCGCGGCACGCCGGGTGGGCGGACCGGGTGGTGTTCCTGCGGGACGGCAACATCGTGGACACGTCCGGGCCGCTCGCCCAGCCCGAGGACCTGCTCGCCACGGGAGGTGCCGGCTGATGGCGTCGTGGAGGGTCGCGCTGCGCGTCGCGCGGCGCGAGGCGCGTCGGGCCCGAGGGCGTACCGCACTGGTCGTCGCGATGATCGGGCTGCCGGTACTCGCCCTGGTGTTCGCGACCGCCGTGTTCGACATGCAGCGCCTGACGCCGCAGGAGCGGATCACCCGGCTGATCGGCTCGGCCGACGGGGCCGTGCACTACGGCCAGCGGGTGAAGGCCAATGACACCGGGCCGAACGCCGGTGTCGTACCGGAGACCCGGGACGTGGCGTCGGCCGACCAGATTCTCGGATCGGAGACCGGTCCGCACGACGCCGCGACCATCCTGCCGTACCTGCCGGCCGGGTCGAGCGCCACCGGTACCTGGGAGGCCGAAGTGAACATGCGAACGGCGAACGGTACGGGCGACATCATGGCGCGCGGCATCGATCCCACCAGCCCCGCGACCAAGGGTCTGGTCCAGCTGTTCCGCGGCCGGATGCCGCGCACCGCCACCGAGGTCACCGCGTCGTCGATGGCGCTGGACCGGCTCGGTGCCCGGCTCGGCGGGACGGTCACGACCGCGAAGGGACAGCGATTCACCGTCGTCGGCGTCACCGAGGTATCCGGCGCGATCAGAGAGTCCCTGGTGTTCCTGCCGTCCGCGCCGATCCCAGATGCCAACGGGTACTGGCTCGTCAAGCAGCCGGGCCCAATGACCTGGGCGGAGATCCAGGGACTGAACCGCAACGGGTTCGAGGCACAGTCCCGGCAGCTGATGCTCCACCCGCCGAAGGAGCCCTCTGGACCGGGGGACACGATCGGCGGCCTGTCGCCGTTCGGGTTGGGCGTCGTCGTGGTCGGCCTGGGCCTGCTGGAAGTCGTGCTGCTGGCCGGGCCGGCGTTCGCCGTGGGTGCCCGCCGCCGGCAGCGGCAGCTCGCGCTGGTCGGCGCGAACGGGGGTACGCCGGCCGTACTGCGGCGCATCGTGCTCGCCGACGGCGTCCTGTCCGGTGTCGTGGCCGGGGCGACCGCCACCGCCATTGGCCTCGCGGCCGCGTTCGGGCTACGTGGACAGCTGGAGACGCGCGTCTTCCACCAGCGGTTCGGCGGGTACCGGGTCGACGTCTGGTGGGTTGCCGCGATCGTCGCGCTCGCCGTCCTCATCGGAATGCTCGGCGCCGCCGTACCGGCGTTCACCGCGGCGCGGCAGGAGATCGTGGCGGCACTGGCCGGCCGGCGGGGCGTGCACGGGTCGCGGCGGCGCTGGTGGCTGCTGGGCATCGGACTGGTCGCCGTCGGCGGGCTGCTGGCCGCGGCGGGCGCCTACGGGCACAGGTCACCTGTCACCGTCGCCGGGCTGTGCGTCGGGGAGTTCGGCATCGTGCTCTGTACCCCGGCGATCGTCGGGCAGATCGCCCGGCTCGGCCGGTACCTGCCGCTGAGCCCGCGGATCGCGCTGCGCGACGTGGCCCGCCGCCGTACCGCGTCCGCGCCGGCCATCTCGGCGGTCATGGCCGCGGTCGCCGGCAGCATCGCGCTGACCGTGTACCTGGGCGTGAGCGACCAGGACCAGAGCACGTTCGTCCCGTCCGCGCCGCTCGGATCGGTGGTTGTCACGACGACTGGCTGGGAACCCACCGGCCATACGAAAACGGTCGATAACGCGGTACCGAAGATCACCGCGGCGCTGCGGGACGTGTTCCCGGGCGTCACGCCGGTACCAGTGACGACGCTCGTGTGTCCTTCCGACATCTGCAATCTCTACGCGGTCGCGCCGATGGACCGGCGGTGCCCGTACGAGGAGGGTCCGCAGCTGAGCAAGGCGACGATTCGCAAGGCAAAGGCCGATCCCCGGTGCGACTACCCTGTCGGCGGCATCTCGTCCTACGAAACCGGCGGCGAGGTGGTGACCGACGATCCTACCGTGGTGTCCGCGATGACCGGGCTGCACGGCGCGACCCTGGACGCGGCGGTGGCGACGCTGCGGGCGGGCGGCGCGCTCGTACCCGACGCGTCGGACGTCGAGAACGGCAAGGCTCTGCTGTCGGTGGGGGGAATGCTGATCACCACCGACGGCACCACACCGAAAGTGAGCGGCCTGGCGCCGGGTATGCCACCGGACGAGCTGGACATCAGCGTGCCGGGCTATGTCGTGCCGGTGGGGGCGCAGCAGCCGATCCTGTCTCCGTCGATCCTCCGGGCCGAGGCGTTGAAACCGGCGAAACCGAGCACCCGGATCGGGCACGTCATCGTGATGCCCGCCTCGCCCGCGACGCAGGCACAACTGGACCGCCTGCGCGCCGAACTGACCGGCGTCACGGGCACCATGTTTGTCGAGCATCTGCCGGTCAACCGGCCGTCACCGGTACCGCTGATCCTGGCGATCGCCGCCGGCATCGTGGCGCTCGGCGCGGCGGCCATCGCGACCGGGCTCGCCGCGGCCGACTCGCGTACGGACCTGACGACGCTGGCGGCGGTCGGCGCCGCGCCCCGGGTACGGCGGTCTCTGTCGCTGGCGCAGTCCGGGATCATCGCGGGGCTCGGCTCGGTACTGGGCGCGATCGCCGGGTTCGGCGCGGCGGTCGCGGTCATCACCGGCATCAACCAGCAGTACGCCAGCGTCTGGCCGTCACCCGATCCGATCCCGATCCAGGTGCCGTGGACGAACTTCATCGTGTCGCTCATCGCGGTTCCGGCGGTGGCGATGCTCGGGGCCGGCGTGCTCACCCGGTCCCGGCTACCCAGCGAACGGCGCGCGGTCTGACGGGGGCGTGCCGCCCGACGCGGTGTTCCGCGCAGGCCGGGCTTTCCGGCCTGCGTGGGGCGGCTTGCCGCCTGGCTTTGCGGCGCGGCTGTTCCGCGCAGGCCGGGCTTTCCGGCCTGCGCGGGGCGGCGTGACACGGCACACTGAGCGGATGTCAGGTCTTGCCGGCCGGGTGCGCGCCCTCGGCCACCGCCGTTGGTTCGCCCGGCTCGGGCGGGCGATGGTCCCGGCCGACCGGGTGGTCGGCCGGTTGACCGGGGGCCGGATCGTGGCGCTCGGCCTGCGGGAGCTTCCGTCGATGCTGCTGACCACGACCGGCCGCAAGACCGGGCAGCCGCGCACGCAACCGCTGCTGTACGTGCGGGACGGCGACGGGTACGTGGTCATCGGCTCCAACTGGGGTCAGCAGCGGCAGCCGGCCTGGGCGCTCAATCTGATCGCGGAGCCCCGTGCCACCGTCACGGTCGGCGGGCAGCAAATCCCGGTATGGGCGCACCACGTCACCGGCGAGGAACGCGAGCGGCTGTTGGCGCGGTTGCTGGCGATGTGGCCGGCGTACGAGACGTACCGGCAGCGGGCCGGCGACCGGGAGTTGATGGTGTTCCGGCTGACCCCGGCCGGGTGAGGCGCCGCGGTCGGGTGAGCGTCCGGGTTGGCGAGGCGCCGAGGTCGGGTGAGGTGCACCGGCTGTCGTTTCTACCGGCGCTCACACCGGTACGGGTATAGGCTCGTGATCCGTGAACGTGAGCGAGCTGCTGGTCGAGACGTACGACCGTCTCCCCGACCTGGTCCGGTCCGCGGTCGACGGGTTGACTCCGGAGCAGTTGGTGTGGGCGCCTGCTCCGGGAGCCAATACGATCGGCTGGCTCGTCTGGCACCTGACCCGGGTGCAGGACGACCACATCGCCGACATCCTTGAGCAGGACCAGGTGTGGGTCACCGGCGACTGGGCCGGCCGCTTCGGGCTCGACCCCGACCCGTCCAACATCGGGTACGGCCACTCACCAGAGGATGTCGCGAGAGTCCGGCCGGAGAGCGCGCAGGCGTTGGTCGACTACTACGACGCGGTCGCTGCCCGGACCCGGGAGATGCTGGCCGGGCTCAAGGACTCCGACCTCGACCGGATCGTGGACGAGTCGTGGCAGCCGCCGGTGACTCTCGGTGTCCGGCTCGTCAGCGTCGCGAACGACGACCTCCAGCACGTGGGGCAGGCCGCGTACCTCCGCGGGCTCCAGGCCAGGAGCTGACGCCGGTCAGGCGGGCGCCGGCCGTGCGTGGTCGCTGGCGAGCTTGATCGCGAGCGCGCCGAGGACGGTACCCATCAGGTACCGCTGGGTCCGCAGCCAGACGGGCCGCCTGGCGAGGAAGACCGCGATGGTACCGGCGGCCAGCACGATCGCCAGGTTCACCAACAGGCTCACCACGATCTGTACCCCGCCCAGCACGAAGCCCTGGAGCACGAGATGACCGGCCGCCGGGCGCTCGAACTGCGGGATGAGCGAGAGATACATCACCGCGGCCTTGGGGTTCAGCAGGTTTGTCATGAGCCCCATGCCGAACAGCCGGCGCGGCGAGTCGGGGGTGAGCTGGCGGGTTTCGAAGACCGAGGTGCCGCCGGGGCGCAACGCCTTCCAGGCCAGCCAGCCGAGGTATCCGGCGCCGGCGAGCTTGACCGCGAGATACACGTCGGGTACGGCGACGAACAGCGCTGACAGGCCGAGGTTGGCGGCGGTCAGGTATGCCAGGAAACCCACGGCCACGCCGCCCAGCGACATGACTCCGGCCCGGCGTCCCTGGGTGATGCTGCGGGACACCAGATACATCATGTTTGGGCCGGGGGTCAGCACCATGCCCAGCGCGACCGCGCAGACACCGAGAATGGACGACGTCGCTATCACACCGACAGCCTGGCACGGCCGGGAACGGCGTCATAGAGCCAATTCGGCGAACCTGGCTCGGAGTTGATCGAGGCCCGGCGACGCGAGCGGCACGGCTCTGTCCTGTTGGCGTGCGGCGTGACACGATGGCCGGACTCGAGGCGGGAAGGGCGGAATCGTGACGCCGCAAATGAGCGTGCGGAAGGCGCGGGTCTCGGTCTCGTTGCTGTTCCTGTTGTACGGCACCATTCTGGGCACCTGGACCGCACGGATCCCGGCCGTCAAGCACCGGCTCGCGTTGACCGACGGTCAGCTCAGCCTCGCGTTGCTCGCGTTCGCCGCCGGTGCCATCGTCGGCATGCAAGCGTCCGGCCGGCTCGTCGACAAGTACGGCAGCACGACCGTGATGATTCCGGCGGTGCTGGCCGACGGCGTACTGCTGGTCGGGCCGTCGCTGGCGGCCAACCTGCCGGTCCTGGCGGTCAGCCTGCTGGCGTTCGGCGCGGTGCACGGCACGCTCAACGTCGCGATGAACGTCAACGCGGTCGAGGTGCAGCGCATCCGGGAACGCCCGATGATCTCCTCGTGTCACGCCGTCTACAGCGTCGGCGGCTTCGCCGGAGCCGGCATCGGTGGGCTCTTCGCCTCGGCCGCGGTGGGCCCGACGCCGACGTTCCTCACCGTGACCGGGCTGGTCGCCGTGCTGTCGGTCTGGGCGGCCCGGTGGGCGCTGCCGCGCGGTATGACGGAGGCGCTGGCGGGCGCCGGCGGCGGTGAGCCGGGCGACGCGGGCCAAAGCGATGCGGCACCGGGCGACGCTGGCTCAAACGATGCGGCCCCGGGCAATGCCGTGCCGGGCGGCGTGACCGCGATGCGCGGAGTGCTCTTCCTCGGCCTGCTGGTGTTCTGCTGCCTGGTCGGCGAGGGCGCCGCGGCCGACTGGGGAAGCGTGTACCTGCGGGACAGCCTGGACAGCAGCGCCGGGTTCGCGGCCTGGGCGTACGCCGCGTTTTCCGTCGCCATGATGGCCGGCCGGCTCGTCGGCGACCGGCTCGCCGCACGGTTGGGGCCGGTGACGCTGGTCCGCCTCAGCGGTGCGCTGGCCGCGGTCGGGCTGGCGGCCGGGCTGGCCGTCAACCGCCCGGTCGCTGGCGTCGTCGGGTTCGGGCTGCTCGGTGCCGGCCTGTCCGGTATCGCGCCACAGGTGTTCTCGGCCGCCGGCAACCGCAACCCGACGCGTGCCGGTCAGGCAATCGCCCGGGTGGCCGGGCTGGGTTTCCTCGGCTTCGTGGTCGGCCCGGTGGTGATCGGCGGTACGGCCCAGCTGATCGGCCTACCCCGTGCGCTGGGCATTCCCGCGGTACTGGCGCTGGCGGTGGCCGCCTCGGCCCCGGCGCTCCGGCCGCGCCCAGCCGGAACGCCCGGCTGACCGGAATGCCCGGCTGAACAGACTCGATGGAGCGACCGTGCGATCCGTTCGCGGGCCGCTGTCGATTCCGACCTTCGTTGTCCGTATGGGTGGTGAGAGGCGGATAACCGATCGGCGGCGGGATCCTCGCCGCCGGAGTCGAAGGAGGCTGAGATGGGTCGGATCGTCGTGATGAACCACGTGACGCTCGACGGCGTGTTTCAAGGCCCTGGCCGCGCGGACGAGGACACCCGGGGCGGGTTTACGCAGGGCGGCTGGGGTCAGCGCGCGGCAACGCCCGACGACGCCGTGGGCAAGGCGATGGGCGAGCGGATGGCGGCCGGCGGCGGCCTGGCGGGGTGGCTGTTCGGGCGGCGTACGTACGAGGACCTGCTGGCCTCCTGGAACGCTCAGGGCGGCCCGTTCAAGGACGCGCTGAACGACTCGCACAAGTACGTCGCGTCGACCACTCTCGACGAACCCCTGCCGTGGCCCAACTCGACGCTGCTGCGCGGCGATGTCGTTGAGGCCCTGCGCGCGCTCAAGGCGCGATCCGGCGGCGTTCTCGGCATCATGGGCAGTGGCGTGCTGATCGGCTCGCTGATGGCGGCAGACCTGATCGACGAGTACCTGCTGATGACCCACCCGCTCGTGCTCGGCACCGGACGACGGTTGTTCGCCGGGGGTGCGCACGTGTCGCTGCGGCTTATCGACAGCGTCACATCGGCCACCGGCGTGCTGATCGCGACCTACGAGCCGGCGAGGGACCGAACGTAACGGGCCGGAGGAAGGAAGTCCACGATGAAGCGGTACCTGCTCAGCGTCTACCAGCCGGACAGCGACCCGCCACCGGCCGACGTGCTGGCCGGAATCATGCGCGAGGTACGCGCGGTGGACGAGGAGTTGCGCTCGGCGGGGGCGTGGGTGTTCTCCGGCGGCCTGCATGCGCCGAGCACCGCGACGGTGGTTGATCCCCGCCGGGAGGAACTGTCCATGATGGACGGACCGTATCTGGAGGGCAAGGAACACATCGGCGGCTTGACCATCATCAAGGTGGCCGACCTCGATGAGGCGCTCGAGTGGGCGCGAAAGCTCGCGCGTGCGACGACGCTCCCGATCGAGGTACGCCCGTTCGAAGGCGACGCTGGCGAGCCGGAGGACTGACGCCGGCGTGGTAGTGCTGGCACCCCTGTCACACAGGCGGGCCCGCACGGTCGTCCGGCGTGGCCGCCATCCGTAGCGTCGACAGCACTCCGGGCGGGCCGTCCCGGGTGGACAATGACCGGCGGGAGGCGACCGATGCGTCGGCAATGGACGTGGTTGAGCTATCTGCTCCTCGGCGGGCTGACCGGGCTGGGTGCCTGGCTCGGGCTCGTGGTGTACCTGTTCTCGCTGGTCAGCGCGCCCATGGTGGTAATCGCGGTGCCGATGCTGCTGTTCGTCGCGGTACCGCTGGTGCGCGGGCTGGCCAACCTGGAGCGGGTACGGGTCGCCGCCCTGCTCGGCGTCCCGGTACCTCGCCCGTACCGGCCGGGCCGGCGCGGGATCGTCGCCCGGTACGGCGGCGTGCTGGCCGACCCGGCGTCCTGGCGTGACCTGGTGTGGCTGGCGGTGCACACGCTCTACGGGCCGGCCGTGGCGCTGCTGGGGCCGGGCCTGTGGCTGGCCGCCGGGTTCGGCGTGACCATGCCGCTGTGGTGGGCCGTCATGCCCGACCACATGGCCGGCAGCCAGTACGACGGCATCCCGGTGGACCACCTGTCCGGTGCGCTGCTCGCGATCCCGGTCGGCGTGGTCACCGGGATCATCGCCTGGTTCCTGAACAAGCCGCTGGCGCTGGGCGAGGCGTACCTGGCCCGGTGGCTGCTGCGACCGACCGTGAACACCAGGCTCGCCCAACGGGTCGAGGATCTGGCCAGCAGCCGGGCCGAGACCGTGGACGCGCGGGCCGCCGAGCTTCGCCGCATCGAACGGGACCTGCACGACGGCGCCCAGGCGCGGTTGGTCTCGTTGAGCATGAGCCTCGGCCTCGCCGAGGAGGCGATGCGCAGCGACCCGGACGCCGCCGCGCGGCTGCTGGCCGAGGCGCGGGGATCGGCCGGTGACGCACTGACCGAGCTGCGCGATCTGGTACGCGGCATCCACCCGCCGGTACTCGCCGACCGGGGGCTGGTCGGTGCCCTGAAGGCGCTGGCCATGCAGAGCACGGTCGACGTCGAGGCGCACCTGGAACCGGTGGAGCGGCTGCCCGCGCCGGTCGAGTCGGCGCTCTACTTCAGCGCCGCGGAAGCGCTGGCCAACGTCGCCAAACACAGCCACGCCCGGCACGCCGCGATGACGCTCCGTCGGGACGGCGGGCTCCTGTGCCTGGAGATCCGCGACGACGGCCGGGGCGGCGCCGACATCGACCGGGGCGGTGGCCTGGCCGGGATCGCCAGCCGGATCGGCGCCTTCGACGGCCGTATGACGCTGTCCAGTCCGGCCGGCGGCCCGACCGTGTTGCGCGTGGAGGTGCCATGCGAGTCCTGATCGCCGAGGACCTCACCCTGCTCCGCGACGGACTGACCAGGCTGCTCACCGCGCACGGCTTCGACGTGGTGGCCGCCGTCGAGCGGGGTGACGAACTCGTGGACGCGCTGCTGACCCACCGGCCCGAGGTGTCCGTCATCGACGTGCGGCTGCCGCCGACGTTCACCAACGAGGGGCTGTGGGCGGCGCTGGAGGCTCGCCGGCAGGTACCCGCGTTGCCGGTGCTCATCCTCAGCCAGTACGTCGAGGCGCTGTACGCCCGGGAGCTGCTCGCCGATGCCGCCGGGGGAGTCGGGTACCTGCTCAAGGACCGGGTCGGCGACATCGCCCAGTTCGTCGACGCGGTGCGCCGGGTCGCGGCCGGCGGTACGGCGATGGATCCCGAGGTCATCGCGGCGCTGCTGGCTCGCCCGCAACGCGCCGCACCGCTGTCCGGCCTCACTCCGCGCGAGCGTGAGGTGCTGGCGCTGATGGCCGAGGGGCGGTCGAACGCGGCGATCGCCGCTCGGCTGGTCGTCACGGAGAAGGCCGTCGACAAGCACATCAGCCACATCCTGGACAAGCTCGGCCTGCCCCCGTCCGCCAGCGACCACCGGCGGGTACTCGCGGTGTTGGCCTACCTCGACTCGTGATCCGGGCCCGAGCGCGCGAGCCGGTCGACCCGGCGCAACGCGTCGGGCAGCCGGTACGGGCCGGTCATCGCCCGTACCAGTTCGGCCGCCTCAGTGAGCCCGACCCCGGCCGCGGTGACGTACAGCGGGCGGCTGGCGGCCCCGCGGCGCACCGGTACCGCGTGCGTGGCGGTGCGGAACGCGGTCTTGGCGACCCCGATCACCGGTACCCCGAACCGCGCGTGGGCGTGTGCGCCAAGCCCGGGTGAGCCCTGCGGGTCGAGGTCGACGTAGCCGTCGACGATGAGCAGGTCGATCGGGCCGGCCCCGGCCAGTACCGCGTCGAGTGCGGGCAGCTCACGGGCGTAGAAGTGACCCGGGCGGTACGCGGCGACCTCGGTCAGCCGGGCGACGTGCTCGGCGACGACGTTCGCGAACCGCGCGTCCCCGGCGAGTACCGCGGCGGCCAGCGCGCCACCCTCGGGCGGGTAGTGCACGTCCACGGCCGCGTAACGGCCGGCCCGCCCTCGCCCGGCCGGCGCCGCGTCCGGGTCGGCGGCGGTCACCGCCGGGGCGCCAGCGCCTCCGCGTGCCGCTCGCGCAGCCGCGTGCGCACCTCGTCCGGGCTGTACGCGCGGCGCCGCCGCTCGGCTCTGACGATCACCACACCGGTCGCGGCGACTCCGGCAAACGCGGCCAGACCGGCTACCTTCCACCAACGCATGTGCATAGGCTACGGGGCGTGTCCATCAGCCTTGACGAGGCGGTAGACCTGACCCGGACCGGCGACCTCTGGCTGTTCCGGGGGCGCACCGCGCCCGACCGCGCCATCCAGATCACCACGAACAGCCCGGTCAACCACGTCGGCATGGCGGTCGTGCTGGACGACATGCCGCCGCTGATGTGGCACGCCGAGCTGGGCAGGTCGCTGCCCGATCTGTGGTCGGGCGGCCACCAGCGGGGCGTACAGCTGCACGACCTGCGGGACGCGGTGATCGTCTGGGCCACCCGGTACGGGCAGCGGGCCTGGCTGCGCCAGCTCGACCGGCCGGTGACCCGGGAGATGGAGGACAACCTGCTGCGTACCGTCGCCCGGCTGGACGGCACTCCGTTCCCGTCCACGGCGCGGCTGGCAGGCCGCTGGGTGCGGGGGCGGCTGCCGAGGTTCACCAAGCGGGAGACCGGCTTGGAGACCGCGTACTGTGCCGAGGTGGTCGCGGTCAGCTACGAGTCGATGGGCCTGCTGCCGTCCGGCCGCCGGGCGAGCTGGTACGACCCGGGGCGGTTCTGGAGCGGCGACGACCTGGCGCTGACCGGTGCCCGGCTGGGCGGCGAGATCGCGGTCGACATCCCGCCGGACGCGGTGGTGACCCGGCGGAAGAAAACCGGCGGCCAACCGGTTGAATGATCTTGTGATCGACGTACCTCTCTCCGTACTTGACCTTGCCCCGGTGGCAGCCACCGGATCCGCCGGCGAGGCGCTGCGACACACCACGGCGCTCGCCGTGCGCGCCGAGCAGCTGGGCTACCGGCGGTTCTGGGTGGCTGAGCACCACAACATGCCGGCGATCGCCAGTTCGTCCCCGGCCGTCCTGATCGCGCATCTCGCCGCGGCCACCTCGACGATCCGGGTCGGATCCGGCGGGGTGATGCTGCCCAACCACGCGCCGCTGGTGGTGGCCGAGCAGTTCGGCACGCTGGAGGCGCTGCATCCGGGCCGCGTCGACCTGGGCATCGGCCGCGCGCCCGGTACCGACCAGGTGACCGCGCTGGCGCTGCGCCGCACGATGGAGGGACTGTCTGCCGAGGCGTTCCCGCAGGAACTGGCCGACCTGATCAGCTATTTCACCGGCGAAGAGTCGCGGCTGCGGATCACCGCGACCCCGGGTCTGGGCGACATGCCGGCGATCTGGTTGCTCGGGTCGAGCGGGTTCAGCGCTCAACTGGCCGGCATCCTGGGCCTGCCGTTCAGCTTCGCCCACCACTTCAGCTCGGCGAACACGCTGCCCGCGCTGGCCCTGTACCGGCAACACTTCCAGCCGTCGAAGTGGCTGGACAAGCCGTACGCGATGGTCGCCGTGAACGCGGTCTGCGCGGAGGACGACGAACGGGCCGAGTACCTGGCCGGGCCGGCCATGCTCTCGTTCCTGCGGATGCGCACCGGTCGCCCGCAGCCGCTGGCCACGCCGGAGGAGGCCGCCCGTTATCCGTACACGGACCAGGAACTGGTGGTCGCCCGCCAGCGGTTCGAGGGGCAGGCGCTGGGCTCCCCGGAGACGGTCGCCCGCCAGCTGACCGAGCTGCGCGAGCGCACCGGCGCGGACGAGCTGATGCTGACCACGATGGTCTACGACATCGCTGACCGGATCCGGTCGTTCGAGTTGATCGCGGAGCGGCTCGGCACTCAGTCCTGACCGGGTCGGCGGTGCCAGCGGGTCGGTGGCGCCTTCGGGTCGGCGGCGCCAGCGGGTGGGCGGCGCCAGCGGGTCGGCGGCGCCATCGGGTTGGTGGCGCCTTCGGGTTCGATCAAGCCCGGTGGCGCGGGTCAGGCTGGGTCGGCGGCCGGTGCTTCCGTTAGGGTGCGCGTAACGCCCGATCGTGCGCATGCCTGTGGGGGGTGCCGTGGGGAGGTTGGCTTCCGCGTTCCAGCGCGCTGTGGAGTCGCATTGGCACGCGCTGGCCCACCTGGAGACGGCCCGGCTAGCCGCCGGCCCGCCAGTTGCGGGCCCGCCCGATGCCGCCCCGGCGGCCGCCGCCGGGCCCGCGTCCCTCCCGCTCCGCGAGCTGGTCGAGCAACTTGCCGGCACCGCCCGGGAACTGGCCCCCGGTTGGCTCGGCGACGAGTTGACCGCCGGGCTCGACGCCCCGCTCGGCACGGTGTCCACTATGGACGATCCGGTGCCGGTCCGGCTCGGCGAGGCCCGGGTCCGCGGTGCCGGCGCGTTTCCGGCGCTGGTACCGATCCTCGGCGGTACCCACCTCGTCCTCGACACCGACGCCCGCGACCCGTGGGTCGCCGGGTTGCTGCGCAGCCTGGTACTCCGCCTGGTGGCCGCCGTTCCGGCCGGTGGCCTGCGGGTGCTCGTGACCGATCAGGCCGCGCTCGGCGGCACCTTCCTGCCGCTGCGCGACCTCGTCGAGGCCGGCGTGCTGGCCGCTCCCGCCGCATCCGAGGAGCAGGCCCGGCGCGTACTGGACGAGGCCGGGGCGCACGCCCAGCGGGCGCTGTCCGGCGCCTCGCCGGACGGCACCTGGCTGCTGGTCGTCGCGGCGTCGATGCCGGAGGGCCGGACCGAACTCGCCCGGCTCGCCGCGCTCACCCACGCCGGTGCGGCGGCCCGGGTCTGCCTGATCGCGGCCGGCTGGCCGGCGCCCGCGCCGGGCGACCAGTCTGG
>NZ_BONZ01000011.1 GCF_016862975.1 Rugosimonospora africana
CTCGGCGCGTCTGACGCCGCGCCGCGACCCAGACCAGCCGGGCGTCGATGCCCCCGGGCGCGGCGCGGTGACCCGGGTGCGCGTCGAGGGTGCCCAGGCGAGGATCGACGCCGTCTCCGGGCTGGAATTAGGGGCGGGTGGGCGCGGCCTGGCCGCACCGGTCACTGTGGACACTTCGGTACCGGCCGGGTTGGTGTCGGCGGTCGCCGCGACCGTCGGCGAACGGCTCGCCCGGCAGTCCGCGCTCAGCTTCGCGGAGCTGATTCCGGAACAGCTGTGGACCGAGTCGTCGGTCGACGGGCTGCGCACCGCGGTCGGGCGGTCCGGCCCGGCGCCGGTGGAGTTGGCGTTCGACGACGCCACGCCGCACTGGCTGATCGGCGGGCGCACCGGCGCCGGCAAGACGGTACTGCTGCTGGATGTCCTGTACGGGCTGGCCGCCCGGTACTCGCCCGACGAACTCGCGCTGTACCTGCTGGACTTCAAGGAGGGCATCAGCTTCACCGAGTTCACCCCGACCGCCCGAGACCCGTCGTTCATCCCGCACGCCCGAGCGGTGGGCATCGAGTCCGACCGGGAATATGGCGTCGCCGTCCTGCGCGAACTGCGCGGCCAGCTCAACCGCCGGGCGGCGGCGCTCAAGCGGGACGCGGCCACCACACTGGCTGAGCTGCGGCGGGGTGGGCAGGGCGATATCGGACCGTCAGCGATGCCGAGGGACGAGGCGTCGCGGTCAAGCGGTCCGGGACCGGCGGACATCGGACCGCCAGCGGTGCCGAGGGACGAGGCGTCGCGGTCAAGCGGTCCGCGGCTGGCGGATATAGCGATGCCCCGGATCGTGGTGGTCATCGACGAGTTCCAGGTGCTGTTCGAGCGCACCGACCGGCTGGCCGCCGAGGCCACCGCGCTGCTGGAGGAGTTGGCGCGCAAGGGCCGCTCGTACGGGATCCATCTGGTTCTCGCGTCGCAGACCGTCTCCGGTGTCGAGGCGCTGTACGGCAAGACCGACTCCATCTTCGGCCAGTTTCCGCTGCGGATCGCCCTGCCCGGCGGCTCCGGCGTGCTGGACACGTTGAACCCGGCGGCCGAGGGGCTGAGCCTGGGCAGCGCGATCGTCAACAGCGCCGGTGGGTTGGCGGGTGCCGACGTGACCGTCCGGTTCCCGGACGCGCACGTGGACCGGGCCGGGGTGGCCGAGGTACGGCACCGGATCTTCGAGCAGCGCGTGCCGGGTGCCGCGCCGCCGGCGGTCTTCGCCGGGTACGCGACCCGGCACGTGGAGGAGGACCCGACGTTCCGGGGCCTGGCGCCCGGCAAGCGCCGCCCGGTCGCGCTCGTCGGCCGGGTACTGGACGTGGCGCAGAGCACCGCGCTGTTCGCGCTGGACGCCACGCCCGGCCGGCACCTGGCTGTGGTCGGCACGTCGGCGCTGGGCGCGGACGTGCTGCACGCCGCGACGGTGAGCGTCGCCCGCCAGCACGCCCCGCACGCCGCGCGGTTCCTGGTCGCGCCGCTCGCCGCCGGAGCAGACGACGTGGCCGACGAGACCATGCGCGAACTGCGGGCGGCCGGGCACACGGTCACCGTCCTGGACGCCCAGGGGCTGCGCGACGAGTTGCACAAGCTCGCCGCCGGCCCGGGCACCGCCGAGCACGGCCGGACGTACCTGGTGGTGTTCGGCGTGGACGCGGCGAGCGGGATGCTGGGTGCCCGCGACCCCAGCTCGTTCCACAGTGGACACGACGACCTGCGGTCGGTGCTGCGTTCCGGCCCGGCCGGCGGGGTGCACCTGCTCGGGTGGTGGCGGGGCCTGCGACGGCTGGCCGACGACATCGGCGGTACCAGCAACCGGGAAGACGTCTCCTGTCTGGTCGCGCTGAACGTGCCCGGCGCGGAACTCGGCCTGTACCTGGGCGAGGTGGACCTCGCCTACCAGCCCCGGCCGAACCGCGCCCTGCTGGTCGACCGGGACGAGCAGCGGATCAGCCTGCTGGTGCCGTTCGTCCGGCCGGGCCGCGTGGTCGAGGAGGCGTGAACCGATGACCTGGAACCAGTACGCCCGGCTCGCCCGGCAACTCGACGAGTTGTACCGCGACGACGAGCGGCAGGCCGCCGGCCAGGCCGCGGCGCGGGAAGCCGCCGCCGCGGCGACCGGATCGCTCGACGCCAGGCTGCGCATGCAGCGGCAGCGTCTGGAGCAGTTGAGCGGCCTGCTCCAGACACCGCTGCCCGCACCGGGACCGGCCGGCCCGGCCCCGGTCACCGATCCGGCACAGGCGCTCCAGCTCGCCCGCCAGCACGCCGACCTGGCCGACGCGGCCGCGGCCGAGGCCGAGCAGCTTGCCGGGCAGCCCCGGCTGCTGCCCGGCACCTCGGCCCCGGCGCGCAACCTGCTGGTATACGCGTGCTGTGCCCTGGCCGCCGTGGTGGCCCAGTACGCCCTGCTCGCGCTGTCCGGGGTCGGGCACCTGGGCACCGTGACGATCCTTGGTTGGGTCTGCGCCGGGTTCCCGCTCCTGGCCTGGGCCGGCGGCTACTTCGCGATCGGCGCGCTGGGCCGGCCGGTCGTCGGCGACCAGAGCGTGCAACGCAGTGCCCGCCTCGGATTCGCCGTCTGTTTCCTGGCCATGCCGGTGGCTTTCTGCGCCTTCAAGGTGTTCACTGGTCTCCTGTGACACCCGCGGGTACCTTGTCCAGGAACCCGTAGACGCCACTGATGCGGCCGTCCTCGGCCAGTACCGCGACGTCGAACCCTTCCACGATCGAGTCTCCGCCGCCGGCCGGCACCAGCCGCCACCCGAAGCGCGCCGTGTTGTGATGTGCGTCCACCGGCCCGTTGGATTCGAAGACGAGGCCGGGGAACTGCGCGCGGGCGGCGCCGATGAGCGCGTCGATCGCGTCGTGCCCGTCGACCGCGGCCAGCGGGTCGGTGTAGCTGCCGCTTTCGGTCCACACACCGGCGATTGCCGCGCGGCGGACCGACGCGTCCGGTTCATTCCAGATCGCTAGGTAGCGGCCCACAAGTTCGGTGAAGTCACTCACGTCAGTTCTCTTTCCGTAGCTGTGCGATCGGGTCGTCCCGGCCGGAACACCAGTAATGCTGCACCGGCCACGGTGGTGGAGTCGATGACGTCACAGGTAATGCCGGGCGCGCGAACTTCTTGCCAGCTAAGGCGGAGCGAGCCAGATAAGGCGGAGCGAACCTGCCAAATCGCGATTGGGGGCCCGCGCCCGCCGTCTAACCTCGGGGAGGGGGAACATTACGGAGGGTGACGCGGCAATGCGGGAACGCCGGGGGC
The DNA here is from genome assembly GCF_016862975.1 of Rugosimonospora africana. Taxonomy (GTDB): domain Bacteria; phylum Actinomycetota; class Actinomycetes; order Mycobacteriales; family Micromonosporaceae; genus Rugosimonospora; species Rugosimonospora africana. The sequence goes on from NZ_BONZ01000011.1 coordinate 3,300, forward strand.
GACGGGTACTGCTCCGAATGCTGGTCGGGCTGCTCGTTCTGGCGACCGGCGCGGCCACCGCCGTCTGGGCGTACGGGCGCTCGCTCAATTCCGACCTCAAGCGCACCGACGCGTTCAACGGACTGTCGCTGGACGGCCGGCCACCGGTCCGCGTCGCCGGTGCGATGAACGTGCTGCTGCTGGGCAGCGACTCGCGCAACCCGGACAACACCGCCGACTCGCGCAGCGACACCATGATGCTGTTGCATCTGGACGCGGACCACCGTCACGCGTACGTCATCTCCATTCCTCGGGACAGTTGGGTGCAGATACCCGAGTCGCCGGACGGGGAGCATGGCGCGGCGATGGCGAAAATCAATTCGGCGTACGCGTGGGGCGGGGTACCGCTCGCGGTGCGCACCGTCGAGCAGTTCACCGATGTACGCATCGACCACGTGGTGCTCATCGACTTCTCCGGGTTCCAGCAGATCGTCGACGCGGTCGGGGGAGTGGACCTGACCGTGGACCAGACGGTCACCTCGATCTTTCCGCCGTACCGGGTGTTCCAGCAGGGCCGGCGGCACTTCACCGGCGCCGAGGCGCTGGACTACGTGCGCCAGCGCTACCAGTTCGCCGACGGTGACTTCGCCCGCGAACGGCACCAGCAACAGCTGATGAAGGCGGTACTGGACAAGGCCGCCAACGTCGGCATGCTGTCGGATCCGGGGAAACTCAACACTCTCCTGCACTCGGTGACCCACTCGATGACGGTGGACCGCGACTTCGATCTGCTCAGTGTCGCGGTCGCGCTGCGCAACCTGCGCAGTCCGGACGTGACGTTCCTGACCAGCCCGACCGTCGGCGGCGGGACGGAGAACGACGAGGACGTGGTGTACCCGGACGAGCGCAGGGCGGCGGCGCTGTACCGGGCGGTGCAGAACGACCGGGTGGCGCAGTACCTGAGCAACCAGACGGCCAACTCGAACGCCGACCCCGGCTCGGGCTCAGACCCCGGCGCGGACTCGGACCCCGGCTCGGGCTCTGGCTCGGGCTCGGACCCCGGCTCGGATCCTGGCTCGAACTCTGGTCCGGACTCTGGCTCCGACCCGAATTCGGCGCCGACGCCGAACAACTGAGCGACCGAGCCTCACCCGCATCGGGCGAGGTCGGTGGCGGCAGGCAAAGACGGCGAACGAAGACGGCGAACGAAGACGGCGGGTCCGGACCGTTGCCGGTCCGACCCGCCGCGACGCCTGCCGGGTTGGGTGTCCGGGCCGCTACGGCTCCGAGCGGTTGATCTGGCCCCGCCACGAGCCGGTGGCCGAACCCCTGCCCTCGATGTACTGGCGGAACCGGTCCAGGTCGTCCTTGACCCGGTGGGTGACGACGCCGGCCTTGTCGCCGACGGTCTCGGTCATGCCTCCCGGGGTGAATTCCAACTGCGCGGTCACTCTGGTGTGGTCCGCGTCGAGCCGGTGGAACGTCACGACACCCGCCTGGCGCGGTCCCGCCGTCGACGCCCAGGCCACTCGTTCGTCCGGCAGTTGCTCGGTGATCCGGGCGTCGAACTCGCGGGTCACCCCGGCCATCTTGACCCGCCAGTGGGTCATCTGGTCGTCCACCTGCCGGACCTCCTCGACACCCTCCATGAAGTGCGGGAAGTCCTCAAACTGGGTCCACTGGTCGTACGCGGTGCGTACCGGTACCGCCACGTCGACCGACTCGGTCACGCTGCTCATCATGGCTCCTTTCGGTCTCATCGATATGCCTACCCGACGGCACACCGGCGAAACCCGGTGTGACCGGCGCCGCCCGGGGTAGGTCGGGAGCATGGACGAGATGGAGGCCCTGCAAGCGGCCCGGCGTGCGGCTCGGGCCGGCGAGATGGCCGCCGCTCAGCTGGTCGAGTTCGCGGAGCGGATGTCGGTGGCCGCCGACCCGGCGGAGCTGGCCGAATACGACATGCTGATGGGGCGCGAGGAGACGGTACGCGCGGCGCGCAGCGACGCATTCGCCGAGCTCGGTTTCTCCGTACCGAGCGTGGAAGGCGGCTAACCCGTTTTGTAGCGGGCCGGTCGAGCGGCCCAGGGGGAAAGGAATCAGCGTGCCGGACATCACGGTCGTGGTCACCGCCCGCGACCGGGCCGAGTGGCTGCGCCGTTGCCTGACCGCGCTGGCGGAGCTGCACAACCCGCCGGCCGTCGTGGTCGTCGACCACAGCTCGCAGGACAAGACCTCGCGCATGGCGGCCCGCGACTTCCCGCAGGTACGCCTGCTGCGTAGGCAACCCACCAACGTGCCCGAAGCGCGCAACGCCGGGGTGGCCGCGTCGGCCACGCCGTTCGTGGCGTTCGCCGAGGTGGATTCCGGCTGGGCGGAGGGCGCCTTGGACAAGGGCGTGGAGCTGATGCGCCAGTACGACCGGCTGGCCGTGATCGCCGCCCGTACCCTCGCCGGCAAGCAACGCAAGCCCGACCCGATCACCAAGTCGATGGCCAGCGCGAGCGAGGGCAAGGAGAAGGACCTGCCCGGCCCGTCCATCCAGCTGTTCCGGGCGTCCTCGGCGATCCTGCGCCGGGAGGCGTTCCTGGAGGTCGGCGGCTTCGATCCGGCCGCGTCCCCGACCGGCCCGACCCGGCGCCTCGTGTTGGATCTGGAGCGCGCCGGCTGGGGGCTGGCTTACGTGCCCGATGTGGTGGCGTTCGCCGAGCGTCCGCAGCATCCGGCCCACAAGCCCAAGGAAGTGGTGATCCGCCGCAAGTACGAGGTGAAACGGGGCGACATCGAGAAGCCGCGAAGCCTCTGAGCCGGGCCGAGCCCGGTGGTGCCTCTGAGCCGTGCCGAGCCGGGGTCAGGCCCGGTGGCTGTGCGGTGCCGGCGCCAGGTGCACGACCTTCACCGTGGTGAACTCGTCGAGCAGCTCCGGCCCGTACCCGAAACCCGCGCCGCTGGCCCGCCGTGGCTGCGCGGCCCCACCGGGCGCGCCACCGAACACGTCATTGATTTTGACGGTACCGACGGCCAGCTCCCGCCACGCCTGCTGCGCGTGGGCGACCGAGCCGGTCAACACGGTGGCAGCCAGTCCGTAGTCGCCGAAATCGGCCTGGCGCAACGCTTCTTCGAACGAGCCGACCGCGACGACCGGTGCGACCGGACCGAAGGTCTCCTCGCGCAGCACTGCCATCTGCTCGGTACAGCCGGCCAGGACGGTCGGCGGGTAGAAGGCCCCCGGCCCGTCCGGCAGCTCGCCACCGCAGCGCGGCTGGGCGCCGGCCGCGACCGCCTCGCGCACCTGTGCGTGTACCAGGTCTCGCAGCTGCCGGTCGACCAGCGGCCCGAGCTGGCTGTCCGGGTCCCATCCCGGCCCCACCCGGATCTGTTCGGCCTGCTTGGTCAGCGCGTCGAGGAAGTCGCCGGCGATCCGTTCGTGAACGTAGATCCGCTCGACCGCCGTGCACAGCTGCCCGGCGTTGGCGAACGCGCCGGTCGCGGCCTGCTCCGCCGCCCAGCCGGGGTCGACGTCCGCGTCGACGATCAGCGGGTCCTTGCCGCCGTTCTCGAGAAGGACCGCCGCTCCGGTGACGGCGGCGGCCAGGGCGATGCGGCGGCCGGTGGCGGTGGAACCGACGTGCGCGATCACGTCGAGCGGCTGTTCGGTCAGCAGCGCGCCCACCGCCGGCCCGCCGCACAGCGTGGCGAACACCCCGGGCGGCAGTAGTTCGCCGATCAGCCGGCCGAGCAGCCAGCCGGTACCGGGGGTCCGCTCGCTCGGCTTGTAGACGACCGCGTTGCCGGTGACCAGAGCGGCGCCGATGAGCCCGCAGGAGACCGCGACCGGATCGTTCCACGGGGTGATCACGCCGGCCACGCCTCGCGGCTCGTACGCCATCAGGTCGGTGGCCTCCCAGTCGCCGGCCAGCGAGTGACCCCGGTGCAGCGGGCCCAACTCGGCGTACTGGCGCAGGGTGGCGACCCCGGCGGCGACCCCGGCCTGGGCCTCGGCCACCGGGCGGCCCATCTCCCGCGTGGTCAGCCAGGCCAGGTCCTCGATGTGCTCCTCGATCGCCCGCGCCGCGTCCTGCACCGCGGCCGCCCGGGCGGACGGCGACGTACGAGCCCAGCCCGGCGCGGCGTCGTGCGCGGCCCGGACCGCCTCGATGACACCAGCCGGCGGCGTGACCGGGATCCGGCCGACCGGAGACCCGTCGGCGGGATCCGTCTTGGTGATCCACTCCTCGGTCTGGGCAGCCGTCCACTCCGCGGTGAGGACGCGTTCGATGTCCCGCATGTCCGGTCCAATCAACAGATCATCAGGTCGTCGGTCTCCGCGCTGTCCCGCAGCCAGCGCACCGCCGTCGAGAGGGACAGCTCCGGCGGGGCCGGCAGGTCGTACGGGTGAGCCTTGAGCACCCTGCTCGCGTGCCGGGCGGACACCGTGCCGTACGGGTAGGCCCGGGCCGTGGCCGTGTCCACCCGACCCTGCCGGGTGGCGAACCGGGCCACCGCCTCGAACTGCGCCAGGCTGGCCAGGGTCGGCGCGTTCGTCCCGGGCGGCTCGATGAGCACCTCGATCTGGCTGAACGGCTCGCTGCCGGCCAGCCACCAGGCGGTCTCCGCGACCGTGTGGTGCCTCGGCGCGGGCAGCCAGAACGGCACCAGCCCGGCGCGGATGACCTGAGCCGGGTCGAGCAGCCGGCCGCACTCGATCACCAGCCGGTTGCCGGTCTTGCCGGCCGAGCGCATCCACCGCCGGTACACGTCGGCCACCGCGGCGGACAGCGCCTCCGGCCGGCCGAACATGACGCGGCGCAGCGAGTGTCCCCGGTCGGCGGCGAAGACCCGCAACGCCTCGGCGAACCCACCGCTCACGCCGTACGCCGTCTCCCCGTGCACCCAGGTGCCGGGCAGGCAGGGCAGGTCGTCCTCGGGTCCGCCGTACTGGAAGCCGAAGCGGCCCGGCCCGATCAGCGCGGGTGCGGTGCTGGTGTCGCGGACCAGCAGGACGGTGGCGCCGGGAAGCAACTGGTCGGTCATGAACTCCCGGTACGCGGCGGGCAGCGTGCGCCACCGCAGGAACAGCGTGATCGTGCCGGGGGCGGCGGTGGCCGGGTCGTGAACCTGCCGTACCGACAGCTGCGGGTTGCTGGCCAGTACCGCCTCGGCCACGGCGGCGCCCCCGGCCAGCAGGGCGGGTACGTCACCGTCGGCAGGGTCCGGTGCCTGCACGGCCACGTCGAACGCGGCCGGCAGCCAGGGCACCCGCAGCGCCACGGCGAGGTGCGCCGCCGAGCCGTGCGGGGAACCGACCACCACGGCCGGGAACTGTTCCCGCGGGTACTGCGCGGTGGCGAACGCGGCGATCGCGTCGGCGTCGATGAGGCCGGTCTCGGACGCGCGCAGCGCCGCCCGCTCCTCTCTCGGCGCGGCCAGCCCGGCCGCGATGCGCCGCAGCATCGACCCGCCGGACGGCACCGGGCGCTCCTCGCCGGAAAGCGCCCGGGAGGTGGCCAGCACCAGGGAACCCACCTGACCGTACGGGCCGAGCGTCTGTTCGGCTGGCAGCGGTCGGGTACCGGCGGCCCGCGCGCCGGCGATGGGTGCCGGCTCCTCACCGGAGAACGCGACCATCTGCCACCTACGATTCGAGGTCCTGGGCACCGCGTACCTCGCGCTGCTTCGCGTCACGGGCGAGGTCGGCGAGGCGCTTGCCGTACTTCATCTCGAAGGCCGGACGCTCGGAGCGGATCCGGGGCAGCCGGTTGAAGTTGCGCAGCGGTGGCGGGCAGGACGTGGCCCACTCCAGCGAGTTGCCGAACCCCCAGGGGTCGTCGACGGTCACCAGCCGGCCGAACTTGTAGGACTTGTAGACGTTCCAGAAGAACACCAGGGTCGACGCGCCGAGGACGAACGCGCCGATGCTGGAGATGGTGTTGAGCGTGGTGAAGCCGTCGGTGGGCAGGTAGTCCGCGTACCGGCGGGGCATGCCCTCGTTGCCCAGCCAGTGCTGCACCAGGAAGGTGGTGTGGAAGCCGATGAACGTCAGCCAGAAGTGCAGCTTGCCGAGCCGGTCGTCGAGCATCCGGCCGGTCATCTTGGGAAACCAGAAGTACACGCCGGCGAAGACCGCGAACACGATCGTGCCGAACAGCACGTAGTGGAAGTGGGCCACGACGAAGTACGTGTCGGAGACGTGCCAGTCGACCGGCGGGGACGCGAGCAGCACCCCGGACAGCCCGCCGAGCAGGAAGGTGATCAGGAAGCCGAGGGCGAACAGCATCGGCGTCTCGAACGTGACCTGACCCTTCCACATGGTGCCGATCCAGTTGAAGAACTTGATGCCGGTGGGGATCGCGATCAGGTACGACAGGAACGAGAAGAACGGCAGCAGCACCTGCCCGGTCGCGAACATGTGGTGCGCCCAGACCGTCATGGACAGCCCAGCGATTCCGATGATCGCGGCGACCATGCCCTTGTAGCCGAACAGCGCCTTGCGGCTGAAGGCGGGGATGACCTCCGAGATGATGCCGAAGAACGGCAACGCCACGATGTAGACCTCGGGGTGGCCGAAGAACCAGAACAGATGCTGCCACAGCAGCGGACCTCCGGTGTCGGCGTCGTAGACGTGCGCGCCGATGATCCGGTCGGCCAGCGCGGCCAGCAGCGCGGCGGCCAGGATCGGGAAGACCAGGATCACCAGGAGCGCGGTGATCAGGATCGTCCAGGTGAACAGCGGCATCCGGAACATGGTCATGCCGGGCGCCCGCAGTGTGACGACCGTGGTGATCATGTTGACCGCGCCGAGGATCGTGCCCAGGCCGGAGATGACCAGCCCGACGTACCACATGTTGCCGCCGGCGCCCGGAGTGTTCTGCTCGTTGGCCAGCGGCTGGTAGGCGAACCAGCCGAAGTCGGCGGCGCCGTTGGGGGTGAGGAAACCGGCGACGACGAGCCCGCCGCCGAACAGGTACAGCCAGTAGGCGAACGAGTTCAGCCGGGGGAAGGCCACGTCCGGCGCGCCGATCTGCAGCGGCACGATGTAGTTGGCGAACGCGAAGACCATGGGGGTGGCGAACAGCAGCAGCATGATCGTGCCGTGCTCGGTGAACAGCTGGTTGTACTGCTCCGGAGACAGGAACTGCAGCCCGGGCCGGGCCAGCTCGGCGCGCATCAGCATGGCCAGCGCGCCGCCGATGGTGTAGAAGCCGAACGCGGTGGTCAGGTACAGCAGGCCGATCTGCTTGGCGTCGGTGGTTCGCAGCAGGCGGGCGACGGCCGAGCCCTTGACCTGGCGGTGCACCGGACCCGGGTACGGCAGGATCGGCGACGGCTTCAGTTCGGAGGGCCGCAGCTTGGTCTCGATCGCCGTGGCGCCGGTGCCGATCGCGCTCTTGAACCGTTCGCGCTCGTCCGGGGCCAGCTCGGTCTCGGCGGATTCGGGCGCGGGGTACTGACCTCGGCGGTACTCGCCGGGGTCGGGTGCCCGGATCGGCCGCGTGCCGGGATCTTCGGGCGGGAGATCCTCGGGTGGTTGGTCCTCGTCTGTCATGACTTCGCCCGCTACCCGGCGTGGTCGGCACTAAACGGTGCGGGGCCGGCTTTCTCCCACCGCCCCCGGCATGTCTGGGGCCAGGCGGGGTAAGGCCACCCCGTGGAGCGAGAGACGATCGCGGAACTGGCCGGCCGCTGGTCGGGCCGGCGGGTACTGGTGCTGGGCGACGCCCTGCTGGATGGCTGGCTGACCGGCACCCCGGACCGGCTGTGCCGGGAGGCGCCGGTCAGCGTCGTGGAGTTGTCCGACAGCCGGTACGCGCCGGGCGGCGCCGCCAACACCGCGACCAACCTGGCCGCGCTCGGGGCCCGGGTGGAGCTGATCGCCGCGACCGGCGGGGACGAGACGGCGCACCTGCTCAGCCAGCGGCTGTCCGACGGCGGGGTGAGCAGCCGGCTGATCCCGGTGGAGGGCCGCCGTACGGTGACCAAACGCCGGCTGGTGGCCGGGGAGCAGATCGTGGCCCGGTTCGACGAGGGCGACGTCGGCCCGCTGCCGCCCGAGCACGCCGCGGTGCTGCTCCGCGAGGTGGGCGAGGCCCTGGACGAGGGGCCGGAGTGCGTGATCGTGTGCGACTACGCCGCCGGTACCCTGCCCGGCGACCTGATCGACCTGCTGAGCCAGCGGCGCGACCGGATCCGGCTGCTCGCCGTGGACGCGCACGACCTGCGGCCGTGGGCCCGTACCCGACCGGACCTGGTGACGCCGAACATCGACGAGGCGGCCCGGCTGCTGGGCGTTCGGGCGCCGGTACGGGGCCGGGTCGACTGGGCGACCGAACAGCTGCCGGCGATCCGGGAGGCGGCCGGGGCGGGTACCGCCGCGCTGACTCTGGACGTGGACGGCTCGCTGGTACTGGACGGGTCCGGCGCGTTGTACCGCACCGCCACCACCCCGGGTCCGGCCGCACACAGCGCCGGTGCCGGTGACAGCTACCTCGCCGGATTCGTACTGGCCGAACTGGCCGGGGCGGGGCCGGCGGCGGCCTCGCAGATCGCCCAGGGTGCCGCCGGGTCGGCGCTGGCCGAGCCGGGTACCACGGTGTGCGGGGTCGACGTGCTGCTCGACTGGATGGCGCCGGAGCCGCCGCGGCCGATGGACATCGTCGAACTGACCCGGATGGTCGGCGAGGCCCGGGCACTCGGTGCCCGGATCGTGTTCACCAACGGCTGCTTCGACGTGCTGCACCGGGGCCACATCGGGTACCTGGTGCAGGCCCGGCAACTGGGCGAGGTGCTGATCGTCGCGGTCAACTCCGACGAGTCGGTACGGCGGCTGAAGGGCGCCGGCCGCCCGGTGAACCCGCAGGAGGACCGGGCCGGCGTGCTCGCCGCGCTCGGCTGCGTGGATCACGTGATCATCTTTGACGACGACAGCCCGACCGACCTGCTGGAGGCGATCCGCCCGGACGTGTACGTCAAGGGCGGCGACTACACGCCGGAGCTGATCCCGGAGGCGGAGCTGGTGTACGCGCTGGGCGGCGAGGTGCAGACCCTGGCGTACCTGCCGGACCGGTCGACCTCGGCGATCATCGAGCGGATCCGTAGCCGTGAGGCGGCGGCGGTCGCCTCTTCGGTCAGCTCCGCGCCGGCCGCTCCATCGGCCGAGCCGGTCATCCGGGGCGAGCCGGTGACCCAGGCCGAGGCGGTGACCCAGGCCGAGCCGGCCGGCTCGGGCGGCGGCCACCAGTGACCTCCCCTGATCGGTCGCCGGACCGGGGGATCCAGCCCTTCGTGGCCCGCATCGCCGTGCTGCGCGCCAACGCGCTCGGCGACTACCTCTTCACCGTTCCCGCGCTGGACGCGCTGCGGGCCGCGTACCCGGAGGCCGAGATCACCCTGCTCGGCGCGCCCTGGCACGCACGGTTCCTGTCCGGCCGCCCGGGACCGGTGGACCGGGTGGTGGTCGTCCCGCCGGTGCCGGGCATCCGCGACGCGGACCCGGGTGAGCGGCCGCAGCCGCTCGCCGAGTTCCAGGAACAGCAGCGGGCCCAGCAGTACGACCTGGCCGTGCAGTTGCACGGGGGAGGGCGCAACTCCAACCCGTTCGTCGCGAGCCTCGGCGCCCGGCTGTCCGTCGGGTTGCGGGCCGAGGACGCGCCACCGCTGGACCGCTGGGTCCGGTACGTGTACTACCAGCCCGAGGTGTTCCGGTACCTGGAGGTCGTCGGCCTGGCCGGCGCGCCGCCGATCACCTGGCGCCCCCGGATCCGGCTGACCGAGCAGGACCTCGTGGAGGCGAAGCAGGCGGCCGGGGCGCCGTCCGGACCGAGGGTCGCGCTGCATCCGGGCGCGAGCGACCCGCGGCGGCGCTGGCCGGCCGAGCGGTTCGGTGAGGTGGGCGACGCTCTCGCCGAGGCGGGCGCGGAGGTGCTGGTGACCGGTACCCCGCCGGAACGCGAGGTGGTCGAGGACGTGGTCGGCCGGATGCGCCACCCCGCCCGGGCGCTGATCGGCGGGCTGTCGCTGGGCGGGTTGGCCGGATTGTACTCGGGCTGCGCGGTGGTGGTCTCCAACGACACCGGCCCGCTGCACCTCGCCGGTGCGGTCGGCGCCGCCACGGTCGGCATCTACTGGGTCGGCAACGTGATCAACTGTGCTCCGACGGATCGGGCCCGGCACCTGCCGATGGTGTCCTGGACGATCCACTGCCCGGAGTGCGGCCAGGACTGCACCCGGGACCTGTATCCGGCCCGGGAGGGCGGGACGCCGTGCGCGCACCGGGTGTCGTTCGTCGCCGACGTACCGGCGGTCGAGGTCCGGGACGCCGCGCTGGAACTGCTCGGGGTCGGTGTCCGGATCCCGGAGCCCGCGGTTCACTCGTAGCTCTGTGG
>NZ_BONZ01000012.1 GCF_016862975.1 Rugosimonospora africana
GTAAGGGGCGACCACGTCGAAGCACTCGGTTTCGCGGGCGTCCACAGTGGTCGGTGTCTCCTGGTGGAACGCGCCGCTGGGGACGATGCCGGCGCCGCCGTACTGGTCCATCACCCGCAGCTGCACCAGCACGTCCTCGCCGCTGTGCTCGACCGGTACCCGGGGCCAGAAGTCGTACCCGCCGACGTCCACGAGCTTGGCCCGGTCGTACAGCACGCAGGCGCCCACCCAGGCGATCCGGTACGCCCGCCACTCATCCGGCGCCAGCCCGAGCCGCTGCTCGACGTGCATCAGATTGGCCGCCGTGTGCACGCTGGCCCGGCTCCACTCCGGCCCGCGTGGGGCGATCCGTTCCGGGTGCGGAGGCACCGTCCACTCCTGGTACGTCCGCTCCTGATCCGGACGGTGATCGTCCAGATAGGACAGTCCGTGCGGCGCGTTGCCGACCAGGCCGCAGCGCAGCGTCCGGATGGCGTCGAGCAGCCGGCGCACCGCGCCCGGCTCCAGCCACACGTCGTCGTCGAGAAACAGCACGTACCGCGCCGCCGAAGCGGCCAGCAGGTGTCCCCGGTTCTCCGCCACCCCGCGCCGGGGCAGGTGTGCGCTGAGCAGGACCGGGTGTCCGCGGTGACGCAACACCCGAACCATGCCTGCCACCGCGGCGTGCCGCCACGCGGGCTGCCCGTCCGACTGGTCGCTGACCGCGATCCCGAAGTCCGCGTCCGGCTCGGCGATGTCCTGGGCGGCCAGTCCGGCCAGGGTGGCGGCCAGTTCGGTGGCCCGGTTGCGGGTGGGTACCAGAACGTCGAGTTCGCGCTCGGCGTGGAAGGTCGCCGGGTCGCCGGGATCGAGCGAGCGGAACATGCCCTCGCGCTACCCGAATCGAGGCGGGTCAACCGGCATGATTCGCGCCGTCACGGGTAGCACAGGGCGCATGGACTCCCACCCGGACACCCGCAGCCAGGACATCATCGACCGGGTGGCCGCCGCGGGTGTCGGGCTGCCGCCCTGGCAGGCGGTTTGTGCGGTGCTAGAGACGCTGGGCGAGGTGCTGCCGTACGGGACCGCCGCGTACCTGGCCTCCAGCCTGCCGGATGAGATGGGCGCCGAGGTGGGCCGGCACTTCCCGGCTGACTCGGCGGTCAGCCAGATCGACCGCACCGAGTTCCTGGCGGCGGTGGCCCGCCGGTGCGACTGCGGGCTGGACGCGGCGGAGCGCGCGACCCGAGCGGTCACCGAGGCCATCGCGGCCACCGTGCCGTTCGCGGTGATGGTGAACGTCGAGCACGTCACGCCCGAGCCCCTGCTCGATCTGATCGGCGGATGAACGACCTAGCACCGGGCCGTTGCGTCACGCAAGGGCCGCCGTACGCGTGAAAGCCCGGCCGCGGCCCGTCAGGCACGGGCCGTGAGCCGGTTTCCGCCGCGACGGTCAGGCGCGCATGTCGCCGATCGCCTCGCTGACGTCGTTCGGTGAGTTGAAATCGTCCCGGGGCAGCGCCTTCAGCGTGTCCATCACCTTTTTGTCCGCGCCGTGCTTCTGGGCGCTTTTCATCAGTGTTTGCTTGTTCGTCGGGTAGTCGATGCCACCCAGGAACTTCTGGAGCTGGATCGGATTCACAGTCATGCTGTCTGGCTACCCGTCGACGTGCCGGTTACACCACTCGCCGATCCCCAGTCGAGGGCGGCCCTCCGTTACCGGGGACGCCGGTCACGCCGCGGTGTCGGCGGCCAGGTTCGCCCAGACGATCTTGCCGGATCCGCTGACCGAGGTGCCCCAACTCGAGGCGTACGCCTCGATGAGGTGCAGCCCCCGGCCGCCTTCGGAGTCTGGGCGGCGGTCGACCTTGCGGGGCAGCGCCGCCCGGTGCGTGTCGCGGACCCCGATGTGCAGGTACCGGCCCCGCCGGCTGAGCGTCAGATCCAGGTCGGTACCCGCGTGCCGCACCCCGTTGCTCACCAGCTCCGAGCCGATCAGCTCGGCCGTCGACTGGACGTGCCCCAGGTCCCAGCAGCGGCAGGTGTCGGCGATGAAGTGCCGGGCGGCGGCCGGCGCGTGCGGAGTCGGCCGCAGGCGCTGCTGCCGCTGTTCGCGGCCGACCGGCCCGGCGCCGACCGAGGCCAGCGCGTCGGCGCAGGTGTTGTAGACCATCAGGTACCGGCCCAGTGCGCTCGCGCCGAGCCGGCCGATCAGCGGCCCGCCTCCCGCGCAGATCATCAGCGCCACGTAGGCCGCCTGCGGGCTGTACTCCTGCACGGACGGGAACACGGTCAGCGCCGAGTGCTGGTCGGCCTGGGTCCGGTTCAGGTCCACGACGATCGCGGACGGGCACTCGGCGAAGCACTGCACGAGCGTGTTCCGCACGATCGGGGCGGTGGCCGGACTGAGTTCTCCGTCGATGTCCACGACCAGCGCGCCGGTCAGCGCGTCCGGTGTGACCGTCGCGGTGAGTGTGCTCATGATGCGGCCCCGTCCCGCTGTTCGCCGTCCTGCGGGGCAAGCCCGAGCCGGTCGGCCATTCCGGTGACCTGGATGACCCGTGCCACCCAGCCGCTCGCCGCCCGTACCCGCAGCGTGCAGCCCGTGCCGTTGGCCCGGGTCTGGCCGGTGAGCAGCGCCTTGATCCCGGTGGAGTCCAGGAAGGTGACTCGCCTGAGGTCTACCTCGCAAGTCTGGTACCGCCCGCCGCCCAGATGCTCATCGAAGACGGCGGTCAATTGCGGCGCGGTAGCCATGTCCACCTCACCCGCGACATTGACGATGAGCGCCGTGCCCTCGACGTCCGCGCTCACAGTGAACTTCGCCATCGTGCTTATCGGCCCGGCCCTCGTTGACCTGCGGGAGAGTTCCCTTGTCAGGATTCATTAAACACGTGTGCGGCAGATCGCGGGCGCGGTCCGCTCGCCGGCCCGAACCAACCTGGATACGGTGGGCGGAGCCAACGAGAGGATGGTGCGGCATGGCGATCGCGACAATCAATCCCGCGAACGGCGAGGTAGTCAAGACTTTCGATGCCATGTCTGAGGGGCAGATCGATCGGGCGCTGGCTCGCGCGGTGGACGGCTTCGCCGCGCTGCGCGTCACCTCGTACCGTCAGCGGGCGGAGTGGATCACCGCGGCCGCGTCCATCCTGGACGACGAGCGCGACGACATCGCCGCCATGATGACCACCGAGATGGGCAAGACGCTGGCGGCGGCGAAGGCCGAGGTGGCCAAGTGCGCGGTCGCCTGCCGGTTCTACGCCCAGCACGCCGAGGAGTTCCTCGCCGCCGAACCGGCGGACGCCGCGGCGGTCAAGGCCAGCCGGGCATACACGATCTACCAGCCGATCGGGCCGGTGCTCGCGGTGATGCCGTGGAACTTCCCGCTCTGGCAGGCCATGCGTTTCGCGGCGCCGGCTCTGATGGCGGGCAACGTCGGGCTGCTCAAGCACGCGTCCAACGTGCCGCAGACCGCGCTGTTCATGGCCGACCTGTTCGCCCGGGCCGGCTTTCCGGACGGCGCGTTCCAGACCCTGCTGATCGGCGCGAACCAGGTGGAACGGGTCCTCTCCGACCGCCGGGTACGGGCGGCGACCCTCACCGGCAGCGAGGCGGCCGGCCGGGCGGTGGCCTCGGTCGCCGGGCGCGAGCTCAAGAAGACGGTGCTGGAACTGGGCGGCAGCGACCCGTTCGTGGTCATGCCGTCGGCCGACATCGACCGGGCGGCCGAGGTGGCCACCACCGCCCGCTGCCAGAACAACGGCCAGTCCTGCATCGCGGCCAAGCGGTTCATCGTGCACACCGACGTGTACGACGAGTTCACCGAGGCGTTCGTGGCACGGATGGCGGCGCTGCGCGTGGGCGACCCGATGGACGCCGACACCGACGTCGGCCCGCTCGCTCTCGAGCAGGGCCGGGACGACATCGACACGCAGGTACGCGACGCGGTGGAGCACGGCGCCCGGGTGCTGTGCGGGGGCGCGCCGGCCGACCGGCCGGGCTGGTGGTACCCGCCGACGGTGGTGGCCGACCTGACCCCGGAGATGAAGATGTGGTCCGAGGAGGTGTTCGGGCCGGCCGCCGGCCTGTTCCGGGTGGGCTCCTACGAGGAGGCGGTGGCGCTGGCCAACGACAGCGAGTTCGGTCTCGGCTCGAACGCGTGGACCGGCGATCCGGCCGAGCAGGAGCGGTTCGTCACCGATCTCGACGCCGGCATGGTGTTCGTCAACGGCATGACCACCTCGTACCCGGAGCTGCCCTTCGGCGGGGTGAAGAACTCCGGGTACGGGCGGGAGCTGTCCGGGCACGGCATCCGGGAGTTCTGCAACGCCAAGACGGTCTGGGTCGGAAACGGCGGGGCGATCGCCGGAGCCGGCGCGCACAGCGAGTAGCGCAGCTTCCGGGGCGCAAAGCCGGCCGGGCACCTTGCGAGGGTGACCGGCCGGCTTCTTCGTTTCCGCGTTACTCCTGCGCCGACACGTCCTGGTACCGCAGGATCGCGCCGACCCCGTCGAGCAGCTGCTCCTCTTCGGTCGAGATGGCGAACACGTCGGCGTCGGTGGCGGCGGCCGCCCCGATCAGCGCCGCGTCCGCGGTCTCCTGCGCCGGCTTGGTGACACCGGCGTCGCGCAGCACCTGCGGATCGGTCGCCACGGCCCGGCAGTCGTCCGGGTCGACCCACAGCTGTGGCCGGTCGGCGCCCATGGACAGCAGCAGGAAGGCCGGTGCGCCGTGCCAGGCGGCCTCGGTGACCGCCGGCATGCCCTGGGTCGCGAACCCTTTGGACAGGTCCATCCGGTACCGGTCGAGCACCTCGCACCGGCGGTGCCCGGCGACCCGGGCCACCTCCTGCGCGGTGATGTCGTCCAGGTGCTGCTGCTGCGCTCCCAGCGCCTTGCTGCCGGTGTCGGACTCGACCACCCGCTCCGCGAGCCGGGCCGGGAGCCGGTCGATCAGCATCTGCCGGGCCTTCACGTCGCCGGCCACGATGATGATGTCGGCGCCGATCCCGTCCACGATCGTGGTCAGCCGCGGGATCACGTCCTGCTGGTTGCGGTCCCACGCGACGTTGGCGGCCCGCTCGTACCGGGCCTGCGCCCAGCCGCCCTGTTCGCTGATGTTGATCGGGTACTCCTGGGAGCCGGACACCTCCTTGTTGATCCGTAGGCGTCCGGTGTCCACGGCCGTCAGCTGGGCACCGGTACGGTCGACCACCACCCGTACCCACTGCACCTGCTCGTGCCCGGTGGACAGCAGCATGCCGGTCTGCGGGCGCGTCGACCAGGTCGCGAGCTCCACCGGCGGCGGCTGCGGCAGCGGCTCGGCTAGGGCGACCTGACCGCCCGCCGCGAATACCGCGAGCCCCACCCGGCCGGGCGCCACACCCTGGTCCGGGTTGACCGCGATGTCCATCGCCACCAGCGTCGCCTCGTCCGCGCCCTGGTCGGCCAGTTTCCCCCGCAGGCTCGCCCAACGCAGCCAGATCGCGTGGTCGGCGTCGGTCCGGTTGTGGGTGGCGTCCAGGTACACCGAGGCCCACGGGCCGGGCTGCTGATACAGCGGGCGGAGGAAGGACAGGTTCACGGCACCGTACGTTCGATCGCGGAGCGCCCCTCGCGGGCCAGCTCCTGGCGGGCATTCTCGACGTTTCTCGGAGTCGGGTCGTGCCCCTCGGCAACGGCCAGATCCTCCGGGTCCCACGGCTGCTCCGCTCCGGTGCGGACAGCGCCGGTGTCCGGGCTGGCCCCGGCGGTCCGAGCGGCGGTGACGCCGCGCGGCCCGGGTCCGCCCGCCGGCGCGGGCTCCTGGAACGCCGGGGATGAGGCTCGACCAGCCTGGCTCGCCGCTTCTGACGTCAGGGACGGCACCGGCCCCTCATCGCCGATCGCGAGCTCCACCTCCAGGGTCTCCTCGATCGGGCGCACGGCCGCCTGGCGGTGGCGGGCGCCTTCCCGGATCCGGTCCGGGTCGACCTCCCGTTCGGGGAACCGGCGCAGGTACTCGGCTTCCATCTCCGTGGTGCGTTCGTCGTGCCGGTCCAGCGCCTGGTCGGAGCCGTGCCGCAGGGTCTCGTTCCGGGTCCGGTGCAGCTCGGCCAGCTCGCGGAGCAGATCGTCGTCGGACAGGTCGGTGACCGACACCCCTTCGGCGTGTTCGGCGTTGACGTCGCCGAGCTGGGCCAGCGACTCGCTCACCTCGTCCTGCGCGTACTCGCCCTCGGGGAGGGCGGTCAGCGCCACGATCACCTCCGCCGGCAGGCTCGCCGCCACGGCCCGGCGGTAGATGTCGTCACGCGTCATCCGTTCCTGCCCGGAGTACACCTCGTCGAGCAGGTCATCCACGTCGCGCATGTCTCACTCCCCACATCGTCGCCTCCCGCGTGTCGCCGCCACACCCGGCGACGAGGTCACCGTGCCGGCCGGCCGCCGCTTCCCCGCGGTACCGGCCGGGCCGCCGGTGGATCGCCGTCCATGGCGCGGTTACTGGGCACGTCCCCGGCTGGACACCGCGTCCCGGATCCGGTCCATGAGCCCGGTGGCCGGGTCGACCAGCCGGTTGCCCGGCGGGCGGTCCGGCGCGGCCGGGTGCGGATGCGTGGGTCCGGCGCGTTGCGCCCGCTCGACCTTGCCGCCCAACTCGACGAGCAACTCTCTGGGTACCGCATCGCGCAGCCCCGGAAACACCTGGTCCTCCTCGACCTGGATGTGCGCCCGGACCAGCCCGATGAGCACCTCGGTACGGATCCAGAACTCCTCGTCGTCCGGGTCGAGGCGCTCCAGCGCCTTCATGTTCCGTTCGGCCTTGGCGTGCTCGGCGAGTTCCCGGTCGGCCACCTGCTCCAGGTCCGGTACGTTTTCGCGTACCGCCGGGTAGAGGTGCCGCTCCTCGGCGACCCAGTGTCGGGTCAGCTCGGTGATGGCCTGGTCGGCGATGACTCTGGCCTCGGCCCGCTCGCCGTCCGAGTCGGGTGCGTCCCGGGTGGCGGCCAGTTCGTCCAGCCGCACGAACAGCTCCTCGATCTCCCGGTGCTCCTGGCTGAGCATGTCGATGACGTCGCGCTGCGCCGTCTGGGTCATCGGGTACCTCCTGGTCGCCCTCGGCGTCCGGGGTGTTACCCGGTCCAGGCGCGGGTAACCGGAGCTGATCGCAGCGAAGGAGAGTGACATGGAACGGTGGCGGGACGAGAAGAAGGTGCCGTTGTCCGAGCTGGATCAGGCGATGGCGGTGTACTCGGCCGATGGGCAAGTGGACGACGCGAGCGGTGGCGAGGTCGGCGCGCAGCAGACCATCGAACAGGTCGACCGCGAGGTGCCGGCGGAGGGCGATCCGGACCCGGACACCGAACAGGGCCGGCGCGTCCGGCCGACGCCGGACGGCCACCCCGGCCCGGTCTGACCCTTGGCCCTTACGCCGGAGCGTGGGCGACTACGCCGGAGCCTCGGGCGACGGAGCCGGCGGGCTCAGACGCGACGGAGCCGGCAGGATCTCTCCTGCCGGCTCCGTCCTTCCCCGCGGTGCGTATGACGCATCCCCCCGAATGCCCCCCACCGGCGACCGCGGAGCCACAGCGGATCGGAGCGTCGGCCCCCTCGTGACCGCTCCATGCCCACGCCCTCCGTCATGGGTCCGCCGTCGGTTGCGCTGGCCGCTGGTTACCCACATCGGTCCGGAGTAACCGCCGGGCGGCGGAGTTTCTCCCGCCGGGCAGGCGGACTTCGTCGCTCTGTCGCTGGGCGGGCGGCTTCGTTGCCCTCCCGCCGGGCGGACGGCTTCGTTGCTCTCTCGCCGAGCAGGCGGACCTCGTTCACCAGCGGCCGGGTCCGCGGACCTCGCCGCCGACCGCCGGAGGGCGGGTGCCGGTTTGCCGCTTCCGGCCAGGGGGTAGCCGACGGCCATGGACCGAGGAAGCAGCAAACACGGGCCGCGTCTCGACGACCAGATGGCGAGCGAGACCCGCGGAGTGGTTCAGGGTCAACCAGCCAACAGCCGCGCCGAGGAGTGGCACGAACCCGAGCCGTCCGCCGAGGACCAGCCCAACAACTCGCTGATACCGGAGCTGACCGCCGGCCACGAGGGCGGGGCCCCGGACGGCATGACGCCGAACGAGCGGGAGGCGCGTTCCCGGCTGGGCCGGTACCTGACCCGGTCGGCGTTCCCGGCGGACCGGTCCACGCTGACCGCGGCAGCCCGGGCGGCACACGCGCCGGACGATGTCGTGGCGGCGCTGACCCGGCTCGCCCCGGATGAGCTCTACAACACGGTGTCGGAGGTGTGGGCGGCGCTGGGCGGTGCCCCCGACCGGGGTAGCCGGTTCTGACCCGTCAACCGGGCTGACCGTTCGGCTTACGCGGCGTGCGCGCCGGCGTTGCCGGACGCGTGCTTCGCCGCGTCGTACGCCAGTTGCAGGAAGTCCGACCCGGCGACCGCGGTCAGTCCGGTGGCCACCAGCCGGGTCAGGCGCGGCAGGAACACCAGGCCCGCGCAGAACCCGGTGGACACCCACACGCCCAGGCAGAACGGGCAGCTGATCAGTTCGGCGGCGGCGTGCCGGGAGCCGCTCGCCCGCGGTACCTCGTTCACCTCGCTGCTGCCGGCCGCCCCCTCGAACCGGGTCATCGCCGCGCGCAGCGGGCTCGTCACCGCCTCCTTCGCCAGCAGCCGGCTGAGCTTGTGCGTGGCCACCGAGATGAGGACGACATCGGCCGGGGCCGGACGGCTCGGCCCGCGCCTCCCGGTCGCCACGGCCACGCCGGTCAAGCCGGCCACCACGCTGGCGTACACGGTCAGTGTGTTCAAGTACCCGCGCAGCGGCTGACCCCCGCCGTAATCCTTGCCGATGATGTCCAACCGCCGCCGCAGGGATTCGAGCATGGGCGCTGGGTACCCTTGTCGGCTCCGGATACACGCGTCGGGTTTCGGCCCGTTCGACCCGGGTACGCCGCCGCCATGCCGGCGAGCCTGACCCCTCCGTTGCCGACCGCCCTCCAGGTCGAAATCACCTCCGCGTGCAACCTGCGCTGTGCGATGTGCCTCGTCCGGTACCGGCCGCCGGTCAACAAGCTGGCCGGCGCCATGCCGTTCGCGACTTTGCGCCGGCTGGTCGACGACGTACCCGGGTTGCGGAGGCTGACCCTTCAGGGGCTGGGTGAGCCGTTGCTCGCGCCGGATCTGTTGGAGATGGTCCGGTACGCGAAGTCACGCGGCGTACGGGTCGGATTCAACTCCAACGCCACCCTGCTGTCCCGGGAGCGTGCCGACGAACTCGTCGCGGCCGGGCTGGACTGGCTGCACGTGTCGCTGGACGGCGCCGACGCGCCGACGTTCGAGGGCATCCGGGAGGGTGCGCGGTTCGATCGGGTACTGGCCAACCTCGCCGGGCTGGTCGAGGCGAAGCGGGCGGCTGGCAGCGCCACGCCGTGGCTACGGGTGGTGTTCGTCGCGATGCGGCGCAATGTCAACCAACTGGCCGAGCTGGTCGCGCTGCTCGGCCGGATCGGAGTCGACGACCTGCGGGTACAGAACCTGTCGCACAGCTTCGGCGACACCGACCCGGCCGGCGCGTACCGGGAGATCCGCGAGTACGCCGCCGACCAGGCGCTGTGGACCGGAGCCGACCGCCGGGTGGCCGAGGCGGCGTACGCGGCGGCTGGCCGGGTCGCCCGGGAGCACGGGGTGGCGTTGCGCCTGCCCGAGCCGGCCGGCTCCACCCGCCCGGGGTGTGGCTGGCCCTGGGACTCCGCGTACGTGACCAGCCAGGGCGTGGTGCAGCCGTGCTGCATGGTGATGGGCGACGACCGGATGTCGCTGGGCCGGCTGGCCGAACGGAGCTTTCCTGAGATCTGGGCCGGGCCGGCCTACCAGGAGTTTCGCCGCCGGTTGCGTGACGGCGACCCGCCCGAGGTGTGTCGCGGGTGTGCGATGTACCACGGCGTCTTCTAGAAAAGCCACCCCGGACCGGCGTGTCGCGCGGGACTCTGCGCCCGGATGGGTACTCCAGTACGCTGCTGTCTGAAACCGCAAGCTGTCGCGGCCGATGTTAGCGGATAAGTCAGACCGACACCGACGAATGACTTGGATAGCGGTGGGTACCAAGTTCCAGTGACTCCGGTCGCCGGCGGGAAAGGTTGAGGTGGACCATGGGTGCTGCCACAGAGCACGGTGTGTGCGGCCGAGCATGCTGACCCCTGTGTCGACGCTGCTGTGCCGCGTGAAACGGCGATTGCCGGTCGCCGTTGTGGACCTGTACGGCACGTTTGACGACTCGTCGGCGGTCAGCGGCGTGATCTCGCTGCGTGAGCGGCTGGCCGACCAGCCGATGGCGCTGGTCCTCGACGTGAGCCACCTGTCGATCGCCGGCGACGCCGCGGTCACCGCGCTGCTCAACCTGGCCGACGACGCCGCCAACTGGCCCGGCGCCCGGATCGCCCTGTGCGGCGCCACGCCGCCGGTTCGCGCGCTGCTGTCCGCCGCGGCGCCCCGCAAGCCGCGGTATGCCGGCCAGCGCACCGCGGGAGAGCAGCGCACCGGAGGGGAACAGCGCACCGGCGACCGGACGAGCGTCGGCGGCCTCGACCTGTACGACCGGGTGGACGACGCGGTGCGGGTCGCGCTGCGGCTGCCGGTACCGCCCCGGCACTCGGTCCGGCTGCCACCCGACCGGCACGCTCCCGAACAGGCCCGGATCACGGTTGACCGGTCGTGCGCCGAATGGGGTGTTCCCCGGCTGAGTCAACTCGCTCAGGTCATCGTGTCCGAACTGGTCACCAATGCGGTCGTGCACGCGCGCACCCCGATGGAGCTGACCGTACGGCTGGTCGGAACGGTGCTGCATCTCGCGGTACGGGACGGGGATCCGCGCACGCTGGTGGATCCGGGCGGCGGCGTCGCCGCCGACGGCCACGGGTACGGGCGTGGTCTGCTCATCGTGGACTCGATGTCCGACGGGTGGGGCTGCGCCCCCACTGGCGAGGGCAAGGTGGTCTGGGCGCGACTCGCCGTACCCGCCTGACCCAGGTTTTTCCAAGCCGCTTGCGGGGCCATGGTCGGCGAGTAACGTACGGAAGTGGCACACCCATCAGGCAGGTGTGGCCGCGACCTCGATGAGAAGTCGCATCCCGGGTTCCCCGGGATGTCCGGTCGCTTCCGGCGCTCAGGTGGGCGCCGCCACCATTTGACCGACCGTCCCGTGCCATGCGCGGGCTAGTTCGCTCGGCCTTACCCGGCCGGCTTCGTGTCTTTCGGGTAAGTCGCAGCACAGAGGCAGGCCATGTCTTCTATCGCCATCGAGCAACCAGTTCAAACCCGTCCGGTCGGTCAAGCGACCGGTGGTGGGTCACCGGTTGACGAGTTCGCGGCCGAGGCATTCGCACGGATGGCGCCGCTGGACGTCGACGATCCGCACCGGTTGGCCCTGCGCGACGAGCTGATCTGCGCGTATCTGCCATTCGCCCGCCGGTTGGCCCGGCGTTTCTCCGGGCGCGGCGAGTCGTTGGACGACCTGACTCAGGTCGCCACGGTCGGCCTCATCAAATCGGTGGACCGCTTCGACATCAACCGGGGCATCCCGTTCGCGAACTTCGCCGGCCCGACCGTCGTCGGCGAACTCAAGCGCCACTTCCGCGACAAGGGGTGGAGTGTCCGGGTCAGTCGCCGGATGCAGGAGTTGCATCTCGAAATCAGCCGCGCGTTCACCGACCTGGCGCAGGAGCTGGGCCGGTCGGTGCTGGTCAGCGACGTCGCGACGCGGCTGCGGATAGACGAGGAAGAGGTGCTCGCGGGTCTGGAGTGCGGCAGCGCGTACGCCACCCGGTCGTTGAACAGCGCCGTGGGTACCGATGACGGGGGCATCGAGTTGGGTGAGCTTATCGGTGAGCCGGACGACCAGATCGAGTCGCTTGCCGACCGGCAGGCGCTGCATCAGCTGATCAAAGAGCTGCCCCAGCGGGAGCAGCGGATCCTGTCGCTGCGCTTCTTCGGCAACCTCACCCAGTCGGAAATCGCCGACCAGGTCGGCATCTCGCAGATGCACGTGTCCCGACTGCTCAGCCAGACCTTGGCGACACTGCGCGAACGGCTGCTGACCGATCCGGCCTGATCGACAGCACGTCGGCGACCGCCGCCAGCACCTCGGGCACGGTGACTTCCAGCAGCGCGGGGCCGTGCGCGGTGGGATGCCACAGGGCGCGGTGCTGCGCGCGGCCGGCCGGAGGTCCCCACCGGCTCGGTGGTACCGGGCCGAACATCACCACCGATGGCACGCCGTACCCGGTCGCCAGGTGTGCCGTGCCGGTGTCGCCGCAGACCACCAGCCGAGCGGTGGCCACCAGTGCGGCCATGGCGCCGAGGTCGGTGTGCCCGGCGAGAACCCGTTCCTCGGGCAGCCCCGCATCGCGACCGATGGACAGCGCGAGTTCCCGTTCGTCGGGGGAGCCGGTGATGACCACGTGCTGCCCGTCCGCGGACAACCGGCGGGCCACCTCCGCGAACCGGTGCGCCGGCCAGCGCCGCTGCGGCGACTTCGAGCCGGGATGCACGATGGTCACGTCGGTCTGCCCGGCCCGGGCCGCCGGTACCCGCAGGGCGAGGTCACCCGGGTGGGACTCGATCCCGTACCAGGCCAGCAGCCGGCACCAGCGCAGCACCTCGTGCTCGTCCTCTTTCCACTGTGGACCGTCGGGGAACTCCCGGATCTGGTACGCCAGCATCCGCTGCGGCTTGAGCGCGGCGAGTACCCGGTGCGACTGCGGCCCGTTGCCGTGCATGTTGACCGCGACGGCCGGCGGAGCCACGTCACGCGGCGGCGCAGCCAGCCCGGACAGCGGGATTACCCGATCCACCGCCCCGGTCAACTCGGCCATCGGCGCGAGCCAGGCCGGTGCGGCCAGGGCGAGCGGGGCGGTCGGGAACGCGGCACGCAGGCCGCGCAGCGCCGGTACCGCGGTGGCCAGGTCGCCGATACCCAACGCGCGCAGCACGACGACACTCATGTCCGCTCCTCGCTACGCTCGGACCGGCCATGAGGCACGAGAACGCTGAGCCCATGGTTCCCTCGCTGGCGCTCGCTCACGATGCGCTCACGGGTATGACGGTTCGACGTCTGGGGTGATCACCAGTTCCCGTACCGCGCATCCGGGCGGCTGGGACAGCGCGAACAGTACGGCCCGGGCCACGTTGGCGGGATCGTTGAGCACCGCGTCCTCACCCGGCCGGTACTGTTCGGTGCGCCCGTCGAAGAAGTTGGTCCGCATCCCACCCGGTACCAGCAGAGTCACGTCGACCCGGCCGGCCAGCTCGACGGCCAGCGCCCGGGTGAAGCCGACCACGCCGAACTTCGCCGCGCAGTAGGCGGTCGCGTCGGACAGCGCGCGCAGTCCGAGCGTCGAGGCCACGGTCACCACGTGCCCGTGGCTTTCCACCAGGTACGGCAAGCAAGCGCGGACCACCGCCGCGGGGGCCAGCAGGTCGACCTGGACCACCCGCTCCCAGTCCGGACCCGGCACGTCGGTCAGCCGTCCGGGCAGGTCGATGCCGGCGGCGGTGACGACCGCGTCCAGCCCGCCGGCGTGTTCGGCCAGTTCGGTGGCGGCCCGCTCGGCGGCCCTGGTGTCGGACAGGTCCACGGCGACCGCCGGAATGCCGTCCGACGGCTCGCGCATGTCCAGCACGTACGGCTTTCCGCCGGCCTCGCGCACCGCGTCGACCACGGCGGCGCCCAACCCGCCCGCCCCGCCGGTGACCAGTACCCGCTCGCCGGCCAGCGGCTGGGCACCCGGGGTACCGTTCGATTTCCTCATCGCTCTTCCCCTTCCCTGCGCGGCTCGGCCGGAGGGGGCGTCAGCCGGTCCTGCGCGCTGCGGATCAGCCCGCTGGTGGAGTGGTTCGCCAGGTACGGCACGACCACGCTCTGCCCGCCCCAACTGCGGATCAGCTCCGCCTCCGGGAGCACCGGCCGGTCGTCCGGGTCGTCCAGGAAGTAGTCGCCGCCCTTGACCCAGACGTCCGGGCGCAGCCGGGCCAGCAGCGGCTCCGGGGTCAGCTCGTCGAAGACGGCCACCACATCGACGCAACCCAGCGCGGCGACCAGCCGGGCCCGGTCGTCCTGCGACACCAGCGGGCGGTCCGGCCCCTTCAGCGAGCGGACGCTGTGGTCGGAGTTGAGGCACACGATCAGGCAGTCGCCCAGTGCCCGGGCCGCCTCCAGGGTGGCCACGTGCCCGGCGTGCAGCAGGTCGAAGCAGCCTCCGGTGGCCACCACGGTGCCTCCGGCTCCCCGGGTCGCGGCCGCCATGGCCAGCGCGGCCTCGACGCTGACCTCGGTCGCCGACCGCGGTACCGCGCCGGTGCTGCGCCGGGCGTACCCGCGGGCCGCCCCGGCCGCCACGAACGTGGCCGCGTCGGCGACCGCGCTCTGTACCGCCTCGGACAGCAGGCTTCCGTCCGCCAGCGCGGCGGCGGCCGCACCGGCGAACCGGTCGCCGGCTCCGCACGAGTCGGCGTCGGCGCGCACCGGGGCCGGCACCACCATCGGCGTCGCGCCGCCGTGTGCCAGCAGGGCGCCATCGGCGCCGAGGGTGACCGTCACGGCCCGGACCCGCCAGCGCTCCCGGGCCCGGTTCGCGGCCACCGCCAGAGTCGAGAACCGGTGGCCGAATCCGGTGCTTCCGGAGCCGTCCGGGCCGGTATCCGGTGCGTCCGGCGCCCGGTGCCGCCCACCGCCCGTACCGGCGTCGTGCGGGTTGCCGCCCGCCAGGTTGCCGCGCGCCGAGTTGCCGGCCGTCGCGAGCACCTCGGACTCGTTCGGGGTGACCAGCCGGACGCCGGGTACCGGGGCCGGGCCACGCGGGTGCGGGTCCCAGACGACCGGCCGCAGCACGGTACTGGCGGCGACCGCCGCGCGTACCGAGGCCAGCCCGGCCACTCCGCGCCCGTAGTCGCTGACCACGATCGCCCCGGCATCGGCGAACGCGACGTCGAGCCCGCCGTCCGGATCCAGCGGCTGGCCGGGGGAGCCGCGGTCCATCCGCATCAGTACCTGGGGACCGGCGCACAGCCGGATCTTCTCCGGGGTGCTTCCCCGGTACGGCAGCGCGACGACCTCGACACCGGCGGACTCCAGCAGTTCCCGCAGGCGGTCGCCGGCCGGGTCGGCACCGATCGCGGCGACCAGCCGGACCGGCCGGCCGTATTCGGCGAGAAGCGCGGCGGCCAGCGCGGCGCCGCCCGGCCGGTCGAACGCCTGACTCTCCTCGAAGACCGGGGCCGGTGCGTCCGGGCAGATCCGGTCGACCTGGCCGACCACGTCCCGGTCCAACAGCGCGTCGCCGACGACGACGATCGGTCTGGTCACCATGTCGCCGTACCGGTTCGGGAAGCTGCCCCGTTCACGAGGCGACCTCGGCAACCAGCGGCACCCCGAGCAACGAGTCCAGGTACCCGCAGAGCAGGTGGACCGCGACCAGGTGCAGCTCCTGCACGACCTGGGTGTCCCGGCTGGGGATCGCGAGCACCTGGGTGCAGCGGGTGGCCAGCGGGTTGGGCAGGGCGCCGGTCATCCCCCACACTTCCAGCCCGAGTTCCCGCCCGGCGTCCGCCGCGGCCAGCACGTTGCGGCTGCGCCCGCTCGTCGACAGCAGCACGACCACGTCCCCTTCGCGTGCGTGCGCATGCACCTGCCTGGCGAACACCTGCTCGTACCCGTAGTCGTTGGCGATCGCGGTGAGCGCGTTCGTCTCCGCGCAGAGCGCGATGCCGGACATCGGCGGCCGGTCCGCGTCCAGCTTGCCGACCAGCTCGCACACCAGGTGCTGTGCCTGCGCGGCGCTGCCACCGTTGCCGGCCGCCAGCAACCGGCCGCCGCGCGGCAGGGTCCAGGCCAGCTGCGCGGCCCAGTCCGCCAGCCGGGGCGCCTCCTGACGGAACTCGTCCAGCGCGTCGCGCAGCGCGTCGAGGTGCGTCAGAGGGCGCGGGCGGTACTCGCCTCCGCCCAAAACCGGCTCCGGCTGCGATCCGCCGGGAGGGCGCGGGCGGTACTCGCCTCCGCCGATGCTCATCCCGCGCTCACCGCCTCGACCGGCACCTCCACCCGAGTCAGCTGCTGGTACACGGCGACCAGCTGGTCCGCGGTACGGGACCAGGAGTAGCACTCCGCCGCCCGGTCCACCGCGGCGGCGCCGAACTCCAGCCGCCGTACCGGATCGGCGAGCAGCTCTCGCAGCGTCTTGGCCAGCGCCCGGTAGTCCCGCGGTGGGACCAGGTACCCGGTGACCGAGTCGACCACGGTGTCGACCAGCCCGCCGACCGCGTACGCGACGACCGGTACCCCGCAGGCCATAGCCTCCAGCGGGGTGAGCCCGAACGGTTCGTACCACGCCGGGCAGGCGACCAGGTCGGCGCTGCGGTACCACTCGGGCATCTCCTCCCGGGCGACCGCACCGGTGAGCCGGATCCGGTCGGCGACCCCGCGCTCCTGGGCGAGCCAGCGCAGGTGTGTCGCGACCGGGTCGTCCTTCAGCTGGCTGGCCGGCGGACCGCCGACGATGACCGCCTCCGCGTCGGGCAGTAGGCGCATCGCCTCGATCAGGTCGGCGTAGCCCTTGCGTTCGACGAGCCGCCCCACCGAGAGGATGCGGCCGGTGCGGCGGGGCAGGGCCGACGGCCCACTCGGGGTGAACCTCGTGGCGTCGACGCCGGAGGGGATCAGCCGGATCGAGCGGCGCGGCACGCCCAACGCGACCAGTTCGGCCAGCTCGTCGGAGCACTGCGCGATCACCTGGTCGACCTGCTTGCCGAGGATCCGTTCGTAGCTGATCCGCTGTGCCGGGCTGGTGTCCAGAGCGCCCTGGTACCGGCGCTTGACCACACCCAGTGCGTGGTAGGTCTGCACCACCGGCACCGAGTAGCGGGAGCGCGCGGTCAGCGCGGCCAGCCCACTCATCCAGAAGTGTGAGTGCACCACGTCCGGCGCCCACGGGCCGGCCGTCCACGACGCGGCCAGCCACTGGCCGAACTCGCCCATGTACGGCAGCAGCTCGTCCTTCGGCAGGCGGCGCGGCGGCCCGGCCGGTACGTGCACGACGGTGAATCCGGAGGCCGCGCGTACCGTGTCGGGATACGCGTCGCTGTCCCGCCGGGTGTAGACGCACACGTCGTGCCCTGCTGCGGAAAGCGCCGTGGCCAGCTCTGCGACGTGCAGGTTCTGCCCGCCGGCATCCACCCCGCCAATGGCCGCGAGAGGGCTGGCATGCTCGGAGATCATTGCGATGCGCAAGGACTCACCTCCATCAGCAGTCGGTCCCAGTCGGACAGGAACCGGTCCAGGCCGTAGCGGGCCTGTGTCACCGTCCGGGCGCGATCGCCCAGCCGCTTCGCGTCCGCCGGTTCTTCCATCAGCCAGCGTGCGGCGTCAACCAGCACGTCCACGTTGGTCGACAGCACGCCGGCGTCCGGTGGTACCGCCTCGACCGCCTCGGTGGTTGCCAGCGCCACCACCGGCATGCCGAGACTCATCGCCTCGAGCAGGCTCAATCCCAGTGAGGTCCACCGCATCGGGTGCAGGTAGGCCCGGCGCGCGGCGAGTTGTTCGTGCATCCATGCCTGCGGCGGGTCGTCGTAGGCGGTGACCGGCGCGACGCCGGCAGGCGGAGGGTTCCTCGCGGCCAACTCGGCGAGCGACGCGGTGCCGATGCCGTATACGTCGAGCGGAGCCACCTGGGCGAAGCGGGGGAGCAGGTCGGTGCCGGTGACCCGCCACCGCCGTACCGGTTCGTTGATGGCCACGCCGAAGCGCTCCAGCTCGCCGGTGTATTTGTGGCCGGGATCCGGGATGCCGTGCTCGATGACGGTCTGCCGGGTCTGCCCGCCGTCCCACATCAGCGCGTTGAAGTGGGTGACGTGGACCAGGGTCAGCCCGTCCCGGTCGGCCATCGGGTGCCGGGTGGTCGGCGCGTCGCCGCGCGGCGTGTTGTGTTCCACGTAGACGGTCGGCACCTCGGCGCACGGCCGCCGGCCCAGCCACTGCGCGGCGAGGTCCCATTCCTCCGGCCGTTGCAGCAGCAGGACGTCGAAGTCCAATGTGGACATCTGCTCCGGGGTCACCTCGCGGACCGTGTCCGGCCAGGGGTAGGTGTCCGCCCGGCCTCGGCCCCACTGGTCGCGCTCCGGTGTGGTCGGTACGAAGTAGGTGTGCTTGCCCTGAACGAACGCGGTGGTCCACGAGCCGTGGACGTGCCAGAGCAGTACCCTCACCGGGTACCCCCGACCAGAGCGTCGACGGCAGCCACCACGTCGGCCGGGTCGATCCGCGACAGGCACGGGTGGCCGGGCACTGGGCAGCGGACGGCGCGGGTCTCCCGGCACGCCGCCAACTGCTCGCCCAGCCGCACCGTGGGCACCTGGTACGGCGCCCACTGCCCGAACGGAACCGTCGGGGCGAACAGGCTGACCACCGGGGTACCGACCGCCGCGGCCAGGTGTGCCGGCCCGGTGTTGCCCGACACCAGCGCGTCGGCGCCGGCGATCAGCCTCGCGAGCCCGGCCAGGTCGTAGTCGCCGCCCCGGTCGCTGGCGACGTCGCCGGCCACCTGCGCGGTCAACTCCCGCTCGTCTGGACCGCCGGTGACCACCACCCTGCGGCCGGCCGCGGTCAGCGCCGCGACGATCTCGGCACACCGCTCCGGCGGACAGGCCCGGGCCGGCACGCTGGCACCCGGATGCACCAGAACGTAACCGGCCCCGTCGCGTACCGTGCCGTCCCCGGATCCGCCGCCGCCGCCGCCGCCACCGCTTCCGCTGTTGTCGATGTCGTCGCCCGGATCCTCCTCCTCTTCCGGATCCGGGTACGTCCGCGCGGACAGGTCCGTGTTGACGCGCAGGCCGCCGTCGGCGCCGTCCGGCAGCGGGTACCCGGCGGCGGCCGCGAGCGACAGCGCCCGCTCCGGTTCCGGTACCCCCGGCGGTACCCGGTGCCGCACGTCCAGCAGCCCGCCCGCGTAGTCGTCGCTGATCGCCGAGACCCGGCCGACCCCGGCCAGCCGCAGAAGCAGCGCGAGGGGCAGGGCGCTCTGGTGGTACGACGTGAAGATGACCGCCTCGTCGATGCCGCGCAGGCTCACCTCGGTGAGCAGCGCGGTGACCGCGGCCGGGTCGACCGGCCCAGCGGCGGAGTCGATCCACGGCACCGGCCACTCGATGATGTCGTCGATACCCGGCAGCAGCCCGGCGGCGGCCCGACCCCGCGGCCCGCACAGCAGCGTGACCCGAGCGGCGCGGGCGGCCAGCGCCCGGATCGCCGGACCGCAGATCAGTACGTCACCGGTGGAGTCCGCGCGGACGGCCAGCACGTTGCCCCCGGACGGTGCGGCCGGTACCGGAGGGTGCAGCAGGCTTTCCCGCGCCAGGATCCAGTCCACCGCGTCGCCCAGGCTGGCCACCACCGCGGGCGCCTGCGCGACCTCGGCCGCCCGGGTCGCCTCGGTCGGCACCAACAGCCCGGTCGCCCCGGCCGCGGCGGCGGCGTCCACGTCGGCACCGATGTCGCCGATCACGACGCAGCGCTGCGGCGTCGTGCCCAGTGCCCGCGCCGCCTCCCGGATGAGCCCGGGCGCCGGCTTGCGGCACCGGCACTGGTCCTCGTGCGTGTGCGGGCAGACCTGCCAGGTCTCGAACGGTCCGAGCAGCTCGTCGATCCGGGCGTTGACCCGGGCGACGGCCGCCGCGTCGAGCAGTCCACGACCGATGCCGGACTGGTTGCTGACCACCCCGAGTCGCAGCCCGGCATCGCGCAAGCGGGCGACCGCCTCGGCGGCACCCGGCATCGGCTCCACTCGATCGGGGTCACCGTTGTAGGGGACGTCGCGGACCAGTGTCCCGTCCCTATCCAACAGCGCCGCGTCGAACCGACTTCCAGATCGGTCTAGCTGCACTGATACGGACATGACAGGCCGTTTCCCGGGGTGATTGGGGATAAACGCTTCTCGAAGGAGAAGAAGAAGGAGGAGCAGCGGTGGCCCGGTCCGGCCACGGCGGTGCGCCCCGGAACCGGAGCCAGCCACGCAGCCAGTGGCCCACCGCGAGAGGCGGGATCAGGACACTGGTGAGCGCCAGCGCGACCGGGTCGGAACCGGGCGCCCGCCGGACCCGTACGGCGGCGAACTCGGCGGTACCGGCGAGCCACGCCGCGCCCGACAGCGCCGTGCCGGCGCGTACCGCTCTCCTTGCCGCCAGGTGCCTGCTGCCGCCGACCCGTACCGGGGCCGCTCCGATCCGACGCCCCCGCTGGCCGAGGATCGCCAGCGCCGCGGCCGCCAGGCCGGCGCCGACCACCGCGGCGTGCCGGTGCCGCCGCCCGGCCGGTGCCGACAGCCGTTCGTGCCAGTCCGGTCCGTGCAGCCGCCGAAGCAACGCGTCGTCGGCGTTGCCGCGCTGCGCCGCCAGGCTGACCCAGCGGCCCGCCGGGCGTACCGGATGCACCGTCCGCCGGGTGCCCGTCACCAACCGCCAGCCGTGGCGGCGGACCCGGTACGCCAGGTCGGCGTCCTCCCGGTACGCCCGGGGGAACCGCTCATCGAAGCCGGACACGCTCTCCAGCGCGGCCCGCCGGTATGCCATGTCGGCGGTGGCCCACGCGGCCCGGGCCAGCCCGGCCGTGTTGCGCTCCCAGTCGTCGGGCCGCACCGAGCACGGCACGGACACCACCCCCTGGACCCCGCCGACGTCCGGCGGCTGATCCAGGTCGCGTAGCAGTGCGGCGAGCCAGTCCGGTGCCGGGAGCACGTCGTCGTCGAGGAAGGCCACCCACTCGTACCGGGCCGCCGACCAGCCCGCGTTGCGCGCCTTCGCCGGGCCGGCCCGGTCCGGATCGGGTACCACCAGAACCTCGACCGGAACCGGCGAGCCGTCCACCTGCCCGGCCAGCCGTCGCACCAGCGCGTCGAGGCTGGGCCGGCGCAGCGTGGGGATGACGACGCTCACCCCGGCCGGCGGGCTCACCGCGCCACCCCGGAGCCGGCCGTGGCGGGGGTGCGCGCGAACGCCAGGTCCCGGCTCACCGTGAACGGGCCGATCGCGAGCAGGTCCACCGGCGCCGAGCCGAACAGTTCCAGCGCTTCGGCCGGAGTGTCCACCATCGGCCGGCCGGCGGTGTTCAGCGAGGTGTTGACCACGACCGGCAGCCCGGTGGCCTCCTCGAAACGGGTCAGCAGCTCGGCGACCAGCGGCTCGGCGTCCGGATCCACGGTCTGGATCCGGGCCGTACCGTCCACGTGCACCACCGCCGGGATCCGTTCCCGCCAGCCGTCCCGCACCCGGTGCGTGAACAGCATGTACGGACTGGGCAGGACACCCTCGAACAGCTGCGCGGCCCGGCTCGCCAGCACCATCGGCGCCACCGGCCGGAACTGCTCGCGCCCCTTGACCTCGTTGAGCCGCTCGGTGTTCCCGGCATGCCCCGGGTGCGCCAGCAGCGACCGGTGGCCCAGCGCTCTCGGCCCGTACTCGGCGCGGCCCTGGAACCAGGCCACCACGCCGTTGCCGGCGAGCACCTCGGCGGCGACCGCCGCCACGGACGCGGGACGGTCGTACCGCACCTGGGCGCGGCGCAGCTCCGCCTCGATCTGCGCGTCCGAGTACCCGCGCCCGAGATCGGCCCCCGCCATCGGCAGGATCGGGTGCGCAGCGGCATCAGCCTCCACAGTGGACAGATGCAGGGCGGCACCCAGCGCGGTACCGGCGTCGCCCGCGGCCGGCTGTACCCACACCGTGCGGAACGGCCCGTCCCCGGCGAGCCGCGCGTTGGCCACGCAGTTGAGCGCGACGCCGCCGGCCATCACCAGAGCGTCCGGGCCGCCGGCTGCGGCGTGCAGCCAACCGGACAGCTCGCCGATGACCTCCTCCAGCCGGGCCTGCACGCTCGCCGCCAGGTCGGCGTGCTCGTCGCGGATCGCCTCGCCCGGCCGGCGCCGCCGGGCCAGTGCCGCCAAGTCGACCGGGCGGGTGGTGAAGCCGCCGGTACCGGTGACCGCCACCGCTTCCCGCAGCGGGCCGAGAAACCGGGGCGTGCCGTACGAGGCCAGCGCCATCACCTTGTACTCGTCGCTGGAGCGCAGGAATCCCAGGTGCTCGGTCAGCTCCTCGTAGAGCAGGCCGAGCGAGTGCGGCAGCCGCTGGCTCGCCAGCGGGGTGAGCTGTCCCTTCTCGTACCGGCCGGCGAGGTGGCTGGCCCGCTCTCCGCGGCCGTCGAGCACCAGTACGGCGCAGTCACCCTGCCCGTACCCGGCCGGGGCGGCCAGCGCGGCGGACGCCGCGTGAGCGACGTGGTGCGGTACGAACCGGACCGACTCCGGATCCAGCCCGGGCAGCGCGGTGGCGATGAACCGCGGGGCCCGCAGGGCGTACTCCTGGCGCAGCCAGTCCCACGGGTCGTCCAGCCCGAGCCGGGAGGCCGGCTGGCACAGGGCGGGATCGAAGGAGTAGCCGACCGCGTCGAGTTGGTCCGGGCGCAGCCCGGCGACGTCCAGGCACCAGCGGGCGGCTTCCTCGGGCAGTTCCCAGGCGGAGAACGGGACCGGCCGCTTGCCGTGCTTGCGCCGGCTGAATCGCTCCTCCTCGGCGGCGGCCACGATCCGCCCGTCCACGACGATCGCGGCAGCCGGGTCGTGGAAGACCGCATTGATGCCCAGAACCCGCATGCCGGCCCAGATACCCCAGATACCTCCACCAAACCGACTGGTCCGGGTCGCCGCGCGTCGTCAGACGCGCCGAGCCGTATTGGTCGCCCGACTGGTCCGGGTCGCCGCGCGTCGTCAGACGCGCCGAGCCGTATTGGTCGCCCGGGTATGGAGCGCGCCTCCGGTCGCCCGCACCGTTTCCGCTCGAGGGAAAACAGATATTGACAGGAATCGTTACTGAGAGGTTGCATTCCAATCCAGACGGATGCCGGAGCCTTGCAGGAGGGGCGATGCGCCATCGACTGGCACGACGATTGACGGTGGGGCTGACCGCGATGTCGGTCGGCGCGGTGGGTGCGGTCGTCGGCGCGCTGGCCGCCGCGCCGCCGGCGATCGCGGAGAACAACGGACTTTCCCTGACACCTGCCATGGGGTGGAGCAGCTGGAGTTTCGTCCGGCGCGACCCGACCGAGGCGAACATCGAGGCTCAGGCCGACGCGATGCGCGACAGCGGCCTGTCCGCGCACGGGTTCGTCTACATCAACCTCGACGACTTCTACCTGAAGTGCGACGCGAACGGGCCGGTGGTCGACGCCAACGGCCGGTGGACCGTGGACACCGCGAAGTTCCCGAACGGCATGAAGGCGGTCGCCGACCACGTGCACGCCGACGGGCTCAAGTTCGGCCTCTACGTGACGCCGGGCGTACCGCAGAACGCGGTCACCAAGAACACACCGATCCTCGGCTCCAGCGCGCACGCCGCGGACATCGCGGACACCAGCCGGACCGAGAAGAACTACAACTGCAAGCACATGTACTACATCGACTACTCGAAGTCCGGCGCGCAGCAGTACGTGGACTCGTTCGCGGATCTGTTCGCGTCCTGGGGCGTGGACTACCTGAAGATCGATGGTGTCGGCGCTGACGACATCCCGGACGTTCAGGCGTGGTCGACCGCTCTGCGCCAGACCGGCCGTCCGATCAACTTCGCGCTGTCCAACAACCTGCCGATCGCCAACGCGGCCACCTGGCAGCAGTACGCGAACAGCTGGCGTACTCAGGGCGACGTCGAGTGCTACTGCGGTCCCGGGGCCAACGGCAGCGGGTACCCGCTCACCGACTGGTCACACGTCAGCGCCCGGTTCTCCACCGCCGCGTCCTGGCAGCCGTATGCCGGACCGGGCGGCTGGAACGACCTCGACTCGATCGAGATCGGCAACGGCGACCAGGTCGGGCTCAGCGCGGACCAGCGCCGCTCGCAGCTGACCCTGTGGTCGATGGCCGCCGCCCCGCTGTTGCTGGGAACCGACCTGACCCATCTCGACTCCACCGACCTGGCGATGCTCACCAACGACCGGGTGCTCGGCGTGGACCAGGACGCGGTCGCGGCGAAACGCATCGTCAACAGCGGCAGCCAGCAGGTGTTCAGCAAGCGGGAGTCGTCCGGCGCGTACGTGGTGGCGCTGTTCAACACAGGTACCTCCGGCAACCAGACCGTCACGGCCAACTGGTCGCAGGTCGGCTTCACCGGTACCGGCGACGTCACCGACCTGTGGTCAGGCTCGCACACCGGTACCGTCGCCAACTCGTACTCGGCCACGCTGCGGCCCGGCGAGACCCGGCTGATCCGGGTGGTGCCCGGTGCCGGTGGCGGCAGCGCGAGTGTCGAGGCCGAGGCGTCCGGCAACACACTGTCCGGCGCCACGGCGGTGGCCAGCTGCTCGACCTGCTCCGGCGGGGCGAAGGTGCGGTTCATCGGAAACAACAGCGCCAACTACGAAACCGTGAACAACGTCAGCACCGGTACGGCCGGCAGCAAGACGCTCACCATCACGTACGAGCTGGACGGCAGCCGCTCGTTCTTCGTCAGCGTCAATGGTGGCGCCGGAGTCGAGGTACCGGTGACCGGTACCAGTTGGTCCACCCCGGCCACGCGCACGCTGACGGTGAACCTCACCGCCGGCGGCAACACCATCAAGCTCTACAACAACGGTGCGTACGCACCGGATCTGGACAAGATTTCGGTCAGCTGAGCCGAAACGCGACCCCGACCGCGTCCGGGCGCGGTCGGGCCGCGTTGTCTGGCAACGAAAGTGGCGTGCGACGCACCCGTGAACCGGCCCGATCGGGGCGCCGTGTCGTCTGTTGGAGGCCTCCACAGGATGGGAGAACTAAAGAAGGAACACCGATATGAAGACGCATCTTTCCGCGCGTCGATGGCGGCAGCTCGGGCTGCTGGCTGGCGCCGGTGCCTTTGTCGCCGCCTGTTCGAGCAACACGACAAGCGCGTCGCCGGCCGGGTCGCAGGGTGCGGCACCGAGCCAGGCCGCGTCGGGCGCGGGCGGCACTCCGGTCGTCATGACTCACACCGGACCGCTGGGTACCTATCTCACCGACGGCTCCGGTCGCACCCTCTACCTGTTCGTCACGGACACCACGAGCACATCCACCTGCGTCGGCCAGTGCGCGGCCTTCTGGCCGCCGCTGACCACGAACGGCACGGCCCAGGCCGGCACCGGCGTCACGGGTTCCGACCTGACCACGTCGACCCGGCCGGACGGGACGTCCCAGGTCGACTACCACGGCCACCCGCTGTACTACTTCGCGTCGGACAAGGCCGCCGGTGACACCGCCGGGCAGGGGCTCGACAACGGCGGACTGTGGTGGGTGGTGTCGCCGTCCGGCAACGCCATCACGACCACGGCCAGCGGGTCCGGAGGCGGCATCGGGTACTGACCGGGCCGGGTCAGGCGTCCAGGGCCAGCAGGTTGCCCTCCGGTACCACGATCCGTGGCCGGCCGGCGGCCAGCTTCGCCCGCGCCTGCGCCCGGTTCTCCGGAGTGTTCGCGACCACGTCCGTGTACGTCGCCACGGTCCGGTCGGCGATCGCCGACCAGCCGTAGCGGGCGCGGACCATCGCCCGCGCCTGCCGGGCCATCCGGCGCGCCGCCGGGCCGTCGGCGAGCAGTGAGGTCACCGCCGCGGCGAGCGCGTTCGGGTTCTTCGCCGGGAAGGTCACCCCGGTCACCCCGGGCTGCACGATCTCGGCCAGCCCGCCGGTGCTCGAGACCGCCAGCGGGGCGCCGGCCGCGGCAGCCTCCAAGGCCACCATGCCGAACGGCTCGTAGATGCTCGGTACCACCACGGCATCGCTCGCCGCGAACGTGGCCGGCAGGTCGTCGCCGACGAAACCGGCGAAGTTGACCTGGCCGCCCAACCGCAACCGGTGAATCTCCGACTCCAGCTCGCCCTTGTGTGGGCCGTCCCCGGCGATGACCACCCGTAGGCCCGGGTGCCGGTCGCTCAGCTCCGGCAGCGCGTGTACCAGATGCTGGACGCCCTTCTCGTACACCAGCCGGCCGGCGAAGCCGATCAGCGGCCCGCCGGCGGCGAACCGTGCCCGGGCGGCGGCGACCGCCCGCGGCTCCGCCCGCCAGATCGGCGCGTCGACTCCGTTCGGGATGACCTCGATCCGGTCCTCCGGCAGGTCCAGCAGCCGGCCGATCTCCCAGCGCATGTACTGCGAGCACGCGATGATCCGGCTCGCCTCGTGGCCCAGCCACCACTCGACGGTGTGGATGGTCTTGTTCATCTCTTCCGGCAGCCAGCCCTGGTGCCGGCCGGCCTCGGTCGCGTGGATCGTCGCCACCAGCGGGATGCCCAGGTGGTCGCGCATGGTGACAGCGGTGTGCGTGACCAGCCAGTCGTGCGCGTGGATGACGTCGAAGGTCTCGGTCGCCACCGCGTGCAGCGCGGCACGGGTCAGCGAGTGGTTGAACGCCATCGTCCAGGCCAGGAGGGTGTCCGTCGCCAGCGGGAAGGCCGGCGGATCCTCCGGTGCGCGCACCACGCGTACGCCCTCGCGCAACTCCTCCAGCGGCGCGTCGGGTGCGTGCCGGGTCACCACCGTGACCTGGTGCCCCGCGGCGACCAGGGCGGTGGCCAGTGCGTGAACGTGCCGGCCGAGGCCGCCGACCATCACCGGCGGGTACTCCCAGGACAGCATCAGGATCCGGGAGTGTCTCGCCGGCGCCTCCTCCCGGACGCTGCTCACCTGTGCCATGGCCCCCTCCTTTTCCGCGCGCCCGCCCGGCTCCCCGCATGCGCCGGCAGACACCCGAATTCGGGTGCCGGATCGCAGTTACGGGGGATCGCTGCCAATCCTCACCACCCCCGGTGTACCGGTGAAGACGGCGGCATTTCGCCCGCGTTAAGACCCACCGTTCACCGATCGTCAATGGTGTCGGCGGTCACCGAACCTGCGCAGGCGCAGCAGTTCGGCCACCGACCACGCCTGGAACGGGCAGCCGGTCGCGCCGTGCGGGGCGTCCCCGTCCGCGGTCTCGCTGACCGAGCCGAGCCCGTACTCGTCCAGGTGCGTGACCAACCCGTCGAGCAGCCCGTCGACCGGCAGCCCGGCCGCCCGTCGCGCGTCGATGTACGGGCCCAGCAGCCACGGCCAGACCGTCCCCTGGTGGTACGCGCGGTCCCGCTCGGCCGGGCCGCCTCGGTGCCTGCCCAGGTAGCCGCCGGCACCCGGGCTCAGCGTGCGCAGGCCCAGCGGGGTGAGCAACTCGGCGTCCAGGGCCGGGTGTGGCCGCCGGCCGTGGCACGGGGCGTGCCGCAGCGCGTACGCGATCAGCTGGTTCGGCCGCAGCGAGGGGTCGTCGCCCGCCGGCCCGTCCACCACGTCGTACAGCCAGCCGGTGGGAGCCGGGAACCGGGCGAGGAAGGACGTCGACGCGGCATTGGCCAGGTCCTGCGCCTCCCGGGTCGGCTCCGGCTTCGCGCCGACCCGTTCCCGCATCGCCACCATCGCGCGCAGCGCGTTGACCCACAGCGCGTTGACTTCGACCGGCTTGCCGATGCGCGGGGTCACCCCGAGCCCGTCCACCCGGGCGTCCATCCAGGTCAGCGCGTACCCGGTCCGGCCCTGGGTGAGCAGCCCATCGGCCGGGTCAGCGCGGATGCCCAGCCCGGTACCGGCGACGTGCGCGTCCCGGATCCCGTCCAGCGCCGGGACCAGTTCCGCGGCCAAGTCGGTGTCGCCGCTGTACCGGACGTGTTCGTCCACCGCGTGCACGAACCAGAGCGTGCCGTCCACGGTGTTGTACTCGACCCGGCCGGTGTCGGCGGTGTTCGCCAGCAGCCCGTCGCGCAGCGTCCCGGCGTACCGGCGCAGGAGCGCCCGACCCTCCTCGATCCGGCCGGTCGCCAGGAACAGCCCCCGGTACGAGATCATCGTGTCCCGGGACCAGGAACCGAACCACGGGTACCCGGCCACCACGTCGGGCCCGTCGATGACGAACGCGTCGGCGGCCAACCGGAGCCTGGCGTCGACCGGATCCGCCGCGCCCGCCACGAGTCGGGCCGCCCGGGCCCGCGCCCCGGCCACGATGGCGGTGGCCGGTTCCGGCGCGGACGCGGTCGCATCCCCGCACGCGGTCACCTCGGCCACCTGGCCGGCGGACAGCTCCGTGACGAACTGGCCCGCGTACCACAGGTCCTCCTGTGGCGGCAGGCCACGGGCCGCCTCTTCACGCAGGTACGCGTCGCGGTACCACTCGCCGCCCGGGTGCCAGCCCGGCCCGGACAGCCGGTACGCCCCGGCGATCGTCACCCCACCGGTGCTGTGCTCCGCGGGCAGCGGCCCGCCTCCGGCGTCCCGGGAGCCGTGCGCGTCCCGCCACGTGCACAGTGCCTCCAGGCACAGCCGCACCGGGCCGCCGGCCAACAGCCGGTGCACCACGCCGAGCTGCCCGGATCCGCGCGCCATGGCCAGCTCGCGTTCGAGTACCACGTCGCCGATCCGCCAGCGCCAGCGCGGCAGGCCGTCGGTCAGGTCGAACCGTTCGAGCCGGGTGTACCCGGCGGGGGAGACCGCGCCGCCGGCCCACTCGTGGGTACCGAGCCGGATCCGGGCGCCGGACGGCAGCTCCACGACCGGGTCGAGCGCGGCCAGTCCGACGTGCCGGTCGCCCGGCCTGTCCCCGGCGACCACGAGCAGCCCGTGGTACCGGCGGGTGCGCAGGCCGGCGATGGTACCCATGGCGTACCCGCCGCGCCCATCGGCGAGCAGCCATTCCCGGCCGGCGCCCTCGTCCAGCCGGCCGCAGACCTGGGTACCCAGGACGATGTCCGCGCTCACCCGGTGCCCGCCGTCATCCGGTGCCCGCCGTCATCCGGCCGGCGCGACCACAGTCGAGTCACCGGGGTACACCTCGGTGCCGCCGTCGGCCCGGCTGATCACCCAGACCGGGACGTCCGGGTCGAGGCCGAGCGAGTCCCGCTCCGCCTGGGTGGGCATCCTGACCCGGGCGGTGTCGGCGCCGCGCAGGACGACGGTGATGCTGTCGGCGGCGCGGCCTCTCCCGGCGCTGCCGTCGACCGCGGTGCCTTTGGCCGCGGTGCCTTTGGACGCGGTGCCCTTGACGGCAATGCTTCTGACGGCAGTGTCCTTGGCTGCGCTGCCCGTGACGGCGTTGCCACTGACGGCATTGCCTCTGACCACATCGCCTTCGACGGCACTGCTTCCGACCGCGCTGGTGCTCGCGGCGCCTGTTCTGCCGGACTCCGCCATGGCAGCCTCCCCTCCCGCCTCAACCTAATGGATGAGGCGGGAGGGGGCGCGGTGGCGGCGGTGCGTTCAGCCGATGTCGGAGAGGCGACCGGGCTGCCGGCGCGAACCCGGGTCGGGCGACTGGCTCTGGTCATCCGACGGGCTCGTGCTCGGGCCCGCGCTCGGCGCGGCTGGCTGGGCCGCGCCGTCCGACGGGTTCGTGCTCGGGCTGGTGCTCGCGCTCGGGCTTGCGCTCGGGCTCGGGCTTGCGCTCGCGCTCGGGCTTGCGCTCGGGCTCGGGCTTGCGCTCGGGCTCGGGCTTGCGCTCGCGCTCGGGCTTGCGCTCGCGCTCGCACTCGGGCTCAGCGCGGGCGACAGGCGGTGGTCGTCCCACGGCCAGCGGTGGTCGGGCGACTGGCTCGCGCTGGGCGCGACCGACGGGCTCGGCCCGGCCGATCGGCCGGAGTCGGCGGACTGGCTGGCGCTGGGCTCGGCCGACTGGCTCGGGCTGGGTGCGGCCGACTGACTCGGGCTCGGTGCGGCGGCCTGGCTCGGGCTGGGTGCGGCCGACTGGCTCGGGGCCGGGGACTGCGAGGGCGCGACGCTGGGCCGTACGGGTTCGGGCGAGGCCGGAGCCTCACCCGGCACTGCCTGCTCGGTGCCCAGCTTCGACGGCGGGGTCGGGCCGAGGTACCGGGCCACCACGAAGCTTGACGCCGACTGGCTGCCGGTACCGCCGACCGCCACGATCCTCCCGATCGCGTCGAGCACCGCGCCGAACGCGGCCGAGTTCGTGCCGAACGCCGTCGTGGTGCGGCCCCGGTCGTCGCCGAACGCCAGGTCGGTGTCGCCGTTGGGCAGGTAGCCGGCGAGGGCGAACTTTGACGTCGTCAGGCCGTCAATGCCGACCGCCACGATCGAGCCGTTCCTGCGTACCAGGACCCGTTCCGCGATCGACTGGTCGTCGAACTCGGTGAGCACCTGGCCGGTACCTCCGCCGAAGCTCGCGTCCGGAGTGCCGTCGGTCAGGAACCGCATGAGCCCGAACGCCGTGGTTCCGGCCGTCGTCTCGCCGAGCCCGGCGAGCACGATCTGACCGTCCGGACCGATCGCCACGCTCGTGGCACCGCCCTTGTCCTGTCCGGGGTGGTTCTGGGCGAGCACGATGCCGTTGGTACCGAAGCCGGAGTCGGGTACCCCGCCGCGGGTCAGCCGTACCGCGGCGAAGTTCTGGCCGGCGTTCGTCACGGCGGTACC
This sequence comes from Rugosimonospora africana, assembly GCF_016862975.1. Classification (GTDB taxonomy): domain Bacteria; phylum Actinomycetota; class Actinomycetes; order Mycobacteriales; family Micromonosporaceae; genus Rugosimonospora; species Rugosimonospora africana. Next base: position 30,460 of record NZ_BONZ01000012.1, read on the forward strand.
GGCGATGACGACCTTCCCGTCCCGCTGGAGCGCGACGGAGCTGGCGGCGGCGTCCCCGCCGGGGAGGACGATGAGCGCGACACCGCCGGTACCGAAGGTCGGGTCGAGCCGCCCGTCGGGCAGGTACCGGACCGCGGCGAAGTCCGCGTTGCCCTGATCGTCGTTGGCTCCGCCGACCACCACGATCCGCCCGTCGGGCTGGACCAGCACCGCGCTGGCACCGGCGTCGCCGACCGGGCCGACCGGCGTGACGATCCGGCCTCCGGTGCCGAACGAGCGATCCAGCGAGCCGTCCGGCCGGTACTGCGCGACCGCGAACCCGATCTCGTTGCCCCGGCCGAGGCCGGCGGTGCCGACCGCGACGATCTGGTCCTTGCCGCCGACCGCGACGCCCGCGGCGCCTTGCCCGCCGTTCGGTGCCGTCCACGGCGTCACGACCAGGCCGTGGTCGCCGAACCTGCCGTCCAGCACACCGTCCCGGCTGTACCGGGCGAGCAGGAAGTCCGCGGAGTCGCCGGACGGTGGGCCGCCGGCCGCGATGATCGACCCGTCGTGCAGCAGGGCCACGTCGGCGGCTGCCGCCGACCGCCCGGCGAACGGGGTGACCGTGACTCCCTGCTGGCCGAAGGTCCGGTCCAGGGTGCCCGCACGGCCGGACAGGTCGGGAACGCCGGTGAAGCCGCCGGCCACCCCGGCGTCGGGCTGAGCGCCGAGCCGTCCGTTCGCGTGGCGGGCGTCTTGCAGCGTGTGGGCCTGGGCGCCCTGGCCGGCGCCCGGGCCGGCAGGGACCGGAGCGACGGGCCACATGGCGGGGCGGGCGGACGCCGGCCCCGCGGCCAGGGTGCCGGTGAAGATCAGGCCGAGGACGGCGAGAGACCCGAGCCCCCGGCGAACAGCCGGCCGGGGCAGGGAGGGCCGAGACAGGGAAGGTCGGGGCAGGAGGGGTCGAGACAAGGAAGCAGGCATCACGTGTCCTATCGCAGTAGGGCTATTTCGTGAGGATAGGACTAATTAGGGCGAAAGACAGAGAATACTCACATATGGTACGACGGTTCCTGCTTGTGGTGGGCGTGTCACCAGGCGTAGCCCGTGGACAGCGCGATTGGTCGATATCGACGTTTCCGACATAACCTGTAGCCCCGGTGATCAGCCGGGCGTCGCCGGGGTGTGGCGGGAGCCGCTGTCGGGGGCAGCCGGCTAGCCGGTTCGTAACACTGGTCGAGGAGTATGCAGGCATGAGCGGGGCGGGTGCCGAGCGGAAGCGGCTGGGCCAGGCCGACGCTGGCGGGCAGCCGTGGCGGGAATGGGGTCCCTACGTCGCGGAGCGCGCCTGGGGCACCGTCCGTGAGGACTACAGCGAGTGGGGCACCGCCTGGGATTACTTCCCGCACGACCACGCCCGCTCCCGGGTCTACCGGTGGAACGAGGACGGGCTCGCCGGAATCTGCGACGACCAGCAGCGGTTCGTCTTCGCGCTGGCGTTCTGGAACGGACGCGACCCGATCCTCAAGGAGCGCATCTTCGGCCTCGGCGGACCGGAGGGCAACCACGGCGAAGACCCGAAGGAGTACTGGTGGTACCTGGACTCCACGCCCACCCACTCGTGGATGACCTGGCGCTACCACTACCCGCAGGCCGAGTTCCCGTACGCCGGGCTGGCCGAGGCCAACCGTGAACGGGGTCGGGACCAGCCGGAGTACGAGCTGATCGACACCGGCGTCTTCGACGAGAACCGGTACTGGGCGATCACCGCCGACTACGCCAAGGCCGGCCCGACCGACCTGTGCGTCCGGATCACCGTCGCGAACCGGGGTCCGGACGAAGAGACCCTGCACGTGCTGCCCACGATGTGGTTCCGCAACACCTGGATGTGGGGACTGCCCGGGCGGGGCGAGCCGCCGGTCATCACCGCCGACGGCACCCGGCTGGTCGCCGACCACCAGCGACTCGGCCGCCTGGTGCTGACCGGAGCCGGCGACCCGACCCCGCTGCTGTGTGACAACGAGAGCAACGCGCAGCGGCTGTGGAACCTACCCAACCGCACCCCGTACCCGAAGGACGGCATCAACGACCACGTCGTGCACGGCGCGGACACCGTCAACCCGGAGGGTGTCGGCACCAAGGGGGCGCTGCACTACACGGTCACCGTACCGGCCGGTGAGTCGGTGGAGCTGCGGCTGCGGCTGACCCTGCACGGCCCGGTCGACGAGGGCCCGGCATGCGACCTGACCGGCGGGTTCGACGAGGTGATGGCCGCGCGGCTGGCCGAGGCCGACGACTTCTTCGCCGCGCTCACCCCGGACGGCGCGGGCAAGGACGAGGCGCTGGTACTGCGCCAGGCGGTCGCCGGCCTGATGTGGAGCAAGCAGTTCTACCACTACGACGTGGCCCGCTGGCTGAAGGGCGACCCGTACGCGGAGGCGCCGCCGGAAAGCCACCAGCATGGGCGCAACGCGCGCTGGTCGCACATGACCAACTGCGAAGTCATCTCCATGCCGGACACCTGGGAGTACCCGTGGTACGCGGCGTGGGATCTGGCCTTCCACTGCGTGGCCATCGCGCATGTCGACCCCGGGTACGCCAAGAGTCAACTGCTGCTGCTCCTCCAGGAGTGGTACATGCACCCCAACGGGCAACTGCCCGCGTACGAGTGGGCGTTCGACGACGTGAACCCGCCGGTGCACGCGTGGGCCGCGCTGAAGGTGTTCGAGATCGATGGCGCCGGGGACTTCGGCTTCCTCAAGCGTGTCCTGCACAAGCTGCTGATGAACTTCACCTGGTGGGTCAACCGCAAGGACAGCACCGGCAACAACATCTTCGAGGGCGGCTTCCTCGGCCTGGACAACATCGGCCCGTTCGACCGGTCGAGCCACCTCCCGGTGGACGGCACGCTCGAGCAGAGCGACGGCACCGCGTGGATGGCCTCGTACGCGCTGAATCTGCTGGAGATCTCGCTGGTCCTCGCGCACAAGGACCCGGCGTACGCCGACCTGGCCCCGAAGTTCTTCGAGCACTTCGCGTACATAGCGGCGGCGTCCCGGCAGGCCGGCCTGTGGGACGAGGACGACTCGTTCTACTACGACGTGCTGCGCGAGACCGGTGGCGCGACGGTGCCGCTGCGGGTGCGTTCCGTCGTCGGCCTGCTGCCGCTCGCCGCCACCGCGACGATCAGCACCATCGCCCTCGCCCGGCTGCCGGAGCTGACCAGCCGGCTGCGCTGGTTCCTTTCCAACAAGCCCGAGTACGCCGACGTGGTCGGCGGGCGGCGCATCAACAACGGCCAGCAACACCGGCTGCTGTCGATGGTCGGGCAGGACCGCCTGCTGCGCATCCTGTCCCGGATGTTCGACGAGAAGGAGTTCCTCTCGGAGTACGGGCTGCGTGCGCTGTCCAAGGCGCACAAGGACGAGCCGTACACGGTGAGCCTGGGCGGTACCGAGTTCGGCGTCGGGTACGAGCCGGGGGAGTCGACGACCGGCGTGTTCGGCGGCAACTCCAACTGGCGCGGGCCGGTCTGGTTCCCGGTCAACTTCCTGCTCATCGAGGCGCTGCGCCGGTACTACCGGTTCTACGGCGACGACCTGCTGGTGGAGTACCCGACCGGCTCCGGTCACAAGCTCACCCTCGGCGCCATCGCCGACGACCTCTCGCAGCGGCTGGTCAAGCTGTTCCTCGACGACCCGGACGGCCGGCGGCCGGTGTTCGGCGACGTCCCGAAGTTCCAGCAGGACCCGGACTGGCACGACCTGGTGCCGTTCTACGAGTACTTCCACGGTGACACCGGCGCCGGCCTGGGCGCCTCGCACCAGACCGGCTGGACCGCCCTGGTGGCCAACCTGATCCTGCGCACCCGCCGCTAGGTTGCCGCGGTGCTGCCGCCGTGCCGCCGCCGTGCTTCCGGCGCGCGGGGCGGCGAGGGGCGCGACCAGCCGGCCGAGCGGTTAGCCTGTACCGCGTCCTTTGCTCTCCGGGGAGGAGACGAGCATGCGGAACTGGATCGCCGGCGCTATGACGGTGCTCGGCACACTGCTGGTACTTGGCGGTGCCGTCACCATCATCCTGCGGGCCTGGTGGAAGCCCGCCGCCGAGGCCGCCCAGCCGGCACCCGCGCCCACGCCGTCCGGCACCGACCTGTTCGGCACGGCGCCGACGCAGCCCGTCCCGATGGTGGAGACCAAGCGGGCGACGCTGTTCGGGCGGCTCGACGCCCCGGAGCGGCTGATCGCCTGGGGCATCGTGCTGCTGGTCCTGGCCGCGGTCGCGGCCGGTGCGATCGGTTTCAACCTGGGAGCCAGCGCGCCGGTCCGGTAGCGGTCGGCCATCGGCCGGGAGACGGTGCCAGCCCTGCCGCGTTCGTCAGCGGCCGAGGGCAGCGCCCGTCCCGCTGCCTTCGTCAGCGGCCGGGGACCGTGCCCGCCCGGCTGCGCTCGTCGGCGACGAGCCGGCCGTCGGCCAGCGTGATCACCCGGTCCGCGATCGAGATCACCGCCTCGTCGTGGCTGGAGATCAGTACCACGTGGCCGGCGTACGCGTGCTGGCGCAGGATGTTCAGCACCAGGTCGACCCGGCCGCGGTCCTGGTGGCCGGTCGGTTCGTCGCCGATCAGGATGGCCGGGGCCAGCCGCAGCGCCCGCCCGATCGCGGCGCGCTGCTGTTCGCCGCCGGAGACCTGGCTCGGCAGCCGGTCGGCGAGGTGCCCGATCTCCAGCTGTTCCATGAGCTGGACGACCGGCGGTCGGTCCGGGTCGCCGTCCGGCGCCAGACCCGCCGAGCCGGACTGGCCGGACCCGCCGCGGGTACCGGGGTTGAGCCGGTCGGGCAGGTCGACGTTCTCCGCGATGGTCAGCTCGTCGAGCAGGGTCAGCGACTGCGGTACGAAGCCGAGGTCAACCCAGCCGAGCTGGCCGGTCGGCTCGCCGTTCGCGGTCGTCGCCGTGCCCGCGTCAGCCCGCTCGTACCCGGCGATGATGGACAGCAGCGTGGTCTTCCCGGAGCCGGACGGCCCGGCGGCCACGGTCAGCTCGCCGGGGATGATGTCCAGGCTGACGTCGTCGAGCGCGGTGACCGTCTCGGAGCCCCGCCGGAACCGCCGGGTCAGATTGCGGACCTCGATCATGAATGCTCCTCGATGATGCCGTCGCGCATGCGTACCACCTGGTGAGCCCGACCGGCGACCGCCGGGTCGTGCGTCGCGGCGACCACCGCCACCCCGGCAGCCGCCATCGCCAGGAACGCGTCGAGCACGCCGTCCACCGCTCCGTGGTCGAGCTGCCCGGTCGGCTCGTCGGCCAGCAGCAGCGCGGGCGGGCCGAACGCGGCGAACGCGATCCCGACCCGTTGCTGCTCGCCACCGGACAGCTGGCGCGGCAGGTGCTCGGCCCGGCCGGCCAGGCCCAGCCGCTCCAGCGTGTCCTCCTCCAGGTCGATGTCGGCGGGCAGCCCGCGCAGCTGCGCGGCGAGCCGCAGGTGCTGCCGTACCGTCAGGTAGTCCAGCAGGTTGTCGGCCGGCGCCTGGAACATGAAGCCCAGCGTCCGGCGGCGCAGCCGCAAGCGGCCCCGGCGGGACAGCGACGCCGCCTCGACCCCGTCGATCTGGATCGACCCGCGGTCCGGGCGGTCGACGCAGGCGAGCAGGCGCAGCAGCGTGGACTTGCCGGAGCCGGACGGTCCGACCAGCGCGGTGAACGTGCCCGGCGCGAGGTCGAGGTCGACCCCGCGCAGCGCGCTGACCTCCGAGCCGTCCAGGTGGTACGTGCGCAGCACGCCCCGGCAGCGCACCGCCGGGGACCGGTCAGATGGCGTCACGCAGCACCTCCGAGGGGTTGGCCCGGCCGATCCGCCGCTGGGCATAGCCGCCGGCGCCGATGGCGACCGCCACCACCGCGACGGCGATCAGTCCGACCGGCAGGTACGGCACAGCGACGACGGTGTCCGGCAGCTGGTCGGGGTTCAGGTCGTAGTTGGGGCTCAGGGCGGCGGTCAGCCCGGCGGCCACCGCGATGCCGCCGACCAGCCCGGCCGAAAGCGGCAGGGCCAGCTCGCCGAGGATCGCGCGGCGGTGACTGCGCGCGGTCAGCCCCATCCGCCGCAGCATCACGTACGAGCGGCGGTGCCAGGGGGTGCGGGACTCCAGGTACAGCAGGAGGCCGACCAGGGTCACCACGCCGGTCAGCAGGGACAGCGCGGTCAGGTACTCGAAGGTGTAGGTGAGCGGTTCCCACAGCGAGTTGCTGTACAGGTCCTCCGCCACCAGGATCTGCTTGACCGGCAGGTTCGCGGCCTTCGCCGCCCGCTGGATCTGGGCCGGGTCGCCGCGTACCCAGAGCTGGACGACCGCGTACTGGGTGTCGTCGCCTAGTGCCGCCTTCGGGATGAGGGCCGCCGGGTACCCGGTCCGCTGGGCCGGCAGCACGTGGGTGGAGACGATGTTCACGGTGCCGCCCAGCACCTTGTCGCCGCTCCAGGTCGCCTGCTGGGCGCCGGACGGGGTCTGCGCCGAGGCGACCACCGTTCTCGGGTTGCCGCCGCCGGACCGGATCGGGTCCATCAGGTCATCCAGGGAGGCGCCGTCGAGCCGGGAGTCCCAGTAGGCGTCCCTGGCGAAGCTCGCCGGGTCGACGCCGAGCAGGTCGGTCTCCACCCCGCCGATCTGCGAGCCGTCCAGCCGCAGTACCTCGGTCGCCTGGTCCGCGAGCGACGCGGGGATGGGAACCCGGTGGGTCAGCGTCATCACCACATCGCTGCCGACCCGCAGCCGGGCCTCGTCCGCGACCGTGGTGTGCACCGAGCCGGTGACCGTCGCGCCGTACACGGCCAGCGCGATCGGGACCGAGGTGGCACCGGCGAGTACGGCCGTCATCACCGCCTGCCGGCCGATGCGCCGCCAGCTCAGGAACGCCGCCGGGGAGGCCGGCCGGCGTCGCGTGCCGCGGCTGCGCAGGTACCCCACGGCCAGCCGGGCGGCCAGGACGGTGAGCCCGGCGACCACCATGATGGGGACGATCAGCAGCCGACCGGGCACGTGGATCGCGGTACCGACGCCGTTGGACGCGTCGCCGGTCACCTGCTGGCCACCCAGCGCGCGCCAGAGCGGTACGGCGGCGGCGAGCACCAGCAGCTCGTACGGGATGGCCCGGAGCACCCGGTGGTGACGCGAGCGCACCTGGTCGGTCAGCGACCGGCAGGTCACCCCGGCGACGACGGCCACCGCCAGTACGGCGGCCACCAGGCTGGCCACGGCTCCCGCCGCGGCCCACGGCGCCGCCTCGCGGGACAGCACCGGATCCGGCCCGACCCAGCGGACCAGTCCCCAGGCCGCGCCCCAGCCGGCGACCGTACCCACGACCAGTGCGGGCAGCGACTCGGTGACCGCCTTGAGCGCCAGCGCCTTCGCGCTGACCCCGTGCGCCGACAGCAGGGTCAGCTCCCGCCGCCGGCGCTGTACCCAGAACACCGCCGCGGCGGCCACCACCAGCAGGCCGACCAGTACGCCGGCGGCGGTCACCGGCACCACGGCCGGCAGCATCGACCGGCGCGCCAGATCGGCCCGGGCGCTGAACTGGGCCAGCAGGATGTCGCCGGAGTTCGGGGTGCCGACCCGGTTCTGGATCGCGTCGAACGGGGAGTCCTTCGCCCCGTACAGCGTGTTGAACCGGGCGACCGCGGCGGCCGTACGCCGGGCCTGGTCCTGGTTCAGGTTCGGGTCAGTGAGCGGGAACGTGATCACCTGCTTCCCGGGCATGTTCAGCCGCGGCTGGACGGTCAGGAACGTCTTCTGGTCGAGAAAGACCACAACCGGGGTGGCGGCGTTGCCCTGCGGCCCGTCGTACACCGACTCCAGGTCGCACCACCACGGATCGTCGGGCAGGTCGCGCAGGTCGCGGTAGACGGCCGCGACGGGGACGGTGGTGGAGTACCGCTCGGTGCTGAAGCTCACCTCCGTCTGACCGTCGGGGAGCCGCCTGGACGTGCCCTTGTTGGCGCCGTACAGGGTGATCGGATCGCCGACCTTGAGGTGGACGAAGTTCGCGTACTCGTCGGAGATCCAGGCTCCGGTGCCGCGCGGCCCGTCCAGCACCTGGAGGTGGTCCTCGGCCCCGGAGCGGGCGACCAGGTTGATCGGGAACACCGGGTTGTCGGCCACCTCGGTGGGGCCCTGGACGGGCGTGAACAGGGTGGTCTCGGCCGGTCCGACCAGCGGAATCGAGCGCGCCGCCGCGCTGGCCTGTTCGGTACGGGTGGCCGCCAGGTTGGCGCTCTCCATCGCCGGGTCGTCGGATGGGTCGCTCCCGTCGCCGGCCCCGTAGAGGGTGCCGGTCACCGAGGCGCCCAGCGACCACGGGCAACTGGCCGCGATCTGGTGGTGCAGCGTGGCGCTGCGTGACGAGGAGAGGAAGGGGGTGGCCGCCGCGGCGGGCAGGGTCGCGACGAGTGCGGCCGCGATCAACGCGATCACGACGCCGCCCCGGCGCAGGAGCAGGATCGGTCCCCGCCACCAGGGCGCCATCCGTAATGCCCCGAAAATCCGCATATATCCCCTGCCCTCAGCCCGCCCGGAGCGACCCCTGCGCGATCAAGACGACTGGAAGCATGGCGCGGTTGCATCCGCGTTGGAAATGAGACCGCCTCCCGGCCGCTTGTGACACGGCTGCGCAGCGGTGTTGACCGGTCGCGAATCGTGACCGGGCACGGTCCGCAGTGGACTTTCCAGCGGGTTGGCCACCCCTTGGCCCGACCGCGCTGGCCCGGGGACTATTCTGCGTCCGAGGTACGGCCGCGGATCATCTCGCGGCCGCGCGGTGACCAGCCTGCAGGAGGCCCCACGTGACCACCGTCGCACCGAAGCCGATCGTGACGCGGCCCTGGCCCGTCCATCAGCCGCCCAAGGGTTCGGCGATCGCGCGGCTGCTGCGTACGACCGACGCCAAGCAGATCGGCCTGATGTACCTGGTCACGTCGTTCGCGTTCTTCCTGATCGGCGGTCTGCTCGCGCTGCTGATGCGTGCCGAGCTGGCCCGCCCCGGCCTGCAGCTGCTGTCGCCCGAGCAGTACAACCAGCTGTTCACCATGCACGGCACGATCATGCTGCTGTTCTTCGCGACACCGATCGTGTTCGCGTTCGCGAACTACGTCGTGCCGTTGCAGATCGGCGCGCCGGACGTGTCGTTCCCCCGGCTCAACGCGTTCGCGTACTGGCTGTACCTGTTCGGAGGTTCGCTGACCATCGCCGGGTTCCTGACCCCGGGCGGTGCGGCCGACTTCGGCTGGTTCGCGTACCAGCCGCTGGCCAACGACGTGAACTCGCCGGGTGCCGGCGCGAACATGTGGTTCATCGGCCTGGTGATCTCCGGTCTGGGCACGATCCTCGGCGCGGTCAACATGATCACCACGATCCTGACCCTGCGCGCCCCCGGCATGACGATGTTCCGGATGCCGATCTTCACCTGGAACATCATGGTCACCTCTCTGCTGGTGCTCATGGTCTTCCCGATCCTGGCCGCCGCGCTGCTCGCCGCGATGGCCGACCGAGAACTCGGCGCACACGTCTATGACGCGCAAACCGGCGGCGCGATGCTCTGGCAACACCTGTTCTGGTTCTTCGGCCACCCCGAGGTCTACATCGTGGCGCTGCCGTTCTTCGGCATCATCTCGGAGATCATCCCGGTGTTCAGCCGCAAGCCGATCTTCGGGTACAAGGGCCTGGTCGCCGCGACCATCGGCATCGCCGCGCTGTCCATGAGCGTGTGGGCGCACCACATGTTCGCCACCGGCCAGGTGCTGCTGCCGTTCTTCTCGTTCCTGTCGTTCCTGATCGCGGTGCCCACCGGCATCAAGTTCTTCAACTGGATCGGCACCATGTGGAAGGGCCAGCTGAGCTTCGAGACGCCGATGCTGTTCTCGATCGGCTTCCTGGTCACGTTCCTGTTCGGTGGCCTGTCCGGCGTGCTGCTGGCCAGCCCGCCGATCGACTTCCACGTCTCGGACACGTACTTCGTCGTCGCGCACTTCCACTACGTGCTGTTCGGCACGATCGTGTACGCGGTCTACGCGGGCGTCTACTTCTGGTTCCCGAAGATGACTGGCCGGATGCTCGACGAGCGGTTGGGCAAGGTGCACTTCTGGCTGACCACGATCGGGTTCCACACCACGTTCCTGGTGCAGCACTGGCTGGGCGCGATGGGCATGCCCCGCCGGTACGCCGACTACCTGGCCAGCGACGGGTTCACCACGCTCAACACGATCTCCTCGATCGGCGCGTTCATCCTCGGCGCCTCCACGCTTCCGTTCCTCTACAACGTGTGGAAGTCGTACCGGGCCGGCCAGATCGTCGAGGTCGACGACCCGTGGGGGTACGGCATGTCGCTGGAGTGGGCGACCTCCTGCCCGCCGCCGCTGCGCAACTTCGACCGGATGCCCCGGATCCGTTCCGAGCGGCCGGCGTTCGACCTCAAGTTCCCGCACCTGGCGCCCGGGGCCTCCCCGATCGCGCCGCCGCCCGGTGGTGCCAAGCCGCTGACGGTCGAGGCGGACAGCGGCGCGAGCTACCGCGACCACTGACCCACGGGGTGACCCCGAAACCTCACTGGCCGGCCCGGATAACGGGCCGGCCAGTTTGCGTATATGCCGGTTCGTAACTGTGCGGGGTTCTGGTCCGCGCGCTACCCGCGCTGCTCGGGCTCCCGTGGAGCCGCCGGGACCGCACCGGTCAGGCGGACGCCCGCGGCGTGCAGCTCCTCCAGCGCGGCGTCGACGGTGGCCGGCGCGACACCGGCGGTCAGGTCGAGCAGGACGGTGGTGTCGAAGCCGGCGCTGACCGCGTCCAGGGCGGTCGCGCGGACACAGTGGTCCGTCGCGATACCCACCACGTCCACCGCGGACACATCGTTGGCGCGCAGCCAGTCGGCCAGCCCGACGCCGTCGGCGCGGCCCTCGAAGCCGGAGTACGCGGCCGCGTGCTGGCCCTTGGTGAACACCGCCTCGATCCGGGTGGCGTCCAGGTTGGGGTGCAGCTCGGTACCGGCCGTGCCGACCACGCAGTGCACCGGCCAGGTCAGTACGAAGTCGGGCGGGTCGCCGAAGTGCGCGCCCGGGTCGATGTGAAAGTCCTTGGTGGCCACGACGTGGTCCCACCGCGGCCCGCCGGCGGCCGTCCCGGGTACCGGTTCGGTGGCGGGTGCCGGGTCGGTGGCCGGCGCCGGGGTGGTGACCGGCACCGGGTCGGTGACCAGCGCCGGATCGATGGCCACTGCCGCGTCGGCGGACAGCGCCGCCGAGATCGCGGCCGCGACCGCGGCGCCACCGGCAACCGCCAGCGAGCCGCCCTCGCAGAAGTCGTTCTGCACGTCAACGACGATCAATGTACGCATGGCACGCTCCGGGTCAGGGATGGCTCCGGCCGGCGGGGTCAGGAAGCCGGGACGACGGTGACCGGGATGGCCGGATCGCCGGCGGACAGCTTCAATCCCTCCCAGGGTATGGAGATCAGCGCGTCGTGCAACCTCTCCCGACTCTGGGTGAGGGCGGGGATGTCGTCGACCTGCTCGCCGCCGGTCACGAAGTCGCGCTGGAGCGGCTGGTCGCCGGCCTGCCGCTCGGGAAGCCCCTGCGACACGACGACCTCCTCGGTCGCCGTACCGGTGGGCTTGTGCCGCCGTACCGCCGTCTTGCGACCGCCCACGGTGGCCTTGTGCTCGGAGCGCTTGACCACGGCGCGCCCGTCGACCTCGACCAGCTTGTAGACCAGGTTCGCGGTCGGCGCGCCGGAGCCGACGACCACCGCGGTGCCCGCGCCGTAGATGTCCACCGGCTCGGCCGCCAGCGACGCGATCGCGTACTCGTCCAGGTCGCCCGAGACTATGATCTTGGTCTCTGTCGCGCCGAGCGAGTCGAGCAGCTGCCGGGAGTGCGCGGCCAGGACCGACAGGTCGCCGGAGTCGATCCGGACGGCGCGCAGCTCCGGCCCGGCGACCGCGATCGCGGTACGGATGCCGTCCGCGATGTCGTACGTGTCGACCAGCAGCGTGGTGTCCTTGCCCAGCGCCGCCACCTGGGACGCGAAGGCGGTCCGTTCGTCGTCGTGCAGCAGCGTGAACGCGTGCGCGGCCGTGCCCGTGGTGGGGATGCCGTAGCGCCGGCCAGCCTCCAGGTTGGAGGTGTAGGCGAAGCCGGCCAGGTACGCCGAGCGGGCAGCGGCCACCGCCGCCTCCTCGTGAGTGCGCCTGGAGCCCATCTCGATCAGCGGCCGGCCCCGGGCGGCGGTCACCATCCGGGCACCCGCGGCGGCGACGGCGCAGTCGTGGTTGAGCACCGACAAGATCAGGGTCTCCAGCACCACGCACTCGGCGAACGTGCCGCTGACCGTGAGGATCGGCGAGCCCGGGAAGAACAGCTCACCCTCGGGGTACCCGGAGATCTCGCCACGGAACTGGTACCGGGACAGCCAGCCGATCAGCTCCTCGTCGGCGATGCCCTCCTCGCGCAGATGCCGCAGGTCAGCCTCGTCGAACCGGAACTCGCGCAGCAGTTCGAGGAGCCGGCCGGTGCCCGCCACGACGCCGTAGCGCCGGCCCGGGGGCAGCCGCCGTGCGAACACCTCGAACACGCACCGGCGGTCCGCCGTGCCGTCCTTGAGAGCCGCGCCGACCATGGTCAGCTCGTAGTGGTCGGTGAGAAGGGCAGCGGTCACATCGACTAGCGTACGGTCGCATGCCGGCATCGCGGACAGAGGGCGTGGCACGATGGGGGGTATGACCGCGCCGCAGGTCGCGCCCATCGAGACGCCGGACATCGAAGAAGCACCCGCCGCCGACCGCCCGTGGGTCACCATCGTCTGGAACGATCCGGTCAACCTGATGTCATACGTGACCTGGGTGTTCCAGAAGCTGTTCGGCTACAGCAAGGACCGGGCCGAGGCACTGATGCTGGACGTGCATCACAAGGGCAAGGCGATCGTGTCGTCCGGCGCCCGGGAACGGATGGAGCACGACGCGTCGCGCCTGCACGCATACGGTCTGTGGGCGACCGTCGACAAGCAGTGAGGGTCGACAAGCAGTGAGACGGCACGACGAGAGCGAGGATCCGGCGTGAGTATGTTCCGCCGCCACGCCGACACCTGCGTGGCTCGCTTCGCGGCCGACGAGGTGTCCGTGCTGCGCCAGGTGGCCACCGAGGTCATCGGCCTGCTGACCGACGGCTTCGACCGGGACGACCCGGTGGTCGAGCGGCTGTTTCCCGACGTGTACGGCGACGATCCGACCCAGGCCGCCGAGTTCCGCCGGTACACCGAGGGCGACCTCAAGACCGCGAAGATCGATCAGGCCGGTGCCATCCTGGCCGCCCTGCCGGCCACCGGCGGTGCCGTGGTGCGCCTCGACGAGGAGGCGGCCGAGGCTTGGCTGCGGGCGCTCAACGACGTCCGGCTGGCGCTGGGCATCCGGCTGGATGTGAGGGACGACACCGACCTGCTGGAGGAGCTGGACGACGCGGTCATGCACGACCCGACCTCGGCGCGGGTACGACAGCTCACGATGTACCAGTACCTGGGGGTTCTCCAGGAGTCGCTGCTCGACGCGATCATCGCCAGCGGCCGCTGACCACGGCGGCGACCCCCATCCGGCGGCCTCCTCCGCGCCGTCGGCCTCCGACCGCGAGGTAGGCTTAGCAACCGTGCTGACCATCGGGCGCGACATCATCGATGCGATCGTGGCGCACGCCCGCCGGGATCACCCCGATGAGGCGTGCGGGATCGTCGCGGGTCCGATCGGATCCGACAACCCGGTCAGGCACGTGCCGATGGACAACGCCGAGCGCTCCGCCACGTTCTACCGCTTCGACTCGATGGAGCAGTTGCGGGTCTGGCGGGAGATGGACGACCGGGACGAGGAACCCGTGGTGGTCTACCACTCGCACACGGCGACCGAGGCGTACCCCTCGCGCACCGACACCTCGCTGGCGGGCGAGCCGAAGGCGCACTATCTGCTGGTCTCCACCCGGGACCCGTCGACCGAGGAGATCCGGTCATTCCGGATCGTCGACGGGACGGTCACCGAGGAGCCGGTGCAGATTGTCGACGCCAGCGTGGACCCGACCGCCGTCACCACGTACATGTTCGGGCAGAGCCCGGCCGCGGTCGACTACGAGTGTTCCACCGGCCACTGAGCCGCGTTGCGAATACCAGTCCACGTCCCGCTTCCTGTCTGATCCCGAGGAGTACCAGATCATGGCCATCGAGGTTCGCATCCCCACCATTCTTCGCCAGTACACCGGCGGCGCGAAGGTCGTCGAAGGCACCGGCGACACCATCGCCGACCTGCTCACCAACCTGGACGCCAGCCACTCCGGCCTGCGCGCGCGCCTGATCACCGACGAGGGTGCCCTGCACCGGTTCGTCAACGTCTACATCAACGACGAGGACGTGCGGTTCCTGGGCGCGCTGGACGCCAAGCTCAACGACGGCGACACGGTGACCATCCTGCCCGCCGTGGCCGGTGGCGCGCTGGCGTTCGCCGCGGTCGAGGCGCTGGCCGACAACCTGCGCTGATCGCCGGAGGGGGTGCCGGGATGGCGCGGTTCGAGAGTCTGTTGGACGCCTGCGGGGGTACGCCTCTAGTGGGCCTGCCGCGGCTGTCGCCGGCCGCAACGCCCGGCGCCCCACAGGTGCGGCTGTGGGCGAAGCTGGAAGACCGCAACCCGACCGGGTCGGTCAAGGACCGCGCCGCGCTGTGGATGGTGCGCGCCGCGGAAGAGGCGGGCCGGCTCCGGCCGGGTGACACGATCCTGGAGCCGACCAGCGGCAACACCGGCATCTCGCTGGCCATGGTCGCGAAGCTGCGGGGATATCGGCTGGTCTGTGTGATGCCGGAGAACGTCTCCGCCGAGCGGGTCCAACTCCTCCGGATGTATGGTGCCGAGATCATCTTCTCGCCGGCCGCCGGCGGCTCCAACATGGCGGTGTCGCGGGCGAAGCAGATCTCGGCCGAGCACCCCGACTGGGTGATGCTGTTCCAGTACGGCAACGAGGCCAACGCCCGCGCCCACTACGAGACGACCGGTCCCGAGCTGCTGCGCGACCTGCCCACGATCACGCACTTCGTGGCCGGGCTGGGCACCACCGGCACGCTCATGGGCACCGGCCGGTACCTGCGCGAGAAGAACCCGGAGATCGAGATCATCGCGGCCGAGCCGCGGTACGGCGAGCTGGTCTACGGGCTGCGCAACATCGACGAGGGGTACGTCCCCGAGCTGTACGACGCGACCGTGCTGACCCGGCGGTTCTCGGTCGGCACCCAGGACGCGGTCCTGCGCACCCGGCAGCTGGTGGAGACCGAGGGGCTGTTCGTCGGGTTCTCCACCGGGGCGGTGGCGCACGCGGCGCTCGCGGTCGCGCACGAGGCGCTCAAGGCGGGGCGCCGCGCCGACGTGGCGTTCCTGGTCGCCGACGCCGGCTGGAAGTATCTGTCGACGGGCGCGTACGGCGGCACCCTCAGCGAGGCCGAGGAGGCCCTGGAGGGTCAGCTCTGGGCCTGACGGCCGGTCGCCTGACGGCCGGTCGCCTGACGGCCGGTCGCCTGACGGCCGGTCCGCGCCGCGGCTGACCCGACCGGCGTCGGCCGGCCGGCGCGCTGACCCAGCCCACTGACCCGCCCGAAATGTCGTCGCCGCCCGGCGGGCGCGCGGACGGCGACGATCGGCTCATGACGGTCGGCTCATACGGCGGATGAGAACACCACCGAGACGATCAGGACCACGGTCGCGGCGCCGAGGAACACCCAGGGCAGTATCCCGCGCCGGGCGGTCACGAACCCGCACGCGGTCAGCAGGATCCCGCCCAGGCCGCTGATGATCAGGGTCGGCTTGAACCAGGACGCCGGGTGGCTGGCGATGATGACCACCAGTCCGCGTACGCCGATGCCCAGTCCGACGAGCCCGAGCATGATGGCCCACAGGCACAGCATCACGAGCGGGCGCCCGGACGGCGACTTGTTCGGCGCCGTCTTCCCGGCCACCGCGACGATCGGCCGGGCCGCGGTCATCGAGCGCAGCGCGGCGGCCAGCGCGGTCAGGCCGCCCCGGTCGGTCGCGGACGTCGCCTGGGTGCCCGTGGCCTCCCCGTCACCGGCGGCCGGGCCACCGGCTCCGGTTGCCGTGGCCGACCCGCTGCCGCCGGTCGTGGCGGCGCCGGCCCGGGCCGCGGAGGCCGCCTCCCGGGGCGCGGGAATGCCGGTACCGGTGGGGTGGGTGGCCTGGCCGGCCGGTCCGCCGGCCGTGGGCATGGAGGGCTGGGCTGCGCCAGCGGTCCCGGAAGGCCGGGCCGGTGGCACGGTTACGGGGCGAGCTGGGGATTGTTGAGTGGCGTCAGATGGCACGGCTCACACTTCCTCGGTCGTCCGGAACACCTCGTCCGGCGGCACTTATCACCCTTTGTAACGAGCCACGCTCGAAGCGTGCCGCCGTCCATCGGGCCGTCCGCCAGCCTGTCACGTTAGCGACATCTTTCCCGTCGGGCCTCCGGGAGGGGGCATCGCACAGCGTAGGCTTGCCCTCCGTGACGGAAGCGCCGATCGGCATCTTCGACTCCGGCGTCGGCGGTCTGACCGTGGCCAGGGCGATACTCGACCAATTGCCGCACGAGCAGGTGCGATATGTGGGGGATACCGCCCACTTGCCGTACGGGCCGAAGCCGATCGCGGATGTGCGCCGGTACGCGCTTCGCTGCCTCGATCAGCTGGTCGAGCAGGGCGTCAAGATGCTCGTCATCGCGTGCAACAGCGCATCGGCGGCGTGCCTGTCGGATGCCCGTGAGCGTTATCCGGTCCCGGTGGTCGAAGTGATCCGGCCGGCCGTGCGCCGGGCCGCCGCGGCCACCCGTAACGGCAAGATCGGCGTTATCGGCACCACGGCGACGATCACCAGCGGGGCCTACGGGGACGCGTTCGCGGCGGCGCCGCAGGCGACCGTGACCCAGGTGGCCTGCCCGCAATTCGTGGACTTCGTCGAGCGGGGGATCACCTCGGGCCGGGCGTTGCTCGGCCTGGCCAGCGGCTACCTGGAGCCGTTGCAGCGGGCCGACGTGGACACCCTGGTGCTCGGCTGCACGCACTACCCGCTGCTCGCCGGCGTGATCGGGCTGGTCATGGGGGATTCGGTCACGCTGGTGTCGAGCGCCGACGAGACGGCGAAGGACGTGTACCGGGTGCTGAACGAGCACGACCTCTTCCGTCCCGACGACGCACCACCCCCCGAGCACCGTTTCCTGGCCACCGGGGACCTGACGGTGTTCGCCAAGCTGGCATACCGCTTCCTCGGCCCGGAGGCGGCCGCCACGGCGCTGAGCCAGGCGGCGGCGTGAGCGTTCCACAGGGCCGGCGCGTCGGCGTGAGCCGTTCGGGCGGCGCCGCGGTCGTGGCCGCCGTTCCGCTGGAGGCCCGTGTTTCGGCAAAGGCCCGTGTTCCCGCAGCGGCCCGAAAGGATGGGCCGTCGTGAGGCTCACTGTGCTCGGCTGTGCCGGCAGCTTTCCCGGCCCGGACTCGGCGTGCTCCGCCTACCTGGTCGAGGCCGACGGCTTCGCGCTGATGATGGACTTCGGCCCCGGGTCGATGTCCGCCCTCCAGCGCTACGGCAACATGCGTACCCTCGACGCGATCATGCTGTCGCACCTGCACTGTGACCACATGCTCGACGCCTGCTCGTACGTGGTCGTCAGGCGGTACTCGCCGGACGGGCCGTACCCGAGGATGCCCCTCTACGCGCCGGCCGGGGCGGCGGAGCGGTTGGGCGGGGCGTACTGGAGCCCGGAAGAGGGCCCGCTGGACGACGTGTACGACTTCCGGACCCTGACCGGGGGCACGTTCGAGCTGGGGCCGTTCTCGGTGACCGTGGAGCGGGTCAACCACCCGGTCGAGACGTACGGGATCAGGCTGGAGCACGCCGGCCGGGTGCTCGCGTACTCGGCGGACACCGGCATGTGCGACGCGCTCGGCCGGCTGGCCGCCGGCGCGGACGTGTTCCTCTGCGAGGCCAGCTACCTCGACGGCGCGGTCAACCCGCCGGACCTGCACCTGACCGGCCGCGAGGCGGGCGAGGCGGCGACCAAGGCCGGAGTCGGGCGGCTGCTGCTGACTCACTTGATCAGCGCGTGGGGCAACGGAGAAGAGACCTATCACGCCGCCGCTGAGGCATTCGCCGGGCCGGTTGAGCTGGTGCGTCCCGGTGCGCGGTACGAGATATAACGGTTTCTTCTTTTAATCGTCAGATCGATGTGGTCCGCTGCACTGGCTGTACCCGCACCTTGAGCGCATGCGCATCGCGATCATCACAGAGTCATTCCCGCCCGACGTCAACGGAGTCGCGCACTCGGTGGTGCGCGTCGCAGAGCACCTGGTGGAACGGGGGCACCGGCCCCTGGTGGTTGCCCCGGAGCCGGCCTCTGGCATGCCGAGGGTAGCCGGTCCGCTGCCGTACCCGGTGGTCCGGGTCCCCTCGCTGCCGATGCCCGGGTACCCGACGTTCCGGCTCGGCCTGCCCACCCGACGGCTGACCGAGGCGCTGATCGGCCACGGTACCGACCTGGTGCACCTGGCCGGCCCGTTCTTCCTCGGCGCCCGGGGCAGCGCCGTGGCGCAGCACCTGAAGCTGCCGACCGTCGCCGTGTACCAGACGGACGTGCCCTCGTACGCGACCGCGTACCGGATGCGTGAACTCGGCGGCGCGGCGGCCTGGCGGTGGCTGCGCCGGATCCACAACGCGGCCGACCGCACCCTGGCCCCCTCGACCGCGTCGGCGACCGCGTTGCACGCGCACGGGGTCGAGCGGGTCTGGCTGTGGCGGCGCGGGGTCGACACGGCCCGCTTCGACCCGAAGCACCGCAGCGCGGCACTCCGCCGGGCGCTGGTGCCCAATGGCGAGGTGCTGGTCGGGTACGTGGGCCGGCTGGCCGTGGAGAAGCGGGTCGATCTGCTCGCCGGGGTGTCGAAGCTGCCCGGCGTGCGGCTGGCCATCGTGGGCGGCGGCCCGGCGGAGGCGGCGCTGCGCCAGGCGTTGCCGGACGCGGTGTTCCTCGGCGTGCGGCAGGGCGCGCAACTCGCCCGGCTCTACGCGAGCCTGGACATCTTCGTCCACAGTGGACCGTATGAGACATTCGGGCAGACGTTGCAGGAAGCGGCGGCCAGCGGGGTACCGGTGGTGGCTCCGGCCGCCGGCGGCCCGGTGGACCTGGTCGTGGACGGCGAGACCGGGTGCCTGGTGCCGCCGCACTCCGGGGCCGCGCTGACCGACGCGGTGGCCGAGCTGGCCGCGTCGGCCCGACTGCGCCAGTCGATGGGCGCGGCGGGCCGGCTGCTGGTGGAGGGCCGCAGTTGGGCCGCCATCGGCGACGAGCTGATCGGACACTACGAGGCCGTACTGGGTGCGGCGCGGCCGGCCGTCGCCCCGGCCGCCGCGGCCTGACCGCCGCCGCGACGAACAGGGCATCGGTATGAGAATCGTGCGGCTCGCCAACTTTGTCGCACCGCGCTCCGGTGGACTGCGCACGGCGATGCGCGCCCTCGGCTCCGGGTACCTGGCCGCCGGGCACGAGGCTGTGCTGGTGGTACCCGGGGTGGAGGCAGCCGACGAGATGACGGATCAGGGCCGGGTCATCACGCTGCCCGGCCCGGTGCTGCCGTTCTCCGGCGGGTACCGGGTGCTGGTGGACCGGCGCCGGCTGACCGCGCTGCTGAACGAGCTGCGCCCGGACCGGCTGGAGGTGTCCGACCGCACCACGCTGCGCTGGACCGGTGCCTGGGCGCGCCGCCACGCGGTGCCTTCGGTGATGGTGTCGCACGAGAGCGTGGCCGGCCTGCTCGGGCTCGCCGGCCGGGTGCTCGCCAGGCCGGCGGCGGCGCTGGCCGACGTGCTCAACTCCCGTACCGCGATGCACTACAACTCGGTGATCTGCACGACGGACTGGGCGGCGGCGGAGTTCGCCCGGCTCGGGGTCGCGAACCTGCGGCGGGTGCCGCTCGGGGTGGACCTGGACCTGTTCTCGCCGTCCGCCCGGTCGCTGGCGGTACGCCGCCGGTACGCCCGCGACGACGAGGTACTGATCGTCCACTGTGGACGCCTGTCGCCGGAGAAGAAGCCGGAGCGCTCGATCCTGGCGGTACAGGAGCTGCGGGCCGCCGGGGTGCCGGCGGTGCTCGTGGTGGCCGGGGACGGGCCGCTGCGCCACCGGCTGGCCCGGCGCTCTGAGGGCCTGCCGGTGCGCTTCGCCGGCTTCGTCGCGGACCGGTCCACGCTCGCCGGGTTGCTCGCCTCGGCGGACGTGGTACTGGCGCCGGGGCCGGTCGAGACGTTCGGGCTGGCCGCCCTGGAGGCGCTGGCCTGCGGTACCCCGGTGGTGGTCAGCGCGGAGAGCGCGTTGCCGGAGGTGATCGGCACGGCCGGGGTCGCGGTGTGCGGCGAGGGCTTCGCCGACGGGGTACGCGATGTGCTGAGCCGGCCGGACCGGCACCGGCGGGCGGCGGCCCGCCGCCGGGCCGAGGAGTTCGGCTGGCCGAACGCGGTGGCCGGGTTCCTGGCGGCGCACGGCCTCGCCGGGGTCGCTGCCCCGGACCTCGCCGCGGATCCCGGGTTGGCGGTAGACGCGGATCTGGCACTGGACCCGGATCTGGGTCTGGACACGGATCTGGCGCTGGGTGCGGATCTGGCGCTGGGCGCGGGCGCACCGCTGCCGACGCGTGCGAGCAGTCGCTGGGATGACGACGACGAATTGGCGGGAATTCCATCGTGACCCGGTTCGTGGCGCTCGGAGACTCGATCACGGTCGGCGTCGGCGATCCCCAGCCGAACGGCGCCTGGCGCGGCTGGGCAGAGCTGCTGGCCGGCGCGCTGCCCGACGCTGAGCTGCACAACCTGGCGGTCAACGGCGCGCTGACCGGCGACGTGGAACGCAACCAGCTGCCCCGCGCCCTGGCGCTGCGCCCGGACGTCGCGTCGGTGGTGGTAGGTGTCAACGACACCCTCCGCCGCTCGTTTGACGTGGCCCGGGTCGCCGCGTCGATCGAGCGCACGCTCGGCGCCCTGCGCGCGGAGGGTGCGGTCGTGCTCACCATGCGGATGCCCGATCCCGGGCGGATGTTCCGCCTGCCGGACGGGCTGGCCCGGCCGCTGGCCCGCCGGATCCGGGCGGTCAACGCGGTGACCGACGCCGCGGCGACGCGCTTCGGGGCGGTGCACGTCGACATCGCCCGGCACCCGGCCACCTACGAGCGTCGCATGTGGAGCGTGGACCGGCTGCATCCCAGCGAGCGCGGGCACCGGCTGCTGGCCCGGTCGTTCGCCGACCTGCTCGGCCTCCCGCCGGCCCGGTGGCCGGACGCGGAGCCGTCCAACCCGCCTCCGACGCTCACCTCGGAACTGCGCTGGATGGCCACCAAGGGCGTGCGGTGGGTGATGGACCGCTCGACCGATCTGGTGCCGT
Source organism: Rugosimonospora africana (assembly GCF_016862975.1). Classification (GTDB taxonomy): domain Bacteria; phylum Actinomycetota; class Actinomycetes; order Mycobacteriales; family Micromonosporaceae; genus Rugosimonospora; species Rugosimonospora africana. The sequence continues at coordinate 51,917 of NZ_BONZ01000012.1, forward strand.
ACCTGTGCGGGATGATGATCGCCGAGTGGTGGTACGGGCTGCGCGGGCTGGCGCACCGGCTCGACGACTCGATGGCCCGGGAGGTGACCGCCGCGCTGTGCACCCCGTTGACGCGGACTAGGCTTGCGGCATGGCCCGACCCGATGGACGTACCCCTGACCAACTGCGACCGGTGACTCTGACCCGCAACTGGAGCATGCATCCGGAAGGCTCCGTTCTGGTGGAGTTCGGCGCGACCCGGGTGCTGTGCACCGCGAGCGTCACCGAGGGGGTGCCCCGCTGGCGCAAGGGTTCCGGCCTCGGCTGGATCACCGCGGAATACGCGATGCTGCCCCGGGCGACCACCACCCGCTCCGACCGGGAGAGCGTGAAGGGTCGCATCGGTGGGCGCACCCACGAGATTTCCCGCCTGATCGGCCGCAGCCTGCGCGCCTGCCTGGACCTGTCCGCGCTCGGTGAAAACTCCATCATGGTCGACTGCGACGTGTTGCAGGCCGACGGCGGCACCCGCACCGCGGCCATCACCGGCGGTTACGTCGCGGTGGCCGACGCGGTCGGCTGGCTGGCCCGGCAGCACGCGCTGTCCGGCAAGCCGGAAGAAGCGCTGCACCGGTCGGTGGCCGCGGTCAGCGTAGGCATCATCGGCGGCCAGCCCCGGCTCGACCTCTGCTACGAGGAAGACGTCATCGCCGACGTGGACATGAACATCGTCTGCACCGGCAACGGCGAGTTCGTCGAGGTGCAGGGCACCGGCGAGCAGGCGGTGTTCAAGCGCGCCGAACTCGACAACCTGGTCGACCTCGGCGCGGCCGGCTGCGCGGCGCTGGCCGAGTTGCAGCGCAAGGCACTGGCTTCGTGAAGATCCTGCTCGCCACGCGCAACACGAAGAAGCTCGTCGAACTGCAACGCATCCTCATCGACGTCGCGCTCGTCGGCCTCGCCGACGTGCCGGCCTACGAGGAGGTGCCGGAGAGCGGGCTGACCTTCGAGGACAACGCCCTCATCAAGGCGCGGGAGGGCGCGGCGCGCACCGGGTTGCCCACCGTCGCCGACGACTCCGGGCTCGCCGTGGACGCGTTGAACGGGATGCCGGGCGTGTTCTCCGCGCGCTGGTCCGGCCGGCACGGCGACGACCTGGCCAACCTGTCGCTCGTACTGGCGCAGATCGGCGACGTACCGGACGGGGCGCGGGGCGCGTCGTTCGTGTGCGCGGCGGCGCTGGCGCTGCCCGACGGTCGGGAGTGGACGGTGCGCGGCGAGATGTCCGGCCGGCTCATCCACGAGCCGCGCGGGGAGGGCGGGTTCGGGTACGACCCGATCTTCGTGGCCGACGGTGAGACCCGCACGAACGCCGAGCTGTCGCCCGGCGAGAAGGACGCGATCAGCCACCGGGGCAAGGCGTTCCGGGCGCTGGCCGGCATCATCACCGGGGAACTCTGAGGTGGCCGGTTCGTTCGACATGCGGCCGATCGGCCGGGTGGAGTCCACTCGCGACGAGGCGATCGACGACGACTGGGACGCGGTGTCCACCGCGATCGTGCTCGACGGGTCGCAGGTCGGCCCGGACGCGGTCGCCGGGCTGGACGAGTTCTCGCACATCGAGGTCGTGTACGTGTTCGACCGGGTGGACCCGGCCGGCGTGCAGACCGGGGCCCGGCGCCCGCGCGGCAACCCGGAGTGGCCGCTGGTGGGCATCCTCGCCCAACGGGCGAAGAACCGGCCGAACCGGATCGGGGTGACCCGCTGCGAGCTGGCCGGTGTCGACGGGCTCCGGCTGCGGGTGCGTGGGCTGGACGCGATCGACGGCACGCCGGTGCTGGACATCAAGCCGTACCTGGAGGAGTTCGGCCCGCGCGGCCCGGTGCGCCAGCCGGAGTGGTCGCGCGAGCTGATGCGCGGGTACTGGTGAGCGGCGCTCGCTAGAGCGGTGCCCGCGGTGCCTCTCAGCGCAGCGGGCCGGCGGCCTCCTCGACGGCGGTACGCAGCTCGGTGCCGCGGATGAGGTCGCGGGCGGCCTCCAGCACCGGAGCGAGGTAGATGTCCGGCCCCGGCTCACCGGCGAACGGAGTCACCGCCGCCATCGCGATCCGCCCCGCGGGCGAGGCGACCAGCGGGGCACGCAGCTGAAGCCCCCGCACTCCGGCCAGCAGCTCGACCGCGAGCAGGCTGGTCAGGTTGTCCAGCACGGTACGCAGCTTGCGGGTGGCCGCCCAGCCCATGCTCACGTGGTCCTCCTGCATGCCGCTGGTGGGCAGTGAGTCCACGCTCGCCGGGCCGGCCAGCCGCCGGTTCTCGGCGACGATCCCCGCCGCGGTGTACTGCGCGATCATCAGCCCCGAGTTGACCCCGGCGTCCGGGCTGAGGAACGGCGGCAGGTCCCGGGACCGGCACACGTCGAGCAGGCGGTCCACCCGGCGCTCGGAGATCGCGCCCACCTCGGCGGCGGCGATGGCCAGGAAGTCCGCCGCGAAGCCCAGCGGCGCACCGTGGAAGTTGCCGGTCGACTCCACCCGGCCGTCCGGCAGCACCACCGGATTGTCCACAACGGACACAAGTTCGCGGCCGGCCACCGCGGTCACGAAGTCCAGGGTGTCCCGGGCCGCGCCGGCGACCTGCGGCGCGCACCGCATCGAGTACGCGTCCTGCACCGCGTGCGACATGTCGTGCCGGTGACTGTCCATGATGGACGAATCCTGGAGCAGCCGGAGGATGTTCGCTGCCGAGACCGCCTGGCCGGGATGCGGCCGGATGGTGTGCAGCTCAGGCTGGAACGGCCGGTCGCTGCCCAGCATCGCCTCGATGGACAGCGCCGCGGTCAGGTCCGCCATGCTGAACAGGTGGGCCGCGTCAGCGCCGGCCAGCAGCAGCATTCCGAGCATGCCGTCGGTGCCGTTGATGAGCGCCAGCCCCTCCTTGGCGGACAGCCGGATCGGCCGCAGCCCGGCCCGGCGTAGCGCCTCGTCGCCGGCCACCCGGGAGCCGTCCTCGCCGAGCACCCAGCCCTCACCGAGCAACACCAGTGCACAGTGCGCCAGCGGCGCCAGGTCGCCGGAGGCGCCCAGCGATCCGTGCTCCGGCACCCACGGGGTGACGTCGTGGTTGAGCAGGTCGACCAGCGCCTGGGCGACCAGCGGCCGGACTCCCGACCGGCCCATGGCCAGCGAACGTACCCGCAGCAGCATCATCGCCCGGACCACCTCGCGTGGCATGGGCGCGCCGATCCCGGCGGAGTGCGAGCGGATCAGGGCGTGCTGGAGTTCGGACCGGCGCTCCGGCGCGATCGACGTGTCGGCGAGCGCCCCGAAGCCGGTGGAGACCCCGTAGACCGGGCGGCCGTCCCGCTCGATGGCGTCGACGATCTGCCGGCTGGTGGTCATCACGTCGAGCGCGGCCGGGTCCAGTTCGACCCGGGCGCCGCGACGGGCGGTCGCGACCACCTCGGCGGGCGACAACCCGGTGGGTCCGACGGCGATGGTGGTGGTGCTGGTCATATCGGTTCTCCGCCCTGAATTACCTGGTGAATCAGTGGTACTCCCGGCCGGTAGGCCAGGTGGACATGGCTCGGTGCGTCCACGATGGACAGATCGGCGCGGGCGCCGACGTCGAGGTGCCCGATGTCGTCCCGGCGCAGCGCGCGGGCGCCTCCGGCGGTGGCGGCCCACAGCGCCTCGGCGGGCGTCATGCGCATCTCCCGTACCGCGAGCGCGATACAGAACGGCATCGACGAGGTGTATGACGACCCCGGGTTGCAGTCGGTGGCCAGGGCGACGGTGGCTCCGGCGTCGAGCAGGGCTCGGGCGTCCGGGTACGGCGACCGGGTGGAGAACTCGGCACCCGGCAGGAGTGTGGCGACCGTACCGGAGCCGGCGAGCGCGTCGATGTCGGCCGGGGACAGGTGGGTGCAGTGGTCGGCGCTGGCGGCGTCCGACTCGACGGCCACCCGTACCCCCTCGCCGGGGCCGAGCTGGTTGGCGTGGATCCGGGTACCGAGGCCGGCGGCGAGGCCGGCGCGGAGGATCTCCCGAGCCTGGTCGGGGTCGAACGCGCCACGTTCGCAGAAGACGTCGATCCAGCGCGCGTACGGGCGGGCGGCCGAGAGCATCGGACCGCAGACCAGCCGAACGTACTCGTCGGCCGGCACGCCCTCGGGCACCACGTGGGCACCGAGGTACGTGGTCTCCGTGGTGAACTCGCCGGCGATGCGCAGCGCCCGAGACTCCTCTTTGGAGGTGAGCCCGTACCCGCTCTTCACCTCGACGGTCGTGGTGCCCTGCCGGCGCGCCTCGGCGACCAGCCGGCCGACGTTCGCGCGCAGGGCGTCGTCGGAGGCGGCCCGGGTGGCCGCGACGGTGGTGCGGATCCCGCCCCCGGTATACGGCTCGCCGGCCATCCGGGCGGCGAACTCGGCGGCCCGGTCACCGGCGAACACCAGGTGAGCGTGGCTGTCCACGAAGCCCGGAATGACCGCCCGGCCGGCCGCGTCGATCCGCCGGTCGGCGGCCGGCGCCGCCTCCGACGGCCCAACCCAGGCGACCCGGCCGTCAACGATGACCAGCGCGGCGCCGGTGAGCGTCCCCTGTGGACCGTGCGTGGTCAGCTCGCCGATGCCGTCGATGAGGAGACTGCCCATCGCGCTGCTCTTGGCCTCGCTGCCCGTCGCGCCGCTTTCTGCGCCGCTGTCCGTCGCGCTGCTCTGTGCGTCGCCGCTCATCGGGTCACCGCCTCGATCGCGGCCCGCAGCTCGCCCGCGACGTCCAGGCTCACGTGCCGGCCGTCCCGGACCACCGGTCGGCCGTCGACCACCACGTGGGTGACGTCCGCCGCCGTGGCGGCCAGGACGGCCCCGGCCAGCGGCTCGGATCCCGCCGTCCGGACCGAGTGGAGGTCGACGGTCACCAGGTCGGCCCGCTTGCCGACAGCGAGCGTCCCGGCGTCCGGCCAGCCGATCGCCCGGTGTCCCGCTGCCGTCGCGGCGGTGAGCAGTTCGGCGGGGGAGAAGTGCCCGCGCCGCCGGGTGCGCAACCGCTCGTCCAGCTCCATCGCCCGGGCCTCCTCGAACAGGTCGACCACGGCGTGCGAGTCGCTGCCCAGGCACAGCGGACTGCCGGCGTCGGCCAGCGTGCGGGCCGGCCCGATGCCGTCGGCGAGATCACGTTCGGTGGTCGGGCAGAAGCAAGCCGCCGTACCGGTGTCGCCGAGCAGGGTACTGTCCACTTCGGACAGATGGGTCGCGTGTACCACGGTGGTACCGGGGTGCAGGGCGCCGTACGAGTGGAGCAGCTCGGTCGGCGTGCGACCGTACCGGGCGAGGCACGCCTCGTTCTCGGCCGGCTGTTCGGACAGGTGCGCGTGCACCGGCAGCCCCTCGGTGGCGGCGACGAACCCACCGATCGTCTCGGCCGGCACCGCCCGTACCGAGTGGATGGCCGCGCCCCGCCGGGCGTGCGGCCCGAGCCGGAGCCCGGACGCGCGGGCCACCCAGCCGTCCAGGGCGCCGTCCCCGAAGCGCAGCTGCGTGCCCTCCAACGGATCGCCGTCCACTGTGGACGTCAGGTACAGGGTGTCGAGCAGGGTGATCCGGATACCGGCCTCGGCGGCCGCGGCCACCAGCGCGTCGCTCATCGCGTTCGGGTCGGCGTACCGGGCGCCGCCGGGTGCGTGGTGCAGGTAGTGGAACTCGCCGACGGCGGTGATGCCGGCCAGCGCCATCTCGCCGTAAACGGCGCGGGCCAGCCGGTGGTAGGAGTCCGGGTCGAGCCGGTCGGCGAGCGCGTACATGCCCTCGCGCCAGGTCCAGAAATTGCCGGGTGACTGGTCTGCGCCGGGCGGCGCCACACGGGCCGAGCCAGCACGGCCGCGCAGGGCGCGGTGGAACGCGTGCGAGTGCGCGTTGGCCAGGCCGGGGAGCGTGAGCCCGGGCAGCCTGGTCGCGGCGGTGCCGGGTGGCGCCGGCCGGACCTGCGCGATGACCCCGTCAACCACCTCGATGAGCACGTCGCGGACCGGCGTCTGGCCGCCGAGCCAGGCGTACTCCGCGTGGTATCTCGCCGGAGCGGTCATCGGCACGCCAACTCGGCCAGCACGTCGGCCAGCGCGCCCACCCCGGCGGCGCAGTCCTCATCGGTCGCGTACTCGCCGGGGGCGTGGGACACCCCGGTCGGGTTGCGGACGAACAGCATCGCGGTCGGCACCCGGGTGGCCAGCACCCCGGCGTCGTGCCCGGCCCCGGTCGGCAACACGGGTACGCCGCCGAGCAGGGCGGCGAGCCGGTCGCGCAGGGCCGCGTCGAACCCGGTCACCGGGGACACCGACTCGGCGGTGACCGCGACCGAGGTGCCGTCCCGGCCGGCCCGCTCCGTCGCCCGTACCGTGACCGCCTCGACCAGGCCGTCCAATGTGGACTGATCGGCCGCGCGGGCGTCCAGCCACCCAGTCACCGACGCCGGGATCGCGTTCGTGGCGTTGGGTACGGCCGCCACCCGCCCGATCGTGGCGTGACCGCCCCGCAGCCGGGCCTCCTTGTTGGCTGCCAGCACGGTGTAGGCGAAGGTGAGCATCGGGTCGTGACGGTCGGCCATCAGGGTGGTGCCGGCGTGGTTGCCCTCACCGGCGAACTCCAGCCGCCAGCGCCCGTGCGGCCAGATGGCGCTGGCCACGCCGACCGGGGCGGTCAGCGCCCGGCCCTGCTCGACGTGCAGCTCGACGAACGCGCCGATGCCGGCCAGCCGCTGCGGGTCCGGGCCGAACCCGGCAGGGTCCAGGCCGCTCGCCTCGGCCAGCGAAACGCCGTCCGGGTCGCGCAGCGCCGCCGCCCGCTCCGGATCGAGCGCGCCACACATCAGCCGGGATCCGAGGCAGGCGATACCGAACCGGGAGCCCTCCTCTTCGGCGAACGCGGCCACCCCGACCGGTCTCGCCGGCGTCAGGCCGCGCTCGCGGAGCAGGTCCAGCGCGAGAAACGCGGAGACGATGCCGAGCGGGCCGTCATAGCCGCCACCACCCGGTACCGAATCGAAGTGCGACCCGGCGACCACCGCGTCGCCGGCACCCGGATCGCCCAACCAGGCCCACAGGTTGCCGTTGCGGTCGGTCTCCACCGGCATTCCGCGCTCGGCCGCCTGCTCGGCGAACCAGTCCCGGCAGGCAAGCTCCGGCGGCGACCAGGCGAACCGGTGGTATCCGTGCGCGCCGCGGCCGATCGGCGCGAGCGTGCCCCACAGCGAGGCGAACCGTTCCGGCTTCACGCGCCCGCCTCGTCCACAGTGGACTCCCAGGAACCGGACTCCCGCATCGGGATGCGCACGCCGTGCGTCTCCGCCACCTCGGTGGCCCGTTCGTACCCGGCGTCCACGTGCCGGATGACGCCACTTCCGGGGTCGTTGGTCAGTACCCGCTCGATCTTCTGCGCGGCCAGCTCGGTGCCGTCGGCGACGGTGACCTGGCCGGCGTGGATGGAGCGCCCGATGCCGACGCCGCCGCCGTGGTGGATGGACACCCAGGACGCGCCGGACGCGGTGTTCAGCATCGCGTTGAGCAGCGGCCAGTCCGCGATCGCGTCCGAGCCGTCGGCCATCGCCTCGGTCTCCCGATATGGCGAGGCGACCGAACCGGTGTCCAGGTGGTCCCGCCCGATGACGATCGGCGCCTTGAGGCTGCCGTCGGCGACCAGTTCGTTGAAGCGCAGGCCGGCGCGGTCCCGCTCGCCGTACCCGAGCCAGCAGATCCGGGCCGGCAACCCCTGGAACGCGACCCGCTCGCCGGCCATCCGGATCCACCGGGCCAGCGATTCGTTTTCCGGGAACAGGTCCAGGATCGCCCGGTCGGTGGTCGCGATGTCGGCCGGGTCGCCGGACAGCGCCGCCCACCGGAACGGGCCCTTGCCCTCACAGAACAGTGGCCGGATGTAGGCCGGCACGAAGCCGGGGAACGCGAACGCGTCGCCGAACCCGCCGGCCAGCGCCTCGCCCCGGATCGAGTTGCCGTAGTCGAAGACCTCGGCTCCGGCGTTCTGGAAGCCAACCATCGCGGCCACGTGCGCGGCCATCGAGGCACGGGCCCGGTCGGTGAACTCCTCGGGCTTCTTCGCGGCGTAGTCCGGCGCGTCGTCCGGCTCGATCCCGATCGGTACGTAGGCCAGCGGGTCGTGCGCCGAGGTCTGGTCGGTCACGATGTCCACCGGTACGCCGCGGGCCAGCAACTCCGGCACGAGGACGGCGGCGTTGCCGGCCACCCCGACGGACAGCGCCCGGCGTTCCCGCTTCGCCGCGACCGCGAGCGCCACCGCATCGTCCACAGTGGACGCTACGGTGTCCAGGTACCGGGTGGCCACCCGGCGGGCGAGCCGGGCCGGATCGACGTCGATGATGAGGCAGGCTCCACCGTTCATGGTGACCGCCAGCGGCTGCGCGCCGCCCATGCCGCCGCAGCCGGCGGTGAGCGTCAGGGTACCGGCGAGGGTGCCGCCGAATCGCTTCTCCGCGACGGCCGCGAACGTCTCGTACGTGCCCTGCAGGATCCCCTGGGTACCGATGTAGATCCACGATCCGGCGGTCATCTGCCCGTACATGGTCAGCCCGAGCTTCTCCAGCCGGCGGAACTCCGGCCAGTTGGCCCAGTCGCCGACCAGGTTGGAGTTGGCGATCAACACCCGGGGAGCCCACTCGTGGGTGCGGAACACGCCGACCGGCCTGCCCGACTGCACCAGCATCGTCTCGTCGCTCTCCAGGGTGGACAGCGTGCGGATCAGCGCGTGGTACGACGGCCAGTCCCGGGCGGCCCGGCCGGTGCCGCCGTAGACCACCAGGTCCTCCGGCCGCTCGGCAACGTCGGGGTCGAGGTTGTTCTGGAGCATCCGCAGCGCGGCCTCCTGCGGCCAGGCGCGAGCGGTCAGCGTGGTGCCCCTCGGGGCACGGATCGTGTTCACGGTGAACTCCTGTCTGGCCAGCGGACCCGCTGCTGGTCTCATCATGTTCCGGCCGCTTGACCGGCCCGCCCACAAACCAGGCGGGCCTGGCGGCCTAACGGACGAATACGTTGCGCCGGGCGGCGGACGACTCGAACTGCTCCAGCCGAGCCTGGGTGGTCGCCGGGGCGGCGTCGCACATCGCCTGGAGCAGGATCATGGCGAGCGCCATCGGGGCGACGTGCAGGTCGAAGACCAGCCGGGCGCCGACCGCCGCGCTCAGCGTGACATCCGCGACCGCGGCGGCGGGGCTGATCGGCGAATCGGTCAGCACGACCAGCGAGAGCCCGGCAGCCCGAGCGGTGTCGAGCGCGTCGAGCGCCTCCTTCGGGTACCGGGGCAGGACGACGGCGAGCATGGCCGTCGCGCCGGCCGCGCGGGCCTGCTCGATGCGGTCGTCCAGCAGGGTGCCGCCCTGATCGAAGACTCGGACATCGGGGTGGATCTTGGCGGCGAAGTACCCGAAATAGGTGGCCATCGGCGCGGCGGCGCGCAGCCCGAGGACGGGCAGCGCGGGGCTGGCGATGAGCAGTTTCCCGGCCGCCTCGACGGCCGCCCGGTCGGGGCCGCCCTCGGCTAGCCGGTCGGCGAGCCGCCCCAGGTTGTCCAGCTCGCCGTCGATCGCGTGCTGCAGCTCGTTGCGCGGTGCGGTGTCCAGCGCCGCGAAGTCACCGGGGTCGGACCCGTGCGCCTGACTCGACGGGCCGGCCAGACTGGAGGGGGTGGCCTGGCCGGCCGGGCGAGTCAGGCCCGACGGTCCCGGGTCGCGCAGGGCGCGACGCAGCGCCGGGTACCCGTCGAATCCGAGAGCCATCGCGAAACGCGTCACCGACGGCTGGCTGACCCGGGCCAGCTCGGCAACCTCGTTACTGGACAGAAAAGCGGCGTCCACCGGCCGGTCCAGCAGGCACTGCGCGATGCGCCGCTGGGTCGGAGTCAGCCGCACCCCGTCCACCAGCCGCAGCAAGCCGTCATTCACCCGGCGAATGTATGCAGACTTTTATTCACACGTCAACCGGTACCCTCGGTTCATGCACCTCGGGGCCATCGCCACCTACCCGGTCAAGAGCTGCCACCGGCTCGAACACGAGCGCGCCGACGTCCGGCTGTGGGGACTGGCCGGCGACCGGCGCTGGCTGATCACCGACGAACAGGGTCGGATGCTGACCCAGCGGGAGGAGCCACGGCTGACCCAGATCCGGCCGGTCCTCGCCGAAGGGGCGCTGGTGCTGCGACACGAGGGCGCGGGCGAGCTGACGGTACCGGCGGAGCCCGGCGACCTGGATCCGGTCAAGGTCTGGCGCACCACGGTCGACCTCAGCCGCGCCGGTGACGAGGCGGACGTGTGGCTGTCCACCGTCTTGGAGCGCAAGGTGCGCCTCTACTACCTCGACGACCCGACTCGCCGGCCGGTCAACCCGGAGTACGCCAACCCGGACGACCGGGTCAGCCTGGCCGACGGGTACCCGCTGCTGCTGGCGAACACCGCGTCGCTGGCCGCGGTGAACGACTGGTTGGCCGAGGAGTGCCCGGCCGAGTGGCCGCTGCCGATGACCCGGTTCCGGCCCAACGTCGTGGTGGAGGGGGCGCCGGCCTGGGCCGAGGACGGCTGGCTCGGCCGGCGGATCCGGATCGGCTCGGTCACGTTCCGGGCGCCCAAGCCGTGCGACCGGTGTGTGATCACGACCACCGACCAGGAGACCGGGGCGCGCGGGCGCGAGCCGCTGCGCACGCTGGCCCGGCACCGCAACGTCGACCAGGGACTGCTGTTCGGCCTGAACCTCATCCCGGACGGCACCGGCGAGATCCGGGTCGGCGACCAGGTCACCGTTCTGGACTAAGAGTTCCTAACAGAGTCGTGCGACGTGTCGGTACGTGATGATGCAGGTGGCGAGTCCGAGGAAAGCTTCGTGGATGTCGTCGCGGCGTTCCCATCGGATACGTAGCCGTTTCATGCCGTGGTACCAGGCGATCGTTCGTTCAACTACCCACCATCATGCAGCCGCTGCCACACCCCGGCGGTGATCCACTCGGCCAGCCGCCGCCAGCAGGTCATCCCGGACCCGAAGCCCAACTCCTGGGGCAGGTACTCCCACTGGATACCGGTGGGCAGCACGAACAGGATGCCCTGCAGCACTTTGCGGTTGTCCAGCCGTTTGCGTCCGGGATGGCGTGGGTTACGAGGTGGGACCGGTAGCAGTGGCTCGATACGCGCCCACAGGTCGTCTGGCACGATCCACGGTGGATGCTCACCCTTCCTCATACCAGCAGGAACAGCACGAACCACGCGCACGGATTCCGGAACGTGACATACAACATTTCTGTTAGGAACTCTTAAAGGGTGGAGAGCACAGCGGCGGGTTCGGGCAGCGCGGCGAGCTCGTCGCGCACGGCTCCAGCGGACCGCCGGTAAGCGGGGTCGTCAAGCAGGAGACGTGCCGACGTCGCGATTAGCTCAGGGGTTGGGGTTCGCAGCTCGATCCCGCCGCCTGAGGCAGCGACGGCCTCGGCGTTGAGGAACCGATCAGCGCCGTCGGGCAGCACGAGTTGCGGGACACCATGCACCCAGGCGCTGGAGGTCGTCCCGCCGCCGCCGTGATGGACCATGAGATCTATGTGCGGCACGAGGTTCGCCTGGTGCACGAAGGTCTCTACATGGACATTGTCCGGTAACGCGGCCAAGAACGCGGGGTCGTTTGCGCCTGTAGCGACCAGGATGTCGGCGTCCAGTGGGGCCAGGCCATCGATGATCAACTGCATGGTCTCGATTGTCCCGGCCACCGTTCCGAGGGTTACAAAAATCAATTTGCGGTCCCGGGTGCCGACCCATGGCGGCAGGGGTAGTGACGGCTCGGCCCAAGGCACGGGGCGCAAGGGTACGCGGCGGGGATCGGTGCGGAATGCGGGGCGCTGCAGGCTGGGCGGATAACTGTCCAGCACCAGGTCGTCCGGTCGCGGAACGGTACCGAACCGTACCTGAAGCTCGCGCAATACTGGCCCGCGGAACGCCTCGACGACGTGCGGATCCAGCGAGCGGGTGATTGCGACCGAGACCGAGGCGATGCCAGCTGCCGCGGCCGCGGCCGCAGCTCCAAGGTCAGTGTCCTCGTGCACCACAAGGTCAATCGCGAGTTCGGGCTGCAGTTGACGGAGGTCGGTTGCGACGGCCACCGCGGCCTCGGCGAAGTATTCGCCTACCACGTTCCAAACCATGTTGTCGTCGTCGGCGGTCGGCGCAAGAGGGCGGCCGAACCGGCGCCGTCTCGCCTCGTCGAGCAGTATGCCGGCCTCTACCGTACAGAAGCCGAGCGCAGCGATCCGGTTCGAAAACGGTCCTGTCGTCGGGAAGATGACCTCGTGTCCGGCGTCGCGGGCGGCGTAGGCGAGCGGCATGAGCGGGTAGAGGTGCCCGAAGTACGGATGGCCGCGGAACGCGATTTTCATGCCGCCACTCTCGCCGAACTGGACTGTCGGGACATCCGTGCCTGGGTCCGCGCCCTGGCGATCCCGATTCCAGGGTTTGGGTGGCACCACGAGTTATTCGCATTCCATGCGGGCGGCGACACCCTGTTGAGCCATTCCGAACCGTTCTCCGGTGCCACGGGCGATTCCTTCCGCAACTGCATAACAATATCCCGTAAGAATTTACATTGTTCAGTATATCGATCGCTCATAGTCTGGCAGCGTACCATTGCTGATCTTGAGGGGCGCGGAGTAACGGCAGGGTTGCAGCAAGTTGATTTTCATTGGGGCTGGTGAGGCTGCCGGTGGACGAGCGCGGCCTTCCTCGGTAGACGATGACGGTTCTTGGTGCTAGTCGTCGTCTGTAAGGAAGGCCGCTCGTGCCAGAGCCGTGGGGCATTCCACGGCATTCATCGATATTTCCTGGGTCGGTGGCCGATGCTCGGCGGGCCCGGCACGCTCTCGTTGTAAAGCCGGTCGAGCGCGGTGACGAAATAGGTGTAGTGCCGGCCAGGAACTCCGACCAGGGCTCGTACGGTGATGGCCAGAACGTGTCCGCGGTGGGCCGGACCTACACGATCACCGCGTTGTGGTGTTGCCGCTGGGCCAGGCCGAGCCAGCCCCGGCACTCGGCCTGCTGTGCCGTGATCCGGTCCGGCGCGGTGTACGACGCTCTGCTCGGCCAGTCGATGTTGACCACTGATTTCCTGCTGGTGTGCGAGCCGCGACAGGCTTGATGCTGTGCACGAGCGGATGCCCGGCCGCATTCTGGCTCAGCCAGCGATGCACGGTGCGTTCCGGAATCTGGACGTGCTCGGCCGCCTCCAGTGGAGTCAGCAGCGGTGCCGTGAAGCGGTCGATCATGGCCATCACCTCCTTCGCGTCGAGCGTGGCACAGCGCGCACCCCGTGCGCAGGCCCGAGCGGCGTATTGCGGTGCCTCACGACAAGCTGGCGGTCGAGGCGCCGCCTGGGGACGCCACGATCGCCGACCAGGCCGAGTCTGGACCGGGCAAGGTGGTCGTTTCGGATCGCCGCATCGTCTGTCCAATATGGACGGGTGTCGTGTCCCGGGACGCTACGTCGCGGGTTCCGACACGTACGTGCCCTTGCCCTGGTGCCCCTCGATCAATCCCCGCTCGCGCAGCAGCCGCAGCGCAGCCTGTGTGGTGGTGACGCTGACCTTGTATTCGTCAGCGAGTTGGGCGTAGGTCGGAAGCTTGTCACCCGGCTTGAGCTGACCACTCGTGATGAGCTGGGTGATGCCATCGATCACTCGCTGGTAATCCGGCGTCCTGTCGGGCATGTGATGGGTGCTCCTCACTCGGCACCACGATTTGACCATGCCAGTTGCTCAACTACAACATTCAAGTTGACTTAGGTATCTATGCAACCTAACCTGGATGCGGTTGGCTACCTCGCTCGGCGGCCGGTTTCCAACCCTGGCTCTATCGATGCTCTGACGATCCCCATCGCACTTCGCTGATTGGAGACGGGCACCGTGGCTTCCGTTGCCTTTGGGGCCGGTATGCGCCCAGCGCGATCGGCGCGCACCGAGCTGAGCCTGCGGGTTGGACTGCTCGCCGGCCGTTACCTCGGTGAGTACGACCTGACCGAGGTGGTGGCGGACGACGTGTTCGCCGGCTGGCTCATGCGCGACCCGAAGACGTCCACCCTGAGCGTCGAGCAGTGGTGGGACGAGTACGTCGACCGAGTCGAGTCGAGGGTCGGTGGCTACGACAGCGCCACCACCGAGCAGCTGGAGCATGTCTGGCTGACGCACGCGCGCGGTCTGCGGGCCCAGTAGAGACCCGCACGGGATCTGGTGTGTACCGGTCGTTTTTGGGTGGCGCGGCAGCAACGGGATCCGCAGACTGGGGCCGTGCAAGAGGTCGATATCCGATCGCGTTTCGAGGCCACCGGAGTCGTCCGCCTCGACAGCGCGTTCACTGCGGACCAGGCGACCGCCATGCGAAACGCGATGTGGCAGCACGCCGAGAGCCAAGCCGGGCTTCGGCCTGCCGACCCCGCCAGTTGGGCGGGCTCGCCCGTCCTGAACTGGCAGGGATTGAGCCGCGACCCGGTGTTCAGGCCACTTGTAGACAACCGAGCGGTGAGCGATGCCCTGGACGCGATCTTCGGGGCCGGCGGCTGGCGGCGTCCGCGCCCCGGTGCCCAGATCCTGTTCTCGCTTCCCGAACCGGACCCGTGGGTCCTGCCGGACGGCTGGCACATGGACTGCGGTTTCGACCATGCGACGTGGCCGGTGCCGGCGGTCAAGCTGTTCGCGTTCGTCGGTGAGGTCGGCCCGCGAGGGGGCGGCACGATGGTGGTGTCCGGCACGCATCGGCTGGTCGACCGCTACCGGGAAACCTTGCCGACACCGGTCGGTGCTGGCAGGGAGAACTGGCTTGCGTTCATGCGTCGCTATCCGTGGTTGGCTCGTCTTCTCGACGGCGCCGGTCTACCGGACCGCGGCCGGCCGCTGGTCGGTGAGGCGGGCGAGATCGACGGCGTGCCGGTTCAGGTCGTCGAGCTGACCGGATCGCCGGGCGACGTCGTGGTCACCCATCTGCACGTATTTCACGCCCGCTCACCCGACACGGGCACTGCTCCTCGCCTCATGTTGGGCAAGGAGGTCCGCCGTGCCTGATCTCCGGGCTCCGTGGGGCTGTCTCAGCGCGTCGGCGACTGGGTCGCGGTCTTGATGAGCGGCGCGTCCCGTGACAGCTCGCGGAACCCGAGACCGTAGTACAGCCCGCGTGCCGCGGGATGCCCCGGCGCACCCAGGCAGACGACCGTCATGTGAGTGGCTCCGGCCGCCCGCGCCAGGTGCATGCCGTGCAGAAGCATCGCCCTGCCCAGCCCCCGCCGCCGGTAGCCCGGATGCGTCCCGACCGGCTCGAACTCGGCGGTCTTGTTCAGCTCGTCGAGCCACATGATCGTCGAGGACGCCATCGTTCCGTCCGGCGCCTCCACCAGTACGTGGAGGTCGCCGCGGTACCCCGACGCCCGCCGGACGCCCTCATAACGCTCGGCCGTGTACGTCGAGGGAGCCCAGGCGTCCACATGAGCCTGGACTGCGGCCTGCGGCCCGGCTTCGTCGGCGGTACGGAACCGGAAACCGGCCGGCAACACCGGCTGTTCCAGGTCGGTGAGGTCCCGCTCGTTGAGCTGAGTCCAGTCCCCGTTGTCGCCGAGCGAGGCCAGGTCGGTCTCATAGCCGTGCGCCGCCCATCGCTTCAGGGCGAACTCATCGGCGGCGCTCGGTATCACAGTGCGCTCGAGACCGGCCGCCAGATCGTCGTACCAATCGATCACTTCGTCGACCAGCGCGGCATGGTCGGGATGGACCTGATACATCAGGGAGGCGCCGGTGACGTCCTTCGTCGACCCGTCGCTGCGCCTGACCTGGTGGGGGAGAAAGGCCCAGCCCCACGCGACCAGATCGGCGCCGGAGAACCACAGCCGACGCGCCCAGCTCTCGCCGTGATCGACGTGTCCCTGGCCCCAGATCCAGGCCAACTCGCCGAACGACGCGCCGGCGGTCACCAGGTCCGGGCGGGTTGACGTGACCCGCTGCGCCATGCCCTGCATGAGCTGCACGTCCGCGGCGGTCACCCGCTCGAAGTCCGTCACGAACGCCGACAGTGTCAGAACTTCGCAATGCCGTCGAACTGTTTTCGGGATCGAGGACTTGGGTGCCGGCCGAGGGCATCAAGAACCCAAAAGCCGATCGAACGGTGGGGCCGGTGAGAGTCGAACTCACACTGGCGCGGACCTAAACCGCGTGCCTCTGCCATTGGGCTACGGCCCCGAACCCTCGGATAGTACCTGCTGAGCGAGTCGGGGCACCGCCACGTGACCACTGGGGCGCGAACCGGCGCATCGCGCTGGCCACCGATACGTGACGGTACGTCCGAATGGTCGCCAGTGGTCCGACCGTCCAGTGTGGACCGTCCGTCGATCGCCGCCTCAGTCCAGGCCCAGGTCCCGGCGAAGCTTGGCGACGTGCCCGGTGGCCTTGACGTTGTACATCGCCCGCTCGATGCGGCCCTTCTCGTCGATCACGAAGGTGGACCGGATCACGCCGGTGACCGTCTTGCCGTACAGCTGCTTCTCGCCGTACGCGCCGTAGGCGGTGAGCACGCTCCGGTCCTCGTCGGCGACGAGCGGGAAGGTGAGCTGGTCGCGCTCCCGGAATTTGGCCAGCTTCGCGGGGGAGTCCGGGCTGATGCCGACCACCTCGTATCCGGCGCCGCGCAGCGAGGCGATGTTGTCCCGGAAGTCACACGCCTGCTTGGTGCAGCCCGGGGTCATCGCGGCCGGGTACGCGTAGAGCACGACCTTCCGCCCCCGCAGCGCGGAGAGCGTGAACTTCTCGCCGGAATCGGTCAGCAGGGTGAAATCCGGGGCGGCGTCGCCAACCGCGAGGCGTACGGGCTGGGTCATGCCACCCAGATTAGCCCGGTCGAGTCGGTGGTCACCGCCGCGCCGCGTCCACCGCTTCCAGCAACGTGTCGGCCGCCGGTGCGGGGATGGTCCGGCCCGCCACCACCACGGTCGGCGTCCCCCGGACCCCCGCGGCGGTCGCCGCGTCCGTGCTGTGCGTGACCCATTGCCGGTACTCGCCGTGCCGGACGCAGTGCGCGAACTCGGGATTGATGAGCCCGACCCACGCGCCGATCTGCACCAGTTGGTCGTCGGGCAGGCCCGGCCCGTTCTCGGCGGGCTTCATCGAGAGCACCGTCTTGACGAAGTCGAGGAACTTGCCGCCGTCGGCCGCGCAGGCCGCCGCCGAGGCGGCCTGGGTCGAGTACCCGGGCGGGTTCGACGACTGGTCGAGGATGGCGATCGGGTGGTACGTCAGGGTGATCCTCCGGGACGCGACCAGCTTCTCGATCGCGTCGTGCGCCGATGCCTCGAAGTCCTTGCAGCGCTGGCAGTTGAGGTCCTCGTAGACGTCCACCCTGACCTGACCGGAGGAGATCAGGATGCCGTCCCCGTCGCCGTTGACCCGGGTCGGCGCCGGATAGCCCTTCGGCTTCTCGTGCTCGTACGCGCGCCATCCCGCCACCCCGGCGAGCAACAGCGCGGCGACCACGAGGATGGTGACCATCCGGCGGGCCCGGCGGCGCTCCTGTTCCCGCTGGCCGGGCAGCTCCTCTTCGGTCACCAGGTCGCCCGGAGCGCCCCCGAAGCCCGAATTGTCGCCGATCCGTGAACTCACTCTGGCTCCTCCACTCCGGCCGGGCAGGCTTCGTCGAACGTCCAACGCAGGATGGAGGGGTGCCGCGCTTCGCCACTCTGAGCAGCGGTGACGGTAACTCACGGTACTGGCATTCAGGCGGGAACTTTCCCCTCGCCGCGGACGACCACCCGTCAGTGAGGCGTTCCCTTCGAGGCGGGCGGTTGCGACGGCCGACTACCGGTTCCGTGATCGACCCGGCACCATATCGGGCATGACCCCCCGCCGACTCCTCGTCGCCCTCGCCGGCGTGCTGCTGGGCGTGTCCGGCGTGTTCACGCTGCCCGCCGGCCCGGCCAGCGCGCACGCCGCGCTGATCCGCACATCGCCGACCCAGGGTGCGGTGGTCCAGCAGTCCCCCCGGGAGGTCGTGATCACCTTCTCCGAGATGGTCGCGCCGGTCCGGGAGAAGATCAAGGTGATCGGGCCGGACGGCAAGCGCGCCGACCGGGGCAACCCGACGATCAGCGGGGACGACCTGCACATCCCGTTGCGCTCGGAGACCCAGCGGGGCACGTACGTGGTCGGGTACCGGGTGATCTCCGCCGACGGGCACCCGGTCGGCGCCGCGTTCACCTACTCGGTGGGCGCCCCGTCGCAGAACACCGCGACCGCCGACGTGAGCGGTGGCGGTCGCACCGACACGGTGGTGGCCGACGGTGTCTCGGTGGCGAACTTCCTCGGGTACGCCGGGCTGATCCTGTCGGTGGGGCCCGCCCTGGTACTGATGCTGCTGTGGCCCCGCCGGCTGGAGCGGCGCGGCCCGACCCGCCTCGCGTACGGCGGCCTCAGCCTGCTCGCCCTGGCCACGGTCCTCCAGTTGTACCTGGAGGTGCCGTACTCCATCGGTACCGGCCTGTTCGGCATCTCCGGCAGCGACCTGGGCAACGAGCTGGTCGACCGGTACGGGATCGCGCACCTGGTCCGGCTCGCGGTGATCGCGGTCGCCGCGGTGCTGCTGCGGCCGGTCCTCACCGGTGGCGGCGCGCGCTGGCAGCGGTGGACGGTGGCGGTGCTCGGCGCGGCGATCGCCACGACGTTCGGGATCGCCGGCCACCCGAGCACCTCGGTCGCCCCGGCACTGACCGTCATCGCGGACGCCGTCCACCTCGGCGGCGTGGCGATCTGGATCGGTGGCCTGATCGCGCTGGTGGCGTTCCTGCTGCGCCGGGCCAACCCGAAGGAACTGGGCGCCATCCTGCCGGTGTGGTCCGACTGGGCCGCCGCCTCGGTGGCCGCGCTGGTGCTCGCCGGTACGGCTCAGGCGCTGGTGCAGATCGGCTCGTTCGGTGCGCTACTGCACACCACGTACGGCAAGCTGGTCCTGGTCAAGGTGGGGCTGCTGGCGGTCGTGCTGGTGGTCGCCGCGTTCAGCCGCCGGCTGGTCCGCCGTGGGATGCAAGAGCCCGACGGGGTACCGGACCGGACGGTGGGCATGCGGCTGCGGCGTACCGTGCTGGCCGAGGTCGTCGGCGCCGTCGTGATCATCGGCGTCGCCTCGGTACTCGTACAGACGACGCCGGCCCGCACCCAGGCGGCGGTGAACGGCTCGACCAACCAGAGCGGCGTCGTCTCCACCACCATGACCTCGTCCCTGTACCAGCTCCAGTTCGACATCGAGCCCGCGCAGACCGGCCCGAACGACATCCACCTGTACGCCTACACGCCGCAGGGTGCCCCGCTCAAGGTGGTCGAGTGGAAGGTCAGCGCCGGCCTGCCCGCACAGGGCATCGAGCCGATCGCCGCGGTGCTGACGCCGATCGCCGACTTCCACGCGATCGGTCAGATCACGCTGCCGGCGGCCGGGCAGTGGAACTTCAGCTTCACGCTGCGCACGACCGAGATCGACGAGGCCACGGTGACGACCACGGTGAAGGTGAGTCAGTAGTTCGTGCGCAGGGTCGTGGCCAGCCGGGTGGCCGCGGGGTCGCCGGGTGGGAGCACCCGTACCGGCAGCGCCACGAGCAGCCCGAGCATCAGCAGCACGTACCAGTTGCTGAGCAGCGCGCCCTCCGGGGTGTCCAGGTAGCGCATCGGGATCAGGTGCCAGTCGAACAGCTCGATGAGGCTGAACGTCACGGTGAACCAGACGATCCCGGCCGCCCACGCGTACCAGCGCCGGCGCGACACCTCCGGGGCGGCCGCGACGTCGACCAAGATGATCAGCGCGGGCACGAACCAGTACAGGTGGTGCTGCCAGGAGACCGGGCTGATCAGCGAGCCGGCCAGGCCGGTCAGCGTCACGCCGGTGAGCTGGTCGCCCGCTGCCGCCGCCCGCCCCGCGCGCCACAGCCCGTACGCCGCGACGATCAGCACCAGCAGCACCCAGACCGCCCCGCTGGCCTCGTGCGGCCGGGCGACGCGGGACAGCGTGCCCATGATCGACTGGTTCTGATTGAGGTAGAGATGCCCGATCCGGTTGGTCTTCCACAGCGTCTGGTCCCAGTACTTCCACGACTCGCCCGGCGAGATCGCCGCCGCGAGCAGCGTGGCGCCGGCCGCGGTGCCCGCCGCCACGGCGGCTGCCCGGAACCGGCGGGTGACCAGCAGGTACAGGATGAAGATGCCGGGCGTCAGCTTGATCGCGGTGGCCAGCCCGACACCGACCCCGGACCACCGCGAGCCGCGCGGCAGCGCGAACAGCAGGTCCCACAGGACGAGGATGGCCAGGTACATATTGATCTGGCCGAACGTGGTGTTCTCCCGGATGGGCTCCAGCGTGGTGATCAGGGGTACGCCGACGCAGATCGCGAACCAGCCGGGCCAGCCGTGCCGGGCGGCGACCGGGCCGAGCAGCCAGGCGCTGGTCACCACGACGCAGACGGCCGAGCCGATCCAGACCAGCACGATGACGAGCATGAGCGGCAGCCACGCCATCGGGTACATGAGCAGGGCCGCGAACGGCGGGTACGTGAAGCCGAGCGACGCCTGGACCCGGTCCGGCTGGATGTACGCGTAGAGCGAGTGGCCGTGGGCCCACCAGCGCACCGCGTGGTAATAGATCTTGAGGTCGAAGAAGTTGTGCCGGTTGCCGTACACGTACTGCGCGGCGGTCACGGCCAGGATGACCGCGATCGCCACCAGCACCCGATTCCGGGTCACCGACGTGCCTGACCGGACCGTCCCGGTACGCCCGCTCATGCCGGATCCTCGCTCATGCCGGATCCTCGAACCTGCTCATGCCGGACCCCCGTTCGGCTGCGGTCCGTCATGAGGCATGCGCGCTGCGATTTCCAGGCGCTCACTCATGACGCTCTCCCCAGGACCTTCCACGACTTTCGAGCGCTCAGCCTATCGGCGCCGACAGGCGTCCTTGGGCAGGGTCTTAAGCTGTGGCTCGTGGGCGATCTCCTCGTTTGGATCGATTGTGAAATGACCGGCCTTGATCTCGGGCGCGACGCGCTGGTCGAAGTGGCCGCATTGGTCACGGATCCCGACCTCAACGTACTCGGCGACGGCGTCGACGTGGTGATACACGCTGACGACGCGCTGCTGTCCTCGATGGTCGAGGTGGTCCGGGAAATGCACGACCGCTCGGGGCTGACCGAGCAGGTACGGGCCTCGACGGTGACCATGAAGGAGGCCGAGGACCAGATCCTGTCGTACATCGCCCAGCACGTACCCGATCCGAAGACCGCTCCGCTGTGCGGGAACTCGATCGCCACCGACCGCGGCTTCATCGCGCGCGACATGCCGCGGCTCGATGCCCACCTGCACTACCGCATGATCGACGTGTCGTCGATCAAGGAGCTGTGCCGGCGCTGGTTCCCGCGCAGCTACTACGGCCAGCCGGCCAAGGGGCTGGCGCACCGGGCCCTGGCCGACATCCAGGAGAGCATCCGGGAACTTGAGTACTACCGCCGGACGATCTTCGTGCCCGGTCCGGGCCTGGACGTGGACACCGCGAAGTCGGTCGCCGCCCAGGTGACGGCCGATCGACCGATCATCTGACCCGCCGAAGCGGAACCCCGTCGACGAGAGCTACCCGAATGTGGCTATCATTGCCTCGTCGCTGTCCGCGCCCTGGCGCGGTTTGCGCATGGTGGCTGTAGCTCAGCTGGTAGAGCACCGGGTTGTGGTCCCGGGTGTCGTGGGTTCAAGTCCCATCAGTCACCCCACTCGTTCCACCGTTCAGGCGCAGATCAGGCCCGGTCCTAGGACCGGGCCTGATCATCTTTGAGGCGTGGTGCCCCGCTTACGACTTCATCGGGAACGACACGGCAGCGTCGCCGGTCGCGGTGATGTCGCCCGACTCGTCGTACGGGAGCGCGCTGCCCTCGAGGTACTCGTCCCACGGCCGGTCCCAGTCGGTCCAGCCGTCGGTCCAGTCCAGCGGTGCCCCGGTGTTCTCGATGTCCACCGGGTCGCCGATGTGCACCATGTCGAACAGCCACTGGGCGTTTTCCGCGGAGAGGTTCGTGCAGCCGTGGGAGATGTCCGCCGTGCCCTGATCGTCGACCGACCACGGTGCGGAGTGGATGTACTGCCCGCCCCAGGTCAGCCGCAGCGCGTCGTCGATCACCTGCCGGTAGTAGCCCGGCTGGTCCGGCCCGATGCCGTCGTTCGTCGAGTCGAACAGTTCCTGGGCGTTCTTCGTCATGATCACCATGTGGCCGCTGGACGTCGGGGTGGTCTCCTTGCCCATGCTGACCGGCATGGTCTTGATCGTCTTGCCGTCCTCGGTCACCGTCATCTGCTTGGTCTTGTCGTCCACGTTGATCCGTACGTCGTGCTGCACGATGGACGCGTTGACCGTGATGTCGTTGCCGCCGTACTTGCCGTCGCCCAGCGGCAGGCCGCCGAACAGGGCGTGCAGCGAGATCTGGGTACCCGTCTTCCAGTAGTCCTTGGGCCGGTAGTGCACCTCGTCGTCGGCGAACCAGTTCCAGGCGCCCTCCTGCGGCGGCGTGGTCTGCACGAACAGCCGACGCTGCACCGCGGCCCGCTCGTCCTCGGGAATGGGCTCGGAGAAGTTGAGGACGATCGGGGCACCGACGCCGAACTCCTGGCCGTCGCCCATCTGGCTGTCCAGGCGCACGACGTCGCCAGGCTCCTCCATCGTGGTGAACGTCGACGTGTGTGTGGCCGAACGCCCCTTCTGGTCTGTCGAGGCCAGTTTGACGGTGAACTTCGTGTCGTACTTGAGGGCCTGCTCCGGTACCCACGACGAACCGTCCGCCCGCATCGCGCCGTCGACGACCGCCCCGTTGTCGTCGTCGGTCAGCGTGACCGTGATCTTCGTGGCGTGGTGCGCGGTGAAGGTGATCTCGGTCGAGGCGGGGACATCGCTCTCGCCGTCGCTCGGGGACCTGACGGTCGCTCCGGTACCGGCTCCCTGGGCGGGGCTGCTGGTCTGGGTGGGCTTGGCCTGGGCGGGGCTGCTGGCCTGGGCGCCGGCCCGGTACCAGGTCGTCGACGCGGGCGCTGCGCAGGCGGTCAGCGCGAGTGTGCCGAGTACGGCCAAGCCCAGAAGCGCCCGATTGGGGCTGCTGGCCCTATTAACCTGTTTCACCCTGTTGTGCGGTTGCATGTCATCTATCGTGCCCTACTCGGCGTGGCCGGGCGGTGGATACACCGCATGGAGGACATGCCCGGGTGGTGCCTGATGCGAAAAAAGCTCACCGGGGTGCCCTTGAGGGGCACCCCGGCGTTGGTTGAGCTCTGCCGCGTCAGTTCACCTGCGACGCGGACCGCGCGACCGCGTCAGTTCACATGCGGCGCGGTCTTGCTGTTGTGTCCGGAACCGGCCTCCGCCGCCGCCTGGTTCAGCAGGTCCTGCTGCGGAAGGGCACTGCCCTTGATGTAGTCCGGCCAGCTCATGTCCCACACCGTCCAGCCGTCGCCGGGGGTGATGTGCACCTCGGTACCGCTCACGCTCACCGGGTCACCGATCTTGCTGTTGTTGTAGACCCACTCCGCGTTCGTCTGGGACAGGTTCACGCAGCCGTGGCTGACGTTGGTGTAGCCCTGATCGCCCTCGGACCACGGTGCGGCATGCAGGTACTGGCCGTCCCAGGTGAACCGCTCGGCGTACATGACGTCCACCCGGTACTCACCCGGCACGTCGAACAGCGACGTGTACTCGTGCGTCATCAGCACCATGTTGCCGGACGAGGTCGGAGTGTTCGACTCGCCCAGGCTGACCGGGAACGTCTTCACCAGCTTGTCGTCCTGGTACACCTGCATCTGGTGCTTGGAGTTGTCGACCTGGAACACGGTCTTGTCGCCGATGGTCGCCGCACCGGTGCGGTCGGTGTCGATGTACTTGTCGCCGACCTTGAGGCCGCCGAGCGCGGACCGTACCGTGATCTTGGTGCCGGTCTGCCAGTACTTTTCCGGCCGGAACAGCACCTGGTCGTCACCGAACCAGTGCCACACGCCCACCTGGGGCGGGTCGGACTGGACGAACAGCCGCTTCTCCACCGCGGCCTTCGAGCTGTCCGGGATCGCTGTGTCGAACTGGACGGCGACCGGCATGCCCACGCCGTAGGTCTGGCCATCCTGCACGTACATCGTGCTGGTGATGGTGTTCCCGCTGCCCGGGTCGGCCATCGTCGTGAAGGTTGTCGTCTTGCTCTGCTTCTCGCCGTTCGGGCCCGTCGCGTTCACCGTCGCGTGATAGGTCGCGTGGTACGTCAGCTGGATGCCGGGCACCCAGGAACTGCCGTCTGGCCGCTCGGTGCCGGGTACCGCCCGTCCGGACGCGTCGGTCATCGTGACGCTGGTGATCTTGCCGCCGTTGCTGGCGGTGCCGATCTCGGTGGTGACCGGCTGGTTCGTCGCTCCGCCCGCGGGTGTGAGCTGCACAGAGAAGGGTTTGCCGTTCGTGCCCAGTTTCTTGCCGTGGTGCCAGACGCTGGAAACGGACGGCCCGTTGGTGCAGGCCGACAATGCCAGAGGCGCGGTGGCTAGCGCCGCGATCGCGGCGGCCCAGCCGACTTTCGTCAGACGCATGATGAGACCTCGCTTGGTGAGTGGTAATTTCAGCCTGCCCCATTTGTGGCTTTCGCGTGGTCGGTTTTGCGGGACCGGGGAGGGGATCTCATTGGGGCGCCGGGCGAGGTGCGTGCTATCGTTCTCTCCGTTGCGAAACGCGCCGCTAGCTCAACTGGCAGAGCAGCGGACTCTTAATCCGCGGGTTCGGGGTTCGAGTCCCTGGCGGCGCACCCGTGATCAAGGCTCCGACCTGGCTTTTCTCTGGGTCGGGGCTTTGTTCGTTTCCGCCTCGGCCGATGGGCGCCCGCGCACGCGGCCGCTTTAGCCGGATAGTCCATCTTGTCCGAAATGTTCTGGCAAGGAAAATGAGACCGTCCGGCAAGGAATGGGGACCGTTGGCGGCCTCCGAGGGCGGGGCCTACCGGCTGAGCCATTTGTCCACCGGCCGAGCCATTTGCCCACGGCCCGAGTCATTTGCCTGCCGTCAGGATCCGAATGGCTTTCCGGAGTCTATTGCCGCTCAATGTGGACATTGCCCTCCGCTGGCCCGATTGCACCCGCGATGCCTCATCTACCGGTTCGCCGCCGGCGCGGTCGGAGCCGGCCACCGTTTTGCTGCCCGATCGCCGGGTAGCCCCGGTGCATGGGAACCGAGAAGCTGAGGCCCGGCGACCGTGTCAGCTGGAACAGCCACGGGGAGCGGGTGCACGGTCGCGTCGAGGCCGAGATCACCCGGCGCACCCAGGCGGGTGGGCGGCTGGTCGCCGCGTCCCGGCAGGCGCCGCAGTACCAGGTGCGCAGCGACTCCAGCGGCGGAGTCGCCATACACAAGCCGGAGGCGTTGCGCCGTGAACGACAGTGACCGGGACACCGCATACCGCAGGTTCCGCGACGCGGTGAACATGAACGCCGGAAAGCTCGAACGCTGGCTCGACAGCGCTCAGTCCAAGGCGGTCGGCCAGAAGAAGTCCGGTCGCGCCGAGTCGACCGGGCACCAGTCCGGGCGGCGGATCGTCGCGCTGCTACGTAAGAAGAAGTCCGACCTCAGCGACGCGGACTTCTCGCACATGCGCAAGGTGGCCGGCTACGTGGCCCGGCACATGGCGCAGCGCCCGTCCGGCGACGTGCGGGAGACCAAGTGGCGGTACTCGCTGATGAACTGGGGTCACGACCCGCTGACCCGCTGAGCCGCTGACCCGCTGTGGCCAGGCCGCCGAGCCGCCGGTCAGCGGTCGCAGACCGCCTCGGCGGTGGCCGCGGTCACCGCACCGTACGCCAGGTGGGGTATCGCGTCGGCGAGCCAGTCGGTGCGGCTCCAGGTACGCGGATCGCTGACCTTCAGCGCGGCGAGCGGAACGTCGGCGCTGAGCATCGCCGCACCGCCGACGGCCAGGGCGCCGGCCCACAGCGGTGGCCGGAAGCCGGCGGCGCGGGCCATTCCGTATGCGGCGCCCACCGCTATTCCGGTGGCGATCCCGCTCAGCGCGCCCAGCGCGCTGCGCCGGTTGCCGCGATGCTCCTCGTCGCCGGGGATGTGCGTGTGCGCCCGGCCCACCACCTGGTCGACGGTGCGCTCCGGCGTGGTGCTGGCCGCTCGCCCGCGCAGCGTCATGTCGGCGTAGGTGACCGCGTTCAGGACGGTGGTTCCGGCGGCGCCGGCGGCGGCGCCGAGGAGGACCTGGCGAATCATGATCGCCCGGGTACCCGGGGACTCCCGGGTTGAAACGGGCGCGGGTAGCCCAGTCGTGGTGGGCCGCATAGGTACCCGACGCCCGGGTACCGAACCCGGCATGGCCGAGCTTGTTTCTGAGGTGCTGATCACCGCGCTGACGCGTTGGGGGGTCGACACCGTCTTCGGGCTACCCGGAGATGGCATCAACGGGATCATGGAAGGGCTGCGGCGTCACCGGGACAAGGTGCGCTTCATCCTGGTACACCACGAAGAGTCGGCCGCGTTCATGGCCACCGGGTACGCGAAGGCGACCGGCCGGCTGGGCGTCTGCCTCGCCACCTCGGGTCCCGGAGGGATCCACCTGCTCAACGGGCTCTACGACGCGAAGCTGGACCACGTACCGGTCCTGGCGATCACGGGCATGCAGGAGACCTCGGTGCTGGGCACCTCGTACCAGCAGGAGGTGCAGCTCGACCACCTCTTCGAGGACGTGACCGAGTACAACCAGATGATCACCAATCCGGCACAGGTACCCGGCCTGGTGGACATCGCGGTGCGCACCGCCTACGGGCGGCGCGGGGTGGCGCACCTGACCTTCCCGAACGACATCCAGATCGCCGAGGCCGGCGTGAACCCGTGGGAGTCGGTCGCGCCGGCCAATCCGCCGAAGACGGCGCCGGTGTACCTGCAACCACCGGTCCGGCCGTCGGATGACGACCTGGGCAAGGCGGCGGATGTGCTCAACCGCGGACGGCGGGTGGCCATTCTGGCCGGGGTCGGAGCGCGCGGCGCCGGTCCGCTGGTCGAGCGAGCTGCCGAGGCACTGGGTGCGCCGATCATCAAGTCGCTGCTCGGCAAGATGGTGGTACCGGACGACTCGCCGTACGCGATCGGCGGCATCGGACTGCTCGGTACGGCGCCGGGCGCCGAGGTGGTCGACGACATCGACACGCTGCTGATGCTCGGCACCAACTTCCCGTACACGAAGTTTCTTCCGCCGCCCGGCAAGACCAAGGTGGTCCAGGTGGACATCGACCCCACCCGGGTCGGCATCCGGATGCCCACCGACGTTCCGCTGGTGGGCGACGTCGGCGTCACGCTGGAGGCGCTGCTGCCGTTGCTGCACCGCAAGCAGGACCGGACGCACCTGGAGAAGTACCAGAAGCAGATGGCCGACTGGCGGGAGAAGATGTCCGCCCTGGAGAACTCCGACCGGGACCCGATCGCGCCCCAGCACCTCGCCCACCTGCTGGACGAGCTGTGCACCGACGACGCGGTGCTGACCTGCGACTCGGGAACCATCGCGACGTGGGCCGCGCGGCACTGGAACATCCGGGGCGGGCGGGAGTTCTACCTGTCCGGCAACCTCGCCACGATGGCGCCCGGGCTGCCGTACGCGGTGGCGATCCAGCACGCGTACCCGGGGCGGCAGGTCATCGCGTTCGTGGGCGACGGCGGGTTCGCCATGCTGATGGCCGAGTTCAACACCGCCGTCCGTTACGGGTTGCCGATCAAACTGGTCATCAACAACAACAACAGCCTGGGCCAGATCCTGTGGGAACAGATGGTGCTGGGCTATCCGGAGCACGGGGTGCGGTTTGCCGGCTCGGAGCCGGACTACGCGGCCTGGGCGCGGGCGGCCGGCGGGTACGGCGCGCGGGTGGACAACGCGGGAGACCTGCCCGGCGCGCTGCGTGACGCGCTCGCGGCCGACGGGCCGGCACTGCTGGACGTGGCGGTCGACCCGAACGAGCCGCCGATGCCGGGGAAGGTCAGCTACGAGCAGGCGAAGAAGTTCGCCACCGCGTTCCTGCGCGGTCAGCCACAGAAGGTCGCGATCGCCACCACCCTGTTCAAGGACCGCATCCAGCAGCTGAGGGCGCGCTGATGCCGGCGGTGCCGCTGCCGTCGCCCGGCGGCCCGCCATCGTCCACACAGGAGACCACTTCGCTCGGGGCGCTGTCGCCGTTCGGCCCGACACCGCTGCCGGTCGCGCCCGACGGAGCGGGTGCGTCCACACTGGACAGCCGGGCGCTGGCTGCCGCGCTGAGCGAGGTGGTCCGCGGCGAGGTGCGGTTCGACAAGGGCACCCGGGGGGCGTACTCGACAGACGCGTCCAACTACCGCCAGATCCCGATCGGCGTGGTCGTCCCGCGCAGCGTCGACGACGTGATCGCGGCGGTGGCGGTGTGCCGCCGGTTCGGCGCGCCGGTGTTCTCCCGCGGCGGCGGCACCAGCCTGGGCGGCCAGTGCACGAACACCGCGGTGATGCTGGACATGGCCAAGTACCTGGACGGGATCGAGTCGGTCGACGACAAGGCGCGCATCGCCGTCGTCCAGCCCGGGATCGTGCTCGACGAACTGAACAAGGTGACCAGGGCGCGGTACCAGATAATGTTCGGCCCCCGGCCGGCCACCCACACGCACTGCACCATCGGCGGCATGCTGGGCAACAACTCCTGCGGCTCCACCGCCCAGTGGAGCGGCACGACCGCCCAGAACGTACGGCGGCTGGAGGTGCTGACCTACGACGGGGAGCGGATGTGGGTCGGCCCGACGGACGAGCAGCAGTACCAGGAGATCCTGCGGGCCGGCGGCCGGCGGGCGGAGATCTACCGGTCGCTGCGCGAGCTGGTCGACCGGTACGCCGACGACATCCGGGCCCGGTACCCGGACATCCCGCGCCGCATCTCCGGATACAACCTGCCGGATCTGCTGCCGGAGAACGGGTTCAACGTCGCCCGGGCGCTGGTCGGCACCGAGTCGACCTGTGTCACGATCCTGCGCGCCGAGCTGAACATGCTGCCCGAGCCGCCGAGCCTGTGCCTGCTCATGGTCGGGTACCAGGACATCGCCGCGGTCGGCGACCGGGTCATGACCGCTCACCAGTTCCACCCGTACATGATCGAGGGTCTGGACCACCGGCTGCTGGAGTACGAGCGGGGCCGCCGGTTGAACATGCCGGCACTGCACGAACTGCCCGAGGTGGGCGCCTGGCTGTACGTCAAGACCATCGGGGACAGCCTGGACCAGGCCCGGGACCGGGCCGGTGCGCTGCTGGCCCGGCTCCAGGACGAGGGCGGCGTGATCGCCTGGCGGATCTACGACGAGGAGGCCGAGCAGGAGCGGATGGACAAGGTCCGTGACGTGGCGCTGGGTGCCACCTCACGGGTACCCGGGCGACTGGACACCTGGCCGGGATGGGAGGACTCGGCCGTCCCCCCCGAGCGGCTGGGCGGGTACCTGCGTGAACTGCGCAACCTGCTGGACGACCACAACTACGACGAGGCGCCGCTGTACGGGCACTTCGGCCAGGGCTGCGTGCACACCAGCATCCCCTTCGACCTGGTCACCGCGTCCGGCATCGGGAAGTTCCGGTCGTTTGTGACCCGGGCCGCCGAGCTGGTCGTCAACTATGGCGGTTCGCTGTCCGGTGAGCACGGCGACGGGCAGGCCCGCGGCGAGCTGCTGCCCATCATGTACGGCGACCGGCTGGTGCGGGCCTTCGACGAGTTCAAGGCCATCTTCGATCCGGACAACCGGATGAACCCCGGCAAGGTGGTGCACGCCAACCCGATAGATTCCCAGCTGCGCCTCGGCGTCGACTGGCGCCCGGTATCCCCGGACACCCACTTCGACTACCCGGACGACGGCGGCTTCCCCGGCGCGACACTGCGCTGCTTCGGCGTGGGCGATTGCCGGCGGCGGGACTCCGGCACCGAGGTGATGTGTCCCAGTTATGTGGTGACGCACGAGGAGGAGCACTCGACCCGCGGCCGGATGCGGCTGCTGAACGAGATGATGCGCGGCGAGCTCATCACCGACGGCTGGCGCAGCACCGAGGTACACGACGCGCTCGACCTGTGCCTGGCCTGCAAGGGGTGCAAGCGTGACTGCCCGGTCGGCGTCGACGTCGCCACCTACAAGGCCGAGTTTCTCGCGCACCACTACCAGCGACGGCTGCGGCCGTTGACCCACTACTCGCTGGGCTGGCTGCCGCTGGTGGCGCGGCTGGCCGCGCCGGTACCGTTCCTGGCCAACGCGGCGACCCAGACGCCCGTGCTGAGCCGGCTGGCCAAGGCGGTCGCCGGCATCGACCCGCGGCGGTCGATCCCGCGGTTCGCGTCGCGCCGCTTCACCGACTCCTTCCGCCGCCGGGGCAACCGTGGCGACGGGCACCGGGGCCGGGTCGTGCTGTGGCCGGACACGTTCAGCAACTCCATGCAGCCGCACATCGCGGCGAGCGCGACCGTGGTACTGGAGGCCGCTGGTTTCGAGGTGATCGTGCCGGAGCGGACCGTCTGCTGTGGACTGACCTGGATCTCGACCGGGCAGCTGAAGATCGCGGAGTGGGTGGCGCGGCGCAGCCTGGACGTGCTGATTCCGTATCTGCGGGAAGGGGTGCCGGTGGTCGGCCTGGAACCCAGCTGCACCTCGGTGCTGCGCTCCGACCTGGTCGAACTGCTGGACGGCGACGTCGACGCAGTACGGCTGCGGGAACAGACGTTCACCCTGTCCGAACTCCTCAACAAGCGGGCCGCCGACTTCACCCCGCGGGTGTCCACACAGGACGGCAGCCTGCCGGCCGCGATCGTGCAGAAGCACTGCCACCAGCACGCGATCCTCGGCTTCGAACAGGACCAGGCACTGATGGCCCGGATCGGGCTCGAACCGCAGGTCCTCGCGTCCGGCTGCTGTGGCCTGGCCGGAGACTTCGGGATGACGACGGACCACCGGGAGGTCTCGCTGGCCTGTGCCGAACGGGTGCTTCTGCCGGCCGTTCGCGAGGCGGATCCGACCACCGTGGTGCTGGCCGACGGGTTTTCCTGCCGTACCCAGATCGACGGTGCCGGTACCGGCCGGGGCAGCGTACACCTGGCCGAGGTACTGGCCGCCGCGGTGCGTGGACAGCAACTGGGACCGTACCCGGAGCGGGTCGTCGGGGTGCGTTGATGCCCCCACGCGGCCATGGCGTCGCTATGGCGGTTTCGCTCCGCCGATCGGTGGCTTCCCGAGGGTTTCCCTCCGGATAGAGCGGAGATATTCACCGTAAGAGCCAGCGCGAACTGGGGAGGTAGCGAGATGTCGAACGTCATGGGCGGTCGGTCCGTACCGGGCGGTCAGCCCGTACCGGGCGGCCAGTCCGTACCGGCCCGCTCCAACGGCTTCAGCGTCACCGGGCTCGTACTGGGCATCGTCGGGATCTTCGTGGCGCAGGTGATTCTCGGGCCGTTGGCCATCATCTTCGGTGCTATCGGATGGAACCGGGCAAACCACGGAGCCAAGGGCAAGGGGTTGTCCATCGCCGCCGTCGTGCTGGGCATCGTCGACCTGATCCTGCTCGGCGTCGTGCTCGGCGGGCTCGGCTCGAACAACGGGTTCGCCTGGCACATCTGACACCCGCGTCGTCGTTCCGTAACCCCCGCCCTCGCGGCGGGGGTTACTCGTGTCGGGGTTTATCGCGTCGCCGGCCGTCCGGGGCAGCCGCTACCGTGGAGCGCGCGCCCGCGCCGGGCGCGGCGAGCCCTGGAGGAGCATTGACCAGCCAAGAGCGTCCGCTTGACAGCGGCGCCTTATTCTCCGCGACGGCCGGCGGTCGCGTGGCCGCTGACACTGCCCGCGGTCGCGTGGCCGCTGACGCCGCCCCGCGTACACCGCTGGTCGAGGCACTGGCCGGCTACCGGGCCCGGGGCTCGGCCGAGATCGCCGACCTGGAGCGCTTCTCTCCGCTGCTGTCCGTCGCCGACCCGTGGCACCGCTCGACGCCGCTGCACGTCACCTGCTCGGCCCTCATCGTGCACCCGCCGACGCGCCGGGTGTTGCTGCGCTGGCACGCCCGCCAGCAGGCATGGTTGCAGGTCGGCGGCCACGCCGACCCGGGCGAGACCGATCCGCTGGCGATCACGCTGCGGGAGGGGCTGGAGGAGACCGGGATCGCCGACCTGCGACCGTGGCCGGACGCCTCCCTCGTACACCTGGCCGTCGTATCGGTGACCGCGTCGGCGAAGGAGCCGGCGCACGAGCACGCCGACCTGCGGTACGTGCTGGCCACGGACGCTCCGGAGACGGCCCGGCCGGAGAACCCGGCGGCCGAGCTGCGCTGGCTGTCGATGCCGGAGGCCGAGGCGCTGGTCGCGGAGCCGAACCTCCGCGAGACGCTGTCCCGGGTCGGGCGGCTCTTCGACGAGCTGGGCCCGAGGTAGCGGGTCTCGGGTCAGCGGGGCGGGCCGGTCCTCCGGGCGATCCGGGCGGCGGCCACCCCGGCCCCGAACCCGTTGTCGACGTTCACGCACAGCACGCCGGGCGCGCAGCTGTTCAACGTGGCGAGGAACGCGGTCAGGCCGTCCAGGTGCCAGCCGTACCCGACGCTGGTCGGCAGCGCGATCAGCGGTACGCCCACCAACCCGGCCAGTACCGAGGGAAGAGCCGCCTCCATCCCGGCGACGGCGACCACCACGTCGGCGCCGGCGATCCGGTCGCGCTGCGCCAGCAGGCGGTGCAGTCCGGCGACGCCGACATCGACGATCAGGTCGGGCTCGGCCCCGAACACCTCGACGACGGTGGCGCACTCGCGGGCGACCGGAAGGTCGGAGGTGCCGGCGCAGACCACGGCCACCCGGCCCACCGGCGCGGGCGCGGAGCCCAGGGTGACGGTGCGGCCGATCTCGTCGAGCCGGGCGCCGGGCAGCTCGTCGCGGCAGAGCGCCATGGTCTCCGGCGTGACCCGGGTGGCCAGCACGGCCCGGTCGGGATGCGCCGCGGCCAGCGCGCGCAGCGCGCCGACCACCTGCTCCGGGGTCTTGCCCGCGCCGTAGACCACCTCGGGATCGCCGGTGCGGGCGGCCCGGTCGAGATCCAGCCGGGCGTATCCGAGGTCCGCCTCGGCCGGACCGGTGCGGGGTCCGGGTACGGCCGGGTGAGCGACATCCGGTCCAGTGGCCAACCTCTTGCCCTTCGAGCAGTGCGAATCCGACCCGATCGACTCTAGAGCCTGCCGGACAAACCCGGCCGACCGGCTGCGCCGCGTCCAGGTGGCGACTGGGCGGCGTTGCCGTTTTGCTCCGATACGACGTAGGTATCCGGGCAAATCCGCCCGTTCCCTCTGGGATGCTGGCCACATGATTGACCACATCTCGATCCAGGTCAGCGACCTGGCGGCCAGTACCGCCTTCTATGACGCGGTCCTGGCTCCGCTCGGCCTGCGGCGCATGGTCGAGCTTGCCGACACGGTCGGGTACGGCGACGAGCAGCCCCGGTTCTGGCTCGGCCGGGCCGCCGGCACCGGCCCCGGACGGGAGACGCACCTGGCGTTCAGCGCCGCCGACCGCGCCACGGTGGTGGCGTTCCACGACGCCGCGGTGCAGGCTGAGGCGGAGGTGCTGAACGCGCCACGGGTGTGGCCGGAATACCATCCGTCCTACTTCGGGGCGTTCGTCCGGGACCCGGACGGCAACAATGTGGAAGCGGTCTGTCACGTGGCGGGGTGATCCCTGGAGTGTGATCCCTGGAGTGAACGGCCGGCCGCCAGAAAAATCGGCCGGCCTGTCGATTCCGTCGCACCCCGGTCGTCGAAGCATTGTCGGTCCCGACCGGCTTTTCAGATCCGACTGACCTCGAGACACGGAGGAAGACCATGGCTCAGTACCTGATCCTGATCTACGAGACCGAGGACTCCTACGCGCAGGTGACACCCGAGATGTGGCAGCAGATGGCGGAGGCGCACGGACGCTTCATGGAGCAGGTGAAGGAGAAGGGCTCCCGGATCATCTCCAGCGAGGCGCTGCAGCCGACCACCACGGCCACCTCGATCCGCGGCGACATCGTCACCGACGGCCCGTTCGTGGAGACGAAGGAGGCCCTCGGCGGGTACTACCTGATCGAGGCGAACGACCTCGACCACGCGCTGGACATCGCGAAGCTGTGCCCGGCGCCCTACGGCGGCGTCGAGGTACGCCCGATCATGGATGTCTCGGCAGGCATGTGAGTTGGACCCGGCGGTCGCATGACCGGCGTTGACGAGGCGGACGTACGGCGCGCGGTCGCCGACGCGCACCGTCGCGAGTGGGCGTTCGTGCTCGCCGCGACGGTGCGCGTCACCGGCGACCTCGACGTCGCCGAGGAGTGCGTCCAGGACGCGTACGTGACCGCGCTGGACAGCTGGCTGCACCGGGGGATTCCGGAGCGGCCCGGCGCCTGGCTGACGACCACGGCCCGCAACCGGGCCCTGGACCTGCTCCGCCGGGACCGGACCCTGCGCACCAAGCTGCCGCTGCTCGTCGAGCCGACCGGTACGGACAACGGCGGCCTGGGCTACGACGGCATGGGCGACGACGGCGTGGGCGGCGTGCTCGGGGAGGGGAACGGCGTGATCCCGGACGACCGGTTGCGTCTCGTCTTCACCTGCTGCCACCCGGCGCTGGCCCGGGAGGCGCAGGTCGCGCTGACGCTCCGGCTGCTCTGCGGGCTGAGCACCGGCGAGATCGCGGGCGCGTTCCTGGTGACGGAGTCGACGATGGCGGCCCGGGTGACCCGGGCGAAGAAGAAGATCACGGCGGCCCGGATCGCGTACCGGGTGCCGGGCGCGGCCGAGTTGCCCGACCGGCTGGACGCCGTACTGACCGTGGTGCACCTGCTCTACACGACCGGACACACCGCTCCGGCCGGTGGGACGCTGGTGCGCCACGACCTGATCGAGCGCGCCTTCGACCTGGCCCGGATGCTGCGCGCCCTCATGCCCGACGAGCGGGAGGCCGCCGGCCTGCTCGCTCTGATGCTCCTGACCGACGCGCGGCGCGGCACCCGTACCGGGCCGGACGGCCGGCTGGCGTTGCTGGCCGAGCAGGACCGCACCGGGTGGGACCGGGCCGCGATCGTCGAGGGCAGCGACCTGGTTCTCGTCTCGCTGCGCGGCGGTCGGCCCGGCCGGTTCGCGCTCCAGGCCGCGATCGCCGCGTTGCACGCCCAGGCGCCCAGCTACCAGGAGACCGACTGGCCGCAGATCCTGGGACTGTACGGCGAGCTGCTGCGGGTGTGGCCGTCGCCGGTGGTCGCCCTCAACCGCGCGGTGGCGCTGTGCATGGTCAGTGGCCCCGCGGCGGCGCTCGCGGAGGTCGAGGTGCTGGGGGCGGACCCGCGGCTGGCCGGGTACCGGTACCTCCCGGCGACCCGCGCCGACCTGCTGCGGCAGTTGGGCAGGGACGCCGAGGCGGTCGCCGCCTACCGGGTCGCGCTCGACCTGTGCGACAACGAGACCGAACGCGAGTTTCTCTCCGCCCGGATCGCCGAGTTGTCTTCGTGAGACGAGGTCGCGTTTCGCGTAAACCGCCGGGACGTCAGGGCTGAAGCCCTGATCGGTCGGTACACCCGGACGTCGGGCCGGCCCCGCCGACCATGAATGGTTTCGCCTCACGCCGTCCGTCGGGTGGGCGATCAGCCAAAGGGATCGCTTCTCGGTCGCGGTCTGCCGGGTATTTGTCAGCGGGCTATCTGGAGCGTTCCGGCGCCGGTACGTTCCGTGGCGAACCTTGGCAGCGCACCCCTTCGCGACCGGCGGAAGACCGTCGGCCGCTAAGTGTCATGTGCGGCCCGGAACACGAGCCGCCGACCGAAAGAGGAGCCGTGAGCGTTTCGCTTACCGAGGAACCGATCGGCGTCGCCGTCATCGGAGCCGGCTACTGGGGACCCAATCTGGTCCGTAACTTCCAGGCTTCACCATCGTTCCGGCTGCGCTGGCTGTGCGACCTCGACGTCGCGCGGGCACAGCGGGCTCTCGGCCAGTACTCGACCGTGCAGGCCACGGCCGACCTCGAACGGGTGCTCGACGATCCGGCGGTGCACGCGGTGGCCATCGCCACCCCGGCCGGTACTCACCTGGACGTGGCCATGTCGGCGCTGCGAGCCGGCAAGCACGTGCTCGTGGAGAAGCCGCTCGCCGCGCGGTACCCGGACGGGCTGCGGCTGGTCGAGGAGGCCGACCGGCGCGGGCTGGTCCTGATGTGCGACCACACCTACTGCTACACCCCGGCGGTGCTGCGGATCCGCGAGATGCTCCGCGGCGGCGAGCTGGGCGAGCTGCACTACCTGGACTCGGTGCGAATCAATCTCGGTCTGGTCCAGCGGGACATCGACGTCATTTGGGACCTGGCACCCCACGATCTGTCCATTTTGGACTTCGTGCTGCCGGACAACGTCCGACCGGTCTCGGTGGCGGCCGCCGGCGCCGACCCGATCGGGGCCGGCCGTTCCTGCGTCGCATACCTCACCCTCCGGCTGACCGGTGGGGCCATCGCGCACGTCCACGTCAACTGGCTGTCGCCGATCAAGGTGCGCACCACGCTGATCGGTGGCTCGAAGCGCACGATGGTCTGGGACGACCTCAACCCGACGCAGCGCATCTCGGTCTACGACCGGGGAGTCGACCTGGCCGCCCCGGATGAGCTGGGTGCCGAACAGCGGCGGGAGATGCTCGTCTCGTACCGCTCCGGCGACATGGTCGCTCCCGCGATGCCGGAGCGGGAGGCATTGCGCTCGATGGCCGAGGAGTATGCGGGCGCCATCCGCACCGGCCGCGCGCCGCTCACCGACGGCCGGTCCGGCCTGCGGGTACTGGAAATCCTGGAAGCCGCCTCGCGCAGCCTGGCCGAGGGCGGCGCGTCGATCCCCCTGGAGAGTGCAGTGACACCGAACGCGATGGCCGGCAGCGCGCGCCGCGAGGTGGCGGCATGAGTGAATCGGAAGGGGCACGCGCATCGGCGGCGGTCGCGATCGACGGGGCGCGGGCACTGGTCACCGGTGGGGCCGGCACGATCGGGTCGCATGTGGTGGACCAACTGCTCGACGGCGGGGCGGCGGAGATCGTCGTGCTGGACAACCTGGTGCGCGGCCGGCTGGCCAACCTCGCCAGGGCGCTGGACGACAGCCGGGTCCGGCTGGTTGAGGGCGACATCCGCGACGCCGGGCTGGTGCGCGAGCTGACCGCCGGGAAGGACCTGGTGTTCCACCTCGCGGCGATCCGGATCACCCAGTGCGCGCAGGAGCCCAGGCTGGCCAACGAGGTGCTGGTCGACGGCACGTTCAACGTGGTGGAGGCGGCGGCCGAGGCGGGCGTACGCAAGGTGGTGGCGTCGTCCTCCGCCTCCGTGTACGGGCTGGCCGAGGAGTTTCCCACGACGGAATGGCACCACCCGTACCACAACGACACGTTCTACGGGGCGGCCAAGGCGTTCAACGAGGCCACGCTCCGCAGCTTCCACGCCATGAACGGGCTGGACTACGTTGCCCTGCGCTACTTCAACGTGTACGGCCCCCGGATGGACATCCACGGGCTGTACACGGAGGTGCTGATCCGCTGGATGGAGCGGATCGAGGCGGGCCAGCCACCGCTGATTCTCGGCGACGGTACGCAGACGATGGACTTCGTTCACGTCGCCGACATCGCCCGGGCCAACATCCTGGCGGCTACCGCCGACGTGACCGACGACGTGTTCAACATCGCGTGCGGTGTCGAGACGAGCCTGCGCGAGCTGGCCCTCGCGCTCGCCGAGACGATGGAGGCGAAGCCGGACCTGGAGTTCGGTCCGGCCCGCGCGGTCAACGGGGTGACCCGCCGGCTCGCCGACACCAGCGCGGCGGCCGACAAGCTGGGTTTCGTCGCCGGCATCCGCCTGGCGGACGGCCTGGCCGACCTGGTCCGCTGGTGGCGCGCCGAGCGGGCCGCGTCGTGACCCCGCCGACGACCTCGCCGATGATTGTGCGGGCGCACGCAACGGAGGATCTCTCGTGATCCCGGTGATGAAGCCGTACCTGGGCGAGGAGGAGGCGCAGGCGGCCGCCGAGGCCGTCCGGTCCGGCTGGGTCGCCCAGGGGCCGAGGGTGGCCCGGTTCGAGGAGTCCTTCGCCTCCTACGTCGGCGCCGGGCACGGGGTGGCGCTCAGCTCCTGCACGACCGCCCTGCACCTGGCGCTCGTGGCGCTGGGCATCGGCCCGGGTGACGAGGTCATCGTGCCGTCGCTGTCGTTCATCGCGACCGCGAACGCGGCCCGGTATGTCGGCGCGACTCCGGTCTTCGCCGACGTCGAGCTGTTCACCGGCAACCTGACGGTGGAGACCGTGGACGCGGTGCGGACGCTGCGCACCCGGGCGGTGATCGCGGTGCACCAGGGCGGCGTGCCGTTCGACACGGTCGCCCTGCGCGCGGCGTGCCAGAGCTGGGAGGTGCCGCTGGTCGAGGACGCGGCGTGCGCGGCCGGGTCGACCGCGTACGACCGGCCGCTCGGGGACGGCGCGCTGCTCGCGGCGTGGTCGTTCCATCCCCGTAAGGTCATCACGACCGGCGAGGGGGGAGCGCTGACGCTCGACCGCGAGGACTGGGCGGCGCGGCTGCGCCGGCTGCGCGAGCACGGCATGAGCGTGTCGGCCGCCGACCGGCACCGGAGCACCCAGCCGGTGTTCGAGGCATACCTGGAGACCGGCTTCAACTACCGAATGACCGACATCCAGGCCGCGGTCGGGCTGGTGCAGCTCGGAAAGCTGGACGCGATGGTGGCCCGCCGGCGGGAGCTGGCGGCACGGTACCGGGAGCTTCTGTCCGATGTGGACGGCCTGACCCCGGTGGCGGACCCGCCGTACGGGCGGGCCAACTTCCAGTCGTTCTGGGTGCTGCTCGACGAGCGGTTCGGTCGCGGCCGGGACGAGGTTCTGGCCGAGCTGGCGGTCGCCGGTGTCTCGGCACGGCGGGGCATCATGGCGGCTCACCTGGAGCCGGCGTACGCGCAGGCGCGATCGTCGCGCCTGCCGGTGACCGAGCGGCTCACCCGGGACTCGCTGATCCTCCCGCTGTTCCACACGCTGACCGCCGACGAGCAGGACCAGGTCGTGGGTACGCTGCGGAAACTGGCCCGGGGATGACCGCTGACCTGCTGATCGCGGGCGCGGGCGGGTTCGCCCGGGAGACCGTGTCGGCCGTTCGCGCGATCAACGAAGCGGCCAACCACGCGACCGACGAGGTGCGGCCGGCGTTCCGGCTGCTCGGCTTCCTGGACGACGATCCCGCGCTGCACGGCACCGGCCGAGCCGGGCTCACCGTCCTCGGTGGACTGTCCACTGTCTACGACCATCCGGACGCCATGGTGGTCGTGTGCGTCGGCAACCCGCGGGACTACGCGGCCCGGGCCCGGGTGGTCAACCGGCTGGCGCTGCCCGACCACCGGTACGCGACCATCGTGCACCCGTCCGCGTCGGTCGGCACCGGCTGCGCCGTCGGCCCGGGCAGTGTCCTGCTGGCCGGCGCGGTCCTGACCGCCGAGGTCACCGTCGGCGCGCACGTGTCGGTGATGCCGCAGGCGGTGCTGACCCACGACGACGTGGTCGAGGACTACGCGACGATCGCGTCCGGGGTGCGCCTGGGCGGTGCGGCGTGGTTGGAGCCGGGCGTGTACCTCGGCGCGGGCGCGCTGATCCGCGAGGGTGTGCGGATCGGCGCGGGTTCGCTGATCGGCATGGGCGCGGTGGTGCTGCGCGACGTGCCACCGGGCGAGGTGTGGGCCGGGAACCCGGCCCGGCGGCTGCGCCCGGCGGATGAGAAAGCCAGTGTGTTCGCCGGTATGACCGTGAGGAGTAGCTGAGCCATGGGCAGAGTTCCGCTCGTCGACCTCCAGGCCGCGCACGCCGAGGTGGCCGAGGAGGTCGAGCTGGGCTTCAAGCGGGTCATCTCGACGACCGGGTTCATCGGCGGCGAGGAGGTGGCCGCGTTCGAGCGAGAGTACGCGGCGTTCGCCGGCGTCCCGCACTGCGTCGGAGTGGCCAACGGCACCGATGCGCTGGAGTTGGCGCTGCGCGCGGTCGGCGTGGGGCCGGGCGGCGAAGTGATCCTGCCGGCGAACACGTTCATCGCGACGGCCGAGGCGGTCGCCCGGACCGGTGCCCGGCCGGTACTCGTGGACATGGACCCGGACAGCTACCTTATCGACGTCGAGGCGGCGCTCGCGGCCGTCACCCCGGCCACCCGCGCGGTGCTGCCGGTGCACCTGTACGGGCAGCTCGCCCCGGTCGAACGGCTGGTCGAGGGGCTGGCCGGCAGCGGAGTGGCGGTCGTCGAGGATGCCGCGCAGTGCCAGGGCGCCACCCGGTACGGGCGGGGTGCCGGTTCCTGGGGGATCGCGGCGACCAGCTTCTACCCCGGCAAGAACCTGGGCGCGTACGGCGACGCCGGTGCGGTGGTGAGCACCGACCAGACGCTGGCGACAACCGTCCGGACGCTGGCCAACCACGGCGGCCTGACCAAGTACGCGCACGACCTGGTCGGCTTCAACAGCCGGCTCGACGCCCTGCAGGCGGTCGTGCTCCGGGCCAAACTGGCCAAGCTGGCCGCCGGCAACCAGGCGCGGCGGGCCGCGGCACAGCGGTACGACGACCTGCTCGCCGGGCTGGACGTGGTGCGGCCGGCGACGCTGCCCGGCAACCTGCACGTCTGGCACCTGTACGTGGTGCGGGTGCCCGACCGGGACCGGGTGGTCGCGGAGCTCAACGCGGCCGGCATCGGCGCGGGCATCCACTACCCGACACCGGTGCACCTGACTCGCGCCTTCGAACACCTCGGGTACCGGCGGGGCGCGTTCCCGCACGCCGAGGCCGCCGCCGATCGGATCCTCTCGTTACCCGTCTACCCGCAGATCACCGGGCAGGCGCAGGAGTCCGTCATCGAGACACTGCGTTCCCTGTTGTGACCCCGGCAGGCCGCGACACGAGGACGCCGGGCGGGCTCAACGGGGCGACGCCCGGCACGTCCGGGGGAGCAGTTGGCGAGGGCGGGCGCTGGGCCGACCGACCGAGGGGCGGCGCCGCCCTCGGGGCCGCGGTGCGGCCGATGGGTTCCCAGCAGGCCGCCGTGATGCTCCAGGCGTTCGCGGTCGCGGCCTTCGTGTTGCCGACCGACACGGTGATCCGGGTGATCGGCGCGCAGGGGTACGTTGCCAGCCTCATCGCCATGCTCCTGCTGGCGGCCTGGATCGTGACGGCGATCTTCGGTTACCACGATCCGCTGCACACCCGGTACCCGATCCGGGGTGCGCTCGCACTGATGTGGATCTGCACGCTGCTGTCCTACGCCGCGATGCCGTTCTACGTTCCCGACGAGAGCCAGCGGCTCGGCGCCGGCCGGTGGCTCATGCTGTGGGCCGGCACGTCGGGGGTGGTGCTGGTCGCCGCCGAGCACCTGCGGTCGATGCGCGACGTGCACCGCGTGGTTCGCGTCATCGTGTGGGGCGGTGCGTTCTCCGGGTTCATCGCCGTGTTCCAGTT
Source organism: Rugosimonospora africana (assembly GCF_016862975.1). Taxonomy (GTDB): domain Bacteria; phylum Actinomycetota; class Actinomycetes; order Mycobacteriales; family Micromonosporaceae; genus Rugosimonospora; species Rugosimonospora africana. The sequence goes on from NZ_BONZ01000012.1 coordinate 93,493, forward strand.
CTGGTTGCACTGGGATCTCAAGCCGTACCTGCGGCAGTTGTTGGTGGGATTCGAACGCAACGGCGACTACTCCGGCTTCCAGGGACGGGACGCGCTGGTGCGGGTCACCGGCATGGCGAACCATCCGATCGAGTTCGGTGTGGTGGCTGGGATGCTCCTGCCGCTGGCGATCTGGCTCGGTCTCTACGGCCGGCAGCGCTCGGCGCTGCGGCGCTGGCTGCCGTTGGTGCTGATCGGGATGTGCATCCCCATGTCGGTGTCCCGGTCCGCGATCCTCGCGAGCGTCACGTCCGTCGGCGTCCTGGTCGTCGCGCTGCCGGTCGCCGAGCGCGCGCGGGTCATCCTGTTCACGCCGGTCGCGGTGGTTGGCGTCTTCGCGTCCACACCCGGCTATCTACGCACCATGTACGGGCTGTTCACCGCGGGCTCCACCGATCCGTCGGTCGCCAACCGGTTGAACAACTATCCACGGGTACTCGCCGCCGTGCAGGCGCATCCGTGGCTGGGCGCCGGCGGCGGTACCGACATCCAGACCGACCTGACGAAGGTGCTCGACAACCAGTACCTCAAGTCCGCCATCGAGCTGGGTCTGGTCGGTGTGCTGGCTTTGATTCTCTATCTCGTGGTACCGATGATCGCCATGGTCCAGGTGGCGGTCAAAGCGCGCGATCCCGAATTTCGCGCCCTGTGCGCTGCCCTGGCCGGAGCCGCGCTAGCGGCGGCCGTAGCCTCATATACTTTTGATTCCTTCTCCTTCGCCCAGTTCGCTTCGGTCCACGCGCTCGTGGTCGGACTGTGCGGTACCTGTTGGCTGCATGCACACCGCCCTCCTTCCTCCTCGTAAGAAGCGAGTCGTTCATGGATCTGCTGGCCATCTTCTCCTCTCTCCGGCGCCACCCGCTGGTTGTGGTGATCCTCGCGCTGCTGGTCGTCGGCGGAGACGCGTACGTGCTGTTTGTCATCCCTCCGTCGTACGAGTCGCAGGCCCAGTACGTTCTGATCGCACCGCCGGCTCCGCCGACCGACGCGCAGATCGCCGCGGATCCGGCACTGGGACGGCTGAACGACAACAACCCCTACCTCAGGTTGCCGAGCTCGGTTGTCGTGGATGTGTTGGCGCAGCGGGTGTCCGGTGACGCGGTGCGCCGCGACCTGATCGCGCAGGGCGCCGATCGGAATTACGTGATCAGCTCGACCAACAGCATCGGCAACGGTCTCGTCATCCAGATCACCGGCACCGGCCACTCCGCCGGCCAGGCACAGGGCACGCTGAACCTGGTCGCCGCGCGGACCAAGAGCGAGCTGCAGACCATGCAGACGATCGACGGTGCCGACAGCCGGTTCCTGTTCCAGGTGTTGGCGATCAACGCACCAACCGACGCGACCCGGAAGATAACCGGAACAATGCGGTCGCTGATCGCGGTGACCGCGGCCGGGGTGATTCTGATATTCGCCTTGATCTCCGTACTGGAGGCGCTGCCCACCCGGCGAAGGAAGCCGCGGCACGGCGACCCGGGCGACGGCGGTGGGCAGCCGGGCAACGATCTCACGATGGTTCTGCCCCGAATGCCGAGGGAAGCGGCCGGGTCGATCGCCGTCACGACCGAACGGCGGTCAAACGGTCAGTCCACTCCGGCACGGGGGGACGCCTGACGGTCTACGGCCCCGGCCTGTTGGCCGACCGCGCCACCATCCGGGTGGCGATCGGTGCCGGATGGACGGTCAGTTGTCCAGTAGTCGAGATGTACATAGCGTTCGGCTTGTCGTCCTGGGGGACACGGTGACTGTCATTCTTCGTGAGGTGAGGGCCGTGGACGGCGAACATTTCGGACTAAGACCGGCGGCGCCGTCGCCGGAGGTTCCGCACGCGCCGGCGCGCCGGAGGCTGGCGGAACGACTTCCCATCGCCCGGGTGCTGACCGGCCGGGCCGGCTCGGCGCCGGAGGCGTGGACGCGGGCGTGGTTGTCGCGGCAGGTGCGGCGGGTCTGGCGGCCGGCCAGCGCGGTCGCCGGTGTGCTGTCGATCCTCATTGCCGGAGTCGGCGGTGTGGGCAGCCCGGCACAAGCGGATTCCTGCTCCCCCAACCCGATCGTCTGCGAGAACGCCAAGGACGGCACGCCGGAATCGGTCTGGGACATCCATGGATCGGGGGACGACACCATCCAGGGGTTCGCCACCGACATCAGCGTCAACATCGGACAGACCATCAACTTCAAGATAAAGACCGATGCGCCCCAGTACACCATTGATATCTACCGGTTGGGCTACTACAAGGGCGACGGCGCCCGCTACATCGACAGCGTCACGCCGATCGCGAATGTCGCGGAGCATCAGCCCGACAACTGCCTGTTCGACCCGGACACCGAGATCTACGACTGCGGTAGCTGGGCCGTCACCGCCTCCTGGCCGGTGCCGGTCACAGCGGTGTCCGGCGTGTACGTGGCCACCCTGAAGCGCACCGACAACCAGGGCAAGAGCCAGATCACGTTCATCGTGCGCAATGACGCCAGCCACTCGCAGATGCTGTTCAAGACGTCCGATGCCACCTGGCAGGCGTACAACATGTACGGCGGCGCGGACTTCTACCACGGCTTCGACAACGGGCGTGCCTACAAGCTGAGCTACAACCGTCCATTCGCGACTCGCGGCGACAACAGCGGACGTGACTTCCTGTTCAGCAACGAGTATCCGATGATCCGGTTCCTGGAACGCAACGGCTACGACGTCAGCTACACGACGGATGTCGACGCCGACCGCTACGGTTCGCTCATCCGGAACCACAACATCTTCCTGTCGGTGGGGCACGACGAGTACTGGTCGGAGAACGAGCGCGACAACGTCGAGGCGGCCCGGGACGCGGGCGTGAACCTCGCCTTCTTCAGCGGCAACGAGGTGTACTGGAAGACCCGCTGGGAGCCGAGCGAGGACGGCAGCTCCACCGACTACCGGACCCTGGTGACCTACAAGGAGACCTGGGATCCGGGCCACAAGCTCGATCCCACCGACGATTGGACCGGCACCTGGCGGGATCCGACGATGAGCCCGCCGTACGACGGCGGCCAGCCGGAGAACGCGCTGACCGGCACGGCCTACATGGCCAACAGCGACGACCTGGCGCTGCAGGTGCCGCCGGACGAGGGGCTGTTCCGTCTGTGGCGCTACAGCGGGGTCGCCCGGCAGGCGGCCCTGGGCCAGACATCGACGCTGACTCCGCACACCGTCGGGTACGAGTCCGATGAGGACTTGGACAACGGGTTCCGGCCCGCCGGCCTGATCGACCTGTCGACCACCGTCGGCGACACCCCGCAGTACCTGCAGGACTTCGGCCTCCGCGTGGCGCCCGGTACGACAACCCACCACATGACTCTGTACCGTGCGCCGAGCGGAGCGCTGGTCTTCGGCGCCGGTACCATCCAGTGGGCCTGGGGCTTGGACGACGACCACGACGGCACGGAGCCGCCGGCGGACCCGAGCATGCAGCAGGCGACCGTCAACCTGTTCGCGGACATGGGCGTGCAGCCGGCCACGCTGATGGCAGGGCTCACGCCGGCCACGGCGTCCGCCGACACCCAGGCTCCCACCGTGACGATCACCGCGCCCGCTGCGGACAGCACGGTCGCCAACGGCGCTCAGGTCACTCTGATGGGCAGCGCGTCGGACGTGGGCGGCCACGTCGCGGCGGTCGAGGTGTCCACCGACGGCGGGACCACCTGGCACCGGGCGAACGGCACGGGACCGTGGTCCTACACGTTCATCGCGGCCGGGGTGACCGATGAGACCGTCTTCGTACGCGGTGTCGACGACAGCGTGAACATCGGCTCCACGCCGGCCAGCCTGCACCTCAAACTCACCGGTCTGGCCAGCTTGTTCGGCAATGTGACCCCGGCCGTCCCGGCGGCGAACGACAGCTCGTCGGTCGAGGTCGGCGTGAAGGTCGTCCCGCACGACGACGGCTTCATCACCGGGGTGCGTTTCTACAAGGGTTCCGGCAACACCGGTACGCACACCGGCACGCTGTGGTCCAGCACCGGGACGAAGCTGGCCACCGGCACGTTCGTCAACGAGACCGCCAACGGCTGGCAGACACTCACTTTCAGCACGCCGGTGGCGGTCACCGCCAACACCACCTACGTCGCCTCGTACTACGCCCCGAGCGGGCACTACTCGGCGGACAACTGGTCGTTCATCTACGCCGGCTCCTCCGCCGGGCCGCTGAGCACGCCCAGATCCGGTGACGTCGGCGGCAACGGGCTCTACCGGGCCGGCACCGGCTTCCCGACGAACACCTTCCAGGCGGCCAACTACTACGTGGACGTACTGTTCCAGGACGAAAGCACGGTCGTGCCGACGGTGATGTCGAACACGCCGAGCGCCAACGCCCTGTACGTGCCCACGTCGACGTCCGTCGTGGCGGCCTTCTCCAAGGCACTCGATCCGACGTCGGTGCGGTTCACGCTGACCGGCCCTGGCGGGGCGGTCGCCGGGACCACGACCTACGACGCCGGATCGAAGTCCGCGACCTTCACGCCGTCCGCCCCACTGGCCGCCGGCATGGGATACACGGCAAGCGTGCAGGGGCACGACCTGACCGGCAAGGCGGTCACCGGGACCACGACCTGGTCGTTCACGACCGAGTCCTACACGGGCCTCAACACGCTGTTCGCCACGGGCGCGGTGCCCGTGGTCCCGGCCACCGCGGACACCAATGCCACCGAGGTCGGTGTCAAGTTCACTCCGTCGGTCAACGGGTCCGTGGTGGGCGTGCGCTTCTACAAGGGCGACGGCAACACCGGACCGCACACCGGCAGCCTCTGGACGGGCACCGGCGTGCTGCTGGCCCGGGTCACGTTCGGCAGCGAGACCGGTACCGGCTGGCAGACCGCGCACTTCGACACGCCGGTGTCGGTCAGCGCCGGCAGCACGTATGTGGTGTCGTACTACGCGCCGTTCGGCCACTACGCGGCCGACGCCAACGCGTTCGGCTCGCCCCTGGTCAGCGGTGCGCTGACCGCGCCGAGCGGCGGCAACGGCGTGTACCGCTACGGCTCCGACGCCTTCCCCTCCAGTTCGTACCAGTCCAGCAACTACTGGGTGGATCCGCTGTTCCTGCCGGGCGCCGGGCCGACCGGATCGCCGACCCCGTCCGTGCCTCCTCCTCCAACGACGTCTTCCTCGACCACCGCGCCGGCGAGTCCGACGCCGACGATCAGCGACGGGCCGCCGGTCAGTCCGTCGCCGCTGCCCTCGGGCGTGGTGGGCATGTTCACCAACGACGACAGCCCGGCCACGTCGAACTGGAATGACCCGAAGGCCATCGAGGTGGGCCTGAAGTTCTTCGCCGACGCGCCCGGCGTGGTCACCGGCGTCCGGTTCTACAAGGGTTCCATGAACACCGGTGTGCACCAGGGTTCACTGTGGACATCCACTGGCGTTCTACTGGCGACGGCCACCTTCAGCAACGAGACGAGTTCGGGCTGGCAGATGGTCACCTTCTCGACACCGGTTCGCATCACGCCGAACACCACGTACGTGGTGTCGTACTCGACTACGGTCGGATACTATTCGGCTACGCTCAATGTCTTCACGTCCCAGGTGAACAAGCCACCCCTGCACGTCGCGACGAACGGTGGCGCTTACCGCTACGGCTCGGGATTCCCGGGCACGGCCTCCAAGAACAACTACTGGGACGACGCGATGTTCCTGCCGGACTCCACAGGATGAGGGTATGAAGTCAGACGTTGCCGAGCCCGGCTCGCTGTTTTCCCGGGCGAGCCGGGCGTTGGGGTGGAGCTTTGCCAGTACCGCCGCCAGCCGCCTGAGCACGCTGGCCATCGGCATCGTGATGGCTCGCATCCTCGGGCCGGCGCAGTTCGGCACGTTCGCGGTCGCGATGGTGGCGTTGCTGGCGGTGCTGAGCTTCAACGAACTCGGCGTGAGCCTCGCCATCGTGCGCTGGCCGGGTGACCCGCGGGCGATCGCGCCGAGCGTGGCCACCATCTCCGTGGTGTCCAGCGTCGTCATCTACCTCGGTTGCTTCCTCGGCGCGCCGGCGTTCAGCCAGGCGATGGGCGCCCCGCAGGCCGCGCCGGTCGTGCGGGTACTCGCGGCCAGCGTCATCATCGACGGGCTCGTCTCGGTCCCCGCCGCGATCCTGCAACGCGAATTCCGCCAGGACCGCAAGATGATTTGCAGTCTCACCACCAGTTGGCTCAACTCCGGAACGTCGGTCGTCTGCGCCCTGGCCGGCCTGGGCGCGATGAGCCTGGCGGTCGGTCAGATCGCTGGTGCGCTCGGCGGCGCGGTGCTGTACATCGCGTTCGCCCCGCAGGGAATCCGATTCGGCTTCGACCCGGACAAGGTCCGCGATCTGTTGAAGTTCGGCCTACCGCTCGCCGGCTCCAGCGCCATCGTGTTCGCCGTGTCCAATGTGGACAAGATCATCGTGGGTACCGTTCTCGGCCCGGTACCGCTGGGCCTCTACGTTCTCGCGGTGAACCTGTCCAACTGGCCGGTCAGCATGTTCTCCCAGCCGGTTCGGTCGGTCGCGCCGGCAGCACTGGCCCGATTGCAGCACGATCGGGCCGCGATGCGACTCAGCTTCCTGTCCACGGCCGATCTGCTGGCGGCGGTGACTCTGCCCGCATGCGCGCTGCTCGCCGCGAGCGCCGGGCCGCTGATCCGGTTCGTCTACGGTCACCAGTGGGCGGGTTCCGCCGCCGTGCTGCCCTGGCTGGGACTGCTGGGTGCGCTGCGGATCCTGTTCGAGCTCGTGTACGACTACTTCGTGGTGCTCGCCAACACCCGGGTGGTACTGGTGGCTCAGGTGGTCTGGCTGCTCGCGCTGGTGGCCGCGGTGGAGTTCGGCGCGCGGGCGGCCGGCGTCGGCGGTGCCGGCGCGGCCCAGTTCGCGGTCGCTCTGCTCGTGGTCCTCCCGCTCTACCTGTACGAGTTGAACAAGACCGGCATCTCGCCGGGGGCACTCGGCGCCAGGGTCGCCATACCGGCCCTGGGTGCCCTCGCCGCCGCGATGGTGGCACTCGTGGCCGCTCGGGTGATCCCCGTGGACCTGTTCGCCCTCGGCGTCGCAGGCGTGGCCGGAGTCGCCGCGATGGCGCTGCTGGTCTACCGCATGCGCGGCGTGCTGCGTACCCTGCGGACGGTCGAGGCGGTCGACTGACGGCCCGAGGCCAACCCGGGCCGGGTGGCTCATCCAGCGGACGTCTGGACCTTCGCCTTCGCGTTGAAGTCGTCGCGAGCGGCCAGGCCGCGCAGTCGCTGGTACCGCCGGTGCATCTTGTACCCGGCCAGGCTGATGGCTGCCCGCGCGCCCTCGGCGGCACTCGTCACGACATGTGCCGGCTGGCCGAGGGCTCGCCGGTAGATGTCTTCCTGCACCGCTGCGGCGCGCTGCAGGCTGAACCGTTCAACCGCAAGCCGCCGTCCGTACTCGCCCAGCGTTCGGCATAGTCCCTCGTCACCGATCAGCCGGTCGAGGATGCCCCGCAGCCGGTCGGCGCCGGCCCGCTCGCCGTCACCGACGCCGTACCAGCCCTGACGCAGGAACGTCTCGCAGCTCTGCGGGGTCAGCAGCTCCCAGAAGCCGTGCTCGCCCTGCACCACCAGGGGCCGACCGAACGCCAGCCCGCGTAGCGCGGATCCGCCCATGCCCAGCACCGCGTCGGCCGCCGCGTACGCCGGACGGGGATCGTCCAGCTGACCGGTCAGCACCACCGCCCGTTGGCCGGCGACCGTGTTCGCCGCTGCGGCCCGTTCCCGTACGGCGTCCGCCGCCGGCCCGTCGCCCACGATGGTCAGCCGTACCGGCCGCTGCCGAGCGAGCGCACCCACCACGTCGATGGCGGTCAGGATGCCCTCCAGCTTCAGCTCGGGTACCAGCCGGCAGACCATCACCAGGTCGAACACTCGAGGTGGCGCGACGCCGCCGGACGCATCAGCCTCGCCTGGTGCGCCAGAGTCGAGCAAGCCGAATCGCTCCCGGAAGGCAGCCACCGGATGGCCGGGTGCGTTGCGCACCACGTCGACCGGCGGCTCGATCAGGTAGACCGGGCCGCTGCGGCCCTCGGCGGTCCGGTCGCACAGCTCTTGGGTGCCCACGACCAGGGGCATGGACGCCGGCAGAAACGGCGCGACAGCCATGGACATCACTGTGCACACAGCGGCGGTGCCGGGCCGGGCGAAGGCTGCGGCCGCCACCTCGAGGCCGGGTGGCCACTCGTACCCGTGCACGATGTCCAGGCGGCGGAGCTGGATGAGCCGGCGCAGCCGGGCGGCGACCGGAAGGGACGGGCGCTGACGGTCGCGTGGGATCGGCAGGTGCTCCAGACCCAGGGCCTGTACCTGCTCGACCAGCGGCCCGGGCTCGCCGAGCACGGCGACTTCGTGACCCAGGTCGCGCACGGCGGCTGCGAGTTCGATCGCGTTGAGCTGGCTGCCACCCACGGTCATCGCGTGCGGGTAGACGACGACCCTCAACCCGGCCATGCACACTCCTGACTCTCCGCGTTGCGCCGCGAACGGTTCTGGTGCCATCCAGACCCTACGAGCGCAGGCGATTCACGCAACGGGCCGATCGGCCGCACCCCAGGTCGGGATGCCGACAGCCGAGCTGTTTGCGTGCTCCACTGTGGATGCCGCAGGCTGCTAGACGTGCCAGGAAGACACGGTGATCAGGCGAAATTCCAGAGGGCGGGTGGACGGGCGGGCTTTCCGCTGGTTGTCTTCGGCGGCGGCCGACCCTGGCACGGTGTGGCCGGGACGCACCGGATGCTGGCCACCGCGCTGACCCGCTACGCGGACATCCTCTGGGTGGACCTTCCGGTGTCACCCATCACCCGCTCCAGCACCCGCTACGGCACCGGCCGCATCCCGATGCCCAGGTTGCGCCCGGTCGCGGACAACATCACCGCGCTGTTTCCGGCAGTGCTGCCGTTCCACAGTCGCCCAGGCATCCGGAGAACGTCGCCGATCCTGGTCCGGTCACAGATCTCGTGGGCGCTGCGCCGGCTCGGCCGCCGGCCGGACGCCGTTCTGGACGCACGGCTCGGACGGATGCTCGGAGGCTGGGGCGACGGCGTGACCGACGTGCTGTACGGCACCGATGACTTTGTCGCCGGCGCGGCGCTGATGGGGATCTCGGCCGCACGCGTTCGGGCCGACGAAAGGTACTCCCTGGACGCCGCCGATCTGGTCATGGCCGTTTCAGAGCCGCTCCGCGACCGTTGGCAGGCACTGGGCGCCGACGTGCTGCTCGTACCCAACGGGGTGCGGACCGAGCCCTACGCCGACCTCGATCGGGTCGCTCCGGCCCCGGACGTACGACTGCCGCGCCCGATCGCCGGCGTGGTGGGCCAGTTGTCCGCCCGCATCGACATCGCCCTCCTCGAGGCGGTCGTCGCCGGGGGGTGTTCGCTGCTGCTGGTGGGACCGTGTGATCCGCGCTGGGAGCCGGAGCGCTTCGCCCGGCTGTGTGCCCGGCCCGAGGTGCAGTGGGTCGGCTTCCAGCCGTACGAGTCGCTCCCGTCCTATCTGGGAGTCATCGATGTGGGGCTGACGCCGTACGTCGACTCGGAGTTCAACCGCGCTTCCTTCCCGCTCAAGACGCTGGAATATCTGGCCGCCGGCCTGCCGACGGTCAGCACCGACCTGCCCGCCACCCGCTGGCTCAACACCGATCTGGTTCGCATCACGAGCGACGTCGGGGAGTTCGCCAAGACGGCGGCAGCGCTGGGCCATGAGCGCCTCGCCGACCAGCGATCGGGGGAGGGTGCGGGTTCCGCGGCAGGCTCGCTGGTCCGGGCCCGTCGATCCTTTGCCGAACAGCACAGTTGGCCGGCGCGGGCGGAGGTCGTGGCGCGGGCCATGAAGCTGTCCACGGTGGACATCACGACCGGCGCCGAGACCGGCGCTGGCGTCGGAGGCCAATGAGGTGAGCGTGTGATTCTCCAGCGTAGGGCGCGGATCCGGCTCGTGCTGATCGTCGGCGCGGCGGTCGCACTTGTCGCCGGGCTCACCGCGGTCGCGGTGGTCATCGACCGGGCGGCCCACGACGCTTCCCCGGCCGCGGCCGCGTTGCCGGATTCCACCGGTGTCCACAGCGCCGGTGGAGTCCCCTCGACGAGTCCCAGCCTCTCGCCGAGCGCGTCGTCCAGCGCGGGTCTCGTCTCGTTGGCCGGAGCGCCCGCGGCGCGGGGCGGCTCGGGCGCAAGGCTGCGCCCGGTGGACGGAGGAGCCGGCTACTACGGGAAGTTCTCTCCACCGTTGCCGGGGGGCTCGTCGTTCTTTCCGATCGGCGTCTGGTTCGAAAGCGTGCTGTCGCAGGCGGACACGGACAAGGACGCCGACGCCGGAATCAACACGTACGTGCAGTTGACCGACAGCACGAAGATGAATCTCATCCGCGCGGCGGGGATGTATGCCATCCAGAGCGACCCGAAACGTGCCGGCGCCGAGACGGTCGGCTGGGAACTGCCCGACGAAGCGGACATGTGGGCCGGCCCGGGCGATGCCCCGTGGACCGGCAAATATCCCGGTGGGGGCGAGATCTGCCAACCGGCCAGCGCGAAGTGCGGGTACACGGTGGATCAGACCATTCTCGGGCAGTACCCGCAGGACAACCGGCTCGTCTACGGCAACTACGGCAAGGGTGTGACCTTCTGGGAGACCAACGCGCAGGCTGCCCGCTTCGTCAACCAGTACCCGGACGTGCTTTCGGTGGACAACTACTGGCTCACCGATGAGGGCATCTGCATCAAGAATGAGGGCGGCTCACTGTTCGATCCATCCAAGCTCGTCCCGGACCCGAACGGCGGCAGCGACCGGCTGCCGGCAGCTCTCTGCCACCGACCCGCGAACTACGGACTCACCATCGACCGGGTCCGCTCACTGGTGTCGCCGGCCGGCAGCAAGCCGGTCTGGGCCTTCATCGAGGTCGGTCACCCGAACAAGGACGGCGACTCCACGCTGTCGGCTCAGCCGCAGCAGATCGTCGCCGCCGTGTGGAGCAGCATCATCCACGGGGCGCGCGGCATCATCTACTTCAACCACAGCTTCGGCGGCCCCTGCAAGACTCAGCATGCACTGCGCGAGCCGTGCTATGCGGCCCAGCGCGCCGCGGTGAAAGGTGTGGACGCACAGGTCAAGGCGCTCGCCCCGGTGCTCAACGCGCCGTTCGCGGACAACGTGGCACGCGGTACCGGAGTCGATGTGTCCACCAAGTGGTACGGCGGCCACTTCTATCTGCTGGCCGGCTCCACCGCTTCTGGTGCGCAGACAGCCAGGTTCACGCTGCCGTGCGTCGGCAACGCACAGGTGAGCGTGCTGAACGAGAACCGCACGCTGACGATCAACCAGGGTACGTTCAGCGACCGGTTCGCAGACGGGAACGCCGTCCACATCTACCGGGTCGACGGCGGTTCCAGCTGCGGCGCCTACTGAGGCGCGCCTACTGAGGCGCGCCTACTGACGGCGTGCCCACCGACGTCGGGCCTAGTAGCGGTGTCTAATCGCGGCCGGTCGGGGAGCGGGAACTGTCGTCCCGCTCCCACGAACCGTCGCGGGAGAGCCGGAACAGGATCCGGGCGGTCAGCACCAGTCCCAGGTAGACGGTCGCGTCGAGGAACCCGGAGGGTCCGCTGCGGGCCAGCCGTACCAGGTCCCGCGCGGTGCCGCCGGACGTCTCGTACGCGGTGTCCGGGTTGATGCTGTGGTGCTCCGCCTTGCCCCGGTAGGTGCGCCGGAGTACCCGCAGCAGGTCGCCGGTGCGGGCCGGCGCTGTGACGGTCACCGGCGAGCAGTCCACGATCTCCAACTCGCCGGGCGCGAAGAGTTGATCCACCCACAGGTCATCGGCGACCAGGTCGGGGAACTCACCGAACCGCGTCCGGCCCTCGGCCGACAGCGCGTACGTCCCGGCACCCCACAGCGAGCCGAGCACCGCCGGGATCCGTGACCGGGCCCGGTAGTACCGGCGCACCGGCAGCGTCGCCCCCGCGGCGTCGTAGCGCACCGGCGGTCGCCCGGCCAGCGGAGCCGCGCCGCGCCTGCCGGACCGGGATCCGCCGGCGGACAGCCGGGAGAGCACCTGCCGGGCGGCGTCCGGCGGCAGCACCACGTCGGCGTCGAGGTACATCCTCGGCAGGGCACTGACCGCCCGGTCGCCCGCGCGCAGCGCGGCGGGCTTGGACCCGACCGGCAACTCCACCACCCGTACGCCGGCGAACGTCCGGGCCACCTCGGCCGTCGCGTCGGTGCAACCGTTGCAGACCACGACAATCTCCAGCGCTCCGCTCTCGGCGAGCGGAGCCAGCGGGGCGAGGCAGGCGGCGATGACCGCCTGCTCGTTGTGCGCCGGAATGACCACCGATCCGAGCGGACCGCCCGGGCCCGGGGTCGCCTCGGTTGGGTCGGCCGCTTGGGCCGCTTGGGCCGCTCGGGCCGCTCGGGTTGCGTCGGTCGCTTCGGCCGCCTCGGTTGCGTCGGTCGTCTCGGCCGTCCTGGCCGCCGGGCTCGACGCGGTCATCGGGCGAACTCCCGCCGTGCTTGCTGTTGCGCTTGCTGCTGTTGCGCTTGCTGCTGTGCCGCCTCCTGCTGAAGCGCCTCCTGCCCAAGCGCCTCCTGCCCAAGCGCCGAGGCGCCGGCCGGGACCGCCGGCGGCCGGCCGGGCAGCTCGTCCCGGCCCCGGCTCGACCAGAGAGCGCGCAGCGCCATCCGGTTGCCCGGCCGCTGTATCCGGGCCAGTTGCCCGACCGTCACGGCGACGCGGAACGCGCCGCCGGCCAGCCGGCCGTGGTACCTGTCGTAGTAACGCACCCGGTTCACCTCGTTCAGGGCGGTCAGGGCGGGGCCGGTGCCGGAGCCGCCGCCTTCGTGGAACACCCGGGCGTCCGGCACGTACTGGACGGTCCAGCCCGCCGTCCGCAGCCGCCGGCAGTAGTCGGTCTCCTCGGAGTACAGGAAGAACTCCTCGTACCAGTCGCCGACGGCGGCGTCCGCCTCCGCGTCCAGCACGAGCACCGCGCCGGTCGCCCAGTCCACCGGGCCGGGTCGCTCGTAGCACCGTGGATCCCAGACCATCTCGGACAGCCAGCCGGGCCGGCCCGACCAGTGCGCGCCGAGCAGAGCGTCACCGAGTACCCGGGTGACGGACGGCTCCCGGCGCAGCGACGGGAACGTGGTGCCCGCCTCGTCGGTAAACCGGGGGACCGCCGCGCCCGCACCCGGGCGGCAGGCGGCCGAGACCAGCCGCGCCAGGCTGTCCGGGGCGAGGCGCAGATCCGGGTTGAGAATCGCGACCGTACGGGTCGGGCCGAGGAGCCGGCGTCCGGCGTTGATGCCGCCGGCGTACCCGAGGTTGGCACCCGCCCGGATCAGCGTCACATCCGAGCGTCCGTCCACAATGGATCCGATGTCGTCGGCCGAGTCGTTGTCCACGACCAGAACCCGCACCCGCAGCCCGGACACCGCCCGGGGCAGCGAGTCGAGCAGCCCGGGCAGGTCGGTCGCGCTGTTGTAGGTCACCACGATGACCGTGCAGTCGACCGGCTCGCGGTCGCTCGGGCCGCGGTCGCTCGGGCCGCGGTCGGCCGCACCGGGTCGGTCGAGGCTGGGCCGGTCGGGGCCGGGCCGGCCTTCACCAGGCCGATCCGCAGCGGGCCGATCGGCACCGGGAACGCCGCTCACCGGCGGGAGTCCGTCCACAGTCGCCACAGGGCCGGCGGCCCCTGGACGCAGTACCGGCGCGCCAGTCGGCGGGGCTCCCGGGACAGCCGGTACAGCCACTCCACCCCGGCCCGGCGCACCCAGCCCGGTGCCCGGGTCGCGGTACCGGCGAGAAAGTCCGTCGCCGCCCCGAACGCGAGCAGTACCCGCGCCCCGCTGGCCCCGGCGTGCCGCTGGATCCACCGCTCCTGGCGAGGCTTGCCGAGCCCGACCACGAGCAGGTCGACCCGTGCCTCGCGGATGAGCGCGGCCAGCCGCGCCGCCCCGTCCCGGTCGGCGAGGTCGGTGCGCGGCGGCGCCCAGAAGCCCGCCACCGTCAGGCCCGGGTACCGGTCGGCCAGCACCGGGCGCACGATGTCGTGCATCTGCCCGCTACCGCCGAGGAAACCCACCCGGGCACGCGCCGCCTGCGCGGTGTTCAGCAGCAGCGGGAGCAGGTCCGAGCCGGCGAGCAGCGGCCACGACCGGCCGGTGAGGCTGGCCGCCCGGCGCACCATCGGCACGCCGTCGAGCAGGATCAGCCACTCCGGTGTCGGGCCGGCCACGTCGATGTCCGCGGCGCTGCGGCCGCGCCGCCCGAAGTGGTGTACGTGGTCGAGGTTGGCTGACCCGATGGCCAGCGGTACGCCGGGCGGGCGGACCCGTTCACCGCCGCCCAACCGGTCGTTCACCGCCGATACCACGTCATCCCGCCGCATCAGGTCGACGAGCGCACCGCCCAGCACGATCCTTGACGCGGTGGCGGTTCTGTTGACGGCCGTCACGCGTCCACCCCCTCTGAATGATCTTGAGCAATGAATCGGACTCCCGGCGTCGGCCCGGGACTCGCTGTATGACCGGCGTTCGTCGGATGGCTCATGTGAACGCCCGCTACCGGACCACGCTCGGCGACCACGCGTCGTGCACGAAGACGCGCGGGGAACCGCTGCCGTCCGCGGGTACCGTCCACACGTCCTCGGTCGCGGACGCCGCGCCGGTGCGCGGCATCCCGTACAGGACCTGGCTGTCGTCCAGCCACTCCACCTGGTCGTCGACGCTGCGTCGCTCGGCGAGCAGGGTCTCCACGCCGGTGCGCAGGTCGTAGACGGCCAGCCGCCACTGTCCCGGCGGCAGGTTCCCGTGCTTCTTGAACGCGATCCGGGTCTTGTCCGGCGACAGCGACGGGCACTCGACGTCTTCGCGGATCGAGGTCAACCGGCGCTGCGCGATGCTGCCGCGCACCAACCAGGTGTGGCCGCCGGTCGCCGCGGTGGCGTAGAACGTGTCGTCGTCCGCGAACGTCACGCCCCAGAAGTTGCGGTCGGTGGCGGTCACCTTGCGGCCGTCGATGACGAGCGTGAACTGTTCCAGGTCGGCGATCTGCGCGCCGGAAGAGCGGCCGATGAGGGTACGGGTGGAGAACTGGCCCGGGTTCGTGTACGAGTCGCCGTACACGAACGTGGTCGTGACGTCCAGCGAGCCGTCCGGCGACAGGCGCGCCCGGCTGGGCAGCCCGGGCAGCGGTGACTCGCGGTTGATCTGCCATCCGGCGTCGAGCATCCGGGCCTGGTACGTGGTGACCAGACCGCGGTCGGCCACCAGGCACAGCGCCGAGGAGTCGCTCGCGTAGACCCGGTCACAGGAGGCCGGCGTGATGGCCCGGGGCCCGTCGGGATCGGTCAGCGGCACCACCGCCACGTGCCCGTACCCGGAGCCCAACGCGGTGCTGCGGAACACCAGGCGGGGGCCGGCCGAGACGGCGGACAGCCCGATGGTCGGCGTCTTCGGTTGCTTGGCCGCGGCGGAGGCCCGCTGGCCGTGCGCGTACACGACGTAGCCGGTGGCCGCCCCCACCGCGAGCACCGTGATGGCGGCCAGCATCGCGAGGCGCAGCCGGGTCACGCGACGGCCTCCTGAGTATCCGCGGCAGCGCCCGTGCCGGCCGGCTCGGCGTCGCCGGTGTCGCGCAGCAGCCACCAGGCCACGGGAATTGCGGCCGCGAGCAGGGTGGCCGCGATGAGCAGCGCGTCACGTGGGCCCGCAAGCGTCCACAGCACACCGAACGCCACCGAGGAACCGAACCGGGCGAGTACCTGGACGGTCTGCGCGGACGCCAGGCCGCTGCCCCGGGTACCGGCCGGAATCAGCCGGCTCACCAGAGCCGACAACACTCCGTCGGTGGCCGCGTAGAACACACCGAGCAGCAACAGGGTGACGACGGTCCAGGCGGTGCCGGCCGAGGGCAGCGCAGCGACCAGGTAGACGGCGAACAGCAGCAGGTGCCCGCCGAGGAACACCGGAGTGCGCCCGATCCGGTCGGCCAACCGGCCCAGCGGCACCGCCAGGCACAGGTACGAGATGTTCGTGCCGACGTACAGCAGCGGGAACCACAGCGCGGCGAACCCGTCGCGCCGCTGCAGCGACAGGTACAGGAAGCCGTCCCCGACGGTGAAGAACCCGAGCAGCGCGCACGCGATGAGCGGTCCGCGCAGCCGGGCCGACACCATCACCCGGAGCAGTTCCCGGGCGGCCGGCCGGGCCGCGCCGCCACCCGTGCGCCGGTCCGGTACGGCGAGCACGAGCACCGCGACACCCACCACCGCGACGGCGAACGACACCACCCAGATCGAGCTGTACCCGTCGGGGACCGCCTCCAGGACGGCGAACGCCACCAGCGGACCGATCGCCGCGCCCAGCGTGTCGAGCGTGCGGTGCACGCCGAACGCGCGGCCGAGCATGCCGGGTTCGGTGACGTCGGCGATGAGCGCGTCGCGCGGCGCGGTGCGCAGGCCCTTGCCGAGCCGGTCGGCGGTGATGACTCCGGTGATCGACGCGAGCCCGTGCGCGGGGAGCATGGCCAGCCGGCTGGCGGCGGAGATCCCGTACCCGGTCACCGCGACCCACTTCGGCCGGTCGTGCCGGTCCCCGGCGTATCCGCCGGCGATCCGCAGCAGCGCGCTGACGCCCTGGTACAACCCGTCCACGAAGCCGTACGCGACCAGCCCCATGCCGACCTCGGCGGTCAGGTACAGCGGCAGGACGGCGTTGACCATCTCCGACGAGACGTCGGTCAGCATGCTGACGACACCCAACAGGAAGACGGTCGTTGCCACCCGCCGCAGCACCGGGGATCCCGGGACCGGGGATCCCGGCGATGGCTGCCCGGACGGGCTGTCCCGGATCGTGACGTACACAAACGCTCCCCGCTGGTCGTCCACTGCTTGCCGCTGGTCGTCCACACGTCCCCGCTGGTCGTCCACAGTGGAAAATTCCGCTACCGTTCGGCGTGCGTCGCCGTTCGTCGAGAGGACACCGACATGGCCACCGACAAGGGCACCGGCACCGACAAGGGCACCGGCACCGACAAGGGCACCGGCACCCGCATCGCCAGTACCGCCGACGTGGACGACCGGGCGCGCATCGGCGAAGGGACGTCGGTCTGGCACCTCGCCCAGATCCGTGAAGACGCCACGGTGGGGCGCGACTGCAACATCGGTCGCGGTGCGTACGTGGGTCCGGGAGTGCGCCTGGGTGACAACGTGAAGCTGCAGAACTATGCGCTGGTGTACGAACCGGCCGTGCTCGGCGACGGTGTGTTCATCGGGCCGGCCGCGGTACTGACCAACGACGAGTACCCGCGGGCGGTCACGCCGGACGGCCGGCTCAAGACCGCGGACGACTGGCACGCGGTCGGGGTGACCGTGGGCGAGGGCGCGTCGATCTCGGCGCGGGCGGTGTGTGTCGCGCCGGTACGGATCGGCCGGTGGGCACTGGTCGCGGCCGGCGCCGTGGTGACCCGGGACGTGCCGGAGTACGGGCTGGTCGTCGGCGTACCGGCCCGCCGGGTTGGTTGGGTCGGGCGGGCCGGGGTTCCGTTGGTGGCAAAGGGCGGCGGTGCCTTTGTCTGCCCGAGCACCGGCGCCGAGTACGTGGAGGCCGGCGGGGTGCTGAGCGAGGCTCAGTAGGCGCCGGCGCTGCGCCATACCGCGATCACCGTCCGGGCGAGGATCATCACGTCCATCGCGAACGACCAGTTCTCCACGTACTGCAGGTCCAGCCGGATCGACTCCTCCCAGGTCAGGTCTGAGCGGCCGGAGACCTGCCACAGGCCGGTCAGCCCGGGCTTGACGACAAGCCGGCGACGCATGTCGAACGGGTACTCGGCGACCTCCCGGGGCAGCGGCGGGCGCGGCCCGACCAGCGACATGTCGCCCTTGACCACATTGATCAGCTGCGGCACCTCGTCGATGGACAGCTTGCGCAGCCACCGGCCGACCGGCGTGACCCGGGGATCGTCGCGCATCTTGAACAGGCTGCCGCCGGTCTCGTTGAGATGGCGGAGTTCGACCAGCCGGGCCTCCGCATCCCGGTACATCGTGCGGAACTTGTACATCACGAACGTGCGTCCGTTGCGTCCCACCCGGGTCTGCCGGAAGATCACCGGTCCGGGCCGGCCCGGAGTCGTCTTGATCAGCACCGCGACGGCCAGCACGAGCGGGAGCAGCAGCAGGAGCCCGAACAGCGACGCGACCCGGTCGAAGATCTCCTTGAACACCCGGCGGCCGCCCTTGAGCCGGGGATGTTCCACGTGCAGCAGCGGCAGCCCGTCGACCGGGCGGATGGTGGTCCGGTCGCCGGCGACGTCGACCAGGGTGCTCGCCACGATCAGGTCGATGTCGTCGCGCTCCAGCTTCCACGCCAGCCGGCGCAGCGCGGTGCCGTCCAGTTCGGGGCAGGACAGCACGACCACCGTGTCGGCGTGCGCCCGCTGGACCGCCTGGGCGACCTCCTCGAAGCTGCCGTACACCGGCGGCAGGCCGGGCAGCCGCTGTACCAGCTCCCCCTGGGCACCGGCGGCAGCGGGCAGGCACACCCCGACGACGCCCATGCCGTGGTAGCGCTCGCGGCGCAACTGGCGGGTGGTCTCGTGGGCGGCCTGCTCGTGGCCGACCAGGATGACCCGGCGCAGCCGCTCGCCGCGCGCCCAGGCCGCGTGCAGTCGCCGGCGCATCAGGTACCGGGCGGACAACGCGCACACAATCGCGAGCGGCATTGCGATGACGATGTACCCGCGGGCCAGGCGCAAATCGAACGTGAATGAAAAAATGGCGAGTGCGGCAGTCAACCCAACGCCGGCTCGAAATACCCGTTCGTACTCATCGTTTCCGACGAACAGGTACCGTGGTTCGAACGCACGGTAAATTGTCAGCGCAAGCAGCCATGCGAACGGCAACGCAAGGGTGAACCACAGATAGTCCCGGTTGTAGCTTTCGTTCACCGACGAGCCGAATCGGGAGATCAATGCGACACCCGCGGCGATCATTCCGACCAGCAGGTCAAGCAGGAGGAGAGCGCGCACGTACCGGGTCTCCCAGCCGGTCCGGGCGAACCCGGCCTGGTTGGGCAGGTCCAGCGGGGCAAAGGTGACGGTGACGGTCGTGTCATGATCAACGGCAGTACTGGATGTCGAGACGATCGTCGTCACCGTTCCCCTCCGTAATGTCCCCGGCAAATCGTCAGATGCTTAGGTCGTGCACATGGCGAAACAGGTTGCTGGAAATGGTCCGAGGGCGTCGACAGAAATCCTCCCGCAAAAGAGCGTGCAATCCCGGCGCGATTTTCGCCAGTGTCATCATCGTGACCACCGGATTCATGTCATCTTGCTGACAAACAAATCGGGGCATTATTGCCACGACCGGTGACTTCGAACGTATCGGCAGCGGTCGGAACAGTTGCCCGCAGCCGGTACGCGGCCACATTTTCCGGGTCAGTACCGATGAAAGCGAAGTCGACGATTGGCACCGGGTCGTACGGATTCGGCGCCGTACCGTTCGGCGCAATACGGGCTCGGCGGGCCGTACGGGCTCGGTGGGCCGCAGGGTTAGCCGGTGCGGGGCCGGGTAGCAACGCGGCATGCGGATCGGGATCATCGGCGCCGGCCACATCGGCAGCACGCTGGCCAAGTACTTCGTCTCGGCCGGGCACCTGGTGGCCATCGCCAACTCGCGCGGGCCGGAGACGCTGCGGGACCTGGAGGCCGATCTTGGCTACAACGCCGAAGCGACCACCGCACCCGGGGCCGGCCGGTTCGGTGAGGTGGCGGTGGTGTCGGTGCCGTTCGGCCGGTACACCGAGATCCCCGTCGCGGAGCTGGCCGGCAAGACGGTGGTGGACACGATGAATTACCACCCTCAGCGCGACGGCGTCTACCCCCAGCTCGACTCCGACGACACCACGTCCAGCGAGCTGCTGCAGCGGCACCTGTCCTCGTCCCACGTGGTCAAGGCGTTCAACACCACGCCCTTCGACAAGCTGCGCGACTTCCCGCGTACCGGCGGCGAGGCTCTGCTCTACGGAGTTCCGGTGGCCGGCGACGACGACGCGGCGAAGCGCTGCGCGTTCGACCTCATCGAGGAGATGGGCTTCCAGCCGGTGGACACCGGAAGCCTGGCCGAGGGCGGTCGTAAACAACAGCCCGACAGCTCGGTCTTCGGCGTCGTACTGCCGGCCGAAGAGCTGCGCGCGCGGTTGAGCTGAGCCGGTGGGTCCGGCCAGCGGAACCGGCGACGAACCGGCCGACTACACGCCCGACCCGCGCCGCTGGAAGGCGCTGGCCGTCTGCCTGGTGGCCGGATTCATGTCACTGCTGGACGTCAGCATCGTCAACGTCGCGCTGCCGGCGATCAAAGTGGGACTGCACGCGACCCAGAGCGACCTCCAGTGGGTGGTTTCCGGGTACGCGCTGACCTTCGGCCTCATCCTGGTGCCGTCCGGACGGTTCGGTGACGCCCGCGGCCGGCGCAACGTGTTCATCCTCGGCGTGGCAGTGTTCGCGCTGGCGAGCGCGGGCTGCGGGATCTCGCCCAACCCGACCCTGCTGATCATCACCAGGCTCGTCCAGGGGCTCGCGGCCGGCCTGCTCATCCCGCAGGTGAGCGGACTGATCCAGCAACTGTTTCGGGGCGCCGAACGGGGCAAGGCATTCGGCCTCCTCGGCGCGACGATCGGCGTCTCGACCGCGATCGGTCCGCTGCTCGGCGGACTGCTGATCGCGGTCGGCGGCGAGCGGGAGGGCTGGCGGTACGTGTTCTACGTCAACGTGCCGATCGGTGCCCTGGCGATCCTGCTCGCGCTGCGGCTGATTCCCGCCCGGCGGGCGGAGAACCGGCGCCGGCAGAACCTGGATCCGGTCGGCGTGGCCCTGCTCGGCCTCGGCGTCGTGCTGTTGCTGTTGCCGCTGGCCCAGGAGCAGCAGTGGCACGGCCGGTGGAAGTGGCTGCTGGTGGTCGCCGCGCTCGTGGTGTTCGTGGTGTTCGTGTGGTGGGAGCGCCGGTACGGCAGGCGCCGGGACTCGCTGGTGAACCTGGAACTGTTCGGCAAGCGCTCGTACGGACTCGGCCTGATCATCGGCCTCGTCTACCTGGCCGGGTTCACCGCCACATTCTTTGTGTTCACCCTGTTCCTGCAGCAGGGGGAGCACTACAGCGCGCTGGAGGCGGGCATCGCGGTCACGCCGTTCGCGGCCGGTTCCGCGGTTTCGGCGGCGTTGGCCGGGCGGGTCATCACGAAGTTCGGCCGGCCGCTGGTCGCCGTCGGGCTGGCGGTCGTGGCGATCGGCGTGGGTGGTGCGGTTCTGGCGGTTCATCTGGTACCCGGCCGGAACGTCGGCTGGGCGACGGCGGTGCCGTTGCTCGTCGCTGGGGCGGGCAGCGGTGCGGTCCTCTCACCCAACCTGACCCTCACGCTGTCGGAGGTTCCGGTGCGGGAGGCCGGCAGCGCCGGCGGTGTGCTCCAGACGTTCCAGCGCATCGGCTCGGCCATCGGCATCGCGACGGTCGGGTCGGTCTTCTTCGCCACCGTGGCGTCCAGTCACAACGACTACCCGAGAGCGTTCCAGCGCGCGGTGCTCATCAGCGTCGCGTTCGACGTGGTCGCGCTGATCGCCGCGCTGGTCGACGTCGTGGCCGGGCGTGCGGCGGACGCCCGCCACCACCGGCGTACGGCCCGGGGGAGTGTCATACCCGGTCGCTAGCCTCTGTCCGTGACGTCCGACGTACTCAGCCAGCGGGCAATCAACCGCGCCCTGCTCGCGCGCCAGCACCTCCTGCGCCGCTGGGACTCGGAGCCGTTGGCGGTCGTCCGGCAGCTGGTGGGTCTGCAGGCCCAGGCGCCCACTCCGCCCTACTTCGCGCTGTGGAGCCGGCTGGCCCGGTTCGATCCCGACGACCTGTCCCGGCTGATCCTCGACCGGGTCGTGGTGCGCATCGCGCTCATGCGCGGCACGGTCTATCTGGTTGACGCCGGCGACAGCCTGACCCTCCGGCCGCTGCTCCGGTCGACGATGGAGCGCGCGCTACGCAATACGACATATGCGCCGAGGCTCGACGGCATCGACCTTCCGGCTCTCGCCACGGCCGGGCGGGCACTGCTGGAGGACAAGCCGCGGACCACGGCGGACGCCGGGACTCTGCTCGCACGGCGGTGGCCCGACCGGGACCCGGCCGCGCTCGCCTTCGCGTTGCGCGCATTGCTTCCGCTGGTTCAGACGCCGCCCAGGGGCATCTGGGGTGCCGGCGGATCGCCGGTGTGCACGACGGTGGAGGCGTGGCTGGGCCGGCCGCTCGATCCGGCTCCGTCCATTGAGGACGTTGTGCTGCGTTACCTCGCCGGATTCGGGCCGGCGAGCGTGGCCGACGCCCAGGCGTGGGCCGGCATGACCCGGCTGCGTCCGGTCTTCGAGCGGCTGCGCCCCCGGCTGCGTACGTTCCGCGACGAGCGGGGTCGCGAGCTGTTCGACCTGCCCGACGCGCCGCGTCCCGACCCGGAGACTCCGGCGCCCGTGCGGTTCGTGGCACCGTTCGACGACCTGTTGCTGTCGCACGCCGACCGCACCCGGGTGATCAGCGACGAGCACCGCAGAGTGGTGTTCACGCAGAACGGCATCGTTCAAGCCACGATCCTGGTCGACGGCATGGTCCGGGGGCTCTGGCGGACAGCTCGGCAGCGGGACGCCGCGACCCTCACCGTGACGCCGTTCCGCGCACTGTCCACAACGGACATTGAAGCGCTGACCGCCGAGGGCCTGCGGCTGCTGCGTTTCGCGGAGCCGGACGCGGCGCGCCACGATGTCGTCTTCACCGGCCAGTGACGCGCCGGTCGCCGAGGAACTCCGCGGTCTCCGGATCCGCGGGGAAGAACGACTCGATCGCCAGCTCGGCGAGCGTGACGTCCAGTGGGGTACCGAACACCGCCGTCGTACTGAAGAAGGACAGCTCCCGCTCGCCGTACCGGTACCGCAGCGGCACCATGATCGGGTTCGGTACCGGCTCGCCCCCCGGTCCGGTGGTGGCCTCACCGCCCGGGTACCCGGACAGCTCCTCGTGCATCTCGAACAGCTTTGGATCGGCCGTCGTGGTGGCCTGCCGGTGCAGCCGGCCCAGGATGTGAGCGCGCCACTCCGCCAGATTCACGATGCGTGGCGCCATCCCGTCCGGGTGCAGGCTCAGCCGCAGCACGTTCACCGGTGGCTCCAGCAGGCCGGCGGCGCAGCCCTCGGTGAACAGGGCGATCCCGGTGTTCGCCTCCATCAGGTTCCAGTGCCGGTCGGCCACCAGCGCCGGGTACGGCTCGTGCCCGGCAAGCACTCGCCGCACCATCTCCCGTACGGTCGTCATCTCCGGCGCCGTCAGCGACGTCTCCGGGTACGCCGGCGCGTACCCGCCGGCCAGCAGTACCTGGTTCCGTTCGCGCAGCGGCACGTCCAGCTGTTCGGTCAGGCGCACGATCATCTCGCTGCTCGGTCGGGACCGCCCGGTCTCCACGAAGCTCAGGTGCCGGGTGGAGATGTCGGCCTGGATGGACAGTTCCAGTTGGCTGAGCCGGCGCCGCTCGCGCCACTCGCGCAGCAGCTCGCCCACCGGCCGCCGGGGGCCCGTCGATGAGCGCCCGGTCGACGAGGGCCCCGTCGACGAGTGCGCCGTTGGCGAGTGCCCGGTCGACGAGGGGCCGGTGGAGCCGGCACCGGCAGGGCGTGCGGGTCGCAGCGGACTCGTGGTCATCGCCCTATCCTCGCCTGCTCGCGCCCCGACCGGTCGCGGGGAAGGAACTGGATCAGCGCAGCAGTGGCGAGCGCCACTCCGATCAGGTACACCAGGCTCGCCTGGAACGCGTGCGGATGCCCACCGGCCAGCGCCCGGTAGAAGACCACACCCACCACGGACACGCCCAGCGCGCCACCGACCTGCATCGTGGTCGACAGCACACCGCTGGCCGCTCCGGCGTGGCGCGGCGGCATCCCGGTCATCGAGGTCGTGACCAGTGGCGACAGGGTCATGCCCATGCCGATCCCGTCGATGACCAGCGGCGGGACGAGCCAGAACGGCGACCCGTGGGTGCCGCTCCGGCCGACGACCTCCCAGAGCAGGGCCAGTCCGGCGGCCATCAGCAGCGTCCCGGCCGGCACCGTCCACCGTCCGAGCCGGGCAGCGATCCGGTGCGACGTGGTGGAGGTGGCCAGGTAGCCCGCGCCGATCGCGGTGAAGATCAGTCCGGCGCCCAGCGGGCTGCGCCCGCGCCCCTGCTGGATGTAGAGCGCGAAGACCAGGAAGAAGGAACCCAGGCCGGTCCAGAAGACCAGCTGCGTGAGCAGTCCGACGCTGAAGGTGCGCATCCGGAACAGAGCCGGCTCGATCAGCGGTTCGCCGCCGCGCCGGCTCAACCTCAGCTGGTACCCGATGAACGCCGCGAACAGCACCCCGGCGGCGCCGAAGCACGGCCACGTCCACGCCGGCCAGCCGGTCGATCCGGCCTGGATCAACGGCAGCACGCTGGCCACCAGCGCGAGGGTCACCAGGAACACGCCGACCAGATCCAGCCGGGATCGTCCGGTGCCCCGCGACTCCGGCACCACCCGGGGGATCAGCACCAGCGCCAGCGCCCCCACCGGGAGGTTGACCAGGAAGCAGGAACGCCAGCTGAGCCCGAGCGGGTTGGCCTCGATCAGCACCCCACCGATCAACTGGCCGAACACCGCCGCCAGCCCCATGGCCATGCCGTACGCGCTGACCGCCCGGTGCAGTGCCCTTCCGGTCAGTGCGGTACCCAGGATGGCCAGCGCCTGCGGAGACATGATGGCCGCGGCGACGCCCTGAGCCACCCGGGCGGCGATCAACGCGCCGGGGCTGGGAGCCAGCCCGCAGGCCGCCGAGGCGAGGGTGAACAGTGCCATTCCGAGGGCGTACATGCGCCGGCGCCCGTACAGGTCGCCGAGCCGGCCGCCGGTGATCACCCCGGCCGCGACCGCGAGGCCGAAGCCCGCCACGATCCACTGGACCGCCCCGGGACCGGCATGCAACTGCCGCTCGGTCGCCGGGATGGCGACGTTGACGATGAACACGTCGAGCGAGGTCATGAAGACGCCGGCCAGCATGACCGGCAGCAGCCCGCGTCGCGGCGGCCGCTCGGCGGCGTCGGGCGGCCCGAGGCGGCCCGTGTCCTGGCGGCCGGTGTCCTGGCGGCCTGTGTCTTGGCGGGCCGCGCCGGGGCGGATCGGCTGATCGGTGATGTCGGTGACAGTCACGAAATACTCCCGAGGTCGGATCGGCTTGCCCGATCACGATCGCCTCTGGGCGTGCGGCCTGTCGATTACCCGCCAGGTAAAGGCGGTGCGGCGTAAGGGCGGTGTGGCCTAACAGCGATGCGGTGTGAAGGTGGTGCGGCGTGAGGTGGTGCGGTGTGAGGTCGTGCGGCGTCAGGTCGGGCGGCCGGCGCGGTCCGTGGACCGGCCGGCCGGGCGCTCACCTCGCCACACCTCACCTCGCCACACCTCACCTCGCCTTACGTCACCTCACGACGCGTAGGCGCACCGTCTCCTTCATCGCCCGCAGCTTCGTCAACACGATCTCGGAGTAGTCGATGCCGATATCGGTGAGCAGGTAGCCGAACTCGCCGCGGGTGGACAGCAGTTGCCCCTCGACGTTCACCGAGTGCTCGGCGAGGATGCTGTTGACCTGAGCCAGTACGCCGGGCATGTTGCGGTGGATGTGCACCAGCCGGTAGGTGCCGGGCTGCTGGGGCAGCGCGATCGCCGGCAGGTTGGACGACAGCGTCGTGTTGCCCTCGCCGACGAACTGGGCGAGCTTGCCGGCCACGAATCCGCCGATGTCCGCCTGCGCTTCCTCGGTCGAGCCGCCGATGTGCGGAGTGAGGATCACGTTGGGCAGGCCGCGCAACTCCGACACGAACTCGTCGCCTCGGCCCTTCGGCTCTTCGGGGAAGACGTCCACGGCGGCGCCGGCCAGGTGTCCGGAGACCAGGTGGCGGCGCAGCGCCGCGTGGTCGATCACGAAGCCCCGGCTGAGGTTCAGGAACAGGCTCTGGTCCCGCATCCGGGCGAACTGTGCCTCGCCGAAGAATCCGCTGTTGCCCGGCCGGCCGTCCACGTGCAGGGTCACCACGTCCGAGTTCTCGAGCAGTTCGTCGAGCGTGCCGCAGCGCTGCGCGTTGCCGAGGGTCAGCTTGTCCGCGGTGTCGTAGAAGTACACGCGCATGCCCAGGTTCTCGGCGAGCACCGAGAGCTGGGTGCCAATGTTGCCGTACCCGACGATGCCCAGGCTGCGCCCGCGCACCTCATGGCTGCCGTCGGCGGCCTTGTCCCAGACCCCGGCGTGCATGCCGGCGTTCTTCTCGGTGAGCCGGCGGGTGAGCGCGATGATCTCGGCCAGCGCGAGCTCGACCACGCTGCGTGTGTTGGAGAACGGCGCGTTGAACACCGCCACGCCGCGGGCGGCGGCGACCGAAAGGTCGATCTGGTCGGTACCGATGCAGAAAGCGCCAATCGCCACCAGATCGGACGCGGCCTCGAGTACCCGTGCGGTGACCTGGGTCTTGGATCGGATCCCCAGGAGTTGTACGCCGTCGATCCGCTCGATCAGCTCGTCCTCGTCCAGCGCCCGCCCCACGGTCTCCACGTGGTAGCCCTCGGTCTCCAGCCGGGACACCGCGTCCGGATGGATGTTTTCCAGGAGGAGCACTCGTACCTTGTCGTGGTCGATCATCATCAGTCCGTTTTCCCGCCCTGACCGCAGCCCGCCGATCCGCCAGACACGGCGATGGGTCTGGCCACCGGACGAGCGTAGCCCAGCGCGGTACTCACCCGATCCGCGCCGTCCGGGTGGTGTCGCCGGATATGGGTAGGAGCGGTGCATGTCCTTCAAGACGCCGCGGCGCGCCTCGGCTCTGACCCGGGTCGCCATCGCCGCCGCCTCGGGTCTGGTCGTCGGGGCGTTCGCCGCCGCGTTCGGGCCGTGGCAGCTGGCCCCGTTGATTGGATGGGACGCCACGGCGCTGACCTGGGTGGGGCTGATCTGGACGGTGATCTGGCCGATGAACGCGGAGCAGACCGCGGCCCGCGCCGGACACGAGGACCCGACGCGGCCGATCGCCGACGTGCTCCTGATCTTCGCGGCGGTGGCCAGCCTGGTCGCGGTGGGTTTCGTGCTCGTCCGGGCCCGGCACGCCGGTGGCCTCAGGGAACTGTTCCAGGTCGCGCTCGCGATCGCCAGCATCGTGCTGTCCTGGGCGCTGGTGCACACGACGTTCACGCTGCGGTACGCCCGGATGTACTACACCGGACCGGACGGCGGCATCAGTTTCAACCAGACGGAGGCCCCCGCCTACGCGGACTTCGCCTACATGGCATTCACCATCGGGATGACGTTCCAGGTGTCGGACACCAAGCTGGAGACGCAGGAGGCGCGGTCGATCGCGCTGCGGCACGCGCTGGTCTCGTACCTGTTCGGCACGGTCATCGTGGCGGTCACCATCAACCTGATCGCCGGACTCGGCGGCAAGTGAGCGCCAGCCGGATCTGTCGGCGAGCTTTCGGGCCCGTCAGCCGAACCGGGTCCCCTGCCCGACGATCATGCCGCCGCAGCAGAGCAGCAGGAACAGGGCCACGCCCGCACCGACCAGCAACGTCACGCGCAGCCGGCGCCGGTTCATCCGGCGTCGCACGGCCCGGCGGCGAAGCGCCCACCGGCGGGCGGTGCGGCGATCGGGTGACGAGCGGAGAAAACCGGACATGGGTCCTCACAGATGGCCCGAAGGTGCCAATCATCGTACCCAGCCGAAACGGTCGGTAATCACTCATGCGGCGCGGGGTTACCGGAGGTCCGGCTCCGCCACCGCGCTGCTCGACGCGGCGCTGTTCGGTTCCCGGCTGTTCGGTTCAGCGCTCGACGCGGCGCTGTTCGGTTCCAGGCCCCTCCGCACCGGGTCGTGGACTGGTTCGGGGCCGTGGGCACCGGCTGCCGCGCGGCGCCCGGTCAGCCAGACCAGCGCGAGCGCGCCGGCCAGCAGGTACGCGCAGCCCTGCGCGTTCAGCAGCGGCACCACCCCGAGCCGGTCGCCGAGCAGTCCGCCGGCCAGCATCCCGGCCGCCTGTCCGGTCGCCATGGCCACGCCGAAGGCGGCGAACACCCTCCCTCGCTCACCGTCCACTGTGGATTGTTGGAGCACGCTGGTGAGCCCGGCGACCATTGCCAGACCGGGTGCACCGGCCGCGATGAACAGCACGACGTACAGCGGTTCGGCCGTGGTCAGCCGAGGAGCGTTCCAGGTCAGCAGCGCCACCACTCCGAAGGCGATACAGGCCAGGCCCGCGAGCGACCCGGACCGGTCGCCCGACCGACTCGGGTCGGCGCGTCCGGTGCCGCGCGACGACCCCGACCGGTGGGCGAACGCCAGCAGCAGCCCGCCGCCGATCGCCCCGATCGCCTGGACGCCGCGCAGCAGCCCGGTCTCCGCGGCATCGCCGGCGAGCACCCGGGCCACGAACACCACGAACAGCACGATGAACAGGCCCTGCGCGATGCTGGCCACGAAAGCCACCAGCAACGACGCCCGTACTGCCGGCCGGCCCAGCGGGTGCCCCCCAGCCGGGTGCGTCAGCTCGGGGGAGTCGTCCGGGGCCGGCGGGCGCGCCGCGCGTACCCGGGCGATCAGCAGTACCGCGAGGAGGAAGCTGACCGCGTCCACGGCGACGATCGCGCGCAGGTCCCCGAAGCCGAGCAGCAGGCCGCCGAGCGGGCCGCCGACCAGGCGACCGAGGTTCAGGTTCAGCCCAATCATCGAGTTGGCCGAGACCAGCTCGTCCGCCTCGACGAGCGTGGGCAGCAGCGCGTTCTTGGCCGGGTCGAACAGGCAGGTGAGCGCGGCCTCTACGGCGATCACCGCGTAGACGACCGGCAGCCGGGGCCAGAACGCCAGTGGTACCAGCGCCGCCGCCTGCGCCAGCGACACCGCGATGAGCAGGGCACGCCGGTCGAGCCGGTCGGCGAGCCGGCCGGCCAGTGGCGCCAGCGCGACGGCCGGTGCCAGCTCGATGAGGAACGCGTACGCGGTGCCCAGCGTGGTGCCCGTCAGCTGGTACACCAGGATGGGCAGGCTGGTCAGCAGTAGCCAGTCGCCGGTGTCGGAGATCAGGCCGGCCACCCACAGCCGCCGGAAATCCGGCCGGCGCAGGGCAACGGGACGCAGGTCAACGCGGCGCAGCGCGGTCACGGCCGCGCTCCCGTGTCCGGCGCGGTCACGGCGGCGCTCTCGGTGCGCAGCGCAGTCATGGCCGCGTCCCGGCGTCCGGCGGCTCGGGGTCGCCGCTCTCGGCGGTCGGCTCGATCGCGAAGGCGTGCAGCCCGAGGTGCACCAGTTCGGCGCCGCGCGGGGCGTCCTCGCGGGTCGCGGCGATGTACGGCCGGATCAGCGCGTCCAGCCGTTCACCCAGCGCGGTCAGCTCCGCGGGCGTCATCCGCAGCGTGTAGGTGCTGTACCCGTCGGCCTGCCGCCAGCGCCGAGGCGCCCGGTCGCGGTGAGCCAGGTAGTCGCGCACCAGCCGCTGGTCGCGCTGCACCGACAGGGCGAGCAGGGCCGCCGCGCTCTGAGCCCGGGGAGTGCCCGGCTCGTCCCGGGCGCCCTCCACCTCGTATCCGGTGATCAGCGCCCGCCACGGCCGCTCCCGCCCGTCGGCCGACTCCTCGGCGCCGACCAGCCCATGCCTGGCCAGCACGCGCAGGTGGTAGCTGCAGTTCGACGGCGTGTCGCCGACCGCGCGGGCGCACCGCGACGCGGTCGCCGGACCCTCCGCCATCAGGTAGTTGAGCAGGTCCAACCGGACCGGATGGGTCAGCGCGGCCATCGCCTCCGGCTCGCTGATCGTGGTGCGGCGCTCCGGGCTCATCGATCCTCCGGGGTCAACTCTGAAAGGCTCTTTCACAGTTAACCACCGATCCAGTAGATGTGAAAGAGCCTTTCAGGATTTGCGGACTCCCCGCTGCCGCCGTCCCGGTTCCGGCCGCCGTCCTGTTGCGGCGCGACGACGCCTCGTCGGGGCATCGCGGCCACGTCATTCCGGCCACGTCATTCCGGCCATCCCGGCGGGCTGCTCGTTTGCGGCCACCCCGGCGGGGCCCGCTCGATCCGAAGGAAGCGCGCCCGGCCCGGAACCGCCAAGATGAGAGGCATGACGACGGCGGGCCAGAACAAGTCAACCGACGGCAGCACGCTCACCGTGCTGCTCGCGCTGGCCGCCAACCTCGGCATCGCCATCCTGAAGGCGCTGGCCGGCCTGCTCACCGGCTCCGCCGCGCTGCTGTCCGAGGCGGCCCACTCCGTGGGCGACACGGTCACCGAGCTGCTGCTGCTCACCGCGCTGCGCCGTTCGCGCCGGCCGGCCGACCGGCGTCACCCGTTCGGATACGGCAAGGAGCGCTTCTTCTGGTCGCTGCTCGCCGCCGTCGGCATCCTTGTCTCCGGGGCGGCGTTCTCGTTCTACGAGGGGTACCGCACGCTCCGCGGCGAGGGCGGACCGGAGGGCCGGGATGCCTGGGTGGGGTACGTGGTGCTCGCCCTGTCCGCGGTGCTTGAGAGCATCTCGTTCAGCCAGGGAGTACGGCAGCTCAGAGCGGAGGCGGCCCGCCTCGGTGAGACCTGGAGGTCGTACCTGAGGACTCCCCGCGATCCCACGGTCAAGAGCGTGGTGCTGGAGGACTCCGCCGCGCTCATCGGCATCCTGCTGGCCTTCGCCGGCCTGGCACTGCACCAGGCGACCGGTTCGGCGGTGTGGGACGGCTCGGCCGCGCTGGCGATCAGCGCGCTGCTGGTGGTGGTGGCCTACCAGCTCGCCCAGACCAGCAAGGGGCTGCTGATCGGCCAGCAGGCAAACATCAAGCTGGTACGGGGCATCCGCATCCGGCTGGCCGAACAGCCCGAGGTGGAGAAGGTCGTCGACATCCTGACCATGATCGTGGGCAGTGACCGGATTTTGCTCTGCGCGCGGCTCGACTTCCGCGACACGCTGAACGCCGCGGATTTGGAACGGGCGTGTGTGCGCATCGACGGGACGCTGCGCGAGGAGTTCAACGATCTCGACGAGGTCTTCCTGGAGCCCGTACCGCGCAACGATCCCGTGCTGCGCGCCCGGGTACTGGCCCGGTACGGCGACATCCTGGAACGCGACCCGCGGCCCGCACCGGCCGACGCCGGGCAGCCACCCGCGGGCCGGCCGGCGTCTTGAGCCGGCTGTCCTGAGCGGACCGTCTTGAGCGGGCCTGGGCCGGTCGGGGCCGGGCCGGTCACCGGTATCCGGACCGGCCGGTACCTCGGGATCCGTGGCGGTTACTCTCGGGGAATGTCGTCATCCCAGGCCGCGCCCGCCGCGCCGGTACGCTCGCCGGTCAGCCGCGGGGTGCTGTTCCGGTACCGGTTCATGGCCTACTTCACCGCGGTCTTCCTGCTCGTCCTGGTGTTCGTCGCCATTCCGATCCAGATCTGGGGGCACGACAAGACGCTGGAGGCGATCGTCGGGCAGATCCACGGCTTCGCTTACATGGTCTACCTGATCTGCGCGTTCGAGTTGACCGTGCGGCTGCGGATACCGCTGGTGAAGCTGGTGCTGGTGTTGCTGGCGGGAACCGTGCCGTTCGGCGCGTTCTTCGCCGAGCGGAGCATGACCCGCGCCTGGCAGGACAACCAGCGGGCGGCCCGTGAGGCGGTCGAGGCACGGCAGCGGGAGCGCTCGACACAACCGGGCTGACCTGCGCCGACCTCCCGTTTGATGGCACCGGGGGTCGGGTACCGGATCGGACATGAAGGTCACCTGGAAACCCCAGACCGAGCACGGCGCGCTCTCCAGCAAGGAGAAGCGCGACCTGCCCGACACCGTGTACGCGTTTCCGGACAAGCGCAAGGAGCCGCTGACGGACGCCCGGCACGTTCAGAATGCTTTGGCCCGCTTTGACCAGGTTCAGGGCGTGACCGACAACGAGCGCGACCAGGCGTTCGCCAACATCAAGGCGGCCGCGAAGCACTTCGGCGTGGACATGGTCGAGAGCAACTGGCGCGAGCTCGGGAAGTTGCCGCACACGGCGAATCCCGCTCACAAGCGCGGCTGAGCCCGCCTCACCGGGCCAGCGCAATCACGGGGCCGGCGCAATCGCCGGGCCGGGGGTGGTCACCAGGCCGGCTGAGTCACGAGACCGGCTGTGTCACCAAATTCCAGCTGTGTCACCAGGCCAGCTGTGTCACCAGGCCAGCGATGCCGGAGCCGGGTGGCGGGTGATCGACAGCCCCCGCCGTTCCGCCCGCGCGGCCAGGGCCGCCGCGTCCCGGATCGCGGCGCCGCCCGGATCGTTGTTGAAGTACACGTACACCGGCTCACGATCCAGCGCGTACGCGGCAGCCAGCCGGTCCAACCAGGAGGCCAGCGCCGCCCGCCCGTACCGGGGCCGGGGCTGCGCCCGCCCCTCGTGCAGCCGCAGGTACCCCCAGTCGGCCGTGCGCCACAGTGGCGTCACCGGGCCACGCCGGTCAGCCCAGGCCAGTGCCGCGCCATGGCGCTCCAGTACCGTGCGCACCTCGGCCGTCCACCAGGACTCGTGCCGGGGTTCCACCGCGACCCGTACCCCGGCCGGAAAGCGGGCCAGCGTCGCCGCCAGTACGGGCGGGTCCGCCGCCAGCGTGGGCGGCAACTGGAGCAGTACCGGGCCCAGCCGGTCGCCCAGGCCATCGGCCCGGGACAGGAACCTTGCCACCGGTTCGGCCGGCTCGATCAGCCGCTTGATGTGGGTCAGGTAGCGGCTCATCTTGACCGCGACGCAGAAGTCGTCCGGCGTGCGTTCCCGCCACTGGGCGAACGTGTCCCGCTCGGGAAGCCGGTAGAACGCGTTGTTGACCTCGACGGTGGCGAACGCCGAGGCATAGTGCTCCAGCCACCGGCGCTGCGGCACGTCCTCGGGATAGAACCGGCCGCGCCAGTCCCGGTACTGCCAGCCCGACGTACCCACCACGATCACGCCCGCCGGAGTACCCGCGGACCCTCGCCGCTAACCGGAAGCCGCCGCTGTCCGCGCCGTCGATCGGAAGCCGCCACGACCGGAGTGCCGCCACCGAACGGTCAACCACCCCGGCAACCGCGGTTGACCGCATGCCGAGTGGCCGCCGTAGCGGCCCGGGGACTACCGTCGTGCGGGTGGACGGGGTGGTCGAGGCGGACAGCCCGGGAGCCCTGCACGGTCGCGCGGTCTCCCTGGTGGAATACCTGCTCGCGGTCAGGTCCCTGCTGGACAGGCCGGTTCGCACCGTGCCATCGGCCGACGCCTATTGGCAGGCGGACCTGCCCTCCGATCCGGCGTGCCGGTCGGGGCCGACCGAACCCGGCGGCCCCTGGCTGCGGGTCGGCAGGCCCGCCGCGCCGCCCGACCCGGAGATCCCGACCGGCCTGGTCGCCCACCTGTCCTGGGATCTGTCCTATATGGACGAGCCGACCCTGCACAAGTCGATCCTGGACAAGTCAAGCCTGGACGAGTCGAGCCTCGACAAGCCGGGCCTAAACAAGTCGAGCCTGGACGAGTCGAGCCTGGCCGGCCGCGATCTCGGCGAGGCGGCCCGGGCGCGACAGGACGAACTGCTGCGCTGGCTGGAGCAGACCTGGCGGCCCTGGTCGCGGGCCGCCGCCTCGGCCGAGGCCGTGCGGCGCCTGCACGACCGGCTCTACGATCTCCGCTACCGCCTTGACATGAACACCGCCAGCACCGAACTCGTGTGGGGCCACGCCGTCCTGCGCACCGTGGTGGGCGGGCACCGGATCGCGTACCCGCTGCTGGCCACGCCCGTGGCGATCGAGTATGACCCGGAGAGCGCGGAGGTACGCGTCGTACCGCAGGGCCCGCCGCGCCTGCAGCCGGACGCCCTGGCCGACCTCGACAGCCGGCGGGTCGCCGACCTGATCGACCTGGGCGGCCCGGTCGGACAGGTCGACGTCGACCCGTGGGACGAGACGGATCTCGCGACGTTTATCGACCGCGCCGCCCGTCGACTGGCACTGTCCACAAAGGACATCACCGGTACCGGAGTGCTGTTCGCCCGGCCGAGGCAGCGGATGGTCCGGCGGTTCCTCGAGGACATGCGTACCCGACTGTCTCATCAGGACGGTCAGGTCGGCGCGCTGGCCAGCGTGCTCGCGCACGAGCCGAGCCGGCTGCGCCTGCCGGGCGACGATCCGGACGCTTGGCGGCGGGTGGGCGAACGGTTGCTCATGCCGATGCCCAGCAACGAGGCGCAGGAGTCCATCGCCCGGCGGTTGGCGCAGCACCGAGGCGTCGCCGTACAGGGACCGCCGGGCACCGGTAAGACCCATACCATCCGCAACCTGATCTGCCATCTGGTCGCGCACGGCAAGCGGGTACTCGTCCTGGCTCAGAAAGAGGACCCGCTGCGCGTCCTGCGGGACGGGCTGCCCGAACAGATCCAGCCCCTGTGCCTGGCCATCCTCGGCCGCTCCGCCGACCAGTTGGTCCAGTTGCAGATCGCCGCCCGGGAGCTGTCCGACCGCGCGGCAACCCTGGACAAAGACGCCGAGGCGCGCTGGGCCGACAAGCTGGAAGCCGAGATCGAACGGGCCGAGGACGAGCTGGCCGCGGCCCAGGAACGGTTGCGCGAGGCCGCCGAGCGGGAGTCCGCGACCTTCGAGCTGACCGGGGGTACGGGCGCGAGCCCGGCCGAGGGCACCGGCACCGCGAGCGAGGTGGGCGAGTGGCTGCGTACCAGCGCGGCGTCGCTGGCACTCATTCCGGACGCGGTACCGCCGGAGGAGCCGCCGCCCCTGACGGTGGCCGAGTTCGCGGCGTTGGCCGACCTGGCCCGCCGGATCCCGCCCGCCGACCGGGCGGCCGCGTGCCGGCCGCTGCCGGTGGACGGACAGCTACCGACCGGCGAGCAACTGGCCGCGCGCCGGAACGCGTACGGCAATGCCCGCAAGGCGGCGGACGCGTTGCTGGATCGCGGCGTGCGCCCGGACGGGGTACGGCAGCTCGGCCAGCAACGGCTCGACGAACTGGCCCGGGCGCTCCGGGAAGCGGCCGGTGAGCTGGCCCGGCGGGAAGGAAGCTGGACCGACCGGCTCGGGCACCTGCTGCGCGACCCGGCCTGGCAGGCAGTGTGGGACGCGCACGTCGACGGGTGCCAGCAGGCCCTCGCCGAGCTGAGCAGTCGTACCGCGTTCCTGGCCGGCCGGCGGATCGAGGTACCGGAGGAGCACGCCGCCGCACCCAGGCAACTCCTGCGGGCGCTGACCGACGCCCGGGACCGCCTGGCCGAGGGCCGGAAGATCGGCCGGTTCACGCACGCCGACCTGCACCGGCTCATGGCCGCGTGCCGGGTCGACGGGGAGGAACTGCGCGCCGTGGCCGACGTCGAGCTGGTCATCGCGAGCGTCGAGCGGGCACAGCTCCGTTCCCAGCTCGCCACGCGCTGGGCCGAGTGGTCGGCCCGGCTGGATTTTCCGGTACCGCCCGGTGCCGAGCCCGAGATCTGGGCCGGGCAGCTGCTCGCCACGGCGATCGGCGCGCTGGACTGGGAACGGAGCCGGTGGCCGGCGCTGGCAGAGACGCTGAGCGCGGTCCTCGCTCCGGCGCAGCCGCACGTGGACGCCCGTACCCTGGCCGAACTGGCCGGCACCGTCGAGGCGTGCGGCAACGTGCTGCTCGCCGACCGGCTGCTCGCTGAGCGGGAGGCGATGGCCGGCTGGATCGCGACGCTGGAGGCGGGCGGCACACCGGGCGCGAACGCCGGCCCCGACCCGGCCAGCCCCGACCCTGACCTGACCCATCCCGGCTCTGACCCGGCCCACCCCGGCCCGCTCGCCGCGCTCGCCGCCGCCTGGCGCGAGGACGACCTGGCCGGCTGGGACGCCGCACTGGCCGAGATCCGTCGGCTGTGGACCGTACGCCCGGACGCGCTGCGCTTCGCCGAACTCGCCGCTCGGCTGGCTCCGGTGGCGCCGGGCTGGACCGGCCTGATCGAGGCCGGCACCGCGGTACCCGACTCGGGCGAGCACGCGCACCGGGCCTGGCGCTGGCGACAGGCGCAGACTTGGTTCGACGACGTGGTCGGCCAGGTCGACACGGCCGCCCTGGGCCGGCGCGTGGAGCGCTGCCGCGACCAGATCCGGTCGCTGGTCGGCGAGCTGGTGGTCACCGCCGCCTGGCTGGGCGTCGCTCGCAGTCTGGACGACCGGAAGAAGGCCGCCCTCGCCGACTGGACGGCCGCGCTGCGGAAGATCGGCAAGGGTACCGGGAAGAGCGCCGCGCACTGGCAGGCGATGGCGCAGCAGGCGATGACCGAGGCGGTGACCGCGGTACCGGTCTGGGTGATGTCCATCGACCGGGCGTTGGAGCAGTTCCGGGGCGGCGAGCCCCTGTTCGACGTGGTGATCGTGGACGAGGCGTCACAGGCGGACATCTTCGCCCTGCCGGTCCTCAGCCTGGCCCGGCGTGCCGTCGTGGTCGGAGACGACCAGCAGATCGGGCCGCAGCTGGTCGGAGTGCCGTCGGACAAGGTCGGGGCGCTGATCGCCGACCATCTGCGGGCGGTACCGTCCAGCGCCCACTTCGACACCGAGAGCAGCCTGTACGACCACGCGGTACGGCGGTCGCCCGAGCGCATCCTGCTCACCGAGCACTTCCGGTGCGTACCGGCGATCATCGCGTTCTCCAGCGACACCTATTACGACCGCAAGATCCAACCGCTGCGCGCCGACTCTCCGGCCGGTATCGACATCCCGGTCACCGCTGTGTTCGTCCCCGGTGGGCTGCGCGAGCAGCGCGACGATTTCGGCGAGGTCAACGTCGCCGAAGCCGAGGCGCTGGTCAGCCGTGTGGCGCTGATCGTCGACGATCCCCGGTACGACGGCCGGAGCATCGGCGTGGTGAGCCTGCTGTCCACCAGCGGCCAGGCCGCGTACCTCCAGCACCGGCTGCGTGAGGCGATCGGCGCCGAGGAGCTGGAACGTAGGCGGCTGCGGGTCGGCGACCCGTACACGTTCCAGGGCGACGAGCGGGACGTCGTGCTCGTGTCCATGGTGGTCGCGCAGGGTCCGGAGGGCTCCGCGATCGGCGCGTTCACCCGGCGCGAGTACCACCGGCGCATCAACGTCGCGGCGTCGCGTGCCCGAGACCAGCTGTGGCTGTTCCACTCGGTACGGCCGGAGGAGCTGCCCGCCGACGACGCCCGCGCCCTGCTCCTGGCCTACTGTCAGCAACCGCGGCTGGCCGAGCGGCCACCGGAGGACCCGGAAGCCGCCTGTACCAACGACTTCGAGCGCGCCGTGCTGCGCCGGCTGCGGCAGCGCGGACTGTCGCCGGTACCGCAGTTCCGGATCGGCGCCTTCCGCATCGACTTCGTACTGCCCGCGCCGGACGGCCGGCGGTTGGCCATCGAGTGCGACGGCGACCGCTACCACGGCGCCGAGGCGTTCGCCGTCGACCTGCGCCGGCAAGCCATCCTGGAACGGGTGGGCAACGCCAGGTTCGTACGGATCCGCTCCAGCGTCTTCCACCGGGATCCGGACGTGGCGCTGGCTCCGGTGTTCCAGCGCGCGACCGACCTCGGCCTGCTGCCGTAGCCCGATTCCACGGGGCTGTCGGCTCCGGAAGCTCTGTGGGCTCCGCAAGCGCTATGTGCCTGGCAAGCTCTCTCACGACTAGCATGTCCGGATGGTCGATGATCCCTCCCAGTTCAGCGACGTCACGTGTTCGCTCTGCGGGCGGCACAACCGGGAGGTGCGGGTTGTGGCGACCAGCGCTGGTCCGATCGTCTGTCAGGTGTGTGTCGCCAAGTGCGCCGAGATTTTCGATCAGGAAGTTGGTCTGACGCCGCCGGTCGGTGGCTGGTCTCAGCGCTGGCCCCTGAAGAGCTGAAACCGCCCCTGAAGAGCCGAAAACTGTCCCTGAAGAGCTGAAAACTGCCCCTGAAGAGCTGAGAAGACGGGGCCCCTGAAGAGCCGATAAAACTGGCCCGTGAAGAGCTGAAAAGCCGCCGACAGAGCACGCACCCCCGTGCGATGCCGCGGGTGAAGGCTCCGCAGGACGGCCCGATCGGCGCTCTTGATGTGGGGCGGGGTTGCCCTGGCGGTGGCTATGACGCTCCGGCGCGTGCTATTCGCGTCGGTGGTAGTTGTCGCGGCGGGGTTGCTGTTCCGCGTCGATGTATGGGGGCGGGATGAATTCGGGTAGGCCGTCGGTGGCGATCCTGACCTGCCAGTGGCCCTGATGGATGACCCGGTGGTGAAATCCGCAGAGGAGCACGGCGTTGTTCAGGTTGGTCGGT